>CAJJAP010000011.1 GCA_905182185.1 uncultured Candidatus Poseidoniales archaeon | reverse complement strand
GTTTGTTTTGATTGAATGCTTGTTGGCGTTCCTGAAATGATTCCGTTCGCAAAGTCCAATCCATTATCGAGCTCTGGATAAATGCTCCATTCCTCGACAGTACCGTTGCTGACAAGTGGCGTCAATGCGATCATAGGGTCGCCAATCGTGACGGTTACATTTTCTGGATTGTACTCAAGGATGACACCAGGTTCGTCGATTGTAATGCTGATGGTAAAGTTAGTCTGACCACCGGTCGTGTTGGCCCAAACGACGTACTGTGCCTGGGTCATGTTGATCGTTGGCGTACCCGAAATCACACCGTTCACAAACGAAAGACCAGTGCTTGTAATTGAAGGCTCAATGCCCCAAGTTTCGACGTTTCCACCGGTCACCGTTGGGTGCCATTCTGTGATTGCATTATTTCGAACGAAGGTTTGACTCGCTGGACTGTAAGCCAAGGTCACTATCGGTTCGTTGATGGTGATGGTGATGGTAAAGTTGGTTGGTCCACCGGTCGTGTTGGCCCAAACGACGAACTCAGTGTCTGGGTCATGTTGATTGTGGGTGTACCCGAAATCACACCGTTGACAAACGACAGACCAGTGCTTGTAATTAAAGGCTCAATTCCCCAAGTTTCGACGTTTCCACCCGTCACCGTTGGGTTCCAGTTGGTGATTGGTGTACCACGAACAAAGATCTCGCTTGCAGGAGCGTAGACAAGAGTCACAATCGGTTCATTGATGGTGATGTTGAACTTATGGGACACGTCATCACCGGTATTGTTTGCCCAAACGGTGTATTCTGTTCGGGTCATGTTGATGTTTGGCGTACCTGAAATCACACCCGTGGATGAATCCCAAGAGAGACCGGCCAATGTAGGTGAAGGTTCAATGCCCCAGATGTCAACAATACCAGTGTAAACTGGACTGATTGGAGTGACCATTGTGATACCACGCGTAAGGTTGTAGTTGTCAGAAGTGGAACTCAAGGAAACAGGCACATCAGAAATGGTGATGTTCATGTAAACCAAATGCTGTCCACCTGAATTGTTCCCCCAAATCAAGTATTGAGTTTTACTTTGAACAGCGATTGGTGTACCCCAAATGGTTCCATTTCCGCCTTCGAAGTTCAAACCAAGTGGTTCAGTTCCTATGAACTCCCACGACGTGACCGCCCCGCCCGTGCTGATTGGCGAGCGCGTTGTCGCCGTATTATTGGTCAATGTCACTTCGAGTGATGTATAGGTGAACACTGGTGCTATGTCATTCACTGTGATCGAAATGGTTGTCGAAATATCACCTGCGGAATTGTTGGCCCAAACGGTGAACATAGCTGGCTGAATGTACTCCTGTTGGCGTACCGGTGATAGCACCCGTTGCGGTGTTGAACGAAAGTCCTGGAATCGTGGTAGAGATTTCTGGATCAATAGCCCATGCATCTGGTGCGCCACCAACGTTGGTTGGCGTTGCACCGCTCACAAGACTGTTCTTGGTGAACGTAAACGGTGAACCTGCGTACGAAATGTCAGCATCTTCATCTTGAACAGTGATCGAAATGGTTGTCGAGATATCACCTAGCGGAATTGTTGGCCCAAACGGTGAACATAGTGGCTGAATGTACTCCTGTTGGCGTACCGGTGATAGCACCCGTTGCGGTGTTGAACGAAAGTCCTGGAATCGTGGTAGAGATTTCTGGATCAATAGCCCATGCATCTGGTGCGCCACCAACGTTGGTTGGCGTTGCACCACTCACAAGACCGTTCTTGGTGAACGTAAACGGTGAACCTGCGTACGAAATGTCAGCATGCTTCATCTTGAACGGTGATCGAAATGGTTGTCGAAATATCACCTGCGGAATTGTTGGCCCAAACGGTGAACATAGTGGCTGAATGTACTCCTGTTGGCGTACCGGTGATAGCACCCGTTGCGGTGTTGAACGAAAGTCCTGGAATCGTGGTAGAGATTTCTGGATCAATAGCCCATGCATCTGGTGCGCCACCAACGTTGGTTGGCGTTGCACCGCTCACAAGACCGTTCTTGGTGAACGTAAACGGTGAACCTGCGTACGAAATGTCAGCATGCTTCATCTTGAACAGTGATCGAAATGGTTGTCGAAATATCACCTGCGGAATTGTTGGCCCAAACGGTGAACGTGCTGGCTGAATGTACTCCTGTTGGCGTACCTGTGATAGCACCCGTTGCAGTGTTGAACGAAAGTCCTGGTATCGTTGTGGAGATTTCTGGATCAATAGCCCAAGCATCTGGTGCGCCACCAACGTTGGTTGGCGTTGCACCGCTCACAAGACCGTTCTTGGTGAACGTAAACGGTGAACCTGCGTACGAAATATCGGCTGCTTCGTCCTGAACGGTGATCGAAATGGTTGTCGAAATATCACCTGCGGAATTGTTGGCCCAAACGGTGAACGTAGCGGCTGAATGTATTCCTGTTGGCGTACCGGTGATAGCACCCGTTGCGGTGTTGAACGAAAGTCCTGGAATCGTGGTAGAGATTTCTGGATCAATAGCCCATGCATCTGGTGCGCCACCAACGTTGGTTGGCGTTGCGCCGCTCACAAGACTGTTCTTGGTGAACGTAAACGGTGAACCTGCGTACGAAATGTCAGGCATGCTTCATCTTGAACGGTGATCGAAATGGTTGTCGAAATATCACCTGCGGAATTGTTCGCCCAAACGGTGAACGTAGCGGCTGAATGTACTCCTGTTGGCGTACCGGTGATAGCACCCGTTGCGGTGTTGAACGAAAGTCCTGGTATCGTTGTGGAGATTTCTGGATCAATAGCCCAAGCATCTGGTACTCCACCAACGTTGGTTGGCGTTGCGCCGCTCACAAGACTGTTCTTGGTGAACGTAAACGGTGAACCTGCGTACGAAATATCAGCATCTTCATCTTGAACGGTGATCGAAATGGTTGTCGAATTGCTGTCGGCAGAATTGTTCGCCCAAACGGTGAACGTAACGGCTGAAGAGACCACAGTGGTCGGTGTTCCGTAGATGGTTCCGTTGGACGGACCAAACAAGAGACCGTTTGGTAGCGAAGATGCTTCTGGGTGAATTGCCCATGTGCTTACCGCACCACCAGCGTTGGTTGGTGTTTCTCCAACGACTTCGGTGTTCTTGGTGAACGTGAACGGTGAACCTGCGTACGCAATGTCAGGAGCTTCTTCTTGAACGTTGATGGTAATTGTTGTCGAATTGCTGCCCGCAGAATTGTTCGCCCAAACGGTAAATGTAGTAGACCAAAATCCATATGGAATCCCATAGATTTCTCCAGTCATACTGTTGAATTGAATTCCTGTTGGTAACGTTCCATCTTTCGCATAGAGCGGTGTTCCTGACGGTGCACCACCGGTGTTGGTGAGCGTCACTCCGCTAAGAGCGGTATTATTGGTGAACGTGTACGATGATTGGCCATACGAAATGTTAGGTGCTTCAATGACCATAAGTGTGAATGTTTCAGTTGTGGTTGCGCCAAAGGCAGTCACTGTGACGGTGTGTGTAGTGTTCGCGTGGGTTTCAGTCGGTGTTCCAGAAATGGTACCGTTGTGCCAGTTCATGTTCAGTCCATCTGGGAGTGGTGGTGATACCTCGAAAATCGGATTGATCGCAAGACTTGGTCCTAACCCTTGAATTCTGGTTATTCGAATGTCACAACTTTTGCAACTGGAAACTACTTCCCCGAAGGCAAGGATAAACACATCATCATTGGAATCCGTGGTCATTTCAGCGAAATAAGCCCCATGAATGCCGCCGGCAGTGGCGCTCGTTTCGATTGGTGTACTCCAAGAACCAGAGGTATTTGTTGTGTAATTTTGATTCTTGGCAGAACCAGCAGTGTGATAGGAAAGGTGCAGATTGTCGTTTGAATCAATGGCCAAAGCTGGATATAATCCTATGATATCTATTTGGGTTGAAACCAAACTGCTGCTTGGGTTAACACTTGTTAGTACTCCATGATATAGAGTCTTTCCTTGATTGAGCTTACCATTGTATGCTACGTGAATTTGTCCCTGTGAATCAATGGCCATGTCAGGATTGTTATCCCAGCCAATGCTTGCACACTCTGTAATGGTCTGGTTTTGCCAAACTCCGTTTATTCGACTGGCCAGTATTAAGTGGTCATAGGCAGGGTTCCCGACACTGTTGGCTTCTCTTCTGAAAACAACGTGCAGATTACCATCGAAGTCAAGATCAGCCTTAACGCCATACCCTTCATCTTCTAATGGGTCAGAAATGGTTGAGTCGAGCCAGGTACCTGTTTCGTTTGTGTAATGCTTCACGCCTGCATTTGAGTTCGAACCGTTCACGGCCATGATATGAACAGCATTTGTGACCGAATGCACTGAAATTGCCGTATGTGCTGATTGATCAGTGGCTGCATCACCCAATGTCTCTATGACCCAAGACCCAGTTGCATTGGTAGCGTACTTCAGCTTGGCATTATCCTTATCGACGTACCCGATGTGAAGTGCTCCCTGTCGGTCAATAGCAACCGATGCGACGTCCGTATCGACACTGCTGTCAAGTGTGCTCTCTGTCCATGCTCCGTTCCATTTGTAGAGCAAGGTAAGATTGGCTGAGGTTGCGCCGGTTTGGTTCACTGAATACACAGCTGCGATGTCTCCGTTTTGACCTGAATTGATTGAAGATTTTGAAGACCCTCCATTTGGAATTGAGGCGGCTGGATTAATTGTGCTGTTGGTCACACCTGAGACCCAATTTGGAATGCTGGCGGTGTGTGTGTACGACATGGTGATGTCTGAGATGGCACTGCCCACGCCACCTTCGGTGGAGGTTGTGTTGATGGTGATTGAACCACCTGAAGCATTCACAGTGACGATAAAAATAGCTGCAGAACCATTACCTTCTGCATTCGAGGGGATAATTGTCAGCGTTGTACTGCCCAACGTTGTCGGTGTTCCTGAGAGCACGCATGTGGTGCTAAGTAAAAGGCCAGAAGGTAGCCCCGTTTGGTTGCATGAAGTGGGTGCACCGAAGCCAGCGTCTAACGTTGGAGAAAGTGAACTCATAAGCGCATTCTGTACAAGGTAAACGGTACTTGATGAACCAGAAACCATCGTAGAGTCCCACGTATGACTGCCTGATACCAAAACGGGTGGGTCGCCGGTGCTGTCTGTGGCTCCATTGCCTAACTGCTTGGTGTTGTCATTTCCCCAACACTTCATGGAAGCGTCGTCAAGAATGGCACAGGCGTGGGCGTGTCCATTCTCAAGCGCAACTGCCGTTCGGCCAGTTCCAAGGCTGCTGGTGAGCGTTGGTGAGTTTTGATCTGATGTTCCCCCGTCACCCAGTTGGCCATCCCCTCCAATCCCCCAACATGAGACTGAACCGCTGTCAAGAATGGCGCAGGTGTGTTTGGCTCCACCAGAAATCGCTACGGCCGTACGGCCGGTTCCTAGGCTGCTGGTGAGCGTTGGTGAGTTTTGTTGTGATGTACCTCCGTTACCCAATCGTCCTTTACTTCCCTCCCCCCAACATGAGGCTGAACCGTTGTCAAGTATGGCACAGGTGTGGATGTCTCCAGCAGAAATCGCTACGGCCGTACGACCGGTTCCAAGGCTGCTGGTGAGCGTTGGTGAGTTTTGTTGTGATGTTCCTCCGTTACCTAATTGTCCATCACTTCCAGACCCCCAACAGGAAACTGAACCGCTGTCAAGAATGACACAGGAGTGAAATTGTCCAACAGAAATCGCTACGGCCGTACGGCCGGTACCAAGGCTGCTGGTGAGCGTTGGTGAGTATTGACTGTGATGTACCTCCGTTACCCAAGCGTCCTGAAATCCCGAATCCCCAACAGGAAACTAAACCGTTGTCAAGAATGACGCAGGTGTGATAGTTCCTGCAGAAATCGCTACGGCCGTACGGCCGGTTCCAAGGCTGCTGGTGAGCGTTGGTGAGTATTGACTTGATGTTCCTCCGTTACCTAATTGCCCATAAACTCCCCGTCCCCAACAGGAAACTGAACCGTTGTCCAGAATGGCGCAGGAGTGTCGTGTCCAGTAGTGATCGCAACGGCGGTCCTATCCGTGCCAAGATCAGCCCAAACGGGTATGTGTTCGCCGCCTGTTCCACCATTGCCTAATTGTCCCCAGGCATTCGCTCCCCAGCACATCACAGAACCATTGTCAAGAATGGCGCAGGTGTGTTGGAATCCTGCAGCAACCTGTTTGTTGGAATAGACTGAAGTGCTGTTTCCTGTACCCAAATCGTAGGACAGCGAAGGTGGTGCGTTGACCGAAATGGTCAGTGTTGCGGTATCCGAACCATGTGCATTTCTTGCCGTAATGGTGTAGATCGTGGAGGTGGAGAGTTCTCTCGGTGTCCCAGAAATTTTTCCGCTGCTCCAATCCAAACTCAAACCACTTGGAAGGTCGGGACTTACGGTATATGGAGCAGTGTCTGAGCCGAGGTAGTGAACATCGCCAGTACCGTAAACGGCATGGACGATATGTACGCTATTGTTGTTGTGATTGACTGCAATTGATGTACCAGCCGGAGTTGGCGGTGTCATCAACAGTACCGTGAGTCCAAAAGCTTGAGGCAGTTAGACACGATGAAGTGCAAGTGGCGTAACCAAGTCTCACCGAAGAAGATGCCAAACACACCATTCCTGATAGGATATGTGTGGATTATTCGTAGAATCAACTGCAATTGATAAGGTCGTCCACCAACATTGCCAGTGGTAACAGCGCTAATATTTGACCATGAAGAGGAGGAAGTACATGAAGAGGTACATGCGAGGTAAATAGATATCCTTATTGTCAAATCATAGCCAGCAATGTGCAGTGCGTCGTTTGAATCAATTGCGAGTGCCACTCGTGTATGTTGCTGAGGCTAATACCTGATGTGTTTGTCCATGAGGATGCCGATGCACACGAGGTAGTACACGTGGCATATCGTACGTTGAGATTACTGATTCCTTGCCAATGGTAGGTGATGTGTACTGCATCGTTTGAATCAATCGCGATATCAGTTGGTTTAAGATCACCGGTTCCTATATCGTCAACAGAAACATTCGACCATGAAGATGCTGTACCACAAGATGAGGAGCACATCGTATACTTCAGTGCATCGTTCGTTAAGATCGGTGTAGGAAATATGCACTCCATCATTTGAATCAACTGCGATGGAGGTGCTATAGCCTACACTCAGTGGCGTCAATGGTGATGTTTGACCATGAAGATGCTGATGCGCATGATGATGCGCACGTAGCGTACTTGAGGTCTTGAGTAAGTGCGTTCGTATCATCCTTAAGGCTGTAAGTAGGCAATATGCACGACGTCTTCAGAATCAACAGCGATTGAGTTGTAGTAGCCCGACCTGTCCTGGAGCATCAACGGTTATGTTGACCCAAGCCCCACTGGTGTCGGTCGCATATATGAGGTCATATCTGGTGGTGTCGGAAGCGGAAACATGCCTGTATCCATCAGAATCAAGGGCTACAGACAGCCGTTCATTGAGGCTACTGAGTTCCATTGCCACCGGAACTCCAACCGTACCACCTGAATTCGTCGCTGTCACTGGCGTCATGGCGGTGTTGTTGGAAAGAGCGAGCGTGCTTGAGGAATAGGAAATCGAAGGTGCAGTTGTGTACATGGGGGTGTTGGCCTCTCCAAGTTCACTTTCACCGTCTTCAACAAGCCAAGGGGCTTTGTTCAGTTCTACAAGGCCCACAGAAAGGGACATTGAGACCATTAAAACGGCAAGAAGGAGTGATTTCATAGATTTCAAACCAAAAACACGGCTCGTCCCTATATTATCGGTAGCATACATGCTCGCGCCAAGAAGGCGCCACACTTTGTATTTGACCCTATAATTTCCTCACTCATGATGTATTTTATCGCAAAAAGGGGGCTTAAGAGCCGGAAAGGCTGATTTGATGCGACCTGAACCGAAGAGAAGGGTCAAATTTCTTCATAGGAGATGACATATACCATCTCTATCGGTTCACAAACATGCCGTGGGACTCATTGCTCTACTTGCTCATGTTGCTTTCAGCAGGTTTGATTGTCCCGGGTCCAAATAACGTCACCTGCACCGTTCATGCGGTTGTACACGGTAAAAAGAGCAATGTTCCACTCATCGCCGGAATGGCGCTCGGTTTCATGTCGATCCATTTCGTTTGTGGTTTCGCTGTAGACTCCTTTGATGAAGAAGGGCCATTTGGCGTGGCGATCAATATCATCGGTTCTTTGTTCATGTTTTTAATCGCCTTTTTAATCCTCTATCTTGGACGTTCTGAAAGAATACAAGACTTTCCCGAAGAGATTCCAAAGTTAGGTTTCAAAACCGGCGTCTTCATGCAATTTGTGAATGGTAAAGAATGGGCCATGGTCTTCATGTTAATGGCTAAGTTTTTGAATGATTTTGGCGGTGGAATTGTTGGAATTACAACAATATCACTCATTACGACAAGCGGTGGGATTGTGGCTATGATTATCTGGTCCAATCTTGGAGAGAAAATAAAATCAAAAGCAAACGAACCAAGGGTTGTCAAAAAAGCATTCACCATTTTGGGAACTTTAATGCTTCTATTGGCAACTTTAATTACGCTTAGAGGGCTTTGAACTCGGCACTTGTTTGGCCCAAGAATTGAGGATGATATTTTCAGCATGCTGTAAATGTTCGGCTACAGTTGCTTGCTTCAACCCAAAAAAATCAGCAAGATCGGTTTGATTGCATTTTTTAGGAGTCTCGTAATACCCCATTTCAACTGCAGTTTTTATCACTAAACTTCGCTTATCATGCAGTATTGGGATACTTACCAAATTGCCAGCGAGTGGAGTAGAGAGTTTCATTTTCATTTTTTCCGGAATAAGAGTTTCTAATTTATCTTTGAGTCTTTTCATTCCATCAGAGGTCCCATGAATGGTCATGAAAAAACCATCCTCTCTCGAAAGATAAGTTGGTGGCATAATCCATGCTTCATCTTCCTTAGCAATGAGTTGTTGAATTGGCCCTGGAGTTCTCGCCTTCAGATATGCAAAACCATCGCCTTCCTGAAGGATTTGATCGATGATGAGTCCCCCTTTAATTTCATCTTTAATACTCATGATGTCGATGCCATCATGTTCAACTTTCACTATACACGACGGAAGCGAATCTGTAACCCCTGTTCCAGTAATCTAATTCCAATTTACTGAAATATTTTGTAATGATTGAACCAGGTAGATGCTGGGCTTGTTCATGTAAAATACGAATCTGAAAATACCGCATGTCTCCACTTGCTTTCAAGCCTCCCATAATTTCAAACAACCATGGGTATGACTTATTCCTTTGCACACCGTACTGTTGTTCTGTTTGGGAATGCTTCATCCGAGGAGATGATGGCAAGTTCTTCTACTGGGACAAAGAGGTAACTTCTCACTTCGAATCCTACACTCTGCTTTGTAATCAAAAGGAGAATATCACTACTGTGGTCTGCGTAACTTAATGAACAATATTGTTCAAGCGACTGATATGGATGTGATGACCCTAGCCCTCGTTCTCGGCTTGGTCTTCGTAACCAGTTTACTATTCGCCCCTCTCGGCTTGGGTGGAGGTTTGCTGTTCGTTCCAATTTTGCACTACGTAGCAGGTTGGGAAATTGATGGTGCTTTGATAATGGTTTCATTAACCCTAACCACTGTTGTATCCTATGGTTCAGGTTTAGCTCATCGCAAACAAGGGCATTGGTCTACTGAAGTGCGCAATAGTGCTTTGTGGGGCGCAATTCCTGGTGTTATGATCGGTGTATTGATAGTAAGTCTCTTGGGGGATAAAATGGAATTGGCCTTCAAAGTGGTTAGTATTATGATGATTTTATGGGCTATTCAAAAAACTTGGAACAAAATCAAAGCAGATGCAGTCTCTGCTGTTGAAGTGACTGGGGAGCAGGGAATTAAACAGGCTCCTTTGATTATTGGTTCTGGTATTGGCGGCATACTTTCTGCTGTTTTAGGAATTGGTTCTGGCATTATAAATATTCCATTATTGCGTCAGTATACTGATTTGAAAACCCGTACTGCCATAGGTACTTCTTTTGGAATAATGATGGTGGTCGTACCGTTTGCAGTTATCATTCACAGTTTTGCATTATCAGCAGGACAGTTGGCGTTTTTATCCGATGAAAACATCTTGCTGTTCGGCCCTAGTGCAATAATAACAACCTTCATTGGCGCTCAAATTGGGGCTAAGGTTGGGCTGAAATATCTACCAACAAAAGTGGTAATGAGTGTTTTCTTTGGTTTGTTAATTATAGTTTTAATTCGCTATATATTAGATTTGATTTCTAACGTTAATCTGCTTTGAATTAACAAATTGTCAATTAGGAGTGGATGGTGGCCAGACTATGGATGAAGAGCAAAGGCCATTGTTGACTTTGTGTAAATCTAGAATAATCGATAGTGTTTCCCAAGTCCTTGGTGATAAGTCTCAAGCATTAATGGAAACATTAAGCAGTTTATGTTCATTCTACAACGCTACTGATTTAGCGGAATTCTTGTTTTCAGAGATGTTCGACTCCTTGGTTGGTAATGATGAGCCATGGATTGTTTTTGAGTTAGGGATTTTTAGAGACCACAAAAAAATGATCGAAGTAATCGCTGTTAAAGGAAATATTACTCTTGCAGATTCTCAATCCTCTGGAGTCTTTGAGAATGATGTTGTCATCTGTAAGACTTCTGATGAAGCTGAACTTGCCATAATGCGTTGGCACGATTCCGTCTATGATGAAAGTGGTCGTTTTCAATAAAATATTGAAAGGCAGGTCAGTGAGCCATCCGCTGCTTTAATTTGGCTCATATCCATTATTATTGGCTTAAGGCCCAATTCCTCTAATGTTGAGAGAACCGTAGGGTGTCCTTCAGCAACTAACACTTGGCCGTTATCTAAACCGATGGTGTTGCAGCCATAGACTTCTTGTTTAGGCATCCATCGGATTTCGCAACCTTCAGGCAATTGTCCGAAATCTTGTTCGGAAAGATAGCCCTCTGCGGTGAAAATAATTGTATCGGTTGGAGTTGAAGAAACGCTGGTCAGATGTAGTGCTTGTTGGGGCAGGTCGATTACTCTGAGTTCATGTCCAAGTCTATCAAGCAATTCTCTTAGGACTGATATCCCCGCATCATTTGTTCTGCTAGAACGGCCAACGAAAAATAAGTCTCCAAGACGAAGTATATCCCCTCCATCCATTTTACAATTAGATCCCATGTGTTGTATTTTATCTGAGCCATATTGCTGAGTCAAAAACTCTGCTATCGGTGGTTGTTCGGCGACTCTTGAGGGGTGTCCTGGAATCGGAAGTAGAACATGACCATCGATAACAATCGCTTGGTCTTCAACGAATAAACAATCGGGGTGATTGTTGTCTGTATCTAAAATAATTACTTGCAGTCCTGCATTTTCAAGGGTTTGACAATAGGCTGAATGTTGCTTTCTGGCAAGGACCAAATCGGTTGGACCTGTTCCAAAATAATTGGCTAAGGCATCGGAATAACTATCCGGAATTGCGCGGGCTAGGACCCGGCGCTTCTGACCTAAATGGACAGTTGCCATGGGTAAACCGGATTACCAGCCCCCCTTAACGCTTCGCCTTTTATTGGAAGTGAGTTTCCGGTGAATGGAAACTAGCACCCAATTGTACAAAGTGCCTTTCTAACTTGGAACCGTTGGGTTCAACAATACCGTTCAATTGGAACGGCTATGCGCTCTACCTATACCCGTGCTGGAATGTTGGTTTTACTGATGTTTTCAGCATCCTTTGCTGGTTGTTTCGGAGATAGTGGGGATTCTTCTCTCCCCGCTGCGGATCTTCTGTCAATTGAAGTTGAAGGCGGTTCAACCAATAATTCTATGACCATTCCTGGTGGTGAATGGGTTTCTACAACCTTCAAAGCTGATGCAGACATGAGTGTCTTCATCCCTTACTTTATTCAAGACCCTGGCTCACTACGAGCCCAAAATGGTACTGTTCTCGATTTGCGAAGTGGTGAGGAAGTCACGATAAAGGTACTATTCCCTCCTCGAAACGATGATATTGTTTTGCTGATGGGTAAGTATGGTCGTGAAAATTGGCCAATTCGTGCTGCTGATGAATCGTGGATGATGTGGCACGAGGATATGAGTAGTGGTTCGGCGATTATGGCTTCTGAAAACGAAGACGGAGGAGGGCTTCTTCCGTGGATTATTCCTGCTAACGACACCGGTGGAGATGTTGTTGTGAAACACTTGAGTACTGTTCGAGACCAACGAGATGACTTGTCTGAAGAAAACGGAGTCGGAGCAAGTGGAGGATGGCTCAACGGACGAGATGTCTATGAATGGGTTGATTTCATCACTGATGAAACCTCTGACCCTACCGATCTTGCTGATGGTGCTGTTGGATACCTTGACCGTTGGATTGGTAACGGAAACCCTGCATATGAAGATGCGATTACCTACTTTGAAGGTGTAATGGTTGGATATGGTTTAGATGTTGATGTTCACCGTTTCCAAAGTGGAACTTTGTGGGCAGTCAATATTTGTGGCTACAAAACCGGTACTGTTTATCCAGATGAATGGTTGGTCTTTGGTGCACACTTTGACATCGCACCTTATGCATCTCCAATTGGACTTATCCCGGGAACTGATGAACAGGGATACGGAACAAGAACTGGTGCTTATGACAACACTGCTGGAACTTCAATGGTATTGACTACTGCAAGCGTTCTTGCTGATTTTGATGCAAGAAGAACAATGGTGTTCTGTTTGTGGTCTTCAGAAGAAGAAGGCCTTTGGGGATCTGGTGCATTTGCTGGAGATATCCCTGATGGGGTGACAGTAAGCAATTACCTCAACCTCGATATGGCGGGCATCAATTACCCTGGTGATTTTGCACTCTCTGTTTACCTTGGCCCTGACGGCACTGGTGACGTTATTGACCAACCAGGTATGTATCATTTAGCAGAATGGATTGGTGCTGATGCGTTTGACCTTTCTTATCAGATTGAAAATGGACGTAATGAATGGGAATCTGCTGGTGAAAGTCCTTTGTGGCAGAATAATTATCAAGATACTGTGGCTATTTATGAAAGTCCAACTGCTCGCAGTGACCACGATTCATTCCAACAAATTGGTGTGGCTACGCTTGGTTGGAATGGGGTCGTAGATGGATACCCATGCTACCACAAGACCTGTGACAAATTGACAACTATGGAAGAATACATGATGACTGATAATGCAACAGGTGAGTCAAATCTCGTTCACTCTTGGGATATTGTTACTTGGTGGGCTGTTTACGCATTCTTACATATGGACCAAACACCAGTTCCAAATGAGCTGTTGTGATTTAGTCGAATCCTTTGCCGTGATTGGTGATGTAACAATGCCCTTTGAAGTCGGTGTTTTTCAGACTAATTATCCTTCGATGACGGGGCATTTTTGATCTACTTCGTCATAGACTACTGTCTTTGCCCAAAGATAACTTGTTCTTTGTGGGATAGTCTTCGATTTCTTTGCTAACTTCTTTCTTTTGTTACAAAGTAATAATTCGTGCACAAGTGTTTCTGCCATTATAGCCATTTTACTCAGTTATTATTTGGTCTTGAACCCTTATCAAACCTTTGCTAGTTTGACAGTAATTCCCCGTTTTGTGTAAATTGGTTTCCTTTTTACACCGCCTTGGGGCGTCTTTTTACTGTTGTTGATGATACTAAGGAGGCGCAGACTTGAGAAGGGGGGCGTTCACGCAACACCATGCTCGCCACATCACACATCCGCGCTTTGCTATTGGTAGGCATCATGTGTTTGGCTCCATTATCAGGTTGCTTTGGCGAAGATGATGGAAATGATATGCCGAGTATGAATGATGTTGTAGTCACTCCAGAAGTTTTGAGCGGCGGGGTATTTCAAGCCCTAACTATTTCTGCTCAACAGGATGTTTCTGCATTCGTTCCTTATTTGATTAAAGATGTCATAACAGGGTATGTATTCAATTCTACTGTGGTTGATTTACGCCAGGGTGATTCGGTTCAACTAAACGTTTTAGCGCCACCAAGAACTAATTCGGCCTACGTCTTTATTGGTGAATTCGGCAGAAATAATTGGCCTATTAGAGAAATCAATGAATCTTGGTCAACTTGGATTGCTGAAGATGGACACCTTAGTGCAGACCGTGGTGCAGTGATGAGCATTGGTAGTGAAAATGTTACATTCAATAGTAGCCAAGAAACTGGAGGCCCTGTTGCATATTATCCACTCGCTGTAGCAAGAGAGAACGCTCCAGGCTATTCAGAAGATGAGGGTGGGCGTCATTCTACTGGTGTGGTTAATGGCCGGACGACCTACAACTTCCTAAGTCATCTTACCGACCAAACCCCCGACCCATCGGATTTGGCAGATGGTGCTGTTGGTTATCTAGACAGGTGGGCTGGTCAAGGCAATGGTGCTTACGAGGCTGGCGCAGTTTACTTACAAGATCAATTAGAATCGTTTGGATTAGATGTTGTTACTCAGCGTTATGCATTCACCGATATATTAGATAATCAAAATCCTGAAGCATACAATATCTGTGGATTTAGATATGGTAGTGAATTCCCTGATGAGTGGATGGTATTTGGTGCTCACTTTGACGTCGCCCCTCCCGCTAATGCATTACTCCTAGACCCTCACGTCACAGGGGTGCGAACATATGGAACTCGTGTAGGCGCATATGACAACACTGCTGGTACAAGCATGGTACTGACTGTTGCTGAAGCAATGGCCAATTATGAAACTCGTAGAACAATGGTTTTCTGCCTATGGTCTGGAGAAGAGGGTGGTAAGAGAGGTAGTGATTACTGGACTGATTATTATGTTAAGGAAGATAATCCCGATGTGGTTGTTACGAACTATGTCAATCTCGATATGGCTGGAGTGAATTGGCCTGGTGGCGGTGGCGCACCACATTCAGACCCTAACCCAACAGTCGACCCAGATGGTTATCCGAAGGATGAGGAAGTCTGGCCAATGCGAGTCTATATCGGACCTTCTGATGACCATACGCAACTAATGCAGCCCGAAATGGTAGGCCTTGCTATGTGGATTGGTTCTGATGCTATTGGTGTTGAACAGCAGCAATCTGTGTTAGTAGGTACCGGTTTCGAAGCAGATACTTGGAAAGTTGATGATTGGTTATCAAGAGGCAAGCCTGAAATTATTGTCTATGAAGATTCTACTGCGCGAAGTGACCACGCTTCATTCCAAGATAATCTACAAACCGTTACTATGGGATTCGGGGGTTTAGTCGATGGATATTGGTGTTATCATCAAACCTGTGATACTTTGGAAGAGATGGAACAATGGATGGATACCACTGACAAAGGATATGGTGAAGATAATAGCGGTGTGTCAAATTTAGTAGACAGCCTTGATGTTATCGTATGGTGGGCAACATACTCTTTCTTCCACCTAGATCAAGACCCTGTAGTCAATTCTTATCTGCTTTAAAAGTAGCCTGCAATACTTTGCAATAGTGCCGTAGGCCCCCAAAGCCCCATGAGATACCAGCAGATTCTTGGTAATGCAAAAATAGCCAGTACGAGATAGAATGCTTGATTCGTTCCAATCCTTTACCTTCAATCCATCAAGTGGGCCAAATGGCAACATATTGAAGAGCCCCAAACCTAGATTTGCGAATAGCCACCACCATCCAATATCAAAAATCATTGCTTGCCAAATTAATGAACCATTGGAAAGGTATGGCTGGTGGGCGAATTCAGCTGAACCAGTTAGCCCTATTACCGCGCCCCAAAGTGGTACTCCGATGATAAATAAGGATAGATTTACTAGAGGTCCGGCAACTGCAATGTGCCCATTTTGTCTTCTTGTAACTAAACCAGCAACCATAACAGCGCCAGGCGCCATGAGGACAATTCCAAGAAGTGCTGCCACTAAAACACCATTTCTAAGGCCCTTTGGGTCGGCTCTAAACTCTGCCCAACAACCATTCTTTTTGGCTACTATTTTATGACCGATTTCATGTAATAAGAACGCTGGGCCTATCGCCAAGAACATTACGGGCATAGCCAGTAGCAAACCGATAACCCATGGAATTAATCCGCTTCTTGATATAGAAAAAATTCCGCCGACCTGCATCAATCCTAATGCTAGAGTAAATGCGCCCATTGCAAATGCTAAATGGCTTTTTTCCGTTTTACTAAAGTGCCAAATCCGACCATCGTGCATAGTTGCAGGTTTTTGTTGAAAGCCACTAAGTAATTGATTTAACATTCCACCAATATTTCCAGAGTTGGTATCAAAGTGAATTGTTCCATCGTTTGCTTGACGTTGGTGAATACGGTGGATTCTGGCTTTCTGTGGACGAGAAAATGGGTCGTCGTCGACCAAATTAGCCCGGTCGTCTCGTGTGCCCATATCCGTGAAGTGTTGCTGCTGTGCTTTGAAGCCTCTCATCATAGGGTTGATGGGTGATTAGTTACTCGCTTACTTGAGGAGTAACCATGTCAATGCCGAGACGTGCTATGAAGGAATTAGGCCTTCAAGCCTGTTGTCTTCGTTGTGATGAGAGTGATGTTGTTGGCTCGCAACGCTGTAAGAGTTGTATTTCCCATCACCGTAATGTGCGAGAATTGATCGCCACTGCTCCTGCCGATGATGAATTACTTCAGTTCGCAAAAGAATTGGTTGTGATGACAGCTTCACCACATAGACACGATCACGATGAAGTTCATGGCCAAGTGCTACTCGAGCAGCAACGGCTTGCTGCTGCGCTAATAACGGCCACGCCACTACCTACTTCTGAAGAGGTCGGTGATTTATTTGCTGCTCAAAGGAATACCGAGAAAGCCAATATTATCCGCGATGTTGCCAATCAAAATCCGTGGAAGGATTCCGCACCTGAAGTAGATGTTGCAACTAAAATCGGTCAAAATGCATGGAGTGATGCAGAGGCAGAGGCGAGTATCGCCCACCATGGGGCAAGAACAATTCCAAGCAAGCCAATTGCTAAAGTGGATAGAAGTGATAGAATTGGAGAAGATTTGGAACTAACAGATCGTATTCACGCGGCCGTAGATGCTCAAAGTGTGCCAAAAGAGTTGGCTGAAGATATGGAAACCCTTGGTTTTGAGACCCGCCAGCGCGCTAGAAAGGAATTGAAGGATGCCATTTCTAATTTGGACGAGATTTTAGATGATGATTTGGATTTTTAATTCCCAAATAGTGTATTTCGCTTAATCGCTTTCTAAATGTAAATAATATTAATTATTTCTCAGAAGAGTAAAGCCTTTGATGTGAGTGTTTAAACTCTCATGGAAATTAAATGACTTTGTTATTGGCCTCGAAGGAAATATCTCCCTCATTCAGAGTATATGATATTCTTTGAGTGCCCTTTCCTTTGGATTTCTTACCGATTATTTCTATATGGCCAATCTCACCCAATTGTTTGACATGAGTTCCTGCACATGGGCATAAATCAAGAGAGTCTCCGATTTTTACAATCCTTAAATTATTGACAGAAGCGGGTAATAAATCCATATTTGTTCTCTCTGGCGGCATTATGGCATTGATTTCTGATCGTGTCATTTGTTGATCGCTAACTGCGTGATTTTCATCAATTAAATCATTGGTTAGTTGGGTTAGTTGTTGTAACATTTCTTCATCGAATTTAATTGGGTTAAAATCAATTCTCGACCTTTCTGTATGAATTTGGTTTCCTACTGTCCTAGCCGCATTAAAATTATCATATACAACTCCACTAACCAAGTGTTGGGCTGTATGCATGCGCATGTGCTCATATCTTCTCTGCCAGTCTATTTTGCCAGTTATTTCGTCACCAACTTCGAGTTGGTGGCCTTGTCCTAGGTGATGGAAAATATCGTCCCGCCCTCTTACCTCGCTAACCTGCAATATTCCGTTGGGACCATTTAATGTTCCAATGTCCCAATTTTGACCACCCCCCAGTGGATAGAATAGAGTTCTATCAAGAACTACTTTATCCTCTTCGGCAATAGTAACCTGGGCTGTAAAGTTGGTAAAATAGCCCGCTTCTATGCTTTCAAGGAATAGTTTCTCGCTGCCCATGACTTTGGCCAGACAGTGATAATTGATGATGTTTTTTCTATATCAATGTGAAAGGTCTTCAACTAAATTTGCATTGGCTTCAATGGTTGTATCGATCACAATAGATGGGGTTTTCCACGCATTTTTCAGAGCTACCGTTGAAGACCAAAGAGCAGAAATAAATCCGACTTCCTCGTATTCCCAGCCACGCTCTTCTGCATACTGTTTGACCATCGGTGCTGCCTTTGGTAAGTTAAAATGTGACAAGGCAGGAAGGAGATGGTGTTCAATTTGATAATCCAATCCAACGAAAAAGAAAGAACCAATCGGTCCGAATTTTATACGGCGTGCTGTTTCTATTTGTAAGCGCCAATTCTTGTCATACTCAACTACAATTGGTCTTCCTGCGTGGCCGACGATGAAAATCCCTGTTAGCATTGTTCCCACTAAAGCCCACAGTAATACGTAAAATCCAACTACAGTTTGCCAAGGCATTCCAAGTTGTATTGGGAGAACGAGCCATAAGAAGAAGTGGAGTACAACAAGCCCTGTATCAGCAAGCCAAATCTTAGAAAATCTGTGATTCTTTTTTGAAATAAATGGGTGGCTAATTAGGTACCTGATTCCATCCCATCGCAGCAAAGTGCCCGACTAGAAGCGAAATTGGCCAGAAAACCCACGCTTGAATATGTTTCTGGAAAAACTTCCTAATGACTCCACTAGATTCATATTCTTCTTGAGTGAATGTGATTGGCCATGCGTAAATATCAGGATCCTTGTCAATCACATTCGGGTGGGCGTGATGTTTGATATTGTGCTTTACTCGCCAATATTCCATCGACATACCAGAAAATAAAGGGAATACTAATCCGGCAAGGCTTAGATTCCCCCATTTAGAATTACAAGCTGATGAGTGTACTCCCTCGTGTGCAGTCATGGATAATGTTGTGGCAAATAATGCTGTAATTGGTAAAAGAATTAATCCTTGAATTATCGTTATCCGGGTATGGCTGAAAATTAATACACCCACTATTATGAAAAGAAAAATTACTTTTGTCCAGGATTTACCTGCAGGCTTTGCAAGTAATCCTGCTGCGTGAAGTTTGCGGCGAAGGTCTGCCATCGGGTGTTCGGCCATCTAAAATCAACTCAATGAGGGGAATCCTCACTACTTTGGCCCAAACTATGGGGGTTTTCAAGATGGTGGCAAGTTTGTGCATCAATATCAACGATTAAGTGAGTCAAATAAGGATTCAGCGTAGACGATACTGTTGTCAATACTCATCTCTTCTAGGGTTTTTGGTATTGTGTTTTGCATCACTTCTATCCAACCTGTTTTCGGATGCCATGTTGGTTTTTGATCATACCAAAATTCACATAATCCATCATCGCGCATTAATTGAAGTTTAGGTTCTACTGTTGCATTTTGTATTTCTTGAGAAAGTGCAAGACCACCCCAGTGGTGGAAACTTTGTTTTGATGTGTGTTGAACAGATGAATCTATCATGCTGTGTTGTAATTTACCCGGTGCGGGTGCTGAATATTCTGTTAAATCGAACATTTTATCGCAAATTATTATTCCATTTCCGTTATTATTGCCACCAATTGTTGAGACTGTTGTCTTTTGAGAAGATTCCTCAACTTTGGTAACTCTACATCTGAGCAAAATACGGACTCCGAGTTGAGCTGCTTGAATTGTTAAGATCTTGAATAACCATTCTCCGCGTAAGCCAAATCCCTTTGGATTTTGTAAAAATTTAAGATGTGTCATTTCTTCATTTCCTAAAAATTTCTCTAAACTTTCACGTCTTTCTACCCAACCTGGTATTACGCAAGGAAAACCAATTTCAGGATGAATGTCGATAAGTGTAACATTATGTTCCTTACCGCATAAAATAGATAAGATCAAGCCTTCGATACTACCACCGACAATCACTATATCAGACATTTAATTGCACTCCTTCTGGTTTTATGCTTAGAGCAAAAACAGGGCATGAAGGGATACATAGTTCGCAATGTGTGCATTTTTCTTCTTCGACTACAACCAGTCTATCCTTCAATTCGATAATGTTAATTGGACATAGGGTAATACACGCTGCGCAACCATAACACAAATCATCATCGATGACGAAAACATGGTCTGCTATGCGTGCCATTACATCTTGCCAGATGATTGCTATAGATGGTTTCTTTGTCCAGTGGTAATTTAAATTATTCAGTTTTAAAGGATAAGTTTGGATTGTGAAAAATAAGTTGCCGATGTCCATTGCAGAGAAAATAATAAAATTTAAATGTGGATTTGTAGAGTGAAAATAATAATAATAATAAATTGCAATGGAATGATAAAAGTTTAGAAAGTTGAAAGAAAGAGATTATACTACCACACCCCTCTGTTTCCTATGGAGATATTTATCGATCTCTAACGAAAGTAAGGGAGATATGATTATTGGAGATAACGAAAGTAAGGATTGAAAGATATGGTCGCGAGAGGTTATTGAAGTTATAGATTAAAGATGAATGGAAAAGTTATTTTCAAATTTTTAAAAAAGGTTGTAGTGGAAATCAAGGGGTGTCCCCTGAAGATACTGGTAAAATTTAATAACATTCTGCTTCTTCGATTAATCATGGCTTTTATGGATTTATTTGCTGGTTTTTATGAAAAAGATACTTGGGGTGAAGTAGAATCGTGGCAAAAATTTACGTTTTATGGGGGTCTACTGCTTTTACCTTTTGTAGTGTTGGAGATATTGGATATATTCATATGAAAGCGCGAATTATGTCTTATTTACTAAAACAAATTATACCACAGGTTCTTTTGACATTAACATCAGGGTTGTTTGATTGATATGGTTCTATATGCCCCAGGAAGAACTTCTTCATATCCCGAAAAACCTCCAGAAAAGGGTTTAAGATACCATTACTTAGGTGGTGGAAACGAAGTTGGTAACGTTGGAATCATGTTAGAGGATGCTAAATCAACTCGACTTCTATTAGATTATGGATTAGCTCCAACAAATCCTCCACGCTATCCTTCCGAAGCACCTATGGTTAAAGATGCAATAATTACTCACTCTCACATCGATCATCTTGGAATGGCTCCTTGGCTATGTGCTAATCACCGAACTAAATTACACGGTACTGCTCTGACTGCAGAAATATCTAATTTAATGTGGCATGATTGCTACAAAGTAAGTTCGATAGAAAAATATCCTTTAGCATGGGATAAAAGAGACATAGATACAGCATTAGAATCTTGGCAAATTCACGATTATAATAAAAAATGGCAACATGAAGATTGGCAATTGTCTTTACATAAAGCAGGTCATATTCCTGGTGCTGCAATGCTGGAAATAGAAACTCCTAACCGCAAAGTTCTGATGACAGGGGATTTTGATACTAGAGATTCTCCTCTAACCAGTGGTGCAAAACCAAGAAAGGTCGACACTGTTTTCCTTGAAGGAACTTATGGTGGAAGAGATCATCCAGATATGCAACAAGAAGTATTACGTTTCGTAGATAGAATTCAACAAGTTGTTGACAGAGGTGGTACTGCATTAATTCCTACTTTCGCTAATGGTAGAACCCAAGACATCGTGATGAATTTACACAAATATATGCCACACCTCGATGTTCATGTTGATGGCATGGGTAAGAGAATCGCCAAATTGCAAATGCAACATCCAGAAGCACTGAAAGACCCCTCTGCCCTAGAATCTGCTTGGCGTTGGTCGCGACAAGTTTCCAGTAAATCAGATAAAAAGAAAGCTTTAGAGGCCGATGTAATAGTTACCACTTCAGGAATGCTTGAGGGCGGCCCAGCACTATGGTATCTCAACAGACTTCGCCACGATAACAAAAATGCAATTTTGCAAACTGGTTATCAGGCTAGTAAAACTGGTGGCAGAATGTTGCAAGATAAAGGCCAACTTCGCATTTTTGGCAAAATGACAGAAATTCCTCTTGAATTGGACCAATTCACATTTTCTACTCACGCAGGACACAAAGAAATTGTTGAATTTGCTCAAGCATGTGAAGCCGAAGAAGTAGTTGTTTACCACACAGATCCAAATCATGCTCGCCCACCATTGGTCGAAGCATTAGAAGCAAATGGCCATATTGTGCACACTCCAGAAAATGGTGTTTCAGAGTTTTTAGGTGAAGAATATAGCCGAAGTAATTGAATATGACAACCACGAGGGGGGGACAGATTGACATGGCTGAAAAGGGACCAAAACCGGGACAGAAGAAGAAGCGTAAGATGCGCCTCTCTCTGAAACAAAAAAAGATGAAAAAGGTTGACACCTATACTGATTCACTAGGGTGGTCAACAGATGTTGGACGTACTCTAACCGATAATCCAGAGAGTAAGGCCCCAGACACCCTAACAGTACAATGCACAATGTGTGGTTCAATGTTGAAAGTTCCTAAACCAAAGAAAGCGAAGTATACGGTTTCCTGCGCATACCCAGAATGTGGAAATGTTATGGAATTCTGATAGTTTTTATCATTACTACTAAACCCAAGCACCAAGCAATTCTACAACCCGCTTCAGCGCGGCTAGTAGAAGCACAGAAACCAATATTCTTCGAACGGTTTGTTGTGATAAAACATCAGCTCCGATTTTTGCACCACAGACTCCACCGATAATTACAGCCATAGCAAATGGCAACATTACCTCGCCATCGAGAACCAATTGTCCAGAGATGGTACTGCCGATTAATCCGGCTGCAGAATTTAACCAGATGAATGCTGCCGCAACACCAGCAGTAGTTTTTGCATCACCCCAACCAAATAGCAATATGATCGGCGAGAGGAAGATTCCACCACCAATTCCAATAACGCCGCTTAACAAACCAATAGCCAACCCGACTATTGCAGCAATATGGTAGGCGGGAGGGTCAACAAAAACATTCTCAGAATCTTTGCTTTTTATTGTCATCAATCGCCAAGCTGCAAAGATTAAAGTCAGCGATAATAAAGTATCATATATTCCATGATCAACTTTCAGATAACCACCAATTATCGCTGCGGGTATGCTGGTAATGAGGAATGGGAGGGTTAGTTTCCAACTGAAAAAACCTGAGCGTTTGTATGCGATAAAGGCAAGTCCAGCAACGATTAGATTCAAACTCCAAGCATGTTGTTTCAACCAAGCAGAATCTTGTGAAGAATAGGCTGTCAGCGATAAAATCGCCAAATAACCAGAAGCCCCACCATGGCCAACACTTGCGTAAAGGAAAGCAATCAAACAAAGCGCTATGAGGAGAACGCCCGTTGTTAACGCCTCCATACCCCCTCCCACGGTTGCTGAGATGAATAGATTGTCGCAAATCCCGCAACTAGTGATATTGAATATTCTATGGCAGATATTTGTTTGACTTGTATATTAGCCAACCCACACCCTCAAACCAACTAATCATCCCGCCAATAATTATGGGGGAGGTTCCGTATTTCGTATCTTTAGACGAAGCAGTACGCATCGCTAAACAAACCCCACTCATTTTAGGTGATGAAATACTATCACTGGACGACGCATATGGGCGTATATTAGCAACAGATTTGACCAGTAAAGTCGATGACCCAGCATTTGATAATTCAGCAATGGATGGTTTCACAATGCGCTTTGAAGACACTCTAAATCCTCCAACCACGCTAAAAATAACAGGGCTATCTCAGGCGGGAACTGATATTGAAACCTCAAACCTAGAAACTGGATGTGCTTATCGAATAATGACTGGAGCACCAATTCCGAATGGTGCAGATTCAATTTTACAAATCGAATTATGTGAAGTAGACGAACAACAACAATCTGTAACACTTCTACAGCAGTCCAAAAAACACTTCATCCGTAAAAGAGGAGAAAATTTACAAAAAGGACAGGTTGCACTCTCAAAAGGCTCAATATTAAGCCCGAGTAAAATTGGACTTTGTGCTACAATGGGTCACGCAGAGGTTGCAGTAGTCGCCAAAGCAAAAGTTGCAATAATTTCGACCGGAGATGAATTAGTTCCCCCCGGGCAACAACTTCAACCCGGCCAGTTATACGAATCGAATTCATTTGGATTGGCAGGACTTGTAAAATGGCTAGGCCACGAGCCACACAGATTCAATGCAGTACCAGATACACTCAATGAACTGAGAGCGGCTCTAGACCAAGCGGCAGAAACTTGTGATGTAATTCTAACCTCTGGGGGAGTTAGTATGGGTGACTGGGATTTAGTTCGAAAGATAATGCAAGAGGAAGGAGATCTCAAGTTTTGGAGAGTAAAATTAAGACCAGGCTCTCCACCATTATTTGGAACATGGAAAGGAACTCCGATATTTGGTCTTCCAGGGAATCCTGTAAGTAGCCACGTAGTTTTCAGAATGATAGTTGCGCCTTGGTTACGCCACTCAACGGCTGCCGCGGGGCCAAAAGAAACTTTAGTGCGCGTAAAGTTGGCAGATAGAGTGAAATCAACAGATGATTGTACGACTCTCAGAAGAATACAAATCCATAGTACTGAAGAAGGCTTGATAGGAACACAAGGCAGCCATCAAGGCTCAGGTAATTTGGAAAGTTTAGCTAGTGCAGACGCACTAACTTTACTACAACCGGGCCAAAAGGCTGAGGTTGGAGTGTGGATTGACGCACTCATTTTATGAGGTGAAATTATGCAATATAGTAGTAAGCAAGAAGGTAATTTATTGGATATTTTGGCTAAACTATTTCCTCAGTCTAGTAAATCAACATTGCGTAAAATGTTGACCGGTGGTAGAATCACAGTCGATGGCGAAGTTTGCTTTCGGGCTAAACACGAAGTTGTAGTAGGTTCTAAAATCGAAATTTTAGACAAGGTCAAAGCCGCTGAAGAATCCCCTTCGCCAAAGGCTCAATACAATGGCCGAGCATTGGATATAATCTATGAAGACGAGGCAATATTAGTAGTTCTTAAACCGGAAGGAATGCTATCCATTGCCACCAATAAATTAGAAACCGATACACTTCATTCTCGCTGTGTGGATTATGTGCAACATAGTGGTGCCAGAAATTGGTGTCACATCGTTCATCGCCTAGATAGGGATACATCTGGCGTGATGGTCTTCGCTAAGAATAAAGAACACAAAGAAACTCTGCAACTTCAATTCGCTGAACGCAGTGTACATCGCACATACCACGCTCTAGTAGAAGGGCGCCCGGAGAAGAATTCAGGTACAGTTTCGTCCTGGTTAGTAGAGGATAAACATCTGCACGTTAGAAAGGTAAGCTCCACTTTCAAAGGCGCTAAAAAAGCAATTACTCATTGGGATATCGAAGATAGTGATGAACACGTCTCACTCATCCACATTACTATCGATACTGGAAAAAGACATCAGATTCGGATGGCGATGAAAGATCTCGGTTGCCCAGTGGTTGGTGACGAAATACACGAATCCAGTGCCAACCCATTAAATCGTGTTTGCCTACACGCTACATCACTAGAATTTCTTCATCCACAAAGCAATGACCCAGTGCGTTTCACATCAAAAGTCCCATTCACCGGCCCAGAATCTCAAAGGTGATGACAGTGCCCTGTTTAGGGAGGACTTCTTGAACCCTTGACGCGCCCAGTTAATTGGTGAGGTAATGAGTGAGCCGGGCGATGCAGGATGGATTGAGGTAAAGGGTGCTAGAACTCACAACCTTCAAGACATTGATGTCAAATTACCCAAGGGGCAATTCGTCGTTATTTCTGGTGTATCTGGTTCGGGTAAGTCCAGTTTGGCATTTGACACATTATACGCCGAAGGGCAAC
Source organism: uncultured Candidatus Poseidoniales archaeon (assembly GCA_905182185.1). Taxonomy (GTDB): domain Archaea; phylum Thermoplasmatota; class Poseidoniia; order Poseidoniales; family Poseidoniaceae; genus MGIIa-L1. The sequence continues at coordinate 88,807 of CAJJAP010000011.1, read as the reverse complement.
GCCGCTATGTCGAAAGTCTCTCATCATATGCGCGACAGTTTATTGGGCAAATGAAAAAAGCAGATTGTGATTCAATTGAAGGACTTTCTCCAGCGATATCTATCGATCAAAAACAAGGCAGTCACAATCCACGTTCAACAGTTGCAACAGTTACTGAAATCCAAGATTATTTACGATTATTATGGGCAAGAATTGGAAAACCACACTGTCCACAATGTGGTCGCGAAGTAGCCAGACGCACAGTCCAAGAGATTGTAGATGACATTATGTGGAATATGGAAGGCCACGCAGTTGCCGTTTGGAGCCCAATAGTTCGTTCTAGAAAAGGAACACATGTTGATTTATTCCGTCAATTAATTGAGCAAGGATATCTTAACGGAAAGGTCAATGGGCACGAGGTAGAATTCGAAAAGCCGCCACAATTAGACAAAAATTTCCGCCACGATATAGATGTCAGAATAGATAGAGTCACCTGCACTAAAGACCGGCGCCAGCGCTTGACCGAAGCGGTGGAAGCCGCAATCAAACTAGGTGGCGGGACTACAGCCATCGAAAGCCTAAGGGCGCCGCCTGAAGAAATGAAACTCAGTGAAGGAACGCGTTCCCGCTTTACCAAAGAGGGAGAAACTGTAGCCTGGTCAGAAGATTTCGCCTGTCCAGATCACGGCGCTTTTATGCCCGAATTATCACCTCGTGTTTTCTCATTCAATTCACCATTAGGTGCGTGTGGTTCTTGCCAAGGTCTTGGAGTTCAACGTCAATTTAATCAACAATTGATTATTGATAAACACGCTAGTGTTTCCACTGGTTGTATTCTTCCATGGCGCCAATCTATGTCTCCATCTTGGTATAGAAAACTGATGGAAAATACCTGCCAGCACTATGGAATCTCTACAACAGCACCATTTGAACTGTTAGATGATGATGAGAAAGACATACTTTTGTACGGCTCCGGATCAACTATAATCCACTATAAATTCACTAGTGAATCTGGTTCACAATACAACTACAGTAAGCCATGGGAAGGGGTAATACCGCGCCTTCAGAAAACCTATACAGAAACAACCTCTGAAAGAACCCGCTCCCGCTTAATTTCCTGTATGACCGACCTAGATTGTTCAGAGTGTAATGGTGAAAAACTCAACGCAGCAGCTCGCTTTGTAACAGTTGGTGGCATTCGCCTCCCAGAGGTAAGTAATTGCTCAGTTCATGATGCATTATCTGTTATTAGGTCATGGCAACCAGATGGAGAAGGCGCCCCAGAAGCCTTTGCTGATATGATGGAAATACTTGATGAAAGAAGCCTCTATATCGGCAAAGATATTTTGGCAGAAATAGAGTCTCGATTGGGCTTCCTCGATAGTGTGGGACTAGATTATCTAACTCTCAATAGAGGGGCTAATACACTTTCAGGTGGTGAAAGTCAAAGAATTCGCCTTGCAACCCAAATAGGCTCAAGATTAACCGGGGTGATGTATGTTCTCGATGAGCCATCAATCGGTTTGCACCAACGTGATAATGCGAGATTATTGGAAACACTACGTGATCTTAGTAATATTGGAAATACTCTACTGGTGGTCGAACACGATGAGGAAACTATTCGCCAAGCGGATTGGCTTTGTGATTTGGGCCCTGGCGCTGGGCTAGAAGGTGGACGAGTTGTTGCTAATGGCCGACCTCAAGATTTGATGGATAATGAAGAATCGGTTACTATCGCTTACCTCAGTGGTAGAAAATCGATTCCAATTCCTAAATCTCGTAAGAAACCAACCAGTAAGGTGTTAGAAATAAAAGGTGCAACCCATAACAACCTACAATCGATAGATGTCAAATTCCCATTGGGCTGTTTAACTGCAGTAACCGGTGTATCAGGCTCTGGAAAATCATCCCTAGTCTCCGGGATTTTAGCCCCTGCCCTGAAGAGAAACCTACACAATGCTGACACAGTTATTGGCAGCCATAATAAAATCAAGGGAATGGAATATGTTGACAAAGCAATCGTCATCGACCAAGCACCCATCGGCAGAACTCCTCGTTCAAATCCCGCCACTTATACCAAAGTATTCGACGAGATTCGCAGTTTATTTTCTAAGACAACACTGGCCAAAGAACGCGGCTATACCCCTGGAACTTTCTCATTCAATGTCAAAGGCGGTCGTTGTGAAGCATGCAGAGGTGGCGGCGCAATAAAGTTAGAAATGAACTTCCTGCCAGATGTATGGATGACTTGTGATATCTGTGAAGGTAAGCGCTATACTCGTGAATGTTTGGAAGTTACTTGGAAAGGTAAGACAATTCACGATGTATTGAAAATGCCAATCGGTCAAGCGGTTAAGTTCTTTGAACATCATAAGAAGATCCACCGTACACTGACAACACTCAGCACCGTTGGCCTAGATTATGTTAGATTGGGCCAACCTGCAACAACACTTTCTGGTGGGGAAGCGCAGAGAGTGAAACTTGCTAGTGAGTTGAGAAGAACTCCAAATAAGCACACCGTTTACATTCTTGACGAGCCAACAACCGGTCTAGCATTTTCAGATGTTAAGAAATTAATTGAAGTATTATTCGAACTTAGAGACAAGGGGCATACCATCATTGTTATCGAACATCATCTCGATGTGGTCAAGTCTAGTGATTGGGTTATTGATTTAGGTCCAGAAGGCGGCGAACGCGGTGGGCAATTACTTGTAAAAGGCACACCGGAAGACATTGCAGCGCATAAAGAGAGTTTTACAGGGCAATATTTAGCGCCGATGTTAAAGTGAATGCTTCCGTATTGTTCAAAGAGCGTAGGCGATGGCCTCCAAACGCCCCCCATAGGGGGGCGGTGAATTATCATGGTTGTAACCCGCGTAGAAGTCACACCAAAACAAAGCCAAGGGATGCGCGATGTGCGCGGAGATTCCGTTCGCCGACAATTATTTTCAGACCATGCGGTTAGTGCAACAGAAGTCCGCAGCATCGTTGGCTTTCTCATCAAATCCGATATTACAGAAGAGGAAGTCGCAGCACGTTCTGATGACTTATTTACCGACCCAATAATAGAGGTAGGATTCACCAATACTCTTGCAATGACCAATTCAGAGATATTCCCGTCAGCTCCAGATTGCGTCATAACCATCGGTTTCAAACCCGGCGTTACCGATAACCCAGGCAAAGCAGCAGTTGATGGATTCCACACAATTTTTCCTCAAGCCACAGATGCAGAAATTTCAACATATATCACCTACGCATTCTATGGATTGCCAAGCGACTGTGATAGTCAATGGCTAGCGGGAACAATCTACAATGGCTTGATTCAAAGAGCCTTAGTTTCCGATTCAGCAGCATGCGCTAATGGCGATTGGCCAGAAATCGAATTCCCAGAAAGACTGCCACAAGTGTTCACCACACCAGAAAGAGTCAATTTAGAAATTAGTGATGCAGAATTAGAAGAATTATCCTATACAGGACTACTCGCGCTGAATCTGGAAGAGATGCAAACCATTCAAGGACATTACCGAGATGAAGCGACTCGCAATCTAAGAGAAGCGATAGGAATTTCACCAGATGCACCAACGGATGTCGAACTGGAATGTCTAGCACAAACATGGTCTGAACACTGTAAGCACAAGATTTTCGCATCAAAGATACACCACGTTGATACAGAAACTGGAGAGGACACCACCATCGATTCAATCTTCAAAACTCACATCATGGATCCAACACACGATATGCAAAAGGATGTTGATTGGTTACTTTCTGTCTTCCACGACAACTCCGGAGTAATCGCTTGGGATGATGATTGGTCTATCTGTATGAAAGCAGAAACCCATAATTCACCAAGTGCATTAGACCCATACGGCGGTGCTATGACCGGGATTGTCGGGGTTAACCGCGACATTCTTGGAACAGGATTGGGGGCAAGACCAATCGCTAATACAGATGTTTTCTGTTTCGGACCACCTGACTGGGAAGGCGACTTACCAGACAATCTATTCCACCCATCTAGGGTGCTGCGCGGAGTCCATGCCGGAGTTCGTGTTGGAGGAAATGAATCTGGAATTCCAACCGTCAACGGTGCTATAGTTTTCGATGACAGATATATCGGCAAACCACTGGTTTACTGCGGTACAATCGGAATCATGCCACGTCGTTTAGCAGATGGAAGAGAGTCGCACATCAAGACTCCAACATCAGGAGATATCGTCTATATGGTCGGTGGCCGAGTTGGCTATGATGGAATACACGGAGCAACCTTTTCCTCACTAGAGTTAACCGAAGAATCTCCTTCTTCAGCAGTTCAAATTGGCGACCCTATCACTCAGAAGAAAATGGTTGATATGATTCTCGAAGCGAGAGATAGCGGATTGATTACTTGTATTACAGATAATGGAGCTGGCGGTCTTTCATCCTCTATTGGTGAGATGGCAGAATATACAAATGGCTGTGAAATTGATTTAGCAAAAGTACCTCTAAAGCAAGCCGGTCTTTCAGCCTGGGAGATTTTAGTTTCTGAAAGTCAAGAGAGAATGACTGTTGCGGTTAAGGAGGAAGATCGTGCAGCATTTGACGCACTGGCTGCACTGCATGAGGTGGAAGCAACAGCAGTTGCAACATTTACCTCAACAGGATATTTCCACGTCAAGTACAATGAAATGACTGTAGCATATTTGCCAATTGAATTCCTCCATGATGGTGTTCCACAACTACAATTGGAATCAGAATGGAAATCTCCTCAACTTGAACCATTTAGCGTTCCGGCACAAAGTGATCACAACGACCTTTTGCTACGAATGTTAGCAAGGCCAAATATCACCAGTAAGGAAACATGGGTTCGTCAATACGACCACGAAGTCATCGCACAGACCGTCATCAAGCCATTCGTTGGTGTTGAAAGAGATGGGCCGGGAGATGCAGGACTAATTGCACCGATTCATGGCAATCCTCACGGCATAGTCGTATCTTGTGGAATCGCACCTAGATATTCAGATATCGACGCAGGTGCAATGGCTGCAGCATCTATCGATGAAGCCGTTCGTAATGCAGTATGTGTCGGAGTCGATGTTGACAAGATAGCAGGACTGGATAATTTCTGTTGGCCAGACCCAATAGAATCGGTCAAGACGCCAGATGGTAGATTCAAATTGGCACAACTGGTTCGAGCAAACCGAGAATTGGAGAGAGTTTGTCGAGCATACCGTTTGCCTTGTGTTAGTGGTAAAGATTCAATGAAGAATGATTACGGTAGTGGTGAGGGTAAAATCTCAATTCCACCGACTTTACTATTCTCCTTATTCGGAGACCACCCAGATGTCAGATACACTGCTACAAGCGACCTCAAAGGGGCTGGAGAGCGCCTCTATTTGGTCGGAACCAGCAAGCAAGAACTGGGAGCAAGTGAAATTGCCTTCATGCTAAAAGAAAGTGGAGAAGCAGGCGGAATTGGTGGCGAAGTACCACAATTACTAGATCCAGAATCACAACTCAATACATATCGCGCTCTATCAAAGACAATCCAATCTGGATTGGTTAGAACAGCTCATGATTGCAGTGAAGGTGGAATTGCAGTAGCGGTAGCAGAGATGTGTATCGGCGGGCGATGTGGTGCCAATATAGACATCGATGGAACTGGAACCGGAGACCTTTGGGGAAGGATGTGGGGCGAGTCATTAGGTAGAATCGTCATCGGAGTTTCAGCCGGAAACGAAGCTGACTTTGTTGAAGCAATGTCCGGTCATGACATCACATTATTAGGAATTTCAACCGTTGGAACTACCCTCGTTATCACCGATGGATATGATGAATTGGTTGAATTGCCAGTAGAACAACTAGTTACTTCATGGCAAGGAACTCTTGACCTTACAGGAGGTGTTGCTTGATGGTAGATATTCCGAAGGTTGCTGTATTATTTGGTTTTGGAATCAATTGTGATCACGAGACTAAAGCGGTATTTGACTTGGTTGGAGGCCAAGCGACAAGAGTGCACGTTAACCATTTCATCAATGGCAACCGCTCTCTAGACGAATTCCATATTCTGGCAGTCCCGGGTGGATTTTCTTTTGGAGACCACTTAGGTAGTGGCCGATTATTGGGAAATAGAATGCGCTTTGCACTACGTGAACAACTTCACGCATTTGTTGCTGCAGGAAAACCGATTATTGGGATTTGTAATGGATTCCAAGTTCTGGTTAAGACAGGATTACTACCAGGCCCAGCAGCAGGACAAGACCCACTTCCAGACTTCATTCAAAGAGCGAGCCTAACCCTCAATGATTCAGGCCGTTATGAAGACCGTTGGGTTACTTTAGAGTTCGATTCAAACAGCCCTTGTATTTGGACTAAGGGAATTACTAGAATAGATTGTCCAGTAAGACATGGTGAAGGTAAATTCGTATTACCAGATAACACAGACTTTGACATGCTGGCTGCTAATAATCAACTTACAGTAAGATATGTTGACCCAGCAACAGAAAATGGTGAAGGAATTACTGATGAATTACTCCCATTCCCCCTATCTCCTAATGGTAGTATGAGGAACATTGCAGGAGTTTGTGATGCGACAGGATTAGTATTCGGATTAATGCCTCATCCAGAGGCGGTTTATGCTAAGTGGCTACATCCTGATCATACAAGAAATACAGCACCAGGCCCAGAATCAAGTGATGTTTTGGGTGAATGGGAAGGCGAAGGATTGCAAATGTTCCGCAACGCGGTAGATTACGTAAAAGCAAATCTTTGAAACCAGAATCTCAAATTGTTACTGGAAACCTAAGCAGTCTGTACCTTGGTGCTATTTTAGACTAGATTAGCAAGGTTGTTCGAGTTTCTGAAACTCAAAAAATGAGTCCCTGGATTCATGGCTTTACTTTCAATCAAGCGAATGAGCCTAGGCATCAGTATTTTCAAGATTTATACCTCTAGGAATAAACCAAATCCCAGAGATTGCAGTTGAGAAGTGCAATGCTGTTGTGATCAAGTACATATCTGATGTAGCATCATTATTTCCGTTTGGAATCGTGTTTAATATCGCAAGAGTGATTGCCAAAATGGCGAAGATTGTCATTTCCTTCCCAGCGCCTTTCCTTGAAAATATTTTGAAAACATAGCCGCCAAAGTAAGCAGGAATCAATCCACCCATGATGATCGTCATGACGAATAGCATGAAAAACGGTGCTGTACTTGGTAAATTATCAAAGCCCAAGACGAAGTAAAAGAGAACCAATAAACTCAGATTGATCGAGGTCATTTTCAAAGCGGTGGAGAGCCCAGTAGGCATTTCTTTTGTTAGTTGCATAACTTATTCTTCCTTTACACTTTCTTGATGCTCTTTCAATTTAGCTTCAAATTCTTCTTGGGACAGACCATGCCATCCTTTACACATTCCTGTTGGCGATCTACCACATCCGCATTTACTCATAATTATTCCTCCTTTACACTTTCTTGATGTTCTTTCAATTTAGCTTCAAATTCTTCTTGGGATAGACCATGCCATCCTTTACACATTCCTGTTGGTGATCTACCGCATCCGCATTTACTCATAATATTCAACTCCTAGTAAACATCGCACTTGACTTGAGTATTAAGGGGGAGAAGTCTCAATCTTGGCACTGTAGTACCATGGTTGATACTTGCAAGTTGATATACAGCGGATACTTGGTAACATTATGCAACCAGTCGCCGAAGTGAAGCCGATATGCCTTCAATCCGCAGTAAAAAACACCATTGAAATGCTTGGGAAATCTCACGTGCTAGAGATTCTCTATTTTCTGTCCAGGAGAGGAGGCCCAGTAAGATTCAATGAACTCAAGCGTGAGTTGTCGATTACTGCAACGACCCTGAGTCGAAGGTTGGAAGAGTTTATTGAATTCGAACTTGTCACAAGAGAAGTTTTTGCTGAAGTTCCAGCACGTGTCGAGTATACATGTTCGGCGAAAGGGAAAACACTTCGACCCGTTCTTCGGGATTTGTTTGAATGGGCTGAAAGTAATAATTCCTAGGGTGATTCAGAAGTGAAAGTGATATCAAAATTCAAAGTGACCAAAGGTTACGGTGTATGGAAGAAAGAATTCGAGTCAAACGAGGCCATGAGGCTAAAACATAACGTTAGAGTCTTAGCTTATGGGCATGAAACTGACAACGAAAGTAACGTATACACGGTTGTCGAAATGAATTCAATTGAGGATAAGCGATTAAAGGACCCCGGTATGACCAAATTTAGAGAAAAGGCGGGAGTCGATCACGCCTCGTTGGAAATCATAGTATTGATTGAATAAAGTCACTTATCAAATCTAAGCAGTCGGTATCATAGCAACGACGTCGTTTACGAGGTAATTATCTCGTCTTAACTTCGCCTAGAAATGGAATCCCTAACTCTTTCGAGTAATCTATTGCCAACTGCTTTGCTGGACCTTTGTGAGCGAAACTGTATTGTGCCAACACAGCGACTGAAGAAGACATATCTCCGTCTTTGCAAATACAAACACTACGCCCACCTGGCCGACTAACTCCTGAATCAAAATCAGAATATGGACGCTGGGAATAAATACGTATAGTATCCGAACTGGTATAATATACAGAGGACATTAATTTAGAATCATGGAAAAAATCTCCTTCAACATCATAAACATCATTCATTATAATGATTAACCCCTTATTACTGTCTAACCAAGTACTAGTTAACATCTGTTCATGTCTAACAGGACTAATAAAACCTTCAAAACCAATACCCAATAACGCAACGCCAAATAAAAGGAATGGAATTGTAAACAAACTTATACCTATGGTCAATCCAATATCGGCGGGGCTATCATGTCGCATCGATGAATAGAGGAGAAAAAGAATGGAAATTATTCCGCCTACAAATACTAAACCAAATAATGTAATAGGGGCTATTTTAGACCAATCACGTCCACCTTTAGAAGTTACTCTTTTGTTCAATAATTCGACACCTTGAATATTTTCATTCTCTGTTAAGAGTTGAAAGAGGTTTTGTGCTTGGCTACCATGCATTTTAGAATTACCAGATAAGACTCTTTTCGATGGATTAGTTAGCACATTTGAAAATTCTCTTTCGAGTTCTTCAAACTCATCTAAACCGTCCATATTAAAATCTTATACACATCAGAGTTTAACTCTTGGCCCGTCAAAATTCCGAATTTAATTAATACTTGAATGAGATTTTCGCACTCGCTAGAATGCAAGAGTTAGGTCTTATATTGAGAAATAAGTCTGGTCGAATGTTACGTATGTACTTCCATAACCCTCTGTACACCCTCTAGTGAGTATTTCACGCGTGGGTAGGCAGTGTACTGGGGGGACTGAACACCCATTGTACTCCTCCATAATGTCTTGAGGGGTTTGAGAAAACCCTTGCGACTTCGTGGCAATGATATGTCGGTTGTCTGTATCAACCCACAAGAGACGGTGTGAATTTTTCTAGAATATTTGAGGGTATTCTGCTCGGTCCTTGCGAATTCGTGGTAATGATATGTTGTAAGATTTAACAGATTATTAACGTGGAATCACGACTGTATAATCGGCAATGCCAACGATGCTTAGCGTCCCATTCCCATCTCGCTCCAGCACAACTGTTAACAGATATTCAGAAAGCAAGGGTGTTGTGTTTGGACCCATAACCCATGTATGAATTTGATACGTAGTAGAGGGAACAAATATTCCACCATACTCCCATCCTGTATCATTGTAAATCCGACCTTGTAAGAGAACGGATTCCGCTATTGGCGAAACAACTCCCCATTCCAAATTTCCATAAACGGGAACAAAACTCCAGTTAAATGTTGAATTTGTGTAAGGAGAGTGTCGCAGTTGCCAATGATTTTGAGCCAAATCAAGTCGAGAGGCATTATCAAGATCAATGGCTCCAACTTTGCTGGTGAAATTTTCAAAGAATTCTTCGGTAAGGTTTTGCTTTTCGTAAACTACATCACTGTTTATTGAATGAACTTGGTCAGCTAACATCGCATGCCACATTGAATAGTTTTGATTAATAATCGCTTGAGTAAAATTGCTATAATACATATGTGATGATTCGGGCTGGATTTCGTTCGCCCATGCTTCGCAGATGTCAGGATAGTCTTCGCAAAAACTTGGACTCACCCCTGAATATGAGTTAGAACATCCGTGAGAGAACTGTAGTTGCGATTCTCCTAATAAAGCATTACTACGGTCAAATGAACATTCTTTTGCAATGACCTCCCATGTATCGGCTGTTGTCAAGTTTCTATCCAAGGAGGCTGGATCAGTTAAATTTTCATCTGCATAGAGCTCAACACCAGCAATGTTACAGTCCCTCAACAAGACATTGACTTGAATCCCCACACTCCTGATGCTTGCCTCTTGTGTGAGGGGGTACCTGTCTTGTTCATGTGCATTTATGAAATATGATTTTACATAATTACTCTCAATTCCATTATAGTGTACTCGGAATTCGTTACCTCCTCCAAAGTGGCCCCAAATTCCTGCAACTGAAAGATTAACTCCAACAACACTTGAATTAAATGAATTGAAGAATGATAAGGAATCACAGTCTTCTGGAGATACTGAATTACTCGGAAACTCAACAGAACCTCTTATGGTTGAGGTTCGATCAAGATTTTCTGTTAGCACATAATTACAATCAGGGAGATGATGTTCATAGTTTCCGTTTTCTAAACGAAGTATTGTATTTTTACACACTCTAGAATCACCTCTTCCATCATGTATAAGCACTATTTCGGGGTTTTCAATAAGGCAAATTACATCTCCAATATTGTAGTCTATTCCCCCACCTGTACCATCGGCCGAATAAATCCATCCCACTCCAATTTTTGTGTGCGTATCATAAACTGGAGATTTATATGGGGTCAAGTTGAATATTTGCTCATTCAAAAGGACTTGGGTGGCTTCTTCGAAATATGATAAATCTGAATTCTGAATGTAGATTCCATCTCGTATCGTATTTGTTTCAATCCATGTTTCAAACTCATGCTCTGGATAACTTGTTGTAATTTCATGTGTGGTAAAATCGAGTTCATTACAAGCAAGAGGTATTTCTACTTCTGTTTCATTGTCGGCCCCAATACATCCCGTTAAAGGAAATAATAGCAATAAGAGTGTTAAAGCATAGGCATTTTTCTGCATATCTACCCCTGTAAGCGATAGGAGATAATATGCATAGGTGGTTTAGGTTGTTTGAAAAAATAAATATCTATCACTAAAAAGGTGATTATGATTCACCTCACGCCTCGCTACCGACGTGCTCATTTTGAGCATAAGGGCTCCCTCTGCTTAATTCTCAACAAGTTCTATTTCCAAGCACAACTACCGATATGCATGACCAACACTCACAAGGGACGACACATTGGTGAATTGCTGGGATTGTGGATATTCCTCCTAGGTTGTTGGACGGTTTATCGCTTGGTTTCACTACCCTATGTCGAACCGATTTGGAGCATGCAATTTTTGCTTGCACAAGCCATTTCCATGCCAATAATTCTCCTTCCACCTATCTTTCTGTACTGGAAGTTTGTACGAAAAGAAACTGCAACCCCGGTTCGGTTTTTTTCCGATTATTCTTCTAAGAATTCATTCGTCTTCAGAGCCTTAGTCTTTGGAATTATATTGATAATAGCCGAATTGATCTTGCATTTCATTCGATCCTACGCGATATATAATTCGGGACTTTTTGGTGATACTGAGCTCAATTTTGAATTCGGTTTTCTTACCACAGAATCATGGTCACATTATCTGGTCATGGCCTTGACAAATCTGTTAATTGTAGCGATCGTCGAAGAGTTCGTTTTTCGAGGTTTCTTGCAAAATCAATTTGAGAAAGTGTTGCCCAAATGGCAATCGCTTGCTTTGGCATCAATCCTATTTGGATTGATGCACCTCCCAGTCGCCATTATTGTCTATGAATTGGAGTGGATGGGGCTAGTATACAGTTTAATTGAATGGATTGGGATGGGGATGATTCTCGGCTATGCATATCAAATTTCTAGAAATATATGGGTGTGTATTTTCTGGCATGGTTTGCACAATGTGGTAGTGGGTACATTCACTTGGCGTTTTGTAGAATTTGAGAAAGTACCGTCTGAGATGGTTATGTTCTCAGTCGCGACCCTGGGCCTAATTATTTTCTTTACCACGACGATGTTGCTGCTCTATATCTCAAGAAACAAATTCAAAATGTCGAACTTTACAGCATCTAGTCAAACAGCAGAGGGTGTCACCATAACATCCTCACGCTCACAATAGCTGAATCCTGGGCTCGCTGTGGTTGCCTCAGACGCTACCGTTGTATACGACCCATAGAGGCCCCATCAATTCACTAAACCTGTTCACAAGGGTGTTATGGCCCTACCCTCGTGTTGCTAAGTGATGGTTTATCCATTTATTATCGGGTTATAGGAAATCATTCGACGTCATAGAATCCATGGTTTTGCACATCATACCATGGATTAATACCAATCATTGAGGAACCATCATAGTGAGCCGTCGCTTCAACGAAATAATATGGTACATCGGATTTTGAGCCTAATCCATACCAGCCATCACCCGAATGGTCAGGGATGAAAATGACTGCCCACGCATGACCGCCCCATTCTTCATCGGAACTTGATTTTACTTCACCAATCATTAACGCTGCATCGTAACCAATACTTTCAGTCAGGCTAATGTAGAGAAGTGCTGCATCCTCGCAATCACCATTCTGTTCCCAAAGCATTTCAATAGGATATTTAGGGTATTCTTGATCTCCATAATCAATCGAATCAAGTTGATACTGTATGTCTCCAACAAACGCATAAATGAATTCAGCAATTTCTAATTCTGATGTATATCCATTCTCAATGGCCATGTTTCTGAGCTCCGTTGCGAGTTCGGTGACATAGGCCTGGTTTGTTACAGCGAAAGCAGCGTATTGATCCACCACATCCGCAAGTGTAGATGCTCCGCTCCAATCAATGTCATGTGGTAATGCTCGACTCTGAGCGTATGTTGAGTAATCGAGGCTCCAAAACAGTGAATATTCACTATTATCATAATCCCAGGTAAACTCGTGCCCTCGATAATTTCGGTTATCGAAAGGTTCCATTGAATACTCTAGGACGCCGTCCCAACCGGTAGAATCAAGCGTTCCATCCGCAACATATGATTCACTAGAAAGACTTGTAACGCTATCATAGACAAATAGATGTGAGCTCCAATCTGGATCAGAACTGATATCAATTAAGTCATCTTCCCAAGCATCTGAGTCCCACGCATAAATCTCAATAGAGTGATAACGAATTGATTCATCTAAATCAATGAAATATGAAGTATCCAACAAATATGTAGTTCCAGTTTCAAGACTCCAATATGTGGATTGATCGGGGATACATCCCTGTTCGAAGGAATTCACATATACGCACAAGTATACCTCAGCATAGTTGTCAAGGTAGTCCATGTATTCATAGACAGTGAAAAGAGAGAAGTTCAAGAACACAGCAGCATCTCGATTGGGATTCAAGTCATCAACATCTGGCACAAGGTCATTGTCATCGTCGATATCAGTGTTGTCGCCAATGCCATCACCATCTGTATCTGCCCATTCATTTGGATTTTGAGGGAAGATATCGGGATTATTTCCTAACACATTGTCGCCATAACCATCTCCATCTGTATCCTGCCATTGAGTTGTATCTGTTGGAAAGGCATCGCCTCCATCGTCAACTGTCCAATCCGACTGTGTATCGGAAAAACCATCTGAATCAGAGTCTAAGCAACCTGAGCGATCCGAAAATGAAGTACCGGCAAAGTTTGGGCAAGCGTCTAAATTGTCTCCAAATCCATCACCGTCAATATCAGCCCATTCAGATGAATCGTTTGGAAATTCATCTGATGAATCTGAAATCCCATCACCATCGCCATCTATGCAACCAAATTTATCCAGTTCTGATGTTCCTGCGGTATCTGGGCAATCGTCTTGATTATCTCCAAAACCATCTTTGTCCGAATCTAAGGTTTCATTAGAATCATTAGGAAAGGCATCGACGTTATCTCCAAAACCATCTTTGTCCGAATCTAAGGTTTCATTAGAATCATTAGGAAAGGCATCTGCATTATCTCCTACGCCATCATTATCTTGATCGGCCCATTCACTAGAATTTAACTTGAAGGCATCATCACTATCTGGGAACCCGTCACCGTCAGTATCGTGAATGGAAGAAATTGGCGAAGAATCAGGTGATAGCATCCAAAAAGATGTCGTGGCAACTAGCATTATTACAACTATACTAACCATGATTTTTTTCGATCTTCTTTTTACCGTCGGTTTCATTAAAGGGGCATATGGGCTAGAAGGTGGATTTCGATATGCAGAAGCGGCCAATTCCATTTCATATTGATCCAAGCTCTTGTCATTGTTTATGTCAAAATGTGGAGCCATTTGAGTTAGAGTTTCAACGGATACATCAGTTGAGTGAGCAACTTGTTGAATTGTTGACTGTGCAGATTCGACTACGGTCAGTTCCGCCACTGGTGGTGCTGGAATCCATTCAGCTCCATTCCACATCCATTTGCCATCAGGCGAGAAGGTTGTTGACATATTCTGTGCTTCTCGTACCTTCTCTTAAATTGAACTATTTTAAAGAATAAATTCATGGGGTCCCCTTGAACATGCGGGCGAGCACAACGGTAGCGACGAATAGCACCCACTGCGAACCCTTCCAAACACTAAGTTTGAACACATGGGTTTGAGCATAGACCCTTGTGAATAGATGATAAATACAAATTCACAGCATTAGTTTGAATCATACAACGGTTACAGGCACTATTTCATAAACTATACTCCAATAGCCCAATATTGAGTTTGCATCATTTACCAATGTACAGTTACTGCCATCTGTACCAACAACTGCCAGTGTATATGGCGCTCCAAAATATTGTGTTCCAGTTGTAAAACCCGAGTCGCAGGTGATTGAAAAATACCCAATATTGTAAGATGCTGTTGATACTCCATGAACTCTAATCGTGGTATTTTCAGATATAGAAATATATTCATATGTTCCAGTAGCAGGGCGTTCCCACTGTTCACATACAGAATCTGTAACTCCATTAGTAGTTGTATTTGTCCATGTACTACAAGTTCCGAATGTACCTGAAGTTACAAGCAATGATGGAGGTTGTACAACAGTTGTTGTATTATTGTAATAATTATTGATAACAGTATTATCTTCATTGCCATCATCTGCTGCATCGGCATCTCCCACAGAACCTCCACCAAAGCATCCGGAAAGGGGCAGTAAAACGACAAGCAGCAAAACGAAAACACGGTCAGTCTTCATGAACAGGCCCTATTCACTTCACAGATGAATAAAGTAATCGCCGTTTATTAGCAATAAGTGCTTATGGATTACACAAGGGGCTATGCTCAAACCCATGTGTAGAATATTTGCGAATCGTCGCTTTATTCGACGGTACGGACGTAAAGGGCCCGCTGAAAGCCCTTGCTATGACTGAAAGATACATGCAGCGTTAATTTTGAGGTTCACATTGACCAAATAACCGGTCCAGATCTTTGCTCTGGAGGAGCAGTAAAGAACTCTGCAAAGCCACCCATTATTTCTACAACCAAAGGTGCTGCTTTCATGAAACTCTCTTCGGAATCATAGACTGCCAAACCCACAGCTTCTCCTTCACCTGTTTGAATGAAGGTTACGGATTGGAGTCCAGGGAGTGCTTGCATTGCATCTCGTAGTTCATCCGCTCTTGCAACAAAAGCATCTTTTTGTTCTGGATTGATTTGTGCTATGCTCACTCTGTAGTACATATTTCCGCCTCCAACATCCGAGATATAATCTTTAGTTAAAGTTTCAATCGGTTTCAAGAGTGGGTTGTGAAGCAAAGGGTGCCGTCGAGTACGTTTGAATCCAAAGAAATTGTTAATCTCCGGTTTTGTAGGCGCAATTCTGCAGAGTGGATTAAAGCGCGTCGATTACTTCACTCAGCCGAGAACGCAATTCCGCCAAATCAGCTGCATCTTCTGTTAGAGTTCCAGTTACTATCCAATCCGCTCCTGCTTGTGCAGCGATCTTGGCTTGTGCTCCAGTTCTAATCCCACCACCAACCAATAGTGTCAGGCCGTCAACTTGCTTTGCACTCTCTATCAAAGCAGGAGAAACTTGTGTATCAGCGCCACTTCCCGCTTCGAGATATAGTAATTTGAATCCGAACATTTGGCCGCATCTCGCATAGGCATTGACCAGTTCAACATCATCCTCTTGAATTAATTCTGCTTGACCGACTTCACCTACCTTTCCACCCGGTGCGCAAACGACATATCCGGTGGGGAGTGCTTCAACTGCAAACTTATGCAGGTGGGGTGCGCCTCTAACTTGTTCTCCAACGAGGAATTTTCTGCTGGTTGAATTCATCAGCATCATGAATGTGATAGCATCGGCTGCTGGAGATAATGCATGGGCTCCACCTGGAAACAGTACGACTGGAATCTTGTATTCATCTTCATCACATTCAGGGTTTTGGCTTGAAGCAAAGACACGCAACTCTAGGGCTTCTTGGATAGCCTCGCATGTTTCATGTACAATTGCGTCAGGTGTATCGGTTGAGCCGCCTACGAATATCATAGAGGTCCCACAATCAAGTGCTACCATTACTCGCTGTGCAGCAACATCTGGAGATTGGCTCGCTGGGTCGATAAGTGTGATGTGTCGGCAATGCTCAGATGGCTCCGTAACATACTGCAAGGTGGTCATATCGTCTCGGCGCATCTTCAACCCTAAATGTGGGCTTGGCTCTCTATTGAATAGGGCTTTTGCTGTAATTGGTTGTAATACTAGTAAAAGCGAGTCTTATTGTCCAAGCCGCGTGAGGACGGGGTATGAGCGGAGAAGCACCCTTGGCGCGCTTGATGCAATATATGCGTCCGCACAAATCCACAGTCCGCTTAGCAGGTCTTTGTTCAGTCCTCAACAAAATTTGGGATTTGGCTCCACCGCTACTTATTGGCCTAGCAGTTGATATTGTAGTTCTTAGAGAAAATTCGTATCTGGGAACTTTTGGTATTGCTGACCCAATGCAACAATTACTTTTCCTTTCTGTTTTGACTTTCGCTATTTGGGGTCTTGAATCTTTATTCGAATACTTCTTTGCTATTCTGTGGCGTAACTTAGCGCAAACCGTTCAACATGAAATGAGAGTTGAAACCTTTCAACACATCCAAAAACAGGGCAGTGGCTGGTTTGATAAAAGGCAAAAAGGAGATCTATTGGCTATTTTAAATGATGATGTTAACCAACTTGAACGGTTCCTGGACAAGGGTGCTAATGACATATTGCAAGTTGCTACAACCGTAATAATCGTCTCTGCTGTTTTCCTAATTATTTCTTGGCAAGTCGCATTATTTGCAGTTCTTCCAATCCCTATTATTTTGTGGGGTTCGTTCCGTTATCAAAAATCATTGGAACCGCGTTATACTGAAGTTCGTTATGCTGCTGGGCAAATGAATGCTCTATTAGAAAATGATTTGAGTGGAATGACAACAATTCAATCATTTACTGCTGAAGAGCGAGAGGCTCAGCGGGTTGGAGAATTAAGTCAACAATACAGGATGGCCAATAAGGAAGCAATTCGGCTATCTGCGGCTTTTACACCACTAATCCGCATGGCAATTCTAGTTGGATTTACTGCAACCCTACTTCTTGGTGGCTGGCTAACATTGGAAGGAACTCTTGCTATCGGAGCATATTCAGTTTTGGTTTTTATGACTCAAAGATTACTTTGGCCGCTTACTCGCCTTGGTGAAACATTTGATTTATATCAAAGAGCAATGGCCAGCAGCACCCGTGTTTTGGACTTACTTCATTGCCCCATAGAAATTGTAGACGGTGATTTCGTTGCTTCTCGAGAAGATGCTGAGAAATCAGATATTGTGATGAGTGATGTTAGTTTTTGCTATAACGATAGGGAGCCATTATTCACAGATTTGAATCTAACAATTGCCGCAGGCCAGACATTGGGTGTGGTCGGTGCTACTGGTGCTGGAAAATCTACATTGACGCGATTGTTGTTGAGATTTTCCGATATTGATGGCGGTAGTATTGAGTGGGTTGGCAAGTCAAGTCAGGATTGGACTTTGCCATCTTTACGTTCAAATATCTCATTGGTAGATCAGCATGTGACATTATTTCCAACCACCATTGCAGAGAATATCAGGTATGGTAAAGCGAATGCAAGTGATGAAGAAGTTTGGGCGGCTGCTGAGGTTGCTGAAGCAAGAGAATTTGTAGAACAATTACCGAGTGGATGGGATACTTTGGTTGGCGAAGGTGGCTACCGCTTAAGTGGTGGGCAACGGCAACGTATTGCTATTGCAAGGGCTGTTCTCAAGGATGCGCCGTTGTTAATTTTAGATGAAGCAACATCTGCAGTAGATAATGAAACTGAAGCTGCATTACAACGTTCCATAGCAAAGATTTCCGATAATAGGACGACTATGATAATCGCCCATCGACTCTCAACGATTCGTTATGCCAATAGAATCATCGTTCTTGATGGTGGAAAGATAGTCGAAAGTGGTGGGCATCAAGATTTGGTAGATTTAGGTGGTATTTACGCTCGTTTGTGGGCAGTTCAAACTGGAGAAGTTCTGAGTGATTAATCAGATATTATTGATATTCGGATATTGCAAAGAGTTATTGGTTTAGGTCTACTGTCAAAGGCTATGAGCGACACGTCACCTGATGATGAACAACAATGGACACTAAATGATTCAATGCAAAAACTTGCAGCTTGTTTAGAAGAGAAGGACCTTTCAGTTGACGCTTTATTTGAACAAATAGATGGAGATTCTGATGGCTCTATCAACGGACCTGAGTTACACAAGGGGACTGCAATCTCTGGTTGGAGAATTCCTTTCACCTGGTCAAGTATCATCCATTATCAAAGCCTTTGACATAAATGAAGATAACCGAATTGATGTTGAAGAACTTCGTGCTGCGTTCGCTGGAATGCAAAGTGAATCATCAGAAGAAGAATGATTTGTTTACAGGTTTTTACTGATCTTTGAGTGGGGCTCACCAACCGCCATATTTGAAGTACGCATAGTAGTATAGTGAAAGAAACCAAATAATAGTATCAGTAATTAATCCAGCCAATACTGCATAAAGAATACTTTTGTTTTTTTTACTAATTCCGATGATTAGAATAATGGCTAAAACGATAATGGCTACAATTGGTGAAACCATCCACATATCTATTCCAGTCCACTCTAATTGATAATTGTCCGATACCGCGCCTAATACTGCAATATGACCTGGTACGGAAAAAAGCAAGGAAGGTATGAGAAAAAACTTGCGAAATGTCTCCTTTGAAGATGTCCAACCGCTTTGAGATAGTGTGTCATTGGGTTGGCTATTCCATAGTGGACCCTCTACATAGGCAGGATTTTGCTGGGTTGTATTGCCGACAAAAAGGGAAGCGGGGTTTTCGTTTGGGGGTTGGTCGTTGGCTCCTTCCATGTACAATAATACAAAAATTAGGCGTTAAACTTGTTGCCGGTTTCACAAAAATACGCTACTTGTGTTGATTGAATTATTGTGTGATAATTTTTGAAGATTGGTGCATCTTTAGAAGAATAATTAGCGGCCTTTGCTCTATTATGATTTGTAATTATCTAGTTATACCACGGTTATCCTTGCAGTCGCCGCATTTGCCAAATAAAATATAACTTTTATTGATGAACCAAATAGAAAAAAGGCTTTGAGTGGTAGTCGGTTGGGAAGAGTTATGCGGATTGCCATATTTATTGTACTACTTCTCGCCTTGTCGCCAATGTATAATTCAGCACATTCGCTTTTAGAAGAGGATGTTACCACCAGCGAAACGAGCCACCACACTGCTGTCGCCCAATTTGGAGTTGGTTTTGATGAAATCCTAATCGCCGACTCAAGTGATGACCTAAATACTCCTCGTGATTTAGAATTTCATCCAGGAAGTAGTCGTAGTGATGAATTGTGGATTGTTAATCGTGCAACAGATAGTGTGACGATTATTCACGATACTGGATTGTCTACTCAATGGTCTGAGATCCGTCTAGACTCTAACAGAAATCACTTCATGGAAGAGGTCAGTGCCATTGCTTTTGGAGCATATAGCAATGAATTTGATTATCAATTTGTAACCGCACAAGAATCTCGTAATACATTCAATGGCCAAGGTAGTCCAAATAATTTCATGGGTCCTGCTCTTTGGCCATCTTCCCTAAGCCACTTTGCAGTTGAAAATCAGAATAATGGTAACGGCCTTCTTGGCAGCCACATAGATATGTTACATGAATCTCCTTTGGGAATGGGTGTTGCACATGATTCTGGTAATGCTTACTGGTACTTCGATGGCTGGTATGGAGATTTGGTTTATTATGACTTCCAAGCCGACCACGATACTGGAGAGGATGACCATTCCGATGGTATCGTGCGAAGATATAGTGAGGTTAGTTTATCGCGCTCCTCTGGCACTCCAAGCCATATGGTACTCGACAAAGATAGTGGAATTTTATACATCGCTGACAGTGGTGCTGGCAGAATACTTTGGGTCGATACAGATGACCCAACCACCACTTCAACTAATATCTACAACGATAATTCCAGAATGGAACCCCTGCATGAATACAGTAGTATCACCGGCGTCTCTTGGGGCGTACTCGATACCGGGATGATCCGACCAAGCGGTATTGCCCTAGATGGCGATACACTATTTGTTTCTACAAATGGCAATGGGCAAATTCGCGCTTATGATTTGGGAACTACGCCAACGACTGCAACTCTTTTACAGACCGTTAATACTGATGCATCATCTATAATGGGCTTAGAAATAGGGCCTGATGGAAAATTGTACTATGTTGATGGATCTAAAAATAAAGTGATTCGTCTTGACCCGCAATCCGATAGCGATGACGATGGTGTCGCTGATGTCGTTGATAATTGTCCAAACATCCAAAACAATGGGCAAGATAATCATGATTTGGATAGTATGGGTGATGCCTGCGATACAGATGACGATAACGATGGTATGCTCGATGTTGATGATGACTGTGAACTTGGTGTACTAGATTGGACTTCGCTGTTGTCAACCGATTATGACTCGGATGGCTGTAATGATTTAAGTGAAGATTTTGATGATGATGCGGATACTATTCTCGATGTTGATGATAGTTGCGACAAAGGAATGCTCAATTGGGCCAGTGATAATCTAAACGATTACGATACTGATGGCTGCCGAGATTCAGATGAAGATTACGATGATGATGCAGATGGTATGTGTGATACTGGCGGCCCAAGTACTGATTGTAGTAGAGGAGTACGTGGCCAAGATATGTGCCCTTTGGGTACACTTGGTTTCGTTTCATTCCAAGGCAATGACATAGATGGAGATGGCTGCGAAGATGCGACAGAAGACTTTGACGATGATGGTGATGGTTACCTGGATGTGAATGATAATTGTCCAATGGTTGCAGGAACTTCCAGTCAAGGCGATGTACTTGGGTGTAGCGATTTGGACGGCGATGGCTGGACAGAAAGCGTTGATGCTTTCGATTATGATGGTACTCAATGGAGTGATATCGACGAGGATGGATATGGCGATAATGCTGATGGAACTGATGCTGATGGCTGTGTTTCTCTTGCAGGCGATTCACTCAATGACCGACTTGGTTGTCGCGATTCCGATGGAGATGGTTGGTCAGACCCAAGCACATCGTACACTGCTGAAGACGGTGCTGATGCTTTCCCTTCAGATGATACTCAGTGGTTTGACCGCGATGGTGATGGCTATGGTGATGAACCGTTTGGAAATGAATATGATGATTGTCCAGATGTCTTTGGCACATCCGTTGTTGACAGATTAGGTTGCCTAGACACTGATGGCGATGGCCGTTCTGATGAAGGAGATGCTTTACCAAACGAATCAAGTCAGTGGGATGATTCTGATGGAGATGGATTTGGCGATAGAATGGGAGGGGTCATGGGTGACTCGTGCCCAACACAATATGGAAACTCAACTAATGGCTCTCTGGGTTGCCCAGATGCTGATGGCGATGGCGTATTTGATGATGAAGATTCATGGCCAAATGACATCCGTATTTGGTCGGATGGTGATGGTGATGGATTCGCAGATCAATCCGCAACCAACCTCAGTGATGATTGCCCGTTGGTAGAAGGATATTCTAGCATTGACCGTATTGGCTGTCTCGATAGCGATGGCGATGGTGTTTCGGATGAACAGGACTTTTATCCAAATGATGCAAAACGAACTGAAGAACAATTGATTTACCAAAAAACATGGTTGTGGGCTATGATTGCTATCTTGGCATTGATTCCTATAACTTTGATAATAGTGCGCAAATCCAAGGATGATGGATTGGAAAAAGCTGAGCACTTGTGGGACCCGGTTACATCGCCTTCAGTGCTGCCACCTGTAACTGCCCAAGCAGTAATGCCAACTGTTGCACCAGCACTTGTTCCGGCCGTACAAATTACCGCTCCAGTGGTAGGGCCGGCCGTTCCTGCAGAAGGAATTCCTGTTGGTTGGACCATGGAACAATGGAACTACTACGGCCAACAATGGTTGGTCGATCAAGGCAGAGTTTGACTTTTCAACTCTTCTGCGGCATCCGATTCACTATAGTGGTGTCTTTTCATCAAGTGGTTTATTAGATTGGTATCTTTCAATTTCGTATCACACTTTGGACAACTTAGTAAATCTGCTCTATTTTGAAAACTTTTGTCTTTTGTAGTCGCTGGATCAGATTTTCTAAAATTAATGGCCATCATCATTATCAAAATTAAGACCAAACCAAAAGAAACTCCGATAAGAATCGTTTCGTTTGACATTGATTTTTGCTCAGAAGGTGCTGAAAGATCAATATTCATCGTAGCTGTACGGTCGCCTTCTTCTGCTTGGCCATTATCTCCTTCCAGGTCAAGGACGTGGCGGAAGGATTTATTCTCAACTAAGAGATATATCTCTGAGCCATGATCCGTGAATGAATATGAAGTTCCAGTGAATAAGAACCGTTATTGTCGGTAATTGAATTTCTCCCTTCACTGTGACCACATATGTTTTGATTGGCATTTTCAGGGCTGCAATCTAGAAACACGGGCACATCGGTTGCAATCTCGCCATTAGCAGCGGTGACATTGATTTTTGCTCAGAAGGTGCTGAAAGGTCAATATTCATCGTAGCTGTACGGTCGCCTTCTTCTGCTTGGCCATTATCTCCTTCTAGGTCAAGGACGTGGCGGAAGGATTTATTCTCGACCAAGAGATATATCTCTGAGCCATGATCCGTGATATGAATGTGTAGAATTAGTAAATATGACCCATTATTATCGGTAGTTGAATTTCTCCCTTCATTATGGCCGCATATTTGTTGATTAGCATTTTCAGGGCTGCAGTCAAGAAACACGGGCGTATCGGTTGCAATCTCGCCGTTAGCATCGGTGACAATGCCGGTTAGTGTGTAGCGGTGGTCCCATTCATGTTCAGCACTGCTAACCGGTAAGGTTAGGCATAGCGCTAGAGAAATTAGTACGGTTAGCAATAATTTCTTTCCTGTGATGGGTGGGAATACGCTAGGTTTCATAGCGGTCCTTTGGAGCGGTCATATATCAATATGATTTTATTGACCTGGAATTGTTTTGAAGTTATTCGCTACAGGTTATTTTAACTCCACTATTACTCATTCTCTCAGTTATACGTTGTAACAAATGTTTGGATTGCCCGAGAATCTCTGGGGCCATCACTCCGCTTTGAGAAATTAGTCCTTCTGCTAACATCTCTGTTACTTCAACGGTGACGAGGCCTGTCGTTCTCGCCATAGAGGACCAACCATCCTTGCCTTCATCGATAATGTCCCATCTTCGTCTCCCTTGTTCGGCCACAACCTCGATTGCTAGCCAAGTGAACTCTGGCCTATCATCGTCAAATTTCCAAGCGCTGAGCAATTCTGCTTCTGAGAAATTACCTGCAATATAGCGATCGATGTGTCCCGGCCAACGAACTGTGTATTCTAGAAGTTCTTGACTGTGAATTGTATCCAGTAATGAGCGTAGTCCATCGGTAAGGAAGGCTTCCATTTGCCCATAACCTGGCACTGATACTGCATGGCGTTCGGTCAGCGGTGGCTCAATTACATTGACTCCAGCCCTTCTAATTCGCGCGGGACGGGTGTATTCTTCAATCACATCTGAAGGTGAAAATGGTGCCATGTATGACCATTCATCGTCACTCTGTTGTGGATTTCCACCCACCCAAATCTTAGCGCTTTGCAATGAGGTGAAATCGCACTGAGCATCCATTAGCAGAGCATTCGATAACCCAGGTGCAATTCCAATATCATAAACCATTGTTGAATTGTTATCAATTGCTAATTGGTTCAACTCTCTTGGGTCTTCTAAGGTAAATGCCAAATCTGCTACCAACATACCTTGGCAGCGCAATAGCGGTGCGCGAACTGCATGGCCGATTCGCCCGGGTAAGCAATTTACAACCACAGAAAAACCGGAGACTATTTGAGAAATATTTTCTGGTTGGATCATCGTTTGTACTAATTCAATCGAACTTGGCAACTGGGTTATTTGTTCAGAATCGACAAGGCAAATTTGATGGCCCCGCTGTAATAATGTGCAGGCTACGAACCTTCCAACTAGACCTCCACCGAGTACACAGATGCGCGACATATCCAATTGGATGTATTCCTCGCTCTCAATCTTTGTGATGTTTTGATAATTATTTGAACTAACATTTCATTTACAGCGGGTAGTTTTATCTCCAACTCTCAGATTAGATTTAGCAACAACCGTGCTCTCGCATAGGTGCTGCAACAAACTTTCTGAGAAATTGTTCCCCATTTTGAAAGTTAAGTGTTCATATCTCTCTGCTCCAACCAAGTTTTCAATTTCAGAAGGTGTGGGATAGAGTGAAATCGAAAACTAATAATAATTATCAAGTTACAATTTATTAGTTTTAGTTAAATAGTTAATATTGGTGGCCAAGCCATGCGAAGCAACAGTGGTCGGGCAATATTTGTAAGTGTAATAATGATTTTATCAAGTCTAGCAGGATGTCTTTCTGACGACGTTGAACCCAATGAAGACGGAACTCTAGGAACAGTCGTTGTTTCAACATACCACGTTGAACAATTGGTTTCTGCAGTCGCTGGTGACACTTTGAATGTTCAAATCCTCAGCCCATCAAATGTCCCAGTTCACGATTATGAACCATCGGCGGCTGATTTAATCGCTCTTCAGTCAGGAGATGCGTTCTTCTACCACGGCCTCAATCTCGAACCTTGGGTCGAAACGACATTGTCTGCACTTGGTAGCGATGCCCCTGCTGCAGTGATGACACACGCTATGCCATCCGGTCAAGACACCCTTGACTATGAATCTCTTTTAATTTCAGAACTCTGTGAACACCTCAGCGAAGGTGCGACAGCGTTTATCCCACTCGGAGAAGATGCGGATGAACTCAACGAATCTGATGAACTCCATGCGGAGCACATCACCTACAACTTGGCTTTCCCTGAACATGAGGAGGAAGAGGACCATGATGAAGGCAATGAAATCCATGATGAGCATGACGAAGGTAATGAATCGCATGATGAACATGATGCACACAATCACGCTCAGCCAGAAGAAACTATCATGAATCCAGATTCCTGTCCTTCTGACACAGTGATTTATCTCTTCCACCTTGAATCCGGTGAAGTTCTCCTCGAATTTGAATCTGAAATCGAATGGGCTAATGGATTTGACATGGTCGTACTCCCAATGGGCGGAAGCCATGCCGGTCACGGTCATGAAGAAGAAGGCCATGATGGTCACGAAGAAGACGAAACTCACGGCGAAGAAGACGCTGACGATGACCATGACGGACCATGATGAACACGGTGATCATGACGAAGAAATGACTCCGGAGCACGCTCTTGAAGAATTCGACTCAAACCAGGACAGCCATCTTTCATGGGACGAGTTTTGGACTGGATGGATTACAGAAAACGACGACGACCATGACGACACTCATGATGACCATGACGACACCCCTGGGGACACCCATGACGACCATGAGGAAGTGATGCATCATGTCGCTGTCCTCTATCCTGACAACTCAACTTCGATGTATGAAATCGACCACGACATGCTCTCTGAAAATGCAACTGGATGGAACCTCACTCAGATGGCCTTCGGCGAGAACAATGTTAGCCTCAATTATTCAGTTCACGAAACCTATGGAACCAATGTAGGCGGCATCAACGGTGTCGATGCACCAAGTGATTTCTCCTGGTACTGGTCGTTGTACCTCTGGAACGAAACCGGTGAAACATGGAACGTCAGCGATGTTGGAATTGATTCAGTCATGATGGAAGAGACTGAACACATCGCATGGGCAGCATCAAACGCCAATACCTCACTGATTCCAGAACCCGAAGAAGACGACCATGACGATGACCATGACGAGCATGACGAAAGAAAGTGAATTGATGGAGAATTTTAATCTATCAGACGTGGACAGTGACGGCCTCCTTAACTTGACAGAACTTACAACTTTCGTTGAATCTGTAAATCACTTCGTTGAAGAACATGAAGGGCATGACGAACACGCTGAACATGAAGACCACGAAGCAGGTTATGCTGTACTGCACATTGAAGAAGAAGGTGATTATGGAATTGCTCTTCCACACGATGTCGAACTCTTCGTCATTATGGACGGCCATGACGATCATGATGCTCACGGCGAAGATGATGACGACCATGATGCCCACGGCGAAGATGATGACGACCATGATGCTCACGGCGAAGATGATGACGATCATGACGACCACGATGACCATGATGAAGAAGGTCACGAAGAAGATTTGGCGTTCGACCCACACAGTTGGCTCGACCCTCTAGCATTCAAGGCACAAGTCAACCTCGTATTGGAAAACCTCATAACGCTCTTCCCGAGCCAAGAGGCGACATTCAAGGCAAATGCGGCTGCTTACATTGCTCAACTTGATGGATTGCACACTGACTACGAGGCAGCATTCTCGGATACAGGTACGTGTAGCAACTCAACAGTTGTTGCTAACCATGCGGCTTACAATTACATGGCAAACCGATACGACCTCGAGTTCATCACCGTTCATGGCGTTGACCCCGAAGGAGAGCCAACTGCTGAAGACATTGCAATGGCCGTAGAATACCTCCAAGAAGAGGACGTTTCAGTGTTTTACATTGAAGAGTTCACCTCTCCAGATGCAGTAAAGAGCATTGTTGATCAAACAACATCATCCACAATGCCATCCGGCGTATCCATTCAGTATCTTTACACCATGGAATTACCCCCAAGCAACAGCGATGATGATTATCTGTCGTTGATGCAAAAGAATCTGGTTAACCTGAAAGCTGGTCTGGGTTGCTGAACACAGTTTCGTTTCACTCACTATTGGTGACTGTATGACGGACAATTGATAGATGAACTCGAACAGCCCACGATAGGTGCAACATCATGATTGAAACATTTGCATGTGAAGAAACTGTACTCAAAGTACAGGGACTTTACGTCAATCGCTCCAATAAATCGGTGCTCAAGGACATCAACTTGGAGATCCAATGTGGTGAATTTGTAGGATTAGTAGGGCCCAATGGTAGCGGGAAATCGACACTTTTGATGGCCATTCTTGGCATTTTACACTCGCAAGCAGGTTCCATCGAGATTTACAGTCAGCCTCCTTCAAGCAACAAAACGTTCGGAAAGGTGGGTTGGGTTTCACAAGCTGCTGCGAGCCTGCCTCCTCACATACGGCTCACCGTACGAGAACTGGTCAGACTGGGGACACTCAACAAAAAGAACCTCTTTTGGCGGAAGAAAATCTCGAACGCTCGTGTTGAACGAGCAATAGAGATGGTCGGTCTTAGCCATGTTGCTGATGTAGATGTCTCCCGATTGTCCGGTGGCCAGCGTCAACGTGCAGTCATTGGACGTGTGCTTGCTTCAGAAGCAGAATTTATCCTCCTGGATGAACCACTTGTTGGTATTGACCGTGAATCACGTAACTCACTCCTGCAACTCCTCGACAAATTGTGTCACGAACAAAACAAGACTATTTTCATGGTTTCCCATGACCTCGCAGCGATACGCCAAACCACTCACCGAATGATTTACCTTGAAGAATCAATACAATTCGATGGCCCTTCAGATCAATTCCCTGATTTGACTGGTTTGGCAGACCTCCGTGGCATTAAGCACGTACATGGGCATGATGAATTCGATCACCACAACCACCACCATCATCACCACAGCCATGAGAAGAAGGAGGAAGAATAATGGGTCTTGGTTCTCAAGTTTTAGAAGTTATTTTTCCCCTTTTGGAAAGCCTTGAACCACTGATACCAGGAGAAATCTTCCCGTACTTTTTCACGCTTGAAATGTTTCAACGGGCTCTTATTGCAGCATTGTTGGTCACTGTAGTTGCTGGATACCTCGGTAATTTCCTTCTCATCAGAAACCTCGCACTCATCGGCGATGGTCTTGCACACGTCTCTTTCGGAGGTGTGGCCGTTGGTGTAGTTTTAGGCGCAACAGGTCCACTTTGGTATGCATTGTTATTCAGCGTCATTGCGGCTGTGCTCATCCATGAAATGCAAACAAGAGAACTGCTCACTGGTGATGCGTCAATTGCAATTTTTTTAACCGGGATGCTCGCCCTTGGTTTGGTCATTTTACGCATTTGGGGTGGAGGTATCACGACGGATATTGAAGGGTACTTATTCGGTAACCTTCTCTTAATCGATAGCGAAAGTTTTGATTTAATCTTCTTGATCAGCATGGTTTCATTAATCGCACTTGCATTGATGCATAATGGTCTGCTGGCGACGACAATCGATCCACTCGCTGCCCGAGTTCAAGGCTTGCCTGTTCGTTCACTCGGTCTTTTGTTCAGCATCATTACTGCCGCAGTTGTAGTCAGTATGGTACAAGTTGTAGGGACATTGCTCGTCACTGCATTACTAGTCACACCTGCAGCTACGGCCCAATTTTTAGGGAAAAGTTTCCGTTCTTGCGTAATTTGGACCCAGTTCTTTGGCTTACTCTCTGTCCTACTTGGGCTCTATCTTTCTGCCGAATTAGAAACCGGTAGCGGTTCGATGATTGCTTTGGTGGCAGCAATTATTTTCGCTCTTGTAGCCATTTCGAAAACTGTACTTCTCACTCTCATCAAGCCGAAAGAGAACTTGTGAGTACTCATCTTGGTCAGACGTAACGCCTTTTGTCAACCACACCGGGATACAAAAGAGAAATCTTAGCCATCTCCAAGTTCCCTAAAGGTCGAAATGATTCAAGACTGATTAATAACTGTTAAGTGGGTATTATTATTAACAGCGCACCCATATTCCAAGATATGAGTCAAATAATATCGTTTAGCGCCGACAAATCTTTTGCGGAAGGACTTGAAAACCTAATTGAAAAATCAGGATACAAGAACCGGAGTAAATTCCTTCGAGATGCTGCGTTGTATTATGCCGACGTTCAACAGAGAGGGGAAATTGCGAGCATGAAAGATGATGAAATCGTTGAGGCTCACTTGATCATTTACTACCAACATGGTATCGAGCACAAGTTAATGGAAATTCGTCATTCAAATAAACTTGAAATCACTTCTTACAGCCATAGCTGCCTCAATCACAGTCATACCTGTGTCGACGTCATGCATGCCATTGGTACGGCTTCTCAGTACCGTGAAACCGTTGGACAGTTGCAAAATATTCCAAACGTTGACAAGGTTTCGTTAATATCTGCCCCCATGCGCGATTCCGGGTGTTGTTGAAATAACCAGTTGTTTCGACATAGAAACGTATGATTCAGCCCAATCACTGGGTAGCGACGAATAGCACCCACTGCTAACCCTTGCAAACACTCATCTTGTATACATGGGTTTGAGCATAGACCCTTGTGAACAAAACACAAACACTTATTTTTGGCATAAAGGCTATTGACAAAGACTGCGAGTTGTTGACTAATATTGAATTGCCCATAATTCAGTTCCGACATCTCCAAAGTTGACTCGCCTGAAATATATAGGTGTGTAGATGTTAGTCCAAGCGTATCGCCCGCCCAATTCCTATTTGCAATTTTTGTTGATTTTCCTTATTACCATACTTGGTTCCAAGCCCAGACATACAACAGACCACCAACCACGACTAATATGATCATGGCTATGAATATACCAATTCCAATCTGTGCACAAACGTTTGCAGCTTTGGCCACCCCTGCATCTGGGTGATTTGGAAATTGATTTGTGATTAGTAATGCTCTATTCGCAAGAATAAGGCCAGGGATTACTAAAAAGATTCCTAGACCATAAAAAAAAATTCCAATGATTCCCAATAGTGAAAGAACTAATGCGGCTGTGGCATTTGTAGATGGTGCACCCGTGATGCTTTGCTGTCTTGGTTTTTGTACCATTCCACTAAGAATTGGAGTAGGGTCTTGTTGCGAGTGAGGTTGCATAGTTACTGATATCTGGGGGGTATATATCACACTAGGGGCACAAAATCAATGGGCCTACGCACAAATTCTTTCAAACACTAACTTTGAACACAAGGGGGGCCCTCGTAAACGACGTCATATTCGTGGGTACCGCACGGGCGGAATTCGGGTGCCCTATTTGAATCGCAATTTCAGTATAGGTTCGGACCTCCCCCGAGGTATTTCTTTCATAGCATTCCAAACCTTGACTTGGAAAACAGTCCCGTGAAACGGCGGGTGCTCAACCATGATATGCGGTAAAAACAATTCACTTATTAATTTGAATTGGTTCATCCTACTTCTTGATGAAATCAACAATCGGTCAATGGTCATGGAGATTAGATGTTGACATTGTCCAGATGCTAACTTTCGTTTATTCTATCCCCTAAGAAGTTTCATTATTCCCGCCGCAAATAAAACACTAATACCAGCACTAAAAATGACGAATGAAACTAAGAACGAGATCACATTATCATACACAGCCGTAGATGCTCCAGCATTGAATAGAGCCGGTCCCACAGGCCAAACGATTGCTGCAACGAGTAGAAGACCTAATCCGACTTTTATCCCGCTAATCTTGAGTGGATTGGTTGTGTATTCGTTTGAAACGTCTCTATCATCGGAATCATCTTCCCAGGAGAATTCTTCATCACAATGTGGACAATCAAATAATCCAAAAACGTCATCCTCTAATTCAATGTCTTCATCACAATGAGGGCATTGAATTTCGACCATGGCACCACCAATAACTGCTATGAAATAAGGGTTGGCCAATTTCCATTTTAAAGGGGAACCATGCGAATACCTGCATAAAGTGCCCTCTGCATCTACCCTCTAAAAGTGACATCTCAGACCGGTTCACCTGTGTTTCATAACCGCATGACTTTCAAGCGTCTGAATAATCATCATCGTCTTCCTCTTCTTCAAGCCACTCTGAATCCTCGCCTTCGGAGATTCGGCGTGTCGCAAATAATAGCAATCCAACACAAACAACGCCAATCAACCCTATCCCGGAAAGTAGCCTCATTGATTGAGATGCAAAGAACCCCTCTGGTTCTGGAACGGGATCGACCTTAACATTCAACGAAAAGGTGTTGCCCTCGTCGAACTCGTCAATGACCTGACTCGAATCTATTCGCACCACCAGTTCCATTTCACCTTCCCAGTCAGGCATCCATTCGAAGGTCACTATCGTCACTTCCCCGTTCAGAATTGATGTTTGGATTGTTTCAACTTCTTTGATGATGATTCTTTCATTGTGGAGTTTATGAGTCTCCAAAGTTATGTTGAATGTCGAAGGATCGTGAGCGCCGCTGTTGAAAACCTCAATACTGACAGTGGTCACCCGGCCGATAATTAGCGAAGAATCCGCCACAGTAATCCGTTCAGCACTGATGTCGGGTCTAGTTTCGATTACTTGGATGCGAAGGGGCCAGGTCTTGGCTGAACCTTCACCTGTCAGATTATTTCCAGCCATATCGGCAACATCGAACCAGCAATCTAGGTTTTCACCTTGGATGGGCTGTGAACTTAGGTTCACGAGATAACGACTGACCTCTCCTGGAATGATTATGATAGCTGTGCCCTCTATCATGTCCCCAAATAATTGAAGGCCGTTAGTCTGGACACATTGAACCCTAATCTCTTGTTCCGGCAGGCCTGAATCCGCTTCTTGGATATCAAATTGTAATTGGAGTTCGGTTGAATTTGTAGATACTATCGTCGGCTCGTGACCTACTATCAAAGGTGCCTCATCATCAATCTGCAGACGAATCGGTTCCGGACTTGAAACCACAGATCCCACACCACCATTGACGTGGATAACCACGCGGTACAATCCACTGCCAAGGGCGTCCATCGTCCCTTCAAACTTGCCATCGGCATCTGTCATCACCAAGAGAGGAAGGTCAAGGGGGGATTCGAGCATAACCGAATAAGAACCTGAAGCTGGCGCCAGATCTGCGGCGACATAACGTACCCTACCCTCTACCACCAGCCTCTGACCGAGTGTGACATAATCATCATACACAAGTAGACGTGATTCGGCCCCGAAGGTTCTCATTGAAGATTCGACTAGCATAACATCGGCATTAAAGCGCCAGTAAAGTCCAGTCTCGGTGATATGCTCGCCTGATGAGTCATTGACTTTGAGTGTAATTTCCATCTCACCTACCGACATATCATCAAATAGCGGAGATGCGGTGAATGAGAGATTGAGAGTAATTTCTTCTCCTTGGACTAAGAATGTGAATCCTGAAACCTCGAGCAATGGATTACTAGAATCGAATGATCTATCTCTATCATAGGACAGTGTATTGCCCAGGCCGAGATCGATGATGATGCCCTCAATATCATCTAGGCCATTTACATCCCTAATACTGATGTTTAGCCAACCGGGGTGAGCAGGAGTAAGGGTGTCACCACCTGGTAAGTCTATGTTGACAGATATGACTTCGGTTGGAGAAGGAACTAGTGATGTGTAATGCACCAAATCAGCTTCAAATCCAGAGCCACTCAAGATTACATTACCCGTCTTGTCAAATCCCTCAATGAACAAAGATACCTGTTGGCCGTGTGAATTGTATGTATCATCATATTGAGCGTGGAAAAAATCACTCTCCCCTTCCCTGAGTAGTGGCTTCTGACTATATTCCTCTAGTTGGGGAATACCATCGCCATTATCGTGCAGACCTTCTACCCACCACCTCAGACTTAGGCTTCCAAGGTCAAGCCCGTTGCTATCGGTGCCGTCGGTGATAGTCACATTGAACAATTGTTGGAATGAGGGCAGGATTTTTTCACCAAGTGGCGCATTTGCTTGGAAACCTGGCTTTGTCGCATCGATGTTGAAAGTAAGTGAGGCAAGTCCTAGCTCAGTTGAATCATATGGCCCGAAGAGGTGGGCCGCAATGGTAAATCCATCATAGTGGCTATCTTGTGGAGCAAACACCTCGATTGAGTAAGCACCATTGAAATCTACTGTTGCATTCGCACCTATATCCACTAGTTCAATGAGAACATCTCCTGGGAGTGGTTTACTGGTTTCATTTAGGAACCTTACATCACCTTTTACGTGCAGTAAATCGCTACCTGCGACCCATTCGTCAGCATAAATCTGTGGACTACCGTCGGTCGGCTCACTCATGTCCCAGACTGTGAAACTCGTAATTTCCATTCTGCTTTCGTGATCTGTAGTATGGCTTGAAAGCCTACTTGTGTGGAGTAAATCAATGGTCTTCGCCTGAACCTGCCAAACAACATCCTGCACAGGCAACCATGCCCAACTGACTGTGAGATCCCATGTCATGATACCGTTTTGATTGTTCAATGCCATCCACGTACCACTGATATTGCTAACAAGTCCGGCAGGGTCATTAGCCCATGTAGTGTTGTTTTCAAAGGAATAGAATAACGTTGGTTGACTGGTACTGTTCTGAAGCTGAGGAATCAAAGCAAGCCACGATAAATTCGATAGTCCTTGATATGAGGTGACATCTATGCTAAAAGCCCGAGATTGACCATCGGGGACAATAGTCTCTCCAGGCAGTGTAATTGTTGTGATAGAGGGCGGGCGGTCACCTTGTCCCAACCACAGGTTGAGTAATTCCACCTTTCCAGCACTACTTGAACTGACATTAATGATGATGCTGACATTGCCAGCGGCATCTGGTGTGAGATTCGAAGCATGTTGATTCAATTCGGTAAGTAGGTCTGAATGGGGGGAGACTCCGATTGCTGCGGTCCAATCATATTCAATGTCAATATCATCGAGAACCAATGTGGCATTCGCACTCACTTTAATAGGAATATCAACAAATTCATTACCCCACGCATCGGTGAAACTTGGAGTAGCATTACCTAGATATGAATTCAGCGAAGCAGAAAAATCGGGTACTGTCGATGCATTACTGAGATTTCCGCTATGGTTCCACTCCCAATTGCCATCTGCGCCAACATCGAGTGCGGCCGTTACATCGTCGCTACCCTCGAAAACAACGACCAATTTCGGACCATGAGTCGCGTTAACCCTCGACGTGATGGTTAATCTGGAGCCATCTGGCTTGTTGGTGTTTTCATCGCCAATAAGAATAAGTCCATTATTAGTCACATTACCATCGACCCAATTCTGTACCAAATCTGTCAAGTTTTGATTATTGAAGTCGAGCCAATTGTACTCAAGGTTGGCTGGGCTGTCCGTTACACTTGCAACTGCAACGCCCCGGTCGGTCGTGCCAGAGGCACCTGCAACCGTCCAAGAATAATCGCTACCCGTGAGATTGTCAATCGCTTTATTCCAGGTGACACCTGCAGCTTGTGACACCCGCCCATTACTCTCAAGGCCTTCCTCCCATTGTTTCATTAAAGGATGGATTGAATAGGTATGTTGGGCACTAACAGGAGTTGTGGTCGAAGCTTGATTTACCGCATCTTGGACATAGAATGAGATGTTGGCATCTAGAACTGTCGCTCCAGGTAATAGGCCCAGATCGAACCAGTATACTCCTCGATAAATATGCCAATTTGACCACTCTGTTTTGCCAACATGGGTGACGCTTTGATTGCCGTAGTTGCTATCTGCATGAGCCGTGTTACCATATTGGGGGTTTGGTTGATGTAAGTAGGAATCGCGTACATCACTGCCAGATATTGTCAGTTCGCTCAAGGTCGAAAACTGCATTGACGCAGAGTTTATTGTGGCATTGATTGGTAGACGGATTTGGTAACTCGAATTATTGCCGGTGGACATGTTCAGTCCGGCCCGCTTATACCCGTTTGAAAATTCATCTAGATGCCCATAAGTGCCATTCCCAGGGCCGCCCCAAAACCAATCCATATCACCATCATCGCCAATGTCTAGCCCGATAGATTCGGGCCTTTCGCCGATTGAATTGGTAAGACCTCTGATGTCAAGTGCTGCAGTCGTGATTACCGAACTCGCACCGATACTGATGTTGGTGCTGGAATCGTGTCCTGGGCCATTGAAATCCAACAAAATCGAGACCTGTGAGGTTGAATTGCCGAAATGAGTGGTCGAACCTGCATTGGCCGGAAATGCCGGAAACGAACCCAGCAACAATAGTACAAGCAGCAGTGCGCGCCCCTTCATGTTTTGACATAATTACACCTCACCAAAGAGATTTGTGGTTACATCCTCGCTATTATTGCCCTAGGTCCATTCAAATCGATTGGTCTTGTCATATTGATTATTTATATTGCCATTGTGCCTCGTATTCTTGAGAAATATCAGATCATCGCAAGTGATTGGAGAGATAAGTATCGTGGTGGTGATGGCTGTAGTGGCGGAGGAGGCTGAAAGAACCTGCTGAGGATGTTGGACAGGCCAAAAATACAGAGGCTAGCGAGTGTACAATGGGTGTTCAACCCCCCTGTAAACCGCCTACCAGCGAATAAGACTACAGGATTTACACGGCCGGAGTTTTAGCCTTTCTCTGTTTCAAATTACCAATCGTTTTGAATAAAAAATAGAACATTACAATAAGTGCAATCATCACTATTATTGGAGATAATAATGCAAGTATCGTCAGAACTACGGCCGCTATCGCTTCAAAGACTGCAATTAGCGGATTGGCTAGGCCACCAGTTGTTCCAGTCGATGCTGCTCTGGTAGCAACTGTTCCTATTTGCACAGTACCTGCAGCACCACCTCCTGCGATTAGAGCAACAGCCCATTGTAGCATCGGGTCAAAGTCACCAAGCATCGATGCAGAAACAAAAACACCAGCAAGAGCGGCAGCAGGAGTGGCAACAATATCTAGTAAATTATCAATCCACGGAATGAAGTAACCACCGATTTCAAATGCAACCGCTGCAGATAAAATGGCAAAGGCCCCCCAACTGTCTAACATTGCAAATTGACCATCTAATTCCATCCAATCGAGATTAGCAGCAAGACTCATCATCGCTGGAGGTAAAAAAATACGGAATCCGCAGGCAGCAGACAAACCAATTCCAACACTAATCGCAGAGATCAAAGACAGAAATTCCATCTCAATCCTCGTCCTCGTAGAGAACAGGGTCTCCTGAACCACCAGGGCTAGGAGGGCGAGGGCCATCAACATCGATCCCCTCTTCGATTACAGTTTCATCGACATCAAGTTCAACGCGTCCACCCTTTGCAAGGTGTGCCATATCATCAGTTTCAGGAGTTGATAGTTTTCTTTCAACATTCGGTGAATTAGCATACACCTCTCGCTTAGCATCGCGTGAATCTTGTTCACGAACGAGTGTGAGGGAGTCTGCGAAAACCCGCCCAACAACTTCTCTAGTGCGTTCGCCACGTTTGACCGAATCAAGTTCAGCCCTCATAGCCTCGTTCTGTGTTTCCAATTCTCTGTATTCTGCAGTACGGTCGCCAAGTGCAGCCTCAAAGTCTGCAATCGTCAAAGTCATTTGCTGGATTCTTTCATCTCTGTCAAAAACATCACTATGGAGGCGACGCTCTCTTCTTCTCAAAGATTCATATTCTCGGTTTCTCTCCAATAATCTTCTTTTCAATTCTTCAATTTGTTCGACCAGATAATCATGTTCAGCAGAAACCGAACGAGGACCTTGCATTACTCTCTCAAGTTGTTCTTCCAATTCAGCCAATCTCGAATCTCTAGCATCGAGTAATCCGCGCAAGCGATCTGCAATATCTCGTAGACGTTGACGTTCTTCTTCTAGAGCCGAGTTTGCAGCAGTCTCCACGCCATATTTTCCTGACATATCATCTAGTTGTGATTTCAATGAACGAACTTCGTCCGCAGTCACTGAAGTTAATCCAGCCTCAGCAGCTCTTTCCAAAGCCTCAATCATTTGAGAAATGCGCCCCTCCATTTCACCGATAACCTCGTCTTGGTCATTTGACAAGTTTCGTAATTGACTAACTTCGGTTTCCATGGATTCTCTTTCCTTCTGTGAAAGTGAAGATTGCTGACTTGCTAATTCTGCTTGGGTGTCAGCGAGCACCCGTGATAGGTGAACATTCTTTGCTTCAAATTCTTGAAGAGTGGACTCGGCCTCATTTAGTCGTGCAACTTCAGGTGCAACCAAATCTTCTCTTTCAGCCAAATCAAGTTCTAATACACGAATTCTTTGCTTTACTGAAACCAGTTCATCATTGCGCCCAGCAAGTTCTTGCCAAGCGATGAGAACCTCTTCTACTAATTGGTCTTGAGGATAGCCGCGAAGCATACCTTCGAGCACCGCTCGTTCATCTCCCGAAGCATCACTGATTCGTCCGATGCCACCCGTTGTTGAAGTTCCTAGCGTCATACAATGGGCAATCGCCGCTCAACCACTCTTGAACTTTGCCAATAGAAACGGGTATTAGAAGGGGGGTTTGGCACCCCTTTAGAAATATTCAAACTATCAAATTTAGTTGATTGATGTGAACATTTCATCAGGCATTTGCTGAGCTAGTGCTAAAGCACCAGTAGCAACCTTGTCAATTGGATCTTCAACACACCAGACATTTACATCACCGATATCGGAGATTTCGTCGGCAATACGAGCCGCTAATCCTTCGATTAGAGAGCCGCCACCAGAGATGATGACATTGTTACGAAGAACTGGTTGATATTCAGGGTCAGCACCAGCAATGATTTGCTTGATACCGTTTCCAATCTTTGGAATAATTGCTTCACATGCTTCTTGAACTAGGTCTCCAATGTCAACCACTTGCTTCTTACCTTCAACTGAAAGTTCAACAATTGCTTCACGAGTATCCCCGCCTACATAGGAAACTTCTTCCTTCCATCGGCGAACCATATCCTTGGTTACTTGAGCGCCAGTGTACTTCTTTCGGATTAAGACCATTAGTGCCTCATCCAACCAATCTCCAGCTTCTTGAAGAGTAATTTGGTCTTCTTCGGTTGGGAATGTTCCGTAAATACGAGCAATATCAGTTGTTCCAGCGCCAATATCTACTACGATTGAACTAGCGATTTCTTCAATTCCGAATGCTGTAGCGAATGGTTCAGTCACTACCATGATGGCATTAACTTGTCCACGAAGTGTTGCTACTAGGTTGGACTTGTCAGTGAATGAAACGTGAGATGGTGAGCAAATTACTCCGAAAACCTCATCGAATTCTTCAGGGTCTACAGTTTCCAATAGGTGAGAAACAAACGCCTTTGCAGCAGCAAGGTTTGCATCATCATCTAGAGCAACTCCAGCAGCCATTGGGCGGTATATATTACATGCCAACTTGTTCTTCAAAGCATCATTGCCAAAAAGAACATCTCGCCCGAGGAAGTTACGAGCAATAGGGTCTTTCGGTCGTCCAACAACAGTTTCAATTGTGTGGCTTGCACCAGCACTTGACGCGATTGTTGATTGGTATGTTCCCAAATCGATTCCTACGTAGAGTCTTTCTCCCATTTTATTCACCTTCCGCGATGCGGACAAACCGCCGAGGATGCCACTACCCTTCAAGGTTCACCTTCACTAAAAAGGAGTAATATCGGTACAGGAGAGCAAAAAAAGCCCCGCAGTATTGCGAAAAAGAAAAACTAATCCCTATCACTTTCAATAGGAGGTAGTAACTTCTCATTTATATCGAAAACGACCTCGTTGAAATCACGCCACAGAAATTTCTTAGCGACCAGTATCGCGCCAACCAACGCACCAAATAACCCCATAATTGCCAACATTAGAATTCTCTTTTGTTTGTCAATTTCTTCATTATTTTCAATTAAAGAATTATCCTCGCCTATTGATGAATTATCCCAGAATGAAGTGAATATATTTTGACTGCTTTTTGTTATTAATTGATTATTTGCTTCTGGAGATTGGTTTGAACTTTGTACAAAGAATTCCAGGTGCAATGGGCGCTCATTAATATCGTATGATGGGAGGTTGATTGGAATTACCCAAATACAAAAGAACTCACTTGAATTATTGGCCCATTGTATCGGGACACAACGAATCAATTCCGAAGAACTTTCATTTGAATTATTATGTGCGATCATTATTTTGACGCCAGTTGTCAATTGGTCGCCATCACTATCTTCTACTAGCCATCGAACTAACATAGTATCATCCCAAACAGTGCCATTTCCTGGTTCCGAAATTATAGTAATCTGTGGAGTATTATCTATTGGCCTACAGCCATTTTCCATTACTGGCCAACTGCTGTTGATTATTTCTGTATAACAAAGGTCTACATCGTCTTTGACTGAATCAGCATCTGAATCATCAATACAGCCATCCAAATCTAAATCATAACCACTTGCATCTTCAGCCACACACTCATCGATATCATCGGTTATTGTGTCTCCATCCGAATCATCAATACAGCCATCCAAATCTAAATCATAACCACTTGCATCTTCAATTGGACAGACATCCAATACATTTTCAATACCATCTCCATCACTATCCATCCATCCATCGTAATCGCGTTGCACACCTTTAGCAGCAATAGAAAATCCATTTTTATCGCCATCAATACCGACGGTTCCGGGAGAGTTTCCAGGTGAGATATAGCGGGCCCTAACTTCAATTTCCACCCATTCAATTTCACTTATGTCGATGGCATCCAAATGAATCTTCAAAGTTGTTTCATTACTCGACGGGAATGAATTGTTATTTGAGTAATTAACAACGTTTTCGTAAAATAAGGTATTGGCGCCAGTAGAATTTGTTTTGCCCGAGATAGCGACCTGACCATTAGATAACCGTACAACCAGCAACATATCATCGACCAAATAAGGCTCGGGCGATGAAGGAAACGCCATTGTAACATCCAATGGCTCCCCCTCCTCAATCGAAAGTCGCGTAGTCCAAACATCTCCACTTGTAAGGAATGGGCCAACAGCACCGTCACCATTCCATGGATTATTAGCTAAATTTTCTAATGGCGTAAGATTTCCATTTCGTTGCGATAGTAAATGCATAGGCTGCAACTGCTGCAAACGATAGGAGTCGTGAATCCAAACATCACTAGCAGGGGAAACATTACCTTCGGAGATCATATTTTCTAATTGTGCAAAATCAATTAATTGAGATAAATTTAGACGACCAAACCCATCATATGGATTTCTTAGATCCTCTCCTCCATTTCCTGCGTTTCTTTCATCCAATGGCAAAGGGGTACTTGCAATTGCCATCAAAGCCCGTAACAATGGTCCGGATGGAGTGAAACCATCACCCAAGGTCAAATTGGATTGGTTAGTGAGCGAACTATCAGCCCATTGAGGCCGTAATTGGGCAATAGAAACATCATGAGTATTTTCTTGAGAGCCGCGAATCCAACCCTGTTCAACCATTTGCTGTATTACAGCAGCATTACTCGCTGCCATCGGAGTGGCCATACTGGTGCCACTCGATGAGCGTAGATCATCATTGTAAGAATTATCAACACCATCAGCCTTCGCCGATAAAATTGATGCTCCGGTAGCGAGTGCGAAAATACCAGTTGTCTCCGCTTGCAATGGCCCGTGAGCATTGGAGGCCCAACGTTGAGATTGGTCATTTTTTATTGAAGCTCCAATCGCAGCAACATTTCTGGCATTTGCAGGCTCTAAGATTTCACCACCACTATTGCCTGGGGCGATAAATGCAAGAGACCAAGGGAATTCCCTGCCCCACGCATCAAAATCAGCAGACCGAGCGGTATATTCGGCAGAATTATCGCCCCAAGAATCCGAGTGAATTACCGCGCCATTAATGGCCGCTTCATACAATAACAAATCCACATCTGGAACAACCCAACCCTCACTCGATACAATATCTTGGAAAATGAGAGAACTAGCATGGGCAAGTGAAGAACCCGTAGTGGGGACGGTCCCGTTTCTATAATCATAGATGTCAAAGCATGACAAAGTACCAGCGACATGGGTTCCATGTCGATAATCGCTATGCCCCTGAGTATCTCCTGAATCTATTGTTTCATTGAGTAATAGCAGTTTTCGATGGTTGGGGCCAGCAGGGGCTTCAGCGTCACTTCCATTTTCACCCTCAGATCCTAACTGTGCTACCGCGGTTGCATTTCTAAAACAAGAATGATCAGCATCAAGGCCAGAATCAGCCACTCCAACGACCACGCCACTTGCATTCAAACCCAGGTCCCAAGCAGGATTTCCAGAAAGCCCTCCATTTTGATGAATAGATGCGGATTGGGTATTACGGGCAAACTGTCTCCAACACCGGCTCAACCCAAAGTAAACCATCAACCTCGAGTAATTGAGAAAATAATTGCGCATCATCGTATTTCCATTTCACAACCATGACTTGAGGGATTGGACTTGATAGTAACAATTTTTCATCGCCTCATTGCTATTGAAAATAATGCCAATTGTTGAGATAACTGTGTGCAGCCACTTCGGGTAACCTCGGTTCAAAGACCAAACGAAGCATGGTCTCAGAGGAAGGCAGCAATCCATCTAAGCCAGCCTTGTATGGGGCTTGCTGCGCGTCATTAATTTCAACGGGCAAGTCTAAATTAATATCTTCGGCGCTACTCCATGCCAATAATGTTGAAGGAGAAATAATTCTCAAAGGAGTGACTCCATTATTTTTCAGCGCATTCCAATTATCTTGACTCCAATATCCATCTTTGAGAATAATCTCAATTTCTCCCCCTTCGCCAATAGTTTCACGGGGACCTATGTTGTCGGTTAGAAAGGCAGTGGAAATCGGCATTAGTAATACCAGCAATAGTAAAATCACTGGCCGCATAAACCCTGTCAAAACCCCAACCCATGTCAATCTCACCCCCATTTCCAATCGTTTAGTCGCGCCATAGCGCTTAAGACGGGATTGCGAGTCGCCCCATTTGATGAAGGCCTATCGAATTTCAGGAATCGCCCCTTTCGGACGCATGCGCCAAGGATTCTCAATTGATATAGCAGCAAACGATGAAGCTGATGCTGAACATCGTGCATATTCGATTATGGGTTCACGCCACAAAGCAAATCGTCGTTCAATTACTATTGAATCAGTTGCAGAAATTGATCCAAGAACATCCAAGGAAGCACGTATTCTAGACCACTTCCGCGAGCAAATCGCAGCGGCTGGTGGAGCAATCGCATCCGAAGAAGAGTGAGGTTGACCGGCTGCGCCGGTTTTTCAACCCTGACGACCTACGAGGGGATGAGCGAAGATGGCAACAAGGGAAGAACTGCAAAATTTAGCCCGCATCGTCGAGGTAACTAAGGCTAGTTTTGACGAAGTTGAAAAGCAGATCGTCAAAGTCGAAGAAGTCATTAACGAACACACCATTACTCTAGCAACACTCAATGAGTTAGTTCAAGTTGGAACCAAGGGCAGCGCTAGCGCCCATTTTTCAATCGGCTCAGGCGTAACACTTCCATATAATCACGAAGGCCAACAAGAAGGCTTGGCGATGGTTGATTTGGGCAGTGGTATTTTCGGCGAAAAGCCGTGGAGCCAAGCGATTGGAATTACCCAACAACGCAAAGACGACATCACCCAATTACGCGACGAATTACAGATTCAAGCCCAAGCCCTAGAAGTGAAAATCGGAGAGGCTGCAGAGCAATTCAATCAGATGGCAACGGCCATGAAATCTCAACCGAGTGAAAATAAATTATCATTAAAACCTTCTAATGCCTTGGCGCCAACTACTGAACAGGATGCAGAGGAACAACAAGCAGAACAAGCAACCAGACGTGGTGGGAAGCGCCGTAGTGGAATGTTTGGTAACGAATTGACACTAGACGACTGAGGTTTTTGGATGGGATTATTTGACAGATTCAGAAAAGTAGCCGAAGTTACAGATACGGAGTCATTGTCCGCTGAAGCAGAATCCGCTGAAGCACAACAAGCACTGCAAAATGCACAACAACCAATCCAGCCAACACAACCGGAGTCGGTTGAAGAAGTAATAACTCATCAAGAGGATGACTGGGATGACCTTGGCCAAGAAGTTGTGAGTGAAGCAGCAGATGAAGATGACGACTGGGATGACTTTGATGATGAAGAAGAGATTGCCTTACCTGTTGAATTGACCAAGGCCCAAAGAAAATTACTCGAGCGAGAAAAAAAGGTTAATGACAAAGCCGAAAAAGCCCGCTTAAAGGAAATAAAGAAGCGCGGGGGAGTCGAACAATCGCGTCCACAAGGTTCACGCGTTGATTTGGCTATGATGCGAACC
The DNA here is from genome assembly GCA_905182185.1 of uncultured Candidatus Poseidoniales archaeon. Classification (GTDB taxonomy): domain Archaea; phylum Thermoplasmatota; class Poseidoniia; order Poseidoniales; family Poseidoniaceae; genus MGIIa-L1. The sequence goes on along the minus strand of CAJJAP010000011.1, from coordinate 45,139 downwards.
ACGACCGGAAGAAAACTGGTCAGCGTTGAATCGGCACCAAAAGGCTCTTCCAAATCAGCAACGATTGAAACAGAAGCTGGTAGCAAGGTCGAAGTTGAGCTCGGTGGCGGTGTAGTTGAGCAAGGTGGAAGAGTGATCAAAGCAGGAGATGGCCTCGACACTCTACTAGAGGAATTGGAATGGGTATTACTTGAGTCTGATATTTCATCAGATGCGGTTACAGCCGTAATAGATGCTCTGCGTAACACATTGGTCGGAGCAAGATTACGTAAGGGAGCAGACCTTTCCAAGGTTCTAGAAGCATCTCTTAAACGGGCACTAAGCAACTTACTTTCAGCCGGATATTGGGATTTCGACGCCTCAGTACAATCCTATGTTGATAAGGGTGATTTACCGGTCGTCATAATGATGGTTGGAGTAAATGGAACGGGGAAAACAACCACCGCAGCAAAGATTGCTCACAGATTACAGTCACGCGGACTCTCAGTCATTGCAGCAGCAGGTGATACCTTTAGAGCAGGAGCAATCCAACAACTTGAATCTCATTGTGAAACCCTTGGAATTCGTTGTATCTCAAGCCAACGCGGTGGAGATGCTGCAGCGGTTATCAGAGACGCGATAGAATCTGCAAAGGCAAAAAACATTGACGTTGTACTGGTTGATACAGCAGGAAGAATGCACAATAAAACAAATTTGATGAAAGAAGTTGAACAAAGTTAGGAGGATTGCCAACCCCCATCTCACTCTATTCGTCGGCGATGCATTAGCGGGTAATGATGCAGTAGATCAAGCCAAGATGTTCCAAGAAATAATGAAGTTCGATGGTGCAGTATTAACAAAAATGGATACCGATGCCAAGGGCGGAGCAGGACTTTCTATTGCTTTTGCAACAGGCCGACCTATCGTTTTCGTAGGTACTGGGCAAGGCTATGATGACCTATTACAATTTGAACCAAACTGGCTACTCGACCAATTATTTGAATGAATAATTGAATCAGCAAAAGCGATGAGGACAAAAACCTCCTATGCAGAGGGGTATTCATGGCGGAGATATTTCACGACGACGAAACGGCTCGATTTTTTCAATTAGTACACCTATTCCAACGTTCAGCGTTACTGCAAATGGGCCAATTACCGGATACTGAGGGTAATGTGCACTACAATATGTCTGAGGCCAAAGAAGCCATCGACTTACTAACAATGTTACAGAAGAAGACCAAAGGAAATCTACAACCAGTCGAAACCTCATTGCTGAATGGGATAGTTTCGGAATTACAATTACAATTTATGAAAGCACCAGCACTGCACAGAAAAATGCAAGAAGAAAAAAATCAATCAGAAGCGATGAGGGATACATTTGCGAATCCACAAAAAGGTCCAGTGGAAGATTTGAGCGGGTCGCATAAAGAAGAGGAATGAATAATTTTCATCGCATCCTTGATGTGCAAGAATGGTAGCGTGAGTAATATGGCGTATGTGACCGAGGCAGATGGAGAAACCACTCCGACCGTCCTTATCGTCGATAATAACCCAATGTCAATTACCAGATTGAGCAATATTTTCAAGGTCAAAGAATTCAAAATTGAAATCTGTCAAGATGGAGATAAAGCGGTTGATGAATATATTAGATTAGATCCCGAATTAGTAGTTTTATCTTTGGATATCCCTTCATTAGATGGCCACTTAGCCGCTTTGGAAATCAGAGAGCACGGCGGTGAGGGTAGAATAATTTTCGTTGCACCAAAGCGCCAAGCGCAATTAGCAGCAGACGCTGCATATTCGGCAGGAGCGGTAGCATGGCTCCAGAAGCCAGTCATCACAGCAGATTTGGATAAAATTTGGGAAACAGTTCTCGGGCCGATTCCCGAAGCCCCAGGATTAGCAGATTTAGATAGTCTATATCCAGAAGATCGCATCAAACCAGAACAAGACTCTGGGCCAATGCCTTTGCCAGGATTGCCGCCTCTACCAATGCCAAACGCAGATGGAACACTGCCAACTCTAACACTGCCTCCATTGGAAATGCCATTATTAGTGGTTGAAGAGGCTGCTAACAAGCCAAAACGCAAGGTAAAGGGCATGAAGAAAATGCTATTGTTGGTAGTTCTGTTAGCAGGTGCAGCAGGCTATTGGTATTATCAAACAATCATGATGAACAATCCTCTCTTTTGACCTTATAGTCAAGGGATTCTTTTGTTCATTACAGCCTTCCATAACGGCGGAATAATGGCTAGCCAAAAACACACATAGTAGCCAAATGGCAGTTGCGGAGAATTTTCCTGAGCGCGTAGATTCCACATTGGGTCACTGGCCTTTAGGTGATGAGCGGGGTGAAGAGGCAACTCCAACAAAGTCCAACGGGACCATAATTTCCTACATTCCCAAGAATGCGCGCTGGTTTGTTTTTCTCCCTCTTCTACGCGAAGCCCATAATGCTGCAAATAATTGACGAACTCTAGTAAAATAATTGCAACTGCAGCAGAAAGCAAGAATGCCAATGCAGCATCAAGGCTAAGTCCATAGTAAATCCCTGCGACAAAGGAGATTTGAATTATCAAACCATGCAATATTGGATTTTTCAATCCTCTGCGCCCCTTATCCGAATGAGTTTTCCATGCCGAAATAAATTGCAGGGGAATTGTTCTGATAATTTGTGTCCACAAACCTCTGCCTTTCGGTGAAGAAGCAGGGTCTAAATCAGTCGCATAATGGCGGTGATGTCCATGATTATGTTCGGTTGTATAATGCATATACATCACCCACAACAAATTGAGTCGCCCCATGCGCCAAATTAGCGAGCCCTTTTTTCGATGTCCCTGCTCATGAGCATTGACAATTGCTGAAATGCCACTAACAAGTCCAACCGAAACTGCACCTACGATTGTCGTAATGACCAATCCATCTAATTGCGCTCGGTACATCAGAGCAGATAACGCACAAATCGCCGTAATACTATGGCCGAATAGTAAGAGGTTCCATGGCGTAGGGGAGAGTTCACGATTCCGACTCGGTATGCCTTCAGGAGATATCAAGTCCAAAAGAGGTCCAATGCCCAAGCCCCAAACTAATTCCGCTTGCAGACCACCATCCGCCCTGTAATAATCCGGCGATTGTTATAATCGGTAATATGAATCCGAGCAGATGAGGCTTCCAACTCTCAATCCGCTCCTCCATGAACTAACCTAAGCAAGCATTTGTATTCAATATGAGAGGTTGAAAATAATATTAATTTTTCCCTTGTTGAGAATAAACCAATGTTACATCATCGTATATTTGTGTACCAGGGGGGCCTTGGGTAATACGTTTAATTTTGAATCCCGAATCACTGAGAATGGAGACATCTCCCCGTTGAATTTTTTTATTTATTGAACGATGCGATCTAATCGCCCGCCAAATAACAGCCAATGGCACCGCCAATGATAGCGTAATCAGAAGAAGATCACTAAGATTCATATTGGCTCATGTAATTGCAGCATATGCTAACAATTCAACGTTTGCAATTCATCGGTTTAGTAATGCATGCCAAGAAACTTCGGCATATTTCGCAGCTTGTTGTGACGGATTATCTGCCATATGAATGCCTGAGCCGACAATAATGCAGTCCGAGCCAGCATTGACCGCTTGTGCAGGGTCGCCATAGCGTTGACCCATTTCTCCATCACCAACAGCAAGGTTAACTCCAGGAGTCCAGATCATCTTTGCTTCACCAACCGCCTTGCGTAATTCTCTCAACTCATTGGGTCGGGAGCCATTGCCAATGAAACCGAATACCCCGCCATGTGTCTTGCCTTTCTCAACTACTTGAGAGGTATATTGGGAATCTAATAAATTGCCACGAGAAGACATTTGCGCTAATAATAGAACTCCTCCTTGTCTATTGACGTCAGCCCAGCCGGCTTGAAGGCCATCAACGATATCAGGTCCAGAGATTAGATGAGCGGTGACCAAATCAGACCAAGAACGGATATCATATACACCAGCCATTTGATTTCTAGATATCTTTCCAATATCGGCGAATTTTCTATCTTCAAAAATTATCAAGTCGGCTGCTTCGGCTTTTGCACATAATGCTGCCCAAGAATCAGCAGTCCAATCATCCACTAAGTCGACATGAGTTTTCAATGCTGCAATGTGCTGGCCAACTTCATCAATTAATCGATTTAGTCCAGCCATTGTTGACCTATCGGCTGCCAAGCAAACTAGACTTTGCTTGCGGCAAGCCACTTCCATGTAGCGTCTAGCCATTGGCAAAGTATTCTCTTGCCATCGCTTTCCCCACACCTGTGGCGCTTCCATGATACAGGCCAGCGGCTCTTTGTCCTCAATCCTTGCGGCCGAATTGCCTTGTATCATCAGTCAAGAGAATCTATTGAATCTACGAGAGTTTGTTGGTAATCGGTAAAAACAAAATCAAGTTCTTGTTCAACATTGCCAACATCATATCCGATTCGCACACCCAGGTTTCCTCGTAATTGTTTAATAGAAAGTTTGGGGTGGAAAATGGCCATTGAGTAAGCAATAATCGAAGGAACCTTCCTAGTAGCCCATTTCCTCTGCGGTTTTAATTTACACAACTCCGCACCGATTTCATGCATCCACATACCTCGTTTATGGAGGAGATAGCGCTCACCATCTCGGCCATTAGTCAGCGCGCTGACATGGGCCTTTGCAACATCTCTAACATCAACAAAATTGACATTAATTTTCAAAACGAACGGCGGACCGGAATAAAAATGTTGCAGGTAAGACATCGAACCTTCCTTATGCCTTGCAGACAAGATTGGTCCGAAAACAATAGAGGGATGGATGGTGATTAGGCGCGGCTTTGAATCGCCCTCCCGACTTTCTACCCATTGACGCATTACCTTCTCAGCACCAGCTTTAGCAAGTCCATAGGGGTTGGATTTGACAGTCGCATCGTCACACCAATCCGCAGCAGAAAAGATTGTTCCGTTTTTCATGCGAGGTACTTCTAATGGCGGCGACCGAAGAAGTATGAATAATTCTTTCAACAACGCCCGCTTGTTGTAATGCCTTCACCAAATTGCTAGTTCCTTCAATACTGGGGTCTACGATATCTTTCTGAGCGTCATTTGCTCCAACAGGGAGTGAAGCAGCACAATGGATAACGTCTTTACAATCAGAAACTGCACTTCGAACACTAGCAAAATCTAGTAGATCCATTGTAACGATTTGAAGCGATGCGCCGTTTGCAACTGGAAGTGAATTAAGAAATATAGCATTTTTCGGATTGCGCACAGTGGCGCGAACTTGTGCTCCGGACTGCAATAATTGTGCTACTACATGGCTGCCGATGAAACCAGCAGCCCCTGTTACCAATACGGCCATGTAACGCCTTTACAGCAATAGTTCAATAGTTTACAGGTTGAAATTGTTAGCATCACATTGATGAAAGCCGCATTGCAGGGTAAAGTGATGCGCATAGCCTACCTGCTTGTCTCGCTAGTCCTTTTGGGGCCGATGGCAGGTTGTTTTGGTGGAGACTTATCAAATGCCATCAACGATGATACAGAAGGAATGTATCCATCTATTTGGCAACGCCAAGACCTCGATTGGAATTGGACTGATAGTTATTCTTACGTTCTCGAACCAGGTCCTCATTATGCCCTAGAAGTTCAAGAGGCAACCTTCGAAGTGGATACTTCACAGGTTTGGGAAACAGGACCTTCATCCTCGAATATACATCTTTCATATTGGTTGCCATCCAACACGGAAATAGGTGACCAAGTCCCTGTAATAGCAGTAATTAGCCCGTACTTTTCATTCGGCCAACAAGGCTCCGAGTCCGGAGCAACCAACGTAGTAGGTGCTGGGCGGGGCGAATTTATTTACGATAATTTTATTCCACACGGATACGCATTTGCTCAGGTTTCTGTTTTTGGAACCGAGGAATCAAGCGGTTGTTTTGACTATCGTGGAGAAGGTGAGGGTTGGGGGATTCATCAAGCGGTAGAGTGGTTAGGAACTCAAAATTGGTCTAATGGAAAAGTTGGACTTTATGGAAAATCATACGAGGGTGCGACTCAATGGGAAGCTGCAGTACATGGTAGCGACTACCTTGCGACAATAGTGCCAATTTCAGGAACAACAGGATTACACCCACTGCTTTACAAAAATGGTAGCGCAGAAGCGCGAAGTCAAGTAATGCACATGAACTATTTTTCAAGCACCGTCGACTATAATGCCGAGGATTTAGACAATATCTGCCCCGATATCGTAGAGGGATTCTTTGCAGGCCCGGTAACATACGGAATGGGGGAACTAGACCCATATATGTCAAATTATTATGAGGAAAGAGAACATATTTCAAAGGCGCTAACCAACTATCAAGGCAGCGTTTATTGGGTACAGGGATGCAAGATTGGAACGTAGACCCCCATCAAGTATTTCCTTGGTATCAGCAATTCAGAGATCAAGGATTTGAGGTTAGAGGGATGCTGGGGCAATGGGAGCATAATTATCCAGACCAATGGAGCAAACATAATGCCCAAGATTCAGGTTATGGTGGAGAAGCCATTGACAATATGACGCGCTGGGATTGGGCTCAAGATTTGTTTGAATGGTTTGAATACTATCTCAAAGGAATAGGGCCAAAACCAGACTTAGTGGCCCAAATCCAGCGAAACGATGGCCAATGGCGGATTGAACAAACATGGCCGCCATTAGATGCACAATGGTCAACACTAGACCTATCCGAGTGTAGCCAAACAGGAACAAGAGTAGGAGGAGCCTCGGTTATTGGAGGTGGACTATCCACTGTGACCATCGAATGTGATGCATTAGATGATCAATTAGATACACTAATTTCAGGATTACTAACCTTGCACTTAGATGTAACAGCAGCAATGGATGGGGGGCAAATCTTTGTTGAAATGCAGGATGCTGAAAGCGGATTACGAATTGGCCATGCCACTATGGATATTCGCTATTATCAAGGCGGAAGCGAGCCAACAACTGTCTTGCCGATGCAGTCTTTAACGATGCTAATGGAATTCCAAGCGATAGACGCAATTTTGCCAGCAGGGCACGGAATAAGATTGGTAATGACTGAAACAGGGGAAGATTATCTCGCCCCTGCCTGTGGAGTTTCTTGTCCAATCACCGTTGATGGCGGAGCTCTTTCAATTCCGCAGTTATCACGTGATGGCAGCAATACTCTCATTACACCACAAAGTGAAGAAGCAGCGAACAACCAGTAGTTCATTCTAATTGAGCCCAAAACGAGTCAATTTCTTGTTGTTCGAGCAAAGGTCCCAAATGTGTGCTAACAACCATTCCCTCACGATCTATCAAAATCAATGTAGGTGTATTATTAATTTCAAACGCTTGTGAAAGTTCAACACCAACTGAAAACGGAGCCGAAACCGAACTGTCCTCTTTACTGTCATTAACTTGTAAGTGCCAATCAGATAATTTAGGAGAATCCGAACTATCAGTTGAAACAACAAGGTATAGTGAATCATTAAGTTGGTTACTCACTGCGTGCATGGTCGGTCTACAATTGTTACACCATGACGCTGAAAAGTGGAGAATATATGCAGTTCCAAGTAAATTATCTGAGGAATATTTCTCCCCATCATCAGCGGTTAAAGAAAAACTAGGTACAAAGTTACCGTCTTTTACATTCTCGTCATCAAGACACCCTGGGGAGAACAGCAACAAAGTAACCAGTAAAGAGAGTAGTAATGCCTTTACCTTCATAACTGGTCTACTAAACTCACCTATACAATTGTTTCTAATTTAAATTAACATTTGTCAACATTGATATTATAGAGTTCTAGAGGTGCAATCATGCGCAGGGGTGTATCTCTTCTTGTTACGATATTCCTCGTCGCCTTCTTTATCCAATCCTTTGAAGGTTTACAACAAAGTGACATCCTCGAGCAAAAAGTAATCCATTTTGCTGACGACGATTCCGATGGCTACGATGCTGAAGACCAATGCCCAAGTGTAACGGGCAATTCAACAGATGACCGCATTGGGTGTATAGATTCTGATGGCGATGGTTATTCAGATGCAGATGAAAATTGGAATTTGAGCGATGGTGCAGATGCCTTCCCACAAAATAGTAAAGCGTGGAGTGACTTAGATGGGGATGGATATACCGACCAACCCAATCTTGAAATTACTGACGATTGCCCCTCTAGATACGGTAAGAGCCGCCAAGTTTTGTGGGGTTGCGCAGACATGGACCTTGATTGGATACCAGATGTAATAGACACCGATATTGATGGCGATGGCATTTCAAATGAACTGGAAATCGCCTCTTCGAATGCACTATTTCAGTATAATCCATTGGACCCTAACTCATTTCCACCGGATTCAGATTATGACATGATACCAGACGCAGTTGACAACGACGATGATAACGATGGATGGCCGGATTTACTTGAGCAAGATAGAGGGTCTGACTCGCTAGATTCACAAAGTACTCCATTTAACAAATATTTTGGAATAGAAACAGGATTTTTCTACCTCGGCGGTTTTGAGGCTACCAACGATTATGATGCCGAGGCAGTAGAAATCTCAGTTTCCGGTATACTTGAGGTGGTAACAGAAGAATTGATCATCCCGTTTCTTTTGGTGCCGATATATTTCTTCATCTTTTATTCACGCCGCAGGTACTTCAAACAATTAATTTTGGAAATTAGCCAGTGCAAATATCAAAAAGAATTAAACAAAGTAGAAAAGAAAATAAATCAAGCGATAGAAAATCGTAAAATAAAAACTCTGCACGGACTAATTTTAAGAAATAAGATAGAAGAATGGGAAAATGATTTGAGACGTGAAGAAGAATAATTGTAGTTATTGTGAAATATCTCGTAAATCCCGCAAAGCCCTCACCATATCAATTCTTGAAACTAAACCGACCAACCGACCATTTTTGGTTACCAATAATGCTTCTTCAATAGTCAACAACTCACGTGCTTCAGAAATGGAAACATCATAATTGACTACAACCGCATTCGCCTGCATCACACTTTGGACCGATCCCATAGTTTGTGCTCCATGAGCCAACAAACTGGCTTCTGAAACCAGCCCGATAGGAGAGCCGCTACTCGATATTACCGGTAATTGTGAAACATTGCTGCCAATCATCTTGTCAATGGCACTTTGAATGGTATCATCGGCGAATAAGGTGATCAAATCTTCTATCATGATGTCGTTAACAATATGTGGTTTGTCAGGAAATTGTAGCCGATTCAAAGCTTCGACTATTTTTTTCAAAGTTGAAGCGCGGGGGTCAACACTTTCATTTTCTACCTTGGCGATGACAGATTGAGCAATACCAGATAATTGCGACAATTCAGTTTGAGTCAATCCCAATGATTTCCGACAACGCTTCAGATGCTTGCCGGTAGGAATCTCCATGTGTGATGGCAAATAGCCGAAGCAAATTAGTTCACCGCAATTTCGGCGAAGGAATCATATGAAAAATCACCGCGACCTTAAAAATTAATCAATTGAAAAATCAACAACATTTTTTCTTTTCATTCGCACAAGTATCTAAACACTAAATAGCCTATATTATGGGCAAACGATTAAGATTTATTGTAAATAGTAGGCACACGATTCAACAAATCCGAGTTAAATTGAGCGTATGTTTGATATACCGTATGGCCAAGCACCGTTTGATACCTATGGTAGATAAAGCAAAACTGGAATATATTTGGCTCGATGGATACAGCCCGACTCAAAATATGCGTAGCAAAACATTGGTACGCCACGATTTTGAAGGAACACTTGAAGAGTGCCCGATGTGGAATTTTGATGGCTCTTCAACAAGACAAGCAGAAGGCGGCGCATCCGATTGCCTTCTCAAGCCGGTAGCAATTTTTGAAGACCCTCAAAGACACAATGGATTTCTTGTAATGTGTGAAGTTATGAACGCTGATGGAACACCACATCTCAGCAATGGGAGAGCAACCATTGAAGATGATGACGAAGACTTCTGGTTTGGTTTTGAACAAGAATATTTCATCATGGACACTGATACGACTCTTCCACTCGGATTCCCAGTTGGCGGCTTCCCAGGCCCTCAAGGAATGTATTACTGTTCTGTTGGTGGAAGAAACACCCATGGACGTTCATTGGTTGAAGAGCACGCAGACCTATGTCTTGATGCTGGAATCAATTTTGAAGGAATCAACCAAGAGGTTGCTTGCGGACAGTGGGAATTCCAAATATTTGCCAAAGGTGCAAAGAAAGCTGGAGATGAATTATGGGCAGCCCGCTATCTGCTTGACAGATTGACAGAAAGTTATGGCTGCTATATCGAATATCATCCTAAGCCGGTAAAGGGCGATTGGAACGGCTCTGGGATGCACGCTAACTTTTCAGATGGAAAAATGCGTGATGAAGGCGGAGAGGTTTTGTTCACGAAAATCTGTGAAGAATTCGGCAAGAATGTCAAGAAGCATATGGATGTCTATGGTGAATATAACGATCAACGTTTAACCGGTCTACACGAAACCCAATCCATTGACGAATTCTCATATGGTATTTCAGATAGAGGCGCATCTATCCGCATCCCAATTCAAACGATTGACGAGGGTTGGAAAGGGCGACTTGAAGACCGCCGTCCTGCTTCAAATGGAGACCCGTACAAGATAGGGGCAGTCATCATCGAAACAACCAAAGCCGCTTACAACTGATTACTTGTTTCAGATTTAGCCTCGCTTCTGCGTAATTTTAGCACGCCGAAGAAGACCACGCCAATCACGGTCAAGGTCATGATGTTGGCAGCGACCATTGCCAAAGAATCCACAAGAACCCCGTATACTAGCCAAAGAGCAAGCGCTATTGCTACTACTGCAAATGTAGTTAGTGACAAACCGTCATGTCGTTTGTGAACCCAGACTTGGATAATTTGCGGTATCCAGGCAACAATACCTATTACGCCAGCCAATAAGCCAAGTAACTCAATCATCACAGTAGCCATGGCTTATGCCGATAGGCCGACCCAATTCAAACCTTGTCTCATTTAGAATTTGGTTTCTCGCCCCATTCTGCGGGTGGTCTTGAAGCGAATACTTTGTTTACATTGGCCCAATCAACAAATCTTCTTTCCTTTTCACCCACAACATGCATTTTCAATTGTAAATCCTTTGCCAAAGTAGCTTCAATATTCTTCGACCCATGCGATAATTTAACTCTGCTAGGTGTTTTATTGAATATAGAAAAGATACTACGGTGATGGGTTGTTTGCACGTTCAAATCCCCCCCTCGTAGTTTGAACCAATCATCTATTTCCGAACCTAAGCCCAGATGAATCAAATCACCTTTCAAAGTTAATCCACCATGTAATTCGATTTCATCCCAAGTTGAAAAACCTTCAACTGTTTGTAGGAGGTCTTCATTTAATTTCCCTGGAACCGTCTCCTCTAGTATTTTTATAAAACCCGCTTCATCAACCATTTCCTGCTGAAAGTTTTTAGGAATTTTCGGCCATTCTAATTTTTGATGAGTCATAGCAACGATAACTCTGACCTCTACGCTATCAGATTGTTTTTGTTTGATCCTGCGGTGATGGATTTCGTTTAACATTCTAGCCTTTCTAGCGATTCTCTCGGCAACCGTACTATGGTTGTGTTCGCTACCATTATTGCGAAATTGAACGAACTCTCCATCCTCATTAATTTCAAATCTTCCAGCCCAATGTTTCTGTTCTACTACCAGAAGGGTATTGCCTCCAACGATAACCAAGTCAATTTCTCTTCTCCCTCCATCATCAGGATCTGGAATACGTACAGATGCAAAAACATGCCACCCGTTTGCCTTTCCTGCAGCACGAGATAGTTTTTCTAAACGTAATTCAGACAATTCACCAGCGCGATGAATCTCGTCAGGGGGGTGCTTTTTACAGCGCGCTCTCCACCATTGAAATTGCTGTAGAAAAGCCACAATAATCCCCCATTAACTCATCTAAATAATTCATCTACAGAGTTGACAATAACATCTGGCATTTGTTCAGCGCCCGGTTCCAACGATTCAATATCTGCCATTTGCGCTTCACCCGAGAGAACCAGAACTCCGATGCAACCGGCTCGATTTGCCATTGCTATATCGGTGTATAATCGGTCTCCAACCATTGCGCAACGGGCAGGGTCTAATCCGAGTTCTTCGATTTTATGAAGAATCATTCCTGCGTTTGGTTTTCCTGTTATATGGACAGGGTCAACACCAGTCGTAGCCTTGAACATTGCAAGATATGCACCAACATCTGGCAATCCGCCATCAGGGCTAGGACAGACCATATCTGGGTGACTAGCAACCAAAGGAATGCCAGCATGCATGTGTATGCTAGCGGTCATAATTTTGTCATATGTTAATTCAGTATCATATCCGAGAACAACATATTGCGGGGTTTCAGATTTTGTCGTAATGCCACAATCCTGTAGCATTTGAGCCATGCCATCAGTGCCGACAAGCCAAGTTTCAGTGATATCGTTGGCCTGTAACCACGAAAGTAAATCGTGAGTCGAAAGTAGAATATCTTGTTGTTCAGCAGGAATATTAAATTTGATTAATTTCTCCTGATATTGACTGACGGAACGAGATGAGTTATTTGACAAAAAGAAGCGACGTACACCTTTATCCTCACATCGTTGTAAGAACTCTAAAGCACCTTCGATAAGGTCGCCACCGAGATAAATTGTTCCATCTAAGTCTAAGAAAATGGCATCAATTTCCTCTAATCGAGCATCCATACTATCACCTTAGAACATCAAAGTTTTAAACATAAACCATGGAGAATGGAGGTCTTGTTGAGCTTCTTTACTAGCGATCATCTCTGTCATCATCTCTTGAAGTACTGGCTTTTTACTGGCCTTCTTTACGAACCAGTTCAACAACCATGCCTTGCGGCTCAATTTTTGCATTCTAAATGAATTGATTAGTTCAGGCCCCAATAACGCCCACAACTCCTCCTGATATTCAGAGTGATTTTTCTCTTCAATAATATGTCGAGCAGCCATTTCACCGCTAACCAATGCATTACCAACACCTTCTCCGCTAAATGGGTCAACTAGAGTTGCAGCATCTCCGACTAAACGGATACCGTTAGCGCTCGCTCTACGCGGTTGATTTTTTTCTGATTTACGTGGTGAGCCGAAAGGTAACTGCCAGCCCTTTGAAGTTCCAGCAACAAGAGTTGCATCAGCAAAACGCTCTTTGAAGAGAGGGTGATTTGCGATAACATCAGCCTGTAATGCCTTTAATTTCTTCTTTTGTTTGTCCATTAGAGACATTACCATGCCGATTCCGACATTGACTACGCCTTCGGAAACAGGGAATAACCAAAAATAACCAGGAATCACAGTATCAACAAAATGAATTTCAATATCGCCTGCAGAATCTCCAACATCTTTCACACCAGTCCAATACTCTCTATATCCTGCACAGTAGTGTGTGCGGTCAACCATTTTTTCTGAATATGTATCTTCAACTAAACTTACAGCGACAGGGCAGCGGTATCCAGCAGCGCCAACCAGTTGACGAGAATGGAAAGTAAACTCTTCTCCACCACGGCCACCAACTCTCACCACAACTCCACTAGCATGTCGTGACTCTTTTGAGCCAGAGCCAGGGTCTTCGCCACCACAATCATCATCGTAGAGAACTTCTCTAACCTCGCCACCTTGCAAGACCATTCCGCCAGCATCACGAACTAGTTTTTGACAAGCATCGAATAACAAATGGTCGAATTGGGCGCGCGGCAGTGAATAACCCGCCTCCATTTTTGCAACATCTTCCTCCGGAAGAGGAACTCTAACGATATGTCCCTTTGGACTAGAGAATTTAATTCCAGTTACCCGGAAGTGCGGGGTCGCTTCAAGAACTTCCTTTACCCCTAGTTCCTGGACATGACTAAGTGATTTGCCGCCAACTGCATCACCGCATATTTTGTCGCGTGGCCAAACACTCTTTTCGATGAATAGAACTTTCTTCCCACCCTTGGCAAGATAGCCCGCTGCTGAAGCCCCACCCGGGCCTCCACCAACTATAATTGCGTCAAAAGTAGCATTATTTTCAGGAGAGGGGCCACTGTCAATTGGTTGCTCCCACACTCGTGGAGCCGGCACCTTCTCATCGGACATATCAATCACAGAACACATTCACTCCTTGAGCCTATTTGTTGCCAACTATGATGGAAGGAGATATTGCAACCGCCACCTCCATGCCACAGACATGTTTCATAGAATTAATTTCATATTCAAAATGGTAATTTCTTATCGAGCCTCGCGGTCATCTCAAGATATCTATCGGTATGTTCGGTATTTGGTAAATTGATCACAAACTGCCAATAGCGCCATGCGGCAATTGAAAGAGTTGCTAGACGATGCAAGTCCGCCAATGAATTAATTTCAGCCTCATTTAATTTCCTTACCGACTGATAGCCCGCCAGTAAAGAATTCCACCGTTCAGCCACCGGCTGACCATTTTCCCAGCCGAATCCAACAAAAGTCATTACTAAATCGAAAGCCAAGACATCATGACACATTTCTTCAAAATCAAGTAAGGATTTGACTTTCTCTTTAGTTCCGATGACATTGTCAGGAAATAAATCTCCATGTATTATGCCTCTTGGCAAATCTTGTCCTATGCTTTTACTCAATAGAGTACTCTCAGTTTTTAGCATATTTAGAAAATCAGTCCAGCCATGAGTTTCATCGGCGATAGAAAATAATTTTTCAAAAAGAGTATCACCCATTGAGAAATTACTTCTCAACTCCTTGGGAGGATTTAGCAGATGTAAATTGGCTTGTATCATGCCAAGTGAATATAGTGATGAATGATTGGATTCTAGCCATTGCCCTTCTACAAAGGGCAGTAGTGTCCAGGCTAGGCCATCTTTGACCATCATCAATTTCCCATTGTTAAAAATGATAGGCTTGGCAGTCGGAATCCCATTATCTGCTAAATAAGATGTCATTGATAGTAGATATTCAACTTCCTCTAATGATTGTTCATTCCATATCTTCAGTACTAATTTGGTATCATCTTTTAGAGTCAAAATATAGTTGGAATTAGCCCAGCCACCAGCCAACTTTTCGATACTAAGTAATTCTGACATATCTGTGGCTTCTACAACTGCTGAAGCGTCATCAAGTGATACTTCTGTGTAAGCCATACAATATCCCTAACTGCATTTTCTTTTTGTCTTTATCTATTGTATTGGCTGATATTTAGAAAGATGAAATATTCTTACTACTACTGGTCCGCTGATAGAATCAATGAATAATTGTCATCGGAAAGAAGAAGCTACGCCTTCAAATTCATAAAATGATATCATAGTTTGAGTTCCAGAAACTCCAGCAACCTTGCTAACCTGGTCCAGAATGGCATCTCCCAGGGTATCCATTGATGAAGCGACCACTTCAACTAATAAATCCCAATCACCAGTAATGATGCTAACGCGAATACAAAATGGCAAAGTAACTAGTTGTTCAGCCACATCCCTTCTATCGACCTGCCCACTTGCACACCTTACGAAAAGAAAAGCGCGTAAGTCTAATCCAACAGCACGAGGATCACGTTGGATAGTAAATCGCTTGATTACACCCTTTTCTTTTAGCCGCCGAATCCTATCGTGAACCGTAACCCTCGGCATAGACAGGGAATCGGCAATCGCCTGTGTACCCTTGCGGGAATCGGATTCTAAACTATGCAAAATAGCCTCATCTTTGTCATCTAATTCGATTACCATTGATTCGCCGATGCGTCGGGGCTTTTCAACACTTCCGACATTTTGACGGTACCATGGCTATAATTTTCTATAAAAGCCGACTAATGTGATAGATTATTACCGTATCGTTGATGGACTATGGGCGCTTCAAGGTAATTGGGAGCAAAATGACCGACGAAACTAATCTTACTGGATTTGGCAGCAAGGCTGTACACAGCGGAACAAACCACATTGGAGATGCGGTAAACACTCCGATTTTCCAATCTTCTACTTACAAATTAACAGATGAAAGGTATGCTGGTTGGGCTGCAGGTGCACAACACACCCTTCTCTATGCAAGACTTTCTTCAGTCAACTCGGATGCAGTCGCACAGAAGCTATGCGCAATGGAAGGCGGAGAAGATGCAGAAACCTTCTCTTCTGGAATGGGCGCAATCTCAACAACGCTTGTTTCATTATTGAGTAATGGAGATCACATTGTTGCAAGCACTGATGTTTATGGTGGCACATATGGACTATTGACCGAGGAACTTCCAAGGTTCGGCATTTCTACTACGATGGCGGATATGCGAGACCCAGCATCCTATGAGGCAGCAATCCAAGAAAATACAAAAATACTCTACATCGAAACACTAACAAATCCTGTTCTGAAAGTTTGTGATATTCCGGCAATGGTTGAAGTGGCAAAGCGACATAACTTATTGTGTATTATCGATAACACCTTCGCCTCACCTTGGGCATGCAATCCTCTTGCAATGGGCGTAGACTTAGTAATCCATTCAACCACAAAGTATCTCGGTGGCCATTCTGATATTATCGGTGGCGCTGTGGTTGGTTCCAAAGAACTAATCACGCAAATCTTCCAACGTAAAGTTCACTTCGGAGCCTGTCCAGACCCACATAATAGTTACCTGCTCGAGAGAGGTATGCGAACTTTGGATGTTAGGATGCCACGTATTTGTGAAAACGCAGCAGCAATTGCTTCACGCTTGGAAACCCATCCAATGATAGAACTGGTTTATCACACATCATTACTTTCGCATCCAGATTACGAAGTTGCTCAAAGAGTAATGCCGAAAGGTAGTGGAATGGTTGCCTTTGTAGTAAAGGGTGGAGATGAAGCAGCATTGAAATTCATGCGCGGCTTGACAATGATTTACGAAGCAACAAGCCTTGGAGGCGTTGAATCTTTGATAGAATGCCCATTTAATTCAAGCCACATGATGATCCCAGAAGATATAAGGCATGCAGCAGGACTTGTTCCTGGCTTTGTTAGAATGAGTATCGGGATAGAAAGTATTGACGACCTATGGGCAGATATCGAACGTGGCTTTTCCAATATCTAATGCCATTTCTCCGTGCGCCATTTTGGCAACAAAATGGTTTCTTCTTTCTTCTTCTACGAGGTCAAAAAAGCATCTTTGCTTATTGTTAAGCACTACCGGTTACTTTCTTTAATTGTTGTAATGCTTGTTGCCACTGCTCTCTTTGAGATTCTAACTGACTCTCATCACACTTTAGTAATTCAACTCCACACTTGTGCATATCTTTGCTAGCACTAAGCCACGCACCCGCCTTGTCACGGGCATTTGATTCGAAATGCCATTCTTGTCCACGTGAACGGTCGACAGTTAGTAGCCAAGTCCATGCAGCAGCGGCTGAATCAATATCAGCATGACGTCCAGTAGCTTCTCTTTCTGCCTTTCCAGGACCGTCTAATAATCCGGTTAGCAACAAGTCATGAATCATCCCAACAGGCCCTTCAATAGAACCGCGCCTTGTCGGGAATTTAGCAACATCTTGAGCTGCCTTTCTTGCAGAATCTAAACCTTTGAGGAATGTGCCAAATGGTTTTGGTTTGTTGACTTGAGTTTGCCAAATCTCTTCTGCCTCTTCTCCTTCAATACCAAGGCTAGCCAATCCGTCAAGACCCCATTTTTCCCACATATTTTTGAGGATATCACCGCATGATGCGCCGTTGATTATCTCAAGTGCTGCTGCGTTACGAGGAGAAATACCCCCTCTTGAATCAATTCGTAAACCTTCTTCATCTTCACCAGGTCCATCGCTAAGTGAAGCAAATAGTACGTGAGCGGTTAGATTTCTTTCATCATCAGAACCAGCAACTCCCGATAGTGCTTCTTCGATAGATTGCAATGAATCTCCTGCAACCCAATTATCTCCGACCACCAAACCAGTATCGACACTATCCAAGACAGTTCTTCGAATAGCCATTGCAATCAGACCTTCATTCATAGAAAGACCCTGCCAAGCATCTACAATTTTGTCAACGCCCTCATCAGCAGCAATTGGCAAAACCTTGTCCTGGGGCCAACCTTCCGGTGTCCATTTTGCATCAATTGTTAGAATAGATGGTAGGAAAGGAGGTAGCATTGAAAGAGCAAGATGGTGGATAAAAGATGAATCCTTTTTGCTTGGATTTTCGAGAGCGGTTAGGCTGATAGCTAGTATCGGCCCATGGTGAAAAGTCATACGAACATAACCTGCTGATGTGTTTCCGCCTTCTATTATTGTAGCGGGATCTAAGTCTGCAGTAGCCCAAACAATCTTTCCGTCTATTTCGTTCTCAACGAAATCAAACCGTGAGCGAGAAAGAACATCAGCCAGCCATTCAGGCGGTGGGTTTGGGTTCTTGCCAGTACATACAAAGCCCCCTTTCCATGTAAAGAAATACATTCCTTTCTTTGCGTGATTTTCCCACGGTAACATCCGTAGTGTTAGGTGATTAAAATTTTGGATTCCGGCAAGATAGCCTTGTTTGCCATCGCCTCTACGAATGAATGAAGCAGAACCAAAAGAAGCAGAACCGAACTTTCCAACCATTTTTATTTCTTCATCATGAGCAGCGTGTAAAGAGCCAGCAAATGCCTTGGCAACAGGGTCGCCACTTCGTGACATCATACGCTTTGATAGCCAAGCAACATCGTTCTTCTTAGCGATAATTCTGTCAAGTGCCTTCATAGTTTTCGTCACAGGGTCAGAACCGAACCAAGATTTCTTGGTGCCCAAAGTCAACTGCGGTAAATGGGCATAAGGGGTCTCGAGTAGATTTTTTAATTGCCGAGTCATCTTTTCAGAAGTTTCTTTGTTGGCTTGTTTTGTGCCGCGCATGCGAATGCTTTGCTTTTTTTGACCAGGGAATTCGACTTTAGAAGGTGCAGCCATATCAATCCCCTCACCCTTGTCCAAAACCCCCTCCCGTTTGAGCCCTTCGCGGTAGAGTTTGAATGGGAGCAATCAAGAAGCCGCCGCTACTTGCACTAATTAGAGGGGATTGTCAATGGTCGAAGTAACCTTACTCGGTGTTGCACAAGATGGTGCTCGTCCACAAGCAGGTTGCATCCAACCATGCTGTGCAGGTTTGACATCAGATGACACCATGTTTCCTGTATCTTTAGGGATTATTGATGATTCTGGTGCTGGACATTTGATTGAGGCAACCCGTTATTTGGGTGAACAATTTCGTATTTGGGGGGCCTCATCACTCGATTCAGTTTGGTTAACTCATGCACATTTTGGACATGTTGATGGTTTGGGGTTATTCGGTAAAGAGACTATGGCCAGCAGAGATCTTGACCTACATGTTTCAGATGAGATGTTTCATCTGATGGAAGAAACCCCTCAGTGGGCTCTAATGCTGAAGCAAGGAGTCTTTCAGGACAAAGTATTCCAAAACGGTGAACGAATCACCAAAAATGAAGATCTTTCCATTATACCGATAGTAATACCACATCGCGATGAACTTTCTGATATGCATGCATTTTTGATTTGTGGCGCTAATAAGAGATTACTATTTTTGCCAGATCACGACTCATGGCAACAAACTCTTGATTGTCATCACCAGCCAGATATTCGTAGTTGGCTTAGACATTTACAAGTCGACATCGCATTACTCGACGGTACTTTTTGGTCCGAGGAAGAGTTAGGGGGGCGTTCTCAGCAAGATGTGCCCCATCCTCCGGTTAAGCAAACATTGCAATTATTGGGTGAAAGAAAAACTGACGACCCTGAAATTATTTTTATTCATTTGAATCATACAAATCCTCTGTATGATGAAAGCAGTCCAGCCTATGAGGAAGTTACCAGCAATGGATGGAAAGTAGGAGTACAAGGCCAAACTTTCATTCTTTAACTTCGGTGATGGTGTAGTCTAATATCAACAATTCAATGGAATAATCAACGTTTTCGCCGTTATCAGTATGAGTGCAAAGAAACCCATTACCGGCACTTGCATCGACCGAAATCTCGATTGAATAATCTCCAAGGCCAGCCCCGTTTGAATCGAGTCCAGCCATGATATCGGCTTTTGTAACATTGGACACATCGCCAATCATCGAAGCATCATACCATTCAACCAATGTTTCATGAGAGGCTGGAGCACCGTCTTGGTTTTGACCGTCTGCAGATCCATTGAATCCACTGTGCATGAGCATTCCAGTAATGGTATCGGGTTGTGTATCATCGGCACCGGGAGCTCCACAGTCCAGCAACCTGACTGGTTTCATCTTCTGAATAGGTCATCACAATCTTCGCTCCAACGATGTTCATTGCATCAACGCCACTGAGAGAATCTGTTGATAAATCGAGTACAAATGTCTCTCCGTCAGCAATATATTCTCCACCACTATCAAGCACAATGGTTTCGAAATTTGCAGTTACATTGTATGTTCCAGCAACTCCTTGTGATTCAGAATTATCTGGTGCAAAGACGTAGTATGAAGCCTCTACTGTGGCGGTAAGGCAGAAAACTACAACAGCCGCAACAGTCAATGTTTTCTGAGCAGGAATAGAGTAGCGTCCAAATGGGTTTTTTGATGATTGTTCACGGAAGTTACACAAAAAGAAATGGGTAGCAAAGGCAGCACCCATTCCAGGGACAGATGGGAAAACATCGGCCCCATAACCAAGAACAGTCCAAATAATTACACCACTCATTGCCGCAGTCATCATCGCTATGGAGTGGTTTGTATCTGGCTCATAACCCATCATTCTTATCAATAGTAGTGGAACAAATATCCCACCCAATCCGTAAACTGCTAATACAACCAAGGCAAAGACAGAATCTCCGAAGCCTGGAACTTGTTGTCCAATCAATGAAAGAACGGTAGCGAATACGGCGACAGCCAAAGTAACCTTTTTTGTTGCAGAATGGTTCTGACTCCATTCCGGTTTTAGATCATCCGTAATAGCGGCAGTGCAGGCTAGTACTTGACTATCTGCAGTTGACATAGTCGCAGCAAATATGGATGCTAGAATTACTCCTGCTAGGAATGGATTGAGTACTTCCATTGCCAATACCGGTAGCCCAGTTTCAGCATCTGAAGCATCCATGTCTAAGAAAACAGCTCTACAGGCAAGTCCAATTATGAACATCAGTATGATGAATGGTGTTTGCCATATGAAGAACCAAACAGCCGCTTCCTTTCTTGCTTTGTCATCTTCCAAAGTCATTACTCGGGAAACCACTTGTGGCTGACCAGCCACACCGAGTCCACCTAGGAAGAAAGCAGCAATCCAAAGAGTGGCACCAAATTTCAAACTGCTTGGATAGATGTTAACCATGTTTGGATCAAAACTCTTCAAAGTTGAATGAAGGCCAGAAAACCCACCGACTTCTCCCACTGCAACATAACATAAAATCGTTGAACCGACAATCATTACACATGATTGTGCAGCATCGGTCCAAATTGAAGCACGAATACCACCGGCATAGCAATACGCTACAACCAAAACAAAACCAATCAGTATTCCGATAATTTGAGACCAACCCAACATCGAATTCAGTGCTAATCCTCCAGCAGTTAACTGCGCTGCAGCATATATTGAAAGCAAGAACACTGACAATACTGCTGCTAGTTTTGCCTCTGGAGAGCCTGTTTTATTGGAAACAAGCGAGGTCAGTGAGCGAATGCCACGTTCATGGCCTTCCTTCTGGATATACTTGTACAACCAAACCCATGCAACGAGTTGGCCCACTGTAGAAACAAGTGCAATCCAAACCGCTGAGTAGCCTTGAACGAAAATGAATCCAATAAAACCAATGAACATGTATCCTGAGTTCCAAGTACTGACGGCAGATAATGCAGCCAAAGCCGGATGCATCCCTCTTCCTGCAACAAGATAGTCATCAGTTGTATCTTCTTTGACTCTCATCGATGCAAGCCCAACGCCTGCAAAAAGCATCAAAAATAATAGAAAAGAGCCGAGAAGAATAATTTCATCTGACATAAAAACTCTCACTCCTGTTTCCAACGAAGCATCGCCGCTTCTTCAACATCACTCATAGTTGAGGGAAATACCAAACAATTCAATCTTCCACCTTCGAGTTTAGATAATTGACCAACAGTAGTAGTAATAATCTGTTCATTTGAACAACCCATGTCACTACACAAGACAACAATTCGCTGCTCTATCGGAGTTTGCAAGTATTGTTTACAAGCCTCAATTCTCATTCTCTCCAAGGCGCTCTCGCTTTGCATCTCAGCAACAGATTGCTGTAATTTTGTAAACATCATCGTTAGAGCAGAAACAGCATCACTAGGTTGCATAGGGCGTTGGTCTCCTGTTCCTGCACCGGTTGGGTCTAAATCTAGTAGGGCTAGAGTATGTAAATTTAAATGATTATTTTGCGCTAATACCTCTAATGGAGAAGTGGCAACCCAGCCGCCATATGGATAGGTTAGAGTAGTCTGTCTGCCGAATTTATAATTGGATAAACCAATCGCACCGGTTACTATGGTCGTAATTGAAATTCCGTGGAATGTAATACACTTAATCCCCGCTTCAGCCGCTTGTAACTGTAAATCTACATGCGTTGTTGCTTGCAGTGGGTCACCAACAACCAGTAATCCAACCAAAGAACTCTTGGCCAATTCCAATAATAGTTCAGGTGATTCAATTTCAGGACGCATCACCTTAGTAATTTGACCACATTCCGCTTCCAATAAATCCAATTGGTCCTGTGGCCATAGAGCAGTATAGGCTTCATAATGAAGCGAATCACATTCCATTGCAGCTTGTTTTGCTTCAATGGTCATCGATGAAAATTTCCCAGGCCCCATGCCAATTAACACAAGACCACAATCTGGTAAGTTGAGGGAATTGCGATTTTGTGCCGTCATCCTCAAACGCTCCCGTCCCTTGGATGTAGCGAGCATCATGCGTCATTTGAGTGTGCCGAGCGCGCAAACCCAGACTTGGCTGGATAAATGCCGCACACAACATTGGTTGAGTTCACAAGCGGGCGTTTCACGCCTTGAAGGTGGTCTAAACGCTATCCCGCTCACTGATTTAGCACCACTTGAGGGAGACGCTGTATGGGCAAATAACCCCCACATCGATCTTCCAATTCAAGTGAAATGGCCTACACATTGGCTTCAACACATGGACCAGGCATTAGTTGAAAAGTATGATGAGGATTGGCCCCGCTCTTATGAAATACAAGGCGATGTATTGATTGTGAAACTCGAGGAATCAATTTTTGAGTATGGTGAATCAATTGCTAATGCAATGCTTGCACAATTACCAAATATCCGCCTTATTTGTGCAGATTTAGGGGTAAAAGGAGAATTCAGGATACGCGACCTTCAGCCCCTTGCTAGCCGAAACAAAGACTTAGAAACTCGCACTCGGATTAAGGAAAACGGCTACTTGTTGTGGGTCGATGCATCAAAGGTATATTTCTCAGCCCGTCTTTCGAACGAACGAATTGAAACCAGAGATACAGCAAAGAAACTCCGAGCCATGTTAGCCCGCCCATTGGTCGTCTGTGACCCCTATGCTGGCGTAGGTCCGAGCATGGGTGCTTTGTTGAACGAGCCCGAACTAATCGGGGGCTTTCTTGTTGGAGATCTTAACCCAGACGCCTTTGAATTACTCTGCCTCAATATTGAACATCTCCGTCATAGAAGAAAGGGTCTTGAGGGTAACTCTCTAACAGCATTAGACCCAACAGAACTTCACTGCCGCGATGCTTTGGATTGGGCTCAAGATAAATCAATGCACAATCGAGCGGATTTACTTTTAGTGAATCTTCCTCATCACAGTATTCAGCACATTGAAGCCTTACTGCCACTACTCAAACGAAATCAAACCTGTGTGATACGCGGATGGGCAATCGTTGAACATTCTGAATTAGAAATGAAGGAGCAAGAAATACGTGCAACAGTTTCGAAATCAAAGGGGTCGGTAGAACAGTTTTCTTTCCGAGAAGTCAAGGGTTTTTCTTCACATCAAAGTTTTATGTGTTTTGAACTTTGGATTAGATTAAGAGATTGATTTAGTTAGTTTGGGGGGATTATTCTTGTTCATCAGAAAATGCTAAATCATAATTCTTCACAATTTTAGTTTTTGCAGGAAATAAAAACCAGAGAAATGGAATTAGGAACACAGAGGGTATGTTTTTTCCATAAACCAAGTCAAGTTGAGAATGAAATTCAACATAAGCACTGGAATCAGTATCATTTTCAGTTGGTGGGTTTTCACGTACCGCTGAATAGTTTTCAGGCTCGACCAAACCCAAATCATACCCACTAAACATCATTTCTAATCTGATTCCACGGAGAAGAATATTTGTGTCTAAATTAGTTTTTTCGTGCGCCATGGCACCTTCTTCTGTTTGTGCAACAAAGGTTTCATCTGCAATTGCTGAATCATCATTTGAATCTCCCCCACCATCACCGCCTAAATCAAGAACATAGGTTGTGGGCATTACAATCAGGAAACATGCTACAACGCCAGTCCATAAGACGCAACGAAGAGTGGCTCGAAAAGGAATTCCGGCAACTACAAGCAACTCACATAAAACCAAAAATATCAATGAACCAAGCGTTAATTTTCTACCTATGTCTAGCCATTCAACGCTATCCGAAGAAGATTCTTTGTCCTCAGTGGCTGAATTTGACTGATTTGAATTCTGTTGTGACTCATTCGAAACAGGCTCTTCATAATCTCGAAATAGCATGTAAAAGAGGAATGAGGTAGAATTTTCCATTTCAACATCGATTAATGTTTGGTCTTTATCAATCGCTACAAGTGCTTTGACCTTGGTAGGTGATGGCTGTCCTTCCGTGTATTGTCCTTCAAATTGAATGACCAGCCAGGCTGATAGAAACAAATGTACTGCGATCAATATCGTGCCAGTGATTCGAAAGAAATCACTCGAACGAGTATGACGAGGTCGTAGTGCCACAATTACGACCTTCCCATCCTACTGTTAGATCAACACTCTTCTTCGCGTCGACTACCAGCTACAACACCAGCAAGTGCTATGATAGCAATGACTGAAAGAGGTGATATGAATGGTAGTAAACCATCACCATCAACCACTTCATCAACGGTTGGAGGTGCTTCATTTCCATCACCGTCATCAGTTGTCGAGGATTGAGGAAGTTCTATGTCGCTGATATCAATTCCAGCTTCAGCAAGGTCTTCAGCGATATCATCCAAGTTGTGTTCTTCTACGTCAACGATGTCGGCCATTGAAGTTGCTTGTTCCATACCATTTGTCGCTGCGTTTGCTGCAACTCCAGTCAAGTAGCGAATACTCACCTTTGCAGGAGCATCGTCAGTATATCCTTCAGTTACAGGTCCAGCCATGGTGTAATTACCATCATCGTTCATGACATAAACGCCAACACCGACCATTGCAGCATGTTCGTTACTCCAAAGAGGCGCCCACATACCATCGTTGTAAGGGAATTCTTCGAATGGTTCAACTGTTTCAAGACGTTCTTCAAGATTCATTCCGAATTGCTCAAGAACATCGGGTAAACTAGAATCTGCAAATGCCTCGACAATAGCCATCACGCTGTCGCTCGGTTCAGGTTCTTCTTCAACCATGAAACAATCAGTCTGTGACTCATAAGCCTCAGTTTGACCAGTTTCAACCATCTCCATGTACATGCAGTATTCGCCTACTTCGAGCACAGAAACATCGCCGACCATTTCCCAACTGGATTGTGAGCCATCAATAGCAAAAGTGTCGAGATAGACTTGGTTCTGATTTGGGTCAAGAATTGTTATTGTCATGGTCACATTGCCATCTTCTGAATAATCGTAAGCAATCACACGGAAATCAACGTTCATGTTACCAGTTTCCAACTCGATATAGTCATAAACTGATGGACCAGTCCAACTGTCTTCACACATGCTGGAAAATTCCATTACTACTGCGCCGTCTGCAGTATCGGTTACCGAACCGCTCACGCAGAACTCGTGGCTGCCGTAATTGGTCGGAACGGGCGTACCTGTTTCGAAATTCATAGTGCCATAAAACCAGTCAGTGTCTTGGTCACAACCGTTTGCATCGCAAAATGTTTGTTGGTGCTGAGAAAGTGGTGTGCCTTCAGCGTCAAAGAGAACGGCTTCAACAGTATAGTGGGCGGTCGCGCCTTCGTCTTCAGCGGTAGGGCAGTCTGCCTGGTAATTATTGATTGCAGTCCAATCGATTTGACTTCCATCGTTGCATGTGAACATTTTTGTGGACATAGAATCATCTTCATCCTCACCATTCGCACAATCGTTCGACGAATCTTGGACTTGGTCCCAAAAAATTACGGTACCAGTGCCATCATCGCATTGGAATTCTGAATCTACAGCAAACATGAGGTTATCGGTTTCCATTGCGATGGCCATACTAATGTTGTCGCCCCCACTGCCCCAACTGCCAAACATCTCCATTTCGTCAGACCCGTCGTAACAATCTTCGTAGCCATCGTTGACACTCCATTCGTAAATGTATTCACCATTGTCGCACATCCACATTCCTTCGTTTGGATTATATTCAGAATTGTCACCATCGTCGCCATCGTCGCCGCTGAACACAGATTCAATTCCATCGATAAGGTCTTCTCCGAGGTCTTCGCCAATTTGTTCAGCGAATGCTTCCCCTGAGCCAACCAAGACGTGGGCCATCATCATGAACATCAAGGGGTTACCAGGTGGGCAAGATTCACAGGATTGAACCTGAGTCGTAACACCTTCTCCATCGCCGATGTCAACAGTCATTGCATCGCCCATTTGGAAATCATATTCTCCCTCAGCTTCAATATCAAAAGTTCCGGATTCGGTCAAAGAATCAGAAATTTCAAGGTCAAATTCACCAGCATCAAGTCCGAAATCCTCTGTAGGGATTCCACTTACGGAAAAACTGTATTCAATGGCACCAGTATAACTTCCAACAACATCTCCACAGTCGTCGCAATCCCAATACACTTCATCTTCGGCAGAGAGGTCTACATAGATTGAATCCGGTGAGCCAAGACGCCACTCAGAAGTAGAGTCGGTAATTGAATATCCCATGGTTAGTTCAGAATTGAAATCTACAGGGAAATCTTCACCACCGCCTTCAAACAAGGCATCAATGTCTAATCCAATAGCAGCAGACATCTCCATGCTGAACGCCATGTCAGCGCCAACAAGGTTGTAAGAATCGTCGAGGTATTCTGTATAAGTCATATCAACGGTCAAAACCTGTTCGAGGCTTTGAACGATATCAATATCAAAACTCGATGGATCTGCACCAAAAGTTGTTTCTGACCAGTTAGTTTGTAGAATAGAATCGGCAAGAATTCCATGACGGAGCGTGACATCATCAGTCCGGCTCCAAACAGAAACATCGTTTCCATTGCTGTCTTGAATAGTTTGCGCGGAGATATCTTCGGTATGGTGGACATATACATTAGAAGCACCAGTTTGCAACTGTCCGACGATTAAGTTGAATCCCGCATCATCCGCAGCACCCATCACTTCGCCGAGAATTTCAGGGACATTGAGACCTGTAAGGTTCTCAAGGTCCGTATCAATACTGTTCCAATCGTATTCAACTCCGTAGTAGAATTCAGAAGCTTCGGTAGGGGCAGCGCCTACAGTTCCAATGGGTATTATTGCTACAAGAAGTAATGCTGTTAGTATAAGGCTTGGAGATAAACGACTGTCTTCCATACCAATTCCTCGATTCCTCTCACTATCAATCTATCGCAAACAATAATATTTTCAAGGGGTAATTTTACCAATCGTGCAAAATGATAAAAATTCAAAACATTTCCATCATAAATCTGCCATAATTAAATCCTAACAGATAACCAACTAAGCGTTTAATTCATCAAGCAGTTGCGCTTGGGCTGTAATATGGGGAACACAGTTCAATGCAAGTGTGGAGTCATAATCGACATCACAGGAACGATTCCAAGAAAAGATGGAACAAAGGTTTGGTGCCGCGTCTGTGGAACATCAACAGTGCACTACAATAATTGAAATTTACATTCAAATCAGAAGTAGTTTACTTCTAAAAAATGAAATCATACGATTTCAACAGTATCTTCGCCCGTTAATTTTCTCCATGCTGCAAGTGCGAACAAGCAAATTATTTCGATAATGCCAACCGGGGCGGGTAGTAGAGAAGAATCATCTGGTAAGTTAGCAGTGTTATCTTCAATACCAGGGAATTCAGAAGCATTGTAAGCATCTTCATAGATCATAAACCAATCTAAATCCCTAGGAATAATTATACTCAAAAATTCATGGTCTTCTTGATTTACCAAGAAATCATCTTCAATCCTGATGCCGAACCAACCCTCGATGTAAATACCTGGCTCAATGGTGATTGCATCGTAAACTGCCAGTGGTTGCTGGTTGTATGATAATCCGAATAATGGGTCATCTGTTCCACCAGAGAGCAAAGGAGGTTCATGAACGCAGACTCCAAAACCATGCCCGAGTGAATGAATGAAATATTCTCCGAAACCTTCACTTTCAATATGTGTGCGAGCAATATCATCTAATGACCAAGCAGGTGTGCCAGCTTCAATCAACGGGAAAGTCAAATTCTGTGCATCATACACTGCATTATATGCTTTGATTATGGTTTCGTTTTCCGTTCCACCAACCGCATAAGTTCTGGTAATATCGCTAACCCAATCATTCACCCTCGCTCCTAAATCGACAACAACAATATCGCCCACCATGACCTGTTTAGGACCGGCTCCGGCGTGTTCATCATCTCCATGAGGAATGGCGCCATTTGCGCCCGAAGCAACTATTGTTTCAAACGAAGGCCAATCAGGATTAGAACCGTTTTCGATCATGGCTCGGTCAATTTCATCTGCGATTTGACGTTCGCTCAGATTTGCCCCCATTAATACCATCCATAATTGAGTTCTAGCAACAGTTTGGCCAATTTCTGAAATACGTACGGTTTCGCGTATTGAATCGTCTTTGTTAGGGGAAATACCCGTCGGTGAAGGCAATTGCCCGTTAGCAATACGGGCCGCTTCGGTTTCACAGGCCGCTACTGTGGGCAATGAAGCCACCAATAATAGCGCAACAAATGAAAGCGCAAGCACCTTTCGCATAGTTTGTCCTAACGGCGGTCCCTTTTGAAATCGTCTATTTCAGCCATCACTCAATAGGCGGCATATTGATGGCCGTCTTTCATCACCGATACAATATGAGCGAAGTCCCACTTGTCATTGATGTAATTGATAATGGTGGGCAATGGACACACCGCGAATGGCGAATGTTACGCTACTTGAAGGTAGATACTCAAATCATAGAAAACTCAACTCCACTTGAGAATCTTCGTAAATTCGATGGAATAATTCTTTCTGGCGGGGCTGCTAGAGTTGGGTTGACCGGTGAGTTAGGAAACTGTGCAGCCTATCTGGAATTGGATATCCCAATACTTGGAATATGCGCAGGACATCAATTCATGGCCCGATTCTATGGAGGCGATGCTCGCGAATCTCCAGCACCAGAATTCGGAGCAATGCAAATTGAATTGCAAAATGGTGGTGGAAAAATATTCGCAGGTACCAATGATTCTCAGACAGTATGGGAATCTCACAACGACGAAGTCCACCAATTACCAAAAGGATTCTTCATCACTGCTGCCAGCCCATCATGTAAAATTCAAGGTATGGAAAACGAAAAAGGCGACCGCTTCGGATTACAATTCCACCCAGAGGTTAACGATTCTGAATTCGGTAAAGAGATGTTTGACAACTTTGTAGCAGTCTGCCAAGAGGCTAGAGACGGCAAAGATTCAAACTGAATCAAATCTTGAGGTTTGCTTGTCTAGCCAACATTACAATTCGCATACTATGTTCGAGCATAGCAGCATTTGCCCACGCTTGGTCCAAGTCTGCACCAACTGCATAAGCGCCATTACCACGAATAACAACACAACGCATTCCACCTTGTGTCAAGGCTTCAGCAACTTGTCGTAGGAAGTTTTCTGGGTTGTCGTTATCAGGGTCAACAATAATTATCTTGCCAATCTGTTTCTTGCCAACTTCATCAATTGGTTGAACTACGATCAAATCTTTCTCACAAGATGAGGCGGTAGTATATGCTCCAAAGGAGTGTACGACAGCAGCAGGGCCGCCTGTAAGCAAACTCACTGAAGCGAGTAATACTTCCAAAATGCGCCATTCTTCGGGAGCGCCACGCGGTGCACCAGAGCCAAGTTCCGCTGCACATAATCCGCGCTCATCTAGGCGTGGTAGCAAAGTCATGTGTTTGGTGGATATCATCACTCCAGGCCTGTCTGGATGTAGCATTGCGATAGTACCCATATTGGCTCTAATCAATAATTCTCTATCCAATTGACGTGCTAAGCGGGCAAAATCACCAACAAGGTGGGCAGGGACAACAATATCTTCCAAGACAGCCGGGGGCATCGGTGGGTTTTCCAAATCTTCGAGAACTTCAGCAACACCAGACATCGAACGGCGAAGGCGAGCAATTTCAGCATTTAATCGGTCCATTTCTTTTTCTGCTTCTGCAGAAAGAGCAGGCTGCGCAGGTGCTTCTTCAACCACAGGTTCAGGAGTTTCTTCAACTACAGGCTCAGGAGTTTCTTCGACCACTTGTTGTTCCACAACCTCTTCAACTACAGGCTCAGGAGTTTCTTCGACTCACTTCTTGTTCCACAACCTCTTCAACTACAGGTCTCACGGAGTTTCTTCAACTACAGGTTCAGGAGTTTCTTCGACCACTTCTTGTTCCACAACCTCTTCAACTACAGGCTCAGGAGTTTCTTCGATCACTTCTTGTTCTGCAGTTTCTTCAACTACTTCTTCAATCACAGTTTCTGCTTCTTCCTTTTCCGAAGGAGGTCCACTAGGGGGTCCTGAAGGCGGACCGGATGGTGGGCCACTCGGTGATTTTGAAGGGGGTCCACTAGGGGGCCCTGAAGGCGGACCGGATGGTGGGCCACTCGGTGATTTTGAAGGGGGTCCACTAGGAGGTCCAGAATTTGGACCGCTTGGAGCAGGAGCCTCATCTAGACTCATTTCTGCTTGTTCGGAAGGAGTTTCAATTTCTTCAACAACAGGAGAACTGATGCCACCGACATCGCCAAAAGCATTTCCTAACATGTTGTCTAATTGGTTTGCTTCGGCCTCTTCACGAGCCAATTCAGCAGAAGTTTTCTTTGTAGCCATAATTCGCCCTCATCCTATCCACATGGCGCGGCTTAAATAGCGGTTGTGTAACCGAAGACTTGCTTAGGCCCGCTTGGTGTAGAGGTTATCATGCAGGATTGTCATTCCTGCGACCCGAGTTCAATTCTCGGAGTGGGCGCCTACAAATCAATTCCCTTGGGATGTCGATTTGATCAACTAATCATTCAATAACACTTCAATCCAGCCGTCAAGTTCTCTTACTTTATGGATGCCAAGTGGGCTTTGCTTGCGCATTTTACCTACTATTTTTCCATAAAGAGGAAAAAGAGGGAATGGCGACCATTCTTTTACTTGACCATTTTCTAAGTCATATTTTGTTTTGTGAAGTGGGCAAGTAATACAGCCATCTTCTACCTTACCACCATAGGCCAAAGGCCATGCCATATGTCTACAGAGAGCATCTGTGGCACGAAGACCCTCATTATCTCTTAGCACCATTATGCTGCGCAAACCGATTGTTTTCATTTTTTTCTTACCCGATTTCAACTTATCAGATTTCATAATTCGATGCCAGATATCTTCTTTTATTGGTAAATCCATATCAGTAAGACAGAATTGATGCTTTTGAATGTCTGTTTGTTGGCAATAGTTCCAATAACGAGATTATCGCTAATCCGACACCCCGTTTTTGAGAGTATTTTTGTTTCTTTATAACAGGTTGAAAGTATAGTATCTATGCAACGGAGAGATGGGTATGACTCGGCAAACGAATTCACATTCGCGTGTTGATATACCCTTGAATCTTCAAAGCAAATACCGAGGAGTAAAAATGTCCGATAAAATGTACCGCGTAGAGATAGCCGACGCCACTGGCCACAGTGTAGTCGAGATGACAAAGACCGAAATTTCCGAGAAAGCTCGTTCCACAGAGGGAACATGGGTTTTCGTCGATGACCGTTTGGTTTCAGCAGATGAAATCGATAATCTGGAAATGGCTGACGATGCTAGCGTTCGCTTGATGCCAGGACTTGTTGGTGGAGTTGATGAGCCAACTATTACTGTTGAAATCGCAGACGCCACTGGCCACAGTGTAGTTGAAATGACCAAGAGTGAACTAACCGAGAAGGCAACTTCCTCCGAAGGAACCTGGGTTTTCGTTGATGACCGCCTGGTTTCAGCAGCTGAAATCGATAACCTTGACTTTTCACAAGCATCCAAGGTTCGCTTAATGCCTGGTTTAGTTGGTGGATTCTAAAGTTGATTTAGGACAATTCAACCCCACACTTTATCGAAATCCACACCGTCACGCGACGGACAGGTTCAAGAAAGGGTGGTTGGTCGGAAGGTTTGGAGTTGTGTATTATGGCAGAGCTAGTAGATTACAAATGCGCAGATTGCGGAAGCCTAGAATCGTTCCACCGAGAGCGTAATGGTATCAGTTGTAAGGCATGTGGATCCCGTATCTTCATGAAATTGCGACGCAATGGAACAAAGCGCCTACCTGCAGAGTGAAATTCAGCACAATTTCTGAAACCTTCCCGATGGGAGAGTTGAAAGACCTATGACTTTGAGTTGTTCTTAGATGGCGAGTTGGCTCGAGGAAAAGGCGCCAAGGCGTTTTGACGAACTTCTCCTTCCAGAGAGCGTACGTGAATACCTCAAACGCATCTCACTGCAAGCAAACCCACCGCATCTTCTCATTTCTGGCCCATCTGGGGTCGGAAAAACTGCCGCATGGCGCTTAGTCGCTAGGCAAGTGCTCGGTCCTTCGTGGCAAGCCACAACCCATATTATCCAGGCTAGAGATTTATCAAAAACATCAGGTGCAATGAAGAAGTTTGAAGAATTTCTTAGGCCCGAAGGATCAAGCTCCAAAGATACACTGGCAGGTCGAACTTCCTTAGACGCCTATTCCCCTAATATCTCTCCTGCAACTGCAGGAGATGTAGCCCCGGCCGGAATTGAATCATCAGAACGCAATGAAGGTACTAGGGCGGCAATATCGAGAATCATTGTCATAGAAGATGCAGATTTTCTTGGCAAAATAAGGCAATCATACCTACGCCGCATGGTTGAAGAAAGTAGCCGCGGTGCTAGATTTATTTTCACTGCTCGAACCCCTTCACGAATCATAGAAGCCTTACGTTCAAGAGTTCAGTTAATTCGCGTTCCAATAATTTCTCGCGAGGATATCGAAAGCCGCTTGAATCAAATTATCAAACAAGAAGGACTCTCACCAGATAGGGGGATTATAGGCGATATCGCCCACGTATCAAATGGTAATCTTCGCAAAGCAATTTTCTTAACACAATTATTATCACAAAGAAATCTGCTCAATGACAGAAAAAACCTACAAACAGTCCTTGCAGCGACTTCGGTTAGAGAGATACAACGGGTTATCGAAGAAGCGCTAAGAGGAAGGGTCCACCAATGGCGTTGGGAGAAAAATGGTAGCAAAAACTCACGAGTTCTCAAGGGCGCAATGGGCCAATTAGACGAGTTAATGACAAAATATAATCTCGAAGCAGAAGAAGTGGTTGAACACTTCTACAATCTATTTACAGCCAGCCGCCTACATCTTGATGAAGCAGTTCTTTCACAATTATTGATCGCTTTAGCCGAATGCGATGTTTCTCTGAAAAACACAGTCGTTGGTAGGATTCAACTTGAATTATTCTTACACCAAGTAGCAGAAATTGGTTCAACTCAAGTAGTAACATAAACACAACCATCTAATCACAGGATTATTTCGCAAGGCTTGGGCGTGTAGCACAGCTGGATAATGCATCGGCCTCCTAAGCCGAAGACCGCGGGTTCAAATCCTGCCGCGCCCGTATTGAAAGTTTTCTAAGTGATGACTTTGAGGGGCCATAATGCAAGAAAGGTCGGGGCTCAAGATAGTCATGGCCACCCTTCTCGCCATATTGGTTGCATCTGGGTCATATGTTATCACCGATAACCTTGGCGATATAGAGGATAAACAACAACAACCGATAGAATGTATGGGTCAACAAATCCTGACCCAAGGCGTGTGTGTTGACCCAGAACCTCAACCACCACAACCAGAGGACTGCACCGCTGATCAAGTTTGGCGCGATGGCAATTGTCAAGATATAACCGCACCGCAAAATTTGACCTATGGTGCGGAAGTGATGCAATGGGTAATCGGAGATATTCACACACTGACTCCATCATTTGACGGCGATGGCCCAGATTCATGGATGGTATATCCAGCCTTCCCAGCATTCATTTCGCTTAATGAAAACAGTGGCGAAATCACCGTGACCCCACAAGCCGAACACAGTAGCACCACTCACGCAATTATCGCCTCGAATAGTGGTGGTGTTTCAACTACTAATCTTACAATTTCAGTAATTAATATCCAACCAATGTTTAGTTATCCTTCACCACAATGGACTTTTATTTTAGGATATTATGGTGAGTTACCATTGCCAATAATCGGCGAGATGAGCATAGATAATTGGGATATAACACCAGAACTTCCACAGGGTCTGATAATTGATTCAAACGGACGAATCGGTGGAACTGCGACTGTATTGGGCAGCACCAACCACAGTGTAATAGCAACTAATTCTGGAGGTTCTGCGAGTGCAGAAATTCAAATCACTGTAGTCGATGAAGCCCCATCACTTTGGTATGCAGCACTAGGAAATTCAGCTTTAACACTAAGCAAGGGAATTGCAATGCAACCTCTCGCAGCCACCAGTTCGCAAGGACCGGTCATTACCTGTATTAGCCAGCCACAATTGCCATCGGGATTAGAACTTGTTTCAAATTGTAATATTGAGGGGACAGCAACAGTATTACTCAACCAAACTGATTTCCTAATCACTGGAAGTAATAGTGGGGGCACAAGCCAGTACAACCTGACTCTAACCATCAACGATCAACCATTGTCGAATATGTTGTATGGGGTCGGAAATTACACATTCGCCAAGCAAGTAGACGCTGTTGACATTGAACCATCCTATGATGGCGGAGTTGCTTTAGTTTGGTCGATTCAACCACAACTTCCAACTGGAATATCATTCAATTATAGTTCAGGAGCAATCACTGGTATTGCACTAGATGTCCATCCAACTAAGACATATACGATATTGGCCAACAATACCGGTGGGACTGGAATAGCATCTCTTACTCTGACATTTGTAGACATTACTCCGAGCGCAATCTCCTATGCCAGCACAGATATAATAGTTGAATCAAATCAAAGTTATCTGCAAATCAATATTAGTAATTTAGGTGATACTGTAGATACATGGCAAAGCCACCCGGCCTTACCATCTGGACTAACCTTTGCAAGCGGAGGGAACAATCTTTGGTACTGCAGATACCCGTGTACCCCGTACTACTTACACAATATTTGCTAATAATTCAGGCGGTTCCTTTGAACTACAGATAAATATTACAGTTCATGATTTTGATACAGACTGGTCAATGATAACCGACGGGGTAACATCAGTAGATTACGGCTCATCTTGGCCATCTCTAATATTGCCATTTGGCCAATGGTCCTTCCCAATTCTTTCTGATTGGGACCAACGACCAATCGCTTCAGCAGCATATGCTGGGCAAGGCAGAGTGGTTGGTTATGGCCACGAATCATTTGTTGCTAAAAGCAGTGGCCCAGAAATGACACTTTCAATAAACGCAATGAAATGGGCTTGCGATGGAGTCGGAACAATTGGATTATGGAGCGACTTTAATCATTTTGAAGATGAATTAGTGGCTGAAGGTTTTACAGTCTTAACCTCGGTAACTCCAGACCAATTAGCAGGCTTAGACTGCTATGTAGGGGAGTTTTGGAATGGCTGGAGTGATGCTCAAAATTTGAAGATTGAGACCTTCTTAACATCAGGCCATGGTTTGATTTTGGGCGGCCATTCTTGGTATTGGTCTTATTCAAATTCAGATGTTGCTCATAATTATCCGGGCAATAAAATCGCACCGACTACAGGACTATTCGTTTCATCGCATTCTGGCTCAGTGCAAGTGGCACTTGGTTCAACACCGGATAGAATGCTGAGGACTATCCCAGCCATTACCGCACTACAGAATCACTTCACAACAGGACCACTAATCGCTACATCAGATGCGCCGACTATCGAGAAAACGATATCGCGTAGCACAGCAATGCTTACCCTTGATTTCAATAATTTCTGGACTCCACTACGCGAGATGGTAAACTCCACAGGCTGGACTCAAATCTCAGATAATAACGAGTATGATTTAGGTGCCGACCCTATTGATGACGTTCTACTTGCGATAGAAGAAGGATTGTATCTACGTCTTCCAGCAAATCAATTAAGCGCCCACCCAAGTTCTTCGGATTTCCCTGGAGCGGTGCCCACTAATGCGCCGAGAGTAAGTCTCAATGTCACAGTTAATGGCAACTATATTGGCTTACCAAGCGGCTTTGGCTATGCGGGAGCGAGGAGCCATGGCATGATGGGAACTGGGCTATACGCTGCTGCTGGTGAAGTGGTAAATATTACAGTTCCACTCTCCATTGTAGATCAAAATGTCCGTATTCAAATCGGCGCACATTCAGATTCATTATGGAATAAAGACAAACTTGACAGGCATCCAAAGGTGCATCGGATCTGGGTAATCGATTCTACAAATATGCAAGTTGGCAACACCTTTGGTGGACTAATTTACATAACATTTCCACCAGATTCCACTTTCGGGATGACTAATATTACAATTGAAAATGCAGTACAATCACCTCGTTATATCGCGGGAGTTACCACTGCTCAGCAGTGGAATAATACTGAGAAAAATTATCCTGCACCTTGGGCTGAAATAGAAGGTCAATTCTTTATTCTAACAGTCCCATCTTCTGAAATTAGAAACCTTGACAATACTGCTGAACTGATGAATTGGTGGGATACTGCATTGCAGATGGAGCACAACCTAAGCGGTTATCTTCCTTGGACTAGAGTTGAACGAGCAGTCTTTGATATTCAAATCAGTGCTGGTTGGATGCACTCTGGTTACCCATTTATGGCCCATACAGTAAGTGTTGCAAACGTAGTGAATCTAAGTCATATGTCAACCCAAGGAGATTGGGGAATGTTCCATGAATTGGGGCATAATCATCAATGGATGTCAGCAACATTACCAGGTAATACTGAAACCACTTGCAATCTTTTCTCAGCCTATATCATGACCGAATTAGTAGGGGTTGATTTGGGTGCAGGCCATGGTGCGATGAGTAATTCAAGTCGCGAAACAAGGACGGAGACTTACTTTAACGCAGGTTCTCAAATCTCTCAATGGAGTGTTTGGACCGCCTTAGAGACTCACATGATGATTCAGGAACAATTTGGTTGGCAAGTCTATACATCTGCCTTTAGTCAGTACTACAATAGTTCACTAACCCAGCCAACAAATGATGCACAAGAATACAACTCTTGGGCAGCTAGAATCTCCAATGAAACGGGGATGAATTTGATTCCATTCTTACGCGCATGGGGTCTGCCAATAGATGATGCAACCTTTGCTACAGTCGACCACTTACCAGTATGGAATAACGACCCACTAAGAGGTTGGGTTCATGATTACCCATCAATTTTACAGAATCTTTCTGTAAGCAATATTACATCTTCTTCCTCAACCCTACAGTGGGATAATTATGATAATGGTACAGATGTGAACCAAACTATTTGTTGGGGATTATTTGATGGTGCAACAACCAAATCCGCATGGACAACTTGCTCAAGTCAAGGGTTAGCAATAGTAGGTTCTGAGCAGAAAGACCTAACTGGATTAGCAACATCTTCAACTTATTATTGGAGAATACTAGGTGAAGGTGCTAGTGGAGATCATTGGAGCGATGCTCAATCATTTAGCACAAATTAATGCGGCGTCTTTTAGATTGACAATGGTAAGTCATTGACAATATTCACTAAACATCTCCTTATCTATCAAGCCCATCGCCATTAGGCCATGGGCACCTGTGAGGCAAGATTCAAATGAAGAAAATAGGCATTAAATGGAAGGCTGAGCATACTCAAAACCAAGATGGTAAAATTGCAGTAGTCACCGGCTCCAACTCCGGAATCGGCTACCACATGGCACTCACTTTGGCCGATAAGGGTGCGCAGGTCATTCTTGCATGCCGCAATGAAGAGAAAGCCGAAGTTGCAAAGGCAAAGATGCTCAAGACTTCTCCAGATGCAAATATTACAGTACAGTGTCTCGATCTTGCAGACCTTGCAAGCGTCAAGAATTTTGCCAACCAAATGAAGCAATCTCACAAGCATCTGGATATTCTAATCAATAATGCCGGTGTCATGATTCCGCCAAAATCTGTCACAAAAGATGGATTCGAATTGCAGATTGGCACCAATCATTTCGGTCACTTTGCTCTCACTTCTCACCTTCTGCCGCTTCTTTCAGCGGCTCAAGCACCTCGTATTGTTACACTGTCAAGTATTGCCCATTGGTCGGGTCGAATTGACTTTGAAGATATCAACGGAGAGAAGAAAAAATATGACAAGTGGGGCATGTATAGTCAAAGTAAATTGGCGAACCTTCAGTTTGCTCTAGAACTTAACCGCCGTCTCAAAGCGTCAGGCTCTCACATTGAATCTCTGGGCAGTCATCCCGGTTATTCTGCTACGGATTTACAACGGCACTCCTTGGCGTGGCGAGTTCTGAATCCTTTGTTCGGAATGGCACCTGTCAAAGGAGCGGCTCCGACACTTTATGCAGCCACTGAAGCAGATGCCCTGAAACACCGTTATTGGGGGCCAGTAGGTCTGGTTGAGGCAAGAGGATGGACTGGTAAAGCGAAAATCACTGCACGTGCGGCAGATGAAGAGGCTGCTCGCCGACTGTGGGAACTGACCGAGAAAATCACAGGCATAAACTTTGAAATTTGAATAATTTCACACTTTTTATCAATTTATACCAATAAATTGTATTTGATCTGTTCTTCACTCGCTTCCGACAAGTACGTAATCCTCGGAAAGTGGTGTAGCACCAGTTTCCATTGAGATGATTTGACCGTCTTTGAATCGCATAAATGACATAACAGCTTCAGAGTCAGAATCGTTTGCAAAGTGAACAATAGAGTGAGCAACGCCAACTTCATCGTTTTCGAACAAGATTCTGTTGTTTTCTGAGGTTGGAGTGCTGCCACCGCTGACGAATCCAAGAATGTCAGATTTACTCATGGTGTGTCCGCCCACGTGCGGGTTGAAGATGCAATCATCGTGAATGATTTTTGCGAGTGCTTCGGCGTTTGCGGTATCCCAGGCTTCATTGTATGCTGCTATGATAGACATGCCCCTTCCTACTGCCGTTATTTCTTAAACCCGCCGGATTGAAACTATGGCGCAAAGATTCCACAACATCATTGCTGCAATTTCGGACACACCATGCAGTATGAGTTTGCCATTTTCAAATGTGGTGCTGAAGGCGTACGCAGTTTTTAGTGTTTACAACTGATTTCAGAACCCTCTGCGAAACCCTATGTTTCTTCATTTTCATCCTGAAAATGCTGCATCAACTTGGAAATGATTTCATTCTGTTCGGAATTTAACTCTTCAATTTCGCTGACTATTCTTTTTTGCTCTTCCAGTGTTGGTAGTTTAAGATCAATAGACATGGGTTCTTCAATGAGCTCAAGTAACTGATTTAGATTTTGACGGATAAATTCTTTTTCGTTTTGCCCATCTCCAATTGAAGCATATACCAAAATATTGTCCAAATAATCAAGTATACTCTTTGCTCCATCGGACAGATCTTCATAATCAGAGAAGTTTACATTAGCAGTATTTTGATGTGAAAATGGTCGCATACAACAGCCGATACAAGTTCGAAAATCGCATTTGGAGCAATAATCACCATCGTCCATAAAACCAACCTCCCCACAAACTGCTGTTGCGTCCAGTTATCCCTCTGCCTGACCAAGGTTGGGCGTCTTTAGTCATAAGCCCTGCGAGTACTTTGGTTCAAACAAACTCACGAATATATGGAAACGTTGCACTGCGCTTGGTTGCAGGGGGTACCCCCTGAGTAATTGAAATCAGATTAATTCAGTAGGGAAATAATTACGAAGATGGTAAAATCATAGATTTAATATTTCTCTCTATTTGTACCATTTTCATTCATCAAACAAGCAGTCATATTCCATAAATGACTTTATGGTTAGTCAATTGCAGGACCCCTCTATGAATGAGGCAGCCACACGTAAAATCCTCATCGACACCGCTATGGAACGAGCAGGTTGGAATGTTGGCGATGGCCCACAATATTCTGCTTGGGGTGAATTTCATATCGAACTTCCAGAAGGTCGAAATCAGTACGTTGATTATTGCCTAATGCACAATGGCCAAGTGTATGCAGTAGTTGAAGCAAAGCGAATCAATAGAGGAACAGAAGAGGCACGTGAGCAAGCCCGACAATATGCACACAATATTCAGGCATACTGCCAGCCAAACGGTCCTATGCCTTTCATTTTCTATACTAACGGTCACGACCTATATTTCTGGGATGAAGAAGGCGGGTATCCCCCTCGTAAGATAAAATCAGGCAATTATCCAACACCAGATGACCTTCAATTTATGATGTGGAAGAAAAATAATCAAACATCGATGGCTGAAACAGAAATTAACACCGATATCGCAGGACGCTATTATCAAATTGAAGCGATTCGAGCCGTTAATGAGCGTTTTGAAATGAATAAATACCGAGAAGCACTTCTCGTAATGGCAACTGGAACTGGAAAGACTCGAACTGCTACGGCTCTTGTCGATGTTATGCAAAAATCAAACTGGGCAAAACGTATTCTTTTCTTAGTCGATCGTCGTGCGCTACGTGACCAAGCATTTTCTGCTTACAAAGAACACTTACACGAACCTTCAATGTATCCTAAACCAGAAGATAACAAATTTCCACTCGATCGCCGAGTCTATGTTCAAACATACCATACCATGCTTCACGTCATCCAAAAACAAGAGAATTATGTTTCTCCCTTTTTCTTTGACCTTATCATTATGGACGAAGCCCATCGTTCACTATTCAACACCTTCAAAGAAATCATTGATTATTTTGATGGCCTTAAAGTTGGTTTGACAGCAACACCGAAAGACAAAGTACACGCTTCATCGTATGAATTATTCAATTGTTCCTCTGAAATGCCGACTCACGAGTATCCCTATGAACAAGCCGTAAGTGATGGATTTCTCAATGATTATGAAGTGTTGAACGTTAGAACTGGTGTTCAAATCGATGGTCTCAAAGGCGAAGAATTAACCGAAGAGCAAAAAGAATCACTGATGCTTCAAGGTATTGACCCCGATGATATTGATTATGAAGGAAAAGACTTGGAGAAGCATTTTACCAACAAAGATACCAACCGTAAAATCCTGATGGAATTAATGGATAACGGTATCATGGATGATTCAGGAACAACGCCTGGAAAAACAATTGTCTTTTGTGCAACACAAAAACACGCCGCCTCAATGATGGAATTACTCGACCAAATGTATCCTCATTATAATGGGCGATTAGGCGCAGTAATTACCTCAAATGTTGAAAGAGTACACGGTAAAGGCGGCTTACTTGACCAATTCAAAAACCATGAGTTTCCTCGTATAGCTTTTAGCGTTGACATGCTCGACACAGGTATTGACGTGCATGAAATCGTCAATCTTGTGTTTGCAAAACCTGTACGTTCTTGGATTAAGTTTTGGCAGATGATCGGCCGAGGAACGCGTATTTTGGAAGCCGACCCAGCGGCAAGAAAGAGTTGGTGTAGAGAGAAGAATAAATTCCTGATTATTGATTGCTGGGAGAACTTTGAATTCCATAAAGTAAATCCGAAAGCGAGTTCCGATAAAGCAACTATGGCACTTCCAGTTCGCTTATTCAAAGCCCGTCTTAAGAGATTAGAAGCCTCACTGGATACTGGCGACCTCGATACGGCAGTCAAAATGCGCGATAAATTGCGCGAACAAGTCAAGACTTTACCAGAGAATAGTGTTGTGGTTCGTGATAACGCAAGCACTCTTCATAAAGTCAGTTCTGATGTTTTCTGGGAGGGTTTGTTTTGAGTAAAAAAGACCTTAATTATTTAGATGTTGAAATATCTCCAATAATGCGTGCTGCTGCAGTTTCCAATGTTTCAGAAATGCAATGGGCCATTGATGTCATCACTCTTTCAAACGCTCGTCGCTGGGGCAATCAGGAATTGTTTGAAGCAAAGCGAGACGTGTGTATCGAGAAGGTTCGCGAATTACCCCTCACGCTTCAAATTATCAAAAATCAAGAAGAATTATTGCGGAAATGTATGGATCCGACTTTTTGGGATGGAACTACCGAACAATCCCTTGATGAAGTAATTGACAAATTAGGACCATTAATGAAGCACCGTGACCCTTCAACTTCTCCATTCCGTGTTCTCGATATGCAAGATTCAATCAAAATTCGCACATGGCTTGAACTAGATGGAAAGCCTGTTCCAAAGAGCCTTTATCAACAAATTGTTGCTCAATTCATCTCTGGACTTGCTGACCAAAGTGAAGCAATTCGTAAGGTTCGTGACGGTCAAATGGTTTCACAAACAGATATCGAGGAAATTGTGCTCTTGTTAGAGGGCTGCGAACATCCAATTAGCGTTGAAAATCTGCGAGAAGCATGGGGAGCGAAGCGAGTTAATTTGCAGGAATTCCTTGCTCATATTCTTCGTGGTGAGGACTTACCAGATTGGTCAACAAAGGTTCGTGGCGAATTTGATGCGTTCCTTCAAGAACACTCGACGTTTAATCCTCGACAGATAGAGATGTTGAATGCACTGTGCAATTATGTTATTGACAATGAAGCCGTGGGTAAACCTGCTCTTGTCGCAGATCCGTTTACACGTTTTGACCGTCGAGGATTCCCAGGTGTCTTTGAAATGGATCAAATCAATGAAATTCTAAGCTTCACAGAAGCGTTAACAGCATGAGGTGAGGAGACATGACGTTGGCCAAACAGTGAAAATTGGTGATTTGGTCTGAAGCAGTTTCAAAGATGTGACTGGCGGAAATCACAAAGGTCAAACCTAACTGCACCTACGTTCACTCACAGCGATAAGAGTTCCCAATTGACGACCAAGGAAAGGAAGTTGATCGCATGAAGTCACGATTGTACGACCTAATGAGGCACCATGCTCAGTAAGGCTAGACAATTAGTCCCAGGGCAATGATATCTTGGAGATCCACAGCGAGACCAAATCCTCGAATGGCGTGGCCATGGTAGATCCTGAGTACGATGGAGCGACTGCATCGACTGGAGTACAGAGTTCTTTCAGCCCTGATCCAGAAAAGTAATATCCAACGTATGCTCTATCACTATGGGTAAAGACGCGTCAAATTTCCTTAGTGAAATGACAACTGGAATTCCACTGCGTGCAAATTATCCAGCAGTATCTGACAAGACTGGTTCAAGAGCATCTAATCTCAATTGCCCCCATTAGATGAGCAGAAAGAGAATTGCCGCTATTCTTGACTTGGTAGATGATACTGAAATATCTATCAATATAATCCATAATTCAAAACAACAATTGATCCGGTCAACTTTCTTAGAAATGTTTGGAGACATGCTAACTAATCCTATGAATTGGCCAGTAATGAAATTAGGCGAAGTGTGCGAATCACAACTTGGTAAAGCAATTTCTAACGAAGCAAAGTTGTGCAAAAACCCCTCTAAGTATCTAAGAAATGCGAATGTCAAATGGAGAAAAATTGAATTTCATGACCTGAAGGAGATGGATTTCAAAGATTCCCGAAAAACATAAACTCACGTTGCATGATGGTGATGTACTTGCTACCGAAGGTGGAAATGTTGGGAGATGTGCTATTTGGAAATATGGTAAACAAAAACATTTACTTCCAAAATTCACTTCATCGAATTCGTGTAAACTTGGATGTGCTAACTCCAGAATATTTAGTAGAATATTTTTCAATCATGTCTGAAAGAGGTGGACTTATTCGTGAAACAATACAAGTCACAATAGCACATTTGACGGGCCATAAATTGAAGCAATTACCCTTGCCCCTACCACCATTGGTTTTACAACAGAAATTCATCCGAATCTTGAAACAAATTCGAGTATTATCTGAAGAGAACTTAACCCAATCTCAAAACCTAAACTTGAGCCTAAAGCAGGAGATGCTAACATGATAACAAACGAAATGAAATCAGAAATTAAAGAAACTTTGGAATGCACTGTGGTCTGGCGGTATTGCCAACCCGTTGAACGCAATGGAACAAATATCCTATTTCCTCTACATGCGCCGATTGTCTGTTATGGATGAGGAAACTCGACAGAAAGCAGAATTTACAGGTGCAGCCTATACTTCAGTGTTTGAAGGTAATGAAAACTGCCGCTGGAACCACTTCAAACACCTTGACGGGTGAATCTATGTTGAAGCACGTCCGCGATATTGTGTTTCCTTGGTTGAGGTCTGATATGGCTGAGAAAGGCGACTTATTCGCTCAAGCCATGAAGGATGCCGTTTTCATGATTCCAAAAGCATCACTCATGGTTGAAATGGTTAGTACTATTGACAAAATCTACGATTTAATTGCTAAAGAAGAGGCAGCAGGACAATCTTTTAACGATGTTCAAGGAGATATTTATGAAGAATTCCTTTCCGAAATTGCAACTGCTGGAAAAAACGGGCAATTCAGAACACCTCGTCATATCATTCAAATGATGGCGGCCATGCTAAAT
This sequence comes from uncultured Candidatus Poseidoniales archaeon, assembly GCA_905182185.1. Taxonomy (GTDB): domain Archaea; phylum Thermoplasmatota; class Poseidoniia; order Poseidoniales; family Poseidoniaceae; genus MGIIa-L1. Next base: position 255 of record CAJJAP010000011.1, on the reverse strand, counting down.
CCCCAACTTGGAGAAACTGTGTGCGATCCTGCTGGTGGTACAGCCGGTTTCCTTCTTGCAGCCTATCAGCAAGTGCTCGCATCTAATACTTCACCACATCTTCGAACAACAGACCGTTTCGGTTTGTTAAAACGGTACTCGTGGTGACAAAATAACCAATGAAACTCCACTGGAATGTACTTCAGAATAACTCGTTTTATGGATATGATTTCGACACCACTATGGTTCGAATTGGAGTCATGAACTTAATGTCAC
>CAJJAP010000010.1 GCA_905182185.1 uncultured Candidatus Poseidoniales archaeon | reverse complement strand
TCGGCGGCGCTCGGAGTCCAATTCAACCGAATAGGGAACCAAGACCGTCGAAACCAGCTTCTTCATCCTCTTCTTCTTCTTCCTCTGCTTCCGCAGGGGCGTCAGAGGACGAAGCAGCTGCTGCAGGAGCAGCAGCGGCCGGTGCAGCGACAGCTTGGGTCATAGCATCAGCGATGTCGACACCAGCGAGAGAAGCACAAAGTGCCTTCACGCGAGCAGCGTCTACATCTACGCCAGCACCAGCCAAAGTGGCAGTGACAGCTTTTTCAGTTATTTCATTTCCAGCAGCGTGCAGTAGCATAGCAGCGTATACGTATTCCATAATTTTTCACCTCAATATTTCGTTCAACCGAATAAGGACTCCGAGGCCGCCGAAACCGGCTTCCTCGTCTTCCTCGTCTTCTTCTTCATCTGCCTCGGCAGGGGGCTGATGAATCACTCTCGGCAACAGCAGCGGATGCGGATGCAGCAGCGTTAGCCGCAGCGCCTAGCATAGCCGCCAGTTCGTCGTCGAGAGCGTCACTGTCAAGAGAGCCTGCGACAGCCATAGCGCCGCGGTGTGCTCTTCCGACAAGATGCGGCATGGTGTCAGCAGTAGCGACAGCCGCTTCCAATGCAACAGCGAAAGCCTCGCGGCTCGCCTTTGCAAGGATTGTTGGCATTGTTTGGTTAGTAAACCAAGTAATGTTGCAAGCAAGATTGAATGCTCCTGTTGCATAAGAAATTAAATCGCCCTCGAATTGTTCGAAGTTGATATCTAATGTGCTAGGAGCGAAAACAGTTCCACCCTCTAGTGTACCACACAAACGTAGACCTGCTATAATTGGGTTGATGCCTAACTTAGATAACATCAGACCTAGGTCTCCATCGAATTCTTCTCCCTCTTTGAGAATAACTGTTCTCTTTGAGATTTGTACGGAGCCCTTCATGATCTTAGCAGGGAATTCCTACGGAGTTCAGGTCACCAACGATCGGACCAGGCGGCATTCCAGTATCCATCTTCTCAACGACGATGTCGTGAGGAGCACGGTCACCAGGCTTAGCAGCACGGCCAGCTTGAGTTGCTTTCAGTGCAGTAAACATCTCAAATGAATTCAATTTACTTGATGATACTAGTGCAGGTTGTACTGCACCATCGAATAATTGTTCTAGATTGTCTGCTTTTAGACCTGCTCGTTCCCAAGCAAGACGCATCAAACGCTTCTTAGCAACGCGAATTGCTAAAGTTTTCACGAAGTGAAGAGCGCATTCCAATCATGGAATCTGCTGGAACACCGTGGATGTCGATAACTGCAATCGTGTCACCGCTTTCAAGAAGGCTGACTAAATCTACAACCGCATCTTTCTTCCAGGAAATTACCTTAGGAATCAATTAACCACCTCGATTTGTTGTGCAGGACCCATTGAGGTCTTGATGTAAAGTGAACGGATGTTTCCAATTCCACGCTCTAGTTTTGAGATTACACGGTTGTAAACTGCCATAGCGTTAGCGAATAGTTCTTCTTCACTTTGGCTTGAAGTTCCGATTGCGGTATGGAAAGTAGTTTTGTCACCAGACTTGATTACAACGGTTGACATCAGACCTTTAGCGATAATGGCTGGATCTAATGTTGGAGGGACTGGACGTGGCATTTTACCCCGAGGACCTAGAACCACACCGAGGTATCTACCGATAAGTCCCATGTGAGGGACTTCGGAAAGGAAGTAATCGTAATTGTTAGCAACTTTCTTTGCTTTACCCTTTTTACCGCCCAAATCCTCAATCTCTTGTGGAGTGATGACAGTAATTCCTGCAGCCTTAGCCTTAGTTGCAGCTTCGCTTGCAGCGAACATTGCGATTTTTAATTCTCGGCCGCGACCAGATGGAAGACGAATTTCTTCCTTGATACGGTTAGTAGGGTTCTTGAGGTCAACATCTCTAATTGTGAAAGTGATATCCACGGATTCGACGAAATTACGCTTAGGTGCATTACTTAATGCGTCTTTGATTGCTTGGTTTATTTTCTTTTCCATAATAATCACCTCTGCGGTCAACGAAGCAAGTTAATGCCTCTCCCGCGGTTCGTAATTCAGTTAAATCGCTCGTCCCATTCTCCATTGCTAATGATCTGTAGCGCTTCATTTGCCCAGTGTCCATCAATCTTTACACGCATTGAAACGCATGTTCCGATTATCTCTCTGGTTTGTGCCTTTAGGTCCGCACCAGTTAGATGGCCTAAGTCTGCCTTCTCTTTTGCAACTCCCATTGCTTTCTCTAAAGAGAGGGTTTCAGTAGCAGCGTCAAGACTGCCGTTACACTTCTTAACTCCAAGCGCTTTAATTATCAGCTTCGATGTCCAAGGTTTCGGCATATGTGTCAAACTCCATTACTCACAGACGTGGGTATTTCGCCGACTAAACTCCCCTATTTAACCGCGCCGCGGCTGAAATAATGATTAGTCGCACGGATAATTGGCTTTGAAGCAGTTAATAGTTCGCAATAGATGCCAAAAAGGGCTTCAATCGTCAACTCTCTCTACTACACGGACGTGGTCGCCACGCATGTTCAAAGTCATTGGAATAGGTTGTTCGTATAACTCCATACTAACTTCTTCCTTCATTTCTGCAACGCTGATTACACGAGCCTTCTCACCCTTGAATGCGCCTGTAACGATTTCAACGATACAGCCGACTTCAATACCAGAGGTCACTGCCTTCGGTTCGAGGTATGGAAGAATATCTTGTAGTGGTGCTTCACCTGGAAGTACTGTCTTAGCATTCTTTAGCGGAGTCTGATTTAGACCACGGCGGGCCTTAGGATCTCTTCCACCGGAGCGTCCAATCAATTTCTCAACGTGATGTAATGCACTTGATTCAACGAAAACATATCCACGCATGGTCGGTGGATGAAGAATCGACATTATGTCATTTTGCAGAGAGGTTAGAGAACCACTGCCGTGCAAACGTGCATACATTTCGTCAGCGACTCTTTGTTCTGCACCGATTGCGGTTTTGACGATGAAAAGGAAAGAACCTACTGAACCATACATTTCCTTGAATAGTCCATCTGCGCCTTCCATATCAATGTCTGAGAAAATACAACGGTATTCTTGCAATTGACCAGGGTCGACCCAGCGGCCTTCAGTATAACGCCCTTTGACATCTATCTCATCAGTATTAGAAATAACAAGAATTGGCATTACATCGACCAAACTTCGGCCCATGTCGATACCACGCTCTGGGCCAGTACAGTCATACGTGTTTCAGACTTTCAACCGGAATTCCGGTTGAGTCTGAAACACGTTGAATGACTTCTTCTTGGGTGTCAGCGACTCCCCATACTCCGTCCCAAAGCCCTGGGAAATCTCCATCTGACTCCCCTCTCTTAAGGAGGAGAAGCTTTTCTTCAAATCTAACAAATACTACAAATGCGTCAGTCATATAATCACCTTTTTCAGTTACCGATCTTGAAAACATCGTGTATCATGTATGGTATGAAATTGTCCATCAATACAAGCATTGCGAATCCAATAGCCCCTAAGACGAATAATCCGATTCCGCAGATGATGACAGTCTGCTTAAACTCTTGAGGAGTCGGCTTTCTTGCCATCCGTAGAATACGAGCCCATGAGCCTCTAGAGACCTTACGGAATTGAGATTCAATCCAATCTTGCTTGTCTTGGACTTTGTCCTCAAATGATTGGGATTTGCTGTCGAGATTTCGCTCAGACATGGTATAACCTCGGATATCCTGCCCAACTGCCCGCCTAATATAACCGCTTTGATAGGTAAAACTTGTTCTCAATGATAAATAGTTTCAACCAAGTGCCCAATATTGGTGTTGGGAAATGTTGCTGAAAAACCCGAGCATTGATGAGGGGGCCACAGTGACAGGACCGATATGGCAGAACGCGACCCCTATTCCGTATTAGGCGTTAACAAGGGGGCCAGCGACGCTGAAATCAAGCGCTCATTCCGCAAAAAAGCCCGCCAGTTCCACCCAGATCGCAATCCTGATGATGCTGCTGCTGAAACTAAATTCAAAGAAGTTCAAGCCGCATATGACACCATTGGAACTGCGGATTCACGCAGAGACTTTGACCAAAAGCAACAGATGTCGAATATGTTCGGCGGGGGTGGAAGTTCATTCGGCGGAAGAGGGGGCAATCCATTTGGAGAATCCCAGTTTAATTTCGGCGGCGGGGGCAGAGGGATGAACGATGCCTTTGGCCAAATGTTCGGAGGGGGAGGAAGGTCTGGCGGCGGTTCTAGGCAACGAAATCCCGCACCCCATCAGCAACAACCAAAGGGTGCTGACATCAATGTTGGAATCGACATCACAATGGATGAGGCAAAGATGGTGGCAACTTCCCATTCACTTTCAAACGATTCAGAAAGAATGGTAATGAGATGGAAACCAAAACTACCACGTTAAAAATTACTGTTGCCGCTGATGCAAAACATGGTCAAATTAAGCGCCTAAATGGACAAGGTCATGACCATCCTCAAGGAGATACTGGGGACGTGTTGGTCACCATTAGAATAGATGCTGGTGAAGGAACTTATTGGGAAGATGGCGTATTGGTTCAAGAAGTTTCAACCCCATATTCAACATTGGTTTTGGGTGGTAAAATCAAAGTCAAACTACCTTCAGGGAAATCTGGAAACCTAAGTGTTGCTGCCAATACCCAAATCGGTGATCGCAGAAGAATGGTAGGCGCAGGTTTTGACGGCGGAGATTTGACCTTGAGTTTGTTTTACAAGAAAATGAACAATTAACAGCAGTGCAACTTAAGGCTTTGAAAGCATTACAAGAAAGTGGATTGTAATACAATTGTGCAAACGATACTTCATCACCTGTTACCTTGAGGTAACCATATGGCGAGAGGGCGTGGTGGCGGTAGAGGACGCGGCCCAAATTCAAATAGCGCTGGTAAACATCAAACCAAAAAAGGCCCTCAAATACCTGAAGATGAAAAATTGTGGCGCCGTATATCACAGCAATTTGCTGATGATGATGAATTGTGGAGTAAATCGTGGACAAATCAAGAAATTGCTGACCTCATCATCAATGGTGAAAACTTGATTCATCGATTTTCAATCGACATTAAAGCCGAGAAAACATTTCGCAGTGGACTAGACGAAGCACTTGCTCTTGGCCGTAAAAAGAATGAACGATTTACATCACTTGAGGATAAAATGTTCAAATTGGTTAAACCAGAATATGTTGAAATCATTGAATCTGCAGTAGCTGATTGGAAAGCATTCTCTTCTAGACATGCACAAAAAGGCGGTACATCCCTTTGGGGGAGGCCCCCTCTTAGAGTCGGTGAAGAATTAGAAAGCAATGACAAAAGTTCCCAAGTAAGTTATGTCAGCGAAGAAGATGCTCAGCGATACTCTTTGCTGGAAAGTGTTTGGCTCACCGATTTAATGGGTCAAGATTATCCTAAACAATTCACTCTAATGCCTGGACAGCGTATCATGTCATGGGGTGAATTTTCATTGCTCAAAGAAAGTCGTTTTATCGCAAAAAGAAGAGGTGGGATGCGTTTTCCAGAAGCAGAACCGGCAATGGCATTATTATTGGTTTCAGCAAATCATTGGAATGCAGAACAACTCCTAGACTCGCGCTTATTGGCTAGAAGAAGAGCGAATGCAAATCCATTTCCAAGAGAGTATGACCAATCACTTTCCGTAAATGCAGAATTGTTGAAAGAGGTTGATGCTGAGTCCGGATTGAAAGAAGGAAGAACTGATTTACGACATCTGCCGTTTGTAACTATTGATCCGCATGATGCAAAGGATTTCGACGATGCAGTGTGCTTGGTTGAAGAAAACGGAGTCCAAACATTGTGGGTTGCAATCGCTGATGTTGCTCATTATGTCACCCCCAATACAAGTCTTGATGCTGCAGCAAGGTCTCGTGCCACCTCAGTATATTTGCCTCATACCGTACTACCGATGCTACCCCCTCGCCTAGCCGACGACCTTTGCTCATTACGAGAAAAAATGCCACGATACGCTATGGCTGTCGCAATGAAACTTGATGATGCGGGTGAAATAGTTGATGTTTCTGCCTATGAGGCCGTTATTGAAGTAAAACAAAACATGGCATATGAAGACGCATTAGATAATCCACAATTCTCTGAAATGTTCACTCTAGCAAAGAAATGGCAGGAAAAAGAATTGCGATTAAATATCTCTAATGCTGAATTACGTCCTCGAATTATTGATGACCAAATCACAGTTGAAGTCAAGTGGCCGAATGATGCTACTCGAATGATAGAATCTCTAATGGTTGCAACAAACTCGGCCATAGGCCACTTGTTAGGAGCGGCAGGCGCCCCACTTCCTTGGAGATGTCATGCACCACCCGATACCCCTGAGGTTGAAGGATTAAATGCTAAACTAGGGAACTAGGCGTCAGTATTCGTCTCCCTTTACCCAGCAGTAGAAAACAGGGTGAATCATCTTCTGAACATTTGACAAACATGCTAGGAGCATGGGCTGATAATTCCGGCGGAGGAATTGATTTATCCGGTTTGATTAGCGATGAAATAGCGAAGATACTAGCGAAAGTGATGTCGAACCATATTTGCAAGGCGTTCTTAATCCCGAAGCAAGAAACGATATTTTAGATTCTCTTGCCGATGCTCAAAAAGAAGCTAGTGAATTAGACGATGTGATCAGAAGAGTCGTTGACCAAGGGTTATTCCAATTAATGCAAAGAGCCACTTATAGTGAAGAGAATATCGGCCATTTTGGCCTTAACTTAGATGCTTATGTTCATTTTACTTCACCGATTAGAAGATACCCAGATCTGATGGCTCACCGCCAATTGAAGGCATACCTACGTGGAAATGAATGGACTCATTCGCTTGAGGAAACCGCCGATTTGGCAGACCATTGCAGTGATAGGGGATACAAAGCAAAACGACTGGAATGGGAACTTGTTGCCAATGCATATCACTTGCACCTATTGAGAGGAGGCGGAATTGGAGACCAACAATCATTCGCAGATGTTGCCACTCCACTAGAGGGTAAGTCTTGGCCAGCGAGAATTGTTGGCCTTCAAACACCTTGGATTTTCTTGGATTTAGCAGATGATGGTTCTGTTCAAGGGCGTATGCACCTAAGACAAATCTCTGGCAAGATTAGAACTGTAATAGATGAACACGGGCTAGAAGTTGTTCCAGCAGAACCTGATGAACGAGGGCAACAGAATGCAATCGTCAAATTAGGACAGAAATTCCCTTGCCGATTACGCGGTCTTGACATTTGGTCTGGTTCTCTTGACTTAGCCCCAAACCGTTGAAGTTGATACAATAATAATTATTGTAGTCAATAACGCAGATTTATTAATGACTACAATAACCCAAGGCCATGGCGAGAGTGAAGGCTAACTTGTGCGCATGTGATTGCAAGATGAAGCGACTCTATACTCGGGCAGAAGGCGGCAAAGGTTGGGACGGAGTCGGTTGGATGTGTACTTGCGGTTGCGGTTGTATCTGCTTTGATGAAGGTGAATGGTCAATGATCGGTTGTAGTTCTGACAAATGCCAACCAGATGAAAACGACTCAAAACCCCAAAATGGAGATGGGCAAAATGACTGCTGCTAATTCCATTACCCTAAGAGTGGGTGGAATGACTTGCGGTGCCTGTGTTGCCTCGGTTGAAAATGTGGTCTCTAAAGTTGATGGGGTCGTTCAGGTTTCTGTCAATTTACCATTAGAAAAAGCAACGATAATCGCCAAAGATTCCAGCCAACTTGATGAGTTGAAATCCGCCACTATTGCTGCTATTATGCGCGGCGGATTTACTGCGAGTGATCTAGTTCCCGCATTACAAGTTCGCGATGATGCTATCGAAGATGCACGGCTTCGGGGCAAGAAAGTAATTGTTGCATTCGCCCTAACCATTCCTATTTTCATTCTGACCATGTTATCTCCTGACCTCGGTACAATCGGCGAGGTGGACAAGCGCTTATTGCTGGCAATGTTAAGCATCTTACCCGTCTATTTGTGGTCGGGTTGGGAATTCCATTCAGGGGCTTGGAAATCACTACGAAATGGCAGTGCTAACATGGATGTCTTAGTTCACTTAGGAACAACGGTAGCCGTAATTTGGTCAAGTGCAGTTACTATTGCACCGATGATAAGTAATGCACCAAATATTCTATTGAAAGCTGAACATGTATTCTTTGATGGTGCTGCATTTATTATCACATTTGTTTTACTTGGAAATTACATTGAATCTCAAGCAAAACTTAGAGCGACCGATGCCATTCATTCTTTAATGCGCTTGCAACCAAAGCAAGCGCGAGTGATTAACGATGAAAAGTTAGGCCATACAGAAATGGTGGATGTCGATCAAATCTCTAAAGAAACTCTAATCAAAGTCTTGGCTGGAGAAACAATTCCCTTGGATGGTGAATTGATTGAATGTAAGGCTAGTATAGATGAATCAATGATGAGTGGTGAGCCATATCCGGTGAGGAAAAAGTCTGGTGATATCGCTAATGCTGGAACAATTGTCTTAGATGGGACTATCATTCTACGCGTCACTGCTTTGTCGACTGATACCATGTTAGCCAATGTCATTCAATTGGTGGAGGATGCCCAAATGGGTAAGGCTCCAATACAGAGATTGGTAGATCAGATTGCTGCGGTATTCGTGCCCGTAGTAACGGTATTAGCCATTGTCGCCTCCCTATATTGGTGGCAATTTGGAGAGACTACCGCTGCTCAATTTTCTATGACCTCGGCTGAATTAGCGGTGATGGTACTAGTTTCTACTCTAGTTATTGCTTGCCCTTGCGCCTTAGGATTAGCAACACCAACCGCATTGGTCATCGGCACTGGCGTAGGTGCAAGATATGGTTTGTTAATCAAGGGAATTGAAGCCCTAGAGAAGTCGCATAAAATAGATACTTTAGTGGTTGATAAAACTGGAACGATAACTTCTGGAAAGCCACGTGTATCTCATATTGAATTACTAGATACTGAAGTCAAAGAAATTCTTTCTATTGCAGCCGCTTTAGAACGTGAATCAACACATCCCTTATCACAAGCAATCCAAACTTCTTGGTCCAATGTCACTTCTGATAAACCTATTATTTCTGATATTCAAACCGTTGCTGGTTGTGGCTTAGTAGGAGATATGCAAGGCCAATTAGTCGCAATTGGTAATATTTCAATGATGCAAGATGTTGGAATTAAAATCGATCAAGAATTAAGCAAAAAATTGGCTACTGCTGCAGCAAAGGGAGTTACCATTGTACTGGTTAGTGCGGGGACTCGTCTACTTGGCTGGATAGAGGCTAGTGATAGAGTTCGTTCCACCTCGGCTATGGCTGTAAAGAAAGCAAAGCAAATGGGAATGGAAGTAATTATGTTGACTGGCGATAGGCCTGAAGCAGCACAAAGTATTGCTGATATTGTTGCCATAGACCAAGTGATTGCAGGTGTAAAGCCTGCTGAAAAAGCAGATCATATCAAGCGATTGCAAAGCCAAGGCAAGACCGTTGCGATGATAGGTGATGGAATCAATGATGCTGCTGCACTCACTGTTGCAGATGTTGGACTCGCCATGGGTGCTGGTTCACAGATTGCTCTTGAGAGTGCTGATATCGTACTAGTTCGGGATGATTTAATCGATGCTGTGTCCGCCTTAAAACTAGGTAAAGCAACCATGTCACGAATTAGAACAAATCTACTGTGGGCATTCGGATATAACGTGATTGGAATCCCTCTTGCAATGGGCCTACTCCTACCTTGGACAGGTTGGTTACTTCCGCCTGCCTTTGCAGCAGCGGCGATGTCTTTGTCATCAGTTAGCGTGGTCTCAAATTCACTTCATCCTCAAATGGTGGAAGCCTATACAGAATTAAGTTGGTTAACCATTTAGTTGAAATGAACAAGGGATGTGGCTTAACATATGAGCGAAGTAATTCATAATTTAACCATCACCGGCATGACTTGTGGAGGATGCTCTGGAAGAGTAACTAGAGTCCTAGATGCAACCCCGGGTGTAATCAGTGCAACTATCAGTCATGAAAATGACTCCGGAGTCATTACCACAACATCGCAATTATCCACTGAAGATGTTGTCAACATTGTCAACGACACTGGATTCAATGCTTCGGCTTGAATTTTACTAGATAAATGAACGATAGGCGTTGAAGCGCTTTGTTCAAAAGTGATTGGCTACCGCATTGAGTTTGCGCGGGGGTCGCCCAGCTTGGTCAACGGCGGTGGGTTTAGGTCCCATTTCTTATTGATTCGCAGGTTCGAATCCTGCCCCCCGCACTCTTATCGTATGATTTTGAGAGAAGCTGATTTTATTTGGCCTAGTTGTTCAGAAGTGATGACTCCTGACCCTCTCAAAAGAATGGCTTTCGTGGTATGATCGACCAAGAACCAATACACTGTATCCTCATTGGGTATGTTTAGGCTACTTCTGAACACTTGCTTGTCTAGGTAAGCCGTTATTGTGCGTTGACGAATGTCATAGTCTCTAATTCCTGCTCGCATCACTCCATCCAAGCGCATCCGTCGAAGCTTTGAGAATTGTTTTATGACTGGTACTTCGATGATGTGGTGGTTATCGTTCATGTTCTCTTTCTCAAGAGTTTCTATGGATTCATCAACAAGATCCTGGTGCCATCGTTGGAAGGCAACGATGACAATGAGATTCTTCTCCGAAAAGTCATCGGGGATGGCTACTTTCTTTTTGTTCAAGTTTTTTGCAGTGATAGTAGGAAAAATTTCTGCCATGCTTCCAGTACAATGCATCTTCACTTAATCATTTGTTATTCTCTTGTTTTTGCGTTCCTCGCCATGATATTCAGATGTTTTGCAAGAGGGCTGCAAAGGGAACTACTAGTCCCCATATTACTCAAGACGAATTGTTCATCAATATATTGTGTTTAGTATTCCTCATTGTCGAGGAACTCCATGAGTGTTGCCGCCAGTCCTTGGTCGATTCTTTTTCCGAATTCACTAATCAATTTTCTGCTGGCAAAAACGAGACCAAGCGGGGTTAAAGTCCCCCATATCGGAATCCATCCATACCAAGGTAATGCGTAATATGTTAGCCAAACCGGAAGGGCGAAAATAATAGCGATCGGTGCAAATATTGCCGAGATTAGAAGCAAAATAATCCGAGCAATTTTTGCTTTTTGTATCCAATTATATTTTTGGATTGAATTGTGTTGTTCAACCATTTGGTTGACTTCATTCAACCACTCTAAATCAATTCTATCCCCGGATGGGGAACCATTCTCTTCAGTTGCTTGACATGCCGTGAAAAACGTATCAATTTGCTCATATGTACAACTGAATGATAGTAGTTTTTGGGCTAATGCTTCTACGGTTGGATGATGATAGGTACGAACACCCCAGGCACCTTTGGCATAGGTGAATGTAATATTATCATTTGATTGCGGAAGCATTCCCTTTTCCAAAGCACTTGAGGTTTGGTGCGCAGAAGAAGTCTTGAAGAAGCTTTTTATGCCACCAATAATGAACATTATAGAGAGCAGTGAAGATGCTATGAGCACCATAAGTGGTGGAATAAATGGAGTGTAATGTTCAGGGTTAGCATCGAAATGTTCTGGATTTTCTGGATTATAAGCGATTTCGCGAGTTGAATTTACTGGATAATCAACCTCCCAAACACGGGAGTCAAAATGAGATACTTCCTCTGATTCCTGAACATTAAAGATGGTTCCATTAATCGTGTATCGCAGATGGTAGTCTACGAAATATTCTTCGCATGTATCAGGACTTTGAGAGTCGCCACATTGGTATTCATAGACGTAAACATCTAGAGCTACGACAGTAGCATCGGTCGTTGGCCAAGATGATGCTTCTAACTCATTTTGGAAGTCGTCTATCATCAATACTGGCCAAATACAGCCCAGCAAGAACACAGTCATTCCAATAACAAAAAAAGCAACAGGTGGAGGCTTTATTTCGACACCATGTGACATTTCCATGAACTATTTTCAATGCCCATACTACTTGAAATTAGCCCAGAATTTGAGTAAAACTCTCACAAATTATCCTTTGCTTAGAAAGTTAGAACTTTTTCGCTATCTCTAACCCATGCTGAACATTCAGCCATAGTCGAGTAATTGGCTCCGTCATAGTATGGTTGTCCGACGGCAACACCGCATCTTTGCTGACAAGTTCCACAGACTTTGACAACAACGCCACTAGCGATCAAATTCTTGGTCATTTTAACCATATCTTCAACTCCTGCTGGAGGCTCTATTCCATCGCGTGCTAAATCAACACTATCATTCATCAAAAAGATTCTAACCTCTTCACCATCATCAACCAATTGTTTCGCTAATCTCAGCGCATTCCAAGTAACATCGGTTCCGTCATATGGTTGTTGATTGAGAATTATCATTATTGCCATGTAATTGGCTATACAACATATGACTTTAATTTAATGGCGTTAACAATTTTGTAAAAACATGGTTTCAAAACCAAAGAAGGTTGCCCACAAGTCATGGGCATAACCTTTGAAGCGGTTTCTAAGTGGTTAATTCCACGCCGCCGTAAGGTTCACGTCGCTGTATTCCTGTTGACGCTATTGATGATTCCTGGTGCACTGACTGCACTACAACCAATAGACATGGAATCATATGAAATGGACTCCCCTGAATTAGTCGCACAGGAAATCATCAATGATGAATTCAGCAATGCCGAAGTAATTCTTGGATTCTTAGTTTCTGCAAGACAACCTCAGCATATTCCGCCAATAGATGAATGGCAACCTGTTCCTTTACTGCCTGATGGAACTCCTGATTACTCTGCTCTTCCACCAGTACCTCAAATGGTTCCTGCTGGTGAGGAATGGCAAGGTATAGATCAACCAACTGCTGGTATTCTAAATTTGGAACTATTGAGGGAAATTGATGCAAAAAAACAAGTGATTGATAATCATCCTCTAGCGCCTGCACTAAAGCCATTAATTAGTGACGTAACCGGACAGCAAACCAATGGTAGTATGTCATTACCAGACCATTTTAGAAGTTTTATGAATGGTACTTCGATTCTTACTCAAGATGCGCTTTCACCTTTTGGAACTATGATTTCCGCAGCCACTAATTGGAGCGATTGCGGTGAGTTGGAATGTCTTTTATTCGACGACCTAAACCTAACTCAAGACCACATAGATTTAGCAGCAGCAAGAATGGCCGAAGTAAGTCAAAATTACTTCTTGAGATGGTTGTCATTGGACAGAGGTTTTGTTGCTGATGCAACATCCAATATCATCGGTCCTATCGGTGGTCAATTATCCGAAACTGGTGAGTGGGAATCACATCAAATGGGCAAAGGAAGATGGTCTGCAAGTGCCACATGGTTGTTGGTTCAATTTGATAGAGGCATTCTAGAAGATATGGGCTGGGAATTAAAATGGAAAGATTCACATCAAGAAACTGATGTTAAATTCACAGATGATGGAATTGTAATTGGGGGATATAGAGTCGCAGATGGTAATCTCGTTCTCCACCCACCACGATATGATGCTGATACTTGTAAAGCACTGGCTGAAGACGGTGCTGGCTGTTCAATCGAATGGTCCTACATGGATTTAGAAGGGCAATTAAGAAGTCATGATAGAACCACTATTACATTGCTATTAGGTCAAGGGGTAAATGTCGAAGTTAACCGAGAATTACAAGCGAGTGGTGGATTGATTATCTTGATGGGGTTGGCTATTACTGGGTTGTTATTCATAAGTTTACGAAGATTGTCTGATGTGTTAATCGTCTTGTTTTCTCTAGGTGCTGCGCTATTGTGGATGCAGGGATTAATTGGGCACTTTGCTACATTTACGCAGATGTTTGGTTGGACAATAATCGCTCGCTCCCAATTCTCTAATCTATTGCCAATATTGGTGCTCGCCTTGGGTATCGATGATTCGTTGCACGCCTTACACCGTTACAAAGAGGAGAGAAATGCTGGTAAATCTGCTGAATCTGCTGCGACTACCACGCTGTCAAGAGTTGGTCGCGCAATCTTACTAACATCGTTGACAACAATGTCTGCTTTTGCGGCTAATCTTTTCAGCGACATTGCTGCATTGCGATCATTTGGAATTGAAGCCGCATTCGGAATATTTGCTGCATTCCTTTTGACCGGAATATGGGCACCACTGATTCGACTTTCCGTAGATGAATGGTTGGAGAAGCGTGGAGTCAACACAAGTACTGCTAATTCTCGAAAGAATCACTCTCCGGAAAAGATTTTGAAAATAATTTCAACGGGTAGTGGTACTAGAAAAAATGCATTTGTTATTGCGTTTTTAGCACTATTAATCACGATTCCTGCAGCTATTGGAATGGCTAATTTAGAAGGTGATTTTGCTATTGAAGATTTCCTTGATGAGCGTTCCGATTTTGCTATGGGAGTCAATGAAATTACACTAAGATTCGCAGATGAAGGCGAACCTGCTGTATTGTTGATCGAGGGTGATGTGTCAGACCCAACTGTATTCGCTGCAATAGATGAATTTAGAGGTGAAATGAATGTTCATGCAGAAGGCGTTCCGGACAAAATAACAAGACAACCAGATGGTAATATTGACATTCTTGCGCTAGATGAATTACTATATTTTGCACAAGCGAGTATGCGATACAATACAACTCCGTTTGAAAAAGCGGGATGGCTGGTTGAAGAAGAAGGTCATGGAATGGACTGTAATTCAAGTGGAAGTGGCAATATTGCAGACTTTGACGATAGAGATTGTTTGATATTTTTCTATGGTTATACCTACCTGTACGGCATCCCAGGTGCTGGACCTATTCCTTCAATCCCTGCATCAATCGTACGCCTATATATCGCACCTGCTATTGAATTAAATCAAACTCAACCTTGGCTTGACATCAATGGAGAGCCTGCACAATACGAAAGAATGCTAATTCGTTTTGGTATTACCTCGCCAGAAGATTTCCCTAGTATGAAAGGTGGAATGGAAGAGTTGTGGAGAGATCTAAGTGTGTTCACTAATCTCTCATCTGGAACTTATCTCAATGCTGGTCAAAAGGTCGATGACAAACCACTGACATGGGTCATGCCATCGGAAAGACCTGTCACAAGATATGTGGCTTCAACTGCAATGCAAAATGAAATGCAATCTTCCCTCCTACTCGGCTCATTATTCGTATTTATCACCTTAACAATTGGTTTCAAATCCCCTAAGCAGGCGACCGTTACATTGGTTCCAATTCTTCTTGTGGTGGTGTGGCTATATGGGCTAATGTATGCTGCTGGAGCATCCCTCAATATCGTAACCGTGACTATTGCAACGATTTCTTTAGGAGTTGGTATTGATTATTGTATTCACGTCACTGAAAGATATCGCGAAGGAATAAGAAAGGGAGAAGATCACCATACTGCGTTAATTGGAGTCGGTGGTGCTTGCGGTTTGGCATTGGTAGGAAGCGCTGCTTCTGATATTGCTGGATTCCTTGTTATTTCGCTATCGCCAATGGGATTGTTCAGTAACTTTGGAATCTATTCCGCTGCGATGATAGCTCTCTCATTAATCGCAAGCCTAGTCCTAACCACTGCTGCTCTTGGCTTAATCGCTGGCCGTCAACCGAATTTAAGTGAGTCTGAATAAGCAACTGATAATTTTTATTGAGCCATACATTTGATGAAGGGTGGGCTTCCGGCTTAACTTGCTGTCTTTGGGGTTGACCCCGTGAAAGTGGTGATTGAAATGTCTGATAAAGAACAAGAGGAACCTGATGAAGAAGATTGGATGAAATATGCCAATGCTGGTTTCGGACAAACCGATTATACCCTATGGGATGATGCTGAAGCAACTACTGAAACTGCTGCTAAGCCTATAGATGAAGGCGACATGGATGACGGTGACATGGATGATGGTGCTCAACTTAGCACCCATGTTGAGGAGATTCCACGCGCACCATCACCTGCAGGTCACAAGCACTTGGTCCGCATTGGAACCTGCGACCACTGCCTAGGAAGAATTGGTGGAAAGAAAATGTTTGACCAAACTATTCAACAGGCAGGAGAGAACATTCGCACCTCAATAATTCGAGGCGACTCACACTTAGAAAAAATTAGAGATGATAATTCGTTATGCCCATTCTGTGAAAACTTATACCAAGAATCAGGACTACTAGCAGATATAATTTATGATTCTCTCAAACCATATGAATTGAAGAGAGTGCAATTAGGCGCTCGCTTTCCAAAAGACCAAATCGAAAATGAAGAAGAGATTCGTAAGCGCTTCGGCGCTGGTGGTAGCGACGCTTTGAAAACAGGCTTGGTAACTGAGATTGCTAAGAACTTAAACGACAGACTTGAAGGGGTGAAAATTGTTAATGATAAGCCACAAATCGTTGCTCTTATTGACGTATTAACCCTAACCGTCGAATTGGATATCCGTTCTGTCTACATCTATGGAAGATACCAAAAATTGGAGAGAGGAATTCCTCAAACTCGTTGGCCTTGCCGTGCTTGTAAAGGAAGAGGTTGCAAGCGTTGTAATGAAACTGGATTACAATATTTGAAGAGTGTTCAAGACTTAATTGGCAACCCTTTAATCGAAAGATTTGGTGCTACTGAACACTCATTCCATGGTATGGGAAGAGAGGATATTGATGTGCGTTGCATGGGTACTGGGCGCCCGTTTGTTATTGAATTCAAGGCGCCAAAAACTCGCACTATTGATTTAATTCAGGCAATGGCTGATCTTAATGAAGCTGCTGAAGGTTCTGTAATAATTACTAGCATGCGAGAGAGTAACCGCAGCGAAGTTGTTCGAATCAAAGAAACTCCTGCTGAAAAATCATATTCAATTCGCTTTAAGTTAGTACCATTGAGTGAAGAGGAATTTGCAGTTCTAACCGGGCCGGTTGACCTTACACATATTGATGTGCAAGAGAGAGGCAAAGGTAAGAAAAACAAGCGCAGAAAGAACCGTCGCGGCGATAAAGATGATGACCACACCAAACCACTACCATCGGTCATTGAAACTGAAACGGTTGCCCCAAGCGAAGAAGAATTACTTGCTATGAAAAAGGGCGAACTAGTTGAATTGGCAACTTCATTGAGCCTTTCAAAAACAGGTACTAAAGCAGTCCTAGTTGAACGAATTATGCAAGCGGGGCCACCTGCACCTGTGTACTTTGAACTTCCAACAGATGAATTTATTCGCGATGTTGTTGATAATTTGGCAGGGGTCAAACTAGCACAAAGAACTCCAGAACGTGTTGCTCATAGGCGCGCTGATTTAATCCGTAGAAGAGTCGTTTACGAGACCAATAGTCTGGTAATTGAAACTAATGAAAATGGGGAAAGAGAAATTGAATTCACTCTTAGATGTGAATCTGGTACTTATGTCAAAGAAACTATTCATGGCGATAGTGGAAGAACCCAGCCGAGTATTTCTTCTCTCATCAAAGCCAAGTGTGATGTCATTTGGCTAGATGTTGCAGATATTCATGCGGATTAAGGTTCAATTGCTAAGCAATCACCCTTTGGGAGCCTTATTACCGCGTCGCGGTTCTTATATGGCGAAGGCAGGTCGCCGAAGTGTTCCGAAGATGCGTTATTGCTAGTTCGGATTAATTGGAGGTCACCATCATGAAGCGATCAAAGGGTTCACGTCAAGGAACACGCAGTATGCTACGCCGCAGAAAGAGCGAGAGAAGCCAGCTAAATATTAGCCGCGTAATGCATCATTACGAAGAAGGCGACCGTGTTGCTATCGTCCTAGACGGTGGCCAACAAATGGGTATGCCTCACCGCCGTTTCCACGGACGCACAGGATTTATTGAACGCCGTCAAGGAGTTGCATGGATTGTTGCTGTTAAAGACGGCAACATGCAGAAGACAGTGATTGCACGACCTGAACACCTACGCCCACTTGAGTGATTTCCAATGACCGAAGAAGAGAAATTTGTTGACTTTGCAACTGTACGCGATATGCTTTTGAGCGCTCAAGAGCGCCGTAATGCACTAACATACGAGCAAAAGGCTGCTCTGCAACATGCAGAATGGGCTGCGAGTACTAATCGTAATGGATACCTAACTGTTCCAGAAGTCTTTGAATCACTACGTGCTGCTTTGGCTGAAACTGAACTTTTAACCCCACATCCAGCACTTGCAGCAAAGTTAGCGGAATTAATGCCGCTATACCCTGGCGATGTCAAGGCTGTTCTTGCAAGCAAGCGAATCACAATCAAGGACGATGATGTTTCCAATATTTTGGAAATAGTACGTCAACATATTGGGTTTGAAGAATAACTTACCACCTATTCCTGAGGCGTTGAAATGAGCGGCATCAATCGTGACCGTAAAACCAAAGTTCCTGCTCGAAAGAGCAAAAATGATTCTGTGCCGAGCGGAAGTTTTTCTCGCCCGGCAGAAGGTCGAACAATAATTCCTAAAACTCCTAAAGTCAAGCCTGTGCAAGTAAAGAAAGAAACTGCAGCGAAAGATAACAGTTCAAACAATAAGCAAAGTGGAAGAAATACCAATCCAGCCGGTAGAACTCAAAACCGTTCTAACCCAAGAGGGAATACTAGAGGTGGAAACCGCACTGGTGGTAGAACTCAAGATTCTAGAAACTCCCCTCAAAGACCTTCCCCTATCGAGGGAGAAAATTGGGCTCGTGTCATAGAGCACAATACTGTTGAAGGAATTATCACTGCAATAACAGAAGGTAAACTATTCATGTGCAGACTCTCTGTAAAGAAGAGCATTGAACCCCTAAACCCTACTGATAGAATCTATATTGGACTTGATCAATCTAAGAAAGTTCATGTTGATTCCTTTGTAGGAGGAGCAAAACTTGATCTTATGAGTAATTTTGCTCGTCAAGATATGCCACTGGTAATTCAATTATTTATTGAAGATAATTCAAATCATTTCGTTAAGTCATTTTTCAATGTGGCTGGTAATCTTTCTCTAAAGCAACATGCGTTTGAACTTCTGCCTAGCATCGGCAATAAAAAGGCTGTTCAAATGGTTCAAGAAAGAGGTTCTTCTGGATTCAAAAGTATGGAAGCGCTAAATCAATCATGTAATATTGATGCTGCTGAATTACTGGCAAAGCGTTTCATCAGTGAGATAGAAGACCCAACCATTGAACCACGCTTAGTTGACCTCTTGCTTCCGGTGAAAGCATGAGAGGGGCCCGCTGGCTAGTCGACTCTTTGCGTGCAAAGCAAGAAGTTGACAAATCATTAGGCCAACATTACTTAATTTCTGATGAACTAATATCTCGTGCAGTTGAACTCGCTGAAGTTAATTCTGAAGATCATGTTCTCGAGATTGGGCCAGGACCTGGCGTCCTTACCGAAGTGCTCCTTGATAGTGGATGCAAATTAACTGCAATCGAAATTGATGAAGGCGCTGTGGAGCACCTAAGTGGTATTTTCGCTGCCGAGATTAAATCCGGCCAATTAAATTTGATTTCAGGTGATGCGTTAATCTCGGCTTGGCCCAAGGATTTAAGCAAAGTTGTAGCAAATATTCCCTATCAAATTTCATCACCCTTGATTGAATTACTGACCCGTAATCTAAGAAATCCTCACACTGAAGAAATCTCTGATGTCGTGATGTTGGTTCAAGAAGAATTCGCTGAAAGATTGGTGATGGAATACGAATCTGATGTTGGATCGCTTGGAATGACCGCCCTATTAGATTGGAATAGTGAAATAGAAGATAAGGTCGCACCACATAATTTCAGCCCTAATCCAAAAGTTCACTCTCGCTATATTCACATGACTCCTCAAAAAGAGGAGTTTCCTTGCGATAAACGACTTGTGCGATTGCTAATTCATGCTGGGTTTGCAGAAAGAAGGAAAAAATTGCGTTCAACTCTAAAGCGTGTTCCGAAAAGGCTGAACCGTCTACCAGAGTGGCATGCGGTTAGATGGAAAGAAGCATATTCAGCATTTATTGAAGATGAAAGAATGGATGCTAGGCCGGAAGAATTTGAATTTGATGACTGGCTAGAATTGGCAAGTGATTTTGCTTCTTTCGGTGAAGAAGAGTAGTTTTTCTGCCCACGCAACTGTTAGAAGAGAGGCGACGCACCGCAGAATCATGGCCGAGTTGCGTTTACAGACGGCTTCTGGTATCGTTGATAGTGAAGACTTCTCCCTTGAAACGGTAGTTGATGCTATCAAAGGCAAGGGTTTAGCGTGGCTCGATATCAAGAATCCTGATAACTTAGTCAAGGACTTTTTACTCAATGTAATGCAGTTTGATGAACTTGCTGTTGAAGATATTTTTGGACACGCCGATACCACTGCAATGAAATTTAGTAACCACCGTTTCGTCGTTGTCAATGCACGTGATGCTGATAATCAACTAGATACGGAACCAGTCGCTATTTTTCTAACCGATGATTTGATAATTACTGTACGCCATACAAGTATTCCTGCTCTGATGAAATTCCGCCGCAGATTCAAGGAAGCTGAAGAGGATGAACTCGCTCTTGGAATTGATTTTTTGCTGTATGAAATATTGGATGCTATTGCTGATGACTGGCAACCGATTTTAGGACGCTATTCAAAAACTCTAGATGAATTGGAATTTTGTGTTTTTGACCCACAAGAACAATATGACAACTTGCTGGAAGGATTACACGATTTGAAGAGACAACTTCGTGAAGCGAGTAAGTCAATTGAATCGCTTCACACCGTTACTTTACGAATGCTAAATCAAAAATTGAAGTTGATTTCTACTGGAGTGACAATCTACTTCTCCGATCTGAACCAACTTTGTACTGCATTGGTAAAGAGAGCCAACAACTATTCCGCGGGTGCAACTTCAACAAGAGACACTTATCTTTCTAACATTTCAATGGAATTATCTCAGTCTAATGCACAATTAACCGAAGTTATGACAACATTAACAATAATTGGTGCAATCATGCTTCCATTGACATTGATAGCTGGAATCTTCGGAATGAACAATGAAGACTTACCACTAGATCAAGTTGGCGGCTTTTGGGGAATAATCAGTATGATGACTATCTTTGCAGTATTGATGTTGGCAATGTTTTGGCGGCGTGGTTGGTTGAATAACTTCGCCAAAAAGTGAATTATTTATCAACCGATAGTTGAAGAACCATTGGCTTATTGTCATTAATATGTCAAGGGGTGCCGAGGTTACTACAGGCCCAATCCCCATCGGCCAATTCGTCACTTTAGTAAAATCTACATTGAAACGAGACCCTTTATTTCAACATCAGGTCTTGAAAGGTGAAGTCAGTGGAATGAAACTTGCACGTTCTGGTCATACCTACTTTGACTTAAGAGATGACCAAGGCCAGATGAATTGTGCTATTTGGAAAAACAGATGCCATATTGATAGTACGATAAAGGATGGAAGTGAGGTTGTTGTCATCGCTAGTATTGATGTCTATGCTCCAAGGGGGAGCATGACTCTTAATGTTGAAAAGATTGAACCGATTAGTACTGTTGGAGCATTGGAAGAAACTCGGCGAAGGTTGATTGGAGAACTACGTGCAGATGGATCGCTCGACAGAGCACGCCTACAAGTCCCACTAATTCCAAAACATATTGTCATCATCACTGGCGCTGCTTCGGCTGCATTATCCGATATGCAGAGGTTGATTGAAAACCGTTGGCCTGGGTTGCGTCGAACCATCCTTGGAGTAACTGTTCAGGGTGATAATTCGGCTACTGAGATTTGCCAAGCTTTAGCTACTGCGAGAGAAATGTGCAAACCCGAAATTGCAAAAAAATTACAACGACCGATAGTTGATTTGATTATTATTGCTCGTGGCGGAGGTTCGCCAGAAGATTTGTGGACATTCAATCTCGAAGCGGTGGCTCGTGCTATTATCGCCAGCCCAGTCCCAATAATATCTGCAATCGGTCATGAATCTGATATGTTAGTTTCTGATTTGGTTGCTGATTTACGTGCTTCAACTCCCTCGGATGCAATTGAAAGATGTGTACCAGAAAAGAGTTCTCTATTGATGTGGCTTGATGATATTGAAGGGCGTCTTGAAAATTCTGTATTGCGCAGATTTGGAGAATCTCGCCAACATCTAGTTACATTAACTGCTAGATTGCGTTTAGCACCATTAGCAGGATTGGCAAAGGCTAAAGACAGATTGAATAACATGGAAATGCGTATCAAAAGTTGTTCCCAAAAATTGCTCTCAAGTGAAAAAACCCGCTTGGCTCATATTGGGGCGATATTACAATCATCACATCCAAAGCGCGTACTCGAAAGAGGTTATTCAATGGCTCAAACGATAGACGGAGAGGTCCTGAGTAGTGTAAAAAATATTTCTCCGGGACAAGAAATTACTATGACTTTTGCAGATGGATCAGCCCTTGCTGACATTAGTAAAATTATTGAGAGTGATGAAAAATGAGTGAAAAAATAAGTTATAATGAAGCGGTATCTAGATTGGAAACTATAGTTTCAGAATTAGAGAAAGGAGGAAAAAGCCTTGATGAAACATTGGCGATGTTTGAAGAAGGGGCTGCATTACTGAAAGTTTGTCAGCATGAGCTAGATTCTGCTGAAGGCCGACTCGCCGAACTTAGTTTAGAAGAAATCAATTCACAAATTAAAGGATAAGTGTCTACATGTCTAAACGGAAACACAATGCCTTAAAACGCCGTGTCGTCCGTTTATTATCCGATTGGAAAGACCCACATCAATCGGTTGCTCTGACACAATCTGATATAATTCAAGCAATCGATATTGCAGAAGATGGTGAAACTAATCTCACAATAAAACCTTCACGGCCACATTGTCCTTGCTGCCTTTTGGATTTGGATTCATTGCGCAAGAAGATTTGTGAAGTGAAGGGTGTGACTTTTGTACAATTTACTATTGTCGATGTGCCGGCTTCTGAACGCTGGACTCGGGTGCTTAATCGCTAAACGAATTACGCTTATTAAGCACAATAAATGCTGGTAACGACCAACCAATTACTGCAACAAACCATGCGATGATGGAGCCTATTAGTACTCCAAATTCAGGTAATGACCAGATACTGACTATCGCATATACTGCAACACTTGCACCCCCTAACATCATCGGTCCTGCTGCTCCACGAGGGACTGTTGGTCCTTGTGCCATCCATAATGCCACCATACTAGTTAAGAAAATTGCAGGGAATACTGCCGCTATACCGGCGATTAATGGCTGGCCTTGCCCTGATAGCCAAACTGCAAAACCAATAGCGATTGCAGCGGCTAATCCCCTACATACCAAGACAAAAGGTGAAACCGGATGTTTTCCTTTTGCTGTTTCTGTAGCTTTCCAATTTATAATTACAGATAGCAATAGCAGTAATAACAAACCAATAAATCCTAAATTAATTGCTGATAGGTTTTGATCCAATGCCATATCTGCAATTTTTAACATAAAAATTGCACTAAAGGTCCAAATCAATAAAGCTGAAATCGTGGTGATCATAAGAGGGGTTTTTGTTTGTGAAAGATGTGATGGAAGAATTATCCATACGCTTAAGAAAATACCATTGACAAGCATTCCAAGAGGAATTATCGCCATACTTTCAATCAATGCAGCCTCTCCTCCGGCCATATACATTCCAGCAGCAGCGGGCACAATTGTTGAGGGTACTGTCCCTAAGATTCCCCCGGTGATTCCTCCCCACTTTTCTATCGCCACAGTGACTAAGGTAGCCACTATTCCTGCGAATAGAGCAGAAAGCAAAACAGATTGTCCGAGAATAAAATCACGACCTAATTTGCATTTGGATGTTTATGTCAAAGATATCGATTCAAACGGTTTGTTAGACGGGGGATGTTGCCGCCAGCCCATTCTTTGACTCTTTCACCATCAACATATATCGCATTAAATGGTAAGACATCAACTTCTGAAACCCAAGGGTGGGCGATTTTGAAACGTCCTAGACCAGGAGTGTCGAGAATTAGTTTTCCAAATCTCGCTCCATCAGGAGCCTGTCCAGAATCAAACCATTGTTGTAAATCTAAAGCCCACTGTTCGCAAGCAGCACAACCCTTTTTTCCAAGTACCAATACTGCTAGAGGAGCGGAAAGAAAATCTTCCCAATCATTTCTGCCGAGAATTTCTAGTTCAACCAATGAATCACCTATTGCGGTTGATGTTAAAATCAAGCAGCGAAATCTTCGCCTTTCTTCCAGTTTGCACCACAAAGTCCGCCAACCATTGTTGCTTGGCAGGTACGTAGCACTTCTGAAGGAGATCTTCCTGCATCCATGTTGTTAATTGACCACATCTGAACTTTACCTTCATCATCGACCAAAACACAGCCCCGGAATCCAACGCCCAAAGCATCATTCATCATTCCGAATCCATTTGTTACTTGATGAGTAGTATCTGCAAGAACTGTATGAGAAACTCCTTGTGGGAAAATCTCTTTGTCTGCAAACCATGCAGAGTGTGAGAAGTATGAATCAGTAGAACAACCGATAACTTCGATTCCATCATCAGCAAATTCGTCTTTCAAAGCTTCAAAGCCAACTATTTCTGTTGGGCAAATAAAGGTGAAGTCAAGTGGGTACCAATAAATTAGATGCCACTTTCCTACATAGTCATCAGAAGAAACTACTTTCTTTTCTCCATTTACGCATGCAGTTGTTTTCCATTCCGGAGCCGGTTTTCCAATCATGTTTCCCATGTGTTATATCCCTCAAACTAGGCTAAATGGCTCAAGTATATCAACCACTTTATCACAATTTTGAGCAAAAAGATGGAGAATACAAATTATTGGATGAGAAGTTTGCTTTAGAAGAGAATAATGTCTGCTAAACAGATACTACGGAAACAAACAAAAATTCTGACAGCGTTTGAATCATTCAGATTCCAATAGTAGCCGCTGTTGTCTTTTTCTGCGGGCCTCAAATTGTTGTCTCAATTCAATTTCGTCGAACTTTCTCTGTATCTTTCGCTTGAGAAACCAAATTATTATGGCTACCGCAACCATCAGAAAAGGAAGTATTATCCATTCTGTTAAACCCCATTGCTCAAACATTATTCCACCTCATATCGGCGGCCTTAGATCAATATCAACATCGCCTCTGGGCAATCCAATACAACCTAGTACTGCACCTTCATCAACTAAAAAATCATCTAAACCAGGAGGGAGGGGGGAGGGTAATGGGACCTCACCCATTAGCAATGTGACCATGCATGAACCGCAGGTGCCCGATTTACAATTTGTTGGAATGTCAACTCCGGCTTCAATGGCGTGTTCAACCAATGTTTTCCCTTCGATGTATGGAGTCTGTCCCATCAAGTGCATTCCGCGTAAGAAACGAATCACCGGTTCGCCTTCATAATCAAGTGTGCCAAAACCCACTTCTGCTGATACTGTCCCTGCGGACATAAATTCACCTCAACGAACATCCTTGTGACGAGTCCAACGCCCAGTCTGCTTATTGAAGAACAAACCAGCCTTCTTCATCCATTTGTTGAACTTAGTTGCACCTGCACCTGTTCTAAGAATGAAATCTTCACGATCTTCTTGAGCTTGGATGTAATCCTTAGCATCGAGTTTCTTATCAATCCAATCATTAATTTCCATTAATCCACCGACCAGATCACTCGCTTCAACCGCCTTAGAGATTTCATCTGCGGAAGCACCGGTCTCTTCCAAGTCTTGCATGATTTGCTTGTTGACTGTGCTAAAGTCCAGACTTGCAGGCTTTGGAGGTACAGGACTACGCGGCCCTGCTTCTTCATCGATAAGGATTCTCGTTCCATTGGAGAGTCTTTCCTCTACCATTGCTGCTAAATCTGGGATAAAACTTGTTTCACATTCTCCACAGATTAAAGCCCATACATCCATTTTATCTCGGTCCCTAGCATCTCTAGGATCCATTTCATCACCGCATTCTGCGCATGCATGGAAAATCAAACCAGGAACGTGATTACGGCGGAAATCTACAATGTCTTGCGGAGTTCCTTCTAAATCAAGCATTTCGTGATCTCTTGCAGCCTCTAGACCCCTAGTTTCTAATTGGTCACGGATTTTGACTTTCTGGTCTTTCTTATCCTCATCGTACAAGTTATTCTCCAACTTTACGATTAATTCAATAGTCTTACCAAGACGATTCATTACCAGTTTTTGTTCCCTAAATGCTTCAACCTTAGCAAGTTTAAGTCGTTCCTTTTGCTCTGCCAATTCAGTAAGAACGTCCTTTCTCTCACGCTTGAATTTAATTTCCTCAATCTTTGATTCTTGTTTTCTTTCCGGTGCAAGAACCTTGGAGAGATATCTTTCTGCACCATGCGTTGTGTGACCGGCGGTGATGATTTCAATAACACCTTGAGCGATATCGGGTTTAAGTCCATAATTCTCAACCAACATATCTTTGTCAATTTTCTTCAAATCACCGATTTTCAAGCCGGAATCGGCTAATGTCTGCGCTGTGGTATTGTCTATTCCACGGCGTAATAATGCAAGATATGTGTCCTTCTTTGCCATAACATCTCCTCCGACAGGTCAAGCGGAAGGGTCGCTCTTATCAAAACCCTTCTTCTTAATAGATTATTTATTTCAACAATATTTGAACCTTTTAACTGATAATTGTTCGCTATTTATGTGATTGTGGATGGCTTATTCAACAATAACGACCACATTGTTCAAGGGATACCTGCGGAGACAGTCCAATATGCCAGCCAAGCCATACTCGTCGGGACACATTGGTGCAGTCGCAAGCAATTTTACAGACATGAGATTATCCGGTGAAGTCAAAAAAACTTTGGTTGAACTTTCATGTGATGAAATCGCTCGTATCGTCCCTCTGATGGAATCAGAAACATTGACTCAAGACCCTGAGAGAAAAACATTGGATGACCCAAAACGGACACGATTGAATTACAATAGAACTCGGGAATTGATGATAGGGCAGTTAGGGAGTATCGAATCGGTAGGTTCAGCGGCTGTTCAAGCGGGTATAGAACAGGTTGAGACCCATATTTCAACTCTGATAAAGCACGCAGAGGCTGCGGCTGCAAAGGACCGTGTAGCTACGATAAAGCCGAGACATCTAGAAATTGCGATTTCCGGACTGGGGCTTAGTGAAGAAGATTCAGACTCGATTGAAGTTACCCCACACGTTGAAACTGAAGAGTTTACAATATCCCAGGGTGGCGGTGTTTTGACCCATTCTTCTTTAATGGCACTAGCCAAAACACACGCTAAGATGCCTGTTACCAATGATGCGGTAGATGAATTGGTCGATACATATTATCTAATCGTTGAAGATTTAGAAGCGAATATAAGAAGACATGCCCAATTAGGTGGAAACCCGGTTCAATTCATTGAATCTATTAATAAAATGAAGACTTTGATGTCTCTGGGTTGGATGAGAAATATGCTAGCCAAGGCAGCACACGTAGCGCGTGAAGCTGGATTGAAGCGAATCGATCTGGAACAAATCGTCCAGATTGACCCGTTTGAATGATTATTCAGTTAATCCGTCTTCCCTGTTCATTTCTTGTGCTATTTCCCAAGAATGGAGACACTCATGCCCTCCGAGAAAGCCACCGGCTTCTCTACTCGGTCCAATGAATTCTGCTCCGCAGAATCGGCAGAATACATGTACAATTAATTCGTTTAAGTATGTTCCATTAATTGTCACGCGCTTGATAATACGCTTACCAACGTCGGACTCGTCCCAATCTTGTTGCTTTTCTGTGAAATCATCATTATCATTTGTTGTTTGTCCCATTATTACCACTCCGTTAACCATGGAATTACCTTATCTGCTGTAATAGGACGCATTCCATCTTCGTCCCTTATCCATGTATCTTCACTACCGATACTTCCATCTGAATATACTAATTTAGGTTCTATTGCCATAGTGCCACCAATCGGTAGCGGCCTATCAAACCCTTCTGCAACCACTGGCGTTTCATCCAATTGTAATCCCACAGAGTGGCCAAGGAATTTACTTTGATCAGGATTCATTCCCATCAGGTTATCTTTATGGCCAAACTCATCTGCTAATGCGAGCCCTTGTCTCCATGCTTGTTGACAGGTCTCGCCTGAGCCTAAAACATCGACTACCGTGTCTTTGACCGCCAATATGTCCTCAAGCCGTGAATTCCATTTCTCATCTAAACGCCCTGCTACAAACATTCTAGTGGCATCAACAACATAACCGCGGTGAATATGTAATAAATCTACTAGAACTGTTTCATTGGCTTTGATTTTGTTGAAACCACTCCCCATGCTGGAGAGAGGATGGGCTCCGACTCCGCCTAATGCCGAATCAAAGAAAGATGGAATTCCTCCAGCACGGCCAGCGATGATCACGCCTCTATCGCATTGCATTGGAAAGCGGCGCATCTGTACTGAACCACCGTATCCTTCTGCGCGGCTGACAGCCTCGGCCGCTGCAACTAGTTCCAACTCAGTAACTCCTTCAGCACCAACTTCAGCAACGGCATCAAACATTTTTAATTGGATTACCGCACCGGCGTCCAACATTTCAATCTCCCATGCAGACTTGATTTCTCTTTGCCCGTGAACCATTGCTGTTATGTCTGGACATTGCCCAAAGAGAGATAATTTATCATTGAAAAACATGTAAATTGAAGCCGGTATTTCTCCGTGCTGTAGACCGATTGAGCCTTGTGCCCCCATGTCCTTTAGGTGCTGGGCGAATCCTTGCATTGAAGGGAAAGAACACACATTCAGTGGGGCATCATCGCCACCCGCTTCGAAAATAGCTCTCCTCAATGAACGGCGAACGAAGAAGGTTGGACCATCTCCGCCCAATTCACAAGTTGCGGTGGTTCCTTTGGCTGGTACGAAAAGTGAGCCATTTTGTCTGCCTCCCGCATAATAATACAAATCAACCGGATGTTGAATTATCGCTCCGCCAATACCCGCTTCGGCCAAGAGAGATGATAGAAGATTTAGGCGGGCCTCTAATTCGGTTACAGGTACGCGCCAATCTTCGCCCTCTGGGCCAACGATATCGGCTTCGGACCAAGTTGTCATCATGTCATTGGACAAGCCATCCGTTCAAAATGACTCCGCTTGAGAAAATGTTCAAAAACGACTTAAGATTGTATTTCAGAGATAACAATCTCTTCAGCCTGATCAATTCTCTGTTGTGCGATTTCACAGTATTCTTCAGATAGATCGATTCCGATGTAAGTTCTACCGGTCATTTTTGCAGCCACGCAGGTGGAGCCTGACCCATTAAACGGGTCTAATACTACATCTCCGACAAAACTGTACATCTCGATACATCGTTTTGGTAGTTCAACTGGGAAAGGAGCTGGATGGTTAACTCTACTCGCCCGTTCTGTTGCAAAACTCCAAATTGATTTTGTGTGCTTTACAAAATCTTCGCGTGAAATTGTATCAATTCTACCTTGTTCTCTTTGCTTTTTATCACGTGGTAATTTGTAATCACCCTTGCTAAAAATTAGTAAATATTCATGAATATCCCTTAGACAGGGGTTACTTGCACTTTGGAATGAGCCCCATGCACAAGAAGAACCAGCGCTTGCAGATTTATCCCAAATCACTTCTCCCCGCATCAAAAAACCAATTTGATTCATCATCAAGTTGACATGGCTGGATAACGGAATATACGGTTTCCTTCCAAGATTTGCAACGTTTACAACCATTCTCCCTCCAGGTGCTAATACCCTGTAGCATTCTTGGAAGACATCGAATAGCAACTGTAAATATTCTGCTAGACTCAAATCCTCATCATAGGATTTACTGGCATTGTATGGGGGTGAAGTTACAACCAATTGAACGCAATTATCTGGTAGGTCTAGAGCCCGTGAATCACCACAAACGACTTTGTTAGCACTAGTGGGTGGTAGTTGGTTCTCTGGACCTACTTCTCTTGATGAGACTTGGCCTTCGTTCAATCTACTTCCATAATAGATAGAAGCATCGTGTCCTTCTCGTTTTGACACTCCGAAGGATGAGGTAGCCGTACCAGCGCGACGTCGTGCACCGTCCAGTACACCATCTTGCTCTGATGTTTCGCGCCCCATCAAATGTTAGCGGTTTTGAAGCCTATTTCACCTTTCGCGTTATTGTGCAGTTGAAGGCGCGCGCTTTGAGACCTAATCGGCATGGCCACTAAACACAATTTAGATGAATAATGTTGAGTTTTTAGCCGAGGAATACAAAAACCGGCGGCTGTTGGAGTGAACTGATGGCAAGGGTTCTAACCTTGGATAATGTCAACGTTGAGGGCAAGACTGTCCTTGTTCGCGTCGATATTAACAGCCCAATGGCTCCTGCCACCAACACTTTTCTCGACGATACAAGAATAAAGGCGATTTTGCCAACTTTGAATCGTCTTTCTAAGGCCAAAGTGATTATTCTTGCCCACCAATCCAGACCTGGAAAAAGAGACTTCACCAGTACTTTAGGCCATTCTCGAGAACTAGGCAGATTACTAGGTCGACAAATTAAATGGGTAGATGATATCTATGGTGAAAAGGCAATGGAAGCAATAGAACAATTACAAAATGGGCAGATCTTGATGCTCAACAATGTGCGAATGGATGAACAAGAGATTTCTGCCACGGGCGACTTTGCAGCAATGTCAAAGACAAAAATGGTCCAAGCGTTATCAGGGATTGCTGATATATTTGTTAATGATGCTTTTGCATGCGCTCATCGCTCAACTGCTTCTATCACTGGATTTACTCACGAGATACCATGTGTTGCAGGTGAATTAATGGGTCGTGAAATCCGTAAATTAGATTCTGCATTAGAAAACCCGCAGCGACCTTGTGTGGTCATACTCGGTGGTATCAAGGTCGATGACTCTGTTACTGTCGCGGACAATATGCTACGCAAAGGTATTGCTGACAGTGTTTGGGTAACTGGTGGAGTTGCCAATATGATGGTTGAATTATCAGGAGTCAATATCGGTGAATTAAATCATAATTTCCTAGTCAATGAATTAGGCGATAACTATCATTCAACAGTTGAGACCGCCAAATCATTACTCAATGATTTTCCACAACAAATCCACCTACCAGTTGACTTGGCTGCCAATATCGAGGATAATAGGGTTGATTTATTCCTTGCCGATTTACCGGTTGAAGCACCACTAATCGATTTGGGGATTCAATCGACAATGGCTATTTCTGCTGCAATTAAAAAGGCTGGTACAATTATTCTAAACGGCCCTGCCGGAGTATTTGAACTGGTAGATTTTTCATTGGGGACGATTGAAATCCTCAATGCTTGTGCTGAAGCAGAGGGCTATACTGTCATGGGTGGCGGTCATACTGCAACACTCGTTGTTAAACGCGGATTAGCCGATAAAATGGACCATGTTTCTACCGGCGGTGGTGCTTCATTGAATTATATTGCAGGGCGCACTTTACCTGGAATCGCGAGCCTAGAAGCGAGTGCAAAACAATTCGCAGTTGAAATTATTAAACCAGTGGACAATGAATGAATACTAATTTCATTTATTGTTATCCTGATTAGAGGCTAGTATTCTTCAATGAATGGCGCGAGCACTAACCATGTCGCACGATGATAGCATACGCTATCTCAATACTGTTCTTTACGATGAGAGTGGTAAACAATTTGTTGGTGATGTGTTACTGCACAGCGACGGCAGCTGGTCTAAATCAATTGGTGATGAAGATGTGGCACAACAAATTGATGGTTCAAAACGGTTGATCACTCGCAGTTTACAAAACTGGCATACACACCTAGCAATGCAACTTAACGCTAGAGATTTCAGTGATGGTTACTCTCTTGACCGTTGGTTAAGTGATGCAATATTCCCTACTGAAGCGAGACTAAATCAGGAGTATGTGCGTGTTGGAGCGCAAGCTGCTGCTGCTGAAATGATCAGAACTGGTTCAACATTTGCCGCTGATATGTATTTCTACCCAAGTGTAACAGGAAAGGTTCTAGAAGATGCTGGATTAAGAGGATTAATCGGTGGCCCAGTTAGCGATTTTGCCCTTCCTTCTCATGATGATGCAACTTCAGCACTTGCTGAAATGGATCAATTATTACAACAAAATTCTCCTTCAAACCGTATCGACTACGCAATCGCAACTCATTCCGTATATTTGTGTGAAGAAGAAACTTTGAGAAAGGCATCTGAATTAGCGGCAAAAAGAAAAGCACGATTGCATATTCATGTTTCAGAAACAAGAAAGGAAGTCGCCGAACATCACGCTAAAACGGGCCTTTATCCGGTTGAATACCTAGATTCTATCGAATTCTTCCAAGAGGGGACAATATGCGCTCATGCATCTTGGGTTAAGAAAAATGAAATCAGAATTTTGGCCAAACATGAGGCTACTGCTGTACATTGCCCTTCATCAAATATGAAATTGGCTTGTGGTGGAACTCTCTCGCTTCCGGCATTCAAAGATGCAGGGGTTGATGTTCGACTTGGAACCGATGGAGCAGCAAGTTCAGGCAATGGCCTAGATATTCTGGCTGAAGCAAGACTAGCTAGTCTAGTACAACGCCATGACCATTGGGACGCTACATTACTTCCGGCCTCTGAAATCTTTTCAATGGCTACCAAGGATAGTCAAGATTGGGCCGTTTGGAATTTAGATGACATCAGGATGCGCCCGATTGGAAGAAATAATGATAGACATATTGCAAATTTAGTATTCAATGGTGCAGATTGTCTAGATTTATGGGTTGATGGTAAGGCATTAAGGCGTGATGGAGTTACTCTAAGCATTGATGAAGCGAATGCAATTGATGAATTGGATAACGCGGTTGAAACCTATTACCAAGGCGTAGGTTCTAATCAGTAATAGTATGGATTTTCACTAAACCAGTTCAGTTCTAGAAACATCAACAGGTGTTGTTTCAAATTTAATTTTAACATTAATTTCACAACTCTGGCTACACAAATTAATTCCATTTTCAGCAAGAATTATTGTTTCATTTGCATTCCAATAATCAATATCCGAATCTTCTGTAAGAATTATACATGGTGAAGGTACAACTAAATCTGAATTGTTTAATGCTGGAAAATCGCTGCCATTCAAGGCAGCGATCTGCATTGCTGGAAAACGGCTCTCATCATCAGAATTATAGTATGATAGAAAGTTTATTTTGAACCACGTGTCATTCTTTTCAACCACATATACTCCATCATTAGGGTCTATTCGGTGAACTGAAAGGTCATATGTGTACCAGTCAAGAGAATCCTCTGTATTATTAGATAGATTATTACTTGGTATTTCGATAACTTCTTTAAAATCTACATCATCTAAAAATAACCATTTAACACCGTCAGCAAGGAATATATCGGTAGAAGAAAACTTCATCCAATAATTAGATTCATTACCTTCTATTTGCTCTCCAATATCTAAAAATGTGAACTTCTCATCATCTGTTGCATTAACAACTGTTGTGAATGTAAGTCCATCAGCTCCTAAATTAGTTGATATCAATTCCCCCGACTGATCTGGATTTGATTGGACACCAAACGAACAGGTGTGCATTGCTCCTTCAATTTCCAACTCAATACCTAATGAGGCCCAAAGTAAGTCTTCAGAACCCGTATCGAATGATAATTCTAACAGCTTATTATCATTGGAACTGTTGGTCGGAGAATTGGAATCGCTAACAAGAATCGTGTTGGAGGTCCCCAAACCAGATTCATATGATGCAACCAAATAGACCCATATTGCTGCTGCCACAAGTATCAAGGCTACTGTGCCAGCAACAATTTGTTTCCAGTTCAATATATCACAACTCTTCAGAACGTCTAGTTCCAGAATAAAGAACTGCTCCTAGAGTTGCTAGAAGCATTGTTGCTCCAAGGAATCCTGGCGTACTTTTTGACTTACGGTTATCAGTTTCATCCATTGGTTCAATGCCGCCATCTCCCACAATTACCTTACCAAACATATCTAACGAGATATGAGGTTCACAGGCATAATTGAATGTTGTATTATCTGTGAATGTATAATGGAAGTCGACAGTAACATTTGATGCTCCTGAAGTAATCCCACCTTCCACAAGTGTAGCTGATTTATATTCTTCAACTTCCTTAACATTGTGCTCCATTTCTGCATTGGTCCATGACCAGCAAACAGTTTGACCAACTTCAATAGAAACCACTGATGGAGAGAATGCATATCCTGTTGGAGAAAGACCAATTGTGACATCACATACTACATCTACAGGTGGCATCAATACCTTATCAATAACATGGATTACACCATTACTAGCAGCTACATCTGCAATTGTCACTGTAGCACCTCCAACCATCACTGTTCCATCTGCGACTGTGAATGATGCTTCATCACCATTGACCATTGTTACAGTCAATCCATCTGTTACATCAGCGGCATTGACTGCTCCAGAATAAACATGGTACAGCAAGATATCTGTAAGTGCTGCAATCTCTTCATCTGTAGTAAATGAATCCAAATCGATTCCTGCATCAGTGAATGCTTGATCTGTTGGTGCAAATACTGTGAATGGTCCATCACCCTGAAGTGTTGTAACTAAGTTAGCCTTAGTAAGAGCTGCTACTAATGCTGTATGGATTCCAGTTCCGTCAGCAACAGTTGGAATGTCAACTAGGTCAACTGGCGGCATTAGGACCTTGTCGATTACATGGATTACTCCATTGCTAGCAGGGACATCAGCCAGTATAACAGTAGCATCGCCCACCATTACCGCTTCCGCAGTTACTGTGAATGATGCTTCATCACCATTGACCATTGTTACAGTCAATCCATCTGTTACATCAGCGGCATTGACTGCTCCAGAATAAACATGGTACAGCAAGATATCTGTAAGTGTTGCAATATCTTCATCGGTAGTAAATGAATCCAAATCAATTCCTGCATCTGTGAATGCTTGGTCTGTTGGTGCAAATACTGTGAATGGTCCATCTCCTTGAATCGTTGTAACTAAGTCAGCCTTAGTCAAAGCAGCGACCAGGGAACTGTGTATTCCTGTTGCCATTGCAGTCAGGGCAATATCAACTGCTGGGGCCCACGTGTAACCTTCACAAATTGCTTGACTAACGTTTGAAAGCTGATGTGTAACTGAGTTGTAACATCCGGTAACATTTTGACCATTCATTTCGTAATCTTCGACATACATGTATGATTCACATTCAGTTGCATTGGAACCTGGCACAATTGTGTGGGTCACCGTGTTGTAGCAAATCTCACCTTGAGGTGTTTGATCTGCTGGTGGCATTAACACCTTATCGATTACGTGAATAATTCCGTTAGATGAGGCTACATCGGCAGTGGTTACTGTAGCATCCCCCACCATAACTGTACCATTTGTTACTGTGAATGATGCTTCATCACCATTGACCATTGTTACAGTCAATCCATCTGTTACATCAGCGGCATTGACTGCTCCAGAATAAACATGGTACAGCAAGATATCTGCTAGAGTAGCATTTTCTTCATCTGTATCAAATGTTGACAAATCTATTCCAGCCGCTGTGAACGCAGCATCGGTTGGAGCGAACACGGTGAAGGGTCCGTCGCCTTGAAGCGTAGCCACTAAATCAGCGTGGGTAAGTGCTGCGACCAAGGAGTCATGTTCTCCGGTGGACATGGCATTTGTCGGTATGTCATCGTTCTCATCGGCAGCCACATTGAGTGGTACCGCTGATAACAAAAATAAGGCTACTAGCATGCTAACAATTTTCATTTGCATGACTCTACCCTAGTAGGCTAGTATATCACTTTTTGTTTAAATCCGAGACAGAATATTATATTGAACTCATTGATTTTATAGAGATTCTAAACTTTTTGTTTGAACCACTGACTAAGCGACTCGGATAGGTTGGAAGGGGGCCCTTGTAGTCGTATAGGACCACAACGGTACCGAAGCGACAGGCACCTCACGCGTGGGTGTCGCAAGGGTTCTGTCAAAACCCTCAAGACATTATGGAGGAGTACAATGCTTCTATAGATTCCATGTCTTGTTAGGTGGCAATTCATAATGTGCTTAATTTTAGAAAATTAAACTCAATGAAGTGATCGCTCCTGCCAAACCAGCGCTCAATCCTCCACCAAGAAGAACGCCGATGCTGCGGAGATTGCCTAGTCCGTACTTAGCACTCGAGACCATTCCTCCTGCGATTCCCAAAGTTACATTTCCAATCGACACGAACATCACGGATGTAGAAACGCTCGAAGCTTTTTCTCTCACTTTTTCTGCCTCTTGGACTGCTTGCTTTGAGTCCTCGTAAATATCGGCAGATTCTTTGTGAATTTCATCATAGAACATTTGTTGCAATTCCTTTGATTTGAACTCTCCTTCGCTGTTTAGGTCTCCACTTGAATTGGCAATACTCTCATCCAATAGCTTGTTGATGAGTATCTGGGAATTTCCCATGCCTGTCACCGCGAAACTATACGCATCCAGATAATTTTCGTAATCATCACTCGCCTTTTCGAATTTATTGATTGCCGTTTCTAATTCGGAATCATATTGCACGGATTCTAAATAATTAATACTGAATTCACCCGAAGAAATCAGACTCTTTTACGGCGCTGATGTTCTCCCCAACCTCTGCTTTCTCCGTGTTCGTAATAATA
Organism: uncultured Candidatus Poseidoniales archaeon; assembly: GCA_905182185.1. Taxonomy (GTDB): domain Archaea; phylum Thermoplasmatota; class Poseidoniia; order Poseidoniales; family Poseidoniaceae; genus MGIIa-L1. Next base: position 114,666 of record CAJJAP010000010.1, on the reverse strand, counting down.
TTCTGCCGAGAAAAGGTATCGTAATCAGCATCATTATCGTAGTAATCGTAAGCCTCTTGATATCGGCTCAGATTTTCAGAATCATTTGTTAGTTCAGCAAATTGTAGTAATAGGGAATAAGTGTTCCTCATATTCGACATAGCGATCCAGTTGTCAGTAGAGGCGGATTCAATAGATTCCATCCGGTCGAATTCATCCACCAAATTTAGCAATACCTGTTGGTTTTGAACCAGTGTTAACATTCTTAATGATATCATTCCATTCATTCCTTCAGAGTCGTCTTTTAGGATATACAAATCAAGGCTTTGGTTTCCATCATCGATTATGTGCCCTATTCTGAAACTTATCATTTCTAGACTACTTTGTGTAGATACGTCGATGAATGCCCCGCCGTATTCATCCCTCACTTCAGAAAAAATCGAAATGTAAGAATCTACAGATTCATTCACTCCCGACTCAAATGAATAGATTTCATAGAGAATTCCGTTTTGGGTATAGGGTGAAGTTGAACAAGCATTCTCTATTGCACATACCGCAAAAATGCTATTTGAATCAATTATTCCATCCTGGTGGAAAGAGAAAATATCCTTGGCGAGCTTTGCTTTATTGTAATCATCTGTATTCTTAGACATACTCGAATTTAGGAGTTCCACTTCGGCTTCATAGAGTGATTTCTGCATTGCTAAATTCTTTACTTCCATGAGGAGAATTTCCTCTCGAAGTATAATTTGATTTTCCATTGATTCGATTGTTCTTGCTTCTGATGTATACCCGCTAGCTTGCATTTCGTAACTTGTCGCCTCTTGATCTACTTCGTTGAATTTCTGAGCCAGTATACCTGTAATAGCTGAGAAAATCAGTACAGATATTGCTAGGATTGTGAGTATCTGTTCAGTAGTTATATTGCGGGCTTTGTTCAGTAGCTTTGCTGCAATATTATCACTGACTTCGCCGTCTTTTGATTTAACGATTTCAATTGCATCTTCATCTTTTGAATCATCCTTGATGTATTCATCGCTCCCATCTACAAGTGATTCTTCATCTGATTGCTCGACTTCCGAAGTTTTTGCTTCGGTGGACTCTAAATCGACATCGCCCAATAATTCTTCATTAGGCTCGTCGATGTCTTCTTCCATGCGGTGGAATTCAACACTCGGATTATAGTTCCACGCTTAGGAACATTGCCACTCAGAATTGGAACCTTCATTCCGATTCGGATGAAAAAGGGGATTCAGTGGATCGATACAGACGCTAGCGACGAATAGCACCCACTAAGAGCCCATAGATTCGCAAATATTGTACACATGGGTTTGAGCATAGACCCATGAATATACAAGCAATACACTTGAACCTAGCATGAATCTATTATCATAATCCGCAGCCAAACATTTGCTTTCTTACAATATTTGAAGAAATTTAACCTTCGGGGCATACGATAAATAGTATCAAGTTATGGACTGTTCATGACTGAATCAACTCTTTCACCAGATGGAAAATGGTTGTGGAATGGTACTGAATGGGTACCTGCTCCGCCCCAAAGTGAACCACAGGTAGTGGAACAAGCAAAAGAAACCATAACTCAAGTCGCTGAACAGCATGGCTTGGACTCTGACGATCTATATCGCGAATCATCAAATTTTGATATGAATCAAGATGGAACATTAGATGAATCTGAGGTTCTACTTGCTGCAAATGCAATGGCAAACCCGGCAGTACAACCAGCGCCCCAGCACCCTGCTGTATTTTCACCAAATGAACAAACTTTTGTAGACAATAATACATATTCTCACAAAGTTTCTAAACCGGATAGAATGAAATTATATTCCATAATTGGGGTTACAATATTGCTATTAAGTTCTACAATGTTTTGGCTACTCTCTCCATCGATATCCCCATTGTCATCAATTCATGACACAGATGGTGATGGTTTTGCTGATGATGATGACCAGTTCTTGAATAACCCAACTCAATGGAAAGACTTTGATGGAGATGGTTATGGGGATAACCAACACTCAGATGCAACCCAAGTTGATAACTTTACAGAAAACCCAACTCAATGGGCAGATTCTGATGGTGATGGTTATGGAGACAATCAAAGTTCAGAAGCAACCCAAGTTGATGACTTTACAGAAAACCCGACCCAGTGGGCAGATTCTGATGGTGATGGTTATGGAGACAATCAAAGTTCAGAAGCAACCCAAGTTGATGATTTACTGTTAAACCCGACCCAATGGGTAGATGCTGATGGTGATGGTTATGGGGACAATCAAGGTTCATCAGCAACCCAAGTTGATAACTTTACAGATAACCCAACTCAATGGGCAGATTCTGATGGAGATGGTTATGGGGATAATCAAAGTTCAGAAGCAACCCAAGTTGATGATTTTCCTTCAAACCCGACACAGTGGACAGACTCTGATGGTGATGGATTCGGAGATAATCAAAATTCAGGAGCAACCCAAGTTGATGATTTACCGTCAAACCCAACTCAATGGTCAGATAGTGATGGGGATGGTTATGGGGATAGTAACGCGCTGGGTGCAACCCAAACCGATGCTTTTCCAACGGACCCACTTGAGTGGGAAGATACTGATGGTGATGGATATGGAGATAATTCAGATGATTGCGAGTACGAATTAGGAGTATCAACTATAGATCTATTGGGTTGTCCAGATTCGGATGATGACGGATATTCTGATGACGGAGATGCATTTCCATTTGATGATGCTGAATGGTTTGATGACGATGAAGATGGAATAGGAAACAATGCCGATCTTCTCGACGACGGAGATGCCTGGTTTGTTGTTGGGATAAATTTCATTACGGCAGATACAGGACAGTCATATGATTTCGGAAGTGCTCCGGATATGCGAATTGGCCTAATTCACGATGATGAATGCGACGGCGTAGATGCTGAAGACTTGGTTTATTATTCCGATTCAGTACTTGATGACTATTATGTGACCGAATCTGATGAATTAGTTGCGATGTTTGATATTGAAGATGACTTGAACGCTGTTTGTTTTGCAGTGTTTGTTCAGGATGTTGATGATTCAGATCATGATATGTTGGATTATGCTGACGGAACTGGTTCTTATTACCAATGGACACGGATATTGACGGGAAATCTATACGATGACGTTATTTGGACGTATACACATTACAATACAAATAACGAGTACAAATGCGTCGATATTGAATTTGAAGCAGCGGTATTCTAAGTATAATTTATCCAATTAATCATGGGGCGTGTATACAAGGGGTCCCCTTGTAGTCCTATACGACATCGAGGATACCGTTGTATTCAACTGAAACGAGCATAAGCCAATCCAGTGGCTGCTAATAATGTACAAACTAAATATGATACAAAGGAGAATTGGACCTCAACCTTGTAGTGAACATTAATCTCAACCCCTTGGGCAACTTGATCTTTTGAACCGATTCCAACATAATATTCACCAGATTCTACATCCCATATAACGCCATCAACATTATTGTCATTCGCACCACCTGCGACCGAATTAATATTTGCTGAATTACAACTTGTTCCACCGCCAAACCCACCCAAACCTGCTGGCGTATTATCGCATTCTTTCTTGGTTGCTGCATCTGAAATAACTAAGAAAATATCATCTCTATCCCAAGTGATGTGGGCTTCTGCATTGAAAAATAAACCAGCTGGATTTGAAGGAAGTGGATCATCTGCGAAGAAGACAAAGTCAGGAACATTTGGAGTAGGTACTTCTTCGACATCACCTTCTACAGTATAACCGACTGAACCGATTATCATTAGGATAACTGAAAGAGTTACCAATCCATAACCAAATTTTTGTGCACTTTTCATCTAATCCCTCTAGAGCCTCAATATTGTAAAAATGCTAATGCTAAAATTAGATAACATGCAATTAACATCGCACCTTCAAGCCAATTTGTTTTGTTATCCCCTAATGTAGTATTTGCAACTAATACTGCCATAAAGGTTGCAGTAGTTTCCAAAAGACCGAATTCAAGAGTTAATGGGACGCCTAAAAACCATGCAAAGAGAATCATTGCTGGTGCTACAAATAATGCAATCTGGACGCTGCTTCCGATTGCGATTGAAATCGCTAAATCCATCTTGTTTTTTCCTGCGACTATAATTGCGGTGAAATGTTCGGCAGCATTACCGAAAGAATGGAACCAAAATAACTCCAATGAATAATTCAGGAAGATGATATTCTTCTACAGCCGTCTCAATACTACCAACTAATGTGTGAGCCATCCAACTTACAAGTCCGGTTGCTAAAATTCAGTAATACCCATGCATCACGAATTGTCATTGCTGGTTTTTCATGGCCATGATGTGCAGATTCTGATTCAAAATCATCAACGTTAGTTTTTAATTGAAATAGCAATGAAAGGGCGTAAATTATTAGCAAAATTATTGCAGTGTAGTGTGAAATTATTGTTACCCCTTCTAGTGTTCCACCAGGTGCATGGTGTGCCGCGGTTGGAATTATCATAGCAACAATTGCCAATAAAAGAAGAGAGCCATTCATGTGCCCCACTTGTGAATTAAATTCCTGTGAAGGGTGTTTCAATCCACCCCAGATCATTGACAGTCCGAGAACCAATAGTAAATTACCCAATATTGAACCTATCAATGAAGCTTGTGTGACCGTGACCATAGTATCTACAATCTCAGGGTTTTTACTCGCTGCATAAAGTGCAAACATTGCTATAATCATTTCCACAGCATTACCGAATGTTGCATTTAGTAGTCCGCCAACTGCCTCTCCAGTACGAAGTGCGATCTCTTCAGTTGCCTTACCCATTAAGAAAGCCAGTGGCATTATTGAGACCATTGATGCAGCGAAAGCAATCGCCATTTCGCCCGATTGTTCTGCATATACTGCAACTGGTAGCGCCAACAATAACCAATTCAAACGATTGCGCAAAGGATTGAATGAATCAACCAATTTCTCCATTATTTCTTCAACTTCCTCAACCAATTCCTCGCCTAAAGAATCTGTCATTTCAGGAGTTTTGCTCTCGCTCATACTTCTATGGGTAGCCGCTTAGGCATAAAGCCCACCGATTACTTTGCTTGCTTTGAAGCAAATATCAATCCTTAGACTTCCTGCCAACTTTACGCTTTGGTGCTTTGCGAGGTTGTACAGCGCGACGTCCGACTGAACGCTTTGGCTTTGGTTCTTCGTCGAGTATAATCTCGTCGTCGTCATCAAAGAAGTCATCGATATCAATCTCATCATCATCATCATCATCATCCACGACATCACTCTTCTTTGAGCGGGTTTTACGTTGTGTTTTGTTGACTGCGAATGGATCATCATCTTCTTCTTCTTCGACCGCTTGTGGTTCTGACTTTTCGTCATCCTCTGGAGCGCTAACATCGGTAATTTCGGCCATATCAAGTTCAGATGAAGTTCCAATAAATTCAGACATCCAATCTTCATCTTCGCCTTCATCATCCCCCTTATTCTTCTTTTTCTTAGGGCCACTCATGCCGGTTGAGATTACCATTAAAGCGACTATCCATGATACTATTGTCAGACTCGCAATAACCCAAACAACAACATATGGTGGGTCGGTGAATCCTGGTTCTATTACAAGAGGTTCCAAAGGAGGAGCAAGTTGTTCCTCATAGCTACAGTATGTTGTTCCATTGGGAGTGTTACGACAATAGTCAACGATAAATTGCACTGTCTTTGTCACTTCATTTCCGGCTGAATCTATTGCCTTTACGGATACTGCATGTTGACCAGGGCTGAAACTACCAGATGTCAAATCTAAATCCATTGTCAAAGAGGTATTGTCCCCATTAAGGTCAGTAATTCCATCTACATCGGACCATGGAGTTGATAGAGCATTACCACTAACTCCACCGTAATGATAAACTAATTTGTATTGGAAGGAAACTACTTCTACATCATCCTGAGCACCTGCAAGTATGTTTATTTTATTGCCATATAGATACTTAGAACCATCGTTACTACTCGAAGGTGAATAGATTGTTACTTCGGGACGTTGTGCATCAACCGCTTTATTTGTCCATTCAATTATTGCTTCGTTTTCTGAAATATCGGTCATGGTTACTGTAATGACCATAGGACCTGCATTTGTTTGTGCTGTGATTTCAAAGTCAAAGGAATATACTGGGCCTAAATCCGGATTGTTATAATTCTCAACCATCATGGACATAGGTGATTCTCCGACTGTAATATCTCCTCCAGTAGTGGTTGTAATATTGATATAAGGCTGGCTCTTCAAATATTCATTTAGTTGTAGTAGAATCGTGTATGATCCTTCAACCAATGAAGGACTAGTAAATTCTTCGCCTTCATCTGTAATAATATTCAAGATCGCTTGTGGCGGCATTGTATCTTCTGTTACTTGGTATGCGTTGCCACCGATTCCAGAGAAAATCTCATTGTTTTCATTGTTGAATTGGTCTGCGATTGTAATGGCATACCAGACATCTCTGCTAATAGAATCATCAATTGGAATCTGGCGGATGAATGAAGATTGAGCGGATGTACCTGCATTGATATTATCCACTACCAATTCCCATCCTTCATCTGCGCTATTTGAAATTTCATCTCTCTCTTCACCGAATGGTTCACCCATATGCCGCCAAATCGTATATGATTCATTGACCTCAACTTCATTAAACCACTCTAGAGTTATTTGATTTATACTTCCAACTGCATATGCTTCTTTTATTCTAGACGGGTTGGGAGAGCGGGTATCTTCTGAAATTGGACCATAGTAATTTTGAATTAATTCAGTATAGTGATATGTCCCATTTATGTGCCCATATAATGCCTCACTGGTAACAAAGTAATGTGAATTATCTGGTATTATGTCATCTTCAATCGTTACATCAAATATGCCAATTCCATCGGATACTGTTCCGAGCCAATTTACAGAATAATTATCACTTGTTGAACCGATTTCTCCATTGAATTGCCCTCCAGAAACCAAATAATTAGATCTCCAAATATGATAACGCTCTCCTTCGACTCCGAGTTGGTCGTCCCAAGTAACCCTGGTTGTTTTATCTCCAATAAATACTGCATAAACATTGGTCGGCTCAGCGATCCAATTAGTAAATGCATTCTCAAAGATTGGACCTTCACAACTGTTTTGAGTAGTATTGGTATCTGAAACACCGTAGATATCAACTGTAACAACACAATAATACGCTTGACCCATTCTACCTACTGGTACATCGTAATCAAAGGATCCAACTCCTTCAGTAATCGTAGCAATCAATTGTACATCAGAATTGAGAATTGTTGAGAATGGAACTCCAGCCATGTAGATTTGATAGGACTCTCCTTCCTCCCCATTTACATCTGACCATTGAATTGAAGTCGTTCCATCGCCAGTTTCTGGATTTGCTGTAAAAGAAGCATACATACTATCCACTTGATTTGGCGGCTTGTTATCTTCCAATGTGGAAGTTGCCATTGCATTATTTGATAGGAATCTAATATCCTCATAAGCAATTCCTGGTGCAGTCCAGTTAGGAAGAAGGTAGGTAACTGAATAATAGACAACTCTATCAGTATTTTCTGGTATATCTATAACGACACTGCTAGTCCCTGCAGGAAGGGTTAGCACCGGTGTTTCTTGCCCCAATAGAACTTGGGCATTCGATCTTACAACTTGAGAATCTGTCCTCCAAATATTTATTTGGTAGGCATCATCACCTGTTTCAGGCAAGACTGGGAAAATATCATTATAATTTACCCATTGCAGTGTGGTCTTACTTTGAGAAGAGTCAAAACTCGATACGAGGTTGTAAGGAGTGCGAACTGGATTGGTCATTTCCGATACTGGCTCAAATAAATTTGATGCATTGAAATCTAATTCATAGGTTTCAACTCCGGTCTCATTCGCTGTAGTGATTGCATAATATGTTGAACCATTGAAACCAGGAGGCACTAGATATGATACTGAATGACCTGGATGTGTTCCGTTTATTCCTCTGCAATCGAATGGGTTGGTGGAAATAGGATTCAGGGATGCTGGAGTGCAAGTGCTTACGGAAGCAAATGCTGTTAGATTAAGAATATTCACAGAATCAATTGGTTCACTACTGCGGTATACATTGTATGTTGCATCAAACAGCCCCTGCACTTCTATTCCTTCCGAATCAATGTTGCGCCATGTGATAGATGTGGTTTCGCTAAGAGGGTCAAAAATTGCATTAATATCTTGAGCCTGTAAACTTGCAGGAGGGCCGATATCTTCAGCAGAAACATTGCTCAATGGTGCTATTGCTAACAACATGCAGAGCACCAAGAATACAGCCTTTTGTGTGCCGCCTAATTCAGTTGATTTGATACCCATCACTCCGCTTGTCGCATTAACCTATTAATACGCTGTCGCTTGGAATGTGCGAAAATTGCCATTACAGACACCCCTACGGGGTGGCGGAGAATAGTAAATTATGACAATTAATTATTGCTCAGATTTGTCTTGGTTCGGTTGAGGAAGAGGGTCGTTTCTGTCTATTTCCTTGATCCCATTATTGGCCTGTGCGAAGCGTATTAAAAATGTGTATATTCCGCCAACACCCGAAATTATCAATACTATGCTCATTGGACTGATTTCGATATGGTCAAAGATACCTGGGAAATAGCCAAAACTTCCAACATCAAGGAAGATAAAAAGACCGGATAAAATTAGTGCTACAATTGACATGATTGTTCTATCCGCTCTTCCAAAGCCACGGTAATTTCTTGTTCCTGCAACCGCTTGAGCCTGAGTTCCCATATAAGATCCCAATAATGTAAACCATGCAACCACTAATCCAAATGACATATCACCAACGAATGGGGAGATTGCAATACATACAATCCAAGTTCCATCCAGCAATCTATCGAAGGTGTGATCTAGATAATCACCCCACCGAGTAACCATTCCATTTCTCCTAGCCAAAGGCCCATCTAGACCGTCTAGTATAGTTGAAACCCCTATCAAAAAGGCGCCGACTAATAGGAGTGTTGCACCATATTCATCCATAGGAGCAACAGCGATAGCAACGCCACCCAATAGCCCGATTGGTAATGCGACCCAAGTTAATACGGAAGGGTTAGTATCGCCTAAGAAATTAAGAATGGGCTCAAAGAATTTTTCCCATTGAAGACGTAATTTCTCAAGTGCCATTCACTCCACCAAACTCTGCGAAGTTGAGGCAGGGGTTGAGGTTTGTGGCTGAATTATTGTGTGTACTATTCTTTTTCAAACAATATTTGAAATCCAATCTATTGCTTTAGAGGCATTTTCTTCGACGCTTGGTGATTGACAACCTTCCTCTATCCAGTCAAATATTTCTTCAACTAATTGCTCAGGTGATTTTTCAGATGTGTCTAATTCTAAACAGGGTGTTTCAATTTCAAATTCAAGCATCTCGGACCAAACGCCGGAAATCATTTCCCACTCAACATTAGCGGCGACTTTTTCATCTCCGTATTCACGTTGACTAAGCCTTGTTTTGATAACATTTGGATCACAACGCAGTACTACAACCGCTTCCACCTCTAATAGATGTGACAAATGTCCATCAACAAATACGATTCCAGCATCTTCACATTGCCATTCATCAGCTAATTTGTGGACATCTACTGGTGCAGAATTGTCATCGGAATCGATTTCACCAAGACACTCATGTTGTTTGGCTAATTGTTCAACCGAATAAATCGTGAATCCATTTTTCTCTAGTGTTTCACAGATACTGGTTTTTCCAGTACCCGGAGTTCCCGTAATTGCGATGCACAAATCATCTGCCATGGTGGGCCATCTAACTGAACCATTAAACATGAGCGCTACAATTTGGTGGCCATAGAGGAGTTACCACAGATGCAATATGGAGCCGCAACAGCGATTGTGTTAATCGTTACAGAGCCAGGAAAGGAAAACCATGTCATTGAAAAGTTACGCCAAATAGAAGAGGTTACAGAATCCCTAATCTTGTTCGGAGAATATGATATATTTGTGAAAATACAATGTCCTGATTTTGGATTGTTATCCACGATAGTGGTCAATGTAATCCGTAATATTGGCGGAGTTGAAACAACAAAAACACTGACTGCTGCACCTTTATTAGATTAAATTTCATCCGCTTTGAATACTGTAACAATAATTGGTTAATCCTTGAAAATGGAGAAGCAATCATAGGGCAGGGAGTAAACGCCGTATTTGAGCATCATGTTTGGTATGAGTGACCCTGCACAAACTCTACTGCAAATTGAGCGGTATATCCAAGATGGTAGAATGGAAATGTCAGAGGTAATGGCCTCCGAATTTACCAGTATGCTATTGGCCAACAAGAAAAGAGCTGTTGACTCTCAAGTCATGTTGGTAAAGGGGCTGAGACTATATTGCGATATTTTACTACTGCGCAATAAGGCCAAAGAAGGAGTTTCGATAGTCAAAATACTGCATAAAGAGCGTAAAAAGTTAACTAGTATTTTGAAAAAAAATGCTCCTGAATTGATCTCAAAATCAACTCCACCTGCTGAAGACTATCGCAGAGAAGGTAACTTACATGCTGCTGCTGGGAGAAATAGACCTGCACAAAAAGCATATTCTAAATGCCAAAAACTAGCACCGAATCACGTTGCTGCGGCTTATGAAGCCGTAGTTGCAATCGGACCGGATAAGAAGATATTGCAAGTTCTATTGGATTGTTGCGCTGCTTCTGAGATGGTGATAAAACGAGATGGCTTATTCCTACTTGAACCTGAAAATAGGCCTGCTCAAGATGCAAAAAAACTACTTGCAACTTTACAAGCATTGAATGGAGTACAGACTTCACAAATATCTGCTGTCAATAAAGTATCTGAAAGGCTAGAAAAAGAGATTGCTGCAATAGAAAGTGGTGAGGCAGTAGCCAATGCTAAATTACAATCTGCATTGGATAAATTGAAACCAAAACACGACTACTACGAGTATAGTTGAAAAATAACGAGGGATGGATTTGAACCACCGGTCTCCGGGTTATGAGCCCGACGGGATATCCAGACTACCCCACCTCGTTAACCAAGCGGCAAAGTTCCCCTGCTTTCAATCCACCGACTCAACAACCTAATACTAAAATAACAATATTGACGATTATGAGTGATAAAAAGTGACTCTGCAATCACTGGGTTCATCAACCAGTACCCTCTCACACCAATACATGCGAAGTAGCCGAATTGTGCCATTATTACTTTGTTTCGTGATGCTAAGCGCCTCAATCGCCGGATGTTTAGGCTCAAGTGGAGATTCTGATAAGGCGCCAAGCCCTATTGACATGATAGTGTATTATGAAACGACAAGCGGCACTATTGTTGAAGAGATCCGTGAGGGCAATCAAATCTCTGAGAATGGTGTTGAATTGTCCTTTGATTTTGCTCGCACAACATCTGAAAATGGGCAAATGAAAAGTTTCTACGTAGTTCCAGGTGATGGAACAAGCCAATTTGTAGCCAATGCTGACGAAACTGCAGAAATTAGTTATACATACATGACCCATGGATTATTCACTGTTTACTTGGGCGCAGTCGATGACCAAGGAAATGACAATAATTTCTCTATTACTGTAAGAATTGAAAAACAAATTATCTGGAGCGAGACAAATGAAGATTCTCCACGAGAGATGAATATTGACGCAACACCGGATTGTGAATGCCAACTTCCGGAATTCATTCAAATTGAATCAACTGTTACTAACCCTCGAAGTTTGGATGGCTGGTGGTGGACAAGATACTGTTAGTTGGCACTTGAATGACCCAAATGAAGAAGAACAAGGCACTCATAGCGAAATAATTGGCGATGGGCAAGATGCTTCATGGAATTACGACCAATACAATGTAATGGAAGGTATTTGGATTCTATCGGTTGTAATCGACCAAGGAGACAGACAATATTGATGTTAATCACGATGTGACTATCAAATATCTTGCTGAAGAGAGTGAACCCAATCCTTTCCCTGTTGGTGAAGAGTGATTACTGTTCCTTTAGAGCGAATAATTACTCAAAACAAAAATGATTGATTTCAGTTTCAGTTTGAGGAAATCTGAAGTGAAAGTGAATATATTAGCCTCAGTGATGCCTTTAGCGGCTCGATTTCTTCGGCTATTATGACGAATCGATTTGATGCCCCGTTTCGTTTCTTCATATACCATTGGTGGTACAGAGCAGTTTGGAAGTGAGTGAAATGGCAACCAAAGCGAAGAAGAATGCGAAAATTGAGATAGAAAAGAATGAAGAGGTGCTGGATGAACCAATCCCATTAATGGCACTGGATGAAGAGGGTGAGGCGAAGATAGACGAGCTTCCTGGCGTTGGTCCTGCGACCGCAGAAAAATTGCGAGAAGCTGGATTTGACAACCTCTTATCACTGGCTGTAATGGCACCTGGTGACTTAGCAGAACAAGCTGAATTAGGCGAAGGTGTTGCTGCAAAGATAATATCTGCTGCAAAGAGAATGGCGAATATTGGTGGATTTATTTCCGGTGAAGCGTTATTGGAGCGAAGACGCCAAGTTCAGAAGTTACACAGCAAGGTACAGTCAATTGATGACCTATTAGGTGGCGGTTTTGAAACCCAATCACTGGTTGAAGTATATGGCGAATTTGGCTCAGGTAAGACTCAAATCGGACATCAACTTGCAGTAAATTGTACTCTTCCTGTCGAAGAAGGCGGTCTTGATGGAGATGTTTTCTATATTGATACTGAAGATACTTTCCGCCCAGAGCGAATTACTCAAATGGCACGTGGCTATGGATTAGATCCGGATAAAGTTCTTGCACGAATACATGTAGCAAGAGCATATAATTCCGATCACCAAATGCTTCTCGCTGAAGAGATCAAGAGAATGAGTAAGGGATTAAATGTTAAAATGATTATCGTTGATTCTTTAACAAGCCATTTCAGAGCCGAATATATTGGTAGAGGAATGCTTGCAAATAGGCAACAAAAGCTAAACCGTCACTTGAAGGACTTGAAACAATTAGCAACTGTCAATAATGCGCTAATTCTAGTTACTAATCAAGTTCACTCGAAACCTGATGCAATGTGGGGAGATCCTACAAAGCCGATCGGTGGGCACATTCTTGCTCACGCATCAACATTTAGATTGTACTTGCGCAAAGCAAAGGCTGGAAGAAGAATTGCACGCTTAGTGGACTCTCCTAACTTGCCTGATGGAGAATGTGTTTATCAGGTAACTCAAGAAGGACTTCGTGACTGATTCCGAAAATTGTAAAAACCAACGAAACTCCACTGTGAGGGTATATTTGAAGCGGTATCTTCAAGGGCACTTGAGAGAGCATAACGTATATGCGTCATCTTATTGAACGTGTTCTCGAACTTTCCGACGATGAACAAACCAAGCCATCAGCTGATCTTCCACCGATTGGAACTGGTGATGAAGCCGAATTGAAAGCCTTGTTAGAATCACTACAACCACGAATAAGAGTTTACGGTGTCGGTGGAGCAGGATGCAACGCAATCAATCGTTTATTCGAAGAAAACTTATTTGATTCAGAATATGTTACTGGTTATGCTATCAACACAGATGCACAAGCATTGTTGATGTCTCCTATCGAAAACAAAGTTCTGATTGGACGAACTGCTAGAGGCAGGGGTGCTGGCGGCGACCCAACAAAAGGCGAAGCTGCTGCATTAGAGTCGGAAATCTCATTGCGTAAAATCACCAACGATACTCAACTTGCTATTATTACAGCAGGAATGGGTGGTGGCTCTGGAACCGGTGCTGCTGGACATATCGCTCGATTAGCAAAGAAGCAAGGGGCGATGACCATTGCCGTAGTAACTTATCCGTTCAAGTCAGAAGGATCGCTTAGAAAGCAAAATGCAGAGTGGGGATTAGAACGTCTACGCGAGCATTGCGATACTATCCTGGTCATTCCTAATGAAAGGCTATTAGAAATTGAAGGCGTCAAGAATCTACCAATTGCTAGTGCTTTTAGAGTTGGAGATGAATTATTGGTTCGTTCAATCACTGGCGTAACAGAATTATTGACCACTGATGGAATGGTAAACCTCGACTTTGAAGATTTACGTGCAGTAATCAATTCTGGTAGCGGTGTTGCTATGATTGGTTTGGGTGCTGCTTCAGGCGAGAATCGTGCTGAAGAGGCTACTTTAGAGGCTTTGAACTCACCATTACTAGAAATTGATACAACCGATGCAAGAGGGGCACTGATAAATGTCGTTGGTGGAAGTTCACTAACACTCGGTGAAGCAGAACGCTGTGCACAAATAATTCAAGAAAAAGTCAGTCCACACGCCAAAATAATTTGGGGTGCTGCTGTTGATGAATCACTTGGCGAAGATATCCGAGTAATGTTGGTACTGACTGGAGTAAAGAGTGACCAGATACATGGTGCTAGTGAAAACCGCCAACTTAGGTCGCTACGAAATCGCCAAATTGAATTTGTTAACTGAGTTCATTTAGTTGAATAATAAAATAATCCAACTAAGGAAATTACTGCGAATAGCAATAGGGCAATTTCCCGATTTAGAAACTTACTTGAATAGTCAGCCGGCTGTTCAATGACACCCGTATATCCTTCACCTGCCACTGTAGTCGAGTAATAATTCCAAGCATCTCCCGAGGATTGCCCATTGGAGTTTACCGCATTACCAAACACTACAAAATTGACTACCGAATCATTAGAACTAGGTGCAGTCCAAGTGAAATTCCACTGCCTATACTGATTTCCTTGAGATGTATGAGTGTAGCCCTCGTTGATTACTTGAGTGTGATTGTTTTCAGCAAAAATAACATCTCCAGCATCCACTATTAATCTAAATCCACCTATTCGCGCATTTTCTTGACCCGAGATTTCAATTGAACTATTGATAATTATAGACATCTCGTAACTATTGTTTGCCGCCCAGTCCTGTGGAATACCGTCAATTATAACCGAAGTTAATTGGGATTTTGCGCCATGACATAGACACCCTTCATCACCAATATCTCCGACTCCTGATGGAGCGCTATGAGCCAACGGAGATGAAAATAATAGAATGAAAAATAGTAATGAAACCAATAATTTATTTCTATTGGCTCTCATTATTATCAAGCGCATTTCACTCTCTCCAAATATGAATTTTTGTAAAATTGTATTGCAAGATCATCTGAAAATTCAATTATGAATCTCTACTCTCCAAGTAATTTCTACAGATTGATTAAACATATTTGAAACGCTACAATATTTCTCATGGCTCTTTGCTACGACTCGTTCTACGAGTTTCTTAGGAACATCTCCTGTGACGTGGTATACCATTTCTATTGAGGTGAAAACCCGAGGAGCATGTTCTGCCCTCTCGCTATCCAATTCAACCCACGCCTTGGAAAATTGTCGTTCCTTCAAGCCGATTACGACATCTACCAAAGAGCATGCACCAATCATTTGTAGTGTTACTTGCATCGGACTTGGCCCTTCTTCCCAATCTAAATCTAGACTCTGCCCATTGGAATTAATGCATTTTAACCCATGTTGGCCAAGCCATTCAACCTTGCTCTGCATGCCACTACCATGCGCCACAGGTTTTGAAATGCTTGTACACATTATCACCAATTGGGCGGTTGATTCTTGAAGGGGATGCCGGTGGCTCAGCATGAGTGCTATGTCTGGAACTGCAATAACTATGGAAAATGGACTTCTTAACGTACCGAATGACCCTGTTATCAATTACATTGAAGGTGACGGCATTGGGGTTGATATTACTCCTGTAATGATAAAAGTAGTCAACGCTTCAATTGAAAAGGCTTATTCTGGTCAAAAGCAAATTGTTTGGTCAGAAGTATTGGCTGGTGAAAAGGCGTTCAATGCAACTGGAGAATGGTTACCTGAAGAAACTCTTGATGCAATGCGTACCGGATTAGTATCGATTAAAGGACCACTCACTACACCAGTTGGCGGTGGAATTCGTTCTCTCAATGTTGCGCTTAGGCAAAAACTGGATCTGTATGCTTGTGTAAGGCCAGTACGCTGGTATGAAGGAACTCCATCTCCAGTGAAGGCTCCAGAAAATGTTGATATGATTATTTTCCGTGAAAACTCAGAAGATGTATACGCAGGAATTGAATGGGAAGCAGGTTCTCCTGAAGTCAAAAAGGTCATCGATTTCTTACAAAATGAAATGGGAGTTGACAAAATACGCTTCCCTAATACATCTGGAATTGGAATAAAACCAATTAGCCAAGAAGGGACTGCTCGTATTGTAAGAGCTGCAATCAAATATGCAGTTGATAATGACAAAGAAAGCGTCACTTTAGTTCACAAGGGCAACATTATGAAATTCACCGAGGGTGGATTCCGTGACTGGGGCTACCAATTAGCAAAGGATGAATTTGGTGCGAGTGAACTTGATGGTGGACCATGGTGTACTCTTACAAATCCAAAAACTGGCAATGCAATCATAATCAAGGATGTTATTGCAGACGCAATGCTTCAGCAAATCATTCTAAGGCCTTCCGAATATGGAGTCTTAACAACTATGAATCTCAATGGAGATTACATCTCTGATGCATTGGCTGCACAAGTTGGTGGAATCGGAATTGCCCCTGGTGCCAATATCAATTACGACAATGGTATTGCAATATTTGAGGCAACTCATGGAACTGCTCCAAAGTACGCTGGAATGAACAAAGTCAACCCTGGCTCACTGATTCTATCTGCTGAAATGATGCTTCGTCATATGGAATGGCATGACGCTGCTGACCTAATTGTGAAGGGAATGGAAGGAGCGATATCTGCTGCTACGGTCACATACGACTTCGAGCGTTTGATGGACGGTGCTACTCTATTGTCATGTAGCGATTTCGGAGATGCAATGATCTCCCATATGTAATCATAGAATCATTATCGTATAATTGAAGAAATGGCTATTTCACTTAGCCTATTAAAGCGCAGTTTACACTTTGTTCCATCCAAGGAAAAGATTCATGTGCGAATCCAGAGATTTAGAGTTCTGCTATTCTTAGCGACTCCAAATCCAAATCGTTCTTCGAATGCTCTTGCTACCATAGTAAAGTCTCCATCGCGGGTAGCGATTAAAACTGTACCAATTCCACGTAATGGTTGGTCTGCTAAGTGCGTTGCAATTTTGATAATATCAATATCTGGTGCTTCAGGATAAATGTCTCTATCCTCAAGTACCGTTCGCAACGGGTTTCCTCTTGTGCGCTTCATATCGGTTAGTTCCTCGTATATGTCACTATATTCCAAGAGGAATTTGTTTACTGCTTCGGTATTTTCAGGATTGTCAGATTCTGCTTCAGCATGTAAATCAAGAGGCTTCCATGTGCTGAAATCTGATAATACATTTTCAACCAATTCAGAAACTACTTTCTCTGTTAGAACTGATTCTAATACTTCTGGTGAAACTAATGAATCTGCAAATCGACTTCTTAGTCTATCAATTCCTTTAGCTAAAGATCTCAATTCGGACTGAACTATCTTAGGTAACCACAATTTGACTCTATCATCCTTAGCCCGATTTAGAAGAACATTATGGAAATTTCCTATTCCCGTAATATCTAGGCTAGCATCAGCACTCAATTCAAGACGGAGGGCTAATCTTTGAACCAATGAATCAATCAGGATATTTGTATCAACAATAACTAATGGAGTCAGTTTTAAATGTCGCAAAAATCGGCGCTTGGAAGAAGTGATTTGGTTCTTGTGTTGGGTGAATAGGGTACGTTCTGTATCAGCCAATAGACCCAGTTCAGTAGGAGTGAATTTACCCGATGTTTGTGCTCTTTCTAAGAACATTAATCCATCGATTGCTTTCTCTTCAGCAGTGGTATTGGCCAAGGCGTAGATCTCTTGTGGTGTCGGATTACCTTGCATCAGTTGAATGAATAAGGTATCAGGGGAGTTTCTTTGTCTACGGCGAGTCTTTTGCAGTGAATTAAATGCTGCTGTAACTCTTCCAGCGAATGGTTCACGCGGCAAAGGACGTGGATGTTCAAGGTGATATGACCGTAGCAAATCCAATTCGTCATCTGCAAAGTATTGGCGGGAACGTGATTCCATTTCACCTTCGGCGTTTTCCTCATTAACCATTTTTGTTCTTCGCACAAATTCTTTGAGGATTTTTGTTGCTTCATCGGTTTTTTGGTGAGTAGCTGTAAAGGATACTTGCAGATAAAGTTGGAAGCGGCGTGTCAATGCTGTTTTTAGGGCCGGTTGAGCCTCTAAGAGTTCTATTGCTTCTTTCCATTGTGAAGCGAATGCTAGGTGAATCAAAGCCTTACGATATAGCATGATAGAATGTTCGTAATCAAACTCTTCATGATCTCCTGCCTTCCTATAATCTCTTGCAGAATTCAATTCATCTCCTTCAGAGGCTAAAACTGCCGCCCTTGTCAGAGTGTGCCAAGGAGATAATGGATTATTTATTTGGTACCATGCTACAAGTGATGGCAATCCAATATCATGCTCCAAAACAAGATGGCGCACAGTGTGAATCAAACCTGTGGAGATATTATCTTCCGCTAGAATTGAATCAAGAGTAGTTATGGCTTCGGTATCTTGATCACCATTTTGTAACATCAAACCAACGCGGTTCAATCTCAAGGTTGAAATTACTGAATTGAACAAGATTTGTTCCATCGAACTTAGACCTGCTGCTTCCACGCAGGTACTCAAATCATCGAGGCTTTTTGATGAGGCGATACCATCGCCGCCATCTCTGAGGGCTTGGCGAATTTCACCGAATGCTTTCAATCCACCTTTGTCCAATAGTGAAGTGAGTCGTTCATCGACGATGGAGGAGCCTTCCAATAGCATCAAGAGTGCTTCAGATGTGCTAGAAAATATATCTGGCGCATCGGTATTATGGATATGAGTCAATGCAATTTTCCTTGATTCTCTAACGCTATCCCACAGTTCATTCTCTTTACCTGCGGCAAGAATATGGGCAGCAAAAAGAGTCTCATATGGATGAGCAATGGCCAACAACTCATTATTTGTGATTACTTTAGCCAATCTTCGCAATTCCATTGTTTGAGTGAATAGTGGAATTGCTACAGCAATTACTTGTTCCCATGCTTCACCACCAGCATCCTGTAATCTCTTCACAGCCAAGTTTCTAGAATTAATATCAATCGATTGAGAAGAGGAAATTTGCACAAGTGCCATTTCATCTAAGTGAGGTATCTGTTGATTCAACCATTCACTCGCTGAATCTCCTGGTAAATCTGCAATTAGAGGCAGTAGGGTAGTAAGGTCTGCACTAGATTCTAATTGTAATGAAATTAAGACCTCAACTGCATCTTGGCCTTTTCCTTCTCTATGTAATGCAGATAATCTCCACCATTGCAACTTTTCGGTTTGAGATTGTTTTGAGTCTCCTTGGAGTAAGATTTCAAGGCCTTTATTCAATTCATCACTTGATAAATCTCCTGCATCTACAGGAGGGTTGCGCCAAGCAAATAATCGCCGAGCCATGGATAATGAATCATCCCCAGTAATACTGCGGCTTTGTTGCCAATCAGTGACCACGCCATTCTTTAGTTGTGAATAATCTGATAATTCGGCTGCCAATTGTGAATCTGTCTTAGCCAATTCCTTCAATGAATCACTCGCATCCGAACGACTTGCCAAATGTAATAGGACACTGATTATCGAAGAAGGTCCTGTTAAATTCAAAAGTTCAGGGTCAACCTTCAAGTTTCTTTGATTTTTTAACTGGCTAGCGACCTTTTGGTATGCAACATGAATTGATGCATCGTTTGAAGAACTGGTTAATGTGCTCAAAACTGTTGCCAACTGCTTGCTATTTTCAACATCAATTCTTCCGAGTGAAGTGTCTATTTTGGCACTGGCTTGCTTCTTTACCTTAGCCTTTGGAAATCCAGCAAAGATTCCTAGAACTCCAGTTTTTTCGCCGATGGAGACCCATGCTGGATGTACTCCTTCTGCTAAACATGAATCGCGAAGAGATGTTTCTGTTGAATTCCAATCATCATCCCAGTCGTCACTTTTGAGAATTTTATGTACCATCAAAGTTGCAAGACGGTATGGGTCGCTTCCTGAATCTGGCATTAACACCTCTTGAGGAGAAGGTATCCAATCCAAAGGATCTGATGATGCTGTCCCACGCCCTCCGCGGCGATGATGGCGGCGTCCTACAGACTTCTTACGAGACGGGGTGTTTTCGTCCTCATCTACAGCGGGGGCTTCCACTTCATCTATCGCTAGATGGACGAATGTTCTGAATGGCTTATCGAGCATTTTCCATTCAGCAATCCTTGAAATTATAATCTGCCGTTTGTTTTTCGGCACATTGGCTTGGAATGCTTTATCGAGGCAAATGTTCATGAGATTTTCCTGCATACTCACACCCCTACGGGGTGGTCGCGGTGCCGCCTGTCTTTCAATGCACCGCCGGATATTGGTAGATGGTTATGACAAAATCAAACTATGAGGTTCGCCACAGCACGACATGACGGGGTGGTGTTTTGGATATTGTTAGAGTCATTGCATTGCTGCTGCACCCCATTTTAGCATCTAGTCTTGTGGCTTGGATTTGGTGGCAATACTCTTGGAAAAGAAAGTCTCATGAGATGAAGGGTGAAGAACGGGCCGAGCACCTTAGAATGCATGAGCAAAGAGGACAAAAACTGCTATGGGCGGCGATAATTGTGGCATTGGTAGCAGTTGCTGGAAGAGCGGTTGCTGGCTGGAGAAGTCATGGCGATTTCATGGCAGAGATTTTGCCAACTAGTATCCATGGAATTACCGGCCCCATTGGAATTGTAATTCTTTGGCAACTTTCTAGGATGGGTAAAAAAGCAAAAATCGCCCGTGAACAGGGTGATTCTTTTTCAGAATTTGAAAATGAAACACGGAAGGATGGCAGATTTGGTTGTTGCATTAGTATTCATTCATGCTTTTCTTGGGTTCCTCTATATTTTTGCAGTTCTTTGATAAATTTGTTTAACCAGCGACACAGTCCGTTGATATAGATAATCAGTCGGAACGGCAAATGTGGAAAGTGCTACTGACCCAAGTATGCTCGAAGATCGAGTCTTTTTCAAACTAGGATTATTTATCCACGACCATAATAAAATGGTTGTTGTTTTGGGAATAATTTCTTGCATACTTATGACTAGTCTCATGGGTTTGGGCGCTAATTGGTCTGAAGCATTTGGAGAAGATGATGTAGAATCACTCAAAGCGGGGGATTTGTTATCCACCACCTTCAAGCAAGAGAATAAGAGTACTGGGCATAGTTTCAATCTACTTGTTTATCATCCAACATTAACGGATAATAATTCTGAATGGCGCCAATCAGTTATGTTGGCATTAGAGGATTTTTCAAAAAGAGACGATGTCAGTATTTTATACTCGTGGCAAGTTGATGAAGTAGAACATTTAGATTATGTTGCATATACTGAAAATGGTTTTATCGCCATGAATATTATTACCATCGAAGGTGATAAGACTCATGGTAAAGCTGTTTTTGATGAAAATCAGCAATCGGTTAACTTTGATGGCGAGTTTGTTTCTTGGAAGACTGGAGACATTGCTATTGAATGGACCTTTGACAGTAGAATCTCAGAAGATTTAATCAAAGCGGAGATCGTTTCCGGACCTCTAACATTAATCATTCTCGCCTTAGTATTCGGCTCAATTGTTGCAGCCTTCTTGCCGATAGGAGTCGGAATTGCGACCGTTGCTGCTGCAATGGGTATGACCATTTGGTTGAGTAATGTTACAGATGTAACTCAATACGCAACCAATATCATTACATTGATTGGAATTGGAGTTTCAATCGATTATTCACTATTTTTAGTAAATCGCTTTAGAGAAGAATTGGCCATTGGCAGAGATGTTAGAACTGCGGTTGCGATGAGTACGGCAACCGCTGGTAAAGCGGTATTTTTCTCGGGAATAACAGTTGCAATTGGTTTGATGGGAATGTTATTCTTCAAGAACACAAGTCTTCCGAGTTTGGGGATTGGTGGCACTGTTGCAGTTTCTATTGCAATGGTATATTCGACCATTGTCCTCCCTGCTGTGATGTCAATTCTTGGCAAGCGCGTCGATAAAGGAAAGGTTCCATTCGCTTTCAATTTAGAGGCAAGAGAAGATGGGTTGTGGGCGAATATCGCAAACAAGGTGATGGCTCATCCTTGGAAAGTACTGATACCCGTCCTCATACTTTTGGTTGGTGCAGGCGCTCCATTCCTATATGCTGAATTCTCTCTATCATCATGGTCTGCATTACCACCCGATGATGAGTCTCGCCTTGGTAAAGAAATGATAGATGATACCTGGCCAGAGCAATCATCAAATCAAATATTTTTGGTAATTGAATTGGATGGGGCGGATGTTTTCGAAGAAGATAATTTACGAGCTCAATATCAGTATATTAGAACTCAGATAAGTGATGATAGAGTCCTCACTGCAAACGGTATTGGGCTTCCTGATGGTTCCATGAATGAGTCGCAAGTAGTCTCTTTCTGGCAGGCCCCAGATGAATATTTGAACGAAACTGAAATTGCCCTTCGTAACTATGATTAGAGATAGTTTTACAAACGGTGATGTGACCTATATTGTACTAAATTTAGCGGGTGAACAGACCAGTGTTGCATCAAGAAATGTTGTAGAAGATATTCGAGATGACAGGCACATATTGACCGACCAGTTATCAGGACAAAACGACTATCTGGCTGTTGCTGGGTTTGCCGCGTATAATGCTGATACCCTCAACTCAATTGCCGAAAATCTGCCAACTGCATTAGCGTTCATTTTTATTGCCACCTCTATATTGATATTCATCCAAGTTCGTAGTGTTATCATACCAATCAAAGCCATAATAATGAATATTCTTTCTGTTTCTGCATCTTTTGGAATGCTTGTATGGGTTTTCCAGTGGGGCTATGGTGATGTATTACTGAATTTTACTGCCCAACCAATTGATGCTGGCAATCCAGTAATAATGTTCTGCATAGTATTTGGACTATCAATGGATTATGAAGTCTTGATGCTTTCAAGAATCCATGAAGAATGGGAAAGAACTGGTGACAATACACTTGCAGTTGCCAATGGACTTCAGAAGACTGGTGGACTAATCACTGGCGCTGCTGCGATCATGGTTGTTGTTTTTGGCTCGTTCGGGCTATCCTCGGTTATTATCCTCAAACAAATTGGTCTTGGACTTGCATTGGCAATCCTAATCGATGCGACATTGATACGTGCCTTAGTAGTTCCAGCAACTATGCGATTAATGGGTAAATGGAATTGGTGGACACCATCATTCCTGATGCCTAGAAAAAACAACAAAGAAGTCACTGAATCTGAATGAATCTCATTCGCTTTCCATGATTTTTAGATCAAAGATTTTTTCGTATTTGCTCTGACCCACAGATAAGAAAAATCACATCGATGGTAAAATGAATAATCAATTAATATTCTTGCCCGTGGATGCTGAAAAGAACAACGGAAACTGTTCGCTGAGACTGCTTCAATTACTACTGGGTTGGAAGTACCTCATAGAGTTAGGGCGATTCTCTAAATTCAAGAATTACCTTAACAGAGATTCCCTCTTATCCCAGATACCGAGCCAATGTTGTAAATCCGATTCTATTCCTGCTGCTGAAACACGGCAACCGCAAGCATTTGCATGCCCACCGCCAGTTGGGTCAAGTGACGTTGCTAAACGCGACAAATCATATCGGTCTTGCCCGTTTTCAAGAAAGGAGTTCGCATAGAAACTGGCCGATAGTGCTGGCCTATCTGCAGTCTCTATTGCACCGTCTGAGTAGCCGTGAATTATGCAACAAGCATCCGCATTATCACCTGCCCATGCCGTCACTAAATATCCATTAGAACGGACTCCTTTTTCATCCATACGGCAAATAGCCAATCTATCTACAATCGTAGTGTTCTGTTCGACAACCTTCTGCGCTAAAACCCTGTCAGACTTGGCTCTGTCAACATGCTGTGAGATTTTTTCATCTTGTAATATCTCCTTCAGTGATAATCCACTTGACAATAAATTAAGTACATTTTGAAGGTGCTCTGGGTGTTGTAAAGAGAGCGAGCGTGATAATTGCAGTACTTTACCGTCAGCCAAAAAATCCTCCTTTGAAATCCCGCCCGAATCTAAAGCATCCACGATAGGCATTATTTCATTGAGATGATTCAAATCAAGTAGCGGAGAAAGCAAATCATATGCCAATCTTGCTGCACTTGGTGTTGCCTCCCAATGGCAAACTCCGCCTCTGGCAATGAATTCCCTCTCTTGTTTTGGAGAAGGTCGATTTGTTTGGTGGTGGTCTAGATACCATCCACAGTTTTCATGGAAAGGTAAATCGACGATCGCTGTATTTTCATCTATGTACGAATCCATTGCCCCTGAGCGAATTAATGCTGCGTGAGCAAAAACAACTTGCGCGTTTGGGTTGGCTGCCTTGAGTACTGCTGCTGCGCATAACCCATCTAAATCTGAATCTGCAACAATACGTTTGAAATTCGGCAAACCTGCCAACTCCAACACCCCAGCGCTAACCTCCATCAACCATGCGTAAGCAAAGGTCAACAATATGTTTTCCTTGTCTAAAGCCAAAAGTGACTTCAATAAAGCCTCCCTACCACTGCACATGGAGACCTCATGCGGAGTTGTACTCGTAAACCTAGGAACGGTATTACTACTTCAATATCCGCAAGGTCATTGGGATTTTCCAAAGGGGCATGTTGAAGATTCTGATGCTGACCATTTTGAAACAACCAGAAGAGAATTATTAGAAGAAACTGGTATTGAAGAGATCCATTTCGTAGAGGATTTTGTTGAAAGAAGCGAATACACCTATCGACACAGAGGTAAAGTGAATACCAAACAGGTATACTGGTATCTAGCAGAAACAGAAAGAATTACCGTTACATTATCACATGAGCATCGCGGGCACATGTGGCTCGATTGGGACCAAGCCGAGGACCAATTGACTCATGCAGAAACAAGGAAAATTTTGCAAAATGCACGTGTTCATATGCGCTCACTGGGCAAGGAATAAATGTTAAAGGTCATCTAATTGAGAATCGTTTTGTCTCATTTTTTGCAACATGTCCGTAACTCCAGATTCTGCTCCCCGCTTACCCAAAGGTTGCCATAATGTTTCTTCATCGACTAACATTTTTGATATCCAACGGCTCATAATAAATAGCCAATCGGAAAATCGATTGATGTAGATGAGTGAAACTTTGCTAACTGCGTTTTCTCCCTCTGAATCATTCAGCCGAACCATCTCTCTTTCCAATCTTCTTGTCACAGTTCTAGCGAGATGTAAAGCGGCAACTGGGCCTTCTCCAGTCGGTAAAATAAAACTAGATAAAGGCTCCAAATCTAATAGCCAAGCGTCCATTTCTTCAACCAAGACATCAGATTGTTGTTGACCGATTAAGACCATGTATTGTGGGATTTTTTTGGGGTCACAAGCCAACTCTCCTCCGAGATCAAACAATTCATTTTGAATCCGCTTCAGTGCTGAAGAAATTACTAACTGAACTCGTTCGATTGTTTTACTACCGCCGCCATCTTCATGCGCTGGTATACGATTAATCTCCATTGCTACAATTCCGAGAACCGCATTTAGTTCATCGCAGCAACCTACGACCTCAAATCTCTGGTCAGATTTACTTCTACGTGAACCATCAACTAATGACGAACTACCGTCATCGCCTCCACCGGTATAGACTCTTGTGATACGAACCATGTCTCGCCCTCAGGCCCGACGAGGTCATGCCTCTATGAGTGGTTTTCGGGCGTTGAACCCTGCATCTACAGCATGATACCATTCAATATCTTCTTCACCCATTGTCCAAGAAAATAACGAAAGGTTCCCATCAACCACTCCATACCATTCCAAACGACCTGGTTCCAAACAAGCTACTCTTGTACCTGTAGATTCCAAGTTATCCGCTGTTTGCTGCCATTGAGAGACAAGTTTTGCCAAATATTCTGCAATCTCTGAGACATGTTCGTGATTTGGATTTAGAGTTTCTAACAACACTTCTAGTTCTTCACATAGATCGTGAGCCTCATCATTCATTACTTGTAAATCAATTAACAATTTTGATGCGAGTGGTAAAGATTCTCTAGCACCTTCAATGGCGAGGATAATCGCATCACTCGGAAGATGTGCGAGCATAGGGTCGGTGTCAGACAGAGAGGTAATCTCCATTGGACGACCTGAAAACTTTGAAGCATCTATAATTTCAGTCACAGTAGTCCCTTGTTATGACGCTCCTTCAAGTCATCGGCTAATCTCAATGGGCAAATGATGGTTTTTGAGATGATTAATTCAGTCACTAAAGAAACATCGGAAATTCATTAATCCGGTTACCATTAATTTCAAACTTTACAAATCGTGCCGTATATCTAAAAGTTCATTCCCCGAGACTGGGAACAATGTTAACTGGTCTTAATTTTAGTTTACGGGCCATTTTGACAACTGATAATCCTGCAAGTATGATCCACATGGCCACTTCGATTAAAATCAGCCCAATATACGCCGGACCGATTCCTCCAAGCAAATCAATCGCATCGTATGGAACACCATAGAAACCAATGAAAAGTGCTTGAGAAAGTATGCTGGATGAAAACCAAATCAATACAGCATACCAAAGCATTCCTCCCATACGGTTTTGTTGTGCATTCCTAAACATCTCAATCCTCAATATAGAATTAGTCGTTAAGCCTCTTAAGTCCTTCGCCTAATTGTGCAATGATAATGCCCCTTATAGACAAATTAATACATAAAGCGGAAATAAAGTTTCGTAAAGTGTATTTTTTCGGAGAGGACCGATTATTCTTCTTCCATTAATGCTGGAAGGTTTTTTGCAGCGATTGGATCAATTAATTTCAAGTATTGATGGATTGCTTCTATCCATTCTTTTGCTACTGCTTTCTCGCCTCCAACATCTACAAGAGAGTCTAGCCATTTATCTGCTTCTTCTACATCTTGCATGAATAGATAGATTCTGTGAAGTGCCAAATATGCCATCGGATTAAGATGCTCTTCATCTGCATCCCATCCCTTTTCGAAACAAGATATAGCTCCATGTGACCCTGATAGTTGGCCACGCTGTAAAGCGACCATGCCCGCTTGCGACCATGCGAGTGGTAGGCGCCCGATCAACAATCCTCTAAAAACAAGCCAAGTTTGGATTCCTGTTAGAACAACAAGAGAAAAGAATCCGGCCCATTGCTCGCTTAAGGACAAATCTGGCCATGTCTGAATAATCAATCCGGTCATGCCTACGCAGAACATGAAACCGGCCATTGGCGCGATGAGAACTTCTCTGCGAGTAACCATCATGTGATGTACTCCTGCAACTATTCCAAAGGCACCTAGGAAAGCAAGGGTCGCTAAATGTCCTGAAACTGCTACTGGGTGAGGCGCAGATTGGCCAATAAAAAATGCAAAGGCAATCAGTAATGTCAGTGTTCCAAAACGCCTACTTGGTGTTGGGAAAGGTTGCCTTCTACTACCTAAGACGAGTATTAGTCCTATTAATGCCTCAAATACAATCAGCAACCAACGCATATCCGATTCGTTAGCGAATATCATCTTCTGCCCCAACCCAACCAAATGGCCCGTGTTTTTCACCCTATGCTTTGTGATATCCGCTACCACGATTTATCTCTGTGGCCCGATATAATTGTTCAAGCAATAGTACTGATGCCAATTCATGAGGGAATGTCATCAAAGATAGTGAGATTCTAGCGATTTTCTGTGTATTTCCGCTCTTTGGCCATCCATCGAATGGCCCGATTGCTAGATGCGTGTCTTGGCCTTGTAATGCCCATTCTTTGCATAAAGTTGCCAATTGTTCGGAAGTATATTGACTTCCTCCTTCGTCTAATAAAATCAATATCCCTTGCTTTGATTGTAATTGTTGCAAATAATCATCAACGCTTAATTTTTCACTATGCACCTCGATCTTTATTCCCCGTGGCAATATTCTCTCGCTGTAGTTTTGGATTGAGGAAGTCATGGACTTATCTTTTGATTTACCGTGAAAGTGAACTACAATCCTGCCCATAGATATGCCAAAGTGTTTGGGCACATGGCTTCATCGCATGATTTGCTTGAATGGTTGGTATGAAGTTGATTGTTAGGGTTTTTACACAAGCCTCAAGTTTAGGAGGGGAGAGGGCAAGTTATGGGATGGTGGCCGTTCGCAAAGAAACCAGCAAAGCGCGTCATCAATGACCCGTTATTGAAAGATAATCGCACCTGGATTAGTGAATTACGAGACCTTTGTGAAATGAATTTTGATACTCCAGAAGAGGCACGTCGGCAGATCCGCCACAGACAGGTTGAATGGCGTAATAGTTGCACTGAAGGTATCTTGACAAAAGCAAATCTGGAAGGATTGGAAAGCCGTGCTTTTCACCTTCTAACATGTGATGATTCGGAATGGATGCGATGGTTGGATGACTTGGATTTTTGGAAGCCCGGTTGGAAACCCGTAACGGATAATACAAACGAGGATTGAAGAAGGAGAGCGATAGCCCCAAACACATGGGTAAGCCAACTGTACACTTGTTGTACACTTGTCCATTTAGTTGGAAAATACGTGGCTTAATCGATTATATTGGGCTCGATGTTGATTACATTGGCATCAATGGGCTAAAGGCAAAAAAGGAACTAGCCTTTGTTGAAGATTGGAATAAAGTCCCAGTCTTAACCGACTCTGATGGCTCTATCCATTACGATTCCACTCCGATGATGTTCTATCTTGATGAAAAGTACAATTCCTCTAAATTAGCGACAATGGGCGATCTTGCACGACGCGATGAATGGTTACAATGGGTTGATACGAAAATGTCTAAGGCAACAATTCCCATATTGTATGGCGGATTATTTTCAGCCCTCCAAACCACTGTTCGGGTTTCAAAACTAGAAAAGTTTGGCTTCTTTTCTAGACGCCTGTATGC
The DNA here is from genome assembly GCA_905182185.1 of uncultured Candidatus Poseidoniales archaeon. Taxonomy (GTDB): domain Archaea; phylum Thermoplasmatota; class Poseidoniia; order Poseidoniales; family Poseidoniaceae; genus MGIIa-L1. Next base: position 85,677 of record CAJJAP010000010.1, on the reverse strand, counting down.
ATGGGCTGGATTTCCAATAATGTGGGGATTTATCGCTCGTTCAAGAGTGAAAAAAGATGGGCGCACACCCAAGCAATTATGGCACGACCTTCTTAGCGAATTCACATCATCTCACAACGGAGATTTCTTTTCAGGAGATTCTCCAGACCTCGTTGACTTTGCTGCGTTTGGCTATATGCGCTCTATCTCACCCTTCCCTCAGTTTTCAAAATTGGAAGACCATAAAGCTGGAATGGCTTGGTATAATCGCATGATGGCGACTATTCAATGAGGTGTAGAATTGCCAATAATTAACCTGCTCGGACTAGAGTTTGAGACGGTTGATGCGGATAGCATCTTTGTTGGCACTGACAAAGGCGGTTGGGTATATTCTGGCCAAAGACCAAGACATGAAGTAGAATGTCCTAAATTTTATATTCTTAAAAAGCCAATTTCAAGAAGACAAATAGCAATCTTACTAAACGGCCCAGAGCCTGATGAAAGACCTGATGAACTGATGGAAGGTATTGATGGGTCAGCATTGAAAGAAATCCTTTCACATGCAAATAGTAGCCTACAAAAGTTGGCTGATTCCACTTTGGATGATAATTATGATTGGGAAGTTCGTTGCCCAAGTGAAGGAGAATGGAGGATTGCACATCAACAAATCACCTTGAATTATCCTGCTAAAAAGGTGGAGATACTCGCTGATTCACCGGCATCAAATTACCGGGGTGCAATGATGGATGGCAGTCCGAGAAAATCACCTGGAATCGGACCTACTGCAGATCACAGAGCGGCTATTGAATCACACCCAACTAAGGATTTGGTTGCACTTTCTTCAATCCCGATGGACAGAAGTTTAGGCGATGTTATTGCCAGATTGGTGATTACCCCTATTAGAAAAGAATCGGGGTTAATGGTTCCCGAGAATGCTGATTTTGCAAAAAATCTTAGAGGAGAAATATTGTGGATGACAATTCTTGGAATCATTCCTTCGTTTACCATCCCGATTTTAAGAGGGATGTCTGATTATGCTGTAAATGGTTGGCCAAATTTGTTATTTGGCGGGCTATGCATTGGATTTGTTAGTGGTGCATTTTGGAGACCTCGTAGACCGAGCATCGCCATTAAAGATGTCAAGTGATTATTCTTCTTCTTCAACGTACGCTGTAATCAGTGATTCCCAGTATGAATCTTGGCGGATAGAGTCTGCTGCACAAATTGCAGCCATATTGACTATATGACGCACACCATCTTGTCTTGCAACTAGTTGAACTGGCTTATCCATTCCTTCCAAAATTGGTCCTGTCATCTCTGCGTCTCCCAGTTCCTCAAGTAATTTGTAAGCGATATTTGCCGCCGCAAGATTAGGTAAAACAAGTACATTGGCTGGCCCACTAAAGGACATGAATTCGTATTCACCTTGTACTGCCGCATTGAGTGCTGTATCCCCTTGCATTGGCCCGTCTATTGCCAAGGATGGGTCGAGTTCTCTAGCGAGTTCAATCGCTTCTTCAATCCTCTCAGAACGTTGTGCTCTACTGCTACCGAAATTAGAAAACGATAACATTGCAACCTTAGGGTCGACACCAAAGCGACGAGCAACCTTTGCGGTTTGAACTGCTATTTCCGCTAATGTCCTACTATCAGGATATACGTTGACAGTAGCATCTGCCAGGAAAATCGTTCTACCTTTGACATTCATCATATAGCACCCAATAATGCAATGCGCGTCATCTGCTGAACCAATCAATTCGATAGTTGGCCTAAGTACGTCGCCATAATTCCTTGAAACACCTCCAACGAACCCATCAGCATGGCCACTCTTTACCATTTGACTTGCAAAGTAGGGACGGCTCTTCAATAGCCTTGCAGCATCGAGATAGGTCATACCTTTTCGCTTTCTGTGAGTAAATACTGCCTTTGCGTATTCCCCCTTACGGCGTTTGTCACGGCGCGGGTCATATGATTCATAATCAAAATGCAAACCTAATTCTTCAACCATTGAATCTATTCTCTTCTTTGGCCCGAGCAAGATTGGAACGCAAATTTTCTGCTCTACCAATTGTGCGGCAGCCTTGATAACTTTCTCATTATCTCCTTCAGGGAATACAATTCTCTTGCCCTTTCCACAGACTTGATTGATGACATGGCGCATTACTGAATAAGATAATCCAAAGCGACCTTCCAGTTGTTCTTTGTATTTTTCAATGTCGAAATCTTTGGCTTTAACACCGGTTATTCCTTCATTTACAGCCGCTTGTGCAACCGCACTAGCCTCCCAAATTAATACGCGTCTATCGAACGGTTTTGGAATAATATATTCCGGTCCATATTGCATTGTCGCACCATCATAAGCGGCTGAAATATAATCTGGAACTGGCTCTTTCGCCAATGCTGCAAGCGAATAGGTTGCGGCCATTTTCATACCTTGTGTAATGTCTCTTGCCCTAACATCTAATGCTCCACGGAAAATATATGGGAATCCTAATACGTTATTCACTTGGTTGGGGTAATCAGATCTTCCAGTAGCGATAATCGCATCATCTCTTACTTCAAGAATATCTTCTGGATCTATTTCTGGAGTTGGGTTTGCGAGTGCAAAAATTACCGGTTTAGCAGCCATTGATGCCACCATTTCCTTAGACACCAGTCCACCTCTAGATAATCCTAGCATCATATCAGCTCCTTTCAATGCATCTGCTAAATCTCCACCTTTGATATCGTGTGCGAATGTTGCTTTGAATTCATTTAGTTCTCCTGCATCTAGACGCTTTTTTGTCACAATACCCTGGCTATCTACCATCAAGATGTTTTCATTTTTGACACCGACTGCGACATAATGGTTGGCACAAGCAATTGCACTTGCACCAGCACCGATAACAACAACTTTGATTTTTGATACTTCTTTTCCTTGTAATTCGACTGCGTTTAACATTGCTGCTGCGGAAATTATTGCAGTTCCGTGTTGATCGTCATGCATAACTGGAATATCTGTTGCTTCTGCAATTCGTCGTTCGATTTCAAAGCATTCGGGTGCTTTGATATCTTCAAGATTAATACCACCGAATGTTTTTGCAATGTTACAAACTGTATTGATGAACTCTTCGGGGTCTTCTGTATCAACTTCAATATCAAAAACATCGATATCTGCGAATGTTTTCAATAACAATCCTTTACCTTCCATGACTGGTTTACTGGCTAATGCACCAATATTTCCAAGTCCTAATACTGCTGTACCGTTTGAAATTACTGCAACTAAATTACCTTTAGAAGTATATTTGTACGCATCTTCAGGATTCTTTTCAATCTCCAAACAGGGGTAGGCTACACCAGGTGAATAAGCCAAACTCAATTCGTATGCAGTTGAATGTGGTTTAGTAGGTACAACCTTGATTTTTCCACGCGGTTCTAATTCGTGATATTCTAACGCTTCTTGGCGCAACCTGCGCTCTCTTTTCTCGCGTACCATTTGGTTCCCCTTCGTGTTGTGAGTGCGTCTGTGGTTTGAGTGTTGTGTGTTTTTATTACAAATTATTGAAGTTCTATCACCAAAATAATCCAACGGGATTGTGGCTAAAGGCAATAATAGTGGTTGAATTGATGATTATTAAGTTCACATCTAAGGGCCGCGTTCAAATACTGTAAAAGTCGCCTCACATCTATGTCCCATTATACCAAGTCGGCCAAGGCGTCTCGCAGTGCCAGCCAAGCAATCTCACTTGTGTTGATAATGTTGCTATCTAGTCTAGCCCCTATACTGGCATCTCCTGTTGTTTCTGCACATGGAGTGAAGGATAGTGCGATATGGCCAACGGAGGGACACAACGACACTGGTTGGGTTCAACTCAACACCGTCGGCGCTGGAGTAACTCCGGGCGCTCAAGGAACGACTGAATGGCAATTGGAGTTTGCCCCTGGCGCAGATTTGTCAAATGTTTCCTTGCAATTAAGAGTAAACGGTAGCGATGGTTTACTAATTGAGGAACCGATTCTTACCGCTTCTGATATCGGCATTAACTTGTTTGATTGGAGAGGACTTGGGATGTTTGGTTCAAACGATTTCTTTGATGGCTCCAACCCACATTCCAGCCGATTGAACCCAAATAGTGACACCGGCGCAGGGTGGACTCTACCAAGCGATGCTGAAATTACAGAATTGGTATTTGAGGCCTTAGCACCTGCCGACCCCGCTGTATCTTTTGAACCAATAAATCTCGATATCAGGGCCAATGCAGTTCACCCTGACGATGGTAGGATGATGGTTGGCGTTACAAATTCAGTTGTTGTATTAGATGCAAATAATGATCCACAAATAATCGATATCATCACATTTGAAAATGCTAGTTCTATTCTTGATATAGCCGTGGATGAAGTTAATCGCTACCTAATAGTCCTCACCGATACAGATGGGATACATTTCTTGAACTTAGACGACAGTTCTCTAGCAATGGTCGTTTCTGCTCCGGCCGTTACCGATTCATATCAAACAAAATTGCTTACACTAAATGGAAACTTATTCATGGCAGGGTATGGGGGATTATTCGAATATGATTATAGCGCTAACTCTTGGCAAAACCTAGTAGGTTCTAATGATACTAATTGGAATAGTGGATTCTCAATTGACATGATTGAGCACAATGGAATAATCTATGTCAGTTCATGGGAGAATGGTATCAATCGATGGGACATATCCTCCGCTACTTCCCTTTCTACTTGGACCACTGCAAATGTATTACATTCAGATTATATTTGGTCGATTACAGTCACTAATAACCAAATATTATTCGGCTCATATGATAACGGAGTAGCACGCTTTGATTGGAATTCTAATTTCTGGTTGAGCACTTGGAATTCTGCAAATTGGCTCGGTGCTGATGATATTTGGGGCGTTGAATCAATTGGCGACCAATTGCTAATCTTGAACGGGGCAAATGTCCATTATTACAATACTACAAGTGGAGTTTTCGGAACCACTGACACATTGTCAAATTACGGCATCTATGCGGGCAGATCGATGTTTACTTGGCCTTCAGGTGGCTCTCGCGCACCGATGAGTGATACAATTTTATTAACCGATTATACTGGTAAAATTGTCAAATTAACACCTACTAAATCTACTCGTTACGATGGCCAAATCCCTATCTCAAGCTCACCAAGTTCAGGGGATATGACAAATATTGTTGAGTTGGATAATGTCCTATTCATCACCAATCCTTATGTTTTGGACAGATATGATATCGGGCAATCAAAATGGCTAAGCCCAGTAATTCATGGCATGACTGCGACCTCAATACACACTGATGGAAATAGCATATACATGGGAACTGAAGCCCATGGAATCATTAATTATGCTAAAAATGGTAGCGTGATTAATTCATATTCCAATGCAAATGGAATGTATAGTAATTCAATCGCAAACTTTGCAATCAATAATGGAATTATGGTCTCTACTCACCAAAGTGGTGGGATAAGTATTATCAATATTTCATCTGCTTCGATTTTGAGTTATGATTCATCTGATGGCATGGATTCTGATTTCTTAAATGATGTTGCTATTCATCAAGATATAGCATTTATTGGAAGCGAAGATTCAGGGATTATTCGATACGATATTAGCAATGATACTTTTCTTTCATCTTGGGTCTCAACTGGCGTTAATGGAGTAGATTACGCTCCTATCGCAGTTGTTGGAGATATACTACATTTCGGACTTTCAGGCTATGGTGTTGCTCGCAAAGACCTAGCTACTGGAGAAATATTAACTCCTTTAACCACACGTGGAAGCATCTTGCCAAGTTCTAGCATCTATGCTTTGGAAAGCGATGGTTCTAACCTCTACATCGGAACTCAGGGTGGTGCAGTTCGATGGGATGGTAGTTCTTCGACCAATTTTATTAATGGTGGTCAATGGTCAACACGGCCAACTCAATTCTTTGATTTCGTTATTGATGGAGGAGATTTGTATGCTGGAACAAACCTTGGGCTTTGTAAATATGTTTTGTCAACTATAACTATTGATGATTGTCAAAATGTCCAAGATGGAATGCCTAATTGGGCTGTATATGCTGTCCACTCCGATTCTGATTTCGTATATGGTGGAACTCTTTCCGGTGTTGGGTTAGTTGATATTACAAATTTTGAACACGATTCAAATTGGGGCGAAGGGAGTCAAAGTGCTACTGCCCCGGTTGAAGTTATCAACACTACTGCATATATCGGCCTTGATGGAATTGGCGTGCTAAGATACGACATCACCAACAATACATGGCTCCCTACTTGGACTGTTAACAACGTATTGGACACAAACGGAATTACTAGTTTGGTGGCCGACATTAGACCTAATCAAATCTGGATTGGAGGCGATGACGGTTTCCAATTGATTGACATTGTCAATGAAACCGAAGAATATGATATTGAAAAAACCAATGCTTTGTATTCTGGAAATGGTGACCCTTATCAATTAATGATTCATGGAGATGTGATGTATTTTCACCAATCTACTCAAAGCGATAGTATTGGAAGAATAAACATCGCAAACTTCACTTCGCTGACCTCACTCGATATTGGAAGTCAATTATCGGAAAATAATGGTGATGTTTACGGAATGAATTTCATTGGTGACACCTTAATGGTTGGATTGGCTTCTGGGCAATGGTGGAATGCAGATGGGTCTGGTGGTATTGCTCAATGGAATGCCAGCAATAATTCATGGGGGCCAAATGTTGAACCTATTGGAGAAATTAACCGAGTGACATCTTACCTTTCATCTGCTGGTAATCATTGGGTTGCCTGGGGCGAAACTAAATTGGATCTTTACAATAATGGCTCTTTAGTTAATTCTTGGGATGATTCTGTATTTGACTTCCCGATAAGAGGAATTGTTGAATTTGATGGTGCGACATTGTTCGCGACTGAAGATGGCGTAGCAAGATATAACGAATCTTCTAATTCTTGGCTAACAACTTGGACTGAGGGTAGTGGATTACCAAATAATGCAGGAGAGAGATTCTATGACATCTGGACAGATGGTACTGAGTTGGTAGTCGGTGGCGCTGAATTCACTAATTGGGGTGGATTTAGAACTGGTACAATTTCTCACTTAGATAGTTCTGGCTCTTGGTCTACGTTTACTGGTGGACAAAGTGGAATGCCAAATGGATATCCAATTTCTATGACAATGTGTGGTGGAGTTCTCAATGTCGCCATGTACAATGGTTTCAATGGTGGAATTGCAGTAATCGATTTACAAAATGCTACTGCTGGCACTCATATTTCTGGAACTTCTTTGGATGATGATTCTCCTTCAGCAGTGGCTTGTGATGGAGTTGACACTCTTTACATTGGATATTATGCTGACGATATGCCTGTTTCAAAGTATAGTTATCAAACCGGCACTTGGTTGAATGACATAACTTCTCAAAATCACAATATTCCTTCAGACAGAGTGTGGTGGGATGCAATAAATTATCACGCTGGTAAACTAATTCTAGGACATGGATTGGGTACTTCTGGCAATAATATCATTGGAGGTGGATATTCAGTTATCACTACTTCCGGAACTACTGCTGCTTCTGCAACAGTAATCTCTCAAGGCTCATCTGTTACATCTTTCCAACCATATGGGCAAGGTTGGATTATTGGGCAAGCTGGTGGTACTTCAGGATATAGTCACGTAGACATAGTATCTTCACAAGGGCAAACTCCTTTGATTAAACTGCCTGGTCTTGTCAGTGGACAAATAACCAGTATCGCAGGTAGTGCAACAACTATTTGGGTTACAACCTTATGGCCAGTCTCAAGGATTTGGCGTTGCTGGTGGCGCTGGTATTCTTCAAGGAAATCGTAATGCTGATGGCTCTATTGAATGGGATTATGGATGGTCTCTTTCCGCACAATCTCGTGGCAATGATGTTGAATTGATCGGAAATAACCTCTATATCACCACATATCCTGCAGGATTGTACAAACTAGATATTCAATCTCAACAACTTACCACCTATACTGGGGCATTGCACAATAACCACTATGGAATGGTGAAAAGTGGAAATGATTTGATTATCGGATTATCTGGACAAGGTAGTTCAATACCTGGTGTGCAAGTTTTCAATATTAATTCTCAAACCTTTACACAAGGGAAACTAATTGCCGGACTTCCATCTAATGTGATTAATGGATTTGGCCATACTAGTGACGTCATGTACATCGCTACAAATGGTGGAATCGGTAGATGGAATTATACTGCAAGTGATTGGATGAACCCGATTACCATACTCGAAGGATTACCATCAAACATTGTTGAAGATATATTGGTCACACTAGACTCTACAGGAAATTCTTATGATATTTGGTTAACAACTCCGAGTGGTCTTGTAAAGTACAACGAGATGACTGGAACCATCACAACGATGACATCACAAAATGGATTATTTGGAACCTCAACTTGGGGCCTAACAATGAAAACCAGTGGTGCCAATTCTACTCTATTCATTTCACATGATGGTAAAAGTACGGAAAGACCTGGGATTTCCAGTTTTGAAGTTAGTACACCTACATCGATTGATACTCATCGCTTCGACCAAATCCCTTCCAATACTGTTTCCGCATTGGCTGCTGATTGGTGGGGATTACATATCGCCACTGACATCGGTCCAATGACGCATTGGAACGGACAAGTCAATGAATTTGAAGATGGAATGGCCTCTTGGCAAATAAGCGGATGGCCTATTACGAGTATGCAAAGTGATGGCGATGATGTTTTGGTTATTACCGAACAAGGTGCGGCAATAATCAAAGCACGGACTGCTGCACACGCAATAACAAAATCCTGGTTTAAGGCCAATGCTTCAGATGGAATATTAACTGCTAACAATGTTTGGCTTACCACTGAGAGTGATGGTCTATGGGGCTATGAAAGAACTGCATCTTGGACTGAATTAGACAGATTTGAAATGCGTCGCGCTATGCCACTGAATGCTGGATTTAATATGAAAAATTCTAACATCAGTGAGTGGACACATCCGGGTACTCAAATCCAATTGGTTGATGTTGACAACCCTGTCAAATTAGATTCCACTGCTGGTGCTGTTGGCGCTCATGGTTTGCTATTCCAAAATGTACCTCTAACCTTTACCTCAACTGTTGATGGCGCTGCTACTTGGTCTCGTTCCGTGTCACTGAAGTATAATGCTACAGTTAACTTAACGAGTGATCCTGGACTTGAAAATACAATACAGAATGCTGTTGATAACGGCGTGATGATAAATGGAACTCGTTATGTTACACTAACACTACGTTCACCGAGCAATGGTTCTTTGCAAGCAAGATTAGTTTATGACTATATCAAGTTGGAAACTCCGGTTGAAATGACTAATTTGATCGATAGACCTGATGATGGTGGAGGAGCGTTGATGGCTGATTGGACACTCGTTCATGATGAAGACTTTGCTCGTTACCTAATCTATGTCAATGAAGGTCCATTCGCGACTACTAGCGGCTCAGCACTAACCGAAGCAGACCTTTCTGGAAGAACTGTTGACAAAGCGATTTCATTACATAGCCGCTTGTCAAGTGAAGTTACTACTGCGAATGGAATGCCACTTGTTGACGGAACTGAATATTATGCTGTAATTGTCGTTGAATATAATGACGGTAGATGGGGCCTAATCTCATTGCCTATGGGACCAGCAACTCCTACAGATGAAGTCCCAAAATCACCGCTTTGGGCCAATGCTGGCCCATATGATGGTGGCCAAGATGGTGATTTAGAAGTAGAATGGGCCCGATGTACTGCACTTGATTTAGCAAGTACTCGCATTTACACAACAACATCAGAGATGACTGATATTTTGGGACTTAGCGTTACTGCTGACCTTCCACCAAGTGAAGGGAATACTACTGTATTATCGCTTGATGCTGGTAAACCGTACTGGCTGGGTCTAACTTGTGTAGACGAAGCCGGTCAAGAAGATTGGCAAAATGCTACGATTATTGGACCAGTTGTACCAACTGGGGGATTAAACGATAATACAGCGCCTGCTAAATTAGAAAATGTCTCTGCAGTAGATACTCCAGATGATGATGGAGGAAGAATTACCATTTCATGGGACATTAGTGCTGATGAGGATTGTACTTTCTATGCCATCTTTATGATGATGGTAGAAGATGATGAGATTGATGAAGAGGTTCTGTTGCCGAACAATGTTAATTCCTTCACCCAAACGGCTATCATAAATGACTGTGCTGAAAACTCAACAATAGTATCCAGTATGGATGGAGTTGATCTACAAGATGGCCAACTTTATTGGGTTGGCGTTGTTGCTTACGATGATTGGCTAAATGCTAACTTGGATGATGTCGATGTTGTCGGTGTTACACCGTTTAGAAACACGGTTGGTTCAGGCTCAGCACCGAGTCGTATTGGCATAATCAATGCCTTTGACCATGCTGAAGATGATGGAACTGCAATAGATGTTGTTTGGTCAATTTCTGATGCTGATGATTTTTCCCACTACATTGTATGGGTAGCGGATAAACCTGTTACAGACCTCTCGACACTATGGGCTGCAAGAGGTGATGACTCTGCAACCTGTGCCTGTTTGAAAGTAAATAAGCAATGGATTGATGAAGATAAGAACCCTATTGAAATCACAATGAGTACTGCGCTATATGGCGGGGATTCTCTGCTAGAAACTGTTCCAAAATCAATTATGCCTGATGTTGAATTATATGTCACCGTCACTGTTCATGATATCAAAGGAAATGTTTTCCTTACCGATTTGGTTCAAGCAACCGTTACTCCGATTGATAATTTGAATGACGATATTGCACCAGATAGATTACAAGACTTGAGATTATTTGACAGGCCTGCTGATGATGGAACTGCACTATTACTAGACTTTAATTTGTCCGATGATGGTGATGTAAAATCATATGCAATCTATGCAGCGACTTGGCAATTCACTTCTGTTAGCACTGGAGGAGATGGTCCAATCGCTCCAATCGCTACTTTATCGAGAACTCCACAATTGCCTCTGTCTATCAAATTGACCGCTGGCGATACACCTGTGGTTCCTGGACAGATGGTTTGGGTCGCAGTAGTAGTAATAGACTCATCAGGAAATTCCTTTGAAGATGATTTAGTTGTAGTAAGTGCTGCATCTTTTGATGATGGAGTTACTGATATGGGCTCTCATCTACCAGAGATTATTGGAATTAGTTTAGCATGGAATGAAGAAGTAAATATTCTAGTTCAGTGGCAACATTCCTCATCTTCTTCAGTTAGAGGATATCAAATTTATATCTCCTCTGAAGAATACTCAAATACTGATGATGCCATATTAGTCGGCGAAGTAAAGGCAACTAATACGTTCCTAATAACTCAAAATGGATTCGAGGATCTTGTGAATAATACTGCATGGTATGTGTCAGTAAGCGCAATAGATGAAGAATATCACAAAGAGAGTGTCAATCCGATTAAGTTAGAGGCATTTGATAGCGGCGATATTGGTGATGGAAATAGCGAAACTGAACCTGACGATGAAAGTAAGCAATTGGGTTCATACTTAACAACTCCAAATCTTTTAGCCATTGGATTGGCTATTGTCGCCCTATTCCTATTGCTAGCAATTTTCAAGAGTCGTGGAAGTAACCAACGCCGTAGTAAGGATTGGGAATTACAAGAAGCTACATGGGGGTTGCAAAACCAAGGCGATGCTGGATGGGACAATACACCGAAAGAAACACCGGCTCCACCACCTGCAGCCACCGTTTCTCAAACACAATCAAGTGACATATATGCTAATGCAAATAGAGTTCAAACTGATAGTTATGGCCGGCCTGCATACCAAAGCCAACAACCTGTGTTACAGCCTGTTAGAAACGACACGCTGCTTGATGATTTAATCGAAAAACCGGCTCAACAACCTCAACAGAACATTGACACATCATTCCTTGATGACCTGTTGTGATGGGACAGGACGAGGCGGCGCAATCACGCCCGCGTGATTCGGTATTCACCACAGTTACGTGGGATGGTTTGCATCATGTCGCTGATCTTAAAGCTCATTTGAATCGCTTGTCAAACCATGCTATACGATTGAGAATGACCTTGCCTGAGAATCTCGAAAATGAAATAAAAAAAGCATTTACCGATATCGTTTCCCTAAAAAATGGACAATTAAAACAACCGATTGGTCTTGTTAAAATTGTTATTGACTGCACCGAACAATCACCTGTGAGGTTATCTGAGAGAACTATCACTTTACGCAATGAAGAAATTGAAGCAATTACCGTCCCTGCTCCACGTTGGAATAGAAAGGTTACTGGAACGAAACACGGCGATTGGGCACCTTATCATCAAGCGAGATTGAAGGCTGGTAGCGAAGGGTCTGACCTTGCATTGCTAGTACATGAATTCTCAATTATTGATGGGGATAGAGCATCTCCAATACTACTTGATGAAGGTGGCCTTGTATGGTATTCCAGTGGTGAACTGGGTGGTGTTGAAAGTATCACTCGAAGTATTATATTATCCAAACTTGGAGAACACGGCTTTCCATTTCAGAGTGGTAATTTAACAGAAAGACTCGTTGCAAGAGCGCACGAAATGGTGGCTTTAGGTAGCGGAATGGGTGCTTGCAGAATTATTACTATTGATGGCGAAGATATTGGCGGCCCTGCTGATTTATTGACTCAAATCTGCCGCCAAATATTATCACAACATTATGCGAATTCTAGCAATTGGACAAAGATGGTGATTGAATGAGTTGCCCTATCCTCAATTTAAGAAATAGCCTAAAAGAGGCTGGATTACTTGGCAGAAATGCGGTTAATTACGGGTCTCCTGATTCGCTTATCCTCCTCTCAGGAGGTCCCGAAAGTCATCTAGCCCAGCATTCATTCCTTTGCGGTCCAAGTACTACAAGAGTTGTTATCAGGCAGCCAAATAAGCAAAAAATACCACCACAAGATGCCACAGATGCATTGAATGGTGAGTTTAATCTCTTACTTAAAAAACCACAATTTATTGCTGAAATTGAGCAATGGCGCCATGGCTGCTGGTATCATGCAGATTCAATATTTTCTGATGGATTAGATGACCTATTCGTAAAATTGAGACTGCATAGTAATAATGAAAGTTTTGTTTCAAATTCTATTATTTCTGACCACAAACTACCGCAGCGGCCATTTTGGAGCGGTGGATTAGCATATGATTTATTGCAATGGACACAGCCAATCGCTCTACAAAACCCTCCTAAAGAAGATTCTCTACTGGCAATTCTTTGGCTAGTAGACAAAGTGGTTATTCATGATAAGAAATCGCAGGAGATAGGTGTATTTTCTCTTGCAGGTGACGATTGGGCCAATAAGGTCAATAAATTATTATCCAAATTTGAAAACAAATCCTTCTTAGCACCTCAATTGCCTAATGGAGTGATTGAAGAAACTAGTAGCCATAGTGATCAGGAGCATGAAAGTGTAGTAAATCGGATTCAAGATTCGATTCGTTCAGGTCAAGTGTATCAAGTTAATTTTGGAAGGAGATGGAATGGAAATTTACAATGCCATCCAAGCGATGTATTTGACCGTTTATCAATTGAAAACCCTGCACCATTTTCAGCATATCTTGAAGCGGAGGACCTTGGATTTGCTTTAGCCTCTAGTTCACCTGAAACTCTACTGAGATGTGATGATGAAGTAATTAATACTGCACCGATAAAGGGCACATGTCCAAGAGGAGAAAATAACGAGGAAGAAGAATTGTTACGGATAGAGATGTTAGCCGATGTAAAAGAAAGAAGCGAACATAGAATGTTGGTTGATTTGATGCGCAATGACCTATCCAAAGTTTGTTCGGTCGACTCGGTAAAGGTTGAACGTTTTGATGTTGAAACATATGCAAATGTACAGCACTTAGTAAGCCATATCAAAGGTTCAATATTACCCAATATGAGTGGTATTGATGCGATTCAAAGTATCTTTCCAGGTGGCAGTATTACCGGATGTCCAAAAACCGTAGTTTGTGCAGTAATCGATCAACTGGAAGGGAAATCCCGTTCCTTTTGGACTGGCTCAATGGGCTGGATAGACGTGTTCAGTGGTTCAAGTTCTTGGAATATTTTGATTCGCACTTTAGAAGCCCACAGAACAGGTAAACTTTGGAGTGGTACAATTGTTGCAGGTGGTGGAATTACCATAGCAAGTAATCCCGCAGCAGAAGTATCTGAAGCAAAATGGAAAGCTGAGGCTTTGAGGAAGGCGTGTGGGTGGATTTCAACAAGTCAACAGATAGGTCATTCTAAGAAATTGAGTATTCATCCGCAAATTGCAGAAAATAGCGATACCAGTGGTGATGGAGATGGAATACTTGGCAAGGTTTTCCAATTTGAAGAAATGCGTAATTTACTGCTTGATGATTCTTCTTCAACAAACTCATGCGGGGTATTATTGATTGATAATTTGGATTCATTTACCTACAATATTGCACACAATATCGCAATTCTTGGACATGATGTGACGGTTCTTCGAGGTCGTGGTGCAATCGCAGATGCATTTTCCGAGCCAACTATATTATTCGATTTGTTAGAATTGTTAAATCCAACTCACTTGATACTAGGCCCTGGCCCAGGTAATCCTTCTGATTCGCGATTGACGATGGCATTGTCGAGTCATGCTCTTGCTGGTCAATTGAATGTGCCACTGCTGGGGGTTTGTCTTGGCCATCAAGCACTGGCTGAGGCTGGAGGGATGAAGGTAATTCGCGCACCACTTGGCCCAGTTCATGGCACTCCGAGACCATGTCACCACAATTCAAGTGGACTCTTTTCTGGAATTGAGTCACCTACTAGTTTTACTCGCTACCATTCATTGGTTGTTGAGGGTAAAGAATCTAACTCGCCGTGGGTGATTTCTGCTACTGATCAAAGCAAATCTACCATCATGGCACTTCAACATACTACACTACCAATTTGTTCTGTTCAATTCCATCCAGAATCAGTTGGGTCTGAACATGGAAACATTTTGCTGGCTAATTTCTTGAGGATGTATGCGGATGCTTGAAGAATCTAAAGCAACTCGGGTAGTTTGAGGGAACACTATGCCGACCTGCCGCCACTGCTCTAGCATCTATCCACGTAGCTATTTCATTCATGGTGTTGGTCCTCGAGCACAAGTGTGTGTTCGTTGTGGAGTTGAGAAGGGTTTGGTGACTGAAGAAGAGGCTCCTACTCTATTCAACAATTCACAGAGAAATGCTAGATTTGGTATTGTTGCACGAAGATACAGTTTCTTCCTCTATCTGCCAATGCTATGGATTTTCTGGTCTGTATCTCTGTCTGAAGTAAATCCATGGGGAATGTATTTCCTCGTTGCTCTAATTGTGTTAACACTGCTGACACCTGTTTGGTTCATCTATCGTGCTTCCCAGTTCTCTGGGGATATGGCTCGTTTAACGCCAGCCTACGATCGTCCTGAAGGGCATTGATACAAGATTCAGTACTGAATCAATTTGTATAGCTCCCATGCAATCCACCCAGGAACTACACCTGCTACTACATCGACAACATAATGCTGCTTTGTCCACAAAGCACTTAATGCGATAATCACAGGGAATAAGAAGGGCCAATTACCAACTTCTGCAACGTTGTTAGCAACATGGAAAGCAACTAAAGTCGCTACTGAAACATGCATGCTTGGGAAGCAGTTGGTATTATCATCGTATTTTTGTACAAGTTGCATAAAACGTACACTGCGAGTCTGCTTCAACCCACTAAAGTCTCTCCATTCAGCGGGTGTTTCTACTGGATAGTATCGGAAAAAGGCCATCTGAATAAATAATAAAAATACGAACGACATAAAAGAATAATTATATTCTTTCATACTATCAATTGTTAAAACCGTTGCAATTATCATTGGGTAATACAAGCCAGAATATAGCCAGACCCAATAGCCTTTGAATTTGAAAAGTTTGTCAACTTTCATATCAAATTGCTTTGCAGGTTTTATCATGTGGTTCTGAGTTAAAAAATAAAATTGATAAACTCCGACGATTAAGAAAATTGTTAGGACAATAGCAACAACTAGGTCTTGTAAGGGCATCATTAGATACTCGCCTATTATTTTTGAACTTCAAGGTTGCCACTGCAAATATAGAAAAATATAGTTTTTTTACTATCGGGGGAATTTTCCGGAATCAAGATTTGGCATGGATTTTAAGAACGTCTCCATCACTTAATTCGTGCTCAGCACCGACCACTCGCCTTGTTCTTCCATCCACTCCTTTGATAAATCCATCTCCTAGGTCCGAATGTACTTTGTAAGCAAGAGGTTTTGCTTGAATTGCATTAGGAACGACAAAGGCATCTGGCAAAACTTTGCCATCCCCATCTGTCCAGTGTAATTCATCTTGTACAGGATAGACTACAATGTGGTCTAATTCATCAAACAGAACTTTGTCGATAATTGTTGCAACACCTGTTCCACCATTAGAACTCAATCGTTCTTGCATATGCGAGAGTGCTTTTATTTGTGCCTCGTTCAAACCTTTGCCTTCTTCTATTGTGAACGATTTTTGTCCCGAGGTGTAGTTTATCAAACCTGCTGATTGTGCTCTGCGTAGAGCCAATTCAACATCCGCCATACAAGCAACTATTGTTCCGTTTGCCGTTATTTCCTGTAGAACTCCTTCAGGAGCGATATCGCATTTATTTGCTGCAATATGGATCGGGAATAAGTAAATACGAACGTTTACTGCAAGTTTCGCGATTATTTCGTCATCCCAATTCCAAGGTTGTCCACAATCACCAACTTCATTTCTGAAATCATCAAATGCGTTAGCAACCAAATTTAGAGTAGCACCTAATCCTGTCAGTTTCTCATGAATAAATGAAATCAAACCCTTCTCACCTTCGGCTTGAACCCTTCTAACACCTCTTTGCCAACCATCCTTTAGCAAACCGGAAATCCAAGCATCTAATTCATCTGCAAGAAACTCTATCTCTTGATTTACTCTCAACTGGGCATCTTCTTTTGTTTGACCAGAACCAAGGGGATTTCCTTCAATATCTGTTGATCCTGCTGCATCAACTACCTGAATTAAGGCATCGCTATTTGCTAAATCAGCTAAGAACGCATTACCTCTTCCTTTGCCTTCACTGGCACCTGGAACTAAACCTGCTACGTCGACTAAGAAGCATGGAACTAATCTGCGGAAGCCAATACAACTCCCAGTTCTTGGCTGGCATATACTGCCTTGGCGTAAATCGTCTTCGGCTATTGGTGGTAAGCGGCCTTCTGATTCCTGTCGCTGTCTAATATCCTTGCACGGGCATGGTTTACGTGCTTCAATAAAAGCCACGCCGACATTTGGTTCTATAGTACAAAATGGATAGTTTGCAATGTCAACTTTGGCAAGTGTTGCTGCACTGAAAAATGTTGACTTACCAACATTTGGTTTTCCTACAAGACCGATTCGCACTGGGGAATTTCCCCCCTTTATGCCTCGGTGATACGGCTGACTAACTCTTTCTTTGTTCCTGATGCATCTAGGCTTAAAGAAGTTGCAAGTTCAACCAATTCAGCCTTCTTCATTTTGTTGAGTTGGACTTGGGAAGGAACTTCAACTTCAGAGTCTGATTGTTTAGCAGGAGTGTGTTTGACGGCTCTTTGCAAGTGCTATCGAAAGTTCTGGTAAGTTGATTTTTCCATCTCCATCGATGTCAATAGCAGTGATTAGTGACTCCATCTCCCATGGAGGGAGGTTGGAAATATTTGAATTCTTCAATGCCATTTGGAATTCATAAGCATCGATCGAATTAGAATCGTCTAAATCAATAGACTTGAAAAACTCCATGATGGTTTGTTCTGAATCTGCCAAATAATTTGCCAGCATTAACAATTCCTTGGCGCTCGCATCGGATTGTTTTGCCTTTTTAACTGCGGGTTTGGCGGAGACTTTTGAAGACTCTGTGGTATTGTCAGAGGCTATGTCAAGTCCTAATGACTCGATAGCACGAACTAATTCCATCGGGTCTAAGCGTCCATCGGAATCTTCATCAAAGGTACTCAATAATTCCATAACTTCCGTAGGAGACAGTATATCACCAGATATTTGTGTGATTCCTTTCTGTAATTCCGGCCCATCAATGCGACCATTATCATCGGTATCCATCATCTCAAATATGTTCCGAATCGTCATGTCACTCTCTGAAGCAGCAACGCCTAGTTTGTAAAGAGGTGATTGAGAATTATCTTCTTCAGGGAATTCGGTTACTTCATCGTCATGTAGTGCCGCGGAAACTACGATTACGGTGCTTCCACCTTCATCTTCTTCCATTTCCCCTACTACCAGTTTAGTATCTATCCCAACTCCTCGTCCCAAGAGTGTACGGATTGTTGTTGCTCCGTCTCCTAGGTTGTAGGTACTAATATCTGAAACAGATGTTTGGGAATGACTTGATGTACTTTTTGAAGAACTTATTCTTATGACCGCCAATGTAGCTAGTATTGCACCGATTGCGGTGAAGTAGAATAATGCTGCTCCGACCAAATAGAATCCTTCTGTTTGGGCAACTGCATCTTCAACGCCTGAATTTGCAACCGCTTGAATTGTGAAGTCTCCAATTAGATTTGCAATGGTAGAGGCAAAACCTCCGAATAGAACAAGCCAAACAGTTAGGTTGGCCTTACTTGGTTCGGAAAGTTCTTTGTTACAGGCCAAAGGATAGGAGACGTAAGCCCCTGATAGAATCATCAAACCGCCAATAGTCCATAGGAATCCCATGTCAAGTGTTGTTGCCATATCTCCAAGTTTCCCTGTTCCGAGGAAGACATCCATGCCAGTAAAGAATGCTCCAATTGCATAGATTGGTAACAAGACCATTGCAAGTGTTGCAGCAAGAGCACCTGGGTTCTTGACGATTGCAGATATATTGCCACTGGCAGTGAATAGTAAGTTGACGCTACCTGCAATAATTGGCAGTAGGCCAAGTGTCATTACGATCGCACCAAGATTGAGTAAAAATGTTGAACCACTCGCTGAAGCGATGAAGAATGGTGGAAGGGTAATGAATAGCAAGAATAGATTCGCTTGGCGCATTGAAGCCGACCAAATTGGTACACCTGATGTCATCGGGATAATGTGGTATGCTGCAGAGAATATTAGGGATAAGATTACCCAAGAACTTCCCATTTGACCCGCAAGCCAAACTATTTGGGTAGAGCCGGCGAGTTCGCCGAAGAATCCCAAAAACATTGACAAAATGAATATCAATAGAGCGAAAATTAGGAACCAAGCACTTGTTGATACATCTTCATCGCCCCTATTTGCAACTGTTAGTAATACGTTTAGAAATAACGCTGCAACGATCATTGCAACTGCTAATTTGGAAACGGCATCGATTAATACAATATTTATTGCACTGTCTATATCTTGTCCTAACAGTCCTAGTAGCGATGGCAATAATGATGCAAAGATTGTTGTTAGGGTAAACAAAAATGCTGAAAGGGATGCACTTGCTTCACTTGCCATTTTGCCATTGCTACTGCGTGAAATTGAAACAAGTCCTGCACCAACTAGAGTTGAGAATACTGCAACTCCGAGGAATTTGGTAGTTGTTGCTGTTAATGCATCACCATTATCGTATGCCCAGCCAATGCTTGCTAGAGAATCTAGTGCTGTTGGGTCGTAATGGTGCCATAGTCCAAGGAATCCACAAATTGAAGAAAATACGAACCAAAGCATACCGAAATTAATCCAGGTTCTAGCACCGCTACCTGGTTTGTCTTCGAATAAGTCAACCAAACCTGCTGGGGCTTTTGTTAGGAAGAACAGTGAAAATTGACGCATTGCCACTGACATATTGCCTATTCCTTTTGCTGTGTAATTAGCAGTTAGCCAGATCACGGATACTGTTATTGCGATTCCAATAAATATTGATTCCATACATCACACCTCCTCAATCCAACAGGACCTCTCCCAACAAGTTGGAAACTATCACGGCAACTCCTGCGAGCAATCCAATCAAGTAATACCAAATTCCAGAACCACCCAAGTTACCAATCAATGGTATTAGGTCGCTGAGCAATGGAAGGGAATCCCATCCAAAGACATTGGAAAAGAGTGCTAATAGGCCAATTACGCCCACTAAAAACAAAGTCAATAGTACGCGGCTAGTTGATGGTTCTCCGTTTCCGGTCGTCACATCTGGTAGTGTCGTAGTGTTAGTCATAGTCCTCGGCTCCAATTGACCCCATAGGGGTCATTCTGTTCCACTTCGGGAGCGGTAATAAGTATTGACTAGCGACATAGTTGCTAGAGCGCCCGTTGGATGGAATATTTATTCACAATGAACGCAAATTTGCTAGGACGCTGCCCCGACGACTTTTTGAGATTCCTAAAGGAGTTGGTAATGTTTCTTCCAAGGCGATTTCAGTTGCCCAAATCGCTTGGCATTGGCACTCTAGTCCATCGAATTCTCTCAAATCACCTGAAACTGCGTAACGCTCGATACCGGCGACTACATGCGAGTCACATTCCCCGCAGTTATGGGCTCCACGAACTCTTCCTCCAGCGGTTGGGTGAACGATAAGGCGAGAAATTTGATCTGCATCACCATTGAATCCTCCTTCTGGATGGATAGAAGGATGGGCTCGCTTGATCATCTCAACCAGCGACCATAACCATGGAGGGCGGTACTCGTTATTGCGGTGTAATCTATCAATGATTGTACCTCTTTGGATATTCATTGGATTAACAGATATTTCATCGCTCTTTTCTGCGACTGCTACAATCCACTTTACACTGTGATTCAATGCATCAGCTTCAGACATAAATGGTGGTTTAAACATTAGGTATGTCTTTATTCTGACATCAAATTTTTGCATATTGACGACTGCCCGTTCCCATGACTTTGTTGTGAATCCCTTGTTAACATGGAATCTTAAAACTTCATCATCATAGGCTTCTAAGCCTATTGCTACAGCAAAGTTTTGGTTGATTTTAGTTGCCCATGCTAACTTTTCTTCAGTCATTTGTTCACAGCGACTCTCTACTATCAATTCCTTGCCGAGACGTTGGCAATCTGCTAATACGGTCTCTTGGAATTCTACAGGGATTTCTCTGTCTTCTAACAGGCTACCTGAAGTGTAAACCTTAACCATCTGATGGTCTTCGAAATCATTGAACTTTTGTTTTGCATATTGCCATTGAGAATGTAGGTTATCGTTGGTAACATCATCACGTGTATCATTGAAATAACCACAAAAAGTACAACCTGAACTCCACCACCAATGGCAACCTTTGGTTCTAAGAATCACTGTAACTGCACTGCATGGCGTACCATCTGCAGTTGTTTCTGGGGTGTAATATACGGTTGCTGGTTCATCTGCATCCCATGATTGTTGACGTTCTTTTGCCCAAGCGGTATTCGCTGGAGCTTTAATCAAATCATGAATGCGGACACCTTTGTTACTCTCACCGAGCAAAGTAAGTGAAACGGGCTTGTTCATGTCTCTTCCTCCAGTTGCTGGGTCAACCCTTTAGTATTCAATGCACCGATATGAAAAGAACTGCCTTAACTACTCCACTGGCGTGTAAAGAATCGAAGAACCGGCCATCACGAATTGCCCTTTCGGATGCTCCTGATCTCCATCTTCTGCCGAGATTACATCGACATTGAACTTTGATGCTTGAACTCTAACATCAACTCTTGATCCTAGGCGAATCATCCCGAACCTTTGTCCTCGGCGCAATATAGCACCCTGGCTGACCCATGGGACAATGGTTCTTGCCAACGCCCCTGATATTTGCATGACTTCGGCTATTGTTCCGTCATCACTTTGGAATACTGAACGAACTCTTTCGTTATATTGACTTTCCTTTTTGAATGCTGCTGCAAAGGGTCCACGGCGCATCCCTTTGCCGGTTCTGAGTTCCATTGCTGTGATAGTACTAGCCATTGGAGCGCGATTGACATGTACGTCAAGTGGTGACATGAATACTGCGACTCTCCAAACATCTGTATCTGATTCTTGGCCTTTTGGAACTGCTTCAAATTGCTGTTCGGTAGTGAATAATAATGGTTCATCCAATGGTTCAGGATACCAGTCTCCGGTTAATTTATCATTTGTACATTTACCTGATTCTAATTCTTTCTTACTTGGACGGCGGCCGATTGCCCTTTCTCTTTTTGCGAACATTACATGCCCATCAGCAGGCGAAGTAATGACTCCTTGCTGAGAAGGAATCTTACGGTCTGGATCTCGCCAGAAATTGGCAAAAAATGCAGACAACATCAAGCAAAATATTCCGAACAGTGGAACAAGTCCACTCAGTGGATCAATTATTGCCCCTATGACTACAGCGCTAACGCCCATCATCATTGGAATGATGACCGGCCCGTACCCACCGTGGGCTAAACCACCCATCGATACACACCTCAATTGTCAGACTCTGTGTCTGTTTCTTCTTCTGAATCCGCATCTACTTCTGCTTCTTCTGAATCCGCATCTACTTCTGCTTCTTCTTCAATGACTTCAATCGGTGATGTTTCTTCGGCAGCGGCTTCCGCTTCTGCTGATTCTTCTGACATTTCAGTAGCTCTAACTTCAACCATTTCTTCAATGCGCTCATTGAATGCACGGGACATATGCTCACTTTGTCGTTCTGTTTCAACAGCCCGTTCAATCATTGTATAACGGTCCTTAATGGCCTTATTTAGGTCCTCGAATAATGACATATGAGCGACATACCAATCGTCACGAGCTTTCATTTCCGTAACTGCTAAACGTAAATCTCCATCAAGTTCCTCTGCAATATTGAATACTTTGCCAAGGCGGTCCTTTTCACGAGAATACTTTTCTTCCATCTTTGCTAAAGCTGGTTCTAAATGCTCGACTTGCTTTCCGCCTCTTACAGCTCTAAGTTCGAGTTCTCTAATTCTAACTTCCTTTTCAGAAAGTAGTGTATCTTGGACTTCTTTGGTTATTTCGCGCTCGATTATCTCCTTTTCAAGAACTTCGATTTCCGCCTTTGCTGTTCGCAAATCTTCAACCTGCGACTCGTGTGCTGCGAATAACTTCAACAAACGATCGGTTTGAGTATCCAATTCCTCTTGAAGTTGTTTAATTCTAATTTCCGGAGTGATAGTTCCTTCAGACATATTCTCACCTTAGGCATAGCCTATGGCTTGAGCCACATGCCACCTCCCTAAGAAACCGACGCATAAAGGACGGTAAAGTATAGACATCTTAGAAGCGATAGAACTTCGCGAATGTTCTCACAATTTTTGGGCTGCGTGGGCTGCAATTACTTCTGCAACGCAACCTGTTACTGCTTTACTAGCAGGGATGTGAGTGAATTCGTTAGGCCCGTGTGCATTGGATTCGGGCCCCAATATTCCTGTAATCATAAATTCTGCTTGTGGGAATTGTTGCTGTAGCATAGGCATGAATGGAATTGTTCCTCCCTCACCCATAAACTGGACTGGATTTCCATAGTGATTATTACTGGCATCAGTTAGTGCTGAATGGAGCCAATCTGCTAGTGGTTTTGCGTGGAAGCCATCTGCTGGATGTTCTGTTTCCCATGTGATATGTGCGCCCTGTGGTGGGTTTTCAGTTAGTGTTTTAGCAATCAAATCTGTTGCCGATTCACTATCGACTCCAGCGGGAATACGGATTGATAACTTCAGTTTGGTATTAGTTCGTAGAACATTACCGCCAGCTGCACAAGTTGGCATTCCATCAGCTCCAGTAATTTCCAATGCTGGTCTCCATGTCCGATTTAAAATCAATTGACTTAGGTCATCATCATTCGGTGATACTCCTTCTAAGAAGGGGAACTTTGAATATACTTGATCGCCAAGGATTTGAGCCGCTATTTCCGCTTGCTCTATTCTTGACTGTGGAATATCAACCCATAATTCAGGGACTATTACCTTGCCAGTTGCAGAATCTGAAATTCTATCTAAAAGATTACGAGCGATTCTAAATGAAGATGGGATAATTCCTCCAGCATCCCCAGAATGTACTCCTGCACTAGATACTTCAACATTTAGAGTTCCAACTATTACGCCTCTAAGAGAGGTCGTAAGCCAAAGGTGATCCCAGTCACCTGCGCCTGAATCCAAGCATACTACCATCGCAGGTGTGCCGATTCTGTCTGCAAGTGCCTCGAGATGAGCGGGCAGGTCGGGCGAGCCAGATTCTTCACTAGCCTCGACTATCAATTTCAGATTAGCATGAGGAATTCCTTGTTGCTGTAAACATCGTATTGCAGTAAGGCTTGCATATGCCCCGTAGCCATCATCAGCTCCGCCACGGCCATACAATTTGTCACCACGGCGAACTGGAATCCATGGGCCAAGTCCTTCATGCCAACCAACAAATTCTGGTTGCTTGTCTGCATGTTGATAGAGCAATACTGTTTCATCCAACGTTCCTGGAACTTCCATGTAAATCAACGGAGTCTTGCCTTCAAGCCTACGAATTTCTACTGTAAGGCCTTCTATGTCCTGGATTTTACACCAATCTGCGATATGTTGGATGGCTTTTTCAATGTGGCCGTTCTCATACCAATTAGGGTCAAAAGCTGGAGATAGTGCTGGAATACGAATATATTCGGACAAGGAAGGAATGATGTCATTTTCCCAAGTTTCTTCGATGAGATTTTTCATTTTCACGAGGTCAATGTCTACGCCCATGTAAACTGCTGTGAGGCATCGGTTCATAGGCCATTTGCTTGAGCATTGTCCATGCGCGATGCTACAGATGTGTTCAGTGAATGGGCCGGTAAAGGGAAAGATGAAGGTATGGAAAGAGGCCATGCCGCCTCTGTTAGTCAAATGTTAAACTTAGCATTAGCAACAAATAATCTATCTCAGAGGCCATTTACAGCAATCGATATCGGTTGCGGTAATGGTTGGGTTGTTCGTAAATTGCAATCTCTTGAAAATTGCATTTCTGCCGAAGGGGTTGATGGCGCAACTTCTATGATTGAAAAGGCAATACAGATTGACCCTAAAGGAAAATATTCTGTTGCCATGCTGCCGCAGTGGCGACCTAAGAATCCAGTCGATTTGATCCATAGCATGGAATTCCTATACTATCTTGAAGACCCAGTGTCAATGATAAAAATAATTCATGATGAATGGCTAAAGAGTGGTGGTGTTTTTGTTGCTGGTGTTGACCATTACTCAGAAAATAAAGACTCATTGGAATGGCCAACTGCACTAGATGTCCACATGACTACACTAACTCAACAGCAATGGCATAATGCTATGCTAAATGCAGGATTTACTGATGTAAAAATAATCAAAACTGGTGTCAAGGAAGATTTTATTGGAACCTTGACAATGCTGGGGACTAAGAAATAAACAAGAACAATAAGCAATTGTTTGAATGAAAAGACTTTAATTCATTTTAACCTTTTTAGCAGTACTTTGAGCACATTCTGTGTCTACTGCTGGAATAAACCCATGTATAATACAACGGATTGAACCGAATAAAAATATTGCTGCCATTTTCCACGCACCGATTAGGTGGGAAAAGTATCCTTTCTCTACGTCTGCCAGATGACCCATGATTAAAGCGGCTCATTGGTTGTTGATAACATGGCCGGTGTTGGCATCAATGGGTCCGCAAAGGCGTATCTTCCCACTATAGTATGGGCATTGTTCACAAATTGAGATAGCTTCTTTTTCCAATCTAGGTGGTTCATCAGATTCGGTATTTGTAACACTCAGTTGTGCCATCCACTCTAAGTGACCTTCCAGTTCCTTACGCGCTTTTTGGTAATCATCAGGAGTTAAGCGAATCATTCTTCCTGATGCTCCGATGAGTAATGCGGGTGCTAAAATCTCCCTTCGCTCCGATGCTGGCTTTGCGGATTCCATCGCCTCCAAAGCAAGCGAATATAGTGTAAGTTGCAAACTGTATTTTTTGAGAATCTTCTTTTCTGCATCTGTGGTTGCAAATGGGTTTAGAGGGTCCCCTTCTATCCTTTGTAATAAATGGCCTTTACTTACATCCGATTCATCGAATTCACCCCTGCAGCCTGTAGTTTTTAGATCGACCACTTGCAAATATCCTTTGTTAGATTTATCTCGTAATGCTAATACCAAATCAGCCCTTCCGTCAAATGAAATTGTAACTTGTTCTACTTCAGCAACTGGTTGTGGGCCCGATAATGAAAATACTGTTTTGTATTTATCCTGCATAGCAATATTATGCTTGTATAAGAATGGCAATTCTGTTCTCAAACCTTCAACTGTAAATCCATCTTGAGTTTCTCCAGCAGATAGTTTTCCAAGCAATCCATCCAGAGTTAGCAGGGATAATTGGACTAGTCGTTGTGCGGTTATTCGGGCTTGTGCTGCAATGTTTTTATCGCTGCTAGAAGAGTCAATATTGAATTCTACCAGTACTTGGTCGATGACTGATTTATCTGCCAAAGCATCCTCACTTTGTAGGCGCCAACCATCGGGCAAGTCTAGGCAAGGTGTCCCTGTTGCTGCTGACGGATTGGCAAGGCCAACTTCGACCAATCTATGCATTATTAATCCGAATTTTGTGGCGCTTGGCCAGTGATTTGTAGTGGTAAGAGCAGAATCAACTTGTTCGTTCAATAATTGCATTTTCTCTGGCTTCCATCCCTTGATATGTTCTAACCAGTGGCGGCGGCGGCATTGATGGGATGTATCTAGTGAGTGTGAACTCATCCTAATCGATTGAGATACCATTGGTAATTCTGTAGCTTTTTGTGATGATAGAGGTGCCTTCATTATTTTGTCCACTCTCGCTTCAACCTCTAACCAATTGCTCAATGGCGACTTAGTTTTAACACTGTCAAAACAATCAGGTGAATGGTAAATTCGAATGCTTGTAATGGCATTTCCACCTAAACCGGAATCAAAATAAAGTTCCAGTGGATCTATTTTTAATTCTGATTCGGTATATGGAGTCAATGATGACTCAGTAAGATCGTTCTCGAGTAACCAAGGCGAGTCTGTCACTGAATTGGAATGGGCCAGCCCTCGCAATCCCTCCAGTAGCATCAACCCCATGCTGCGTTTGTTAGGTTTACTCTTTTTCAATCTCAAGCAGCCTTCTGCTGTATCGTGATTTGCCTCATTAGTATGGCTGCCGACGAGAATTAATCTGTCTTCGACCCTAGTCAAAGCAACATAAAATTCACGTCTTCTTTCCGCCTGAGTTTGTGCTGAGTCCATGTTCTTGGTGAATTGCCATAGTCCATCGAAGGGCCTCTCCCGACTCGTCCAAGGATTAATTCTTCCAGCGATCACTTGTGGAGTGATTATTACATTTTCTTTAACTGCCATCGTCGCATCCATTTTACCGGCATTGAAAAGTCCAGCAACGACAACTACCTTTGATTGAAGTCCTTTAACGCCGTGAATTGTCATTACTTGAACGGCACCTCCGGAAGGCACTGATACAGCCTTTGGACCAGATTTATTCAGTTCAGACAATTGCTTCATTCGGTTGTAAATAGCATTACAATCATGCCCTAGTTCATTACCGATTTTATTTGCCAGCGCATACCATGCTTCTCCATTTTGTCTGTCGGCATCCCCTGGATAGGCAATTAGCAAATCAGAATGGTCTAATACTGCATCAAACACATCATATACTGCCCCAGCATCTACTAGTTGCAACAAATGGATGAGCAAATTCTTGATCTCTTCTGTGGGTGAATTATCTATCAGTTTACTCCACCATCCTTCCTCAATAGGTGTTGCCAAGGCTTTTGCGATTTGCACATCCTTTAGACCCATTATAGGCGAGCGGCAAATCGCTAATGCTGCATGTTTAGAATGCGGATTACTCATCAATTCCAATACGGCCATCAAAGTAATACAAACTGGACGGGCTAGCAATGCACCTTGTCTATCAGCAAGAACTGGAATCCCCTTTGCTTGTAATTTATCTATTAAATCTGGTAAATGGGTTCTAGAATGTAATAAAATCATGACGTCATCTGGTAAGATTTGGTCAGTCGTTTCTACAACTTCAACCATTTCGTTAGTTGTTCCATCCAAAATTTTGGTAGGACTATTATTGAACAGTGCACGCAATCGTGAAGCGATTAATTCATGCTCTAATTCAGATGATTTGGCTTTTGGATTCTTGAATGCAACCAATGGCTTCGACATGTCCTTTTCAGGAGTTCCGGCTTCTAGTTGCAAGGGCAATATCCATTCTAATATTCCCTCAGCATCATCATTTCTCGCTGGGTTAAGGGCCTGAGGTTTTGCATGCCAATCCCCGGGTAATGCATGGTGTCTTTGATTGAAAACATCTTCAAAAACCCCATTCAATGTATGCACTAAATTATGTAGAGTTCTGTGATTGGAAGTCAGATCAATATGCCCTTCTTGGCGTTGCAAGAACCGAGTCGGTGGTATAAAAGTGGATTTGTCATCTTCGATTCCTGCCGGAATATGAGTCCATGGCTGAGGACTTTCCGCACCTGTATCATGCTGGTTAGAAAATGAATTACCTCCGCCTGTAGGACGTGGGTCTCGACCATAACCAGATTTACGATATGGGGCAATTTTTATTTCAGATAACTCAAGTTGGTTATTTTTTCTTATCTCCTCTACTGCTCGTAACATCACGGTTACTTCTGCCTGACGGAATCGATAGATACTCTGTTTCATATCACCGACGATACAAATCGTTGGATCCCAATCACCCGATGGTGGACTCGGTTCATCCGACCTTCTATCTCGTGGCCCCCATAGTCGTGCTAGTAATCTAAAATGGGCGGGGTTAGTATCTTGATATTCATCGATGATAAATGCTCTATACTTTCTTCTAAGCGATTGTAAAACTTTGAATCTATGACCTAAATCCTCTAGGCATTTATCATTGCCTTGTGCAACTGTAAAGGCTCGCGAAATGTGATAATCCGTCCATGGTTCATCACCTAAACTATCCAAGGCCTCTACCACAGCAGCTGGATAATCAAAACGGCAACTTTCCGGGCAACGAGAGAGTAATAAATCTCCGGCCAAAATTTGCATATCATCGAAATCATGAACCCCTTCCTGTGCCTTTCTGAGAGTCATTATTGCTTTACAACCTCTATGAACAGTTAGTAAGTCAGCGAGAACATTGCTTTGTAATTCACTAGAGATTCTCAATATTCCAGATGGTGCCTTTTCCGGTGGATTCGGCATTAGGGGTGAAATTCTATAATTACAATCTGGAGGCATCATTGGAATGGTTGAATACGGTTCTAATGTGAAAGAACTGCGACCCAGCATTCTAATCAAGCGACCTTGCTGATTATCCAAAAGTGAAACTATTTTCTTAACAAAAGGTTTTGCTTCAGTTGCAATTCTTATTTTTTCCGCACCGGAAACACCCCTGACTTTACTTGTTGCCAATAAACCACTAGGCCATTCACCAGGCTTATTCCCGCTAGGCAATCCACCTCTTGATAAAAATTTGACATCGTCATCTTTGTGCAGAGGATTCCATGATGCTGTAGCGATAGCTACTAACCAGACCCATTGAATTAGATGAGTCGCTTCGGTGGGTAACGGCTCTCTAGCCAATTGTAGTAAATGATTAAATCGAGTTTGCTGGGTTCCATGAACTACCTCTGCCGCTGAAACATAGTTGGCTGAATACTGAGTGAATACATTAGTCCAATTTAGTAAATTATCTTGTAACTCAGTAGCAAGGCCAAGTACTTCATTTTGAACGGGTTCCACTATCATTTGCAATAATGCCTCACTCGGAGGATTACTTATCCCATCCCAAACGAGACCCATTTCGTTACAACGGTGCAATATTGAGCGTCTTGATTCTTCAACGAATAATGACTTCCATAGCATTCCAGTGAACACTACTGCTGCTTTTTGTTGACCGCCAAGCAATACTGCAAGTCGATCTCTCGCTTCGATAAATTCCGACTTGCCAACATATATTCCGGCCTCCTGTGCATCATATTCAGAGCGGATTCGCCAAGCGGTGTGTAGGGTCTCTTGTTGTAGCAAAGGCATTCTTTCCTCCGCGATTTGTTCCCGATTTGGATGTATCGCGACCATGTCCAAATGCGGTGAAACCAATCCTGAGAGGAAGGCGTCAATAGTAGAAATAGGTGCATCGTCCAAGGCTGCAACCAATTTCTCTACATCAGCATTGGATTCAATTCTAGAGTCAAAAATTAAATCTGTTGCACCTGAAACCATCGGCAAAGGTCGTAAAATTGAAACTCTTTTACGAATCCTTGCTTTCAGTTCTGCTGCTGCTTTCTTAGTGAAAGTAATTGCAACCACTTCACTAGGAGTGAGTCCTTTCCATTGTTTGAAATCTTTCCGCTCTTTAGCAGGTGCTCGTAGTGAGCCTTGTCCTTGCAAAGGCTCTCTTGGGCCATTGGGCAAACATAGAGTTGCACGTTGTTCTGCTGTGATTAAATGTTGAACATATCTTTCAGCCATCACTGTGGTTTTACCAGTCCCTGCACCCGCATCTAGAGCAATGTGCTTATCCAAATCTAATCCTAACTTTTGACTTAAATTGAATTCTATTTTTGACATTAATCTCCACCTCCAACGACTGATGCCACTGGGCATGAACTTTTGACCAAACAATATTTACAATTTTTCTTTGAAGGTGTTGGATTAACCATTCCCTTTTCTGCAGCGGTTACCGCTCTTGTTGAAGTGCGAATTCTTTCACTCATCCACGCCCTAAAGGCAGAAGATTTAGGTGGTGCACCTTCTCCTAAATTGCGATAGTGGATTTGACAATTTTCAAATATTTCCCCTATAGATAAATCGATTAAGTATTCTCGTAAATCACTATCGATGTCAACATAATGTACAGTGTCTTCGCCAACTTCACTGACACCTACGCCAACTACTCTATCTCCAGGATTGATAAGTTCCCAAGCTCTAGCATAAACACCAAGTTGTACTTCATCAAAAATAGCCTTGCGATGTCTATCTCCACCTTCTTTTGGCTTAGGGCCTTCAAGGCTCTTCAAATCACGGATAATAATCCATCTCTTGGCTGGGCCACAGGGTTGTTGATAGCCGAGTGTGAGGGCTTTCATATCATCCGTGTTGTCAGTTAATAGACCATTCTTTATTGCTAATTTTCGCAGACTTTTAGGAAGTATTACTTCATCAACTCTATCGATTCTTCCCGCTAATTTGAAATGTTTCTTTTTGCCAAAATCATCGCTTGCATCAATGGTTACTGAATCATTACTATTGGACTTGCAAAACCATTCACAAGCGATAGGAGCCACATCCCTTAGAGCCAAATCAGAGTTGACCAATCGGCCAAGTCTACCACTTGGAGGAAGGTTGATCATTCCTTCCAAGTATTGGTTCCATTCTGTTGTAGAGATTCCGAGTAAGTCTCTAGTTCTGTGAACTGCAACCGCATCGCTTCTTGCTAACCATGGCACATTATCCTTCAAATATTCAAGAACTGCATTCCATGCTTTATCGTTTGTTCCAACTGGGCCTTTTGCCAATGAGATGCTTTTGGACATTGCTGGCCCACCCACATCTACGCCATGTCCTTGCAATATTGCACCCTCGCAATCATGAATAATAGTCCCCCTAATTCTATTGTCAAGGTCTTCGCTTTGTGTTTCTTCTTGGCCAGCCCGTAAATGAGATTTCATCCAAGCTTCACGTGGGCATTTTAACCATGCTTGGATACGGCTAGCAGACCACCTTTCAACGCTTATTCGAGTTGTATTGGCGCCAATATAATTGTTGATTTCACTTTTGTCAATGTTCACTGAAGGCAGAGGTCTAGGGTCGATAGCAGGAGTTTTACTCCTCCCCGATTTATATCCCAAAGTTGGCCAATCTTTGGCAATTCTGCCTCCGTTCTTAGCGAGGTTTGCAGTTGGGTGCAGGAGTATTGAGTCAGAACTCAACATTATATCTCTCTGCTCCCAAGCGATTGTTTCAGCATCATCCAAGTTAGAAAAGTCAGGTTGCCTTGCAAATCTATCGGCTTGTAATTTCTCTTCATGAGCTACTGCTACCGTCCCAATATGGGAAGGAGTTCCTTCTTCAGCCCATCCTCCAGCAATTGCCAAACCGAGACGTTGTTTTCTATCTCTGCCTCGATTACCTGAACGTTGACCTCGGGCTGTACCCGATTTCATAACCATAGAAAACGGACGCGGAGTAAGCCATTGACCTTCACCGCTTTGACGATGAACCAAATGCCATGCTCTATTCGGATATTTTTCTAAGTATTCTGTATCTGGAATGAATGAAGGGATATGGGAGTGATTGGATATTTCTCCTTCTAATCTCAAATCCCCAAGCCATTCAGCCAATGGCGCACTTGGGCCGCAACCCTCATCTGCAGTAGTATCAAAAATCACTACTGTTTTTGCCGCATTTAGCAAATGACGGAGATGATGGCGCCCTCTACGGATTGGTAAATCTGTAGTGTGGAGACCCAATTTTATTCTCGCTTCAGAATCAATCCACGGTACCTTTGGTGCTTTCATTGGCCAAGAATCGACATCACACCCTGCTAGTATTACCAAATCTGCTTGTAATCCATGTGCATCCTCTGGAGTTGCTAATGTCAAATTTTGATTGGTTGTACGCGAAGTCTCTAATTTCGATTTACTGGCTATTAATTCTAAAAATTCAGTGAACTCAATGCCACTTGAAGCGATTTTAAATCCACAATTATGCATTTGTTGAACTACGTTATTGAAACATTCATTGAGAATTTGTAGTGCTTGAATAGAACGATCTTGCTTTGCAGTTCTTTGCATCAATGCTTGCCAATTGACTTTTGAAAGAATGTGATTAAACCATTGTGCACCACTTTTTAGTGGCTTTGGCAAAGGCAATATTTGCCCACTAGAGCACCCAATAACATCCTCTTGTAACAGTGCTTCTTCTCCTTTCAGTAATAATGGGGCCCAAATTCGTGCCAATGATGCTATCCACCATTGTGTCTGTTCCAGTTCTTTCAAAGTTCTTTCTTTATTATCACCCAATTGTGGCTTGGCTTGGGCTAACATTCTCATCCATCTTTTTAGAGCACCCTGGCCACCTAAGACGTGGAATGACTGAGCCATTTTCTCCAAAATAGAACGACTTGGTTTTGCCTCCCAATCCTTTTCTGTTGGATGTTCTTCACTTGTCACAGCGCCTGAAATTAGTGGTAAAGAGTGCCCTGAAAGCAAATTGATTAAATTTGTCAAACTCCATGCATTTTGGCCACTGCTCAATCTAGCTAATCGCAATATTGCTGCAATGGCTGGTTGGGAATCCAACTCATCTGCGGTAAGCGGTAGGTCATATCCTAATTCCCCTAGCCTCTTTGACCAAATTTGTTCCCTTGAAGATTTAGCGCCGTCTATTAATAGAACTGTGCCGCCTTGATTTTTTTGGTGACTTGATAGAATTTCAATTGCAGCATCTACTGAATGTTCACTCCGATCCAAAGTAATAATGTGGTGATTAGTCTCTCGCATCAGGCCGGTAGGGGATAGCCAATTCGCTGGATTTACGGCTTGCCATACCGCGTGATCGGGTAACCACTTGGGGAGTTCGGATTGGGAGATGAAATGAATATCTTGGATGTATGAACCATGGTGGCCTATGCGGAAATTACCGGCATTACATAATTGATGGATGGGCCTGAATTTTGCAATTACAGTTAACAAATCAATTTCAATCTCTGTGAAGTCCGGTGCCATATCCAAAATTACTATTCCACTTATTTCTTTTAGTGAAAATGGAATCTCATTTTCACCGATTGACTTGAGCTTCTCAACCAATCTTCTCTTGACCAAGTCTGGGTGTGAACCTCCTAATTTATCTTCGATAAGGCCTAGTATCCCGACTAGGTCTTGTGCACCGGGGTCGTCTTGCCAAGCCTTGGGGTCTCTAACTTCAGATAATACTCGATGCAATTGAAGGAGCCTTTCGCTTTTGAATGTAGTCCATGCACCATATTCGCCACTATGCATTAGCGGAAATTGATTGTTCTTTGCCGCTTTGACACATTCTTCGTGGACTAGGGAAAAGAGTGTGGCATCGTTTTCAAGTATTCCAGGCAAGCGAAGATCCAAATGTAGAGACGCCACTAATCGTTGAATTGTCACATGCCGAGTTGTATCAGCAGGAACACCATTCATTGATAATTGCTGTAACAAACTTGTCCGTGAATTATCATTCGAGTGGATAATTAGGATGTCTTTGCCGGACTCGGTTTGTATACCATCTTCTAACCATTGAGGAACTGCCAAACCATGAGGTATTGCCTCTTTGGTGATTGGTACCTGTGTATGGTTCGACATTGAAACTACTCCTAGACTATGTGAACTAAAGTCAACCGTTATTGAAGGCTTGCATTATTACCCAATTATTATCTCAATTTTGCGCCGATAGATAGAAACTTTTCGCCAGACCTTGTTCCCTAAATTTACATTTCTTTAATGCCATATAGGCTGAATGGAATCTTATACAAACCAACGTAGTAAGAGAAGGTGAACAATATTCTACGTTTCAAAAACTGCTTATAGGCACTGTTTGAGGTGATGACTTGTATTCATGTTTCCTTACTTTATATAGGGTCGAAGGAATGTTATTAATGTGAACAAGACTAATTCATGTTCGGCCATTATACGACATCTCAGGCGATAGTTTCAAATAGTAGTAGCCGCATATAAGATTGTATGGCGACTAAACTGGCGCCAAGAGACTGGTTTTTAGGAAACCCTAATCTCTGGTCGACAACAAAAGGATCGTGCAACTCCTTATTAAGAATGCATCATAAAACGGAGGAATGAAATATGAATGATAAAACAAACAAACAAGAAAACAAGAACGGAAGTGTGAAGAATGCGGAAGCAGGCGAATCTCACAATTAGCCGATGTACGTGCGGAAAAGGAATGTGACGATTGTGGAGTGGTAGTAGTCGATTGGCAAGAGTACACTGCCAATGATGACAACCGCCATTATGGCGAAGGGGCAACTGCAACCAAGGTCAAGACCTTTGATAAGACTGACAAAAACACTGCACTTGGTAGTAAACCACTTTCTAAACTGGAAATCCGTGGTCTCTCTTCTTCCGCTAAAAAGGCATTCTATCGCTTGAGGTTGATGGAACGTGGCACTGTACGCGATAGTCATCCATTCTTCGGCAAAGTAATGAATCAGATGAATAGCCTTTATGGCTATAATTCGGCTATTCGCTTAGAGCATTTAGCTCGTATGGCTTGCTTGCCATTGACTGATGAAGAAAATCAGCTACGTGACGGTTTGAAGAGTTGTGACCAAAAGAGGTTGGCTATGCCTAAGCAGTCTATCTGCCGTCAAAAGGATGACTTGAAGGGTGACTCTGAGGAAAACAACGCTAGAATTATCGCCATTGCTTTGGCTGAGCTCGGTGGAGATTTGCAAATCACTTCAAAGATTGACCGTCGCTTCGACCTTCCTAGGTTTGGACTGACTGACAAGCAGATATTATCTGCTAAGACAATAATTATGAAGCACTACAAGGCTCGTGTTAGTTTCCTAGGTGTGGCTCCACCCCGTAGAATCAATCCTAGCGAATTGCGTTGTGATGATGTTGACCAGGTGGTTTCCCACCTTGAACAAAATCTTTCCGTTACATTGAGTGATGCTGATTTAGATATCGTTCACAGAAACGCTGCCTATAGACTAGACCTCTTGTGCGAACCTGGCGATGGAGTGCAGACTCCACTGACAGTCAACACCAACATTCTGATGGTTGTTGCGTGTGTCTATTATGCCACATTGCAATCTCTTGACCTTGCTGATGGTTTGTTAAACCGTGTTGCTTCAACCTGCCGTCTTACCGGAAGTGGTGTTTCATCACGCTTAGAACAATTTCGTGATGAGGATGCTTCTGGTAAGTTATTCGTTGATGGTGCCTTTGAGGATTTTATACAATTGTAAAGCGTGTAATGTTGACAGCAATCAAAACACTTGATATTGAATCACTAGATAGCCTTGATTAATGCGCTTCTTATCTTGCCTTGTCTCGTTAATGTTACTTTCGATAATTATTCCGATCGAAGCCGATGCCGCACCGGCTGAAACATTGTCGATTGGAGTCGTCTTCGGAGGGCAGTGGGCTGAAGCAAACAATAGTTCTGTCCAGACAAGTCAGTTAGCCGACCTTCCTGCAATCGTTGAAGATTATACAGCTACATGGTGCACTAATTGTGTTGATGTTGAACATGCACTTGATGATGTAGAGCAACAGATATCGATTCAGCAATATAATTTCCATCGCTCTATTGGCGAAACTCAGGACCCTTTTGGCACTGATGTTTTGGACCTTCGCTGGGAATCGAGATATGGCCAGAGAGTTCCCCCTACCGTTATTTTTAATGGTAGCCAAAAGCAAGTAGGGAGTGTATCTAATGGAGATACTTTGCAAGATGATTTCACTGCATTGGCACAAATCGACTTAGGTCTTGGACAGGGTAGTTCAAGTTTCATTTGGACTAGTACTGGGCCAAATAGTGGCAATGTTTCATGGAATCTTTCAATAGACAGTTCTCAATTCGGAGATAGTGTTGTTTCGGTAAATTTGTGGGTTGTTGAAGCATCTGCTCATTTCAAAGATGGGACCAATGGCTTAGAGGACTATCCATTTATCGTACGTGAGATTCAACCTTTGGGCAATTCAACAAGCGGTACAAAACAGATTTCTCTGCCTGATGCATTTGATGGAGATGACCTCACTATCCATTTGATGTATCAAGTAATCAATCCAATCGTCGTTGAAGATATAATCGAACAGGAGCCTGTGGATGAAAAAGGATTACCCGCTGTATCACTAATTACCACTCTTGCGATTATTGTCGCTGCTGTACAGTTAAGAGAATCGCGGCCTATCAAGGAATAATGTTGACGCTGAGTCGAATTGCTTCTTCATCGCGTAGATCTTCTTCTAATTCCCATGGGAATTCAGGTACTTCTTGTGGTGCCTCTGCTGCCTCCGAATAATGCCACCACCAAGGTGGAGCGCCTCTCGCCCCATTTCTTTGCTGCAATGCCTCAACTATTCGAGTCATCGAACGGCGGTTGTTAGGTAGAGGATGATCTCTGCGAACCAATACAATTTGCCCGTTGTAAACTCCATCTTCAGCATAGCCTAATAATTCAGCAAGTCTTACAACTGTACGCTTCTCGGTTCTGTTTCTCAACGTCACTCTTAGGTTACAGTGTTCAAAGGATATTGCCTGCATATTTTGTTCTCCAATCCGAATTGTTGAACCAAGTGGTTGAAGTTGCAAGGCTTGCCAAATACGCGGCATTAGTTCACACCAACGACGCTCTCCGTTTCTAATATCGCCAATGGGATAGTTTCGATTGCCGATGCCGTCATTTCGCAAGTACATCCAATCGTCACCATAAGGCGGATTCATTCTATGAGCGTGGTCTATTACTTCATTAAGTGGCTTGAATGATACTTCTTGACGCCATTCTTCAACGAATTTTTCAATTGGCGGTGGGTTTCCTTGAGAAACTTCTCTGAGCGTTGCGTTGATGTATTTTGTATTGCGCGGCCTCCTTGCTCGGAGTATGTCGCCGTTGTGATCACGAAAAAAGTTATTTCGACCTCTGATAGCCCCTACTGGATATCGGAACACTCGTGCGTCGTGATTTCTTTCTAACAAATTTTGTAACGAATCCCCTGGCTGCGCTGGAATGGTATTTTCGTCAAAATCATACCATCCGATATCTCTCTTTGTAAACTGAAGACTCAATTGTTCAAGTGCTTTGACATCAATAAATGGTTTTTCGATAGGAGTTAGTTTATTATTAAACCCAAATGGTGGATTGTTAGTTATTTCTGCCCGCAAACTCTCAACTCTATCGGCTAATGTTACATCGTCCACTAGTGAAAGTACTACTGAAGCAATGGTATCCCCCAATGGTACTTGGGCGTGAAACTTTCCATGATGGATACACAATGGATTGGGTGAATGTGGTGTTAAACCTCTGAGGGCGTCAATATGGAATGGCGCCCCATGCACTCCTTTTCCAACTCTTACTTCGTAAAAATGGCCTAAGCGGCCAATTACCAAGATTCTTCCTGATTGGACAAATACATTCTTTGGATTGGCCGCAATTATCTGGTTTAGAAAAATAATTGACCGGCGGATTGGAGCTGAAATATCTAATTTATCATCATGGCTAGCGGTCCAATTGCTTTGTATGGCCAATAAATTTAATCCGATTTGGGATTCAAGTGGAGATAATACCGCAGATATCAGATAAGCCCAAATTGCTGGGTCTTCTGGTATATTTGTTAGGCGGGAATTACCTGCCTTTGTCCTAACCCTAAATTGCCATTTATTTCTTGTAAGTTTTAACGGCCAATCTTTGAGTGCAATAGGCCTGTCTGTCGGCCTATGTTTTAGCCATCTTGAAATCCAAGGAGAAGTTATCAAGTCGAGAGAGCCTTTGGGATGATGGTCAAAACCTTCTGCTACCACTCTGTTGAAAGAGGAGGGGTCTGAAACATGAACTCGTAAACGCACATCTCTTGCCCAAGCACTCAATGGGTGATTGCCGTTTGAATCCCCATCCTTAAGATGGTCTTCGGCTTCTATTTGTAACCAAGTTAACATCGCTATAAGCGGTCTCTTTTTGCAGTTATTTGGTTGCTGTCGCCCGTCGCGTAATTCTCTTCTCCGCAACATTCTATGCCTTCTGTAATCATTAAAAATACGCCCATAATGCTCTTGTTCTCGAGAAGTGATTGCATCGTGAACTAAGGATCCCATAGTCGACACCAACTTAGATATATTCCACCCAATCCTCTTTTTCTCGTCTGAGATTAGAGTCAGTATTGAGATCATTGGAACCGGTGCAGGAAGTTTTCTTCCATCGAGTACAGCTGTATCTTGTAAAAATGAAAGAAGTTTTCCATCGTGTAACTCGAAGCCAATTTGTAGTAGCCTCCGTTCTTCGTGTTGTAAGCGGTGACCTTCTTTTATCAAATGAATGATTTCCCGAAGCCGTTCAATCGAACAAGGCAATGAGCGAATTGGATCATCATTATCCCTTAATCTAGCCCATGTAACATCTGCAGTTCCGTCTACATTACCCTTTAATTTCGCCCAACGTTGACGGGAGGTTCCACCTCTCCCTCCGAACAATTCAATCCCTTCTTCGTGCTCCCTTGGAGATAATACAACATTCCAATCTGTGCCTAATGAATTGCCGACAATTGACTGGCATAACTGGCAGAGAATTTCAGAGCCTGCATTATTTTTACAAACATCACAATTTTGCTTGTCCTTAGAACTCATAGTGATGTATCAAGCCTAGAGTATTTGAAGTACGCAAACAAAACATTGCTCGGCGATAATAAACAAATTCTAAATTAATTGTGAAAATGCTTTGATTATTCTCTGTTCATCCTCATCATCAATGTGTAAATGGCAAACAATTCTAACACTATTTGGACCTAGGTCGAACAGATCGATTCCATGTTTCTGTAACCCTTCTACTACCTTGGATGCGGGTTTATCACATGTGACATAAACCATATTTGTTTGAACAGTTTCCAAATCTACTGAGAATGTGTCAATGGAATTAATGGCTGCTGCAATACGTTTTGCTCGTTGATGATCTTGTTCCATCCTCTGTATGTTATTGTCTAGAGTGAAAAGACAGGCTTGTGCTAATATTCCCGCTTGTCTCCAACCTCCTCCAAACATC
This sequence comes from uncultured Candidatus Poseidoniales archaeon, assembly GCA_905182185.1. Lineage (GTDB taxonomy): Archaea > Thermoplasmatota > Poseidoniia > Poseidoniales > Poseidoniaceae > MGIIa-L1. The sequence continues at coordinate 45,954 of CAJJAP010000010.1, read as the reverse complement.
TTTCTCCAGCGATGAGCCCGAGCGATGAATTCTGTACTACCAACCAGGACTGAACCTACAGGGGCCCCCATTCCTTTGGAGAAACAAATTGAAACCGAATCATAATCTCTAGTCATCCGTTTGGCATCTATTCCTGTTTTGATTATCGCATTGAATATTCGGGCACCATCAATGTGTGTTTTGCATCCGTTTTTATTGGCTACCGCAGCAATTTCATCTAATGTCTGTTGAGGATAACAAGTCCCTCCGCCTAAGTTTGAGGTGTTTTCTACACAGACCAATGAACCGTTTGGATAATGGCCTTGGCTACCTTCAGATTTTCGTATTGCTAATGCAACATTATCAGGACTCATGATACCGTTTATTCCCTCTACTAAAGCGATGCTAACTCCACATAATGCTGCATATCCCCCACCTTCATATTTGTAGATATGAGCGGTTTTATCGCATATAATCTCGTCACCAGGGACGGTGTGTGCTCGAATGGCAATGGCGTTAGACATCGTTCCTGAGGCTACGAAAAGAGCCGCTTCTTTACCGAATAATTTTGCAACTCTATTTTGTAACTCGATGACGGTTAAATCGTCACCCAGAACGTCATCTCCAACACTAGCACTCTCCATTACGGCTCGCATTTGAGCGGTTGGCTGGGTTACTGTGTCCGAGCGAACATCTACTCGGTCACTCGGATGGTCGCGCATGTACTCGCCTGTTCGCCAACACACATCAAACCGGTGGTTTTGTGTAATCTTTTGCAAGGTCATGGGCAAGGATTGAAATATACTCGTGGTAATTTAGAGTTATGTGTGATTTATTTGCAATGAGTTGTAACGATGAAGATAGGGCTACAAGAAGTTTACCAATATTTTCAGAATACGCCAGCAGAAACCCTGATGGCTGGGGTATTGGGTGGTTTGAAGGAAATAGTGCAGTAGTGCATCGTGCTGCATGTAGAGCAGACTGGGATGATGCTTTCTTTGACAGTATAGATGAGGCCCGTAGTCACAACCTAATCGCTCATATTCGCTATGCTACGCAGGGCGAGCCGAATGATTGTAATTGCCATCCATTCACTCGCCACCACAACGGAAGAGACTGGATGTTGGCTCATAACGGCTGGGTCACTGGTGCAGGAGGTCACCCGATGGCGAGAGGGAGATACAGATTCAGAGACAATTTTTCATCAAATAATGGACAAGGTAAGTGAATATCAAGACTCTGGAACCTTTAGAGGAAAATATACAGCATTGAAAAAGGCGATTGAAAATGTGTTTAATTTATATGATGGCACTATCAACTTGAATTTGTTGATCAGTGATGGAAACATGATGTATGCTTTTAACCATTATAGCAGTAAACCAATGTATATGCTTAGACGTTCAAAGGCATATGGCGACGCAATACTAATTTCTACTAAGGAATTAACTGATGAGAATTGGGAAGTTATTCCCAGAGATAGGTTACTCGCCATCAATAATGGTGAAATCGAGATGTTATCCAGTCCATTCTTTGATGAAGAATTGGACAAATGAAATTAAAGAAGTTTGAGAGTACCTGTTATTTTCTCAACCAACTCATCTTGACAAGGTCCAATGGCTAATACGGTCAAAGAACCTGAAGGGATTTGAGTATGTCCAGCATCGTGAACCTTTGAAGTCAACAATCCCTCATCGATTGCTAATTTTTCTAGTGCCAGTAAATGGTCTGCATCATCACCTTTTAGACAGACCTTTTTTTGTCCAGAAGATAACCATGCATCAAGAACTAGGGGATTTTTTTGTCCTGCGTTTAGAGTTGCTTGAACTGAAGCATGACCTGCTTGTGCAGCGATTTTACCTTTACCCATCTTTAGGCCATTATTGACGATAAGAATCATTTTGACTGGCCCTGAGGGCGAATCTCCTTGATGTGAAGGAGCTGTCATCTTGTGAATAATTGAGCGTAGTCCCACTTCATCCCCTCAAGCCGAGGTAGGGCTCAACCCTCAATAAGGCTTCAACTGTGAAGTGAGTGCATCGATTGACCTTCTTGGTGCTGGTCCAATGCCGAGAACTGTTATCGTCCCAGGCTCCACTTCTGTATGGCCAGCATCTTTGACGATGTGTGTTACCAGACCTGCTGCTTGTGCCTGTCCAGCTAATTGTTGCAGACTTTGCAGGTCGTCAACTTTGAGACATATCTTTCTGGCTCCACCATTTAGCCATCTCTCCATTAATCTGGAATTGGTCTTGCGTGAGGCCATGGTGCACGAAACTGCTGCATGTGCACATTGAACAGCCATTTTACCTGCCGATAATCCCAAGTCTTTTCGAACTACCAAAGCCATTGAAGGGGAATCATCTGCGTTAGACATAACCTTCTACAACCTTATTATTCAGGATTGTTGAACAATAGATTCCACTGCTGTGAATTCAATTTCTTCAACAACGATATCTTCTGCAACCACATCTGCAAACCATGAACCAAACCAAACTGCAAAGGTTAGGTTGCCTACTGCGTGTAGTAAATCATATGGGATTCCATGAGCCAAATATGTTAGGAAAGTCAATAATGTAAATGAACTATCTATGATAGATAATGAAACTATGAGATCAAAGACAAAGGCAGAAGCGATAGCCGCAATAAAGAGACGGCTGCGTTGTAATTCCCCATTGACAATTAAGGCTAACTTTGAGCCCATAACCGCAACGCTTGCCCAACCTATGGCTTGGAAAATAGTCCACCACCCGTTACCGATTACGGCATTGGAAATCATTGCGACCAATATTGCGAAAGCAGCACCACGTCGCGCTCCTAATTGAGCTCCGATGATCAATGCTGCAACCGTCACAGGTTGGATATTAGGTAAAGGTTGCATCAATACTCGTGTTGCAGAAACTGCTAGAACTAATGTAACTAGCAACAGTGAATCTCCAAGACTCTTCTTCGAAGGAGTTGCTAATAGCCAAAATGCTGCGACTACTAAAATTACATCCAAAACAAGACTAGTTGTTGGTGAAAGGACTGGTCCGTGTGTACCAAGGGCTTGGAACATATAGCAAGCCAAGGGTAACGCCTCCTTGAGGGTTGCGCGCAAATTAGCAACGATTTTGCAATATCATGCAGGTAGCCAGTGAACGATTGTATTTTCTTCAATGACAACATTTTCTGCCGATAATGAGCCTCTTGTACCATTGACGAAAAACTCCCAACCTTGCCCTTGGTGATCATTAAACGAAGTGATATAAGTGCCGAGATCTGATTGCTGTGAACTAATTGTAATATTTAGGTCAGAGGCTGCTTGAGTCGTTAACTGTAAGACATTATCATATCCTGAATATCCACCCATGATTTGCTGTTGGCCATCTATTTCAATAATTAAGACCTGAGTATCTCTCCAATGTTCGGGCCAACTTTGATTCCATTCACCTTCTACTCCATTCGTTGCGCCTTCATCCCCAATAGTCGCGCTCAAATCATCCACTTTGCCCGACCATTGGGTTGACAATGTTGGTATTGTGATGACCGCGACAATCAAAATAAGTAATATTGAAAATTTCTTGCCTTGTTGTGGCTTTCCTACAATGAATAATATTGCACAGAAACTACTGAAAATTGCAAGTAAAATTATTTGATTATAATTTTGTTCATCATTATCTATTGAAAGGTTTTCATCCACTTCATCGATGATATTTGTTTCATTTAATCCACGCCAATAAACAGCCATCCTACCGGCGTCATTTGCTAATACCAACCAATCTGAATCTGCTTCAGAATATACTGCGGGTGCTGCGGTTGTATATGTTGAGAAACCCGGTTGGAAGCCTCTAATATGTTCAAGTAATCCATTTTCAACTAATGTAAATCCTTTCCAGCCACCTTGGGCTGTGTTGAGTGGCACCATGAATTGACTATCCAATCCCATTGCCATCTCACCGTTGGTGGCGAATGATAGCGAAGATAATGCACTGCAATTTTGCGAACAATCAAATGAACGTAATTCAGATGAATCACCTGTCACCAAATACCCGTCTACAATGATTGGCATCGCTGGAGAAGAACCTGAAATATGACTGTTGATTATTGAATAGTTTTCATCGAGTAGGGCAATTGTGCTCTGCCCTTGTCCCTGCGCATGTATCACTATTCCCCCATTGGTCAAGAGAGGTGGATGTCTAATTTTGCCAATTGCCAGTGGATATGATGTCAAATTGCCCTCGCGTGATAGATGCCATAGAGTTCCATTTTCATCACCCACTAGATAGCCGGTATCGGTCACAGTAACACCATTTCTCCAACCCAAATCGGTAGTTGTGTTTTGGATTAAAGTCCCATCTGCTAAACACAAACTAACGATTCCTGTTCTTGTTGGCGCTACTAATTTATCCTCGTCTTGAGCCAATGAACCAGTAATTCCCCAAACATTTACCTCGCTTTGATAATGCCAATTTCTTAGCCCTGTCATCGGTTCAAGTGATTCGATTAATCCATCAGACCAGCCGATGATAAGTTGCTTAGACCAAGTTCCGCATTGTCCTTGCCCTGCCTCTATTATCTTCAAAGGCGACATATCATGTTGGGTGGCATTGAGATTGGTATTATTCCATAATTCCTTACCTGTTAATTCGTATGCAAATACTTGTGGTCTTTCTTGTCCGATCCACATTCCACTGGTCCGCACAAATATTGTTGCATTATCTATTATGGGTGCAGTAGTAACATATCCAGCGTCAAATTGTTGAACCCATTGTGCCTCAAATCCATAAATTTGGTCTGATTCACTTGGACTTGATATTGCACTCGCTGAACCTGTGCTTAGAATTAGAAAAATAGCGCAGAATATGAGTGACCTTTGTAGGCGATTCATGGACATCACTCTATTACTTTTTGAATCGCTACTCGCAATAATGCGCTTACCTGCTTACCATCTGCACCAGCAGATTCCTGCATTACAATTCCCATCAATGGTCCCATGGCGCCCATGCCTCTTTCTTTGACAAAGTCAATTCTTTGAGCGATGATAGAGTCTACTACTGAAGCTAAATCTGCAACATTAGCAGGTTTATATCCATTCTTTTCTGCATATTCGGCAATCTCTTCAACTGTCGGATTTGAACCTATTAATGTTGTAACTATCTCGTTCATAGATTCGCGTGAAAGGTGACCTGCTTCTTTTGCTCGAAGCACATTAGCCAATAATTGAGGATTCACAGTATCGTTTTCTAAAAGTAATGTCGCCAGCCCCTTGTGGGGTAAATCGCCAATATTATCCACGAAAATATCATCCAATTGTCTTGCAATTATTTGTTTAGATTGATCTTGTGAAATCTCAAACTGCTGCATCCTCATATTCCGCTCATCATCACTCATCGGTAAATTTTCAAGAATAGTGAGCCATTCTTGGTTGGATAGAATGAAAGATGGAATATCTGTTTCTGGATACATTCTAGCACCGCCTGGAAGTGGTCTCATCGGAGAGGTTGTACCATCTTCGGGAGCGCCTTTCTTGACTACTACGTTGCGTACTTCTTGTGGAATGCGATGCCACGCTAAACGTGCCCTGTGAAGGACGCTTTCAAGTGCTAATTCCGCTTGCCAACGAGGGTGCTAAACATAAGATGAAAGCATCTGAATCTGTAAGTTTCAATTCACTACGGACATGTTTCACTTGTTCTGCCTCTACTCCATAGGCTGGTAACTCATCAGAATGGAATACGCCTTTAACACCCGCTTGCTTTGCCGCACCAGCAAGTTCACGGCCAAGTCGGGGCAGTTGGGAATCGCCATTATCCATTTGTTTTGTTCCGATCTTGCCGGCGAGGTTTGCAAGTGGTAATGCCATCATTATGCTGCCATTGGATAAACCAGTGATGACCATTTTTGAGGTGCATTGTGCAAAACAATTGGTAACATCATGCAAATCCAATGGTAGTAATTGTGCAACTGCTGCTGCGACTTGAGTTTCTGTTGTCAAATCTGTAGTTCTTCTATCAGGAGTTAATAATGGCAGATTCATTGAACTCCTCAATTCATTTGTAAGGCGATAAAAATGTAATTGCCTTGCCATTTCAAGACTGATTATTCTTGGAATCCAAGATAGGTCTTGACAGCCTTTGATTTCAACTCTATCACCGCACATCAATGAGACATTGAGGTCTTGACGGATCGAACCTAATCCGCGGCGAACTCTTCTTGTTTGACGCAGTACTCTTCCCAAAGCAATTGCAGTTTCCTTTGCATGTTGTGGTGAAGTAATATCTGGAGCTGTTGCGATCTCAATTAAAGGTAGGCCAAGACGGTCAAGATTGTAAATCACATTTTCACCATTAGCAGTCATTTCAGTTTCTAACTTTCGCGCTGAATCTTCTTCAAGACATAGTAGATCAATTCCTACTGGGCCTGTTTCAGTAGATAGAGTTCCATCTATCGAAATCAAGGAAGTTCGTTGAAATCCACTTGTATTGGAACCATCGACCACGGTCTTACGCATGGTTTGGATTAACGATACTGGCTTTGCCTGAAGTAATGCTGAGACTGTTAACGAGATATCTATTGCATCTTGGTCGTGTGGTAAAGGAGGTTGCTCATCTAATTCTATCAAGCCAGCATTGGGCGATTGTACGTAGGTGAATGAACGGTTTCGGAGGGATTCAAAACGTGATGCGACATCTATTTTTCCACCTTCTCCCCTACCGGCTCTAAGTCTGCGATTATAGCGAGGCCAGTGTTCTGGAACTGTGTCTATTGTAACATCATACAGTTCGCCTTTTTGACGTGAATGAAGTTTTCCTGTTGCCAATTGCTGATGGACTTCTATGCCACACATAAAGCCCAAAATTTCGGGGATTAGAGCATCAGCATCGGCGATTTCGCCAACTGGCTGCTCTGTAAAAGTCTCCCCCATAACAAAGCCCATGCACTCACCCTTCATCAGTCAAGCGATTGATATTGCCTGACTTGGCTCAAACTATTGCCAATGTTCCATCTACGAGTGATGGTCGCATCAATGTGCCATTTAGAACCAATTTTTCAATTATAGTTTCTGCATTATTTCTATCGATTCCTAATTTTTCGGCTTCGTTATACACATCTATTGAATTTGCGATTCCATTGCCATCATTTTGAAGTGTTGAAACAATATCTCGAATCGCCTTTTCCTTATTACGAACAGAACCTTTCTTTCCAGCATATGTTGAGGTTTCATCGAAATCCTCGCCCATTAATGCATATCGCCATAAACTAGTCAGAGTAATCGCTCTTTGTGCATCCTCGAGTGTTGCTTCTTGAGAGAGACGGATTCTTGCACTGGCCTCTGCCAATCTTGCTAACGCTTCAAGTGAACGAGCAGTAATTGAAACACTATCGCTTGATTTACCACCTTTTTTTCTGGTTTCAATGTAAAACTTGACGATTAGGTCCCTCGCTTCATCGGTTAAATTAGGGTGGACCGTTCTCTTGGCATGGGCAATATATTTGCGAATTAATTCTCTTGGCAACATCTCTGAATCATCCGCTGATTTTTTCAATTCTGCTGATGATTTAGACGGATCGGATGCACTACCCTCATTGACTAATAATTCGCTGACACCTCGTAATCTATTTTTGATGATGTGATTGGCAATTTTTGCATCTTTGTTTTCGTCCGCATCATCGGTTAGCAACCAAATTACATCAAAACGAGAAACTAGAGGTGGTGATAAATTGATTTGCGAAGTAAAGGGAATCTCTGAAACTGGTTCAAACTTACCCTTCTTAGGATTCGCTGCTGCCAAAATCGCACACCTTGTTCGCAAACTTGCATTTATTCCTGCCTTTGAAATCGATATCCTCTGTTGTTCCATCGCCTCGTGCATACTAGACCTATCGCCCTCGTTCATCTTGTCGAATTCGTCGATTGCGGCAAGGCCCAAGTCTGCGAGAACCAACGCACCGGCCTCTAATGTCCATCTTCCATCAGCCGATGGGTCTTGGACCGCGGCGGCTGTTAGACCTGCAGCGGATGCTGATTGACCTGAAGTAAAACGCCCTCTTGGAGAAAGTTTTGACATATAGCTGAGTAATTGTGATTTCGCAACTCCGGGGTCACCCATTAGCAGAATGTGAATATCGCCACGATTCCTTGTACCGTCTTCATTTAATCTAGCCACTCCGCCGAATAATTGTAGCATTAAAGATTTCTTGATTTCATCCATTCCGAAAATGGAAGGAGCAATACTGTTGGTGAATAAGTCATAGATATCTGGGCGCCGTGCTAGTTCTTTGATCTCCAACTCTTCATCCTCGGTAATATTAATCTCTTCCAATGGAATATTTTGCCTTTCCAATGATTGAATTCGCAAAAAGATATCAAACACAGGGGTATCTTTTCCACCTTTTCTCTGAGAGCGTATGAAAAGAACTCCATTGGCCTTTACTCGGTCACCTGGATTCAACTTTCCTGCAAGGTCGTGTTCACCGATACAGACTATTCTTTCTGGTTGAATTCCACCCTTCATCTGTTCTGGTAATTCTTGTAATTCAATAAATTGTGAATTAATCAATATTGATTCGTTGTGATTCAGAACAAATCTAGTTTTGTTCTTTGGCCTTCCGCAACCACCAGTAATTTGTTCACACTCAACAGGCTCTATCAGTTCCTGCTCATTTGTCTGATTGAGAACCATAGTATGTTCGCACGCCATGCATTGAAACACAGCAGAGTAAATACGAGGTCTAACACCTGAAATTTTTGTGACTACTGCATCGAGTGCCAACATTTGGCCAATATCATCAGCCCGTAATTGCGACACGGTGCGAATTTGGTCACTAGGAAGGTGGATTATACGCACAAATGGGTACATTGTAGCACCACCCGCATCGATTAAGAATTGACGCAGTGCTTGATTCGCCGCTTGGAAATGGATGTCGGGGTTTTTTACAATATCATTGGCAAATTCTGTATCGAACCCTTCTATAATCCGGTATGAAATATCTAAGGATTGATCATCTGGCCACGTCTGTGCCAAATTATGAACTGCTTCAGAGAAGTAGTCTTGGATAAGGGAAGTCCAACGGGCTGGTAAATCAAATTCTTGTAACATTATGAGCACCCTTTGTGATAGATTGTACTACCCGACTTATCGCATGTGAAGTCAACAGTTTATGATGATTCATGCTAAGAATCTACACCCCTTGGTTTCCACTGCAAACTCAAAGCGGGCAACAGGTAAACAATAGCAGTGGAAATTTACTACCACTGCACGAATGCCGATGATGAAATTCTAGATTTTATTATCAACCGATTAGCCCATGTGTGTGTTCATCTACGGAGGTGATATGCCGGGGCATAATTTCACACCTCTTAGCGGCCGAATGGAGAGATTTTCAGTCGATTCAGAATTGCTCAAAAATCGCCTCGGGGACCCTACTCTCAGAGAGATTTTGGTACATATCCCCCAACAAGCAGATTCGGCAATGGAGAACGGGGAATTAATCCCTGTCATCATTTATCTTGCACCATTTACATCTTCTGGACCACAACGCGCTGGATGGAAGGCTTTTGCTGAAACATTGCCACAGCGCCATGAAAGACTTATTTCTGAAGGTAAAATGAAGCCAACTATTCTTGTATTTCCTGACACCTTTACCAGCCTTGGTGGCAATCAATTTGTTGATTCGCCGATAATGGGTAAGTGGTCAAGTTGGCTATCTCAATGTTTGAAACCTGAAATCTCTAAGCGTTATTCTACCAATGGTAAATTTGCCTTGGTTGGCAAATCATCCGGTGGCTATGGGGCATTGTATAATGCCATGACACAACCCAATGTTTGGTCTGCTATCGCCAGTCATTCTGGAGATGTTGGTTTTGACCTAATGTACAAGCCTACTTTTGCTGAAACAATTACTCATATCGCAAAACATGAGAGTGCTGCAAAATATGTCGAAAGTGTTGTTCAAGCCGCATCTTTATCCGGTGCCGATTTCCACTCCCTGATGATGTGCGCACTTGCAGCATCTTATGACCCAAGACCAGTAACTTCGGATAACATTCTCGGAATTACCTTGCCTGTATCATTTGACAAATGTCTAATCGATGAGCAGTCTTGGAATAATTGGTTGCAGTTTGATCCATTAACACTAGTTGAAAATGCTTCACAAAACTTACAGGGCCTAAGTGCGTTATACATCGACTGTGGTAATCGAGACCAATATCACATCCAATATGGCTCTCGTAGTTTGGTTGGACGGCTAAACGATCTTGGAATTACCCATCAATGGCAAGAATTTGTTGGCACTCATTCCTCTATTGATTATCGCTTAGATACTTCTCTCCCTCTACTTTCAAAAGCATTATATCAAGAAAATTAGAGTAATTCATCAAGCGCATGGTTCTTCAAACCCCTTGCTTTGGAATGGTTATGGACGAGCCAATGGACTATGCTAGCGCAGGTGTCGATATTGACCTTGAAGGTTCAGCAGTCGCTTCTTTAATCGGTGCATTGGGTAAGTCTGTTCGCAAAACGGGAACTCCTGGGGCTCCAGTTGACTTACCCGGAGGTTTCGGGGGACTAATCGAGTTTGGAGATAATCTTCTTGCCTTGGCTACCGATGGTGTCGGTAGCAAATTACAAATTGCTAGCGCATTAAATCAATGGGCCGGAGTTGGTATAGATTGTATGGCTATGAACGTCAATGATCTACTCTGCGTAGGTGCTGAACCAATCGCTTTTGTTGACTATGTCGCTGTACCAAAACCTGACCCAGAAATCCACGCTGCTTTAGGAGCATCTCTGGCTGAGGCTTGTCGTTTGGCAAGGGTAACTCTCGCTGGTGGAGAAACTGCATCATTACCTGGAATTGTTACTGAATTAGATATGTCTGGAACTGCCCTCGGATGGCTACCAAAGGGTGAAGCGATTACTGGAGAACATTTGCAAGAAGGCGATGTATTGATTGGGTTGCCTTCTTCTGGAATCCATTCAAACGGATACTCACTGGTAAGAAGAGTATTGGAGCATGGTGGAGTGTCCTATACCGATGATGCACCATTTGATACCAATGTGTTAGGGCGAGAAGTATTGCGCTTTGCAGGAGTGCAGGATGCACCCATTAGTGTCGGAGAACTTTTGCTAAACCCTACTCGTATCTATTGCGACCCAGTAATAGATTTACTAAATGGCGCAAGAGGAGATGAACAATTTTCACTTAGCGACATCAGAGCAATTTGCCATGTCACAGGTGGAGGCTTGTCCAACCTATTACGACTGCATGATTCGCTAGGATGGCATATTTCATCGCCACTAACCCCACACCCTGAATTTACTTGGTTACAGCAACTAGGCGCTGTTGAAACAAGAGAGATGTATAGGACATTCAACATGGGTACAGGAATGATCGTTGCTGTTTCACCTCAACACGCTGAAGCAATCTGTGAATGGTTATCTTCACGCATGCAAGGAACTGCTATCATCGGCACTGTTGTCGACAATGGACACAAGGTAACACATGCGTTACCAGGTGTTGAGTTCTCGCATTATTGAAGATGAACGGCTAATTCGCTATTCATTCCGATGCTTCTTCGGTAATTTCAACAGGCGCTTCATCGTGCTTTTCGGTATCGTTGCTTTCCTCAGATTCCTCTTCAGCAAGCATTAATTTAACACCGTTAGCGACACATAATAATGCACCAATATAGAACAATACAGTAATGAAATCAACTGGGTGATCGAAGTTTGTCCAATACGCGAACGAGTCTTGATTGGTAACAATTGAACTTTCCATAGTATCAGCATCTGCTGTACCTATCATAGATGATGACTTGATTGTGAAAACCTTAGTCAAATCAGACATTTCTGGAGCTGTTGTCATATTTGTATTTTGACGGGTGTCCAAGTAGAATGTTGTTGTAGATTCGCCTGCAATAATCAAGCCAGATAGTTTCTCACTCTTCAATGTAATATCGCTGCCCAAGAAAATTGGTAGAGCGCTCGGTGTTGCATCTAGTAAAGTGAATGTTTTCAAGTTCTTTGCTTGAATAGAACGTGATGTTGCTTCAACAGATGCTGTACAGATGTCAACTGGAATACCTTCAACGGTTCCTGTTGCATCACAGGTAACAGGAACTACTGCATATCCTGATACATCGACCTTGTCGTCAGTTCCTGTAAGGAATCCGCCTGTTGCACCATCTAGGTATTCAACTCCGATCAATCCAAAGGTTGCTGCTTGCATTCTGGAGTTCTTCCATGCCAATTCGTTGGAACCATCTTCTAATACAGATTCTCCTTTGTCACATCCTGCAACTTCTCCAGTACAAACTGTGTATGATGTTCCATCACCATTGAGAACTCCATCTGAACCATAGTATGTTTCATTGGTATCAAGTGAAGCCCATCCAACAGTCATGTCCATTGGGTTTCCTGAAGCAAGGAAGGCACTAACTGGGTCGTGCCATCCGAATAACCACGCACTCACAGGTTGAGTCAAATACTGAGTAGTTCCGAATGTACTCATCAAAAATCCTGGTACGAAAGATGCTGGTGTTTCACCATATATTGGGCCCATCATCAAAGCGCGAACTGCGGAAGCTGCATTTACATCAATTCCATACAAAGCCGCAATTGTTGAAGCATTCCATTCCATTTGTGCACCTGGTTGCATTGTAGTGAAATCAATTGGAGGAGTTTTTCCAGATAGTTCACCGTATAGGAATATTGTTGCTCCTGCTGAAGTTGTTAGTCCAAGAGGACCATAGAGGAGGTTACCGGATTGTGCTGCGGTTAAATCGACTGCCGGAGCACCAAGAGATGCACCGACAACTCCCCATGCACCGCCTAAGTTCAGGCTGTTGGTTAGGAAACCACCGTTGATTGGGTCTGCTGCGCCAAAGGTAGTATTGACGAAGAGTGATGCGGTCATATCACCTGCTCCACCTTTCAAAACCATAGGCAAACTGCTAACATCGGTTAGCCAAGCACCAGCCCACATTGCAATAGCTCCATATTGAGTAGCATCAAGACCAAATGCAGTCATTGCTGAAACTGCATCCATTTGCATGAAAGTTGCAAGTCCGAAAGCAGTTTGGTCTACATTGCTAGCAAGTAGACCTGTTGGAGTATCTGTTCCTTGTCCTGCGAAGAGTAAATTCATTGCAACCATGTTGTCAATAGTAATTCCCATATTAGCGAATCTTGCTGAAGCATTTACTGAGGTTGCAGGTGTAGCATACCATGTTGCATCGCCGCCACCGTTGGTAAGGAATGTTCCACCAACGCCGTAGCACGCTGCATGGTCTCGAGCGATTGTAGTGTTCAAGTCAGGTTGATCATCGGTCTCGTCTTCAGGGTTCCCATGTCAAACATAGCCATATAGTCCCAAATGGTTGCACGTTGCATTGTGCCGACATTGGCAAATCCATTTGCTGCGTCAGCCATTATTCCGTCGTAATCAGCAGTAGCATATGCGGAGCAATGTCCTGCAAAGAGGAGAACACCGAGTTGTCTAGTCAATGCTGCAGACTCTCCTGTCGGCATCACTGCTGAATCCATAGCCATTGACATATCTGTGAAATCTGCTGATTGCCCAGTGGCTTGTGAGTAGGTTAGATAAATTTCGCTCGTGTTTGAGTCATTATCATGGTCAAAGTGATTTCAGTGGAAATAAGCATCAAATGCATCAAACCATCCATTGGCTACTGTTGCTGGAGCCATTGCATGTGCTGTTTCGCAGTAAGTCGATGGCTGTTCTTGCAGTGCTGCTGATGCTCCAGCCATTTGTGCTGAAATAGTGGTCGCTGTTGCAGAACCTGCTTGCATGTTTTCCAAATCATTGCCCATCATACCTGCTGAGAATGCTACTTTGGTCAAGTCCATAATTCCATTAATTGCAAGTCCTGTTGCACCGATCACCTGTGGTTGGAATCCAATATTTATTTGAGTTACAGGAGTGTCACAAGGATTTTTACTTTCTGCAGCGCATTGGTGAGACTTGACTTGAGTATAGGTCATAGTGCCATTTGTTGCATCATAGCCAGTAATGGTATTAGTTTTGGTAATATCATAAGTAAATGGACCAATCTCTGTATAGGCCGGTTCTGAACCGTTGGCCATCATATCGTCAAGATTGTTTATTGTCCAAGCGGAATAGTCGCGCTGGGAAGTAGAAACTGCCCAATCGGGCTCTGCTTCTGTACAATCATCGTTTGCACATGCTGTATCTTTTGTGTAGGTCGCAAATGTTTCGTCTACTGCATCTTGGACTCCACCAGTCGATAGTGGAGCCAAAACTGCGAGGTTTAGAACGAGGAACATTAGGCCGGCTGCAAGCATTGTCTTATCTGATTTTAGAAGTGACATGGTCTAAGGTGACTACTATGCCGTATAGTAGTTGCTCTAAATGAATCAATGATTTAGCAGGTCTATCCAATAATGATAGAAGCGGTTTTGTCAAAAACAAACAAGGTCAGGGCTGGCTATGTCGGGCGATGCTACAGGAATGGCGACCCCCGAGGGTTGGCCTGGTCATTTGTGGCTTGAAGGGCGAACAATAATTCATCTCAAACAAGAGCAGGAACGCCCAACACACATGCCAAGAGGGCCTGCTAAGAATACGGGACAAGGTTTTCTTAACCCTGCTATGGCTCCAGCTCGCACTCGCTCAGTTCTTCTTTTAGCAGATGCATTAGAGAATGGTTGGTTGGTTGCTGGAGAAAAACCAATTCGAGTATTAGACGCTCTTTGTGCAACAGGAGTACGAGTGCGTCGTTGGCGCAATGAAATACCTGCCAATCTGCAACAACGATTGAGGATTAGTGCAAATGATTTGGATGAGTTCGCATTGAATTGGACTCGAATCTCTCACATCACCCACCCTCCTGAAGTAATAGTAGATCAAGAATTTGAAGATGACAGGTATAACAGGATTCCAAGTGGAGAAATAATCAACGGAATACATATTCAGCAATTAGATGCGCGTGTAGCGATGATGGAATCTGCTTTCCAATGGGTTGATTTAGACCCTTTCGGCTCTCCGGTAAGTTTCCTTGACTCCGCCATTCAATGCTTATCTCGCAGTGGTGTTCTTGAGGTAACTGCTACCGATACTGCTGCATTAACTGGTTCATCCCCTTCTAGTATGGCGCGAAGATACGGTGCTAAGGGACTGGTTGATATCTATGCTCATGATGATGCGGTGAGAATCTTGCTCGGCTTAATCGCTACTTCAGCAGCGCGTCTCGATAAAAAGATAAAACCGATTTTAGCATTATTTGATGGACACCATGTGCGTGTTTCTGTTCAATTAAAAACAAGTAAAGAAGGGGCCAGTGAAATCACACAAAATATGGGTTGGAGAGTGCGCGGTGATGATATTCCATACCGATTTGTCACTCATCCAAATGCTGACCAATTAGAAAATGCAAGTGGCCCTATGTGGATAGGTCCATTGTGGGATGCTGAAATCGCAGGAAGAATAACCGAGCAAAGGGCTATTGAAATGTGCAGCCCATCCGAGATCTCAATTACAACAAATGCGGGCAAGTGGATTGGTCTGGAATGATGAAGACATTGAATATTCACAGCGTGAACTTCGTAGAAGTGTGCGCTATATTGCTGATGCTGCAGATTTAATGTCAAGGAATCATCTATTGATAAATCTTGACTCCTTACCAAAATGGGCTGGAACTGGAGGCGCTCCTAAGATGGAGAAAATTATAGCCGCTTTACAACAACTGAACTTTGCTGCTGCAAGGTTACCTGATTTGGAACCTGTTTTCGTTACCGATGCTGCATTTACAGATGTAATAAAAATTGTACGACAACTGTGGAAGCCGAATGCTTGATTCAATTGAAAGAAGGATCTCTTGTATCTCCATTCTTTGAAGGAGGATAGTATCCTTGCTCATCAGATTCTCCTTTACCAGTTTGACCTGGTCCGGGAATCATTGACATGGAATTTTCAAATGTTTCTCTAACGCTTTCTTCGACCGCTCTAGCATTTTCTAACAATTCTGTTAGTGGAATATCTAGGCCTGTTAAATCACTAACTGCCTCAACTGCAAGAGCCGCTGCTCTTGCATCTGGATACATTGGAGATGCTTCTGCTAATAATGCGGTTACATCAATTCCTAATCGGTCGCCTTCGCCTAATAAAAACCCTGTAATTCCCGCAACAACCCCTTGTTGAATTGGTTCAATTCCTGCCACCCGTAGTCTTTCTCTTGCTGCTTCGGATGAACCGACTCCAAATAATTCACCCGAAGTTATTTCTTTGTCTGGACGTGTTAGCCCATCAATAATAATTAATTTATCAAATCCACCACGAGTAAACCATTCAATAACAGTGCTAGCAAACATGATATCCTTTTCATTCTTGAATTGTATCTCCGAAGTAAAAACTCCAACGGATTGACCTTGGTATACTCTTACTGGATGTTTCGGGATTTCATTATGAATCAATGCTACTGCTGGGAAATCAGCGTGCATAACCGTTCCTAATTGTTTTAATTTTAGACTTGAAATAATGTGACTTGTTGCTATCACGCCAACCATTCCAGCAGTTGTAAATCCGCAGATTGCGACACCACCAGTACGCGGGTCAGCACCATCGTGAAGGACGAGAGAGTATGCCGGCATTCCACTATCCATACACTCCACCTCAAACAGCCGTCGTACCTCTTGGCCAAAAGTTCTGCGTCAGTCTTGCCACTCAGCCCAGTCTTGCCAACCTTGCTCGCGGTACCACCAAACTCCTACTTCATCTTCGTACCATTCTGTGCCATTTTCATCAACGGTGACTCCATCTTCGGATTGTTCTGTAGATTCTATTTGTTCTGTTTCAACAACCTCAGAATGGTATTCAGTGCCGCCATCTACTTCATCAAATAATTGTGAAGAAGGGCCCGCTGGTGCATCATCTTCGATAATCGCCCCTTCTGCTTTCAACTCATCAAGGGTTTTACTTGTCCTTGCAACAACGGAATCGGGTTGGGGTCGAGTGACTGGGCCCGTTTCCTCCTCACTCCAGTCTTCATCTTCGAAGTCAAAGTCATCATCTTTCGGCTTAAGGACTACCACTGCACCTACTATGATTGCAAGGACGATAAATCCTCCAATTCCGATGAATAATGGGGTATTGCTCTTGGTCGAAGTTGGAGCTGTTTTGTTAGTTTCTACTTCTGAATTATCAATTATCTCCGATTCTAAGTTCCAGTTGAATTCGCCACTATTAGTAATCTCTAAATTCCATTCAGTAGCTGTTGATGTAATTGTCCAAGGCACTCCCATATTTCCTGCAAAGAGGCCGGTGGAAGGTCCATTTCTAGTAACGGAGAAGGTCATTGTTGTAGATTCATTAGCCGCAAATATGTAGGTTGTTTGAGTCCCCAATGTAAACTCAATAGCAACTTGATCTCCTAGAAGAACTTCAACGCTTACTTCAAAAGAATTCGGATTGGATATTGTGCATATCAATGCACTGTCGGTTGCATTTTGCGCCCACAAATAGTTCTGCATTGGACAGGTTAGAGTAACCGAACTAATCGTTGTAGGCTCCCAAGTATCTGTGTTGTTTTGCGTCTCGTTTCCTGTTTCATTGGTTACCACAGTATCGTCGACCCAGTCTAGGAAAGAGATGGTGAAATTGTCGTTATCATTATCTAACCAAGAAAATGTATTCAATGTCCAGACTCTCAGTACTGTATTTCCCACTGTGAAACCGCTAATTTCTATTTCTCCACCCTTAACCTCTTCAGTTCCAGATGAAGTTAAATCTCCATCTAATGTGTTAATTTCCCAAGAGTATTGGACTCCTTCTAACAAAAATTGTTGTTCTACCGTTGGCGAGTCAACTGTAATTGTTGTTGAGAAAGAATTATTCTCATCTAATTGAATGGTACTATCTGCTGTAACAATCGAATGTAGTTTTGCACTAATGGTCTGGTTTATTGTTGAATTATTGATCGGTTGAAGCAAAATGTTGTCGTTGGACCCTTCATAGCCTGCACTGAATTCAACATCGCCAACCATGCCGAAAATGACATTAGATAATTCGCTTAATTCGGCTACCGATATTGCCTGCCAGTTGCCATTTGCATCAGTAGTTCCTGTGAAATTTTGTGTGAACATAGGATGTTCCATCTTGAACCATAATTGTTCACCCTCTATTGGCTGTCCATCGGCCATTAAATTCAAATTAACATCCAATGGACCTGCTGCTTCAAGATGCATTTGTTGTTGATGAGTATTAGCAGAAATGTTCCATGTTAGATTTGCTGGGCGAATGGTATCGTTTCTAGTATAGACTGGCCCAAATGATTGGATTGCGTCAGTTGTATTACCAATCGAATCATATCCAATAACTGAAACCCAATATGCAGTGCCATCTACCAATTGTGAATCCAATGCACAGCAACTAACAGTTGCGCTTAAAATATCTGGATTCACGGTGCCCGAATGGGATGCAAGTGCAACTGTTGAGGAAAGATTGGATACATTCATCGTGTTAATATAAAGTTTGTATTCTGTTATTGTATCGTCACCAGCAAGCCAAGAAATGTCCAAAGAACCGCCCCCATCATTTGCTGTATCCTGGGCCATTACTCCTGTAATTGCTGAAGGCGGAGATGGATAAGGTATTGTCACTGAAAGGATTGCTGAGAGATTGCTTGTGATTCCATAGATGTGTAAAGAGCGAACTGCGTAATCATAGGTTTCACCGGATGTGATGGAAGAATCAAGTGTCAGATTAAGAGGGGTATTTGAGAAGACTGTGTTAATATCGATTGGGGTTCCACTGGCGACTCTAAATATTTCAAACTCTACTAAATCAAGTCCGAAAGCCATGGAATCTTGCCATTCGAGGACTAGTAATTCTGAAGTTAATTGGCCGAGAACTAGAATTGGCGTTGGTGGCAATGCTAAATTGGGCGCACCATCTTGGTATTCTGCTGCAAGACTTTTGATTGTGAAATTACCTGCCAGAGTTGAATTGAATGCCAATGGGACATTGATTATTCCCAATCCTCCTGTTTGTCTTTGATTGAATATATTTGTTAGATTTCCAGAAGAGTGGGGGTTTATATCGACTCTGAAATCGAAATCATAACCAAAGTCTAGTTGTGAAAGATTGAAACTTCCAATACTATTTGCAGTGAAATTAAAGTCATATTGTGACATTGAGATTCCGTATCCATCAGTAGTATACCCACCTACACCCATCTGTGGAGAGAGGATTTGGTACATTTCACCGAATTGATCTTCGATTACTAGTGGTGGTTGTCCTAAGACACCGTCTCCAGCATAACCAGTTGCATTTAATTCACTGATTCCGTCTTTATTGAAATCCACTTCAATAGTGTGCCATGCTGAAATATATAATCCAGTGAGATTGCCTTCACCTGCAATAATAATTTGTTCATCAAGGCCATCTCCATCCATGTCACCTAGGATAATGTCCTGAGGAATCGACCAAGGATACGCACTTGGATGTGAAGCGGAACTAGTTACTCTCCAACCTCCATTCCAACCGCTACTATAGTAAATGTCCTTAAATTCAATTTGGCCTTCTACGGTACTGAGATTACCATCTGAAAGTCCTGGTGATACCATCATCAGTGAATTATTACCATCGCCATCATGGTCTGCGATTGTTGCATTAATTAAATTTACATTGCGATTGCTGGTGTCGGTATCCCAACCATTCCAACTCAATTTTGTCACTGCTGAACCGCCTTGAGGTCTTTCCGAGATGAAATCCATGTCCCCATCATTGTCAATATCCCCAGTAATAATATTCAGCCCTAAACCATCAAAAGTATTAGTTGTCACATATGGAGAATTTCCCGCCCATATAACCTCACTCCCGTAGCCAGTATTATCCACTACTACTGCAGAAATATTTCCCCCCGTTCTAACGCTGCCTATGAAAACCTGTGATAGATTTGCTACGGTTGTAACACCATCACCATATACAGTGGTTGTTAAATTATTGTTAAATGAAGTTGTTTTATTGAAGTATTTGCGCACGGATAATTTACCGCTTGGGTGGATAGAAATTAGGTCTGCGAAGCCATCGGTTGTGAAATCTGCAAAGCCTGCATCTCTAGCACCTCCAAGTAATTTAATTTCTAATTTCGGGCCTGGGATTCCTGTTGATGCATTTGTTACATGGATGCAGGCCAAATCATCGGCTAATGCAAATGTTGCAACATCATCTAATCCATCGTTATTCAGATCAGCGGCATTAGAATATGTTGCATTATCACACGTAGTAGTCCAAGTGGTATTTGTCAAACCACTGGTTGCATTCCACGATACTAAGGATATCGCTGTACCGGCTCCAGTTGTATTATTGTCTTGAGAAAGTATTGCTATATCTGCACTTGAATCATTGTTGAAGTCGCCGGTGACCATGTCATCAATTTGTCCTATTGCCAACATTCCTCCACCAATTTGAGGAGAATATGCCATATTCAGATCTGCTGTGGACAATACTGCTGAATGTGGTAGTAGGACTGGGTCAGAGGTATGCCAATTCGCTGAAACGATTGTTGGTCCTAAAGGTGACCTGGTCGTTGGCAACTGTTTGGATGTTGATGAGTCGTTGAATGTGTTTTGATGGGCCAAGTTACCATACCCCGTGCCGGTGAAAGCCCATTCGTGACTGCCGTCTTGGTCAATATCTAGCCAAACACTACCTGGACTTATTTCACCTGCTTCAGCTTGAACTAGGAAAGATGCGCTGTCAAAGGTCACATTGCGTGGAATTTCAATGACAGAAGTATTGTCCATGGCCGAACCTTGTAAAGTGACATCAATATTAGAAAAGCCACCAGCAAAGGTGTTTACGGAGCCTGCACGGCCATTCGCAGATACCAAAACCGATGACCAGGAGTTTAGAACCAATAATGCAATGAAAAGAAAAACCGCCACTCGCTTATGTCGTTGCATGGTATCCACCCTATACACTGAGGAATAGTCCCCCTTGAAGTTACTTACGCATAAAAACCTCAATGGAAATGGGATTGAAACGATTATTTATTGTGCTCATAACATCAATTCGGCAAAATGTTATTATTATTTTGCAAAAAATTTCATTCCAAAACTACTATTTCTTGTTTAAGTTGCAATTCTCAGATCTCTAAAGGGTTATCAAAGCGCTAATATACGCTCATTATGAGGAGAGAGCATGGCTGGTTCAAATCGAGTGTCTATTACCGCTGGTGATATTGAAATAGAATTGGAAGGTGCTACCATTGAAGTCAATGAAAGGCTTGGAATGATGAAAGAAGAAGACACATGGACTATTCTCATTGAAAGAATCCGTGATGCTAGAGAAGCTGCAATAGGAGCGGCTCAGGCTGCCGCAAAAAGTTCCGGGTTACCTGAGCGTGGTTCAGCCTTTGCAGCATTATTATCCAATTGTAGATTAACCAAGAAACCCGACCAGGTACTAGGTGCAATCCACTACTTAAGAGAAGTTGAATCATTGAATGATGCACCTCCAAGAATAATAAATGGCTTATTTGAAGACGCTGGTTTTGAACCACCTGGAAATTTGTCCCTTTACCTAAATAGGCTAAGAGAACGTGGTTTCTTGGAAATTCCAGATAAAACAGAAGATAAGAATAGGTATGCTATTTTAACTACCGAAGGTAGAGAGCATTTGAACAAACGATCATCCAATTGAGGCTTTATTATGGTTATGTCTGGTGGTGGAAACACGGATTCAAACGACCCTAACAAAGACGCTGAAGTCTTGGACTGGTCATACCAAAACCATACTGATGGTTTGTTGCGCGGTGGAAAACATTGCGGCTCTAATTTCAAAAGAGCGATTTTGAATAATGCTGATTTGACTGAAGGAGATTTTACCAATTGTGATTTTAGTAAAGCCTCAATGGTAGGAGCTGATCTGATGAAATCTGCTTTTGATGGAGCAGATTTTAGAAATGCCGACCTACGTAAAGCACGCTTAAATTTGTCTAATTTTCGTAATTGTAAAATGAGCGGGGCCGACCTTAGAGGAATCAGAGGAAGGTATGCGATTTGGCAGGGTTCAGATTGGTGGAATGCTAAATTAAACGAAGACTTAGAGAAAGTTTTAGCAAAGAAATGGCCACGGCCGAAGAGTGAATGATTTTCACTCTTGCTCTTGGATTAGAGTCACTTTATCTTCACCGTACAAAGCCATCCTTGCTGCGACATTGAATAGCGGCATTACTGCTATTGCAATACATATGGCCATACAAACGCCACACAGATACATCATTATTTCATATGTAAATGAGAGTGGTCCATGCAATGTTTCCATCGCTGCTTGATTTAATTGGTAACTTCCAGCAACTCCGCCGAGAAAACCGATCGATGCTCCTGCTATCGACAACTTAGCGCCAAGTGGGTTTAGTTTGAACAATAATGGAGCGCCAATAAGAATCAAAACCGCTGCCAATCCTAATCCGGAGGCTCGCAATAAATATCCGCCGGAATCTCTTGCAGCATCATGGAAGTCTTGGTAATCCTCAACAGATAACTCTTCTCCGTCTTGCGAGTTTAATGCGACAAGTATCTCTTCGGTTTCTGAATCGCTTAGGTCCGGGGTTGAATTTAATTGCCAATCTCCATATGCTTGGCCTGCGATTATTATCGCACCAAGAATCAGCAATATTGCAACTGTCTGGGGTCCCTTTTTATCCGCCCTAACCGCTAAAATATCAGAGGGGAACTGTGGCTCTACGGGAATAGAATCTTCCTTGCCCATCATGATAGAAATACCTAATTCTCCACTCATCAGATTTCCTCTTTGAGATGTTTTTGTAATCCAGCATGCAAGTATTGTGGAATTATTTGTGAAGTCATTGAATCTATATCAACACAAACTGTTACTTGTTTGCTAGTCCACAATAAATCACCATTTTGATTGTGAAATAAATAATTCCAAGTCAGGGATTTTGTTCCAACATTACCGATCCAAATAGTTGCCGTGATCTCATCTCCAAATCGTAATGGTGCGGAAAAGTCAGATTCTACGTGGACTACTGTGAAGCCAATCCGATTGGTATTGATTAAATCAGAATAGCTAATTCCGCACATTTCTAGCCAACATTGTTCAAAGAATTTATGAGATAAATCATAGATTCTCGGGAAATAAGCGATACTCGCTCCATCGATCATCGAATATTCAACTGGTCTGGACAAGGTTACCGCCATATACCGCCCACAAGGCGCACTAAAATGAACTCTTCGTTTGAATTATGCTAATTGAATTGCCCATTCCCAACAATTCCGTCGTTATTAAAAAGGAGTCGCGGGTGGCTCGGATTACCAAGGCCCCATAGTGTAGCTTGGATATCACAGTGGCTTGCGGAGCCACGAACCCGTGTTCGAATCGCGGTGGGGCCGCTCAATTCAATTAAAAATCGCTGCGTATTGTTCTCGCAGCCCCACCTACCGTTTGAACAATAATGTAGTGTTTTAGTTAGTTCAAAGGTCGCGGTGGTTCCGCTCAATTCAATTGAAATCGCTGCGTATTGTTCTCGCGGCCCCACCTACCGTTTGAACAATAATGCAGTGTTTTAGTTAGTTCAACGGTCGCGGTGGTTCCGCTCAATTCAATTGAAATCGCTGCGTATTGGTTACGCATCGTAAATAATGCTAGTTCGCATCAAGCGGAAGCAAGTTTAGCGATTTTCTTGTCCAGTTGTGAAAGTATTTGATTGAGTGAATCCGGATGGTCCAAGTGATAAATATCTCCATCGGTATTTTCCTTGTGAATTTTAGCCGCAAGAGGTTTGTAATACTGCCCCACAATTCTACGCACCAATGAGAATGAACTCCATTCGTCTTCAATTAATGATTTAGGGAATTCTGAGATTAATGCTGCAGCATCAATGAAGTTGCCAAAACGGTAACTAGATGGGAGGTGGCGTGTGTCTTCAGAAATTAACTGCCAATTCTTTTGACGTGGCTTTTTCATCTCCAATGAGAACCCATAGACGAGGGGATTACCAAACCCGATACGCCAAATAAATCCATTTGTTCCGGCTAAAGTTAGATATCCTCTTTTGATATCCATTGTCGCACTGTGTGTTTCTTGAAGGTACTTTACTAGCGGTTCGGTCAAGGGACTGAGTGTAAGCCCGTAAGTTTGCAAGAGTGCATCACGCAATGGACTCATGTTTGGTTTAGTCCAAGTGGCTAAATCATTTGAAAGACCTAAAAGATAGGATGCGATTATATCTCCAGCGGGAATTTCTTCTGATGCCTCAACTTGAATACAGGCTCTACTTTCATTGCTGACAAAGTGGTCTTTGGGATGCACTTCCACTTGGGCAAAGCCTGTATCACCGTTAGAAAATGGTGATTTCATCCTATTCAAGATAGGTTCAATTGGAACACAATATGTGGCAAGGTCGCCACGTATAACGATATTCTCTTTACCCATCAACATTCTTTTTGGGTTGGTAGAAATTATCTGTATCAATAGTTCAATTGCCTTACCATTTGCTAAAACTATTTCGTCAAGAGATTGCTTCAACTCATTCAATCTCTTGTTTTGCATTTGCCTGTTGGTATCTGCAGTATTATCATCCATCAATATATGTTTGATTCAACTTACTATAAAGGTGGGATAAATACGATTATCAAACTTTCCAGGAATAAATAGTCCATTCATTCTGCTCAGCTAATTTGCGCAGAGGTGTCTCGGGATTGACCGCTACTGGGTTTCCACACAGTTTCATAAACCAAGAATCTGCTAAAGTATTTCCATAAGCCCAGCATTGTGAAAGATCATGATCATTTTGCTGTGCATCCTTTTCGACTATCGGCACCTTACCCTTTCTCCTTGGAACCGACCAACCCTTTTCTGAGCCCGATAGTCGTCCTTGGCGATTCTCTGGACCACAGCCATATACGCCATCCATTGCTAATTCGTTGGCCATCGCCTCTGCCATTGGCATGACTGTTGCAGTGACAAGAACAAGTCTATGCCCTTGCTCTCTATGCCAATTCAGCCGTTCTCTTGCCTGGGGAGAAACACGTTGTGATAATTTATTGGCGACTAATTCCAATGAGATTTTATCAAGACTTTCCCAACTAGCCATAGTAAAATGTCCTCGATTCCTTGCAGAGTCATAAACGGATTTTCCAGTCGCCAATGAACCGATGAACCTCAGACTCCAAGCGCTAATTGACAATGGGATTCTCCAAGGTCTTCGTTTGGAAAGAGTAGATGCCAAACTCTTCTCACTTGAAGCATCTAACAATGTGCCATCAAGGTCGAAGTATGCCGCAACCTGCTTACTCATATCTTGGGCTGGCAATCCGACATACATGAGGCCATGCCCCACCTAGATAACAAAAATACAAGTTATCACAGATTATTATCTACTGGTTCAGCGTCACAACCGATTTCCCCATAGACTCTTCGCCCTGCTCTATGATCTTGCCACCAAATCAAGGATTTTGCAAGATGCCTTGGAATAAAGAAACCAACTTTTCTTGGAGTTAATCCGTGGTTGCGCATTGCTCTATCATGTTGTAGACAAGCAACGATGGATTGGGCTGAACAACCTGGGTTGGCAGTTACAAAATTCATTATTTCAATCTTTAATCTATCAAAGCGAGCCTTCTTCTGACTTCCTTTACCTTCTCTTCTTGGCATAGGTTGAAATTTGGCTTCTACCTTTATCAATGAAAGTATGGGGGTCCCATCCACATTGCACAAGAAACAAACCTTATTCGAAGGTGACTGGTTGTTGTGTCTTCCAATTTGCAGTTGCTAATTTCTTTGCTTTTCCATCGGCAATTATTGGATGTATGTCTTTTAGTCTACCGTGCATACCGTGGACTTGGAATTTGACTCGTAATTCTGCTGATCTATCGCGTTGTACTGCTTCGAGTTGCTCATCGTCTAATTCGATGGATGCTAGTGCTGCGCCTGTTCCTTTGCTACTCACCGTGAAGGTATTTCCTGCAACAGATAATGTCGGTTGGAACTGCCAATCGTCTGGATTGGTCATCCAAACCGAAAGGTCAACTGACAGTGAGTCTCGGATTTTGACGCGGCTGATTTCTACTGTGTCTACCATGTTGACCATTCCTTCGCAGTGGGTGCTACTCAATACCTTTTTCTGTATACTACTTTGTTTTCTAATAGGCTATTTCTACTAATTTCGGTACCAATACAAC
Organism: uncultured Candidatus Poseidoniales archaeon; assembly: GCA_905182185.1. Classification (GTDB taxonomy): domain Archaea; phylum Thermoplasmatota; class Poseidoniia; order Poseidoniales; family Poseidoniaceae; genus MGIIa-L1. Next base: position 19,810 of record CAJJAP010000010.1, on the reverse strand, counting down.
GATTTTGATTGTTAATTGCCAATCGTTTCCTGGGTCTGGGTCTGGAAAGCCCTCGATTGCTGAATCCGGTTCTGCTTGTTGGGCAATAACCTGTCAAAGTCCAGTTACCTTGGCCTTTTCTTGCACCGGATTGAGAGAGTAATATTTCTAATAATTGCGACTCTGAATCTGCTTCGAATATTCCATCATCACCAAGAGGATTAATCTCGCCATCCTCAATCAATGCTGAAGTGGATTCGTTATTTGTCAAATTGCCCCCCTCGGTATTTGCAGACTTACGATATCCATCTTCTGTTATTGCTAATATCAAAGTGAAATTATCTTGCGGTGCTATCAAATCGGGTTCCAATTCAAGAAGTGCTTCGAATGAATAGATTCGGCCATCATCGCCAGGTGTGATATTACCTTGCCATTCTCCTCCTTGCTCAAGATATTCGTCCCAACTATATTCTATTTCTTGGGACTCCCAAGTCACTTCGAATCTCCTTGTTGTAATTACAAGGTCAAATGTTTCGGTAATTGTTGCTCCTTGCACATCTGTAATCGTCAAACTGCAAGACATAATTCCAGATTTATTTGTAGGGACTAAAACTGTTTCATCATTAGCATCGATATCGTTACGAGTATTTGTGTCTCCATCGCTATCACGATTCAAATCTAAATCCCATGCGAAATCAAGCGCCCCTCCTTCGGGGTCAATACTATTGCTGGCATCAAGGAATACACTCTCCCCCGCCCTAGTTACTTCTGGGATTGTGAGATTCAGTTGTGGTGCGCCATTGACGCTTATCGTTGCTGTGGAGTCATCTTGCCCACCTTGGTCGTTGACAACTGTTAGACGAACCGTATAGACGCCGAATACGGGGTAAGCATGTGATGTAAACCCAACAATTGTTTCTGCTAAATTACCATCGCCGAAGTCCCACTTGTAATTGGTGATGACCCCCTCAACTGGAGAAGAATCTCTTGCATCAAAGGTCACCATTTCGCCTTCTTGGATTTGCAAAGGATAGGCTTGCAAGCTTGCTCTTGGGTCAACAGTTGAATCAAGGGCATTGAGACATCCCGATAATCCTGAAGTCAATATCATCAAGGCTGTGAGCACTAGTAAAGATGTGGTCCCCCTCATCCTTTTCGCCCCCAACATAACCCCTATGGGGTTAGTTCTTGTTTCTAATGCTGTTGGGTGAGAGTGTGGTAATATTGAGATTATAACTTCAAATTAGATTGGCCAAAGTGAGGAGATTGGTTAAGAAGCCTCGGCGACAGGTTTGATATTATGGCGCAAGACTTACTTGCTGGTGAGCGGGTTTTAGCATTTGATTTGGAGACCACTGGCATCTCCACTAATAATGATAGAATTGTCCAATTGGCATTGATAGGAGTAGATATTGATGAACAGCCAATTCATTTTGAAACCTTGGTTAACCCAAGAATGCCCATCCCCTATGGCGCGACTAATGTTCATGGCATTCATGATTCAGATGTTAGAGGAGAGGGAGACTTTTCAACTATTGCTGATAAGGCATTTAAATTGATAGAGGGTTCGGTAATCATTGGCCATAATGCAAGAAATTTTGATATGAAATTAATTAATTCGGAATTTCTGCGCTTAGGGAAATTGCCCCCTAAGCCAAAGGTTGTTTTGGATACTCTTGAGGTCGTAAGGAGGCTGAAACTTGCTCGACCTCACAACTTAGGCGCACTTTGCAAACGCTATGGAATCTCGTTAGAAAACGCTCACACTGCCGCTGCTGATGCTGCCGCTTCAATGTTATTATTTTGGAGACTTACCGTCGACCACCCTTCTTCGTTTAGAAGGAGTATTACCGAAGTTGAACGTTGGTTAATCAATGGAGAAATAAAATCTGATGCTTCCGCTATTGGAAGAGGAATCAATGATTTGAGTCTAGTAGATCCGCAGGGGAGAATAAGAAAGGATGGTGAACAATATGTCGTTGCTTTTGGACGACACAAGGGTAAAGAAATCAGTCAAATTATCAGTCAAGACCCAAGTTACCTAAATTGGTTATTATCGCCAAAGGGAATCGAAGATGATGCTACTAGAGAATTGATTAGAACTCAATATTCTCTGTGATATTCAATATCATCTGGAATTGGATTCCAAGGCAATACATCACACCAATGTCCAATTCTCCACGCTCTACCTTGGGTCATTACAGAACCGACAAAGATAGGTCCTTGATGCCCTGTTTCCAATAATTCCTTCAACGCTTCTAAGCCTCTTCCATCGAATTTTGCACTGGTGCGAATACCGCTTGGCAATACTCGACCGCTATCATCTAGGGGCTCGCATAGTTCGATTGCTGCTGCACCTGATTCCAAGTCGATATCATGTAACAAGATTACTGCGTCGGCGAAATCTGCCTTGTGAAGAGTCCCATTATCGCTACGCCATTTCCACCAATGCGGACACCAAGCTTTCCAATCACAGAAACCACCACAGGATTCATCGCCGATTTGTGGTGCCATTGGCAAAGGGGTTGGCTGAGTCTTCTGCCATGCATCGAATGCCTGTTCCAATACATTCTCTCCTTTCGCTTCCCATTTCGCTGAAGTCTTAGTGTACCAACCCTCTGCTATCACCGGCGGTGCATTAGGGTTATTTGCTAATAATATGTCTCGGTACATCAGTAATTGTCGATTTACTTCACTCTTCAGTGTTCCTTCTGGAGCTCTTCCTGTTTTGAAATCTGCAACTACCCATCCACTGAGTTTACCTTCATCATCAACATCGGCGATGAGTAAATCCAATCTCCCCATCAAACGGCCATCACTTGTTTTCAATTCACCTTCAACAGCAATAACCAGTGATTGTATTTTTCTCCACAATGCAGCGGTAACTTTCTCATGCGGTAAACCGCGTATACCAATGTGGTCTAATAACAAAATAACTCCACCTTTTTGTTGACGTTTAGCCTCACTCCACTTGTCTTCCTTCCATTGAGGATGCCTTGGTGTGGCAAAGAATAATATTTTTTCTTCTTCCCATCTAGCACGAAGTAATATTTCTCCTTCTTCCTTTAACCAGCCTGCATCTGTATCTTTTTTTGCAGATAGGTCCATATTTAGAAGGTCTTCAAGGGATGCGTGAACTGCCGTTCCGATAGATGCCGCCATACCTGCTTTACGCGGTAATCCTTGGCGGCTCAACCAATACATACGCGGGCATGTTTCGTAACGATTCCATGCTGATGGAGAGAGTTGATGCGGCCGTGCAGTCTTGTTTACTTCGCCGCCCATAGCGTGTCGTTTACCTCTATAATGATGAAGTCTTTGTCATGACATTGCTCTCCAATGGGTTGATACATAATCATGATGTGGCAGATTCATGGAAGGACCAATGCTTCGTTTGAACGCAGATGTAAAAACCGATAACGCCATGGTAATAACCTGTTTCCCAACAGTAGGAATGGTGTCGAGTATTGTTGGTCACTATTTGATTGAACACTTAGATCTTGAATATGTGGGTGGATTAGTAGACCCACGACTACCGTCTATTTCACTCATCCAAAATGGTGTGCCATTGCCTCCTATTCGCGCCTATGCGGGTGAGCCAAAATGTACTCTTGAAGGTTGTACTCAAATCATTTTATTGATGAGTGAATTAGTAGTTCCTGAACAACTAGTGCATGAGATTGTTTGGAAGTTATTTGAATGGTCAAAGGAAAAGGAAATCAAGGCTGGAGTGGTAATTGATGCATTTGCTAAGACTGGAATGAAAGGAAATTTGAATGGTGCTGAACCTACAGTCGATTATGACGATACCGAGGGTATTGATTTAGTTGGTATTGGAGCAAATGAAGAAATGCGCGACAAACTGGTTGAAATGGGAATACCACTACTTGAACAGGGCGTTATCAAAGGAATAAATGCTGCAATATTGGGTGAGGCTCATCGCCGCGGTCTTGGTTTAATGTCGATCATGGTCGAGGCTGACACTCGGTTCCCTGACGCTCGTGCTGCTGCTGTTTTGATTGAAACTCTAAATGCACTATTGCCTGCTATTGAATTAGATCATGCACCTCTGATAAAAGAGGCTGAACAATTAGAACTTCAGTTGAAGGAAATGATGGAAGGGGCTGCTGTAATTAGTGAAGGGCAAGGAACTCCTAATTCCATGTTATACGGCTGATATCAATCGCTTGAATCGAATTTATCTTTATTGTGAAGAAATTTTTAGTGCTTGAACTATATCGTTCCACAAATCTTCAACATCCTCAATTCCTACTGACAAACGAACGAGTCCTGGTGTCATTCCAGCATCTCTTCTCTGTTGCTCAGGGATTGCCGCATGTGTCATAGTCCAAGGATGGTTGATTAGACTCTCAACTCCACCAAGGCTTTCAGCGGTTAAGAATAATTTCAAGGCTGCTGCAAACTTTCTTGCTGCCATTTCTCCACCTTCAAGTTCAATGGAAATCATTCCCCCAAAACGCCTCATCTGGCTGGCTGCAACATGATGGTTAGGGTGTGATGCTAATCCAGGGTATAGGATTCTAGTGACTTCTGCTCTTTTGCTTAGGCGTTGAGTAATTTCTTCCGCATTATCACAATGCCTTTCCATCCTCAATGCAAGAGTTCTGATGCCTCGAAGTGTCAAGAAACAATCGAATGGTCCCGGTATTGCCCCCGCTGCATTTTGAAGGAACTTTAACCGCTCAATCAATTGTTCATCGCGTATTATTACGCAACCACCAACAACATCAGAATGACCCCCGATGTACTTTGTTGTAGAATGTAAAACAATATCTGCCCCCAAATCCAATGGCCTCTGTAAAACAGGACTGGCAAAGGTATTGTCGACCACGACTATCCAGCCACGTGCTTTTGCTTGACTGGCTAATTTCTTGATATCATGAATGCTGAGAAGTGGATTTGTTGGGCTTTCCAACCACAAAACTTTGGTATTTTGTTGGGCTACTTTTTCAAGGTCACCCGGTGAAAGTTTAGAGTATGTTGTCTCGATTCCATATCTGGCGAGTACTTGGTCAAAAAGACGTACTGTCCCCCCATATAGGTCGTCGCATGCGATGATATGATCACCGCTAGATAGCAATTGTGAGACTGCGGTTATCGCCGCCATCCCACTGCTAAAGCAAATCCCAGTCGCTGGAGAATTAGGAGACTCTAATTCGGCCATTGCCTTCTCCAATGCTTCTCTAGTTGGGTTTTGACTTCTTGCATATTCGTAACCTTTGTGAACTGAAAAGTCTTCTTGGACATAAGTTGAGGTTTGAAAAATTGGTGGTTGTACTGACCCTGTCACTTGTTCGGGGTCCATGGCTGCATGTACGCTACGGGTTGATTCTCCTTTTTCCATAATTAAAACTCCCATGAATCTACATCAAAGCCATTTTCACGTAGCCAAGCATCATTGTATACCTTCGACAAATATGGGTTTCCAGCATCGGGAAGGATAACTACAATCATTGCTTTCTCTTCTCTTTGGTCGCATTCTTCTGCTACTTCCAAAGCGATTTGAATTGCACCACCAGCAGAACCTCCACTGAATAGTCCTTCTTTTCTTGCTAATCTTCTAGCCATTATGAAACACTGTTCATCATCAACTTGGCGAATTTCATTGATATGGGTGAAATCTGTTGCCGGAGGGATGAAATCTTCGCCAAAGCCTTCGACTTTGTATGTATCAGGAATGCCCATTTTACCAGTTTCAAAATATTCTTTGAGGATTGAACCAACCGGATCGACACCGATTATCTGAGGAGGGGTTTTACCTTCTGCTTTTGAAAGATTATTCAGTGATTGGGAGCAACCGGTAATGGTCCCTCCTGTACCCATTGTTGCAATGAAATGGGTGATTTTGCCTTCTGTCTGAGCCCAAATCTCTGGGCCGGTTGACATGATGTGGGCCAAGGGGTTTGCTGCATGCGAATACTGGTCTGGGTACCATGAGTTCTCGACTTCCCTGCTAAGTCGTGCTGCGACTTCATAGTAGGAGCGTGGGTCTTCTTTGTCAACAGCGGTTGGGCAGATATGGACTTCAGCACCTAATGCCCGTAGCAAGTCTGCTTTTTCTTGAGACATCTTATCAGGCATTGTAAAAATACATTTGTAGCCGCGCTGAGCAGCGACCATAGCGAGCCCAATTCCTGTGTTTCCACTGGTAGCTTCAATGATAGTTCCACCCGCTTTTAATAATCCTTTTTGTTCTGCATCCAATACCATATACAGTCCAATTCTGTCCTTGATTGAACCGCCAGGGTTGCATCGTTCTAACTTGACCCAGATTTCACTATGTTGAAGATGAGAAGTGACTTGATTTAATTTGATTAGCGGAGTATCTCCTATTGCAGAAACGACGTCGGTATAGGTTCTCGCTGGTAGTACCATTGTTGGGCCTGTAGAGGGGTTGGTTTCATTCTTGTCCCCTTATCTTTCAGGACTATGGTTGAACTTCATCCCAAAAATTGTCTGTCTTTGGAGTAATTACTTCCGCAACTTCGCTTTTCACTGCCACGGGGGTTCTTGGAATTAAGAAATTTAGTGCATCAGCAAGTTCTTGGGCTTCGATTTTTGTTTTTGATCGAATATCAAGCCATGGGTTTTCATCATCATCCATTCCATATTCCTTCATTTCATCAGTAAGAGCCAATAAAATCCTAGTATTATCTGTTTTTTCATAAGTTGTAGTTCTAGAGGTCGTATCATCAAAGTTATTTGTGTCCCTCTCATGAGCGATATCTACGACGCAGTATTTTATCGCAATGATATTCTCTCTTTGTATCTCGGTTGGGTTTTCAGCCACGCTACTCCCAAAATTCATCCTATCAAATCGGATCCCGAGGTGATTTTCATGTATTTGCAATGTTTGATTTCCCCTAAGTCCAGCAAAACCAACCATAAAGAAGACAAATCCGAAGAAGGCTGCGATTCCTGCTTCTGGCCAAGAGATTGCGACTGTAATTGGAATACATATGACACCCACCAACAAAAAAGCAAAGGCGCGCAAAAGCGGATATTTTGCACTGAGTATAATTTTTATACATTCTTCATCCCAAATTAATCGTGGATTATAATTATCTGATTTTTTATATTCCTTGAACCTATGTTCAAGGTTATCCATCGAAGTTTCGGGTAGTGGCCAAGTGGATGTTGAATCAACCATATCTAAGGCCTAGCGGGCGAGTGTATAACACTTGAGCCGTTATCTCAGTTTTTCATTCACGACTCATTTTTCATCCCACCAAGCACCCTTCGTATTTGATGGGTAATTATTGGGTGTGACTTTCCAATTTTTATACTCAACTCGGTACACATTTTTTTTCGTCTCTACTCTGGTTGTCTCATTCTCATCAAAGACCATGCCATATATTGATGAGGATTTCAGTTTGTTGTAAGTTCTGGCGGCCCCCTCGGGATTTGCCCTAGCATATTCTCTTACACGACGTTCACTGATAGGGTTCCTCAAACCAAGACAATATTCAACATAGGCCTCTAATCGTTCTTCATCATTCAAATCTGTGGTATAACCGTGTAAATGTCCATCTATGATTTCAGCTTGAAAAATATCTTGAACTGGCTTCTCATCTGTTTTGATAGGATTAAATTCGGGATCAAGAGACATGAGTTTCTGATTATGGGAAATAATATGTCCAATCTCGAATAATTCTGGCAAAGTCGATTTCAATGATTCTTTCCAAGTCGGAGCAAATCTTTGAATGAAGTTTGGAGCAGAATCATATTCTCCAATCTCATAATCTTCCATTTTAATTATTCTTTTCCCGTTTTCATTTATTTCCAAAAAATGTTCAGTATGGGTTTCAGGCGAATCTTCGTGAGGATCTTGTCACTTCGTATGTACTATAGGATAAATCACAAATTGGTATTTTCCTATTTTTGATATCGAATTTTTCTGTGAGTTGTTGTCCAAAAATTATGTGGTCAGAGGAATCTATTCGAATTATATATCTTCTATGAAATAAGAATGCACACATCGGCAAAGCACCGAGAGAAAATAATAAGATTCCAAGGATTATGCTTTCTATATCATGCAAATCGCTCATAAATACCATTCCACCAAGCATAAAGAGTGCAAAAAGGATAGGGAAACCCTGATAATCGAATACTGGAAATTTGATTTTCTGTTCCACCATATTAGTACCTAAACCAATGCTGCAATGACTAACCTATAGCCATGACCCCGGCATCGAATCATAGGTGGCCCCATACGATTACGAGTGATCGGATAGTTGCATGATACTCAATGCTTCAAAACTAATCAATAGAGAGAAAAGTAATTGAAATGATTTCTTGTGGGTTTGAATCATGATGGGATTGCTTGCGGTCGTTTACGGTTTGGCGTTCATCATGATTGGTGCAACCCACTTCAGAAAACCTAACAAATTTGTTGACATTATACCCGCATTCTTGCCCTTTCCTCTAATGTTGGTCTATATTTCAGGGGCTATGGAAATCGCCGGAGGTCTCGCCATCATCTATCCTGAAACACGGGTGCTCGCGGGTCAATTTATCGCTCTATTCTTGATTGGTGTTTATCCGGCTAATTTGTACATGTGGACGCATGATATCGCTTTCAATGGTACCCGATTTGACACGCAAGGACACATTCTCCGTTTGGTTGCACAACTGCTGTTGATAGTTGCAGCGTTGTACCTTTCCGGCGATTTGAATTTTGACAAAAGTTCGGCTTGAGGGTTTTCAGTGGGCAAATTTTCGTTCTTCATTCCGGTTGGCTGGGGGGTCCTATTCGCAATCGCTGGTTGTGTGGCCGCAATGCATTATGTTCCCGAATATGGAATCTACAGTTTTTTGTTGCTGCCGCTTGTAATCGTCTTACTGTTCAAGCAGGTGCATCCACGTTCTACTTGCAGTTTATTCGCCGAAGATGCGGTTCTGTTCGATATGCCTACATCGGGAGGGGAGGGCAAATCAGTGGTTGTTGTCGGTGGCGGTATCAGTGGCCTGTCGGCGGCTAAATTTCTCATTCAAGCGGGCTGTAATGTCACATTGCTAGAACAACGAGAAATCGTTGGTGGCAACAATGACCCGTATATCGAGAATGGTGAGCACCACGCCACCACCGTCATCATCACATTGCCCGCTCAACAACCACACTACCTGCGCCTCTGTCGAGAATTGGGTATTGAGCAAACACCACACGATTTTGAGGACCTCAAGGGCTCAATCGTGTTTGAAGATAGAGAATTGAACACCAAAATGGGTTCGGGTATCGGTGGTTTTCTCAAGTTCATTTGCCGAGAGGCGACATTGAAAGAATTGATTGATGGATTCATCATTTTCTACAGATTTTATCGACAATTCAAGCTGCGACCCGAATCTACCAAGAGCGTCACCGATGTTCTTGGAAAGCGATTGGTTAATTCTACGGTCTTCACGCATTTCTACATGCCATGGGTGGGCATCAATACCTGGTGCCGATTTGAGGATGTGGAAATACAACCTGCCCATGTTTTTGCATCGTTCATCTTTGAGTATGCATTGACGGTAAAAATCCGAGATAAGACGCACAAATACAAGGAAGATTACTGGAGTGTTCTCGATGGTCGCCTCATCCACAAATTGAGAGATACCTTGCTGGAAGACGATCGCTACAAACAACATTTGAACACCCAAGTGGGCAACATTTCTCGCGATTCAGATGGTCGATTGACGGTTCATTCGAAGGGTGGTGGAAGTTGGGATTGCGATGCAGTCATTGTGGCGACACAACCCGTTCAGGCACTGCCGGTTCTTGGTGAAGTTGCACCCAAGATATTGATCGATGAGCTTGAGAAATGGAAACAAATGGATTGCTATGTTTTGTTCCACACGGACTTTTCAGATATCGGAAATCGTCCATGGTTGCATCAAACACATCGAAATGAAACCACTGGCAAATACTACATCACCAACACCATCAAACCAAGGATGGGTTGCTTGGATTCCAAGTATCTGATTACATTTGTATACAATACTGAGAATTATCTCGACTTCAAAGCACATCACATGGATGAATCGACCATTGTCAAGTTGTATGAACCGAAGTTGCCCATCTTCAACTTGGAAAATTCAATTGACAGGAACACTGTTTGGAGGGAAATTGATTCACGGTGTACTGATGTTTTCTGGACCCAAGCTTGTCGTTCTGGATTGCAATACCACAACAATGGAATCGTCAGCGCAAAGCGTGTAGCTCGTAGGGTATTGGGTCACGATTGGTGATTCAGAGGGTAGGCAGTGTACTGGGGGGACTGAAAGCCCACTGTATTCTTCCATAATCTCTTGGGAGGTTTGACAAAACCCTTGCGATTTCGCGGAAATGATATGTCGGTTGCCTGTATCAACTCACAAGAGACGGTGTGAGTTTTTCTTGAATATTTGAGGGTGCACTGTACATTCTCTTCTAAGTCATCTCAAATTCAACTGGCCATTTACTAAATAATATATCAGTTTAGAGTAATTGAAGGGAGCAAGGGTGTCGTTAAACAAGAAAAATGAAACACAAAGTATTGACGACCTTTCCGATTTACTTGCAGGTGAAATAGGGCCTCTAAACAAAATCTTTTTGAACGAAAAAGCATCAATTGAAATGCTCCATTCGAAAGAAGAAAATGAACAAATCATGATTGAAACAGCCGCTATTGGAGAAAGTTTCAGTGGTAAAAGAATTGACGTGAATTCATCAATTGCAGTCGATTCGGATTTAATAATCAATGTCACCAAGAAAATATCATCCCTTGATGCGAAGTTATCTAGGGTTACAAAACCGGACAGCATCAAAGCAAGGCTAACAGAAAATCAAGAGTTGTTTTTTTCTGAGATTACTGACATGATGCATCAGTTAGAGGCATGGACTGAAAAAATGGACTCGATGGATGAGATCATATTGGAAGAATCTGACAAGGATCTTTTGGTACGACATCATGCCTCAATCCTCGAATCCGTCAGATTAGACGAAGAAATACGAGAACTAACAAAAGATCTGAACATACTCAAGGAGGAGCTTAGATGACTTCCAGCGATGATTTGTATGGTGATATTCAAAGAAATCTGAGGTCGGGGGACCCTAATGAATTGTTTACTTACCTCAACCGTTTGAGGGTTTTTGATGCCCGAACTTGGCATGATAATTGCACTAATCCTCAACCTTTGGTCGAGATTAAAGACTCGGTTCTAAGCTCTGTAAATATTATTTTAAATCTTAATTTAGAAATTCAAGACGTGATTGAAGGCAGAACTAGTCCAGAGTCATTTTACCAGAGCCATCAACATCTAAAGGCTCAAATGAAAAATCTTGGTAAAGTGTTCACAAAAGCAGCTATTTGGATGAAAACAACGCAGCAAGATAGATGGCTCCATCAATTGCTGAAAGCCACAGAAGATTCTGATGAAGAGAGGAAAGAATTGATTTCTTTGCTTGCAAAATCTTCCGAATTGAATAGAAGGAAGGCTAAGAAACTAGATTCAATAAAAGAAGAGATAAGGGCATTAAGAGCAAAATCTAGAGCATTGATTGAGCAAAGGTGGAAAGATCGTCATTCCCCTGAAAGGACCCTTAATGCAAAGCAAAAAGAAGCGACAGAAATTACAGAGGGTAGATTAGTGATTACCGCTGGACCGGGGAGTGGAAAGACCCACGTGTTGGTAGAACGAATTGCAAATCTGATTAATTCTGGAGCAAAACCATCGAGAATATTGATGCTTACCTTTACTGTTAAAGCAACAACAGAGATGTCATTAAGGGTAGAGAAAAAAATAGGCACGGATGTTGCTGATAGCCCGATGATCATGAACTTCAACAGTTTTTGTAAACATATGGTGGAATCTGATTTTGAGGGGTTTGGCTTTGAGAAAATGCCAATGCACATTGATCCGAGAATGAGAAGATATCTTTTCGAAGATCTACTTGAACAAGGAATTGATGAGGAATTGGTGGAATTAATAGAACAAAACCATGATGTGATTGATATTACGTTGAAACTTGATGATCTTTTACACAATAGATCAACTGAGGTCGATGATGTACTATCTTGGTTCGAAGAAGAGATTTTGACCCCATCAGAAGATTCGGAGAAAGAATCGATTGATGAAGGTGAAGAGCCGAGTAAAGACTTGGTTTTGAAAAGGCTCACTCACGCTGGATTACGTCTAATTACTCCACTTCGAGAATTTATTCGAACGAATAACGGTTTGACATTCGGAGATCAGATTACTTTGTTCCATACTCGATTGAAAAATGAACCCGCATACTTGCAGAATATTTGTTCTGAATACGATCACGTATTAGTTGACGAATTTCAAGACAATAACCAAGCTCAGGGAGAGATTGTTAAGCTAATGTCGGAGCATTTGACTTCGACTTGTGTTGTAGGTGATCCCAATCAAGCAATCTTCGGCTTTAGAGGGGCGAACGTGAGAAATTTGCAAGATTTCATGTTAGATTTTGCTGAGTCCGGTGATCTAACAAGAGTTGATTTAGATATTTGTTATAGACATTCTCAAAAAATTGTTGAATACAGTGAGGAACTCAAAGCACTGAACCATGATGATATCGAAAGTCCCGAGATAAAATCAGGCTGGATTAATTCAGATTCAACTGAAATCGCTGTTCAAACCATGATCGATGAGGCATCTGAAGCAGTGGAACATGGAAAAGCCCTCAAGAGAAAAAACCTACTAGGATATGAATGGGATGAAATGGCTGTTCTTGCTCGATCTTTAAATTATGTTTCAAAGGTAATTGGATACTTTGATAATAATGATATCCCATATGTCACAACCTCTAGTAGTAACCTGTTTAGGGAGGAGATCACGATTGAAGCAGGTATGATACTAAGAGCGTGTATCGATCCTGTTGGAAATGCACAAGCAATTGGTTTCCTTCTCAAGAGTGGGTTCATGGGTGTCACAAAAGAAGACGCTGAAATTCTAACGAGAAAGAACAGGTATCATTCACAAGGATTATTCGATTCTCTAACAAAAATAGATGGAAAATTTGCGAATCCAAAAACTATTTCAGCATTCTATGAATTCATTAATTCAAATAAGAAATTGCCATCAATTGCCATGGAAGATTGGTTGTTTTCAACGATGAAAGAATCGGGAATAATTAGTAAAATGATTGTGCTAGGGCCAAATAGTTCGCTATCAAAACTCGTTTCGCTTCTACTTGCGCAACTATCTACTGCTGGAGACTTTTTCAGATACCCAAACAGATTTGCAAATTATATCAAGCAATTAATGGAAGGTAAGATTGAACTGGAGATTGAACAGATAAGCAAACCAGGACACGTGGTTGTTTCTACAATTCACAAGGCTAAGGGGTTGGAGTGGCCAATAGTTGTGATGCCATCCCTTGACCATAGAAAACCACCGCCGACATTAAAACCAGAGAAAGCTGAACGCTTGATTGTTCATGATTACTTCAATGAAAACGTGGAAGAAGAGCAAGAAAAGGAAATGATACGGATTTTTTACGTTGGACTAACTAGAGTTCAAGATTTAATTAGGTTAAGTAGACCTTTGACTCGAAGCGACAAATCGATGCCTAATGCACTTTTTTCTGTAGGCTCAGAAATATTCGGTGTAGGAAATATAGAAACCATTTATCCAAGTATTATGCAGAATCCACTTTCAGTAAACGAAGGGCTGCTCCTTAATTTAAGAACTCGATTAGAAGACTCTATTGGAGAGTTGAGACACGGATTTGAAACTGAAGATTTAGCAAAGTCAGTCCGAACTTTACTAATCTATCACCTTGAACAACTTGTTGTAAATGAGCATAGTATCGATAATGAGTTGAGAAAATTGGTACGAAATTTTGAACCTCTCGTTGGACGTGTTGAATATCATGAGTTCACAGGAAATACAGAAGTTACTGAAAAGCAGGCTTTGTGGAAACCTAAAAGATACACATGGTCGATGCTCGATGCTTATCGCAGGTGTCCACAAAAGTTTGCATTTACACACGTCCACAAATTAGTATCGAGTAATAATATCTCGCTGACAGTAGGGAACCTCGTTCACGAAATTGTTGAAAAAATTGGTTCTTTGGGGAAAAAGCCCACAAGGAAAGAATATGATGAAATTGTCGACAAATCTCTGAGAAAACATGTTAACAAATTGCCACTACTCGGAGAGGTGAAAATTAAAGAAATTAAAGAAAAGGTTGCCAATTGGAATGCCTCAGAGAGATCAAGGAACAAAGTCATCGTGATTGAGCAAGGTCTTGAATTTGAATTCTATAATAGGAAATTCTATGGGAAAATCGATAGAGTAGAAACCGATTCTGAAGGGAATCTTAGAATGATTGATTTCAAAACTGGTAAAGCGAACAAAAAACCAGGAAACATGGGGCAAGAACAGTTGTTACTTTACGCCCACGCATGGGAACAAAATACTGGAGAATCGCCGGATATAATAGCGTATGATTTCGTAATGGAGAACAAGTTGGCAGAGGCTGATGTAAAGCCAATAATACTTGAGAAGGGGCTTGCAAGATTGATTCCAATCATTGAAGGCATTGATGCGAATGAATTCGAGGCGGTTCCAGATAAACATACTTGTAACTATTGTGATTATTCAGGGATTTGTCCAGATCGGTACTGACATAATCTGCTACAACCCTCTGTATACCCTTTAGTGATTTTCCTATTCGAGGGTACCGATATATTCTCCACCCTCCATCTAAGCAGTATCGCGTTTAGATTTACTCAGACGGGGCGGTTTCCGGCACTTTATTTTCTGATGTTGAAAATGTAAATTGTCGGTTTCCGAACTGAATTAGTGAGTCAATTATGATTCAATACTGAGTAATTAATTGAAGGGATTTGTATAAGTTTCATCCCCGACTTTTACCGGATTAACTGCGATTCCAAAATTGATACCTGCGCCAAATAATGGCCCAGGTATTGGCCTACCTGCGGCGGGATTCTTGAAAGTTTGACCGCTTGTATCGGTGTAAGTGTTTCTTGCCGAGAAGCGCTTCAATGACTGGAACGGGCGTTTGCATCCAATGCCGACATCTGTATCTCAATAAATCCGAAACCTCGTCAACAATATCAACGCCCCAATCAAAGAAAGCATTTGCCGCCTTGTAGCCGATATATCCAGCCACGCCAACGCCAGCAATTGCGGCGGTTGGAATTAGGACATTGCTTATTGATTTGGTAACTACAATAGTCTCAAGCATATCACGCTCTTTCTCTTGTAACTCTATTCTATGCACTATTACCTGCGTTGGCTTTGCTTTAGGCATCTATTCCGCCACCAGTGTAGTAGTCGCAATAGCCATACAAGGTAATTGATAACCGCCGCACTCTCTCTTGATGCCCTTGCATCCTTGATAGCGGTCTTGATAGCGGCTATTTCTGGAGGGACTGCTAATCCGCCGATAGTGTATTGACTATACTTTTGATATTGAGGGGATTGTAATACAGGGTCGCCCGCATTAACATTCCAATTGATTTCATAACCCATCTAAATCAAACCGAGACGGTCTTGCATTGAATTTGAAGCCCTTCAAAAGCGGTATATTCATGTTGAAAACCCGTTGGTCATAGCCGATTTACCGCCAGCCGTTGGTAATCGAACCGAGCCGGTCTGAGTCATCACCGTACCACTTGCCGCATCTAATACGGTTATGTTGGTCAAGAACATACCAGCCTCGCCTTGAATTGCTACATTAGTCATAGTTGCACCGAATAGCAAATCACCGACACCGAGACCACTAATCAAAGCGGTCAATTGTGTGTCGGTTGATCCGGACATTGGAGGCGGTGAATGCTTCAACACCACGACTTGAGGTAATGAGAGCGAGGACATTTGATTGAGTCGGCCGTTGCATCATCAGCCAAAGTATAGACTTGAAAGAGATAATCGGATTTGATTGCCAAAGGTGCAATCATGATTTGATGCAGGGCAAGTATATCCAGTCTTAGAAGTAAAGCCTTGACGGATGATATTATTTGTTGTTGATGAAATAATTCTCCATACTCCCAAGCCCGTTGCTTGTGTGCCTGATGCATATGTAATAGTTTGATTTGGCATTGATAATCCTATGGCGGTTGAGGTTACAGAATCGTTTTGATTGTTGTAGATCCCATCGGTTGAAGCGGCCTTTGCAGAATATCCGGCTCATGCGATGGATTGCCAATAACTGCGGCTGATGTAGCTAACGGTCTGACATTAGACCTTCAACTTCCCTAATTCCGGCACTACGAAGAAGCCGGTTGGCAGGGAGAATAATCGGCTTATTCAATAATGCGCTTGCCGCACTTTGAAAAGGATCGGCGTAGCGAGAACGGTTGCGACCATGTTGACATCCAACCATATTCTCTTAGGTTCTTTTCAAATGCCGCTTTGACTCCAAGAGTATCCCATTGATGAGGACATTCCGAAGTCGCCCGTAACCATCCCTTGAATCATTTCTTGCGCCGAGAATGTCCATGAGTTACCGGAACCCATTGAACTACCTGCTGTTGAAGGTCTAAGCCATCCTTCTGTTAAGAATGGAACGAGGTTAGTACCTGCTACGCCTCTTGTAATTGCATTCGCTATGATATATTGTTGAGCAATCGAACTAATCTTGAGTGGTTGCTTCTTCCGAGAGCGTCTCGTAGTCTGCCCACTTGTATTGTCCTCGTCTGTTCTTGCGGGTCGCCATGTTCTGAGGCCATGTTCATCTTTGACATAAACAGATTGCTGAGTAAAGAGGGAATATCCATACCCGTCTGAGGTGTTTGGCCGGTCTTAGCCGTTACCATGTTTAGGCCGTCATTCAATAAATCGGCGACATCATCCAAAACTTGAATGATATCCTTCAATTCACTGGATAAATTGTTGGCTGAGGGTTCGATTTCATCGGTCAATTTAGAACACTTCTGAATCAATAGAGCGTGTCCAAATACGAGCAGTAGCATAGTTATGGCCGTTAGGTATTCCAGCATGATATAGCGCACCTTCCAGTAGTACTTAGCCGACCTGCTGAGTCAATACCATCCTCAACCCGCCTTCAACCAATCCTAAAAGTGAAATAACTCACTAAAACAGGTGATGATGGCAATGAGGATTAATGACTACTTGATAGTGCAAATGTGGGAAATTAGAATAATTTGCCTGTGTAGTAATACATAGAGCCCCCTTGCAAATGATGAGTATTACCCCATAATTAGGCTTTCTCAGATTGACTCACTTAGAGAGTAAAAGCGTTCAAGTAGGGTCGCTACATTGCCATAACTTACTGGGAGAGGCGGCCTCCCCGACATCGGTTTCAACCCGATGCAAAGACGAGTCGCAAGGAATAGTATGGCATACCCGCCTTCTCAACATGAACCACAGAGGTGAAGACCTCTAAACAAGGCCGAGCCCAACCTGAAAAGGAAGTGGGAAAGGGAGGGCTGAAAATGCTATGGATAAAAAAACTGAACGCCATTATTGGGTCTTCAGATGCGAGAACACGCATCCGAATCAAAGACCAAATGGGAAAAAAATGCGCGAAGGGTGCTTGACATGGGGAATTAAATCCTCCAAGCATTCTGATTTGAATGACAAACAATTAGTGAAGATGGGAGGCTGTCAAGGGCTTTGTAAGAAGTGCGGTAGGAAACCTCGCTTACAGCCGAGAACGACCAATCTAAAGGGCTTCAAGAGCAAGGAAGCGGCTCAAGAGTATTGCGAGGCTATGAACAGTACAGGAGTGGGTTTCTGATGGCGTGGACAATAGTGTCACGAGAGAGAGTATCACGACCAATGAATACGACCTGCTAACGGTGCATGTACCGTACCATAGACCTGTACGGCTGTTAATCGCTATTTAATCAAGGATGAGAAGCGAGTACCGAGAGAATTATTGGAGAGCGTAAGGTTGGAGAGACCGAAAGACTCGGTGGCGGCGAATGGTTTGAAGGTAGGGTGAAGTGTTAATGACAATCCCGATTAAGGATTTGAAAAAGGCTGAGCCAATATGCGTACATCAGGCTCTCACTTGATGAATTGGGAGATGGCTAAGAAGTGGACTAAGGAGAGAAGCGGTCAGAGGTTTGCAAAATCCCTAAGATGAAAACTTCAAATCCAGCGGGTCAAAGACTATCTGAAAGCGAATGGGTTGAAGCCGTTGAAGGACCTGCTAATATCTATCGGCTGAGGTTGCCAGTGGTGGAGAGCTCTACGCGAGCGGTTTGGCTAACGGCTAATAGAGAATGTAGTACCGAGCCTAAAGAAGCCCTCATTTGTCATCTTTACAGATATGGCAAGGTGGAGTCGGGATATGCGCTATGGGATGGCTGAATCAATCCCCGTTGTACATCAATGACATACCGATGGTAGCGGCTGATGATAACTTAGTGATAGGCACTTCAAATTAAGGCCGGATGCTGATGGAGACTTGCTCTTTGGAAGTAGAGACCGTAGTGTCAAATGCAAGCAAGGGAGACAATATCCGTAAGAACGACCCGTTCCGGTATGACATCAATGGCTAATGGCGGGAGACATATACATCGGGAGGGTTGGATTTATACCCGCTATCCAAACACCGACCCGTACGATTGGGTTCTTGAGAATATGGCCGATGGGGGCAACCAACGGAGAGGGAGGCTTAGGATGGACTCGTCTACGGCAATAGATTGAAGGATAATGTAGAACCGGCGTCACAACTACGGACGGCTTCGGCAAGAGGTATCCATACACGGACTCGCTCAGAAATGAAAAGTGAAATGACAGACCTGTTGAGTTTTCAAGATGGAAACGCGTTCAGAAAAAGAATCCGTACAATGGAGAATAAAACTCGGCGAGGATGATTGGGGCGTGAGGGCGGTTCGTTACAGAAGCAACGGATTTATTTCAGCACCTTTGGATGATAGATATTCGAGAGAACCAACCGATTTTGATATTCAATTATGGTTTGATAATCCTAAGATAATTTGTCCTTCAAAGATTTGAGAGTTTGGACTTCTGAGGTTAAGAAAAAGAAGTTAAGGTGAGTCAATATATTGAGTGAGTAAAAGTTGATTTAACCGTACCCTTTGATTCACTCTATGAGTCTCGATGAATCTTTTCACTGACTACTATTTGCTCTTATTCCGATTACCAGATTTGTTAACCCAGAAAGTAACAATAGAACGCTCAACCAAATCGGCATTAGTAAAATCAAATCATATGGTAAATGAAGCATATCCAAGAGTGATTCCCCCCTGGCAAATCTACCACCTGCACTTGCGGTTAGCAATATTGCACCACAAGCTGCCATTCCAAAACTGGATTGGATCAGTGAAGTTTTTGTTTCAGCCCAAATGCTACTACCGACCTTCCATCTGCTAACAAGAACCCCGATAGCAAGTCCAAAGCCGGCAAATGAAAGCCATAATTTGTTGACTAAAATCGCACTCATAAATCCACCATCATTAACGTTGGCTGAATTTATTCCAGATAAAATTGCGAATGGTAAACTAAGTAATCCGAATAACAACGCTCCGTGTGCAATACTATCAAGTGCATCGTTTGCTTTATCATTTGATAATATTTTGAAACCATACAATAGTTTGAGGCCAAAGCAGAGCCCTGCTAATGCAAATGTTCCTACTACCAACTCTGTAGTGACTACGTGTAAGGTTCCCGCTGAAACCATCACAACTCACCTCCTTGAACTAGTGGTTGAATCTCATCAAATGTTTTTTCTGCCTTGGCATTGGAAGTAGTTTTATTTCTAGTTTGAAGTAAGACTGTTAACCCTGCAAAGAATAGTAGCACACTTATTGCTTGTAGATAGACTGCTGTTGTATCAATGCTGAATCCCTGTTCATTGCTAACC
>CAJJAP010000009.1 GCA_905182185.1 uncultured Candidatus Poseidoniales archaeon | reverse complement strand
TACCCTATGATTACCCATTCAATCAAAGGGGGGCCCTTTGCTCATACTCTCTTGCGATATAAGATTCCTGCGAGAAGCATCATAGAAAGACTCAATAAAAAGGAAAGAGAAGGAGTTTCTTCACTCTCTTTCGAATTATCTATTTTTTCTACGACTGATTTAGAAGAATCATTCGGAAATGCATCGGCATTATCTCCAACTCAAAATCATTTCATTTTCCATCTGCATAGCAATTTCAACAGGAATCATCGCATATGGAATCGGCGACGGTTTACTTTGCTTTGTCATGAGTTTTGGATGTTTGATAATGAACTCGCAATATGATACAATAAGAAAACTGAAAATGCGGAAAAAACTTATTTTGAAATATGACTCTCCGTTCTGATTTTCTTAGTATTTTCAAATCTAACCCGCACAGTATTGAATTAACTCAGGGGTTTATTCGAATACCCATTGCAAAGTTAAGCGGATTTCAAAGGGCTTGCAGTGGGTCGATACAGACGCTAGGCAGTGTACTGGGGGACTGAACACCCATTGTACTCTTCCATAATGTCTTGAGGGGTTTGGAAGAACCCTTGCGATTTCGTGGTAATGATATGTTGTAAGATTTAACAGATTATTAACGTGGAATCACGACTGTATAATCGGCAATGCCAACGATGCTTAGCGTCCCATTCCCATCTCGCTCCAGCACAACTGTTAACAGATATTCAGAAAGCAAGGGTGTTGTGTTTGGACCCATAACCCATGTATGAATTTGATACGTAGTAGAGGGAACAAATATTCCACCATACTCCCATCCTGTATCATTGTAAATCCGACCTTGTAAGAGAACGGATTCCGCTATTGGCGAAACAACTCCCCATTCCAAATTTCCATAAACGGGAACAAAACTCCAGTTAAATGTTGAATTTGTGTAAGGAGAGTGTCGCAGTTGCCAATGATTTTGAGCCAAATCAAGTCGAGAGGCATTATCAAGATCAATGGCTCCAACTTTGCTGGTGAAATTTTCAAAGAATTCTTCGGTAAGGTTTTGCTTTTCGTAAACTACATCACTGTTTATTGAATGAACTTGGTCAGCTAACATCGCATGCCACATTGAATAGTTTTGATTAATAATCGCTTGAGTAAAATTGCTATAATACATATGTGATGATTCGGGCTGGATTTCGTTCGCCCATGCTTCGCAGATGTCAGGATAGTCTTCGCAAAAACTTGGACTCACCCCTGAATATGAGTTAGAACATCCGTGAGAGAACTGTAGTTGCGATTCTCCTAATAAAGCATTACTACGGTCAAATGAACATTCTTTTGCAATGACCTCCCATGTATCGGCTGTTGTCAAGTTTCTATCCAAGGAGGCTGGATCAGTTAAATTTTCATCTGCATAGAGCTCAACACCAGCAATGTTACAGTCCCTCAACAAGACATTGACTTGAATCCCCACACTCCTGATGCTTGCCTCTTGTGTGAGGGGGTACCTGTCTTGTTCATGTGCATTTATGAAATATGATTTTACATAATTACTCTCAATTCCATTATAGTGTACTCGGAATTCGTTACCTCCTCCAAAGTGGCCCCAACTTCCTGCAACTGAAAGATTAACTCCAACAACACTTGAATTAAATGAATTGAAGAATGATAAGGAATCACAGTCTTCTGGAGATACTGAATTACTCGGAAACTCAACAGAACCTCTTATGGTTGAGGTTCGATCAAGATTTTCTGTTAGCACATAATTACAATCAGGGATATGATGTTCATAGTTTCCGTTTTCTAAACGAAGTATTGTATTTTTACACACTCTAGAATCACCTCTTCCATCATGTATAAGCACTATTTCGGGGTTTTCAATAAGGCAAATTACATCTCCAATATTGTAGTCTATTCCCTCACCTGTACCATCGGCCGAATAAATCCATCCCACTCCAATTTTTGTGTGCGTATCATAAACTGGAGATTTATATGGGGTCAAGTTGAATATTTGCTCATTCAAAAGGACTTGGGTGGCTTCTTCGAAATATGATAAATCTGAATTCTGAATGTAGATTCCATCTCGTATCGTATTTGTTTCAATCCATGTTTCAAACTCATGCTCTGGATAACTTGTTGTAATTTCATGTGTGGTAAAATCGAGTTCATTACAAGCAAGAGGTATTTCTACTTCTGTTTCATTGTCGGCCCCAATACATCCCGTTAAAGGAAATAATAGCAATAAGAGTGTTAAAGCATAGGCATTTTTCTGCATATCTACCCCTGTAAGCGATAGGAGATAATATGCATAGGTGGTTTAGGTTGTTTGAAAAAATAAATATCTATCACTAAAAAGGTGATTATGATTCACCTCACGCCTCGCTACCCTCTGAATCACCAATCGTGACCCAATACCCTACGAGCCACACGCTTTGCGCTGACGATTCCATTGTTGTGGTATTGCAATCCAGAACGACAAGCTTGGGTCCAGAAAACATCAGTACACCGTGAATCAATTTCCCTCCAAACAGTGTTCCTGTCAATTGAATTTTCCAAGTTGAAGATGGGCAACTTCGGTTCATACAACTTGACAATGGTCGATTCATCCATGTGATGTGCTTTGAAGTCGAGATAATTCTCAGTATTGTATACAAATGTAATCAGATACTTGGAATCCAAGCAACCCATCCTTGGTTTGATGGTGTTGGTGATGTAGTATTTGCCAGTGGTTTCATTTCGATGTGTTTGATGCAACCATGGACGATTTCCGATATCTGAAAAGTCCGTGTGGAACAAAACATAGCAATCCATTTGTTTCCATTTCTCAAGCTCATCGATCAATATCTTGGGTGCAACTTCACCAAGAACCGGCAGTGCCTGAACGGGTTGTGTCGCCACAATGACTGCATCGCAATCCCAACTTCCACCACCCTTCGAATGAACCGTCAATCGACCATCTGAATCGCGAGAAATGTTGCCCACTTGGGTGTTCAAATGTTGTTTGTAGCGATCGTCTTCCAGCAAGGTATCTCTCAATTTGTGGATGAGGCGACCATCGAGAACACTCCAGTAATCTTCCTTGTATTTGTGCGTCTTATCTCGGATTTTTACCGTCAATGCATACTCAAAGATGAACGATGCAAAAACATGGGCAGGTTGTATTTCCACATCCTCAAATCGGCACCAGGTATTGATGCCCACCCATGGCATGTAGAAATGCGTGAAGACCGTAGAATTAACCAATCGCTTTCCAAGAACATCGGTGACGCTCTTGGTAGATTCGGGTCGCAGCTTGAATTGTCGATAAAATCTGTAGAAAATGATGAATCCATCAATCAATTCTTTCAATGTCGCCTCTCGGCAAATGAACTTGAGAAAACCACCGATACCCGAACCCATTTTGGTGTTCAATTCTCTATCTTCAAACACGATTGAGCCCTTGAGGTCCTCAAAATCGTGTGGTGTTTGCTCAATACCCAATTCTCGACAGAGGCGCAGGTAGTGTGGTTGTTGAGCGGGCAATGTGATGATGACGGTGGTGGCGTGGTGCTCACCATTCTCGATATACGGGTCATTGTTGCCACCAACGATTTCTCGTTGTTCTAGCAATGTGACATTACAGCCCGCTTGAATGAGAAATTTAGCCGCCGACAGGCCACTGATACCGCCACCGACAACAACCACTGATTTGCCCTCCCCTCCCGATGTAGGCATATCGAACAGAACCGCATCTTCGGCGAATAAACTGCAAGTAGAACGTGGATGCACCTGCTTGAACAGTAAGACGATTACAAGCGGCAGCAACAAAAAACTGTAGATTCCATATTCGGGAACATAATGCATTGCGGCCACACAACCAGCGATTGCGAATAGGACCCCCCAGCCAACCGGAATGAAGAACGAAAATTTGCCCACTGAAAACCCTCAAGCCGAACTTTTGTCAAAATTCAAATCGCCGGAAAGGTACAACGCTGCAACTATCAACAGCAGTTGTGCAACCAAACGGAGAATGTGTCCTTGCGTGTCAAATCGGGTACCATTGAAAGCGATATCATGCGTCCACATGTACAAATTAGCCGGATAAACACCAATCAAGAATAGAGCGATAAATTGACCCGCGAGCACCCGTGTTTCAGGATAGATGATGGCGAGACCTCCGGCGATTTCCATAGCCCCTGAAATATAGACCAACATTAGAGGAAAGGGCAAGAATGCGGGTATAATGTCAACAAATTTGTTAGGTTTTCTGAAGTGGGTTGCACCAATCATGATGAACGCCAAACCGTAAACGACCGCAAGCAATCCCATCATGATTCAAACCCACAAGAAATCATTTCAATTACTTTTCTCTCTATTGATTAGTTTTGAAGCATTGAGTATCATGCAACTACCCGTGTTATGAAGGGAACTACTTTCAAATATTATCGACCAATTTATTCTAATTGTAGAGCATTCAAATAAGAATTCAAATGCTACACTTCTTACAGACTGTCTTGTGTAGTTTCAATCGTTCCCATGCTAAAGTAAAAAGAACAAAAAGCAACATCATAAAGATTGCCACAAGGGGGCCACCAGTAATGCTGAAAAGTGCGGTAAAACAAATTACGATAAACACTTTTAATGCAAGAAATACCGTTAGAAAAGTGATTCTTTTCAAGGAAAAGTTTGTTGAGCAGGTAGCGCATTGATATCCAGAAATCATGCCCAAAAGGCATCGAATACATCGTGATTGACTGACCCTGATCTCCCGTTTGTTACACATTGAGCATTGTTTTGCTACAGGGGGGTCCCATTGAGTGGTGATTATTGCGAGGGCAATGACGAGAAACAATAAGACCCCCACAAGGAGCATCGGATACAGCATAACTCACCCTTGGCACTACTATTTATTATGCTTGTTAGAGTGTTTGATATGACTGCTTTTCTCCATCGCAGACAGTAATTTTCTATCTTCAAACGAAGCGATTCGGTACCCTTTGATTCACTCTATGAGTCTCGATGAATCTTTTCACTGACTACTATTTGCTCTTATTCCGATTACCAGATTTGTTAACCCAGAAAGTAACAATAGAACGCTCAACCAAATCGGCATTAGTAAAATCAAATCATATGGTAAATGAAGCATATCCAAGAGTGATTCCCCCCTGGCAAATCTACCACCTGCACTTGCGGTTAGCAATATTGCACCACAAGCTGCCATTCCAAAACTGGATTGGATCAGTGAAGTTTTTGTTTCAGCCCAAATGCTACTACCGACCTTCCATCTGCTAACAAGAACCCCGATAGCAAGTCCAAAGCCGGCAAATGAAAGCCATAATTTGTTGACTAAAATCGCACTCATAAATCCACCATCATTAACGTTGGCTGAATTTATTCCAGATAAAATTGCGAATGGTAAACTAAGTAATCCGAATAACAACGCTCCGTGTGCAATACTATCAAGTGCATCGTTTGCTTTATCATTTGATAATATTTTGAAACCATACAATAGTTTGAGGCCAAAGCAGAGCCCTGCTAATGCAAATGTTCCTACTACCAACTCTGTAGTGACTACGTGTAAGGTTCCCGCTGAAACCATCACAACTCACCTCCTTGAACTGGTGGTTGAATCTCATCAAATGTTTTTTCTGCCTTGGCATTGGAAGTAGTTTTATTTCTAGTTTGAAGTAAGACTGTTAACCCTGCAAAGAATAGTAGCACACTTATTGCTTGTAGATAGACTGCTGTTGTATCAATGCTGAATCCCTGTTCATTGCTAACCAAGGTGAACCAGGGTGTCGTTTGTTGTGGGCCTTCCCCATCTAAAATAGCCCGCCACTGCATAGTGGATGGTTGGTTGGCTGTTGGCAACTCAACCATGAAACCATTAACAGAATCACCAGTCACGTTTGCTTGGTTAGCAATCCCGCCATCAAGCCTCCATTCAACTGTAACATTATCTGTATCCTCAACCAATAATTGGAAATTAGTTTGTTGCCCTACTTGGCGTGAAACAACCGGCATGAAGTCGGTGGATAATCGCGGTAAATTATCTGGTATTGGAAGAACTTCAACGCTGTAAGCCTGACTTATTCCGAAGTGTGGAACTCCATTACCGCCGTGATGAATAGATGCAAAGAAGGTGTAATTACCAACTTCTGGGGCTCTTAGGACCCACTCAATTGTATCTCCGTTAGTGAATCCTGATATTTCGATGTAATTGTTGACCGCCCCATTAGAATCTGATAATATTTGCCAACCAATATCTTGTGGAGTGTCGCGATACCCTGTTGTATCGCTCAATAGGAACAGGCCAATTGGCTCATAAATTGAAGTTGTCAATTGGTCAACTTGAAGCGTAAAGGTTGTTGCTTGACCTGCATAGATATTCGACTCTGTCAAAAGCGTCAATGATGCCGATGAGGTTGCATTTTGATCTGAATCACCATGGCAAGCACCACCACATTGCATGTCAAAGGTTCCATCAGCAACTCCACCAGGTTCAGCCGCTCCTAGATTGGTGGAGAGTAATAATATACAGAGCACTAGTGTGGCTTTTATTCGTATTAAACTCATCTTATTGACCCCTGTTTAGATATCCCATAGCAACCGTAATCAGACTTAAAATAAGCATTATAAATCCAATAATTATTCCTCCAAAATCGTTAGTACTTTGTATTTCTTTGAAGGATGATTCAACTGTAATAGGAGATGATTCACTACCTGCGTCCAAGTGCCTTCCATCGACTATTGGTTGAATTGAATATGAGGTTTCACCTGAAAATGTTGGTGTGTCGGTGAAACTGGTTTGATTGGTCGTGGCGATGATATTACCATTGCGGATAACCGAGAATTGGCTTTGTTCCCCATCCCATTGCCATGATAACTCGACTTGTTGTCCGTTCTGAATTGAAGTGATATTGCTGACATGTGGCCCGTTTACAACTTCAATTGTTTTAGTTGCTAATCCAATCCCGCCCAAATCATCTACTATCTGTAAAGTCAATGTAACTTGAGAATATGCGGTGAAGGTAAATGACTGCATTGAACGGGCAGAACCTGAATTTCCACTACTATCTACCCATGACCAAATTGAGTTGACTACTTCGCCATCACTATCGCTAGACATCTGAGAATTTACTGTTATGGCTTCTCCAATCCATACAGGATTGGTGACGATATTGATCAATGCGGTTGGAGGACTATTGCTTATCGTTGTCGAAGCGATTACCTCTTGACTGTTTTCAGTCCATCATTGCCAATCACTTTACAAGTCCAAATTTGACCAGGCCCAAGCATAGTTGCAGGTACTGTTTGTAAATTATCAAGTGAGCCTTCTCTGAATCCGTTTCGTAGCCACTGAATGCTGATGCTAACCGGGTCATCATCGGCATCTGAAGAAGAAATAATAGCCACTAAATCGGTGGATGAATCTACACTCGATGGTAGAGAGAGTGAAACCTGAGGAGCGGTATTTGGACTTACTTCTGCTATCTGAACAGAAAGTATCCCCGATGAATCGCCCTCGTATGGAGTTGTTACCATCGGCTGCAAGAACTGCAAGAGAGAACGTTACCATACCACTTCCAGAACTCGGTGCTGTCCAAGTAACAGTCCATGATGTACTATCAGAAGAAGAGTGTGTTGCTGAACGTTGAGGAGGATTGACTTGAGCATCGGTGCTAGGATTGGAAAGGGTGCCTTTGTCAATATCTAAAGAAAAACCACCCGCGGGGGCTGAAACACTCATCCCGATGTTCAGAATATACTGCTCTCCCGCCGTATATGTGCTGGGATATCCAGATAATTGGGCATCTATTGCGGTGGTGCTATGGCAATTACAACCAGACGATGTATTGAATTTTCCAGTGGGTTGGCCATCTATGGCTGGGGCGGATATGACTATCAGCAATAATACCGTTAATGCCAGCGTACTAAAGCGACCCATGGCAATGCTTTGCAGCATTTGCATTTCATACTTCGGCTTTTATTTACAGTAAATGCTCGGTTTAGAATTCAAATAATGACTTCTGGCCATCACTCTTTTCATCTATTTTAGAGGTTTTTGGTTGTTGTTCGGCTACCACCTCACCAACTGATTTCGCTTGGTCGGTGGTGGAAGAATCTATTTGTGAAAATAATTCTTCTTCACTCCAGATCAAAACTTGTAGAGATTCTGCTTTGGCTAATTTTGTTCCTGCTTTTTCTCCAGCCACCAAGACATCTAACTTGGCTGAAACACTACCAACAACTTTTCCTCCAGCATTTTTTATTGATAATTGAACTTCTTTTCTTGGACGAGTTAATGAACCTGTCAAACAGAATGTTTTACCGGAAAGGCTGCCACTGTCTATCGCTTTGGGTTGGTTTTCCACTTCGATAAAGGATACTAAATCAAGCAGCATTTCTGTTCTTGAAGCAAGGCCATCCCTTACTTGTCTAGCCACTATCATTCCGATTCCATCTATTTCAACAAGGGCGCTTAATGCCTCGTTGTCCTGTTCCTGTGGTTCTTGTGGTTCCTCTGCAGCAATAACCCACTGCATTAAATTGTCAAATGATGTTGCGAATTGAGCCACTAATATTGCTAATTCAGGGCCGATTTTGGCAATGCCGAGAGCGTGTAAAAATTTCGCTAGAGGCATCTTCTTAGTTTTGGATAATTCATTGACAACATTTACTGCTGATTTTTCTCCCATCCGTTCAAGATTTTCTAACTGGTCCTGCTGTAGACGATAGAGGTCTGGAATGTTTGCAACTAACCTTTCTTCCAATAGTTGTTCAACCAACTTCTCTCCGATTCCATCCATTTCCAATGCTCGGCACCAGTATAGAATTGAACGGCTTGTTCTATCTGTACACATCATATCTTCACAGCGTAACATAGCCCCATCAACTATCAATAGTGCTTGACATGCTGGACATAAAGTTGGTATTTCAATATCGATTGTCTTTGGTAATTCTAACTCAAAGGCACTCCCATCAGCATGGAATCGGTCTTTCATATCATTGATTGAGGCGGGTCCTAATCCACTCTCAATTTTAGGAATAACATCACCACGGCGAACGATTAAAACTCTATCACCGATCTTAATACCTAGTCTTTGAACTTCACCAACATTGTGCAATGTTGTATTTTCAACTGTTACACCGCCAACCTTCTGTGGTGCAATTTTAGCAACTGGGGTGACCGCCCCTGTTCTGCCAGTTTGCCATGTAACTCCGAGTAATACTGAAACTGCTTCTTCGGGAGGGAATTTCCAGGCTAGTGCCCATCGTGGGTGATGCGCGGTTTTACCGAGCAATTGTCTTCTTTCTAAGGTATCAACTTTGAAGACGAGCCCGTCGATTTCAAATTGGTAATCATCACGTTGTTGTGCCCATTTGCTCGTCTCTGAGCACATTGACTGAATCGCTTCAGCAGCACCATCAAAATCATGGAT
Source organism: uncultured Candidatus Poseidoniales archaeon (assembly GCA_905182185.1). Lineage (GTDB taxonomy): Archaea > Thermoplasmatota > Poseidoniia > Poseidoniales > Poseidoniaceae > MGIIa-L1. The sequence goes on along the minus strand of CAJJAP010000009.1, from coordinate 64,019 downwards.
ATGCCATGGTGCAGGTTCGATGCCGGCTGTTTCATTTAACCAGAGTAGAACTTCGGAGTCCTGTTTGAAATCTTGAGGAGCAATGCTTTGGGGGTGGCGATTAATGGCATCAGGGAACTTGGCATCATATGCTTGGAATACCAAATCCTCTGCCTTTGCTTTACCCTCTGCTTTCTTTTGCCGCAATGCTCCAGCAGCTAAGTTACGAGGGTTAGGGGAAATATCACGATATTTTGCCTCAAACATGGTTTTGCGCATTACAACTTCACCGCGAACATGGACATCTATCTCCACTCCCAGTGATTCTGGGACATTTTCTATTCTACGAGCATTGCGAGTGACATCTTCTCCCCTGGCGCCGCTACCGCGTGTTGCAGCCCTAACCAAGCGTCCTTTACGATATTCTAGGGAAAGGGCAGAGCCGTCCAATTTAGGCTGAGAAATGAATCTACTAGCACCTAATGCGGTTTCGTTAACGAAATGATTGATTTCTTCATCGCTAGTAGCCTTGTCAAGACTACTCATGGGAAACATATGGTCCACTTTTACTGTGCCTGGGTCTACATCTGAACCTACGATGTCGAGTTGTATGTGATTGGGGTCAAGCGCTTTCAGTTCATCCCACAATCTATCAAATTCTACATCTGTAATCTGTGTCTGTGTTTGATTATAATAGAGATCTGAATGGAAGGCTATCCGTTGCGATAGCCAAGCAATCCGCTCGGCTTCATCCTGTGGATTTGGACCGACTTCCGCCATAATACGAACAGGATGGCGAGCCTTCTTGAACACTCGCTTTAGATAGCAAGAAAAGTAAATTTCCTATCTAATTACTGACTGATGGAGTTTTTCTACAAGGCTACTAGTCGTAACCAGAATTACGAATTATGGCCGAGTGTAACTCTTGTAGTTACATTCATCAAACAGTACGACTAGACCGATCTACAACTTCTCAATCCACCCCCTCTACCGAGGAAGTGAATTGAGCATGCATCCTGATTTAATCAGTAATGATTCATTCTCTACGAGATAATGCTGCACCAAGTAGTCCAAGTGTTGCTAGGATTCCGGTGAATCCTGGCATCATTGGATTCTCATCTGCATATGCATTTGCTTCTGCAGAGTGAAGACGTGGAGTATTCCACTCTTCTGTAAGATTCAATTGTGAATGATCAATAATTATCATATCTCCTGAGCTGAGTGTTCCGCTTGCATCAGTATCCATAAACATAACTCCAGGCTGAGAAGTAGAATTGCCATCCATGACTATGCTGGAAAGAACTACGGAGTAGACTCCTTCTTCACAGGATTCAGGGGTCATAGATTGTTCAGACATTACACAATTTGCTAGGACAAGGCTGTAATCATCTAGAACTCCTTCTCCAGGCATAAAGGCCATAATATACAGGGTTTCAGAGTCGCCAGTATCTTCATCAGTTCCTTCATCAGTTCCTTCATCAGTTCCTTCGTTGTTCATGTCATTCATGATCATGTCAACCTCGTCAATGAATAACTCTAATTCAGAGAGGTTTAACTCACTGCTATTATCCATGTCAGAATCATTGAATGCTGAATATAGTTGGGATTCAAATTCTGAATCGTCAGATAAGTTTCCAGACTCAGTCCAATTTGTATTCCACTCAGCAGTAAACTCACTCCAAGATACAGTGCCATTACCATCTGCATCAGAAGCATTCATTGCTTCTTCAGGGCTAGGTGCTTCGTCATCACTGTTTATCATTTGGTTGAGAGAATAAAGTTCAGATTCATTCAAGAGACTATTGTTATCCATGTCACCAATTTCAAACATTAAATCAGCACCTACATCAGTGGCATTCATTGACCCGTATCCATCATTGGTAAGATCCGTTTCGATACAATTGATGAATTCTTGATAATCAACCATTGAGTCGTTATTCTCATCACAAGCAGCAACATCACGATTAAAGGTCCATGAATCAATTCCTCCGTTGTTGTTTCCACCGTTGTCTTCGAACTCATCTGAGCCGTCTGCACAATCTTCTTCGCCATCATTTACCCAATCAGCATCGATTAGTTCGCCGTCATCACACATGAATTGGTCGTCACCGTTGCTATCGTCGCCCATGTCTCCTCCGAACATACCCATCATATCTTCACTCAACAATAAGAATGGTAGAGCAGAAAGTGCTATTGTTTCATCAACAACTGCTTCGCCAGAATTAATCAGAGTAAAGCTGACGTAATTGTTAGCTTCGTTTACATCAACTAATGTAAATCCGGTTACTGCGAAATCAGTAGTAGTATGAACTACAAGTTCACCAAATGGTGCGCCTGCTACATTTAATAATCCAGTGAATGTCATTCCTGCTTCAGTAATGCTAAAGTCTTCAAAAGTTGCATTTATAGTGAAGTATTGGGTGTAATCTTCGCTAGCAGGATCTTCATCCTCTTCATCTTCCATGTCTTCATCTTCCATGTCGTCATCTTCCATGTCGTTATCTTCCATGTCAAGGAATTCCATGAATCCATGTGCATGGGTCATGCGAACTGTCATGCTACTTTCATTGGTTGAAGTTGAGTATTGAATTTGGTTGCCTGAAAGGATTATTTCTTCAATGCTGAATTCCTCGCCATAGTTATCCTCTGTAGTAGATTTCAGTCCAGTGGGTGTCATAAGCGTTGTTTCGAGGTAAGTCCATGTTAAATTGTCTTCAAATACTTCGGATACTTGCATAGAATATCCTATAGTAGTGGTGATATTGTCACCAGGGCCTTCATCCATAAACTGAATGAATTCCATAATTCCTTGCTCTAATGCTTCTTCTGATGCACAGAATGCAGTTGTATTGACTGATTCTGCTGCACTGTTATTAGCATCGTAGTTTAGAGCAGTAGCATCATTACAGCCTAGTATGGTGATAGCGTCGGAGATTGAATCATCATCTACCCCGAGACATCCTGAAAGAAGTAAAAGTGCGGTCATAAATAAGGCGAAGGTTTTATCCATATCTTTATCCGTTAGTCCACTCTACATAAATCAATACCCTGCAAATCTAATTTCAATATGCACTCTCAGCGTTTATTTCTTGGAAATACGCCCTTATCCGCATATAATTTACAATAATTGAGTTTCGTTTTTTGATTAAAAAACATACTTCGAACTTTTAGCTCAAGAAGAACTTTCACTCAAAGGATAGAGCAACAAATTCACTATTGGCCATTGGGCACCTTGTCATAATGGATTTGCTCATTACGCGCATGTGAATCTCTGCAACGACTTCCACTGTTGCATGGAACATGTGTCCTGCATGCACTTCAACATCATCGTTAGTGAATGTAGCATGAAGATGGGTAAATCCACTACCATCAACCATTCTTGCGAAATTGCCCTGTAAGGTTACCAATTCACATGGACTTTCTAATGTCCAACGTTGATAGATTTGTTCTGCGTTCATAAATCCATAGGCATTATCGCGAGTGCGGCCAATTCCGCTTGTTATTGCTGCTGCATTGACATTTTCTTTTTCTGCAACTTCTCTAATACCCGCATGTATTTCTTCACCAGGGTCTAGCCGGATGAAGATGTCATCACCGCTTCTTGTCCAATCCATGTACAGGCCAAAACAATGGGGGTTTTGATTGTAATGCTACCTATTATTCAGATTCGCCTATATTAGATTCAAAAGTAGTACTTGGGAATTGTTTTGCAGAAATCACATTTTCAATCTGTAATCTGGCAATCGATAAGTCATGGCGATCACCTCCCAGTGGCAATGGACCAAAAATACCCCAGCCCTTCCTCAATAGCATGATTCGTCGCTTTGGTTGTCTTTTTGCTAGTTTTAACATCGACCATGGATACCTTTGTCCATCAGCAAATAGATGAGTTGTTGTTATTGCATAACGCTTAGGAACCAATAAAGAAATCAAATGGAGGGCGAGTAAAATGTCCCATATTATCACATAGGTTGCCGAGGTGTTGGACAGTTGTACTAACGCCCATGGTAGTACCATCATCGCTGCCATTGAACCAAGATTGCCCCATTGCCTTATCACTTCTTGAGCACCTTCACTTTTCCAAGCAAAATTTCCGTTTCCCTGTTTTCCGAGAGTGGGTACGTCAGCGCGTTGTTTTGTCAACCAATAAGCATCCCATGCGATTATTATTGCGAGAATTGAAACCGCTACAAAGGCGATGTCATTCGCATCTGGTAAGGCGTTGGATGTCCCCATGGTATCGCCTCAAAGAAGTCGTTCGTCAAATTCTTTCATCTCGGCATCGCCGCCTCGCCTAGAACGCACTACCAACATTATTGCCAATATGATTAAACCGATAACAAGAAGTAGCCCTGTGTTTGAAATCATGGAGCCATCTTTAGTGGAAACACCTTCTAAGATATCCGGCGTTCCATCATTGTCATCATCTTGATCTTCGAATAACCATGTGGACATTCCTTCGGGGCAATTGATAGTGTCAGGCATTCCATCATCATCACTATCTAAATATGCACAGGCATCCAGTGGGAATTTATCTTTGATATCCGTAAATCTATCATTATCGTCATCCTCATCATAGACATCTGGGCCACAAGAACGTGATATTGTATTATCAAACCAATCGCTATCGTCACAGGTCGCTGTCCAATCTCCATCGGAATCGAGTGCTGTCACTTCAAAGTCAACACTCGCTGTTGACATCTTGCCAAATGAATCTGTTACTTGTAATTCCAATACATAGAGTCCTTGTGGAATATCTGTCAAATTATATTGTAATTCGCTTGGACCGGTAAGAACTTCATTTCCTGATGAATCGGTGACAATCCAAAGTAGAGTTAATTGCTCTGTTGAATCATAATCATCAGAGACTTGTGCAATCGCCGTTAGATATGTTGACTCCATGAACCTTTGACCGGAATATGGAGCACTAATAGTGACTGTTGGTTGGCCGTTTACAGTCATGTTAACTATCAGATGGTTATTGTTATCTACTGGTAAATCAAAGGTTGCTTCAGAATCAATAACACCTTCTGCACTAGCCATTAGAGTGATTGAAGTCGCTTCATATGTTGTGGTTGATGAAATCCATTTCAGTAATAATCTTGCTTCTGCACCTTGCCCGCTATAACTCGTAGGTTGACTATCTATGCCTGAAACTAATACTTGGTAATCAGCATCGAGTGATTGATTATTCATTTTAGCGTCTAGGATAAAGGTCTCAAAGATATAAACATCGGATTGTAATAAGGAAACGGTTGTTGACTGACTGTCAACATCTACCAAGGTGATTTCAGCCGAAGAGGATTCTATCTCCCCTACTATACTTCCTTCTTCAATAATGCAACCAAAACCTTCCGCCGATATTGCCGTACTCGCCCACAAATCAGTATTTCGCATTATTAGATTTGCTGGATTTTCACCTGCATCGGCGTGTAAGTCTATTGCAACTGCATAATTTGCAATATTTGCATCTTCTATCACTAGAGAAGAGGATGTTTTTCCATGATGTGCCGTCAAACCAGTACCTGTTCCTTGGCCGTTCAAATTTAATCCAGAAATAATTCCAGCCGTATTATCAAAATCTATTGCAGGAGCGCCGTTTATCTCAATGTTTGATAATATGATTTCTCTATTGGTTGTTCCTGCGATCGCTGCAGCCCCAGAGGTTGTAGCACTAAATCCTTCAACTGAAAACTCTCCGTCTATTGATTCAAGCCACAATACATTACCGTCACCATTGAATGAATTGGCATTGATATCTTTAGCACTACCAGTAACTCCAGTAAGTTCCATTCCTGAAGAAATGTTTTCTCCGATTTTGAGACCGTCTATCTGTAAATCAACTTGTCTTGCCCAAATACCTGGCCCATTACATGTATCTAATTCAACGCCTGACAAGGTTAGAACCGATTGAGACGGATATGCGAAAATACAACCTGAACCTCCGTCATGGAATTCAGAGTTCCGAATATTAACTGCTGCTGAACTACCTGAAGAAATCTGTATTAGTGGGTCTGAACCACTAGAACGAGCGAATAATGCTGAACTAGCATCTACTGTTCCGAGGTTTGGAATTGTAATTGCACTACTTGCCTCTACTACATGAGTCCCTGATAAATCAATAAGAGAACTGGTGTAATCCCCCAATACTAATCCACCCCAACGAGCGCCAAACCCTGTGCTAGAGAGTGTAGCGATTCCAGCATCTAGAATTCCGTTTACTGTTATCGTTGAACCTTCTGTAGAACGAATGGCGACTCCGTCATGAATTGTTAAAGTAGTGAATTGGCCAACTTCCAAGTTACCATCCAAGTAGTATGGGCTCCATTGTGCCTCTAATATCAGCCATGAGTTAACTACTCCAGTTGGGAGAGTTGATGCCATGAATGTATGAGTTAAACTGGTCGATGAATCCCATGAGGTCATGTCGGTGAAAGATTCTATTTGCAAAGCAACGGTTTTGATTCCACCTATTGTATCACTAGAATCGTCGACGTGTCGAGCGATTGCTGAAGTTGAGACTTTACCATCATTATCGGTTTGAGACGTTGCTCCATCCACAGAAACTATTGCACCTACTACCGGCTCTCCTTTGTCTAATACTGTGATGTCGAGTTTGGATAATAATGTGAATTCACCACCTGTTAGGACTGTTATACTTCCTTCTACATCTCCTCCGGTCATTTCTACTTTACACCCTGGTTGCAGTGTTAGGCTACCCTTGATGACCAAACTAGAAATCTCGCGAAGTGTTTGGCATGACCAAATGAGATTGGCGTCTATAGTCAAAGAATTATCTGCGTCTGCTGTAACCATTGCAGATGTTCCTGCGAAAATGTTAGCCACTGAGATTATTGCATCTTGGCCACTTAGAATACCTGCACCTTGAACATCTATTTCCGCTGTTTGAGGTAATTGCAAATCTACGCCAACCAATGAAAGGCCAGCATTATTTGAAATTGTCAAATCTCCAGTTAGCATATGTGCTGTTCCATCGACCTTCGGATTAAGAACTACAAATTGTCCACTAGGAATAGTCCAATCCCCTGAAGGAATTACTGGTATTTGCACTGATTGACCAACCTGTCCACCAGTGAGAGAAACCCTTACACCCGCACCGTCGAGTGTTACTGAAACAATTGAACCTGAAGACAAGAGAGGTAAGTCCGCAGCGCCATTGATATCGCTGATCAATTCAAAATCATGAACATTGATATTGGCTTCTACTGGATTGCCCAGTAAATCTGTGAAAGTTACCGCTGTTTCAATGAACTTATCAGATGATGATGTAGCAATTATTTGTGAAGTTGAAGAACCATAGAGGAAATACCCGTCACCCAGTGCTTGAGATGAACCCGCTGAATTTTGAGGTTGGAAGTTACGAACTGTGGCATCAGCACCATCTGACAAGGACAGTGGTGTAGAGTGGAGTGCTGCCACCCATTGACTTAGATGAAGTGATGATTGGCCGATTAGATTTGCCCCTGTGTTTTGAGCGGTGGTTTGAAGTGAATCTGCCTTTAATGTAGAGTCGGATAAATCAATACCAACTTCTTCACCATATTCCAAAACAATATCTTTTGCCACGATTGTGCTTTGTTCTGCATTGATAGAAGTAGCAAAATTATTTACTTCGAAATTACCTAACTGAATGTCCGAATACCAAATGTTTAGAGCTTCAGATTCGCTATCAAAAGAACTGTATGTTTTTTCAATTATTATCTCATCCCAATCGTGAGTGCCGCCCAAGATATTAGCTGCGCGTGAAATAGTTCCTAGGTGTTCAATATCAAGACCTTGGATTTCTGAATTTGGCCCTGAAATTATTAGTGCGTTTTGTTGGGTTGTGATATTAGTTGACTGTATTGTTAAGAACCCTTGTCCTGATGCCGATATACCACTATCTTGGCCGGATAAATCTGATGCTGAAAATTGATGTTCACCAATTCCAGATAGACTGGCGATATGGTTGCTATCCCAAACTTCTAGTTGGTTAAATTGACAAATACCTGCACAATTTGAATCGATAGTAGCTCTATTGGCATTGATTGACGATTGGAATTTGACATCATTCAATTGATACTGTGTCGCTCCGTTAGCGCTGAGTAGTCTCTGCCCCGCTACCGCAGCAGTATTGACTTGTAAGTCGTCACTATTTGCCGCATCGATGAGTAATGCCACGTCTGTACCTGTGATGTTTGACACTTCTACTGAAGCCCCAGATACTGAAGAGATGGCGACTGTTGTTTGACCAATGCTGATTCGGTTGGCAACTAAATTACCATTGCTTGCACTTATACCAACTCCTGCTGAGGAGATAGTAATGTCTTGGCCGAAGAAATTGCCACTATTAGAAATTCCAATTGCAATATCATCGAAGATTGCTCCATCGACATCTATGTCCCCACTATTCCTAATAGTGTCAAAGTCAATATGGTTTGCTGATATATCAGTAACAGATGAACTACCGATTGAATCAATGGCCATGTATGAGTCATTGACTATGAGTTGGGTTGCTTGCAGCGTTCCTTCAACTAAAACTCCAATTTCAGCATTTTCAATAATTACGTTTTGTAAATTAGCATGACCGTTTGCTGCTATTTCAATTCCAACCCAAAGCCCGGCACCATGCGAACCTTGAGTAAGAGATGGAATACTTGAATTGAAGAATACGTCATTGGCATTCAAAGTTCCTTCAACAGAGATCCAATACTCTTTGGCGTCTATTGTCGTTCCAGGTTGAATGGTCAGAGTTGTACCATTAGCGACTGTAACATTTCCACTAAGAATAATTTCCCCACTCCAATCGGTGTCGGAATTGATGACACTATCTGCAGAAGATGGGGTTATGAAACTAGTCATTGGTGCAACGAGTAGCAATAAGACGAGAAGATGGGTGCGCATGCTTGCCATGCCTATGCCTCTTTGATTATCCATAAGAACCCAAAGGCTTCGCGTCAGAATGATTAGGCTGTATTGTGAGTTATTATTGTCGAGTCTTACGACCCTACAATGATTTACAATAACTAGTCAGAGTTACTCACTTTAGAGAGGTGCTGAACGGTGCGATTTCTTCAATGAGATCGTGGTGTCCAACATACATTCTACGGCAACAGTAACGGCTTAGCCCGATTTGGTCGAGGGCGTCTGCCATTTCAATGCCAACTGCGATTTTCTCTTTGTACTCTTCCCACTTGTGGGCAATTAAGCCTCCACAACTGAAACAACGGATTGGAATTATCATAATTAATCACCTCATCTATACGACTTCTGCTTCTTCTTACGAGCACCGCGACCAAGTTGATGTTTGGCCTCCTTGCGACGAGGATCGTTGACCAATAGGCTACGGTCGAATCTCAAGTATTCGTTTCGTAGTTCTTCGTCGATTCCCTCTTTGCCACCATTGTAGTGGACAAGTCCACGTGCAATAGCAGTACGAATAGCATCGGTTTGTCCCATAATACCGCCACCTTCAGTGGTAATATTGATGTCAACCTTGCTAAGACGTTTCATAGCGTCAGCAATAGTTAGTGGTTCCATAGCCTTGCGACGTGCAAGGGATGGGGAAAGGATTTCAATTGGTTCACTGTTAACACGAACTCTTCCCTTGCCAGCGATAACGCTTGCACGAGCAACTGCTGTCTTACGCTTTCCTGAGGATTCAACTGATTTCTTTTTCTTAACTGCCATCATTGTTCACCTCCAGTCCATCGGTGGGCTGGTGCACCAAGATTAGCTGAAATATCTCCAAGGAGAATAAAGCGATCTGGTAGTGCTCTTCTAATCTTGCTATCATCGCCAGATTCATGGCCATCAGGAAGGTCGGATTCTAAGTGAGATGGGCAACCGATCTCGACCTTTAGATTGCGTATTGCACGGCGTCCAACGTTCTTTCTTTGGTAAGGAAGCATTCCACGGACGGTACGCTTCATAATCATGTCAGGCATACGTGGGAAAAATGGACCCTTACGTGGATGGTTCAACTTATACTTTGCTTGGTATGTGTTTAATACCGAACGTGGTCGACCAGATACGATTGCTTTCTCTGAGTTGATAATGATAACTTTGTCATCACGATCTTCCCGTGCTGCCTTTATGAGAAGTTCAGCAACAGTAGATGCTAATCGTCCCATGATGAGACCATCTGCGTTGAATACGTAGGTGGTTTCAGGCAAGGATTACGACCCCCTTTCCGGTTGGGTTTTCGTTCATCAGCTCGTTGTAGGTCAAAAATCGACCTCCAGCGGCTTCTATTTTCTCCCGAGCGCCATTACTTACACTGTATGCTGCGATAGTGTGGTTACTGACCAACTCACCTGAGCCAAGAAGCTTGCCTGGTATGAGGATTGTTGCACCCTCAGGGGCATAGCGACTTACGCGGCTAAGGTTAGGTTGGGCCCAGTTCTTGCGACTTCTTGATAGTCGCATGGCCACATCTCGCCAAACAGCAGATCCGGTCTCACGAGACTGTGCCTTCAATACGCCGATCATGTCGACTAACTGAGTATTTGTCTTGTTTGTTGGATTGCTCATTTAACTCCCTCGATGCTTTGAAGCAGGCCGCCGTCTCGCCAACCCATTATCAAACCACCGACGCGGTAGGGCTGTACAGCGCGTCGCAGTACAGCGTTTGGCCCAAGCACTATGTTTCAAGTGAAGCGCGCCAAAAGCACATCATCATTCGAATAGAATATCGCCCTTAGCATCGAGTAATTCAATAGTCAATCCCGCTGCCCTACCTTGGATGATGATCTCATCGTGAAGTGTGTCCGAAAATGCGTCCATAGCGCCCAATTCGGTTCCGCCAGTGATGTCGGTAAGTTTGTCGATGAGGTGATTAAGAACGCATGAAACTCCGTAGGCTTGGCCTGCTCGGAATGCGTGGTCAACGCCACCTATTTCTGGGTCTTCTGCCTTCATGCGGAGCATGATAGTTTGAGAATAAGCAACTAGAGCGCCATAAATAGCTTCGATTATCTGCGCTGCTTCAACGTCGTCCAACAGATTTTGAGAAGTTGTCAGACCTGCAACTACTGCACGTTCGTAAATTTTGAACGCCGCAATGGTGTCTGTTGTCTCGATTTGCATAGCCTCGCCGATAAGTTCCTTCCAATCGTCCATGGTGCCTCCACACAACACCCGCTCTTTGAATGTTAAGGAGATAATTCGACAAATTATCCAATACAGTGGCTAATTTCTAACCCGATGGATTTAATCATACAAAGCGAGGGCTAGGTGGGCACAACGCATTGTGCCACACCTATGCCACATATTCAAGTTCAAAGTGAGAATCCTGAATTTTCGTCGCCTTCATCGAGTCCTGCTTGACGCATTGAACCGTCTGCTGCTACGAATTCACCGGCTTTGGTTTGGACATCATAAAGATTAACCAAATCCTTTCTTCCAACTGTTCCTTCCTCGCCCAATGCAAGGGTTAGAGAACTGGAGATTGCATTTAGTGTGACCAATGCCTTATCGCGGTGTTCAACGCCGATATTGTGATCGGAATATCTTGCTTCTTCGAAGATTGTTAAGAATCCATCAAGTTGCTCGCTTGGCACCATGCTGAAAGCGGCACGAACTGCTGTTTCGAATTCACGAGTTGTTTCGTAAACCTTCTTCATGAATCCATGCTTTCTGAAGTGCTTAACCAAATTCTTGTAGCAATCGAAAATCGCAGCGATATACTCGTTACTCGCTTCCAATTGCATCATTGTATCGGTCAATATACCCTTTAGAGCATGAACCTGGCGACGCTCTTGTACGCGTTGCCAATACATGAATCCTGCAATAAGTGCAGCCATCAAAACGATTGCAAATGCCATCATAGTTTCAGGAGTGAATAATGATGATTGGGACTCAAAGTCACTTAATTCTGCCCATACAACTTCGTGAGTAATGTTATCTTGAGACTCAGAGAAGTAGGTAGAACCTGGATAATATGCAATAATACGCCATCTTCCTTCGCAATCGACACCATTACAAGTTTTACCATCGAAAGCCCACTCGAAGCTTGCGTGTCCTTGTTCATTGGTCTTGGTCTTGTTAACCCCTTCCTTAACCCACTCATTATCTTCGGAGTAGAATTGGCGTACGAACCATACTTCTTCATTTTCAACTGCTAGGTCAAGGCGGTCGCGCAATAGCGCTATTTCGCCTGTAATCGCAGTTCCTTCTGGAACTCCGTTACTACCTGAATTACTCCATGTTTGCTTAACTTGAAGGTCAACGCGAGAGCGCACTAGGATTTCTATATCCATGCTCGAACCGTTCAATACATTGGATGAATCCTTATCACAACCTCCAGCAACACGTAAATCTGGTTCAAATGCAACTCTTAATGTTCTAAATCCTTCTAATTGACCACCGGTCGTTTCGACGCCCTTTAGCGACGGATTTTGCAGTTGATCTCCACTGAACCATTCTATCGTACCATCTAATTCATTAGTACGAATTGTTGCGATTGGGCGAACATTTTGATCAGGGTCAACATAGATGTTCAAACACTTTCCACCAACATATTGGCCATTCGATTGTGTGAGTTTTGCATCGATGTGGAATGATTCCTTGAGGTAGAGCACAGGATATGTGCTTCCGTTAGGCGCCATCCATGATTCAACACTGGACTTGAATGGTCCAACTTCCATCACTGAAAGCGTTGAGTTAGAGAAAACATCAAACTCAGTTTGTACCGTCTTGTTTTCATAGCGGTATGCATCGTTGTTATCATATGATGAATAGATGACAGATACCTTTGCCTTTCCAGCCATTACGTCACTAAGAGGACAAGTAATTGCATAGAATCCATCAGAGTCAGTTGTTGATGTTGGACAAGCAACAGGGCCGGATTGGCCGTTAACCATCTCGTAATTAACACGGATAATTCTGTTTGTTAGGTTAGTGCCGAGTTCATCTGACAACTGTCCTGTGACAACCATTGGTTTAGGAACGATTTCACCGGTCATAGGGTCAACTTCGCTTGTGTAAACAATTTGGTCGGTGACTTCTAGATTAGTACGACCGATTAAACTGAATCCATTTGCGTTATGAGTCATTATCACGCGGTAGTGATCGTTACCTGGTGTGCTTACACATGGATCCCATGCACCTTGAATTCCTAAGTAAGACGCTTCTAATGGTGCACATCCTTCGTTTGGAAGTGTTTCTTCAAAGCGAAGAATTACATTGACTGGTCCAAATCCATCCGGTAAGAAAGATTCAGGGTCATCGCGTAATAGTTGTGGATTCAAAGGACTGATATTAGATTTCAAGCATCCAATTGTCTCATTGCGGTCTAAGTTGCCGTCTGCGTTGGCATCTCTGTCTGCGACACCATCACCATTACCATCATAGAAACATAGGTGAGAACCATCAGGTTGCGGTTCTGGCAAAGAAATCAATCCAGCTTGTGGTGCAACGGTTGCAACGACTTGTCGGTGATTGATTCCATCAAAGGACTTGCCTTCGAAGATAACATCGACTAATCCTCCGTCAGGTGCTTCAGAACCATCGAGAGCCGCTCCACCGGAGTCGCGCTCTAGAGTTTTATTATCATCAACAATTTGTGCTGTGAAATCCCAACGGTCTCCAGATTGGCGTAAGTTCGGATCTGCTGTTGTAACAGACAAGTAAGATCTTGAAACAACCCACACTTCTTGTGTTGCTGTATTACCCTTCATCAATGGAGTTCCTGCATATTCAAATTGCAAGGTGAAGTCACCTAGTGCATCCTGTGCTGAAACATTGAACGGAATCTCAAAGAATCCGTTATCATCTGTGTAATTAACACCCGTTCTTCCATCGAATGACCAAGTGTAATTGACTGGGGCATTGCGTACTGGTTGTAGAGAATTGTCAACCAGCTTCGCCTGAATAGTTGTGTTTGTATTACGATAAAGACGAGGTAGAGAAGTCGTTTGGAAATCTGTTGTACCTACAACTGTTACGTTGATGTATGCACCTGTAGGGGATAGTGTAGTCGAGTTTCCTGTGAAATAGTATGCTGAGTTAGTGAAATCAACTCTTACACCATATGTTCCTGAACTGTATTGACTGAACCAAGACCAGTTGTAATCGTATGCTGCCTCTCCGTCCTTCATTATTGGGCGTTGAGCATATGCTGTCTCTTGTGCGCCCATGAATTGACCATTGTTGTCAACGTCGATTTGCAAAGCTACTGGGTCTGCATCCCATGCATCGTTGGTTCTATTTGTGACAGTACCAATGATTTGGAAACCTTCTCCAGTATTCATTTCTGGAACAATTTCACAACGAACTGGACTTTGTGGGTCTGTCGGATCAACTGCACCACAAGGCGGCAAGTTAGAATCTCCTCCATTGACTAAATTGATGTACCAATGTGTTGTATTAACAGAGATGAAATTACGTAGTCTTGCTGATTCGCCCAATAGCGTTGCAGGATCTCCGTCCCAATTTGTAGCGTATGGCTTGTAGTTAGCAACATCATTGAAGCTGATTCCTGCCGCAGTCAAAGCCTGTGCATGGAATAAAGTTGCCCAGTCACCAAAGGTGCCATCACCATTGTTGATAGTTGCATCAAAGTAGTAAACCGGATTAATTCCATTTGCAATCATTTGACCTTCGATATTCATGCGATGCATAATACGAACTTGGAATGGTAGTGATTCATCACCATGTAGCCAAGGGAATGGCCATTCACTTGCTAATTCAGGTGAAACTCTTGCGATAATTTCAATATCGCCAGAAGGCAAACTTGTATTCGAATAATCATATCTTACTGGCACACCGAGGTTATCTAGAACTACGTTATGATTTGCAGTTAATGTATCCCAAACAATTTCTTCATATCCACCTGGAATCTGGCCAACGCCATTATCCATGGTCGAGTTCCAGCGAACTTGTTTCCAAGTTCCAGAAATACCTAGATCTTGGATGAAGGTCAAAGAAGCCCAACCAGACGAATCTGTTCGGTATCCTTCTCCACCGAATCCAGTGAAGTTAGTTGGATGGGTCGTGTTACCGAATATTCCACCAAAGATGGAGAATGTAATAGGTGCGTTCTTAACACGGCTATCGTAAAGTCCACGCTCCCAATCTGCTGTGTAGTGCGCCTTGAAATCAAGCCAGAATGGTTGCTCATCACTGCGGAAGTATTCCCATGCTGAATAATCAACTGTCAGATTTGCTTCTACACCAACATTGTAAGATTGTGAAGTATTGCCATTGAATGCAAACATTTCTGTTACTTCAGCATATACGATATATGTTGAACTATCGCCTACTGCGATATCTTCAGGGTATAGGAATTGTCCAACGCTGAAGTTTCCACCAGTATTTGTCAAAACGTCTGTTGTTTCAACTGCTTTGGTTCCATTTGCAGTCCACTCGATAGTGACTTGCACTGGTAATCCAACCGCGCTCTCCATCATTCCAGAAACTGGATTTACCCAATCTACGTGTCCGCTGAAAATCGCCGGTGAACGTGCATCTATCCAAAGATTGTTTGGAATGTTCATGGTGATGAAAGTTGGAGCTTTGTCGTCCTCATCGAGAACACAATCATTGTCATGATCCCAATCACTCGATTCAGCACCTCCATAACATGTATCACTGGTGAAGGTGTTTTCCAAATGATCAAAGTCAGGATCTTCACGGGTGTCATTGTCGTCATCATTGTCAACTGCATCCGGACCTGTTCCACTATCAAGAGGATTAGCGATACCTTCACCATTTCCAAAGTCATCGTGGTCCCAAGGGTTGGTTGAGTTGCGGCCAAAACGAGTAGGCCATAGTAGAACTTCATCCACATCATGCATTCCATCTTGGTCGTCATCAAGATCAAGATCGTCACGCAGACCATCGTTGTCGTGGTCAAAGGCTTGAACTAAACTAATTGCAAGTTCTACAGTGTTAGAAATTCCATCTGCGTCCCAGTCGTCATCTTGCCAGTCAACAATTCCATCGTTATCATTGTCAAATGGCATTTGTTCTTCTCCGAAGAAACAATTTGGCATTTGTTCTTGTGTGGTATCGCTGATTCCATTATTGTCATCATCGAAATCCTCGGCATCGGGAACGCCGTCATTATCATTGTCAACGTCGTAAAACTTTGGTGCGCGTAGACCTTGTGACATTACACCCTGATCCCAAACTGCTTGGAACCAACCATCTGAGTCAACGTCAGCATCATTACCATCGTCGTCATTGTCTACACAATTAGTTCCTGTGAAAAATGCGCCATCGTATACTTGACCTGCATCATCGTCTAAATCATCATTTGAATCAACTTCAAAATAATCCCAAATTCCATCGTTATCATCATCGACATCATACCAGTCATAAACTGCGTCATAATCATCATCTAAATCGACTGTGTCGTTTGTGAAATCGCCATCCATATCGCCATCGACATCATTCTTCATCATGTCTGCTCCGAGTTCGTCAGGGAACTCGTCTAGATCCTTTGGACCCATTCCGTCAACGTTCCACTGCCATATTCCAGTAAATAGACCGAACCAAGCAATGAAAGAATCTCTGTTATTTGTCATGTCAACATTGGAGAGAGCTGCACTCTTTTGGCCATTGAACTCAAAGTGGTAACAACCACCTGCTGCACCAGGAGTACAACTCCAATTGCCAGTAGTAGGGCCACCTGCAAAGGCGCCTTCATCCCAGTTTGCATCGGGGCGAACGGAGTAAGGTGAGCCTATCTGAGCATTTACTCCATTCAGAGGCATATGGAATGCGAGAGCATAAGCATAACCACATACGAAACCTTGTCCGAGATTACCGACTGTCCAACCACAAGTAGTTAGGTCAAACGAGCCACCCATTCTGATATCATTAATGTCGAGTACACCATCATTAGCTTCATCTTGGTCCCACCAATCAGGGAGACCATCTGCGTCTTGGTCCATATCCAATCCATTGATTAGAGAATCTCCATCACTGTCAATATCCCAATCGTTTCCACCATTATATGGGGACCAACGAGCGAATAAGAACCAATAAAATTCTGGAACTGTACCAACTGTAACCGGATTTGTAGTTGCATCATATCCGTTGTAGTTTAGAACTACATCTTGGAAAGGGTTGTGCAAGTAAACCATATTCCAGTGGTCTGATGTGTTATCTGTATATGTTTGAGAATCTCCACTTCCATCCAAAGAACCGCCGTCATCTGCAGGGTAATATGGTCTAGCGAATGAATCGCCCAAGTCAAAGTCAAGAACTCCACAGTTTCCGTCATCGGGATCATATAAGTCTGAAATTCCGTCGTTGTCATCATCCCAATCAATGCCGTTTTCAAGTCCATCGCCATCAATATCTGAGTCGACTGAATTTGGCCCGTCATCGCGATAAAGCGCACCGTTGATAGTATGCAAATCTGCATCGTTATCCAGATCACAATCCCAATCAATATCCAACGCATCCATTATACCATCATTATCGTCATCTACGTCTTCCCAATTGTTGACTCCATCGCCATCCCAATCGTTGAATTGTGAATGGGAAGAACGCTGTGTCACACAACGTGTATCTGGACTTGTAGGATTAGGATTAGCGATTGTAGGACAATTCCATGTCGCTACAACTGAAGCCTTGTCCAATGGGAATGAATCATTTTCATTTTGTATTTGGTCGTCATCAAGGTCGTATTCGAAGTTTAAGGCATCTCCACTAACCAAGATGTTGCCGAGGTTATCCGGTGAAGTGGTACCACCCATATCGACATCCAACCAATCTGCAACAGCGTTGTAGTTTTGGTCGATGAATCTAAGGCGATCGTCGTCTTGATCGTAGTCGTAATCGACTTCACAATCAATTCCAGCAATCGAGTCCGTATCTGCACCAGGTGTTTGGAATGGCGCCGTTGAATTGCTTCTTGTATAATCATTCAATCCATCTCCATTGGTATCAATGTTGATACAAACATCTGGGATTCCATCGTTATCGTCATCTGGGTCAGACATATCGAGGATTCCATCATTGTCATCATCATTATCTGCACTGTCCGGTGTTCCATCATTATCGTTATCAGGATCAAGGAAGTTAGGGATTCCATCCGAATCTAAATCACCATCAACAATTGCTGAAAATGCAGGAGTTCCTACAGCACCCATAGCGCCGAAACCTGAACCTGCTGCTGAAACGCGTGCTGCCTCGTATGCAACATAGTCAACGCCGCCGGAATAAGTTCTGTATTCATTGAAAGTCCATGTACGGGATGTTTCAAACATATTACCAGCTTCTGTATGGGATGTCGTAATTGTAGCATCGTAAGGATGAGAATCTTCGACATCAGAAATGCCATCATTGTCATCATCATCATCGAAATAATCTTGGGTTCCATCACTGTCTAAATCACAAGGCCATTTGAATTGGTCAATTCGTGCATCGTTATCGTCGTCTTCATCATAACTTCCTGAACCTGATCCATCGCTATCCTCGTCGGGAACACCATCGTTATCATGGTCAAATGGATTTTGGTCTGCGAGATAGAACGCTCCAACTGGCTGATTTGTCCAAGGATGAATAATGGAAGAGTCTAGATAGCGGTCCGTTGTTACATTAATTGGGTCATACCCTAATGCTTCAAGAGCAGTATAGTCAAGTGGGCCTTCAATAATACCATCATTGTCATCATCCCAATCTAGATGGTCGAGCATTCCGTCGTTATCATGATCGTATGGGTCTGTTCCATAGCATCCATCAAAACGTTCTAACAAATCGTAAATTCCATCATTGTCATCGTCCAAATCATCGAGGTCGTTTATCCCATCGTTATCGTGGTCCTCTTTACTAGATTCTTCCAAGAAAGTAGAATATGAAGGTATTACCGATTCCAAAGCAGAAATGTCTAGTATTATTCCAGATGATATCCCAGCATCGCTCCACATTAGATCTGTTAGAGCAGGGTGCCCATTTGGACCAACATATTCCTGTTGACCAACCCAGCCGCCTTGGCCACCTTGATCAGTAGATTGTGCAGGTGATTGTCCAATCAATTGCCCTTTGACGAGCATTTTTTCGGACGTTTCTTGTTCACCATTATCTGGTTGGACCAATGTTAGCAATGGGCTTGAAATCATCAAAAAGATGATCGTCAAAGACATTGACAAAATTTGGCGTCGGCGTATTGTTTCATTTTTTGTATTTGAGAGCATATTGCCACCTCGTAATCATTCTGTGACCGGGGTACCCTATTTGAAGAGAATGGCGCGCTTACGCACTTGTGTATCATGGCGCCGTTCGCGTATCATCTGCAAGAATTATTTCAATAATTAGAACTGAAGGCTGCTAGTGTCGGCATAATAATCTCCTATCGGCCACATTGACCTTCATCTAGAATTTTATTTGAATCAATCAATTTGGTCGTAAACCTCGAAGGTTCAGGGTGAACCCCTCTCCCTCATGTATGGGCAAGTGTAATTATCTGAAGTATAGGCTCTAAATGACTCTTGGGAAAATGAAAGATATTGTTTTGGAAATAATTTATAATCATATAAAGTATTGAAACATACAATGAGAATTAAGATTTAAGAAAAAAGAGGACTACTGGGGGCCTCAGCCCTCAGTAGCCCGGATATTCAATATCCGCGGATATTGATGTTATTGATTTGAACTACAGATTGAACTTAGAGCTCGAGAGAGTCTAGGATGCCGTCGTTATCGTCGTCGTCATCTTCGTTGTCTTCCAAGCCGTCGTTATCATGATCAAATTGACCTGTTAGGGAGTTTCCGTCATTGACTTCGAACCAGTCGGATAATCCGTCATTGTCGTCATCGTTGTCTGAAAGGTCCCAAATGCCGT
The DNA here is from genome assembly GCA_905182185.1 of uncultured Candidatus Poseidoniales archaeon. GTDB lineage: Archaea > Thermoplasmatota > Poseidoniia > Poseidoniales > Poseidoniaceae > MGIIa-L1. The sequence goes on along the minus strand of CAJJAP010000009.1, from coordinate 44,245 downwards.
CGTTGTCATGGTCGTAGCGGTATGTACCGGTAGCGCCATCAGCTTCGTCAACGTCGAGAATATCGTCGTTGTCGTCATCGTCGTCAACACCATCATTCATGCCATCGTTATCATGGTCACGGGATAGGTCTTCGCCAGATGTGCCTACGTCATTGTAGTTGTCTATTCCATCATTGTCGCGATCTAAGTCAACAGCGTCGGCGATGCCGTCGTTGTCGTGGTCGTAGATGTTGGTATTCGGGTCGCCGTCTTGAACTTCTTCACGGTCATCGATTCCATCGCCGTCATCATCGTCATCTTCAGCATCAGTGATGCCGTCGTTGTCGTGATCCATTGGGAATTCATCAACGTAGTCTGGAATGCCGTCATTGTCATCGTCGTTGTCTACATCGTTAGGGATGCCGTCGCCGTCGTTGTCGTTTTCGCCATTCTGTTCCTGGTTGTCGAGCTGCTGACCTTGTTGTTGGTCGGTCTGTTGACCCTGTTGGCCTTGTTGACCGTTTTGGGTTTGACCTTGTTGCTGCTCGTTCTGTCCGTTTTGGTTCTCACCGTTTTGGTCTTGACTGGATTGTTCACCTTGCTGGCCGCCTTGTTCGCCGCCTTGCTGTTGTTGACCTTGTCCGTTGTCTTGTTGTTGACCTTGCTGACCTTGCTGACCTTGCTGACCTTGTTGACCTTGCTGGCCTTGTTGACCCTGCTGGCCTTGTTGACCTTGCTGGCCTTGTTGACCTTGCTGGCCTTGTTGACCTTGCTGGCCTTGTTGGCCACCTTGCTGTTGTCCCTGACCTTGTCCTTGTCCTTGTCCTTGGCCTTGTCCTTGGCCTTGTCCTTGTCCTTGTCCTTGGCCCTGTCCTTGTCCTTGACCTTGTCCTTGACCTTGTCCTTGACCTTGACCTTGTCCTTGGCCTTGTCCTTGTCCTTGTCCTTGTCCTTGTCCTTGTCCTTGGCCCTGTCCTTGTCCTTGGCCTTGGCCTTGTCCTTGTCCTTGGCCTTGTCCTTGGCCTTGTCCTTGTCCTTCGCCTTCGCCTTGTCCTTGGTCTTCGGATTCGCCACCGCCTTCGGTTTCGCCATTGCCGCTGCCTGCACCTGATTCAGTAAAATCAGGGTCATATGCGTCAGGAATGCCGTCACCATCAGAGTCGGAGTATTCACCGTCGTTAGGGTCGTTTGGGAACTGATCAACGTTGTCAGCCTTACCATCACCATCAGTGTCGGAGTTGTTAGGGTTGGTACCCTTTGCATATTCCTGGGAGTTGGTCAAGCCATCTCCATCAGGATCTGCATTACCATCGCCACCGTTAGTTGGGTTTAGACCGTTGGAAACTTCCCAGCCATCTGGTAGGCCGTCTCCATCGCTATCTGCATTATTCATATTGGTGCCTTCAGCTTGTTCCTCAGCATTGGTTAAACCGTCACCGTCCCAATCAGCCCCACCGTCGGTAGGGTCATTCGGGTCAGATCCGTCACCGCTCACTGCAGTTAATGCAGAGATAGCGAGGAACATTGCAATTAGCACGCTCATTATTTTTTTATCATTCATGTTTTTTCACTTCCTATTTTTGGTTTGTTTTTACATAGAGAACCCGCTGTTCTCTCTTTCCAATTGTACAGCCCACGTGATGGGATTCACAATTTGGGATATATACGATGCTGCGCACTGGCTTCGAGTTGTTTTCAAGGCATTATTAAAGCGATTTAGACGGCACTCAAGCACTGTTGAGCGGGCGTGACACTGGTTCGCAGTGTCTTGTTTATTCGCTTTATTATATTCCTTGATTATGTTCTCCAATTGCATCGTATTCCACGGGTCGATCATAGGGAACCCAATGTTCCCTCTAACAATTGGAACAACACGACCCTATATGAAGAGCGCGATGGAGTGCCTCAATTCTAACTATTCTGCAATAATGATTGTGGCAGTAATGCTGAAGCATCCTGACTGAGAACATACCGAGCAACTAAATCAGCGGTATTTGAATCACTAAAACTGTGAACTCTTTCATAGCCATGGCCCTTGGCTGGGTTGAATATTTTCATTGGTCTTGCCATCCGGGAGATTGCTATTTTGGCAGCCCTAATGGCATTTGATCCTTGAATTAATCCATTTTCCCCTTCACTAATTCCGAGGTTATAGACCATTCTACCTTGTTTTTCGCCGCCTTTTCCAGCGATTGCAAGCATCCCCAATACAATGAATTGGTCTCTAATCGCCGCATCCCATCGGTTATAATCGCCATCAAACTTTTCTTCTAATCGTGAAAATAGTTCTTTGTGAATGGAACTGAGGTGCTCTTTAGAAGGGGCATTTACAACAGGTCGGTCTAACACCGTGCTTGTCGATTTCGGAATTATTTCATGGAATGGCGTCCATAGACACTCTTTGTCTAGCCAAAGAGATAGTCTTTCTGAAAAGTAAGGATCCGCCCCTCTCCAATTCCAAACAGATCTCCGTAGTAATTCGGGAGCTATCGATTCAAACCCATCTGGGTCTTTTTCGGATAATGATTTGAAGGCTTCAATGTAGCTCTTTATCCGCTTCTTCTGCTCAGACTCTGAGGCCACCATACTCTCAAGGCTGTTTGATTTAGTATAACAAGACTCGTTCTTGTTGGTATTGCTTTGTATCACGTATTCATCTCCAATCACTTTGACAATTGCCATATTGGGTCGCAGTTTGTCTTCTATGCCATAAGTTGGTAAAAATCAACCGTTTATCAAGGATTGAGTTCAAAACCGCTTCATCATAGAATGATGTGGGCCGATTTTTTCAATTACATATGGTGAGTCGATCATCTGCCAGTACTGCGAGTGATAGAATGAAAACGCCGCCTCGCGAGCCTGTAAGAAGCCTGTTTTAGCCGAAAAGTGTTGTATAGAGTTTGCTTCCAAAGTGGAAAGTACGATTGAAGCGAGTCCTTGCCTCCTGCCCTGTTGCCTAGTTCCCATTTGTCTGATTTGGATCGAGGGGCGATTTTGTGAAGTTATTGGTTTGAAGAGGGCCGAATGCTGGGCAAATACTCGCGCCTGGGCCTGCGTGGTCAGCGGCACTACCATCACTTGATTCGTCAATAAGGTGGGCTCGGCCAACGGATAGAACAAGGCCTTCTTTTTCCACCCATGCATGTATTGCTTCGCTATCATCTATCAAGCGCTCACTGCCAATGGGAAAGCCGAGAGGTTGGCGCAACACATCATATCTACATTGGAAATATGATTCTGGGATGTCTTCGCCCGGAAGACAGACTTTTACTTGGTAATTGTTTGAGAGGTCCGGTTCTGAACTTCCGTGTTGCTGCATATCGTCGCCATCCACCATCTTCGCTCGTTTTTGTTAATGGCAACATACATAAAATCTTGACCTTATATTGGTTATTGGAAATTAGTTGCAATGAAATTGCAATCTAATACAAAGACGCGTTGAAATAGGGCAGGCCAATCCGATTAGATGTTGCACGGTTGTCAGAGCGGTTATGAGCGGGGTTGCAGACCCTGAAACGGGAGTTCAAATCTCTCACCGTGCTCCACTTTCACCCTTAATGTTTCATTTTTGAAACCTGTTTGAAGCTAAGTTTGGCTCGAATCCGAGTATATTGTTTAGTTCCCCCACAGTGGTGGTGGTGGAGGTAATGGTTCATCGATGAGTGGCAGTGGGGGTAATGGTTGTGCTTGAGGTGGTGGCGGTAATGGTTCATTGATGAGTGGCAGTGGAGGTAATGGTTGCCCTTGAGGTGGTAGTGGCAATGGTGGCGGCAGTGACGATTGTACCTCAGTTGGCGCTGGAGGTGCCGGAATAACTACTTCAGGCCATGCAACAATCGGCTCTGCCTCAGCGATTGGCTGTTGAGGTGGTTCTATCCCAGGTATTGCAATTGGGGTTGGAATGGGCGCAATTACGGGTGCTGTCTCGGCAGAAACTTTAGCAAGTTCAAGCGCAGCTGCGGCTTCTTGCTTCGCTATGATTTCAGCAGATCTTTTTTCCTCAATTTCTGCTGCTTTGACCTCGATACTGCTGCCATCTAATTGCCCACCACTAAGCAATTGTTGCATTTTGGAATCAATTTGATTCATGCTAAAATTAGTTAACTCTCGGTTTGAATCCTGCCTGTACAGAAGCAAACGGTGCCGTCTTGAATTGGTTTCAAACGACAATAATTCCGGATCAAATAATTGAGCCAATGATAGTAAGACTCCTATTAAGAGCAATGGTGATTGTTGAGAATCTTTGAATAATGAAATAATTCCAAATGCGGTCATCAACCACCACATGTATTTACCATTATCAAGCCAATCGTAGCGATAATGAGTGAAACCTGTTAAGGATTCTTTCTGAATAATAAAATGATCTTCTGCAACTATATCGCCCTTGTCTAATTTAGTATGTACTAAACGGAGAACTTTACCTTGTTCGACAAGAGAGGTAGATTTGGTGCCCATTGCATTTTCGCGCAACACAAACTCTCTAGCATCTGGGTCTGTTGTTAGAGCGCGTACACCTAGCCCTGGTATTCGTGGAGTCCTCTCCATGTACACTGTATACCCACCAGCTGCTGTTGCCAAAACAATACTGGCAATAGTCATCCATGCGCTATATCCTAGACTGGCATCGCCCTCGGGCAATATTGTTTTCCAAGCAACGACGCCGACAAGAGTGAATGCAGCGCCTCCAAATGGATAGTACTGAGCATAGGGTAATACAGTACCGCGTGTACTCATAAACGTAGCAAGAAGAGTGGTTAGCATTACACAAATACCCATTGTGATTAAAATCATTCCAGTAAGTCCTGCTCTTGCCGTATCTCCTAAGCCGCCACAAATTTCTTCTGTTTCAGATGAAGTTAATTCCAGGTCTGCAGCATTTGATGTACAATTGTCATATACACTACCTAAATCAAAGGTCTCTATAGTGCAATTACCATCGATACACACAGTAGATGAGAAATCGTCAAGGCCAATTTTACTTTCAGTTTTTATTGTAACTTCAGTCCCAAATCCCTCAATGGTTTCTGATTCCTCTTCAACAGCCCAATTATCTGATAACGCCCCAAACATTGCCAAAAGTATAGCGACTACAATTAAGCCTGTGCTAATCCAAACAGTATGGCTAAGGGAGTGTTTTACAGGCTCCGTATGGGGGGCGGTAATCGTTACCTCGGCAGCATGCAGATCTCCGTTACCATCACTAGGCTGCATTGTGGGGGGTTGCGGGTGGGCAGCGAGCGGGGCATCTTGCGGTTGCATTGGCTTCGCATCGTCCATATTATTTCCTTCACTTGCAGTTGAATAGTATTTCCTATATCATTCAATTGCATCATCTGAACAATCAATTGGTGCAGAAATGGGATTGCACCTTACATTCAAATCAAGCCAATATTCAATGCCATCGACTTGGGTTGGATAATCCGTTGAGATTGAATGGGCCCCGATTTCAATTGCTTTGTCACGGCGCTCGGTCTCATTAGTATCCGCTTCACCACCTTCGGCATCATCTGCACGACTTCTTACGATATAGCCCGCCTCAACCAATGCTTGTATCTCTTCAGCATCACCTATTGGATTGGTATTGGAAAATATTGCTGACTCAGGAGTATTCTCCACAGACATTGTGAACATTGTAGCGTTTTCTAAGTTTGGAAATTTAGAATGGTAATCTGTACGCAAATCGCCACCCCCCAGTAATACGAAAATGGCTTTTCCTCTTGAAGAATCAAGCAATGGCCACCCAGTAGTAGTTACCGCAGTTGAAAGATCTGGATGCTCTCCGCGAACATTATCAGGAGTGATTATCTTCTCTTCTGGCCACGCTGAATTAATTTCTTGTTCCAAATCATCTAACATATCTTGAGCTTGGATCACCGTAGTATCATCAACCGCAGCCCAAGTCCATTCTTTTGGCTCGATCCAAATCGTTAGAGGGACATGGTTTGGTGTTGAGTCGCTCCACTCTAGTAGTACTTGCAAACATTGTTGCAATGTTTGACAGGTAGTTCTGCTATCATATTGATTATGATAGACTTGTAATTGCTATATCGTTATAGTAAACATCAATCTCAAATTGCCTTACTCCAAATTGTTGGGCTTGTGTATCAAGGGGTTCATGAGAGTAATCGTAGGCGCGAATTGTTGGACCTATCGGCTTTAGATGATACGAATTATGAGTTCCCTTGACCTGGATGTGGTTAACTCTTAGAGAGGTTGTGTCAGTCGGTTCTGAGGTTATTTCTTCTTGCTCTTGCGCACCTAAACAACCCCCTAATGACGCACATAGCATCAAACAGGAAAGTATCAACGCAAGAGACCTCATCTAAATCGGTGAGTTCGCTAGTAATGATAAACCTGTTCTAGATGTTTTGGATATTTTTTAATTCTTCATTTTCTTTAATAACTTCTTCTGAAGGTACAAATTTAATTGTTTAGTAGTTCTTCATAATCGCATTCGTTCAAATCTATTAGATTGATTTTATACATCTTGGGTCCGATGGTATTGGTGTCGTATGTTATTGGAATTTATCGAATGGATAATCCAGAACTACTGTGGGGTGGTATTCCTGAATCTTGGCAGCCGCTTAATGTCGCATGTATGTTCATTGCAACGATTGGATTCCTGATAATGTGGTGGTATTTCCTCTATCGGTGGGATGCTGCAGCCGTAGAAACAGTTCAATGGCCTTGGACTAGTGGAAATGACGGCGGGCATACTCGCTTGCTCATTGCGTTCTTATTGATCTTGATTCCTTCTTGCCTTTGGCTTGAATTAACTGCATTCCACGTCCGTACCGATTACTCTTGGACAAAATGGTTGGTGATTGGGAATCTATTACTCGTTTGTTTAGGAAATATACTTCTTGGAATGTTTGCTTTGAGTGCTCATCAGAATAAGATTCAGCCTGGGACGATTTGGCCAATTATTGGGGCAATGATGTTCGCAATCCAAGTTATTATCAATGATGGAATCTTATGGGTTTTGAAATATCCATGGTGATTTTATTCAATTTGTAACCCTTGGTTGAAAACTATCGTATATATATTGTATCAGTATGGCAACACTATGGAGAAACCTGAATCTGTACCTAAAGTAGCAGTTTCTGCATGCTTATTGGGACAAAATGTACGCTATAATGGTGGACATTGTAATTTTGCGTTGTTTGACCGATTAAATGATTTCATTGAAAAGGTTTCTTTTTGCCCTGAAGTAGGCATTGGACTAGGCACTCCTAGACCTACAATAAGACTGGTAGATAGCCCGCTTGGAATCCGTATCATTGAACCTAAATCTGGCAAAGACTATACTCAAAAAATGGCTGAATGGAGTGAATTACAATCTGATTCTTTGATCAATCAAAAAATATCGGGGATTGTTTTCAAGAAAGGCTCTCCCAGTTGTGGCCTTGAGCGAGTTAAGGTTTACAGTGAAAACAACCATCCGCAAAAAAATGGGACTGGTCTTTTCTCAATGATATTCACTACCCTTTACCCACATATCCCTGCTATTGAAGAAGGACGCTTAAGTGAACCAATTCAGGCTGAAAACTTTCTTGCTCGTGTTGCAATGATGGACCTATGGTGGAAAAATGAGGAAAGAGGTTGGACCATATTTAATTTACAGCAATTTCATAGTGAACACAAACTGCTATTGCAAAGCCGCTCACCTAAATCCACTCGAATACTTGGAAATTTGTTGGCAGTAAACCCTGAAAACAAATCGATTGGTGAATTAGCACTGGAATATATTACTATGGCACAAGAGTACATGGGGCATAATGTTGAGAAGAGATATGTCGCAGCAGCTTTACGTCGTGCTGTCGGGCGATTGCCAAAGGATTTACCCAAATCTCAGAGAGCTTACTTGCACACATGGATTGATTATTATTTGAAAGGTTTAGTTCCGAGAATCGCTTCAATGGCATTGATTCAGCAAGCATATGAGATGGCTGGATCGGAACACCTTCCTTGGAAACGTCTGTTTGAACCATTCAACATTGTAAGCGGAGTAATGGCAAAAGTTTGAGGAATTGATATGAATTTGAGTGGATTTGATAGGACTGTCAGAATGTTTACCGGCTTGGGCCTAGTCACATTTGATTACCTTGCAAATGCTGATTGGGAAATAGCCTTTTTTGTTTTATATTTGTATCGATTTTGGGGCTAGGTCTCGCTATTGTCCAGTTTAGCGGGTATTAGGAGTAAATACTTGCCCCACAGCTATTTCGAATGAATAAAAATGATAAGATTTAAAATAGAGTGGGCGTTATACAACCTCATGGCCTTAAAACCTAAAATAAATACCGAACCTGCAACTGAAACATCTTTAGCAGTAGAGAATGATAGCCATGGATTTGAAGAAAATCCAAATACCGAAGCCCCAATAATGCACGATGTTCTAGTCGATGGAATACCTGCAAAAGCTGGCGTGGGATCTTTTGGAATGTATAGTACACGAATTGTGTTACTGTTTGACCCACCTCACCCTAAATGGGGGGAATGAATTTGCTGCCAAGCGTTTCATGATTGAGGAAGATAATCCAGGCGTGCTGAAGTGGGGGCATGAGGGGGAAAGTTTCAACATTGAAAAAATTGTTGAATAATCTTACTTTGTTTGAAGTAATCACTATCAAAAGTGATTTCCTGAAATATTTAAACTATGTGGTTAATCGCATTTCATCCCACGAGTTTGTAATCTTCGGAGAGTGGCGTTGCACCGGTTTCCATTGAAATGATTTTACCGTCTTTGAATCGCATAAATGACATGACAGCTTCAGAGTCAGAATCGTTTGCAAAGTGAACAATAGAGTGAGCAACACCAACTTCATCGTTTTCGAACAAGATTCTGTTGTTTTCTGAGGTTGGCATACTGTCGCCACTGACGAATCCCATCATGTCGGATTTACTCATGGTGTGCCCGCCGACGTGAGGGTTGAAGACGAAATCATCGTGAATGATCTCATCGAGTGCTTCGGCGTTTGCGGTGTCCCATGCTTCGTTGTATGCTTCGATGATCGACATAACTTTCCCATCTGGAAAGGGGTTTTAAATTCGCCGCAACGAAGGACTCTTTTCAACCACCCGTGGTTGGATTTGCCCTAGTTATTCTTTTCTAGATATTTTGGTACTGTCCTAAGTTCTTCGTCCTCTTCCTCTTTTTTCATTTTCTTAATGTGATATAGTTGGAATGTAAATGAACTTATGAATAACCCAAAGACGCCGATTTGTATTATTAAACCGCCCAAGTCGACCTGAGATGGTATTCGCCCGAGAAGCATTAGGATGCCGTATATTGTCATTAAAGCACCCAGTGCTGCAGACCCAAAAACATACACATTCTTTTTCAAAAAACGATTCATAAAATATGAAAGAAGGAATAATCCGCCGCCTAGTAATTCTAATTCTAAATCATATCCATTGCTTTCTAATACAGACATTAACCCAAACATCACATAGAGTGAAATGGAAATTGTCACTGTAACTGATACCAAACCAATGAGTAATAAGGATAACACCCCACAACCAATTGTCGCAATGAGTGTGAAATTAGCAGCAGGTATAGTCACCAGATCTCCTAATTGGCCATATAGCATTGAACTGGACAAAAAACCTATTGAGCAACCGATAAAGAATGAAAATACTTTGATGTATTTTGAACCGAATAGTAGCAAAAAAATGGCGATAGGGATTAGTAACGCCCCTATTACGGGACTTGCCCAACTGTCTATCTGTTGCCAGAACCCGCCCGCTATATCCATTTGACCAATCTGCAACGGGCGGCCGGGACTTGTTGTAGATTTGGGATAAAAATAGGAAATTGATTGGTATGTGCTAGTATATCATTGAAAATTAGAATGTTTGTCAATTATAGTGGATTAGAATTTAAACAAGTCTTCAAAGGTCAATGCCCTAAACTATTGCTATGGCGACTAATCTACAGGCAATCAGTTTTGTCATAATTTTACTACTAATTGTCCCTGGCTGTATTAATTCTCAAGAGATGGGTGCTACTGGGGAAGAAATGGAACAAGAAACTGAACTACCTGAGAAATTAAACTTGGTAGCAGATACTGCTGGCCGAGATATAGATAGAGGCCAGCAGATGGATTTACTGGCTGATGCTAATGGGGAAAAGACTCTGATTCTATGGGTTGCTACTGGTTGCTCGGGTTGCCATGATTGGACCGGAATGATTGCCGACTCGATGCGAGAAGGAAACATATCCAATGATACTAGAATAATCAGTATCCACAGATATCCTTCTTTTGAATCAAGAGAACAAGTAATTGACGTATATGCGTCCGAAAATAGTTCAACACAATCCCTGTGGCCAGTATTGATTCCAGATGAAGGGCAATCTGCAATAGATATGGATACTGGACAAAATACAGATTATAGTTACAGTACTGCTTTTGATAACCCCGTAACTCCATCATTTACTTTGATTGATGGAGATGGTAAAACATTGTGGAGAAGTAAAGTGTACTGGGCTAACCAGACTTTGCTGACTGAGGCAATGGACCTCTTAGATTCGTAAGCGGGTAGTTTGTTCAGTTACAGTTCTTATCAGAACTCACATCTTCCATTTTACAGAACAACCAATTGAATCTGTTTCAACTACATCTGGTGTTTTTCCCGCTAGTGTTGATGTTATGGCATCAGATAACTCAGATGTTGTGACTTCTGTAGGATTGCGGGGGGAATCGTCCATTCTTCCTTGATAGACCAGTTCGAGTTGTGAATTGAATAAGAAAAACTCGGGTGTTCGCTTAGCCCCATAATGTTGTGCAACCTGTTGTGTTGCATCATACAAATATGAGTATGGCAATCCCTTATTCGACCTCTTGACCATATTTTCAAAGGAGTCGTCTGGGTAATTATTTGCATCATTAGAATTGATTCCAACATAACCGATTCCCACACTAGCACAGTATTCAGCCATAGCGTCCATTCTTGAAAAACTAGCAACGACATATGGGCAATGATTGCATTCAAAAACAACTACAATACCATTCTCTCCTTTGGCTTGCTCAAGAGAAACCATTTCTCCTCCATGCTTTGGATTTGCATTTTTAAGATTGAAACTCGGTGCTATATCAGATATGCTTAGGCTCATAACAGTCCCTGATAGGGCCTTGTTCAAATCACTTCGCTTCAAACGCTATCAATTGGAAGCGGTCATTTGGGCGATTTCACATTCGTCTAAACGAGTACGTGCGACTTGACAATCGGCATCGATTGCAAGTACACTCTTCCACGCTGCACTGGCTTGATCAAGACGTTGTGCTTCATGGTGTAATGCTGCGATATGTAACCGTGCGTCTAAGTGCTGAGAGTCGGAACGAACTGCTGCTTCGAAATCAGATAACGCCGCTTCTTCCCTACCCCAGTCGAGGTATAGGAGACCGCGTTGGTGCCAAGCAGGTGCGTGGTTAGGAACCAATCTAAGCGCTTCATTCAGCGGCGCTTCTGCTCTTTCTGGCCTCTTCAATGCCATGTGGCATGATGCGAGTTGTGTTAGTGCATGATGATGGTGAGGTGCATTTTCTAGAACGATTTTGAGATCATCTCTTGCCGGCTCCCATTCTCCGAGCATCATGGAAGATTCTGCTCTTCGCAATCGTGCTAAAATCAAACTTGGTGCCAAATCTAAGAGTATTTCGGAATCATCCAATGCCTTCTTGGCCTCATCCATTGCCATCAAAACACTACATCGATTTAGACGTGCACGGATGTGACCGGCGTCATATTTCAAGGATTCAGTATAATGTGTTAGGGCTTGTTCTAGATGGCCACCGCAGGCTGCAATATTCCCTCTTACATAGGAGATTGTTGCATTCTCACCATGTATGTCAGCAGCGTCAATAAAGGTGCTAGCGGCTGAAATATCGCCATTGTCAAGAGATAACAGGGCTGATTCAATTGCTGCAGAAGGGTCTGATTCTGGTAATAGCCTTCGTGCTCTATCAAGAGATTCTGCTGCTTGGTCAAGGTTTTTCAATAAACGATTGCTTCTAGCGAGTCCGAGCCAAGCGACTCCTGATTCTCTATCCAATTTGAGGGCTTCATCGAATGCAACAAAAGCTTCGGCTAGCAAAGTTGCATCTGTTTGCCCAGTACCATCGCGAGCTCGGTCTGCATTGGCCAAATGTAGGCGCCCTTCGGCAACGTGTAGGAGTGTGTGGTCAATACCAGCAGGTGTTTCATCAAGCAACTTTTGTGCCTCCAGTAAATCTCCCTCTAGCAATTTTCTTGAGACCATAGTTGCTCTTAACTCCCCATTTTGAGGATTATTTGCTAATGCCTTCTGTAGTGAATTTTCTGCATCTGAAGGAGAGCCGCTTGCGATTAGTAAGTCTACTTTAAGCAACACTAATTCCACTCCACCACAGTCTAATGCTACTGCATGTGTTGCAGCTTTCAATGCCTCTTTGAGTTTATTTTGCTTAGGTGCTAGTAAAATTGCCATCAATGCCCATGCATCGCCATGTTGCCTATCCAATTCTAAACAACGGTCAACCGAGGTTAGAGCCTTGCTCATTTCCTCGTCTTGATGGAGTAATTTGGCATGACTATACCAGTCATTGGCGATGCTTGGATCTTCTGCGAGTGCGTTTTCAATCGCTTCCAGTGCTTCACTACGAGCGCCCGCTCTAGCGCGTAATCCTGACAATAGTGAGCGGTCTGCTGCTGTATCAAGTCCGAGTGCTTCTAAGCGGCGAACGTCTCTTTCTGCTTCTTCATCACCTAGGCTTGCCAACAGGTGTGCGTGAGCGCGAAGTAATTCTGGTTCATCTGGAGTGATGCTCATTCTAGCCTCTAGCCAATGACGACGTAATACAGGGTCGCTCTTGATTATAGCAATCTTTTCCAACCCTTCTAGTAAATTGGCATTACCTGGAGATGCTTGATATGCAAGACCGAATGCAGATTCAGCCCATTCGTATCTGCGCAGAGACATAGTCACATGGCCTAATTTATGAGCTGAAAGGGAACTCATTCCTAATTGCTCTAGTGTCACATTCTTACTGACAAATAGGTCGAGAAGGCGGATGACTAGGGCTTCACTGGTTGAATTAAGAACACCTTCGGAACCGACTGGAGTCTCACTACTCACAGTTGACACAAGAGTTTCAATACAGTGCAAGGAATCTCTAATCGCAGAATCAATGTCTTCTTGATTAGCAAATTCACCAAGGTTTTCCAAGCGAGTGATTGTGGAGTGGGAAAGAATTGCACCATCCAATTCAGGGTTGGTTGCTCTCAAAGCGTCTATTAATCCTAATACCCCTGCAACGGAATTTTGTAATACTCCGATTTCGTTGTTGAGATGAGAATAATTTGCGGCTTGGGATTGTTGCAACATAATTCCTGTCTCATTGATTAAAATGAATTTGTCATCGGCTCTCTTCAGCCAATATCCAACTCCAGTTCCAACACCAATACAAGTGAGGCTGAAAAGTACTGTTAAGGGTTCCATTACCGCCCACCTTTCCTTTACGCCTTTATGGTCTGCGGATGAAAAGTGGTTATGGGGGGTGTTTTCCACACCTTCTAAATTTTACCGCCCCCTAAAGGGGGGCAGTAGAAAACATGGTCTTTTTCTAATTAAATTAAAACGGGATGGCAATACCTCAACCCTGTGAAAAAAAGCAACAATTTGCCACCAACATTGCTCACATTCAAAGGCTGTGGCTGTTCTTAGCAAGGTTAGGTGAGCCCATGAGTACCGATTCCGATGACGATTCTGACATCCCTTGGTATTACTCAAGATTGGAAGCGTGGAGTGAATCGGGGTTAATTATTGACGCTTTGGAAGATTTTCTTTCGAAGGATTCTGCAACATCTAGCGAACGATTACAAAAGGCAGAATATTTAGTTGATCTAAGTGTCAATTTACGACACAGGCTAACCTCCATTATTGAAAGCTGGGATGACGAGGATATTACTTTGGCTTTGGCTTGGAAAAATGATTTGAAAAATCCGATGGCCGCAGACCAAATATTGGTTGAATATCAAAATTGGGCCAAAGAAAACCGGCCATGGGAATTGGAACTTGAAGCCGGAGCGCTACAGTGGGCTAGTGATGGAATGGGTGATGTTCGTAAGGAATTGCTGAAACGATTTGACTCATTAGATTCTTCAAATCGGTCCGCCACAATAGTGGTAGTACCCTACTTAGCCAATCCCGATAACTTGGAACTCATCAGGGTAGAATTGGCTGAAATTGAACGAATTGAAGAAAAGCAAAACCAATTGATTACCAACTCGATGAAACATATGTTGGAAACTGGCTATGATGTCGTATATATTTCTGAATTAAATCTAAAAGATGCCCTTGATGAAATTGATAAATGGTATTTATTACATGATGAACATGAACAATTACGTTTGTTGATAATAAGAGAAATTGCGCCATTTGATAATAGTTTAGCCGACCACCATGAGGCTAGAAGAATCGTATTGATCAAAGAGGGTTTGTCAGCTGATATTCAAACCCTTAGTAGCCAAATCGTCGCGATTGCTGACAATCTTAACCAAAGGCTGCAACTGCTCAATGACCAGTTGAAGAGTTGGAGGGGCATTGGAATAATATTACCAAGTGAAGAAGATGCTACTGCGGATGAATTGTTAGAATGGGAGTCCAATCTTCCAGAGATAAATAACATGATAAATATCCATCTAAACGCTATGCAAAATTGGCAACAAATCGTATCCAGGTGGCCGGAGAGAAAGCATGAGGGTGAAGCATTAGTAGGAAATATTGAACATACTCAAGATTTTATCGATATTGTTGAGTCTTTACAACTTGATTGGAGGCAAATTGAACTTGATGGCTTAGAATTGGTTGGCAAATATGAGGATGATGGTTTGGTGATGGATGATTGGCGGCGGCGAGTAGTTGATGAACCGCTTGATTCACTTCAACTACTGAAGGTGGAAGGCCCAAAGTTGGATGTTCGATTGCAATTAATTGATGATTTAAACAGTTTAGATTCCTCGTTTGATGGATCTGCTGAAGTAAATAAACGAATTGCTATTCTAAGGGAAATTGATGCTGAGCCTGAACTATTGGCCAATATGGAAATATTCATTGGCAAACAAGCGAGGCGAGGAGCGAGACATTTGAGGATGCTAGAACGTGACTGGCTAGATTTGTTAGGCCAGGGCAAGGCGGATGAAAATATATCAACTTCCACATTGAACATTCGTGCATTTGAGGAATTGATAGCATCTACTCGTCGCTTTGGTAAATCTGCTTCTGCTTCACCTACTGCCGGCGATATAATCGCCGGTGAAACAATGAAAAGATTGGCCGCAAAGACTGATCAAGAATTAGCTGAATTAGAATATCGTGGTTGGAACGTCGCTCATTTGCGGGCTGAGGTCAATATTAATCTCGTCGCTGCTGCAAGAAAAATTTCCAATATGCGAACAAAACTACCGCAACACCCATCTTTGTGCCGCCGTCTCAAAGCCCTGCCATGGCAAAATGATATCGCGTTAGCACTCGATACCGAACTAGAACTACGTAAACCAGATACCATTGAGAATCTCCACAACACAATCCCTCAGTTCCTCAGACATTTGGCTTCTCGTCCGGTTGAAGACCCTGATTTTACTTTCACTTCATGGAGTCCATCTCCTATTCGTCAGACTTTGGTGCCAATGGTCAGCAAAGATGGCAAAGAAGTTTTGTTGCCGCGCGATGGGCTGCCTGATGTTCATGAAGCCATTTTAGAGGCAATGGAGGCAGAAACTATCGCGCTACAAGAAGTTATTACTCCTGTTATCGAAGATGAAATTGTTGAGAAACCTGCTGTTGAAGAAAAAACAGTTACGCCTGTTGTCACAGAGAAAGTCATTGCAACACCAGTTGTTGAAAGGGAAGCAATAGTCAAAAGTAATGGTAACGAAAGTCCAAGTGTTGTAAACGGGGAAGGGGTGGGTAATGCTCTTGCTGCACTCTCAACACTTCTAACCAATCTTGGGCTCAAAGAAGATGCTGAACTTGTGCAAAAAGAAGGTTTTGAGGCATTGAATACTGTTCGTAGAAATTTAGCCGGTCATGTTGGCATTGAGCCTCGCGACATACGTGTTGATAGAATACTGAGGCTGGCGATTAGGCTAATTCCTAGGCTTGAAGGGGGGAATGATGACCGTGCTCAATTACTTAGCCAATTATCCAGTGCAGTTTCTGAGATGGGTAAGTGGTCGCGTTTACGACTTGAGGCAAGGCATTCCGGTGCCAGCGGTCATTTCCTTAATGATGCGATTACACTCGGTATTGCTCTCGAAAGAATTCCAGGTCCCGGCATAAGCCTGCCATTGATGGCTGACAAATTAGAACTTCCACATCCTACTAAATTAGTAGAGTTGCAAAATGGCGTAAACCATGTAGTCAACAGCATTCGATTACCGCCTGTTGGCGGAGTTAGAATCTGATTCAAGTTTCAGCGGTGATCTTCTGATAACCAAGATTTGACATCTTCACGTGCTGCAAATCCTTTTCCAGCCTTTGTTCCAATAACTGTTGGAATTGCTGCTTCGCTTGCAATTTCCAAAGTTCTGTCGCTAACTGGACCGTTGAAGACCATTGCAATTGCTCCGTCCGCTTCGTTTGCTTTCTTTGCGAGAGTGGATGCGCCTACTGGGTCAGATACCGTTCCGTCGACCATGATAAATACAGCCTTTTTAGGTTCAAGATTGTCTAGGTGGTCAAAGAATTCTTGTACTTCTGCTGGGGCTTCTTCTACTACATATTCCTCAGGCATATCCTCTGTCCAATTCTTATCTTCGCTAGAATTACCGCTATCACTTTCTTGCTTCTTCTTCAGCGTATGTGAGAATTTTGTTGCTTCGACTTTCATTGAAAGACATTTTGTTACTGTCTTTTGTGGTAGTAGCTCCCATTCTTGTCCAACAGGTGCTTGTGCAACGAAATCTACTTGCAGAGTTTCAATCAGTTGTGAAAACAACATCTCGCCACCTCTGTCACCGTCGATTGCTAGAATTACTGTTTCCTTGCTATTTGCTAGGTCGATCAATTCTTGCTTCATGTCACCAGCGCCATCAGCACTGATTGCATTCTTTACGCCACAGTTCAATAGGTTACGAACATCATTTCTTCCTTCAACGATAATTAGTGAAGTAGAAGATTCAACGTTTGGTCCACAGGTTAATCCATGGAAAGATGTTGCAGTACCGGTCGTTAAGACCGAGCGTACTTCTTCTATTACTGTCTTTGATGCAGCTTCGCCTGAATTAACTAGGCCAAGGAGTAGTTCCTTAGCACGGTCAACAACAGCGGTTCGCTTGGTTGCTCTTACATCTTGGATGTCGATTACTTTGATCACTGCTGCACATGGACCAATTCTGTCAATTGTTTCCAATGCGGATGCAATAATTGAAGTTTCAACATTATCCATACTGCTTGGCACTGAAATTACTCCGTGCACTTTACCGCCCTTGGATTCAATTTCAACATCGACGTGGCCGATGCGTGCTGTTCTTTGCAACTTGCGTATTTCTAGTTCGTCACCGAGCAAACCTTCGGTTTGCCCCATGATGGCCCCGATTATGTCCTTTCTTTGGACGGAACCGTTGACCTTAATGTCAGCGCGAATTAAATATTTCATCGCCTTTTGCTTCTGATGGTGACCGGAGTCACGATTATTTCTTTGTTGAGCCATTTTAATTATCTCCTTGCGTTAACTAAACCGTTCGCAAATATTGGAAAGACCCATTGAGTCTTACACTACATTGCAGTGCTTGAAATGTTGCCATCTCAAAGCGTGAAAGGGAAGTGAACAAATAATCCCACAAGCCAATACTTATTGAACCCTTTTACTTAAAAGTTGTATAAATCAGCGATTACGATTGTGCAATGTATTCAAGAAGAGGAAAACAATCGGCTTGATATGCCCAAACTCCCCCTATGTAGTTTGAACATCTTTCGCACCACTGTAGAAGTGATGTTAGTGGATGGTGTTTTGACTAGAGAAGAGAAGAGGTTGATCATAAAATTGGCTAGCGCACTGAATCTTACGAGTGAGCAACCTGGTGAAGTTTACTCGGCCATAAAAGAAGGAAGGGAGAGTCCAGATGGCGATGTTGTTTCGGTAGCCGATGCAAGAATTGTATATACTAAGATTTTTGAAATTGCAATCGTTAATGCCTCTCTTTCAAGAGATGAATTCAGGGTACTAGCACATCTTCGTTCAATTTTTGAAATCGATGATAAAGACCATGCCCTCATTGAAGAAACATTGCGAATCATGGTTAAAGAAAAATTCGAAGATCCTAATGTTATGGAAAAAATGCTTGCAACCCTACGTGATTCAGTTGGATTAGTAGGGGATGTTTTTGATACTGTTCGTAAAAAGACGGTTGATGGTGGTTCTTCTTGATTTCTGATTTGGACGAATTTCTCACCAATCAATCGCCCAAGGTCTTGTTAGGAAAAAGAAGGAGTTTGAAATTTCTACGCCTTGCTTATGCTAAGGGGTGCATAGGATTGATGGTAAAACCTACTTCAGACCTGTTAGCACATGACGCTGGTTTTTCTTTCAATCTTGGTTGTGCAGACCCAGAACTGAGAAGAATCGCTTCATGGGTATTAACCAATAGTAAAAATCGGAGAAAATTGGCCCGGTTGATTCCTGCACTTTGGAAAAGACATGGATATGAAGACTTGAAGATGGCTGGTATACTTCTTTCCAATTTGTCCGAGGAGGACTTAGGCGAAGACCCATGGATGGCTTTTATTCACTTATTACAAAAGCAAGAATCATTGGATATGATTCTTGATATCGCAGAGGAGATAATTCGCGGCGGAAGTCAAATTCCTGATGATTCATGGATTGTTGAAATGTCGAAACAGAGTAAGTTATGGCATCAAACAGCGGTAATTTTTTGCTCGTTATCAAAAAGAAACCCAACTACTTGTAAACAAATGATAGAACTCGCACCCACTGGTGGAGAATTATTTGAAAGAATAAGAAAACGAGCTTTAGCAGAGCAGAATTGAAGGGCTTGGTCTAACTGCAATAGACTATGGCGGACCGCTTTCTACCTACTGAAGACCCGGTTTTAGAGTCGGTCTTGAAGTGGACTGTTGAACGCGATGCTCAGGATGTTAGACGTCTAATGGAATGGTTACCCGAAGCCCGTTCAACCAGAGAAAGACAAGCATTATTGGAGAGGGTTCGTAGCCTCTTAGCAGAATTAGAAATTGCTCTAGAGGGTTTGGATGACTTACAATAACTCTCAGCAATTTTCAGCAGTTATTTTTGCCGGAGGAAATAGTACGAGAATGGGTCAAGACAAGTCATTGATGTTTGGAGGCGTTGAACGAATACGCCAACTTTGTATCGGATTGTGGTATTGTAAAAATTATTACCCTCTGTGGTAGTGAAGAGAGAACCTCATTGTTTGAAGGAGAGGTTTGGCCAGACCCTGCACATTGTCAAAAACTGAGCGATGTGATTCGCTGGGTTCATCGAGAAATATCAGGACCGATTCAATTTATTCCGTGTGATGCATTTGATTTAGATCGTGAGTCACTACAAACTTTGTTACGAAGTGGTGGTGGGGTGCCGCTTGATTCTGAATTCAAATCGGCAACCGTTACTCGCTAACTGCCCTGCTGGTTATCAAATGGGTGATGGTTCAAGTGTCAATTCATTATTTGATGGTTTAGCGACGATAGATATCGCTGGAAATGGTGATGGCTTTTCTAATTATAATGAAAAGTCACAACTCAAACAACGTCATCAATCATGACTTTATTATCTTCTAAGAAGACTCTTCCTTGTGCGATTGCATCGATAATTTGTGGATAAATAATATGTTCCTCAACCTGTACTCTTGCGGCAAGAGATTTTACATCATCATCCGGTAATCTCGGCACTCTACATTGTGCTATTATCGCCCCAGAGTCAACGCCAGAATCAACGAAATGTACTGTACATCCGCTGACTTCTACATCGCTAGCGATTACACCACCATGTGCATCTGCGCCTGGGAAATGGGGCAATAGTGATGGGTGGATATTAACTAAGTTTGGTGCCCATCTATTAACGAATGAAGGGCTAAGGATTCGCATATATCCGCTGAGAATAACCAATTCTGCTCCACTCTCTTCAATCGCTTGGCTAATCAGACTTTCATGATTTGATCTTCTTTGACTAGTATCGGCAATATCGGGCAATTCAATCGCCAAATTATTGATTCCTAGTGTATCGGCTTTTCCTAATCCAGCAGCTGAAGATTTGTCACTGATTACGAGAACTGTTTGGTGGCAGCAAAGAGAATTTAATTGCTGGTGGAGAATTAATTTCTCCATCCCCGAGCCCGAGCCGGATATCAATACCGCACAACGTAAGGGGTCGTCTGCGCTAGCCTTCCTCGCCACGCAATCACCACTTGTCATGGCCCATCCTGTACAGTATCTGCCTTGAGAACTTCGGACACTTCATCCTATTCCTTTTTGATAAGAAGGCCCCGCCCTCAACATGAGTGACATGGTTTCCACTACCATCTCCGAACCTTTGACTTCGGAACAATCTACTGTTTCTAAGGGGGCAGAAGAAACGCTTCCTATCGAAGATATTGAACTGATAGATGGCATCCTCGCCGAACACAAGCCATCTGCAAATCCTGTATCAAGAGTTCTTTGGGTTATTTCTGGTAGCCTATTTGTTGCCTTTGCAGTTATTGGAGTATTCTTACCCGGTTGGCCTACAACATCTTGGCTGGTAGCAGCAGCATATTGTTACGCTCGGTCATCTCAACGTATGTTTAAATGGCTACTAACCAATCGTTTATTTGGCAATATACTACTCGATTATTATCGTGCAGGTAAAGCACTCCCTTTGCATTCAAAGATATTCATTTGTGGTTTTATCGCATTGGTTTCGGGCTTCTCTATATGGGGGCTTACGAAGGCCGGAGACCCTGGTTTTGGTCAAACTACAATTGTGATTGTTGCTATAATTCGGCATTTGGTGGGTCGGCTGGAAGGTCCCTACTGCTGAGTGACCAGCAATTCAATCGTTACGATTTGAAGTATGGCGGAAACAGGTTACTAGGTGGTCATCGACCATCCCTGCTGCTTGCATCATCGCATAACAGGTCGTGGGTCCGATGAAACTGAATCCCATCTTCTTGAGTGCCTTACTCATCTTTGTGCTAATATCGGTAATAGGTGGTAATTCACCCATGGTCTTTCTTTGGTGAATCAATGGAACATCATTAACAAATGACCACAAGTATGTGCTAAATGCATCTTCATCTTCTCCGAAATGTTGTATGAAAACTTTAGCATTGTTGATTGCAGATTTTATTTTTGCTCGGTTGCGAATTATTCCAGCATCACCCATTAATTGTTCAATATCATCTTCTGTGAAAGCGGCAATTTTAGCAGGGTCGAATCCTTTGAAGAGGCGGCGGTAATTTTCACGCTTGCGCAGAATTGTAATCCATGACAATCCGGATTGTGCCCCTTCGAGAATTATTTTTTCAAATAATCTGCGCCCATCGCGATTTGGCACTCCCCATTCCTCATCATGATAGGAGATATACAACGGGTCTGATGTTGACCACTGGCAACGAATCACTTCCTCCATACAAGGTCGCTAAGGGTTGAGAGTTTTGATGATTACCTTCAGTTTTTAATAGAATTTACAAACAGGAGTTTGAATAACATGGCCTCTTTAGCATAATTATGACACAGTGCCGCCGACAGTGCGATTGGGACAAAAACATGATTTGCAAATCATGCGGCATTGATTACTCATTACCAGACTCTGACGAGAAAGAGTCAGTTGTCGACCCTCCAAAAGAGGATGAATGATTTATTCAATATTGCTCAAGAACTAATTCTGTGGTTGTACTTGCAATTTCATTTGGAGCAGTTAACCACATTTTGTCAAGAAGGGTGCGCAAAGACATTGTGTCATCAACGTGAACGAGTGCAACTAAATCTGCACTTCCTGAAACTTCATAGATAATTTCAACTCCTTCCCAACCGGTTACTTCGCTTGCGAATGAACCGATCTCTGCACCAGGAGATACTTTGATTCTGATTAGAGCTGTTAGACCAACGCCACCTTCACGGACAGTGTAGCCACGAATTGTACCATTCTCTTCCATCTTGCGAACGTGAGTACGAACTGTTCTTTCTGATGCCCCGACTTCTTTTGCTAAGTGGACATATGACATACGACCATTCTTTCGGAGTTCAGCGAGGATTGCACGGTCTATCTCTGCGATACGAGGCATAGTTGGACGCCGACGCATTCGGTATATCAAACCTACCAATATGCCATTATGTGGAAAATATTATTAGTTTTGTGTTTTGTTACCGGAAATAAACTTTCCGCTTTCCGTATATTTAGAATCCCCATAAACACACCAACTTTCTATCCACTATTGAATATATCCGTTAACTTCACTGAGAATTTTACTGTAAATTTTTAGATAGTATTATTTTGAAGCGGTCTGGATATATGAATTGGTTCGGATGGTTCAAAGTGTGGCTTCTGCTGGCCATAAGCGGAGAGCACTATGTCAGGCAATATTAGCGGACTCGATGCACGCATGATTCTAGACAGTAGGGGCAATCCTACGATAGAAGTCGATTGTTATGTTGATGGTGGATTAATGGGTCGTGCTGCAGTTCCTAGCGGCGCTTCAACCGGTGCATATGAAGCACTTGAGATGCGTGATGGTGACAACTCTAGATATCTTGGAAAGGGTGTTGACAAAGCGCTTGCAAACATTTTCGAACATATTGAAGAAGTGGTTATTGGCATGCCTGTTGATGAGCAAAAAATGATCGACGAGATAATGATCGAAACAGATGGTACTCCGAACAAATCTAAATTAGGCGCTAATGCAATGTTAGGTGTTTCAATGGCCTGTCTGCATGCAGGTGCTGCAACTCACGAACTTCCTTTGTGGAAGTATATCGGCGGAGTCGCTGGCGGATTAATGCCGGTACCAATGCTCAACATTCTCAACGGTGGTGCTCATGCTGCAACCAACGTAGATGTTCAGGAGTTCATGGTAATGCCTCATGGTTTCGATAGTTTCGCCGAGGGTTTGCGCGCAGGCGTAGAGACCTATCACTCCCTAAAGGCTGAATTAAAGGCTGATGGATTACTTGGAGGAGTCGGTGATGAAGGAGGATTCTGTCCTAATTTACCCGCTAATGAAGAAGGCCTGAAATATATGGTTAGAGCGATTGAAGGGGCAGGATATTCAACCGATGAAATGGGAATTGCATTGGATGTAGCTGCTACAGAATTCCACCATGAAGATGGATATCACATGGATGGACGCGTCTTATCAAGTGAAGATTTGGCTGATGTCTATTCTGGATGGCTTGACGAATATCCAATCGTTTCAATTGAGGATGGCTTTGGTGAAGATGATTGGCGCGGTTGGACTTTGTTCACCAAGAGAGAAGGACATCGCGTTCAAACTGTTGGTGATGATTTATTTGTTACTCAATCCGAAAGATTAGCCCAAGGAATTGAAATCGGTGCTGCTAATGCAATGTTGGTTAAATTAAATCAAGTCGGAACTGTAACAGAAACTCTTGAAGCGATGGATATGGCAACAACACATGGTTTCAACAATGTTATTTCACACAGAAGTGGGGAAACTGAAGATGTGACAATTGCTGATTTGGCAGTTGGTACTCGGGCAGGACAAATCAAAACAGGCGCGCCTTCTCGCTCCGATAGAGTTGCAAAGTACAATCAACTGCTAAGAATTTCAGCAGATGTTGATGAATATCGTTCTCCATTCAATTGATGACTAAGTTTCAAAGCAAACCCCATCTTCAATGGAAATATGCGGCCTGCAAAACACATCATGCCAATCGTCGCATTACTATTTCGAGCGAATGAACTATTTCGTAATTTACTGAATGGTCTCTCCCGCTAGTGTTTTGTTGTCCTTCTTCAGTGAGAACTACTCCGATGTTAAAGTCAGCCCATACCGCTTCTAAAAGAGCCAAGTTGTCAAGTTCTAGAGAATTAATGGTTAGATGTGGCCAACTGTAATTACTTGATTGGCTATAGTTGGCTAGTAGTGAAGAGGAATCTCTCCAAGGGTCTACTGTAATAGAAATAAAACTAACATTTTCTGCATTGCTCTGATTCAGATTATCTCGTAAATACTTCATATTTTGAGATACTGTAATACATTGGTCTGGACAATTTGTGAAGATGAAACCAATTACCAAAACGTTTCCTTCAACACTACTTGAATTGAATGAAGTTCCATTTTCATCGATTAAAGTAAACTCATTAAACCCAAGTTCACCTTCAATGGTTTTTCCAAGAAATGGGCTTTCTTGTTCGGTATCTAAGCAACCGGAAAGAAGCAAAAGTATCGCGACCGTGGTGGCGAATAGTTTTGCTCTCATTTGCATTCACTTCCTACGCCTATATCCTGCATAGATTACTGCAATTAGTGAAAGCCATAACCATGAGAATTCAATTATTGCTGCTGTGATTTGTTCACCATTGGAATCTTTTTCATCGATTGCTTGTTCAAGTAATTCAGGTAAATGTTGGTACAATGTTTGGATTGCTGCACCGCCAGGAGGTCCGCCTCCGCCTCCGCCACCTGGTGGGCCACCGCCGCCTCCGCCTCCGCCGCCTGCAGGGACATCGGCAACACCATGGTAGCACAATAGGAAATATGGGAAACCGATCATTGCAACGTCATTACCATCGGTATCAGTTACCAAATCTGTTGAACCACTGAGTGGTGTTGAAACATAGTAATACGTGCCTTCTGGATATTCTGGGGTTGGCCCCCAGCGCCCGTTACACTCGTCTAAATCGCCCATTCCACCAACGTAATTCCAATCATCAATTCCGTTGTAACCTTGGTCGCCGCCTTCTTGAGTTCGCTCAACGCCATAGGAAGAAGTTGTAGCTACGATGTCCATGTTTTGGTCCCATGTATACATTCCATAGATTGGATAGCCGTCATAAGCCCAGCCGATAATTGGGCTATGTGTCGTACTGTCAAGTTTAGTCCAATCGTAATCGGCCATTGTCTCGCCTGCACCAGGCTCCCAGTACATACAATTGGCATCCCAATGATAGTGCACTCCACCAGGTCCGTTATGGCCACCACAATAGCCTAAAGCGATCGGTTGCCGGTCCTCAACGAAATACTTGAAATCGAGTGCAACTGCGTCACCACCCGGTCCTTCCTCTGGGCCAAATATTGGTACGCCGTTGGTTCCGATGGCTACTGAACCCAATGCAGGGGCGCATTCCCAGCGACCTGTTGAGGCTGGGCAATTTGTTGAATCATGTCCACCTGTAGTATCATTTGTAGGATTGAGAGGTATGGTGAAACTCACAGATTGTTCATCAGCAGCACCACCCATTGCGGAAATGAAGTCATGATTTGGCATTCCATTACTAGTCACTAACATGTCATTGCCCGAGATGGCCACTGAGGTTTCACATTGGAACCAAGGACCACTTCCTCCACCATTTGGTGAAGAAACTCCATTTGTATTGGCTTGGTAGTTATTGCCATTGCCATTGAAATCTTGAACCCAAGGCCCTTGTCCATCTTGGCAATAGAATGAATCTTGTTCAGCCCAATTACTCAAATCGCATCCAACTGCATCCACAGTACGCCAGCAAGGGTGTTTGGACACTGGTCAACTGCGTCACTTACTCCATCGCCATCTCCATCCTTCTGAGATGGTGAACAGCCTTCTGAGTCAGCACTTTCTCCAGCCGGAGTATTGGCGCAAAGGTCTAGGGCATCGTTGACTCCATCGTTATCGCTATCTCTTTGAGAAGCCGAACAGCCATTGGCATCAACTGCTTCTCCTACTGGAGTATCTGGGCAGATGTCTTTGTCATTCATTATCGCGTCTAGGTCGTCATCGGTTTCTGAATCTGAACATCCGTTTCCATAGACTGGTTCACCAGCAGGTGTTGAATCACACAGATCTGCATCATCCAATACACCATCTTGGTCAGCATCACCTTCCGGTTCAGGTGGGAGTGGTAGGTTTACCCGAATTGTTGAAGTTGAAGTGCTAAACAATCCACAAGAAGAAATGATATCTCCTTCATTGTTGTGATAGCTGGTGTTAACTTGTAGTGTAAATTCACCAGTAGTAGTATTTTCATCTGCATCAATTAATCTGGCAGGACTTTGGCCCAAGGGGTGGTATTCAACAGTACAAGTTGCTGGAAATCTATGAATGGCAACTCCGCTGAGCGTACCGATTGTTGAGTTTTCTTCCGGTTGTTGCCACAGGAAATTAACTATTACGTCATTCTCTACAGGGGCAATAATTGAAAGTTGAGATAATGATACTGCACTGGTTAAACCCGCATCATCACTTGCAGTGGCTTGGATTATCCAACTGCCTGGCAAACTAAGCCCAGAATCAATTTGCCATGAACCATCAGCCATTGTGCTGATATTGAAAGTAGGGCCGACTTGAGTCATTCCAGCTCCTTCAAACATCATTAATGAAACATAACTAGTAGTAACTGATTCGTCAACTACAAAGCCCTCAATTGTTGCATTTTGACCATTCCAATCAACTATGAATTGTTCGGATAATAATAGATTTGGTACTGTATTAATCGGTTGTGAATTGTTTTCATCAACAGGATCTGTCTCGGTATTTTCCTCGTCATCGACAGCGGAGTCGGAAACAAATGCAGTCAACGCCCCTCCAACAAGTAGCAAAGTGAGTAAAATGCTGAGTGCCGTTGTCTTGCCATCCATGGACTACAATCAAATTGCAATACCTTAAACCATTTATGCAAAGGTGCTCAATGAATTTGTTAGAAGAGTTGGGGGAAAGACTGTGCGTCGGTTACTAAGTTTCAAAGCAAACCCCATCTTCAATGGAAATATGCGGCCTGCAAAACACATCATGCCAATCGTCGCATTACTTTTTTTCTTATTGATCGCCAGACAGATTTATCCCTATACAACACCATTCAACTCACGTGTAATTGAAGAGGGTTTTGTGATAGAACAAGTGGCCTCTGGCTTCGGAGGACCAACCTGCATGGAATGGGTTGATCAAACTCATTTGATGATGTGTGATAGAGATGGAGGGAGAATTATTGTTTTGGACTCTGCAATGACAACTTTTCAAGCACAACTGTAGTTGATGATTTGTATCATCCGCACGGCGTTCACATAACTGAAGAGAGTCTATTCGTGTCAGAATCAGGGGCATTATCTCGCTATGATAGAAGTGGTTTAGAGTTTGATAATCGGGTTGAATTGGTCACAGGGATTGAGTCTGGAAATCACCAAACAAATGCAATATCTCAACTGCCTAATGGAACTCTTGTTTGGCATAGTGGCTCTACCTGCAATGTCTGTGTTGAAGATGATGAGAGAAATGGTGCTTTGCTTTGGGTAAATGGAGAAACAGGAGATCACGGTATTCTCGCCTCTGGAGTTCGTAATTCCTTTGATGGAGTTTGGGTTGAAGGGCTTGGATATGTCTTCACCGATAATGGAAGGGATTGGGAAGGTGACCATCCATATGAAGAAGTAAATTTGCTGGCCGAATCTGCTGCTTATGGCTGGCCAGATGACGACCCGCAACACCCAGTGCCCGAAGGAACGATTGGCCCAATTGCAACATGGACACCGCATACCAGTTTGAACGGAATTGATTTGCGCCCAATAAATTCACAGTTGCCAGGGTTAGCAAATAATCCTCAAGATGGATTCACTTTGTATTCTTCAGTATATGGTTCTTGGAATACATTCTTACCTCAAGGTCAAGAAATTGTTCGTATTGATATTACTCCAGCACAAAATAATTCAGATGGAAGCGCTGGAGGAATAGGCGGTCAAGGATGGGATAGCAAAGTTACAAGATTTGCAGTTGATTTAGGAACTCCACTGCCACTAAGATTCAATGTAAATGGTGATTTGTATTATGCTACTTTTGGTAATGATGGGACGCTGTATCGAATTACTTCTGAATAAGAATTGTGAAAATGCATATCAAGAATTATTGGAATTTCAGTCATTTTATTGATAGATAATAAAAAGAAGGGTTGCCCCTAAGCGTAGGTTATGGAAGATGCTTGCAAGAAGATTTCTTCCCTCTTGGCAGTGGCTCGCGGTCATAGAAGCAAAATTGATGTTCCTGCCGCAATGCTGTACTGCCGCCTTGCAAACGAGTGTTTGGCGAATTTTCAATATCTCAAAATTTATGGTGTGTGGCAGGGTTTCACCTTTAATCATTTCAAGAAAACAATGCAAGGGATAAAGGAAGGTACGCCACCCCAAACTTGGGAAATGATAAATTCGATTAATCGCTTAACTAGGGAATCGATGCATGATCAGGAAGTGAAAATCGGCGCTAAGGTACAACATGTGGATATTGTGTCGGCTCTTATTGAAAGTGCCTATACCGATCTTTACCCTGAACATCCATTGATTTCAAATCCGATTGTTGATGTGGAGAATGTACGGCGGACTGCATTGGAAAAAGAAGCAAAGGAAATTAGAGAACTCATGCTAGAAAATTATGTTTCAGATGACTTAAGGTTTGTAGTAGAAGGTTTTACACATTTAGGCATATCTGCACTCGAGGCTGGCGAGCAATTTGCATCTGAAGATATCGTGGCTATAGCCCTCGCTCTGGCACATCTTGGCAAAACTAATGATGCGGAGGAACTATTCAAAGCAGCAATTACAAATTCAAGCGGTTCTTTGAGTGCTGAAAATTTAGCAATCTGTCATTCTGGTCTTGGAAGAATCGCTAGGCATCGAGGAGATCTAAGTGCTGCTACAGAATGCTATAATCAAAGTCTTGGGATTCACCGAGGAGTTGAAAACCACTCCGGTGTTGCCTCTATCTTGTGTAATTTAGGCGATATTGCGCACAAATCTGGAGATGGAAAAGAAGCAGATAAATTGTATATGGAGAGTCTCGAAATTGCTAAGAAAATTGAAGATCGTATCGTTGAATCAACTATTATTTCCAGTCAGGCAGATCGTGCACGCCTAAAAGGAGATACTGATGCTGCAGAAAAACTGTATAAAGAGAGCCACGAGATTTCAATTGAAACCGGCATGTTCCATCGCCAATCACGCAACTTGGGTAGCCTAGCACAGATTGCTAAACACCGAGGAGGATTCGACAAGGCCAAGGAATTATTGCAACAAGGTTTAGACATTTCTCGCGAAAAACCATTATCGGCGAGGAGAAGCAAATAACCTCGCCGACTTGGCTGCACTTGAAAGCAGTCGTGACAATTTGGTGGAAGCGGCGCAAGAACTCTATGACCAGAGCCTACTAATTAATCGCGAGATTCAGCATAGAGGAGTGGCATCGTTGCGTGTTTGGGCGGTATGGCGCAACATCGCAAGCACAAAATGGCGATCATATGACGTAGCAGAGGGACTATACAAAGAGTGCCTTCATTTGAATCAAGACGGTGGGGACAAGAGAGGGGATTGCAATAACGCTGGCCAGTTTGGCGCGACTTGAGTCTGAGCGAGGAAATTACGAAAAAGCAGAATCGCTGAACCAGCGGGCGCTAAAGATTAATCGAGAACTTGGTGACAAGAGAGGGATGGCCCAATCGTTATCCAATCTCGGATTCATTGCTACAGCAACCAATAACGTCGAACTCGCGAAAATCCCGATATTTGAAGAAAGTCTAGACATAAATCGGAGCGGCACAAAATAAGGTTAGGTGTCGAGTACGTTGTTTGCGTTACACTCGGAGACCTTTCATTCAACGACGAAGATTATGATGGTGCGAAACTATTTTTTGAAGAGTTTGTCGAAATTGAAGAGAGAAACAAATCGGTAGAAAGGATAGGGAAAGAGTGGTCAGTGCCCTTAGCCATGTAGCGAGTGGCCTTGGCAATCTATACAAAATAGCGCATGAGGGCGAGGATGACGAATTGGCTAATACTCTTTATTGGGAGCGCGAGAGGGCATTGGAAAGATACAACGAATACAACGGCTAGTTATGTGGAGTTTAGCCCCAAAATAACCCACTGAGTGGTAGCGTCGGCTGGAGAACGACAGAAAGCAAACCTGTTCAGGGCTGGGTCTGATTCAAATGTTTCAAAGCGCTCTTTAAAATCGCACTTCCGGGCCCTCCGAACCCTGTGAAATGCATCGCGTTGTTGTCAAGTGCGTATTCTTCAGAGGGAGATTCTTTTGTCCATTTTTCCTCCTCACGACTGAGAATAGCGTTCAGAAAGATACTGAAGGGTTTGGTTGCTTGAACCCCTCCATAGTAGGTTTGTATCTCTCAGTTTGCTAATGTAAGGTCCGGCAGAAAGGATGTCGATTCTTTTCAACAGTTCTTGCACCACTGGATCTTCGCTCTCCACTAGGGACTCGTATTCGAATCCAGAAAACGCAAAAACGGAGAACTTAGGGCCGCATAATAAACGAATTTCATCGATCGTTGCAGTTATGGCGGCTGCTTGTTCAAAGGGCTCGCCGCCGCTGAATGTGATGCCTTCAATATCGCTAATCGTAGCAACCCACTTCGCTATTTCAGCGGGCTCGCATAAGTTTAGCCGCCTTATGTGGGTGCGTGAAAGGCATTGTAACAACCTGGGCAGCCAATGGTGCAGCCCTGCACCCAAATAACAGCACGTACGCCTGGTCCGTTCGCCCGGCTACGACTCATTGTTGCAGCCACATTCAACAGAAGTTCACCCATTGATTTCATTCCTCCAATCGGAATAATGAATCGCCATTTGTATCACCACTTACGTGCAACTTTAAGCGACGACTCTTGAGTTGATGAAGATGGTCAAACAAGAAAAGACTCATCGGGTTGACGAGTTTCTGTTCGATGATGTTAATCAGTCCACGACCACCATGGCTCACATTACCTTCGCCAACAAGTTGTTCGACATGAGCCTCATCAAGCATCAGTTCAAGATTGAATTGATCGAGTAAATGTTCACGAATACCGCTTAACTTACCAGACATAATGGCAGAACGTATGCCGGGGTCAGTGATGAAATCAAAGACGATGATGTTATCTCCAAAGCGGTTGAGCAATTCAGGCCGCCCCAGTGTATCGTTGAAGTGGCCTTGAACCGCTTGCTGGAAATGGGCCTTTGTGGCTTCCATATTTGTACTCGGCTTGGCATCACTTGCCCCAATATTTGAAGTGAAGATGATGACGGTTTCTGAAAAGTGAACCGTTTGCCCTCGTCCATCTGTAAGTCGTCCATCTTCCAGAATTTGCAAAAATTTGTCTAAAACACGAGGGTGGGCTTTCTCGATTTCATCGAAGAGAAGAACTGAGAATGGCTTTTCTGCTACTGCATTTGTTAATTGTCCACCTTCTTCAAACCCTACATATCCAGGAGGGGCGCCAATCAATCGCTGGTCTGCATGTTCCTGACTGAATTCAGACATATCGAAACGAATACAATTGTTTTCATCACCGAATATAAATTCAGCAATCGCTTTGGCAAGTTCTGTTTTTCCAACACCTGTCGGTCCGACGAAGAACAAGGTCCCCTTTGGTTTGGTCATCTTTCGAGAGTGTTGTACGCCTGCCAAGCCTAAGAAGGCCCGAATAATCATGGTGACAACTCGATCAACGGCCTCATCTTGACCTTTTACACGTTGGCGAATAATTTCCCCTGCTCGCCCAACACGATCTTGGTCGAGTTGAGTCCAAGGAGATTCCTTTTCACCAAACCTGTAAAGATTCACCAAATCTTCAACTGGAAGTTCAGTTTGACTTTGGCGCGACAAAGCAGCAAGGTTTCGCATATCAATTAATGACATTCCATCTGTCATTTCTGCAAGATGGTGAAGAGAATCACGACCATCTTGGCCAGATTTTAGGATGAAGTCTTGGCGAAGATTTTCAACAGCTTTTCGTCGTTGTAGAAGGTCAGGGTGCGGAACATTGACAATTCGAATTCGATCATCATGATTGTAAAATCGAGGCGGTAGTGTCCCGAGCGTTGGTGTGATAATCACTAACAAACCAGTGGAATTATTCAAAGCAGAACCACGGAGTTGACTCAACGGTTGTTCGGAAATAGCTTTACCGAGTTTTGTTAAATGACTCCGTTCATCCATATCTTGCTGGTTTGCAGTGGTGATGAGATGTTCTCCCCAATCCACAACAAACATTGGTCGCTGTGCAGATGAAGTTGTCAAGACTTGCCTCATAGCATCAAAGGCGAATGCAGGGTCCCTGTAGGCTGCAGGAGCATTTACACAACCATTCTCAAGTGAAGATCGCTCATTGATCGCAGGTTCGCCTAAGTCATACTCCTCTCCTTCTTCAGAGGGTGCGTTCTGTTCCATCATATCGGTGAACAATGTGAGGTGACTTTGCTTTGGAAATCGTAAACCATCGATTGCATCCCAGGTTCCTTGAAGGGAAAATCGCTCGGCTAATGTGTTCACAACCAATTCCGAAAGACGTTGTTGATTTCCGTTGGTTGAAGGCCATAAATCTCGTACATTACCATACAAAATTAAACAACGCCTAAATCCAGATTCTCGTTCAAGCGTTCGTATCCATTCCATATCATCCATGTTTAGTTACCCCCCATTGTACGTGTGTTTCCACCACTCGGGAATCCTTTACTGCCTTTGGAAATCTTATCAGGATTTTTCCAATTGTGTTGAACAGGCCCTGTCGCGATACTGAAGTTTGCCTCCAACACGCCGAGTACTTCGTCCAAATGATCTGCACATTTCCGTTCCATGAAACCGTTCATGTCAAACTCCATCTGGCCGTTTAAATCGATTTCAAATCGAATGCTTCGATTTGAAGGGAGTGTTCCAATCATGATCACTCCACCAGTCTCTTTGTCAATGGTTGGTTTTCCAACCGCAAAACCTAAATCGCGCATTGTTTTCATGAGTGCGGTGATAATTTCCCTGCGCAATGTTTCATCCACTGATTGCTTCATGTCTTGTTCATGGATTTGAAGAGCAGATTGGCGTATTTCGGCAACTTGTTCCTGCAATTTCGTGATTTGTCCCTTTTGAACGATGTTGGAGAGATCTTCAGTTGTGCGAAGCAGAACACCTACTTCTTCCATTGAATCATTGTGCTCCAAATCTTCAAGTCGCGCCTCGAGTTCCAGTTTTAATCCAATGACGGCAGATTCTGCCATCCATTGTTCGCGTTGTAAGGCATCTTGTCGCAGATTCGAAGTACCCCCTAAAGTCGAGATTTTTGCTTGTTGGATATTCAATTGTTCGAACATGGTATCGATGTCTCCTGAGGCCGGAGTGTTCTTTGCCTGTTTCACAACCGCCATTATCTCACTGATTTCTTCCTGAACCCACGCCCCAGTCCCGCTTTCAGCGAGTTGTCGTTGCTGCCTTTCAACGGCTTGGGCTAAAGCCGAAACTTGCAGCTTGATTTTCTTGCGCCTCGCTTCTTCTTGCTGTCGTTCAAGTTCTCGCCTTCGTGCTTCAAGTTGTGCTTGTGTCATTCCTTGTGAGCTCATTTCTTGTTCCTCCCCTTCTTTTTGGATTGCTTACCTTGTTTTGCTTTCGGGTTTTTGTCCTTCTTTATTTTATTCTTAAGATTGTTGAGAGCCTCTTCCAACTTCTCCTTGAACACCTTCAATGAGGTATTTTCAAGGCCGTTAGTTGTCATGCGATCAAGCCACATAACCATTTCAGCCTCAGTGCCTTGTTTTAATTGACGTATGCATCGTTGAAGCATCCAATTCTCGAGCCCGTTCAACACTGGAAGCCAAGTTTCGTTGGAATGAACAAAAGTATCAATCTTGATGATGCCGGATTCCATCGAACCGATGGTATAAATTTTTCCAAAATACGGTTCTAATGCCCCTTTGAGTAGTTGCTCAGCGACTGATTTGCCCATTCGAGACAAACTCCCTTCTTCTGTATTTGAAAGGGATTCGAGTTCGATTGTAAAATCGGGTTGTTCGATGGCTCGCTTCCAACGAACGATAGCATGCATTGATGAAATCACCTTCATTGTTTCTTCAGCCATGTTGACTTCTTTCAGCAAAGCAATAACGGTTTGTGGAGCGGGTACTTCCTTCAGAATATGTTCTGCAATTTGTTTTGCTTCTTCATGAAGGCCATATTCGTTCAACCGATCCATCGATTCAAGTACATTCTTTGGAATAGAGTAATTACTGGGGGTTTCCAATGATTCAGCCCATATCACAGACGAATCTTTGAGGATTATTTCTGTTATTGATTCTCCATTTAATCCGCATTTAAGTCCGGTTATTTCGCCAATGGTTTTTGCCATATTGAATGGGATCTGAGTATAGTTTACTGGTAGGCGCGTTTTGAGCCCGTCTAACCACAAGGCTTGCGAAAATTTATGATTTTTACCAAAAGCATTCACCAAGTCAAGGCATTGCTTGAAGTATTGTTCTATTCCCTGGGAGGAGAAATTCCAAGAAAAGTTTTGATATTCGTCTTTTGTTGACCACCGCAGATCATCGATCGGGTCGGTGAGAGTTGCTAACAACCTCATTGTTTTGATGGCTTCCAATGTGTGAGGTAAATCGGCATCCATGTCATGCTCATGTGTAAACATATTACGACCGGCCTTGGTTTTCTTCAATTCAGTATGAAGTTCTTTGTCGATGACATTAATTGACCTCAAATCCCTCAACATCCCAGCTAAATCCGAAACAGGTCGCCGATTTCCGACAACGAGATCCTTGACAATACGTTCCATGTGACGGTTTACTTCAAAGCGCGTCATTGTACAATTGCTAAGAAGAGTCTCTTCTAAGTGCGCCATTTCCTCCCACGGAAGTGCTTGCTTACGTTGCCGCACTGCTTTCCACAGAGTGAAAAGGTCGGAATTGTTTTGTCCCGATGTAGACGCCTCAACCGCAAGAGCATGTATCGACTTTTCAACCGTAGCCCAACAATCTAATTTTTCATCTGGAGATATCTGAGATACCTCAACAGCAGAAAGTAAGGCTTTGACACCTTCGTTTGAATCCAAACAGAGAGTCGCATATCGATCAACAAATGCTTTTACAGCCGTGTGCATATAAGCCAACCCTAGAGGTCCAACAGCAACATTCAAGCGGTTTTGGATCTCGGTAAAATCACTGAAGATTTCGTTCGGGTTCTTTGATGCGATGCCTTCAACCATGTCTTGAATCCATTGATCGAGGTCTGCAAGAGCGTTGGTCATGAGGAAAAGGTGCTCAGAACTGAGTAGGTTTCGAAGATATGCATCGACCTTTGCAACTGTTTTCAAGCCCCTTGGCTCTGAATGACAAAGAACGGGGAGGCGGATTTCCTCTTTTGATGTAAATGGTATACTGATGAATCCCGTTTCGTAGAAACCACTGCTCATCGCAATTGTTCCTTTTGGCATAATGTTGTTCCAAGGAATGGTAAAACTTGGAGGTGTCAAGTCATTGTTTTGTTGGAACTTGTAATTTTTCTTAAGTTGTTGTGATAAGCAAACCATGGTCCGTGAAGTGAGCAATTGGTCAAGTGCCTGCAAGGGTATATCGATGAGATTGGTCAATTGTTCATGCTCATGGACGACCAAAACACCTTGCTGCATCCTTTCCTGTCCCACCAGGCGGTCAAGACGAACGAGCGGACTGGCATTTTTTACAGAGGTGATATTCATTCCTTTTGTCTTCGGAAGAGAGGAGGCGAGGTGCTTAAGCAAACTTGGGTGTTGTGAATTAAGTTGTTGTAAATAGCCTTCAATCCATCCAATCCTTGGTATGTGTTCGCGTTGGAGATGAACAAGCCATTCTTGCTTCTTATCCTCGTGTCCAACGGTGAGTGTGAAATGAAGTGGAAGGTGAACTTCTCGATTTTCAAAACGGCTCTCCAAAACTTCAATCGTATTGATTTCAATTTCTTCATTTGGGTCGAGTGATGACAAAACGTCCTCGATTTCTCGACGAGTGGGGTCTACATGAGACCATTTCTTGTTGAGTTTATTGAGCCAAATCGAGTCTTCCTTCTGCGACCATCCACCATCAATGGCACCCTTCTCAATCTCAGGTCCACCAAGAATATGCACAACACCGGTTGTCATGCATCGAACAAAAGAATAGATCTTCGTTTCAGTTGGCTCTTTCATGTACTTGTTGAGGAGTGCTTCTTTACCAAGTACATTGACTTGAAATTTCATTCGAGAAAAACGGTCCTCGTCGACAGGCGTTATTGTGCTTTCCAATTGGTGAATTTTTTGTTGTGTAACGTCACGTTGGCGCTGTAATTCCTGCCATTCCTCTAGATCGCTTCCAACCATCGCCAAACGATCCAATGTTGCCTTCAACTCTTGGTTGAGGGTTCGAAGTGCATCATCTGTGGGATTTTTTACACTGACCTCATCAACGGAATCGATAGTGTTGCAAAGTTTCAATGTCCGCAGAGTCGAGTCTACCAAGAGTGGATCTAAACCAAACTGTGTAATGACGTCCCTTGCACTACATCCTGGTATGTGGTTGAACGCTTTGAGGATGTGGTGTTCTAATAGAGTCAGTGAACGTTGCCTTGCATGTGTTACTTCGACTGGATATTCTTGCATCATCCAATGACCGTCAACGGTATGGATGGTTGCCCTGTCGGGTAATTGCACTGCGTCAGACATTGCTTTGAGTCCAGATTCAGAGCAAGTTGCGGCCATCAAGCATCCCTCCTCGAATTGT
Organism: uncultured Candidatus Poseidoniales archaeon; assembly: GCA_905182185.1. Lineage (GTDB taxonomy): Archaea > Thermoplasmatota > Poseidoniia > Poseidoniales > Poseidoniaceae > MGIIa-L1. The sequence goes on along the minus strand of CAJJAP010000009.1, from coordinate 7,576 downwards.
GTTGTTCATCAGCTGTTTGTAATAGGGGAATCGTTCTTTTTCTCCATCATCACGCTTGATGTTCACCTTGACCCCATTCCACGCCCAGCGGTTACCGAGCACAATCAGAAGGTTTTGAGCCCTGGAAAAAGCTACATTGACACGGTTTGGTGATTTAGCAAAACCAGTATGGGGTGGCATAATGTTCACCTGATCTTTGTTAGCATTAGAATTGACAAGTATCTTTTGTGAGGGGGCCTGTTGTTCGAGCAACCTCTTCAAATTCGCTTGGCCACCTTTGCCCAGTGGCGCTGAACGAACCATACTGACGATGACAATCGGGCTTTCCGCACCTTGGAATCGATCTACCGTATCCACGCGTATGTTCAGATGATTCCATCGTTTCTCCGTTGTATTTGAACTTCCAGCAAACACCTTTGTGTCGAATTGTGATTTTTGTGCTGCGTAGAAGGTAATGAAGGCAACTGGCAGGGTGCCATGACGATCAATATGACAGAGATGGGGATGTTTCGCCCATTCATCAACAGGAATTTCTTCTTTCCATGTTCCGACTTGTGCATTCATTTCCTCAAAGAGATGTTCAGCGAGTTCTATTTCTCGCGCATTGAAGTACGATGTCCCTATTTTCTCTTCACCACAGTACATGTTTTTCCGAGTTAGAGCAGAATCAACCCAATACATGTGCCGGCGAGGATGAATTAATTCTGAGCCTTTGTTTTCAAGACCCCATGAATCCTTCTTTCGGATTGATATACCATGCTGCTTGTTGATTTTGGGCTTCATCTGTATGTCCACATTGTAGTTTTCCTTCATAAAATGGATTGATGGCACTCATGATTTGTTGATGCATCCGATATTGCACATTGAGGCTTGATTTCAAAGATTCATGTGCGCCAATGAAGTGACGTTCAAACAGGGCTGTGGTGACCATGTCCCTGAACCGGCCCTTTCCATCCTCATTCTCACCATCGTACGTGTCTTCGTCTTCGGAAGTTTTCTTCTTTGGATCGTTAAACTCCGGGGCTAATTGGCGATGGTCACCAACCCAAATCACCTTACGACCCAGCAAACTTGGGAGAATTATTTCAGGGGGAGTGGCTTTGCTAATTTCATCAATAATCACAACATCAAACGGCTCAGTCGCATGTTCGCCGTACCAATGCCAACTTCCAGATTGAGCGGTTGTTACACCATGAACGTTAACCAATTCAAGATAGAGTGATTTTAAGTCATCGATTGAAGATTCAGAAGTGTCGTTCAGGGCTTCAATCCAATCCTTTCGAAGATCCATCCAAAGCTCCTCATTTTGGTATCGAACCCGATGTGCATTTTGCCAGGATTTCCCAGATGCTGCGATTTCTTTAAAGGTCACTTGGGCCAACATTGCATCGCTCATGCCCCTCTCTAATTCCTCCTTTTCCTGTGAGTGAACTTCTTCTGGGAGAGGTGATATAAGTGCTTGATATTCTTCGTGAAGATCCGTAACTTTCCTCTTAAGGAGGTTTATTTTTTCGCCCAATGCAGTAATATTTTGCTCGAAAGGGACGCTGAATTCAGACTCCGATGAACCAGAAGAAGCCCCCTCAAGTTGTAAATGAATTCCTGCAATGGCTGAACTCTTGAGACCTTCTAAAACATGAACATTGTCTCCAATGGTGGCCATCTCGTTTCCGAATTCAGTTCGAAGTTGTTCACTAATTGTATCGATTTCGGATGGCGGTTGCAGCAATGAAGACAGATTTAGCAAATCATCATGATTGAGTTTACGGCCTAAGCGAGCTAAAACCTTGCTTGTTGCTGGCCATCCTTTGCTGGCTTGTTCGCTTTGATGGTGTTCCATGTGGTCAAGCTCCTCTTTGAGTGATTTTGCTTTGTCAAAGTTTAATTCTGCAGCGGCATCATTCATTTCTTGACGGAGTTTTGCTTGAGCAGGGTCAACATCACCAGTGATGTCAAAGTCGTTCAATAGTTTGAGGCACTCTTCGAGAATTGGCATCCTTTTTTGTTCGTTATCCAGTTCATTTATTTGTTTGACTTGTCCGCCAATACCTGAATCATCATTTAACCGACTCACATCGATTAGTTCCCATTCACCTCGTTCCATGAACCCTAAAGATTGCTGCAGAATGTTATTTTGCTCTTCATTGTCTTGGTTTTTCTTTTCATCTATTGCCTGTTCTTGGAGCAAAACCGCTCGTTGTTGCCTTGATTCCGACAACAATTTTTGATTTGATTCTACTTGAAGGGCAATCGCTTTACCATTCGCTGTAAATTCCTCGATAGCTTTCCATGCAGAACGAAGATTCAATGCTTCGGTTTGTGCAAGTTCACATTCGTTCTGAATAGATGGGAGGAAAAAGGATTGGACCACGTTATCTTCCAAAAAAGGTTTTGACTCTGGGTCTGGATCTATTGAAGCGTATTTTCCAAGCCAGCGTATAGGTCGAACATTGGTTTTATGGCCGAGACGTCCTAATGCATTGTCAACTGCCAAGTTCGTTTGACTTGCCACCAAGACTCGTCCTCCGTCTTGTGTGATTTGATTCACTAATTCTGCGATAACGGTGGTTTTCCCTGTGCCGGGTGGCCCTTGAATGAAGTAGACATCTGGTGCAGCAAGTGCGGAACGAACTGCCCATTCCTGTTCTTTGTTAAGACGGTCGACCAAGGGGTACTGAAGCGTAGGTGGCTCGAGCGGGCCAGGGGATGCGTTCTCAATATCGAAAATCCATTTGTGCATGTCTGAAGGCGCTTCCATGTCCCGCAGTCGTTCCAATCCTTTTCGTTCTCGATTGAGAGTGCCGTAATCGTCTTTCGAATCATTGATTAATGTTTGACCAATCCATTGTTCAAGAACATTGCTCGATATAGGTCGATTTAGACGGACATTAACCGTGACCATTTCTTTGCTTTTAGGTTGATTGCGCGGCTTTTTAACATCGCCAACTTCCATCTTTTGCTCGAATGCTTGTATTGCCTCATCCGAAGCGATTTCTATTTCCTCCTTTGAGGGGCTCTTCGTGATGTATGATTTCGGGCCCCAATTCCACGATAGACGTTTGAGTAACTCTAATGAACGTCCGCTTGATTTAAGATTCAAAGATGCGATTGGTGGGTCGTCTTGAAACAATTGTGCTGAAACAATTTCTCCAGTCCATGCATTTTCATTGTGCATGTGTTCATACCATTCAAGGTATGCAAACCAATCTTTGAGTTCGTTTTCGGTCTCCATGATTTGCGATTGAAGGCTACGTAGCTTGCTAAGGAATTCATTTGGAGCAGCAACCCATCCGCTACTTGAATAAGCATCTTGTTCATCGATTGCAATGGTTGCCACCAGATCCGTTGACTCAATTTTAGCAATTCGCTCACCTCGGAAAGCAAACACTTTCAGAACACCATCATCGGAAATATTAAATCGCGCACATGGCAATTCACCGTTCCGCCCTTGAAGTTTCGTACCTAATGAATCATCAGGATGAGGGAACATCATGAACTCAGCTCCGTCTCGCCCATCCATACCCTTTCGAATGACATGACGTGTTGAATGTGGAGCCATCCACCGTTCAAGAAAATCCATCGTAAACTGTTGCCATCGTGCCCTACTGAGAGAGTTGACTTGCCTTGAATCATATGGCACTTCGCCAAGATTTAAGAGTTCGAAATTCTTTGCCACCCAATCCGTTAATCCGAGTGTTTTACGGTAATTTTCACCGGCATCCCGTCCAATGAAACTCGACATAGTGTAGAACGAAATATTTTCGGCGGTGGAATAATTCGCAGCCATCATCTCACCCGTTTTTACAGCACCACCATCTGCCAAATACAAGACTTTCGGAGACATTAGTTGACCACCTTGATTAACTTTCGAGTTCGCTTAGCAAGTGATTTGATTGTAATTCCAGCTTCAGACGGGTTTTTCGGAGCTTTTGGTCCACCATAACTTGCAAGGAATCCATCCGGATGGAAGAACCATTCTTCATTGAGTGAGGATTCCAAATCCACGAGAGAAAGGCCTGCATCTTGTGCTTTCTGAGATAAAATAACGGCCATCCCGTCTTTGCCCTGGCGAACAACAGCTTTTGCTCCGCGCAGAAACAATTGTTTCGAAGGGATGTGATCTTCTGGACCGAGCACAGCAACTCCGCCTTGTATCTGAATCTTTGATGCGTTGATCTTTTGGCGTTCCCGGCGTTGAGTAAATTTGAATTTTCCGAGCAATAACTCTCCAGCACGTTCGACAATCGTTTTGTCATCTAAACCAACACTTCGCCATGCAGAGACCATATCTGCTAGAACCACAGCATCGTTACAACGCTTTGCTTGATCGGTGAGGTTGAGTTGTTTTGCCCACGGCTTAAGCACCTTGTAGTATGCAGGAGTCAGACCCTTTCAATGTAGAAACCACCAATCCAAAGGCACTCCCTACTCCAAGTCCTTTTACTGCACTTGTACCGTTCATCAGGTCAACCGCGATCACTTCCGCTTGGGATATTGTAGAATCCGCACGAACAAATACGACTGGCGCATTTGGCTTCAAAAGATGTAATAATGCCGCAGAGAATGCCGCATCAGCATCGACTTGTTGATGCGTCGCAATGAGCATTGGGTCGTCTCGATTGAGCCAAGCCATTAAGGTATTTTTCTCATCTTGCGAGGTCTTCTTATCGATGGTCTGTTCTTCTTCCATACCTCGTTGTAATATGATTCCGATACTTGAAGATAATATTTGAATTCTGTCTGATTCAACCGCTTTCAACCTCTGTTTAGAAGAATTTGGCTTTAATCAGCCAGCGATTCAAGATTGCCCGTTTCCTTTCCAACGGTGATAGGCTAATTTGCCGACGGTTGTTGAATGATATGTTGAATTCTTTTTCTTTTCAAGTACACCACACTCAATTAATGGTGTGATTTGGGCATAAATTGCCTGTTGACTTTTGTCCATTTCCTTGGCGATTCGCTCAACGACGAGCGGCTCGGGGGAATCATCAATCAAACGAAATAACTCGACCTTTGCCGGGCTTTTCCGGAACAAACGTACTGCAGGACCAAGTTGGTCGAACAAAGGTATGTCGATGACGAGTTGGGAAGGTTTTGAGCGAAGTTCAGGATACTTATCACCGGGGAGTGTGTAATAGACTGGAAAGAGGTGAGTTGATGCTGAAAGTGCCATTCCTATGGCGAGGAGGTTCGTACCCCCAGTGATACTCACGTGCCATATGATTTCTCTCTTTGAAAATTCAATCGACGTCCTTTCAACCATTTCATCAAATTCAGCCATTACATCCTCGATGGTATTGGTTTGCCAAGGCTTATCGATATGAACGGTCCGAACTTCTGGAGGTCCATTTGGCCCACAATGGCGGCTCCAGTCATATCTCAAATTTTCAAGAACGTTCGTGACAGCGTCTTGCATACTGGTAAAGGCATAGATGACTTCTGGTTTCCATTTGTCCAAAGGCGCTTCAATAATATCTACAGTGGCACCTAAAGGAGTCACCAAAATATGGACAGGAGGTAGTACAGACTTTCCCATTGCTTTTGGACCTCCCTTCTCAACTTCAAACCTCCGCTTAAAGTACAGATGTTGAATCGGATGCATTGGAAATTTGAATTACAAACGAAAGAATTGGCGACGTGAATGCAGTCAATTCCAGTTAACATGTCAACTCGAAGGGCGATCCTCGATAATCTTGTAACTTTTTTCCACATTCGGAAAAGCGTTGAATAATTCTGATCCAAGTCTGGAAGTTCGATAACACCCTACTACCATTCGAGTGTACTCGTAATAGCATCGCAAAAATGGGGTGAAAAGAATTTTTAATATTACTTCTAGCGACTTGAATCAAGAGCATCCGCAATCTTATTGAGTGCTTTTCCATGGGTAAACCATGGACTTGGAACTGGTTGTGTTCAGTCTGCTCGCAACCTTTGTTGCAGCTGCGCTGACAGTGCCTGCCGGTTTCGGTTTGGCCACCATGATCACGCCTGTGGTTTTTCTTTGGCTCGATCCACATGAAGCAGTGGCGGTTGTGGCCATTGTTCACGGCTCACACAATGCGTGGAAACTCAAGGTGCTCCGGAAAAGCGTCGATTACACTGCCGTACGTCGCTTTGGTTGGGCGATGGTAGTTGGGGCGCTCATCGGGGCTTCACTCAATACGGTGGTGGAATCAGGGCCGTTGCTGTTGATTGTTGGCGTGGCGCTGATCGTGTTACCTCTGCTTTCAATCACAGAGGGTTGGACCAATTTCCGCCTGCCGGAGGCTGAGGATCGCATCGGCGGTTTTGGCTCGGGTTTTTTCGGCGGGCTCACCGGCCACCAAGGGGCATTACGAGCCATGTTTTTGCAAAAGCGTCTGCCAAACAAAACCGAGTATGCAGCAACTGCTGCTGTGCTTGCCCTTGTCGTTGACCTCACCCGCATTCCAGTCTATGTGGCCTTGGAAGGCTGGCAGATTCTCGATGCAGGTTGGCTGATCGTTGGCCTGGTGTTGGCAGCAATCTTGGGTGTTCAATTGGGCAAACGCTGGTTGAAGAGATGGAAATCCGACACCATTCGTAATGGGATCTTGGTGGCGATTGTTGCCAGTGGCGTTCTTTACATCAAAGAAGCAGCTGTTGCGCTTGGGTGGCTCTGAACAGAGTCTGGGATGTGGAACGTTGCGTCCACTTTCATCAGAGTCGGCTTCGGATAATGACTGCGGCCATCAACGATCCATTAACACCCAAAATTAAGTGTGGGAGATAGTCGAGATTCTGCGTAAGTGCAAGCCCAAAGATGAGGATCGATTGCATACCGTATCCAAGTGAAGAGGAAACCGTCAATTCAAACAAGAGTTTCTTCGAACCCTTCCCCGTTAAGGTGGAAATAATACTGTCTTGCCAACTGAAAAATATGAGATAAATGGTGTGAAAAATATTCACATTTCGCTGGCGTTCCCATGGTTGAGCAACGGGGCGAATACGTTCATCAATTCGGCTGGTCGAGTCACCAGAGCCTAAGACCCTCATCCGTATTGAAAAATGGTTAAACAATGAATACTGAAAGAGTACGGCTAAAATCATGAGCAAAGTTAATCCCATGTCCCAAGCCAAAAGGCTTCCAAATGCCCACATGACCGCAATCAGTCCAATCGTATCTGCTACGGTATCCCAGTATCTTCCGACGTGGGATGGTCGTTCACGTATTCGAGCTAATTCACCGTCGACCGCATCGAGTACGCCTTTGATGATTAACAGAAAGCAACCTTCTCTTGTGTATCCTTCAAAAATAAGCCAAGCACAAAACAAGGAAAGTACGAAATGAAGATTGGTAACTTGTATCACTGAGACAGGCTTCTCTTTCAAGAAATTGGCAAGAATTCGAGCAAATGGCCTGCCCCATTCTGATAAATCAATGACATTGCTTTTGCCGTATTTTCTTTTCGTCACAGATACGCCCTTAGCCATTCCTGCGGCACATTACACATAGGTATTGAGTATGAAAGAAAGTCACTTACCACTACCTCGACCCCTTTCGGGTTCGGCCGTGAAGCCTGTATTCGGCATACATGGATCGTTTGACCGTCTCTTT
>CAJJAP010000008.1 GCA_905182185.1 uncultured Candidatus Poseidoniales archaeon | reverse complement strand
CTCTCTCACGGAAAAATTCATCTTTTGCGATTTCGTAAACCACATCATACGAAGATGAGGAGGTGCCAGACCATGTTAGAGAAGGAGTTGAATTTCCGGACAGATTGTGACCTACTTGATCCCAAACTGCTTTGCCTTGTTCAGGTCCGGTTAATGTCGGAGTGCCAATTGTAGTGTTAGAACTCCAGCTATATGTTAATTCAAAATTTGGCTTCTTAGTATCGTCACTATTCTCCGAAGAATAGAAATTGATTCCTTGTAATCCGCTAGAAGAATATGCACCCGTTTCACTTCGTCCGACCAACATGAAATCCTTGGAGCCCGAAGCACCATCTCGAATCCATCCTTGTATTGCACTAGTGATATCAAAGGATGTATCTGTTAAAGAAGATGTACCTGCCATGGTGTCGCTAGATACTGAAAGCAAATCTCTTCCCCCATCATCCATAGCGTTGAAGAATCTGAACGCCTCCAAGTTGTGTCATCTTCATCCCACACACCTTCAGTATTTACTTCATGAATAGACAATTCGGGTGTACCAGAAGTTGAAAATCGAGACAAATTGAGGCCTGCACTTTGGATTGTAGCATTACTGTGCAACCCAATGTCTTCCAAGTATAACCTCATGTGAACCACTGTTTCTTTTGTGGTCGACATCATTACTTCCATTTTATCATTCGTTCCGAATTTCATATTCATTGAACGTTCATCAACTTGTGCATCTTCGATGAAACCATCGATCAGCCCCATGTCGTCCGCATCAATTACAATGGTTGCTGTTCCATCGCCGTTATCAGTAACAGAAAGGGCAGGTAGCAAGAAATAACTGTCAGTCCAATCGCTGAGTGTATCAGTGGAATCAATAGAGCGAACACGGTAGTAAATCACTGAACCATTGGATAATTCACTGCCGCTTGGAATATCAAAAGTACCTGAACTACTGGTCGTAGTGAAGGTATTAGACATTGTGCTGTAATGCCATGTAAGGTCTTCGTTTGATTTGAAAGTAGAATCTAAAGAAAGTTGGAATTCCACACCACTTCCAACTAACGAGTTATAGGATAGTGTAGGATTCTTTTCTGCCATTAGGATGAAATCTCCAGTCATCAATGATGCGCCTTCATCGACAAAATCTGCTGTGACGGTTCCACCATTACCAGCAGTTGAAGAGGAAGTGTCCAAGGTTAGAGAAGGTCTCTGAGACACTATTGCGGACTCGCTTAGTGCGCAAGTATATTGTGCTCCTTCTGATGCTACTATGAGTTCTAACGTGTTTTGATTATTAGATGCCGCTTGCTGTGCAAGCGCGGTTACGTTTACCAGCATTGTTCCATTCGCTATAGCACGGTGTGGCGGTTCCCAAACACCACGCTCTGACGAACCATCAGCGCCGGGTGAATTCCACATGATGTTCGTTGCAGAATTGATCCAAGTAACTTGTGTCACATTCCATGATGCAGTTATTGGCGCTGGATAAATTGCGATACCGGTTGAAGTTATCGCATCGGTTGTACAAGTCAAACTCAGTGTTGCTGAGTGGATTGTATCTGTAGAACCGAAACTCATATTGAAACTGAAAAGTAAACGAGATGGTGTTATGAGTCCTCCATTAAGTGTGCCATTAGGTGCCTGTTCAAAATTGTCGTTTGGATAAAAAGAATCTATGTAAGTGTCCTCCGAAGCTGTCACGCTAGAAATTACTCTACTAATCGCAGGTGTTTCTTCTAATTCGTTCCATTCTGGTATTGCACTTGGGAGTGCTAAATCAGCGAATAAAAATAGAACTATCAGACAATACGGCTACCGAAGTTTGAGGTTTTTTGTTATCGCGTAGCATGGGACTCATCCTTCACACCTCGTCCCCGTTATACTGTCTTTTCCCTCAATGGGTATGAAATTGTCCTTCAAAACAGATTCTTCTCCCTACGGGAGAGTATTCAGAAAAAAGGAATTGTTTTGCACCGATTTACTCTGAATTGATTTAGCGCCAATCAAAAATCAAGCAAATGTTGAAGGAGGTTCGCCGTAAAGGTCACATCTATGAGCGACTTATGGGTTGAAAAACACCGCCCGCAATCAGTTCAAGATATTCGCGGACAATTGCCCGTAGTACAACGATTAACAATCTATTCCGAAAATAAGGAGTTCCCACACTTGCTATTCGCAGGCCCTCCAGGAACTGGGAAGACAACCGCTGCCATGGCTTTGACAAAAGATGTATTTGGTGAAGATTATCGACAGAATTTACTGGAGATGAATGCTTCTGATGAAAGAAAATTGGAAAGCATAAGGAACCAAAGTAAAGCAATTTGCAAGAACTGCCCCCTATGGCAGTGCTAAATTCAAGATCATTTTCCTTGATGAAGCCGATGCTTTGACCAATGATGCACAAGGCGCCCTCCGCAGAATTATGGAACAATATGCTCAAACTTGTTGATTTATTTTATCTTGTAACTACTCTTCAAAAATCATTGAACCAATACAGTCTAGATGTGCAGTTTTTAGATTCCGACCACTATCGGATTCAGCGGTAAAAAATCAAGTCATACATGTTGCAAAGGAAGAGAAGGTAAATCTAACTGATGATGCTGCAGAGGCATTGACAAGAATCAGTCAAGGCGATCTTAGAAAAGCGATTACTGCACTCCAAGTTGCTGCCGCACTAGACCATAATATTACAAGGGAATTAATCTATGAAACCTCAGCGACAGCACCCCCAGAAGCTTTACACCAATATTTGATGGCATGCAAGGATGATGGTTTCCATGCCGCAAGAAGAAGACTGAAAGAATTACTTGACAAATATGGCCTAGCAGGAACTGATTTTGTCAATCAATTGCATCGCGAATTATATGCTGCTGATTTCCTCAGTGAATCAGCAAAACTAGACCTAACCGAATGGATGGCTGAAGTCGATTATAGGCTGGTAGAAGGCGGTGGAGAACATATCCAACTCGATGCTCTAACCGCACGTTTTGTAACACATTTGAAGAATGAATAAATAGAATCTGTTCACTTTCACCTTTGTAATAGGGGTGTAGAAAACTGACTGGTATCAGATTCACTTCGCCAAGGATATGGCTGTGAGACAATACCTGATAGATGCTGCATGTTGGACGCCTATTGATCCATGTGTTTCGAAAAAGACAATTACAAAAACAAACACAAGAGCAGCGAGATGTTTACAGGATTAGTCGCTTGCTCAACACGATATTGTTGGCGCACAGCGATTTACTTTCATGAAGCAGGCACTTCAGGAAGTTGTTCGACGACTTTCAAGACCCAAGTGTATACACGGCTGTTTTCCCAAGGATCTCCTTGTTCAATGATTGTAACAGTAATGCGATGCTCACCTACTGCAAGGTTTGAACCCAGAAGTATTGCAAAGTCTTGATCTAACTGTCCATGTGGCATAAGAATGGAAGACGATTGGGTAGTTGTTGCATTTAGTAATCTCTGCTCATTGTCAACCCAAAAGGTACTATTTGCTGAAATCTCTTTGCTGCCTTCATTATTTGTAAGCGTCACGATTACTTCGGCCCCATCGGAATTGACATTGTCCGCCAATCCGAATAGTAACCAAACTTGACCACTCAGTTTACCCTCAGAATCAACTGTCCAAGTGATAGTATCCTTGCTGGTACCGTCATCGAATAACAATTCAATACCATCATCAGTAGCGATTGTCCATTCACCGGATAATTGTGGTGCTACAATGTCCCCAAATGGTGGATTGACCAGCAAAAAGGCCATTGCCAAAAAGGTGAACGAGTGTAGGAATCCACTTTTCACCCAGGTTCCCTTGGTGAAATGTTCTACATATTTATTGGGCAATATTGCACGGTGAATTTGTGGAAGTAAAATCATTGCTGTTAGAGGAAGGAGATACAAAATATCTGTTTTATCACTTGCTGTATTCGGCATTAATACGTAGCGCATTAGAAGTGAGATTATGACTGAAAAGGTTAGTACTAACCACATTGAAACAGCGTCAGCCTTTTCTTTCTCAGCGTATTTTGCAGGGTCAAAGGCCTCCAATCCAAGATCAGCTCCACTGCGGCGGATTTTCTTTTCTTTATCCTCACCTTCTGTGCGCTTGCGGCGCTCTGTTGAAGCAGCCGCAATCGCAGTGTTTAGGTCCACCATGCTCAAGGCCAAAAGTTGACAGTGAATAAAGGCTACAATGGACAACACCTCAAAGACGAGCCGTATCATTCAAAGGGGGAGTGCTTCACGACGGGGTAAGCCGGGGTGGCGTAGTTGGTGGCGCGTCGGACTCATAGGGCAGCCTACAAGGCAATCGTATGACGTGCAAACAATCCCATTGTGGTGTCTGAGACATCCGAAGGTCGCGGGTTCAAGCCCCGCTCCCGGCACCAGATTGAATCTGTATCATGTTGTAATTTCAATTTGTTGCGTGAGCGGACGAGAACGGTTGTAGTGCTATATTTTGTTCAGTTCTCGCAAGGTTATTCGTTTTAGTTTCGTAATAAATCCTAATGGTTCAACTAAGCCCGAATAAGCCCCGCTCCCGGCACCAGATTGAATCTGTATCATGTTGTAATTTCAATTTGTTGCGTGAGCGGACGAGAACGGTTGTAGTGCTATATTTTGTTCAGTTCTCGCAAGGTTATTCGTTTTAGTTTCGTAATAAATCCTAATGGTTCAACTAAGCCCGAATAAGCCCCGCTCCCGGCACCAGATTGAATCTGTATCATGTTGTAATTTCAATTTGTTGCGTGAGCCAGTCTAGTCCATTTGCGCCTGTTGTAAATTCTAATAAAATCAACTATTGACAACCAATGGATTGCGATGTCTTGATGTGCCTTCACTTGATGGAGGTCTTCATGGTTGATGTACCTGACACTGGCAGTCGTGTTCTCGTGACAGTGGAAAGTCATAACGGCTCTACGCAGATAGAAGGAATCATCACACCTGCTGCATCTGCTGGACATGTAACTATTAAATTGGAGAATGGGTATAATGCCAGTTATTCTCTCGACTCGATAACGAGTATAGAAGTGGTTGGAAGTATTGCTGACAAAGTAATCCAAAGTGAATCGGATAAAGCACCTACTGACAGCTCATTACCAACGATTAGAATCCTTCACACCGGTGGTACAATTGCTAGCAAAGTAGATTATGCAACCGGCGCAGTAGTAGCGAGATTTGAGCCAGAGGAATTGATTTCATCCATACCTGAACTGAGAGATATCGCCAATATTGAAGCGGTGAAATTAGGTAATATGTTTTCAGATGATATGCGACCTCAACACTGGAATAAGATAGCAGAGGCTTCAATGCAAGCGTTCGAAGACGGGGTTGACGGAGTTGTTGTAACTCAAGGAACTGATACCCTCCACTATACTGCAGCCGCCCTTTCATTCGCATGGGCAGGTTCTGGTGGAAAAACGCGCCGACCAATTGCTCTTGTTGGCTCACAGCGCTCGAGTGACAGAGGTTCTTCCGATGCTGCTGAGAACCTAATCGCCGCTGTACACTGGGCTGCAAATGGGCCTGCACCGATCGGCGCAGCAGGTGATTCAGTAGTTGTCGTAATGCACACCAGTTCCAATGATGGAGAATGTTCAGTACATCCAGGAATCGGTGTCAGAAAGATGCACTCTACACGCCGAGATGCTTTCAAAGGAATAAATACTCAACCACTTGCAACTATCAGTGCTAACAATGGCAAACCTTCTCACCAATTGAGTTCAACTTATGCAGATGAATTGAAATTACCTAATGAAAGAGTAGTGGCCACTGCCCCTGATAAATTCGGACTAGAGGTACGCATACCGCAATTCATCTCTGGGCCGTGGTTATTCGCAGAGCAGATCGATGCGATCATGAACCTTGGATGCCAAGCGATTGTAATACACGGAACTGGGCTGGGACATCTCCCAATAGATGACCCAGAAGGAGATGCTCCTGAAAATCTATTACTTTGGAGAAGTATTACCAGAGCGATAAATCGTGAAGTTCCTGTAGTCATTGTCAATCAATGTATTAACGGACCTGTTGACATGAATGTCTACTCCAAAGGACGAAAACAAATGCAAATGGGAGTATTGGGTCATGGCATTGTTGCACCACCTGAAACGGTTGTTGCAAAATTGCACTGGGCGCTTTCAAATGGCAAAGATATCAATTCAATTATCGCCGCAGATTTATGTGGAGAGGGCCGTGCAACCCTAATGGAATGAGCGCACCAATCAAAAACCGACAAGGAATGGGACTGATATGGCAGAGAAGCAGAGTGAGGCTGTTATCGATTTGCGCAGTATGCGCGAAAGGTCCCGCTTAGGAGGCGGTCTGAAGGCCCAAGAAGCAATTCGTGTTTCAGGAAGAGGAACTGCTAGAGACCGGATTAGCATGCTTCTAGATGAGGGTTCGTTTATAGAAATAGATGCATTCATCACCCATCGAACTACTGACCATGGAATGTTCATGCATCATACTCTTGGAGATGGAGTTGTTGCTGGACATGGTACAATTAACGGCAGAAGAATTTACTGCTTTTCTCAAGATTTCAGCGTTCATGGAGGAAGCATGGGTGAAATGCATGCCAAGAAAATCGCTAAGATAGTGGAGATGGCTGACAAAGCAAAATCACCGATTATTGGAATGTGGGACGGCGGTGGACAGAGAGCCCAAGATGGCGTCAACGGACTTGCCGGAACTGGGGAATTACTAGATCGTATTGTCCAATGTAGTGGACGTATCCCGATTATTAGTTTGGTACTCGGACCTGTAGTAGGAGTTTCTGCTCTCGCTGCGAGTTTAGCTGATTTTACAATTTTGGGCGAGGAACACGGACAATTATTCCTTTCATCTCCAATTGAAACCCCTGAAGTGATCTGTGGAGAAGTTGATGCTGCTGGATTGGGTGGTGCAAACTTACACGCTTCTCGCTCCGGTATTGCTTGTCAAATTGCAAGTGATGAAGAGGATGCTTGTATGTTAGCAAGTGAGATTCTATCCTATCTCCCGGACAATTGTATGTCCGATGCCCCATATGAGCAAACAGCGGACCCTATTACAAGACTAAACACAACTCTTGAAACACTCGTCCCAGATAACCCAAACAAACCATATGACATGGTCAAGGTAATTGAGGAAGTTGTCGATGATGGAATTTTTGTGGAATTATTTGACGCCTATGCAGAAAATATCGTAATCGGCTTTGCCCGATTGAATGGAATGCCAGTTGGAGTTGTTGGTAATCAACCTAAGGTGTTGGCAGGATGCCTAGATATTGATGCTTCAATAAAAGCGGCTCGCTTCATAAGAACTTGTGATGCATTCAATATCCCATTAGTGACTTTTGAAGATGTCCCTGGATTCCTTCCTGGTGTAGTTCAAGAATGGGGTGGAATCATTAGGCACGGGGCAAAGTTGTTATTCGCCTATGCTGAAGCAACAGTTCCAAAATTAACTTTGATCACGAGAAAAGCCTACGGCGGCGCATATTTAGCAATGTCTTGCAAGCATTTGCAGAGTGATTATAACGTTGCTTGGCCAACTGCTGAATTGGCAGTAATGGGTGCAGAAGGTGCAGTCAATGTAATTCACCGTAGAGAAATTAACGCTGTTGAAGATGAACTTAAAGAAGAAGTTCGCCTTCGTCTTGTGGCTGAATATAAGAACAAATTCGGAGACCCATATGTCGCTGCCCGTAATGGATGGTTAGATGATGTCATTGAACCTGAAGAATCAAGAATGCGATTATGCCGTGCACTCAATATAATCAAATCCAAGCGTGAATGGACCCCTCCTAAGAAACACGGCAATATTCCACTGTGAACTAGATTTTCTTCGCTCTTGCTAGAAGACCGGTTGAACTCGTTTCTGACTCTTCTTGCCTATCACTACTTTCTTCATCAATTACAATAAGTTGTTCAACATCCAATTCTTGCTGGCGTAATAATTGAGCGCTAAAATTAGAATTCTTGCTGATTGAGGCAATAATAATAAGCACCAATAAGACACCTACTAATCCAATTACCATTTCCGAAGAGATCGAACTACTTTGAATGATTTCTGCTTCTTCAACTGGTGGTTTAATATTCATGTCCAAGGTATATTCGACTCCTACTGTTTGATTTAATTCCAAGTCAGTAACGCGGATGGTAATTGTGATATTACCGTCATGTTGCAATGGTAAAACGAGCATAGTAACACATTTAGAGATGTATTGTGACTCATCATTACTGCATGATGAAGTGACATTTTGCGTGATGTTTTCGAGAGAAAAACTCACAGTGGATTGTTGCCCTCCATCCAAATCAATAAGATCCCATTGAACCGTTGCTGCTAGATTGTCGAGTAGATTGACATTGCCAATTCTAATAGTTGGTAAATCCGGTTGTGGTGAAATTGTCACATTCAAAAGAGCAGAATAAGAGGTAGTTCCATCGGTTACATTCAAGGTTTGAGAATTACAAGTTCCAAATTTATCTGGTTTCATATTGACTATCAGATCGTCACCTGCAATAACAAAACTACATTTTGAGGATTCACCACCCTCTATTAACCACAATAAAGAATCGCCATCAAGGTCGTATGCAAAGTCACCTAAATCAATAGTAAGTGATTCATCTTCGGTAGCATTGATTTGCCATGAGGAATTATTGGTTATCAAAATATCATCAATTGCTACGACATTGATAGGGATATCTAAGTTTAATGCTGGATTAAAACCATCTCCAACCAGCATATGAACCACCACTGCACCATTTTGATTTGCTAGTGGAGTTATAGTGACCAAGCCATCTGCTATATCTATTAAAACGGGGCCTAATTGCGATGAGTTTTCGTTTACTATGCCTGCAATTTCCTCTCCTTCAGGGTCGAATACATATTCTGAGAGATTCAATATAATTGGCTCTGAATCCTCATCCATTTGTTGTAATGGGATGTTTTTAATCAAACTAGCAGCATCATCAACCGGCATTACTCGAAGCGTTATTTCTGTTGTTGCTTCATCAATAGTTTGCCCACCTGCTCTCAAATCGAGTCTCAAATTATTCAAGCCAGTCCATTCTTCATCTAGGCTATGAAACACTGTAAAACCAAGATTGTCTGAATCTATTTGGAAGTGGAAATGCTGAGAGTTTGTCCCGACTAATGTTGCATTATCAATGTAGACACTCTGGCCGTCTGGGTCATATGCAATTAGCCCATTAGCAACATGGGTACTGCCCCTTTGCGGTATATCAATAATAGCAGGTGGAGTCAAAACAACTAGTGGTGAATCTGTTCGCATGATGTCTAAGTACCGATGAGAAGGGGCTCCTTCAACATATACACTGATGAATAAACGATTTGCTCCAGGCTGAACATCAGCCATTGGGAATAAACAAATTGCTACCCCATTGCTGTCAATTTGTCCTTCAGTTGTGTTAAGAGATGAATCGATATCACAAACTACTGACACATTCCAGTTACTTGGCAACTGCGAATATGGTGATGCGTTGCGAAGAGTCCAATTCATTTTCAAATTGACTGTATCTTCAGGACCAACCGATTCATTATTGGCAGGTACTGACCAGACAGCACCTACTTTGAGCCAGTCCGCAGAAGATAAGTCCTCTACAATATAAGAATCGGGATCTGAAGTAATCTCTGACGAAATTGGCCGATTGAAAGCATCACGGAAGCGACTATGCTCTCCCTTTAAGGCTGCATCTAAATATGCAACGATGTGTGTTGAACTCAAGTCTAATTGGGATTCTTTGCTCATTGTTGCTTCGCCATCACCGATTTCAAAAATTGAAGTTGTATCTTGGAATTGATAGTGATTTGCACCTAATAGATGCATCATCTGCCAAGAAAAGCCATTGATTAATTGAAGCCTGTCAATCGCATCAGAGGCAGGTGCAATCTCATCAGCAGTACCTGTAATGAATAGACCAGTATTTGGCAGAGGTGCCTGCCAATCGGCCATTGAAAACAAACCAGTTCGTTGTTCCCAAGATGAAAAGTCGGCGCCTACTGCAAATATCCCACTAGGCCCATGGGTGGAGTTTCCCTCATCACTGGCTAGCCAATATGGATACAGTGATGTCGCGGCCATTGCACCCACACCATGTCCGGCAAGTGCCCAGTGATTAACATCAATATTTCCGAAACCGCCTAGAACTATCGAATGAGAATTATTTGTATCATTCATCAACTCTAATGCGGTTTGGGCGATTTCTAAGCCTTCTGAAAGGTCATTTGAATCACTCATTTCTTGACTTACTAGAACAATATAACCACGCTTTACAATCTCATTGGTCAACTCCATATATCCATCTATGGATTCGCCGCTAGAAACAAAAAATAGCACCCAAGGAAATGGCCCATTGCCTGCCATTTCATCCTCACTTCCACCCGACATAGCAGGATAGATCATCTCAAAACTCTGTGAATTCGGGCCAAAACCGAGTTCAATCTCACTCCATCCTACCGGATAGTCGATTCCTTGGTGTATTGGTTGGAAGTCATCATCCTCTTGCAATAGAGATGCGCCGACTAGCGGAAATAGCGTTGAAATTATCAGCATTGATAATATTATAATTGATGGTTTTACAAATCCCTTCATACTTGCCACTGTGTGGCAACTGTAAGCCATTGTTATTTGATGCTTCGTTACTTTGCATATGAGTCTATAATGGCTTCAGCATGTGCCAATTTAGTCAATAGCAATCCAACAGATGGTAGCATATCACCTAATTGAGGTGCCCAGAAATTTGACCAGCACTCCAAATGCTGACCCACAAGTAACCAACGTCCATTGAATGGGCCTTGCGCTAACTGTGAAACTCTTTCTTCTCCAGTCCCCTGCATCATCGAGTATGGTGCTTCAAAAACGTATTGTGCTTTTCCTTGAGCAATAATCGCCTCCTGATTATCGCTGATATCGCCTCCATCGAAGTTGATGAAAATATCTATTTCACCATTGTATTGTTTGCCATCTATCCAATTTCCGCCTGATAATGGACGACGACCTTCCAAGGCGATTACTTTGCCACCACCATTTATCCAGGAGTGAGCAGTACTTCTGGCAGCACCACCGCCTCCAAGTATTGCGATAGTTGCGCCATTTACAACATCTACACCGTGGTAATCAGCTGCTGAAATAACCCCTAAACCATCAAATGTGCCGCAAAACCAACCTTGTCCATCCCATCTAAGGCAATTAACCGATTGAATTTCCATTGAGTTATCAATCGTAGATACTGCACCACTGACCAATGTATGCTTCAATGGTGATGTCAAATTGATCCAAATCTCTTCATTCAATACCGAGTTGGGAAGTTTAGAATTGGCCATCAATTGCATTTTCTCAGACATCTCTTGTATTTGTAATTGCAAACTTTTTGTTGATTTAGATTCCAATAATGGCGAGCAGTCTACAACTTCTCTAGAGCCAGCAATCGCTTTTTCCAATAACGCTGTCGTCCTAAATTTACCGAATGGCGCACCAGTCAATGCCCAAGGTAATGCATTTGGCATTGAACCTGCATATCCCCATGCGAGTGCATCCTCAATGGTTTTAGTGTCTATCAAATCTAACTTTAAGAGATTAAAATCGGATAGTATTTTTGATTTCATTGATGTAAGATGGTCGTGCACAATAGCCAATAATAAAGGGGATAATGAATGTTCTACAGGCGAACCTGCGATTGCATACCGAACACCTGCCACAAATGTACTCAGTGATGGTAGTTATTGTATACTTGTCGTAAATAACAATGCAAACTGGGAGAGGATTCAATAACAAGTTCACATAGGAGGATATCATGGAAGGACTCAAGTTCAAGGCAGAGAAATCAACCATCAACATGTTAACTGGGGCTCTGGGAGTGTACATGACCGCAGCAATGTGGTTTGAATTCAATGATGCATTAGGTGTCTATTTCGGACCAAGTATGGGGATTATAATCGGAACTATCGTGTTTATGATTTATCAATCAAATAAAAATATTAAAGAATTTTCATTTAATGGAAACTATAATACTTCCGAACGCACACAATTCATAAAGAATAATGATGGCACAATTTCCGAGGTTGATGGCAATATGGAACCAGGTAGGAATGCTGTTGGGTGGATTGCAATAATGTATTTTGTAGTTATTATTCTCAGTGAAATAACTTGGTCAGACCTATTAAGTTGAGGTCATTGAATGTCTGGATTACTAGATGTCTTCATGATGAAGGAAAAAATAAACAACGGTTCTAATCCGATTTTAATTATTTTGGAAAAAGCATCAATGCTGCTTACATTATTTATCATTGGCACCATTGGCTACGGACTAGAACTACCAGGATGGGGAATCGGTGCTTTAGTTGGATCAAGTTTAGGACCAGTGGTTTACATTCATTACTACTTATTGTACATTAGACCGATTAAAAAGCAACGCAACATTGATGCGGAGTAACTAGTCACAGCAACTGGGGCAGATATATGAGTGGACTCTTTTCTTCGGTTTTAGATTTTTTAGGTTTGGAAGCAATCACAGGCGTGGACCTATTGTTTGCCGGTTCCGCAATAGTCGGAACTGTTTTGTTCGTAATTTATTTTCTATTAGTCCTACTAGGTGGCGTTGCAGAAGGTGCTGTGGATCTTATCGGGCTAGATGTTGACATGGATATTGGTGCTGAAGGTATTTTTCATCTATTGACCATACAAGGTCTACTGAGTTTTATGATGATGTTTGGAATATTTGGATTAGGCGTATCACAATCAAATGACAACATACTATATGCGATTCTAGCCGGTACAGTTGCCGGTGTTGGCTCGATGTGGGTAATCGGTAAAGTATTCCAGATGATGAAAAGTTTGGAAACTGATGGTACAATAAAGTATCATCAATCAATAGGTGCAAAAGGAAAAGTCTACCAAACTATCTTCCCTGGAGAATCAGGCCAAGTTCAAGTTGAATTTACTGGAGCCCTCAGGACAGTTTCCGCCGTGAGCAACGATGAAAAGGAAAAGATTGAGACCGGTCGATTTATTCAAGTAGTTGACCACATAGGTGAAACTCTAATTGTAAAATCAATATCGGTAACCGACAATAATTTTTCTGACGCTGAAGAATAGGCCTCAAACGGGTCAACACTCATTAAGGAGTGCTAGTATGGCTGTGTGATTACTATGGCGGTTGCTGGCACATTATTTATTTTAGGAATTGGATTATTCGTTGCAGTTGTGTTAGGGACCGTTTATGTCGCTACTTCAAGATATAAATTAGCACCATCCGACAAAATTTTAGTCGTATATGGTAATGTCAAAACTGGCGGGGCCGCCGCCTGTTACCACGGTGGTGGAAGAGTAGTTTGGCCTCTAATCCAGCATTATGCATATTTAGATCTAAAACCAATGACCATTAGCATCAATCTTGAACATGCTCTTTCATTGCAAAACATTCGTATCAATGTTCCTTCAACCTTTACTATCGGTATTTCGACCGAGCCATCTATCATGTCCAATGCAGCAGAACGTATGCTCGGATTGAACCAAGTAGAAATTGAGGACATGGCAAAAGAGATCATCTTCGGTCAACTTCGTCTAACAGTCGCTTCTCTAACAATTGAGCAAATCAATCAGGACAGAGAAGCGTTCTTGAGAGATGTTTCAACCAATGTCGATTCAGAATTGCATAAGATCGGTCTTTACCTAATCAACGTTAACATTACAGATATTACCGATGAGGCTGATTATATCAAGTCCATCGGTGCAAAGGCTGCTGCTATAGCAATCGCTGCCGCAGATGTCGACCGTGCAAACGCTCGCAGAGATGGTGCAGTTGGTGAAGCAGCGGCGAATAAAACTCGTGAAGTGCAAGTGGCACAGAATCAAGCAGAATCCGACAAGGGTCAGAAAGCTGCAGAAGCGGATAGACGTGTTTTCGTAAATCAACAAGAAGCACTTGCGGTTGAGGGTGAAAACATCTCTGCTGCATCTATTGCACATTACAATGCTGACCTATCAGAAAAGGAAGCAGTAGCTCTACAACGTTCAGAAGTTGCAAAGCGTATGGCTCAAGTCAATATTCAGAAGGCTCAATATGAGATGGAAGGAGAAAGACTTCGTGCTGAAGAAATCGCTCGTGAAGAAATTGCTAAGGAACAAATCGAGATATCTGCTACTGCTGAAGCAAATAGAGAGCGCCTAATCGCACAAGGTCAAGCAGATGCTACCCTTGCAAAATATAATGCAGAAGCTGCTGGACAACAAGCGGTTTTGGAAGCAAAGGCTTCTGGTTACGCACAACTTGTAAAAAGCGCAGGTGGCGATGCAAAGGCTGCTGCTACACTGTTGATGGTCGAAAAGATTGAAGCATTGGTTACACGACAAACTGAAGCAATCTCCAACTTGAAGATTGATAAGATTACAGTTTGGGATTCAGGCAATGGTGGAGATGGTGGCGGTTCTACTGCTAACTTCGTATCTTCTCTAATCAAGTCACTACCGCCTGTCCATGATATTGCGGCAATGGCTGGTGTTGACCTTCCAGATTACCTTGGAAACATGAAAGAAGAGTGATTTGAATAATTTCAAGTACTCAACAAACGACTGTTTCAACCACTAATCTAAGCGAGAGATTGAAAGGTGGTTGTGTGCGCAAGCAACAATATGGCTAGTGACTTAGATATTGCAAGAGCTGCGACTCTAGAACCAATCGAAGCAATCGCTTGGAAATTGGGAATCTCATCTCACGAGTTAACTCCTGTTGGCAATGGAATGGCAAAAATCACCTGGGAAGCGATTAGTGAGAGATTCAATCGGCCTCAAGGAAGCCTAGTATTAGTCACATCAGTTAACCCAACTCCATTCGGTGAAGGGAAAACGGTAACCACTATTGGATTGACACAGGCGCTTTGTGCAATTGGCTCAATGGCTACTTGTGTAATTCGTGAACCCTCTATGGGTCCTGTATTTGGTATCAAAGGAGGGGCTGCTGGAGGTGGACATTCTCAAGTATTACCAATGGAAGACATCAACCTCCATTTCACAGGCGATATGCATGCAATCACCTCAACTCATAATCTGTTGAGTGCTTTAATAGATAACCATTTGAAATTTGGCAATGACTGTAAGATTGATACTGAAAGAATTAGTTGGCCGAGAGTTATCGATATGAACGATCGCTCGTTACGCCAAATAGTAATTGGATTAGGTACTGCTGCAAATGGAAATGTTAGACAAGACCGATTTGATATTACTGCTGCTAGCGAAGTAATGGCCATACTAGTCTTAGCAAGTGACTATGCAGACCTTCGCAGAAGACTTGGAGAGATTGTGATAGGTCCATCCGTTGAGGGTAATCCTATCAAGGCAGAAGAGATCGGTGCAGCAGGTGCTATGGCATTATTATTGAGAAATGCATTTTTACCAAACCTCGTACAAACATTAGAAGGAAATCCTGCATTCATCCATGGCGGTCCTTTCGCAAATATCGCCCATGGCAATTCTAGCGTTATCGCAGATAGAATCGCACTTGGTGCGGCTGATATTGTTGTCACAGAAGCCGGATTTGGCTCTGACATGGGTGCTGAGAAGTTCATGCATATCAAAGCAGCCAATTCCGGAAAGTCACCTGATTGCGTAGTGATGAATGTAACAGTCCGCTCTATGAAATTGCACGGTGGTGCCTTTGGAGAGAGAGGTGGATATCGGCCTACATCTGAAGAATTAGCCACTGAGGATGTTGAGGCAGTGATAGTTGGTGCAACTGGTAATCTAGATAGGCATATCAGAAATATGGCCGGCTTTGGTATGCCAGTTGTCGTTTCAATCAATCGCTTTTCGACTGATACTGATGCGGAACTTGCCGCATTGAGTGATGCTGCTAGGGCAAGTGGAGCAACTGATGTAACAATCTGTGAAGTCCATGCAAAGGGAGGAGCTGGAGGAGAACAATTAGCAAAGGCTGTCGTCTCCGCAGTTCACGACCATATTGCTGCTGGAAGACCATTCACTCCTTTATTCATGCCAGATGCTTCTGTTAGAGAAAAAATCGATTCAATAGCAACTAGAATCTACAAGGCGGATAGAGTTGTAATTGAGGCATCGGCTGCAAAACAATTAGCTCTAATCGAGGCATGGGGGTACGGCACACTCCCAGTTTGTATGGCGAAAACTCAGTACTCGTTCTCCCACGATCCAAACTTACTCGGCGCACCTTCAGGATTTACCATACCGATCAAAGAATTCCGCCTCAATGCCGGGGCTGGTTTTGTCGTTGCGATTTGTGGAAATATGATGACCATGCCAGGATTACCTAAGCGACCTGCTGCCCTCGACATGGACATGGACGAGAATGGCAATTTAATCGGCGTATTTGGGTGAGTAAAATGAAAATTCTCAAACGTCAACAGATGTTATGGAGAATCCGAATTGAATCTGAAGACGACCTATGGGCGATTTCAAGATTAGCCCGGAAAGGAAAATCGATAGCAATGCTTGGAGAGCGGAGAGACCAAACTACTGCAGGAGAAACTGGTGGGCGAGCAAAGTCGGCTGAAAGAAAAAAGATGTGGATTAAATTGAGGATTGAAAATTCAGAGTATCAAACATTTTCAGAAACATTAAGAATCCACGGGATTATTGAAGAGTCGAAGATTGATATTGGTTTATACCATAGTCATATTGTTGAGATTATGGACGAGATTGAGATTACATCTTTGACCCCATTTGATGCAACAGATGTTGAATTACTGAAACAGAGTGAAAAAGCCAGTAAGGCTGCCCAGGTAGCACTTCTTGTCGTCGAGAATGACGAGATGATTCTCTATTTCGTAACGGGTAGAGGGCTAAGAGAAAGCGCAATGTGGACTATGCGAGGTGGGGGGAAACGTGGTGATTTGAAGACGACTTCCTCAGTAGCTTCATCCTTTAGAAAAAGTGTTATTTTTGCCATTACGGCTCAACTGAATGAAGATATCCCGCTAATACTGTGTGGACCAGGCCATGCCAAGGACATATTATTACCAGAACTAAGAGATAGTGGTCATAGCAGATTCATCAAACTAGTTGCCACTTCAATGGGAGGACGCTCAGCAGCCAATGAAGTGTTAAGCGAAGGTTTGGCAGAAGATTTACTGGGAGAACATGCAATCTCAAAAGAGATACTGTTACTTGAAGAAGCATGGATGAGGTTGTCCACAACAGGCACTGTAGCCTATGGTAAGGAACAGTTGAATAGAGCAATGACTGAAGGGGCGATAGAAACCTTACTCATCACTGCCGATTTACTTAGAGACGAAGAAGACACCATCGCTGGTAAAACATGGCCAGTCTGGTGCAGAGGCCTTTCGGATATATCAGCAGAACTTATTCAATGTTCAACCGATCATGATTCTGGACTACAACTACTAGGCATGGGTGGGGCTGTTGCCCTACTACGCTACAAATTATGATTAGAGGTGATTTTATGGCTGAAAAGGACTCTATCAAATTTGCTTGGTTTAGTGAATTCAAAGATATTCCACGCAACCAACTTCGCCAATCATTGGGTGAATACAGATGGATTTTGCTTAATGCCAAAGATTTACCGAATGCAACAGCAGTATGGATGTTCGCCGAACTTGATGGATTTTTCATTGGCCTTGATCATAGAGGAAGTGATTACATCTCAGCCATTCACAATAGAGCCATTCATTTACTATTGATAGATGAAGAGAAAGAAATAAGAGGAATATCTAAGGTATTTCACTCAAAAAGTGACTCAATAGAAAATTATCTTTGGTGAAGAACTAATCATCAAAAGTGGGCTCGAGTGTTGCATTCCCCGCTTTTTCAAAAGAACTCATAATGGATTTGAAAAAGTTGGATTTTATAATAATTTTTTATAGTCAAAATCCAAATTACGCAATTATTGGTTGTATCATAAGGCAGTCAATAATTACAATCGGGGGTTCGAATTCCCTCGGTTGCAAGCAATATTATTTCCTATGATGTAATCTGATTCCTCTAATTCTAAGTGGGCTCGAGGGGATTCGAACCCCCGATCAACGCCGTGTAAAGGCGCTGTCATAACCAGCTAGACCACGAACCCGTATTCCTAGGGTGAGGCAAGGGGCTTTTCAACTAACCGCATCGCCACTAACCTAAAAACCAGTCAGCACTAGCCTCGGATATATGGATGAGGATGTCCAAGCGACGGCAGCGAGATTAGTTCGTCGCATCAAGGAAGGAAAACACACTATAACTGTGGCAGAATCCTGTACTGGAGGACTGCTTGCGAGCGCATTTACCGATATAGCCGGTGCAAGTCAATGGTTCCAGCAATCTTGGGTCACATATTCTAATGAGTCCAAGATTAAGGAACTTAATGTAAAGCAGAGTTCTTTGGAAAAGAGAGGGGCTGTATCTGCTGATGTTGCAATCCAAATGGCTCAAGGAGCCCGCATCAAAGCCGGTGCGAGTATTGCAATCTCAATCACCGGAATTGCTGGACCTAATAATGACGGCTCCAATAAAAAAATTGGTACCGTTTATGTGGGAATAGCGTCTGAAGGGTGGGCCAATTCCGACATCACCGAAATCGGTGGCAATAGAGCTGAGAACAAAATCGCATTCGTTCATTTCGCACTGTTAACCGCAATTAAATATTGGGATAAAGCAATGGAAAATGCAGAAATGGCAAGAGAAGAAGAAGATGCAAGAGTTATGGCTGAGAAGGATGCAAAAAGATTATTTGAGGAAGAAAGATCAAAACGCGAAGAAGATGCAAGAGAGAAAGGGATATTGAAAGATGATACTTGGTCAGGAGATAAAAACTCATCTAAATCAAAGGAAAGTATTAGCAATCAAGTTCAATGGGAAAATGAATAATATCTGATTTTCCTGAAGATGTAAATTGTAGTAACTTCGTCGCACTGCTTATGTGCATCCTCTGTCACCTTAGTCAATATGGGTGGCGATGCAGTAGATATCTGGCAGCATTTGGCCAGCCGTAAAATAATGTTATTGAAATCGATGAAGCAGGCGGTTCAAGAACTTGAGGACCCGCATGCTGTGTTTTCATATGCTCAAGAAATCGGTTTTAATTCGGGATTATTAACTCAAGAGATTTTGAATAAAATGATTGCCGCCCATAGTTCCGCAAATGGCAATCAAGTAACTGTAGAACAGAAAATTGAGATTCCAGCAGCCAAAATAGCCCCAACAGATGTCATAGCCAATAATTCTGCAGATGAATTAGGGAGAACCATTGCCCCAATTGCTCAACATGAACCATTTGATGTTCGTTTCCGCAATAACCTTCCAGACTGGAGCGTAAATGACTTTAGCGAAAATGCAAGTGATGCACCTCAGGATATCAAAGTTCATTATGACATCACAGGAAAATCGGTCACCGAAGGCAAAATGTCGGACATAAACTCATGCTTTTCAGACCGATTAGAAAAGATTAGAAAAATGATTATCAGAAATTCAAACCTACCTAAACCTCCACAGGAAATTGCTCGCTTGCAAACCGAATATGCTCGTTATCAAGGATACGGAAATTCAGCAGTAGCGATAGGTTTGGTAAATGAACCACGCTATACTAAAAATGGTCACCTAATGTGGGGCATAGAAGATGAAACTGGTGAGATAACGTGCCTTCTAACAAAGCGCCAAGGAGATGATAGAGATAGAGCGCAGGAACTAATTCTTGAATCAGGATTAATGCCTGATGACGTATTGGGCGTTTCTGGTTCCTTTAGCCAAACTGGAGATATTTTTTATGTCTCTGATTTATATTTCCCACTAAAACCAAAACATCAGAAAGCCAGTTCCGAACATGGGATTAGCGTGGCATTCATTTCAGATATCCATGTAGGTTCAAAGACGTTCTTGGAAGCGCAATGGCACAAGATGGTAAGATGGTTCCATACCGATCCGCTTGCAAAGACAATCAAGTATCTGATTTTATCAGGTGATTGCGTAGATGGAGTAGGAATCTACCCAGGACAGGATAAGGAATTAGCTATACCAGATTTGTATGGACAGTACACTGAATTCGCTAGATTATTAGAGTTATTACCAGACTGGGTCGAATGTGTAATGTTACCAGGAAACCATGATGCTGTTCGTCCAGCAGAACCGCAACCAACATTTGAGAAGGATATTCAGCAAGATTATAATTCCACCACATTTGTTGGTAACCCTTGTGACTTTTCCTTGAACGGTGTGCGATTATTATCATACCACGGTAAATCAATTGACGATTTCGTAGCAGGATTGCGAACTGTAACTTATGCAGACCCAGTTGAAGCAATGCGTCAAATGTTGAGAAGAAGGCACCTTGCACCTCAATGGGGTGGTAAGACTCCACTTTCACCAGAACCAGAAGATGGACTGGTAATCAATGAAGTTCCGGATATATTCGTTACTGGTCACGTTCATGGTCATGCTTGCATTGATTTCAAGGGTACGACATTGATTTGCTCAAGTACATGGCAAGATCAAACTTCATACCAAAGAATGCTTGGTTTCCAACCAAAGCCATGTATTTTGACAATTGTTAATCTGAAGAGTCATGCTACTACTGCAATTCCATTTGCATGAGAGTACTGAAACTACTCAAGACCTAACAATGGTCTCAATAAACTCAAATCTTTAGCGATGACGATTTCTACACCCGCTTTTTCAAAAGCCATTAATGAAGAATCTCTTGATGGGTTGAAGCCGATGAAAGTACTACCTTCTATATGCATGCTCAAATCCATTTCTGAATCACCAACTGAAACCACTTCAGATGAATTAATATTATTGATTTCGCACAATTTCTCGATAATGGCCCCCTTACCAACTGCATGTAATCGACAAATCCCTTCATTCATCAAGGAATCATCATCAGCAAATTTGAACCCATTTGCAATCCAATCATCTACCTTTAACATTGATGCAATTGTTGAAACAAAGAGGTCCACTCCTGCGGACACAATGGCCACATACACGCCATTAGCCTTCAAATCAGCAACAAGTTCTCTTGCACCTGGCATCAATTTTACACCGGAATAGGCTCGGAACAAATCATCCTTAAAGATTGGATCTTGGACATCTTTCCATAATTGTATATCTGAGCGCATGAATTCAACATCACTCAATTCACCATTAATGAAACGTTGTAAGTTTACTAAATTATCAGTACCAAAATGGTCGTGAAGAGTTCTCCATGAAGAAACAGCATCGACCAAGACACCATCGCAATCAAAAACAACACAGGCGGGTAGTTTACCATCAACTGAATTGCCAGGACTTGTAGACATGAGGCTCACCAATGCATACTAGAAGGCTCTTGCTTGAAAGGCTTCGCCACATTTAGAAATAACACTGTAAAAATATTGAAGAAAAAGGGAACGAAAAACTGGGGAGGTTCAAAGAACCCCGCCCAGCGTTCGCATTTGTTTTACCGTCTCCGGAGAGAAGGTGTTTTCTCGAAAGCAAAAGGGTAGAAGGCCGCAGCCTCCTAGCCCTAATGCATCGTTTTACACTTACCTAAGTTCAAGCCTTGAGGTCGAATGCCAGTCCGCTCCAAGAGCGGAGTAGAGCACCTTGTGCATTTGCCGGAGCATATGACATGGTGATCGTGACATCGGTCATAGGTGTACCATCTGGTGCATGGGTTCGTACGTAGACTTCATCACCAGTGTTGAAGGTAGAAACCGACCTGGTT
The DNA here is from genome assembly GCA_905182185.1 of uncultured Candidatus Poseidoniales archaeon. Taxonomy (GTDB): domain Archaea; phylum Thermoplasmatota; class Poseidoniia; order Poseidoniales; family Poseidoniaceae; genus MGIIa-L1. The sequence goes on along the minus strand of CAJJAP010000008.1, from coordinate 86,460 downwards.
CCTTCCTTATTCACTTGGTCAACGAATGTGACGAAAGCGTCACTGTTTGAAGGGTTAAACCCGTAAACATCGTTAGTATCAGCCAAATTAGCAGTGAAGGTCTGGGGAGACCCACTTGCATCCACATAGAACACACGAACTTCAACAGCTTGGGTAGCCAAATCAGTTTCAGATTGTGTCACTGAGATTCTCCAGTGACCTTGGTCTGCATCTGCACCGTTGATATCCTCAATGTCGAAGGTAACCCTAGGGACACCCTTGACATCAGTTTCAGCGAGACTTGAAGCCCACACGTATATGACACCGGACAGAACCACTGTGATAGCAACCATTAGGATGGTTGCGATAACAGGGGATACAGCACGTTCATCGTCTACGATAGACTCTTCCATTGCTTCCTCGTCATCTTCACGGCGTCCTGACATTGCAAGAGCACCGACGAAGACACCAGCAAGGCTCACAGCAATAATGCTAGGAGCGAAGGATGGAACTGCACCTGCGCCGATAGTACCGACAACAACTGGTAGATCCTGTCCACTTGCCTCAAAGGTTGAAGATGGCTGGTTAGCGTGCGCACATGTTGCCGCAGTGCTTAGACTGGACATCATGTTGTTACACCAATTGCTGTCTTCAAGTAGAGGTCGGCGTTCTGAAGTCTGTGTAGCATTACTACCGTATTGTCCAGGCTTAGACCAATCTGCTCCTTGTTGTCCTTGGTTGTTAGAACGGTGGGAAGCAGGGCTATCGGTCTGGAATCGCTCAGTAGCTGGGGCTAGTACATCACAAGGGTTTGCCAAACAGGTCTTGACATCCATCTCGACCCAAACATTTGTTGTATCCTTTGTGATATAAACATCCTCAGTAATCTTGACTGCTGATCCATATGCTGGTACAGTGTAGTAGCGTGTTTGCTCGATTTCAGAGTGACCGTCTGTATGGTAGGTAATCGCCAACATGTGGTCGTATGTGTAAGGACCTTCATCTCCGCCTGCAGTAACATCAACAGTAACTGGGACATATGTTCCAGTCATGACGTTGTTAACTCCATTGAAGGAGAATCCAGTAACTGCACTGAATCCGTAATCTGCAACAAGTTCACGTACTCTTTCAACACGGATACCAATCTCTTGTGTAGCAACACCTTGCTGATAATCTGCAATTGGCATTAATGCTGTATCGTAATTAGGAACATACGAAGGAGCAGCGCCTGTGTCACGCAATACCAAACGGATTTGACAGTAGTCAGATCCAGTTGGTCCGATTTGGTGGATACCGTTATCGTTCAAGTAGTCAACTTCCCAGTCATAGCCGTTAGTAGTTGCATCTGCAACAAGGTCCAAGACTAAGTTGTCGCCAACAATTGTCGCATCGAAGTAGTTACCGTAAACACACTGGTCTGTAGGCTCAATTTCCCAAGTCAAATCATCGTCTGTGTGGTCGACATCGTTCTTCATAGAAGCAAGACTGAATGTCAAGTTATCAGCACTTGTATCGTCTTCCATTACTGAAAGCTTCCAAGGCACTGTGTTGACAGATCCATTGTCCGGGTTCACTGAAACAGTTCTTCCTTCCTCATCGGTCATCGATGCATTCCAGTCAAGAATAACTGGAGCGTCGTTAACAGGTGATACTGAGAATTCAACATCAAACACGTTAGCCTCTTGATTCTCTGCTCCATCGTCAGATAGAGTTAGAGTAACAGTACAGGTGCCACCTAGTTCGTTGTTTACGTTCTCGGTAAGAACCAATTCGTTAATCGCGTTGACTTCAGCAGTGAAGGCAATACATGTTGTAGGTACAGATGCACCCCATGTGTAGACTTGCCTTACTGGTGATTGCTCATTAGCCATGTCACGGATATAGGAACGTGTTGCATTGCTTACATCTCCCAAGGACTTGATATGGGAACCGAATCCTTCAGGAAGGATATTGTTGAACAATACATCCTCTGAGAATAGAGGCATACAGTCTGTTTCTACGATGTTACAAATCACTGGTGCGTCGTTGATGTTATCAACAGCGAATGTTATGTTCTTAGAATCAGTCAATCCATTGCTATCAGTTACTTCGAAGCTATAGGTCATTGTTCCGAATTGGTTATCAAGAGGTGTAATAGTTACTTGATGACCATTTTGGTTCCAATCAACTAGAACATTGTCGTGTGCAACAAGATTACTATCAGCAGATGTCCAGGACATTGTTGCTTCATCATCTTGTACGTCATCAGCCATGTTAGTTAGGCTGAATGTGTAAGCACCAGAGTCCTCGTCAACGGTTATGTCAGCGAGTGTAGTTCCGATAACAGGACAAGCACGTGCCATGTCAATACCGAGGTTAACGTTAGTTGCCATTGAGACATCTTCGCTAACAGCCCAGTCATAAGCACAGTCTGCAGAGGTCTTGATCATTACATCGTAGTCCTTTGCAACACTTGGTGTGTTAGATCCTTTGTATGTACGGTATACTAGTACTTCATCAGCAATTACGCCAGTTAGCAAATCATTGTGAGTCAATTCAACAGTAATGTAATCACTGAAGGATTGCAAAGTATTTGCGCTGTCAATCGGTTGAGTTGGGTGAACAGTGCTGACATCAGCAGTGCTCTCTCCTTGTACTATTGCAACAACATCAATTTGGCTTGGTGTTCCGCCCATGCGGCTGAATGGAATAGAGATCTCAGCGAAGTCGCCAGAGAAGTCTACTGATACAGCATCCTGACTCAATGAAGTAGGTCCCCATCCAAGGAAACCATATGAGTATAGGTCATAGGATGTTTCACTATCTGCCCAAAGAACATAGTTCGCAGGTACAGGTAGTGTGTGAGCACCGCCCATTCCATTGTATCCAGTTGTGGATCCACTTCCATCAGTACTGATGTAAATCAGTAGGTCGGAGTTGGTTAAGTCCTCACCAGTCAATCCGAAGTATAGATTGTCACCTTCGATGTAGGTCATAGACATATCATTGGTACCGTCGCCGCTCATCATACCTGGCATTGCATAGCCAGATGGGTTCAGAGCGTTTCCACCGTTCCAGTCACTGTCGTCACCGTCAACAACCATATTCTCTGGTTGGAAACTTGTGGACACGTAAGAAGCACGTGTACCGTCAGTGGACTTGATCAGAAGTGAAACCTCGTTCGTTGGAGTAGCAGTCAGATGAGTGCTTGCCATTGAGAAGAGATTTGCTTCATCGATAGTTGCAGTAGAGTCTACAATCAACTTCTGGTCGTCTAGAGAGTTTCCAATTGAGGTAATGTATGCGTTTGAACCTGCATCAATTTGTGTTGATGAAGTCCAAGTCATGTTCTCAACGGTTCCCACCGATTCGTCGACCTTCAACGCAGTAGTAGCATCAACTGAGCCACCATCCCAACGGAATGGTGAGTTAACAACGTGTACACCGACATTACCGGATGCGTTAAGAGGGTAAATCCAAACATCTGGAGAGTCTTCAACGTATAGACCAGTTCCATTAGAGTCACCTTCAACAGATGCTGTGGTCGCTGTTACAGTTGTGGTCTTAGCGTAGACACCATAGGATGCGCCAGAAATTGTTGCACCGCTCATTAGGTTGAGAGTACCGGATGGCATCATAACACCTGTGTCGTAACCTGATACAGATGTGTTGATCAAAGTTAATGTGTTCGCTCCATCAGCGGAATTAATTCCGTTGGTTAGAGATGAACCGTCACCAGTTAATACAGATCCAGTGTCAGTGTAAGCGCAATTCTCGAGAACTATGGCATTGTCAGACAATATGATTGTGTTCGTTGCAGAGTTAATTTCTACAGACGAACAGTCAATTGCTGAAATACCAATTGCATTCGGGGAAATACGACCAGCACTTAGGCCGATTGTGTTTCCAGAAATGTCAGGTCCAGAGTATCCTGCTCCACCAGTTGCCTCAAGTGCGTACATGTTTGTACCACCGTCACCGTATGAGTCCATTACCTTGATTGTGTAATTTCCAGCATCAGTGTAGGTCACAAGAGGTGTGTATCCAGTGTTGGAGGCGAAGTAACCTGCAGGCCATGAGTCTGTTGTTCCGTCTGGCTTGGTAATCTCCACTGAAACTTCTCCGCCCCAACTATCTGTCTCTACATCAATTGCTAGAGATTTACCAGATGCAAGAGTAACAGTACAAGACTTGTCATAACTGTAGTCATATGAACGGATAGTACACAATGATGATGAAGGTGCAGGAGGTTGAGACATTTCGCTCAACACAATTCCACCATCTGCATCGATAAGTGTGTTATTTGTAACATCACCTTGTCCACCGAGAACTTCAATACCAGCATCAGCTGAATCACCGACTCCGAAGATCGTGTTATTATCGATACTGAAGTCAGCAACATTGTTAACATAGATTCCATCTTTTGCACCATTAATGGTGTTATCAGATATTTCAATACGCTTGTTGTTACCAGTATACACTGCAACTGCAGATCCCATTCCACCATCACTGTTGAATGTGTTACCAGTAATGATTGCATCGTCTGCAATAGCGTTTCTGTAAATCCATACGTCAGCAATTTCTCCACCATCATTGAAAGTGTTTCCACTAACAGTTAGGTTGTCAGCACCGTAGTAGTCAGCAGTATGGTAACTGTAGTATGGCGATCTTTGGGCCATAACACCAACACCACAATCGGTGAAAGTGTTGTTACTAATTACTCCACCATCGCCACCACCGAGAACTATACAGATATCTGTATAGAGGATAGCATTAGTCAAACTGGTATATCCACGGTAATGGGTAATATCAGAATTCGTAATAGTGACTTCTTCTACTTCCCAATTGTAAGTATACCAAGGTGACTTGTAACCATTCGATGTAACAATAGATGCAATACCACTCAATGTTGAATTATCAATGATCAAATTCAGAGAGTAGTATTGGTATCCAAGTTCAATTCCCATTGCGCTTCCAGAGGTAGGGTTAACCGTCATAGAATACATAGAACCATCAGTCATGTAGAAAGATGATCCATATGGAGACTTAGGATACCAACGTTGTGTATCATAAGGTGCATAACCGCCAGTTGCAAGGATTGTTGAACCGTTAAAGTTGTAATCATCGCCACCATTGAGGTACATAAATGGTACATCGACCATTACGACCTTGTTAGACATATCCTCAGCGATTCCACCGTAGTATCCGTACTCAGTACCATCATTCGTTCCATCTCCATCAGTATCCATTGGACGGGACCCTGCGGTGGATAAATATCCAGTACATTGAGCCACCATTATGTATGCTGAATTAGAGAATCCGTAGCAAACACGGTCTGTGATTCGGTCAACCAGGTCAACTGTTTCTGAGTTTCCACTATTATCAAACAGTGTTGCTGTCTCAAATGCATAGCGGAAATCCATAATGTTGTTTGACGAAGAGGTATAAGAATAATCTACTTCAGCAACAGTCGAAACTTGATAACCGACTAGACTTGGAGTTATTAATCCATCATTATCTACAGTTATAGTCGTGAATGTTAGTCCCCCGACTTGACCGCTAGCATCAGTAGCTCCAGTTCCAGCAGTGCTGCCACTAGCGTCTAATAAATTGACGGTAGCACCAGACACTGGATTTGAATCTGCAGTTAGAGTAACCGCCAATTCACGCATTCTGGTAAACAATCCACTTCCAGTAACTGAAACCGAATTAGCATCAACTGTTCCTTCGATAAAGTCAACAGCAGCAGTACCAGTGATTGTGACATCTACGGTATTACCCATTATGACGTCCTGCATTGTGATAGTTCCAGATCCTGCAGTTTCGATACCGATCGCATTGGTTTCGATAGACACTGCATCAAAGGAAACATCCCTTGCAGACAGTGGACCATACTTGAATGCGGCTCCAGCAGAGTTAGTAACATTTCCAGAAACTTCTCCTGTAATATCCTTGACATAGTATATACCAGCAGATGTTTGTCCATCAAGGTCCAAATCTAGCAGATCAATATTACCTGATGATGAAGTTCCAGAAAGTACACCATATTTACCTCCTGATACTCCAAGACCAGTAGCGCTTGCTGCAGTTTGTCCTACAATTTCCATTCCTGAATTAACAGGGCTTGTAACATCTACATTATCAAAGTGAGCAGCAGCGAATGCGCCACCGATTTCGATACCTGTGTCTGCACCAGTAATTGTTCCATTCTTGAATAGAGCAGTACCAGATTCACGAACATAGTTTCCTAGTTCAGCAGGGTCGTTTCCACTACGAGCAACGAAATCCAAGCGGTCTTCGTAGTTGTCTGCACGGTTGTGTAAAACGTCCATCCAAAGAGTGACCTTGGTGATGTTGCTTGCAGAGATATCTACAATCGGGTAAGTCAAACGTGCGCCTTGCCCAGGACTCATGTAATATGAGTATGCATAATCAAGACAGACGTTATAACTTCCAAACAATCCAACATATCCTTCAGGAGGTGCAAAGGTAGTACCTGCTGCGCCACCATGGTATGAGTTGTAGTAGTATCCCCAGTAATGGTATGGATAGTATGCTGCGTTACCTGTTGGAGTAACACCATCGATGTTCTCCCAGTCAAATCCAAACTGTGCTGGATAATTGTAGTAAGCAGGGTATCCCGGGTTAGTCATCGGGCCACCAGGCCAGTAGTAGTGCAGATAATACATGTAACCATCTTGGGTAGTTGGTGCGTTTGGACCATATGAATAACCATAATAGTTACAGTCATAGGATGGCACACCACCGGTACCGCCATCATATGTTGCTGCATATCCGACACCTGACGCTGGGTCAGCTGCACCATATGGGTAGTATCCAAGATCATCACCTTGAGTGATGTTCCAAGAGTTACCTGCATCATCTTCCAACTCAATATTGTATCTGTCAGTTATCATGTAGTACTTGGATGTTGCATAGTTGTACAGAGGGTGTGCGTTACCGCCACCATAGATACTGTTTGCACCTACTTGCAAGTATTCACCAGTTCCAAGGTATGTAGACAAATCGATTTGGTATGTGTTCCAACCTGTAGCCATACCGCTCTTCAAAGTAGAACGGTAAATTGTAGGAAGTGACATACCACCGTAGACATCTACTCCAACTGTGTTGTCAGTTGAAGTAAATCCATTGACTTGAGGAGCACCGTTGAATGCTTGAATACCTACTGCGCCGTTCTTCACGATAATGTTGTTGATGTTTCCACCAGCTTGTTCAACCCAAAGAGCAGTTCCAGTGTTACCAGTGTTAATAATTGAAGAATCATCGACATTAATTGTACCACCATCGACCTTAACTGTAGCCATGTCATCTATTGATGCTGATGCACCAAAGATTGTTGCTCCATTAGTCAGAGTTAGTGTAGCACCATCGTTAACCAATATTGCAGATTTTGTTGTTGCGTCTTGTGCAACATCACGTACAATACCAGCATCAAGTTCTAGTGTTCCGCCATCTTGGATATCAAGATGTAGTCCGTAATTGGAGTTCTCTGCTTTGAGAGTTCCAACGGTAGGGCTGCTTGAGATAACTGTTACAATCAACTTACCACCATTGCTCATAGAAATAACTGGTGAAGAAGTTGCTGTACTTCTAACCTTCATTATTGAACCTAGTAACGTGATGGTACACCCATCAAGCAATATGTCTGCGGAAATTGTGATTGTAGTACTGTCAAACTCATAGATGCCTGAACCAGGGAAGGTTTGCATAGCAGCATGTGTGGCGTTAGCAGCCAACCAAGCACAATCCATTCCAGCTTGATCGAAATTAACTGGAGCAGGTGTTAGCAACAATTCAATGCTGCTTCCGATGTTGAAGACTCCAGTAGATGGATACCAAGCGTCGGTGTGCAGTGTTTCATTTTGTCCTGCAGAACCGAAAGCACGGATGTTGTGGTCAGAATAGGTGTTTCCATTTGAGTCACCTGTGACAACCCAAATATCTGCAACTCCATTCGTATCAGTAATGTGAGAGCCAACATCGAAGAGTGTGCTTCCACTACTGTCAACAACTGTAGCAATAACAGTGTGACCAGACTTCCAAGTTTGTGTCCAAATTGGAGTCGAGATCGTACCAGAATTTATCAGTCTGTAAGTGCTTGCTTGTGCAGTTCCACCAAACCAAATAGTTGCGGAAGATGCAGCGTCCCAGTCACAGTTTGAACTGTCACCGGTATTGTCTGCACAATCGTTTCCATTCTGAGTCACATCGATTAGGATGATCTTGGCGTTTGAACTTGCTTTAGCAAGGTAAATCGTTCCTGTACCAGCAGTTGTGCTAGTAATAGCAGTCTCACCAACAGTCATTACTGTGTTACGTGCATATAGAGCAGATGTAACCGAATTTGTGTGGGTAATTGTAGCATCAGAAACTGTAACCGTATTAGGAGCATTACTGCTTGAACATGAACTGTAGACAAGGTCTGCATTAATTGCATCCATGTTAACATTCCATCCACAGCCAGTTAATTGCCATGTGCCAATATCAAAGTTATTCAAGTCAAGCACATCGGTTGTGATTGCGTTACCGTACATTGCAACATCTCCTGCAGTAATATCTGTGAAGACACTTGGGTGCATTCGGTTCATTTGAAGGTCACCTGATGTTAGCGTATCAATTACTGCATTTGCACCAGATGGTCCAGTCGCAGTACTCGATGAGCCACCAGGGGTCATAGCAAAGTTAGCAGTTCCTAAGTCTACATCCTCGATGTTGATCAAGCCGATAGCATCGATTGATGCAGAGGCATAGTCATCAGCATCGAAGTTGTATAGAACAACTTCAGAACCAGCGCCAGCAGAGGAAGCAATTGCGCTTCCTGTTTGTCCGCTTACTGTGTTTGCAGTAACGTTAGAGATAGTAACCATTGTCAAATCTACATCGATTAAGTTGACATAGGAGTTGGTAATCGTTGTATTCTCTAAGAATAGTGAACCGGTAGTTGAACCAGTTGATAAACCATCAGCGAGAACAATCGCTCCACCCCAGCTGTTTCCTGCAGTGTTACAATCCTTCATTGTACCTTCAGTTAATGTAGCAACTGTGTTTTCTGCGAAGTTGAAACATGCTGTGTTAGCAGTTGTACTTCCTTCGACACTGAAATCACTCATTGTAAGGACAGTACCTTGTCCGCTTCCATGCTCGAAGGCGGAAGCGACATTCTTGAAGGTCATGTGGTTCATTGTGAAGTTTCCAACGTTAGAGGTGCTGGATGGGTTTGTACCCGTAGTGTCACCATGACGGCTACCTGCTGCAATTGCTGCTTTAGAGGTGTTAGCGAAGTCAACATATGCGAACTCGTGTCGGTCATCAGTTCCTGTTGAACAGGAGTCTGTGAACGCTATACCTGACCATGTTGCTCCTGCTTGACCTTCAAACAGAATATGGTCAGTGACGTTTCCACTAGCGGTTAATGAATCACAAGCACCATCAAAGGAAATTCCTTTTCCGGATGCCACTTGGATTACTACACCAGGCTGAATTTCAAGATTCGCTGAAATCGACAAGTAATCATTAGAAGGGTTAATTCTAATTGGGCTGTCAGACAGATCCCAATTTGTATCAACAGTAATATCAGATTCAACATCTGTACCCTTTCCTTCAAACGGCATTACTCGGTAATATACACCACAGTCAACGGCAGTTGTCTTGTAACAATAGTAAGAACCATATCCGCCCCAGTTTGGAGCAAGAGAGTTGGACTTAGCATAGAAATTGTTGGATGGCATTTCCCCAGGAACGGCGTAATAAGAGCCCATAGTTCTGTATGTGCTTGTACTACCTGAATTAATTAATTGCATTATACCATGACGGCTGAGGTGGATTCTGTCATTGCTGTCAGATCCATTGAACTCTGTACCGAAATATTCTATTGCAAAATCTTCAGGGATGTCGATGTTTGCCGCACATTGTGACTTGTAACTACTGAATCGGTATGCACAATAGTATGCTGACGGATTACCATTCGAAGCACCAGTAATTGCTGCTTGAGCATTTTCTAAGTTCTTGATTCCAAGGTCAAAGTTCTCGTGGCCATAGGAAGTTGCCGATGTGGAAATACGGAAGTTGTTGGAGAAGATATTTGCTCCTCCTTGGTAGCTTCCAGATCCAGTACGCAGGGCTTCTCCCTTAGTACGTGTACTGTCTTGGTATCCAGTCGTCATGTAGTCGTAGTATACACCACAACCAGTATCGTACTTGAATTCAATCTCGTTAGTAACGTCGTACATTACAACTTGATAGGTACATAGGTAACTTGTGGTATAACCCATATCTCTCCATTCAATAACCATCATCTTGTTAGGGTCGCCAACTTCGAATGTGTTTGTTGAAGAAGTTACAGTGTTTATACCAGAAGATGCTGTGCTAGTATCTTGTGCTGTCATGTAATACTCAACAGAGTCTCCACGTTCCAATGTAGGAATAGTGGCACTCCATGTACAACCAATCGATGCACAATCAGCATCATCAGCTAATTCAGAAGTTAATCCAATGGATGACCAAGTAGATGCTCCAACTGTACGATAGTACAATGTTGGCCCAACACCAGCAGTAGTACTTACATTCAATCCAGATGGTGGATCTCCTGCATCAGTAATGGTTACTGCGACTGTTCTGTCCTTACTATGGGAATCAGATAATGCTGAGTGTTCCATGATAGGTGCGAAGGTATCTGGCTGAGGTGCAACCAGACCGACCTTGTAAGTTATAGAACCTGTAGATGCTTGTGCTCCATAGTATCCTACAGACATTGCAAATCCAGACCACGTGTAAGTGGTAATAGCGTTATATCTTCCGAAGTAGTAATACGCAGATGAACAGCTACCACCAGTTGCAGAACTAGTTCTGTAGAAGTAGTAAGCACCATTGTCAGTTACACAAAGCATGTTAGCAGAAGTTGAACTTCCAGTAGCATTGAAATTAAACTTACCGAATGAACCAGTAATACCGCCTGGGATAGCGATTTTATAGGCATTGTTGTATCCATATCCTAAGGATTTGGTTGCAGCAGTACCACCTGATAGTGGGTCGTTAATTTCTAGAGAAGTGCTGGATGTAGCCTTGTCGCCAAGTCCAACCATTGCCCAAGAGTTAGAAGCACTGTCATACAACATAATTAGGTTGTATTGAGGTCCGTTCTTTGCACTGATTGTCAGATATCCATTATCGTCCTTGTGAAGCATATCAATACCTGATCTTGTTCCACCCATTCCACGAGAACCGGTTGATGGAGCAGTTGTCCATTGTGTTAGCCAGTTAGCATAGAAGTAGTAAGAAGTTGTATAGAAACATGATTGGCTTCCAGTACCGCAACTTGTAGTGTCGAATTCAAAGAGATATTCGTCGCTTCCATCGAAGTAAGTCATTTGACGGTCAAGAACTGTTGGATAATTGTATCCTCCACCGCTGACGTCCGTAGTAGAAACGGTAAACTTCTGATCTGTTCCAGCATCTGCAACATCTTCTACTGCGAAGTAGAAAGGAGTTGGAGTTGTTTGTGCACCTGTTAATGCAGGGTCATATCCAACGTTAGCACCGTTGCTTCCTGCGTTTAGGTCTTGGAACTTCCAGTAGTATTCCAGGTAATCTCCAGCATCAACTGAAGGTGTTGTAGCCTTGAATCTGCAACTTGAAGAAGTTGAAGTACAAGTTCCGATACTTGAAACAGAAACACTTGACCATGTACCATTATTCAATGAATAATGTAGAGCAGGTCCATTCGTGGAGGTTGTATCAACACCAGCCATATCTGAAAGGGTGGTGAAGAAAGTTCGCGTACCCTCTGAATATGAAGTAATTCCAGAATATGGAGTGAAGTCAGATGTAGGAGCATCTGTATCAGAACCACCAGAATAAATTATCTGGATATAGGAGTTAGATGATCCACCAGACGCTGAATAAGTGTATGTGTAGATTGAAGAAGTCATCTTTGCACCCATTCCGATAGTTCCGGAATTGCTTTGAGCAGTTGTAATGTATCCTGCGGCTGTGCTCGCTGAACAAGTTGTTGCTGTTGTACAAATGTCAGCAGTCTTCCAACCAGTTCCCTGGGAGTAAGTATCAACTGCTGCAGAATTCCAGATAGAGGAAACCATCTTTCTTGCGCTAGTTCCACCATAATTTTGCACTATATTGCCTGCAGCGAATGCACCTGAACATGTTGCGGTATTAACTGCGTAGTTATACTTGGTATCGGTTCCACATGCTTCCATCAAGGTTGCTGTAATCGATTGTGAAGAACTGCTTCCATATGCGTAGGAAACATATTGCTTCCATGCGATTGAGTCAACTGTAGCACCAGTCGGCAGAGCGTTGCTACTGCTGAAAACGTACTTGTGCCAAGGCAGATACTGGATATTAGCGTAGTATCTGTAAAGGTAGCGATTGCTGTTAGTATAACAGTATGCATAGTATACATAACAATATCCACCAGTACTGGATGTGACCTTAATTGTAGGGTCTATAGCGAGTGGGAATACTCTATCTTCTGAAAGTAACCAGTCGGTATCAACTGCTGTAGTTAAGATGATTAGAGAACCATATGATTGAATGAAGTATGTTGCAATATATGGGGCTTCTGCACCTTCTTCGACAACCATAGGGATTGGGAACTCAGCTAGTAGTTCTCCAGTTTCTGTATTACGCACTTGTAGTGCTTCTTGAGTTTGAGTGATTTCTTCACCAAGGAGTGTGTCACCAAGATACAAGGAATATCCGAGTGGCAGTTGAACTGCTTCAGAAATTCCTAACCAAGCTGCATTAGGCTGAAGGACAGGACGCTCGCGAATTACGAGATTCTGCTTCAGTTGTGTTGACTCGACTGTGTAATCCAAGTCATATCCTTCTGCTATTGGGTATCGGATAACATTTCCACCAACTGTTGGTCCATCATTAGATGGAGCAATCATTAGTGGCATTGGCGCCTCACCAGATTCATCAATGGTTACAACTGTTGGGTTGATACCAGTGTAGATCGGGTCAACGAATTGACTGGTTTGAACTCGGACTCCGCCAGCAACTTCTGCAGCAAATTCTGCTGTGAAGGTGTTCTTAGCGACTTCCCAACCGTTTGCTGTCGCAACGATGTTCAAGTCAATTTCATCCCATACGCCGTCATCTTGAAGGTAGTTGATTGGCTCACTAGCAACTAGTTGAGCAATCTTTCCATCTTCTGTGATGTAAGCTTTGGTCATTTGGTCTCTCATTCCCTTGAGTTCAAGGGCTTGGTCGTATTCATAGTCTGTGTCTTCAATGGTCTCTGGCAACTTGAAGAAGTCTTGCGACTCTTCAGTAGCGTTGACGAAATCAATTTCGCCAACGTCATTTGTTACGAATCCACTCATAGGCATTAACGCCATGAGCAGACACAATAACAGTGCCATACCGATTCCACCAAGGACAGACTTTTGCGTGGTTTTCTTTGTTCCCAACATTGTTCATTCACCTCATACGGACTGTATGCACTGCATCGCAGGCTTAGCACCGCTTATGAGGATTGGGGTACATGTTCTTTGAATGCTTCACTATTTACACTAACTGGAACCAACATACTGCGCCCCGATTTCCCCGCTTGAGTGGTACAATCTATTTGTAAATGTTAATTATATTATATACTTAGAAAGAGAAATTAACATAAAGCGGAAAAAGTTTCAAAAAATCATCCTGAAGTGGATGCATTTGTTAAAAAATCAACTTTGAGAAAATAGTACGCCGAATACATCACCTAATATTACAATTTTTAAAAATAAATAATAATGAACAATCAATACAATAGTGGATAATGGAGGATAAGGATTTCACTTATGATCCACTCATCAAAAGGCATCTTATCGATTGAATTGAAATATTCCAACCACCTATTACATGGAAGGAGATTTTGTGCCGTCCTGGCACCCGCAAAGGGAGTGGATGAAGGACGTAATGAGGCACCAAGAGAGCAGCCGCAGCTGCCCCCTTGGCGACTAAGCATTTGCCCGCAGGCAAATACTTCCATTGATTGTTTCAGACGGTTTGCCTAAAGATCAGTAATCCCAATCTTTGTTCTCTTCGCCATCACCATCGCCACGGCGAAGTATTACAGCGCTAGCAATAACTGCAACGAGGATTAATCCACCTATTAGACCCCAGACACTTGCTGGAACACCATCAGTTTTATCGCTGACACCAATGTTCTTGCCATCATCTTCGTTATCGATTGCAACATCTCTATCATATGCGATACTGTTCATACTTGCTGCTGAAGCAGAGTTACCTAGTTCATCTACAGGAACTGCAGTGAAGTAGTAATCCCATGTTCCTTCAGCGGTTGGCATTGAAATATTGATTGTTGTATCAGTTGCGCCTATTGTGGAAACACATTGCGATGGCATGTTTGCTGCATCGAATGATTCTTGCTTTTGGTAGCAGACATTCCAGTGGTCAACATCAAAGGTTTCCCCTGTTGCAGACCATGAAACGGTCCATTCTTCTCCAACTGCTTGTACAGCCATATTCATAGCAGATACTCCACCATCAACTGCCTTGTCGGCAATAATAGTTCCAGTTCCAATAGGAGTGCTACAGCCTGCAGCATTACAAATTGCTACTGAGACATCATATGACATTCCATGTACTGTGTTAGTACCAGAGTAAGTATAGGTCTTTGCCCCAGGAACTGCGCTTGTGATGAACGGGTTTGCGAGATCGCAGTCAGCGTTATTAGTATCACATGAAATTGTTACACGCTCAGTGTCGGATGAAAGAAGGATTGTCGAAACATTCCAGTTCATTACCAATGCTCCACCTTTACCAGCTGATGCATCGAAGGCAGAAATACTTGCAACTGGTACTGCTGCTTCTTCAAGTGCAGCACCGATCAATACAAGACTTCCAGCAGGTAAGGTTGCTGAATCTGCAGGGAAGTCAAAGTTGAACATTGATGTTGTTCCATCGACATCTTCAACCGTTGTTGACATAGATGTCCACAAACCAGCATCAGTGACATACCAAAGTGATGTTGCACCTAGGCTCTTATCAAAAATTATTGACATTGATTGAGATAGAATATCATTCGCACTCAGTCCATTTTCTGTTGCAAATTCAACAACAGCAATGGCATCATAAGTTCCTGTATATCCTGGCAGTTCTTGGTCCATGAATGAATTTAAATCACCATCTGAGGCAGTGATGTTGAAGTGACTTGGAGCCCAATACTGTATTGGGTATTGTATTTCGATTCCCGAGTCAGTAGTTGCTGCTCCAACTCCGTTGTTCCAAATCTCTATCATCATTTCTTCACTGACTGAAGCGCCTTGTGAATCAGTAACAGTAACTGTTACTGCGAATATCATTACATATTCTGAGATAATAGGGAATTGACAGATTGTTCCAACACCTGCTAAACCGCCACATCCAGGGAGTATACCACCTTGGTAGGCCCATGCGTATTCTAGAGATTCACCTGATGGGTCATCTACATCGAATGCTTGTACAGACATCTGAAGGAATTCTTCTTGTCCAACTACCAAGTCGCCAAGTGTATTCAAATCAAATGACGTGATCATTGGTAAGTTATTAACAACATCAAGAGTCATGGTCTTATGGTTATTTGAAGGGCGTTGGTCTGTTGACTTACCCAGTAGTGTTAGAGTCGCTTCGAATGTGTAAACTCCTTCTTCAAGAACGATTAGATCACATGCAAATCCAGTTAATGACGCCGGAGGTATTGCCGATGCGTTCATTCCTAACTCTGCGTGCATATATGCAGGTTCTACACCCTCACAGTTATCCACAGTACTTGCTTGTGTATTGGATTCACCTTCTTTGGTAGTAGAGAAGGCGACTTCCCAGTCATAGGTAGTCAATTCATTGCTTCCACGATGTTCAACTTGGACATGTATTCTAGACATCCCTACATTCAGATCTCCGGTTTGCCCATCACTAACTGAAAATGTTGGTTCACCGCCTCCATTGGAATCATATCCTTGGAACACTGTAAGAGTTGTAATACGAATGTCGTGATAGTTATTTACTGCTCCAGTGATTTCATCTATATTAGAACCAGGGTAATCGTCAGAAGTCTGTGTTTCTTCGCACATATGGTACAAGATTGTTTCAGAGGTTTCGTTTCCTGTACCGTTATTCGGTAGATGTTTCCCAGCATGATTCGAATGAGTCATAATCAACATAGCTCATCAAGGTTGCTTCCAATGAATATTCTCCTTGTTCCTCATTACTATCAGGCATTACACTTCCTTCATATGACCAAACGCTTTGATAACTCAATACTGTTCTTGTAGAGTTTGTCACATTATTTGGGTCTTCGCCATGTCGGAAGGTCTCAACCCCTTGAACGCTTGTTCCAGCGGTTAAGAGAGTAAGTCCACCATTTAACAATAAATCGTCACCGAGTGTGCTTTGTGCTGATGTGATGTCTCCACGTATCTTTAGGAGAACTGAAACATTTCTAGGATTGAATCCATTATCAGCTGATCCATTGGATGTAACTGTTAGAGTGAAAGCCTTTTCATCTGAACCGGTCACTAAATCTGAATCCTGTCCATTCCATGACATGTCAACTGAAATATCAACCCAGTCTACGACATTTACAATAATTTGTTGAACATCGTTACCCGGGTCTGCATCGCCGATAGCATTGACTATGACTTCGATAACATAGAATCCTGCAACTGGAGTCCATTGGATATCAGTTCCAGATTCTGTTTTGAGAGTTGTTTTTCCTCCACCGAGGATTGCTCCTGCAGCAAGGCTAGAAACTGGGCAAGCGAGAATATCGTCGCAGATAACGTTTCCATTTTCCCAACTTAGTTCGTTACCTTGTGCATCTAGCACGACTGCTCCAGCATTGCCGCTACCATCATTAGAATAGACGGTTACAGTGTAACCCATCTCATCTATTGCAGCATCGCCGCTATTCTTAATGAATGCAGCAAAGGTTGTAGCTTCACCAACTTTTAGCTCGTTTCTACAGCCATTGTTGTTACAACTTGTTTCTTTCGGTGATGTAATGGCAATTGTTTCTGCATCTGCGCCTGAACGGGCACCTGCTTCTTCAATTATCACGGTTTCTTCAAGCTCGACAAAGTCAATACTAGCAAAAATACTTGCTAGCATCAAAGCGACGAGAATCATAGGGGTCATTTTTCGCATATTCATACCTCCGTTGGTTCGGTGAATGACACCACTTCATGCTTGGTATTTATACTATAGCAAAATAGAGCATGAGAGAATTAGACAAATAGAGTGCCAAATAATCAATTAAAACCCCCACAGCGGGCTTTTGGAAGGAAAATAATCTAATTGATTGTAGGAAATCATATTTTTGGAGGGCTCGTTTAAAATATATCATAAAAATGAATTCAAATGGCAAATGAACAAAATATGTGCGATTCTAACTATATCCTCTAAGAAGAAAATTAGTAATCCCTCAATGCTGCAGCGGGTGAAATCTTTGCCGCCCTACTAACTGGAACTGCAGTGGCCACTAATACCAGCAACCAGCCACCGAAAAATACGATTAATATAGAATCCCATGGCAAGGTAAATTCTGCACCCTGGGACTGCCAGAATGCCGTATAGAGCGCTCGGTGAAAGCCTATTGCCACGATGACTCCATTCAACATTCCAAGTACAGAAACCCATGACACTTCGACGAGGAATGAAATTGTCACCATACGTGAACGGTAGCCTAAAGCCCTGAGGACTCCAATCGTCCGTTTCCTTTCAGATACGGAACGAACTGTTACGACCCCTATTCCCGCAATGCCAACAATTAACCCGAGCGCTAAATATCCTTCAAATATAGCCAAGATTGCTAGAACAAGAGATTGTATTAGCATTACTTCATCAGAAAGTACCAACACTGTAACTCCTTCACCGGAGAGATCGTGTTCAAGATTTTCAGCAACCTCGGCAGCAGCGAATCTCGCATCACTCGGTTTCCCGGTTACTGAAAATGACTTTAGATTCGAAGTATCAAAATCTTCACTCGCTTTGGCATTATCGGGAACACTGACATACAATCTTTCTAACTTTCCAGAGAATTGTTGTTCAACCACTTCTTCATTCATCCAGATGCCTGCAGAAAACAAATATGAGGACTGTTCTAAGAAGCCACCAACTTGTACAAGCCTAGTATTTGCAGGGTTGGAACTTTCAATTAGTAAAATCGAATCTCCAATTGAAAAACTCAACGGAACTAAGGCAGTTTCAGCCGAAGCAGATTCTAGTCCAAAGGAAGCATCAATGAAGACTATGTCGTTACGATTTCCAATTGAATTCCATGCATCTTTCTCGGTAACACCTAAACTTTGATCCCAAATGTGAAGAGGAAGTCCTCCATGTTGTGAAAAGCCTTCATCAAAACCACGTAATAAATAGGGCATAGATTCACCTTGTGAATCCTCTATGAAAACTGTTGAGCGATAAACTCCTCCAGTGGCATCTATCATCGATTTATCTGTTGCATTTAGATTCCAATCTAAATGACTCTCTTCCAACTGTAGAGGCCTTGATGCTGGAGCCATCAATAATATCTCGAACTCACCTTCTGCTTCGTACACGAAATCACCTGAATAGTTCTCAAATTGTTCGGCATATCCGCCTAAGACAATTACTGAAAATACAGTTATTGAGAACATACCCATCACTACTGCAGTACGCATTGGCGTTGAGAGAGGATGGGCAAGAGCAACAGGAATTACTGGCCCTAAGCGTTTTGTTAGCAATTTAGCCTTACCAATCCGTTGCACAGCAAGGGGTGCCAAACTGGTTAGAACCAACACCCCTGCGAATACTTCTATCAGCCCGAGGGTGATGAAAGCAAATTCATTAGGTGTTGTCATTGCCCTTACTGGGTCAATTGGTGCTAATAGCAAAGTCCAAAGCAATAGCAAAACCCCTGTTAACCCAAGTGTATTTCTTCCCCTGTGACGCGCTAAGTTCGCTATGAAGTTTGATTTACCCTTCAGTTTTAGTACAACTTGCCATGTCAATACAGGGGTTAGCATGATAATAAGACAAATGCCTGCCCCTACCCACAAAATATAGGATAAACCATTTCCAAAGCCTACTAAGACTAGGCCAAGAGCGCATATCGCAAGGCCTCCTGCCATTATGATTTGAACCAACATTAACGTCCAAGGAACTCCTTCATTATCGATTTTAGCGGTACCACGAAGGGCTTGAACTATGTTCAAGTTTGAAGACCATATAGCGGTGGCCCAAAGTGTTATGATCGCTATGAGGAATCCCCAAGCCCATCCAGAAAGAACAGAATCTATAGTCCAACTGAAACGAAATAACCCCGCTCCAACCGAAGAGAAAATATTTGAGAATCCGATACTTATCAGCCAAGCTAATAACAAACCAAGAATAGAACCTACCAATCCTGCAACGCTTGCGATTAATACTCCTTCTTGTACCGCTAGTGCCCTTGCATCTGCTTTCTTTAGGCCGAGAGCTCTTATCGTACCCATTTCTTCTCTGCGTGATTCTGAAAGCATCATTATGATAGTTAGAACCAGTAAGATTCCTGCTGCGATGGTGAATGAACCGAAAACAAGGAACATTGCAGCCATTACACCACTCGTCTCTGCTGCTGCTTCAGCAGATTGTAATTTTACAGGAGATAAGAGGAGATTACTATCCTCCATTGTTGACCTTTCATCAAACCATAATTGAATCGCAGCAACGACCTGTTGGTCTGTTGTTGAATTAGGACTCAAACCTCCACCAGAGAGTAGCAATATTGAACGCTCATCATCATCTGCTAGTGCCAACTGTTCTGCATCATTTAATGAGACCAACCCCAATACGATAGAATCTAGTTGCTCCAGTGTTTCAAAACCTTGTACTGAACTGTATTGACCACCATAGATTAATCTGGTTGCGGAACTGTTTCCAAAGGCATATGGTAGCACACCTTTAACCCAAAACTGACTATCATTATCGAGTGATTCAAGTGCATCCATTCTCGTAGACAATAACACACTTCCATCTTCAACAGATAATGTTGAGTTGGCGCCTCCAAATGCTAAGAACATCTGCGGCATTGCGCCGATTCCAGGCGCATCTGAGAGCAATGGTAAGCGAATCGATTGTATCTGTAAGTTGTCATTAAACTGAAGTAAACCATTTTGGTAAGAACACCAGTTTTGATCATTTTCAAATTGTATTGATGTTGTAGAGTCACAGGATTCTGCTATCGGGCCTTCTATCTGAGAAATGTTTTGAGTCGGATATGAAGATGATTCGGCTTGGATTGTAAAAGTCCCTGTAAATGTGCCATTGATGAAGGTGTTTTCAGCCTTGTAATATTCATCGCTGAGTAATCCAGAAATCATTAGATGCAGTCCTTGTTCATTGGCAACAAAATCGCTTGAGATAATTCGCCCAGAATTATCAATGACATCCGATGCAGCTGCAAGTGATTGCAAATCACTATCGAATGACTGAATGGCTATTGAATCATTGCCTTCACTAATTACTAGCCATTGGTATTCATCTCCTAGATTGGATTGGTAAGATGCAGAAATTGATAGGATCTGGTTTTCGCTTGAAAACGATTCTACATAATCAGAATTCAAATCATTCTCCGATGCTAAAAACAATTCATTTTGGTGAGAAATCAATCCTTGTACCCCATCTGGCGCTAATGCGAAATCACCTAGCAGTCCTTCGTCTGGCGCCCTCCAGATCCAAGCATCTCCAGCGCCCTCTATTTGGAATCCAACACCGTTGACACTGGTATGCCATAGTCCTCTTTCGCCTTTGTAGAGATTGGTAATAGTTGAATCACTGAGTGTAATCAATTGCTCATCATCAAATTGTACATCAATCAGTGGAACTTGCAAGATTTCCATCATCACGCTATCGGGGGAAAGGAATGTAAGATTTTCTCTAAGAGCAGATACATCTTCCCCGTTTACACGTCCCAGCCCTGCTGTAGAGGAGATTGTGAGGGCTCCTGTTGATTCTTCAACTGTCAATTCCACTCCAACATCTGAAGATTTTATGTGTTTGTCAATTATCTCCTCAATCTGTTCCAATAGTGGGTCGATTTGATTACGAGATGTCAAAGAATCATCTAAGGAAAATGCAACATTATTGATTTTATTGTCAAGCGAGTGGAGGGTTTGCGAAGTCGCTAAATCGGTGAACATAGTGGCAGTTCTCGTGCCACCTCTCGCCCCTTGGCCGACATTTTTTACAATTTCAAGGATTTGGAATGTTCCTTCTTTGCGAACTCTTTTTCCATCTTCACTAACAAACCAATCAACTTCGACTAAATCTCCTACGTCAACTTCTAGTTCTTCGGCAAAGACAGTATCAACCGCAATAAAAGCAATAGATTGCTGACTAAGATTTTGTCCTTCATCAAAATTGAGATTTGGCTCATATAAATCTGAAAATCTCAGCCCATTATCACCAATATCAGACCAAATCAGTTCTGAATCGACTGAGGCGTTTCTTGCAAACCAAGCAATGTTGGCCTTTGAGTTACCATTTTGCGAACTGGCACTTACAGATGTTGAATATCCATATTGACGGCCTTCAACTTTATCTTTCAGGGATTCTGTATTGTTTATCTCTTGCCAGATATCTTCAGCCATTTGTTGTGAAAATTCTACTTTGGCTCCTGTATATGGGTTGAAACCTGAAATCATTAGATCTGTTTCATCATAGGCCACTTCAACTTCCCATCTGACCGTTTCATCCAGGGAATCGCCTACAACTAGTGAAGAAGTAATAATCGCGCTAGCGATTACAAGACCGGCTAATAGTAAAGCAGCCTGTCTTTTTCTGCGCAATACATTCTGGCTTGCTAGCCTCCAAACAACCAGACGTTGAGGAACTAGCAAAGGTTGGATTAAGACATGGCTCAAGAGAGCAACGCTCAAGGCACCAACCCACTGATTGATGGTTGATAATTGCAACCAATTTAGCAGCACAAATACTAGCAAGGCATCCACTATGGGCCCAAAAATCAACAAACCTATTTTGCCCCATCCAAGTTGTTTTCTACGCCCTAAACCATAGACTGAAATCAAACTGGGCACCAGTATTATCACACTGATGAGAAGCAGAGACAGAAGCAGAATCACTCCTCCTCAGAGTTATCGTTGATGATAAGCCCATCACCCATCTGTAGTATCCTATCACATTGTTGTGCGATTTTAATGTCATGAGTAACAACCAATAATAATGAATTATTTTCGAGATTGATTTGCTTTAATAATTGCATGACTTCACCAGAAGTACCACTATCGAGGTTTCCAGTCGGTTCATCGCAGAGAATTACTGAAGGCGAATGGACGATTGCTCTGGCGATTGCTACTCTTTGTTGCTGACCTCCTGATAGTTCAGATGGTCTATGATTGGCTCGATCTTCTAAGCCGACTGAGGCTAATGCTTTGAGAGCACCTTGTCTTGCCTCGGAACTTGCTTTACCGACCAATAACAATGGCAGTTCAACATTTTCAACTGCTGATAATACTGGTAGAAGATTGAAATTTTGAAAGATAAATCCAAAATTATGCGCTCTCATCTCAGTTCTTTCGTCATCTGAAATACCAAATAATTGCTTACCATCAACTAAGACTTGACCAGAACTAGGTTCATCTATTCCTGATAAAACATTGAGCAGTGTCGTTTTTCCACAACCTGATGGCCCCATTATTGCTACCATCTCTCCTTGTAATAACTTGATATTGATGCCGCGAACTGCTTGCACCATATTATCGCCGCTTTGGTAAACCTTCCACAATGCTCTGGCTTCCATCGTAGTTCGCATGATTATTGCACAACAGAACGCGTTGATAAACTACCGCTTAGAGCGTTGCTACATGGCCAATGCAGTATTACAGATAATTGCCTTTGGCCCTTTGGCCGAACAATTATCTGCAAGAAATCTACAGACACCCTATGTTGAAGGAAAATCAATTCAATATTATGTGCAACAACTTGGCGCTGCAAAGTGGCTAGAAATGGGATTAATAGTTGCGCTAAATGGCGAAGTTTGCCAATTACAATCAATTCCAATGCAGGGTGATGAAATCGCACTACTACCTCCTGTTTCCGGTGGTTAAAGAGTAAATTAGAGCGAAGACTTCAACAAAGAAGGGCAGTTGCCATAGAATGAGGAAGCAATATGGCATTTACTCCAGGTACTACTGAATTGGTTATTCTTTTGGGATTATTCTTTATCTTGTTTGGAGCAGATCGTCTTCCTAAGATGGCCAAAGCATTAGGCCAAAGCAAAGGTGAATTCCAAAAAGGTTTAGCTCAAACCAATAATGCAAGAGATACTCTTACCGATTTAGAAGCAGGCGGGCGTACCCCTGAGCAAGTATTAGCACAAAGAGCCAAGGCAGTTGGAATTAATCCCGCTGGTATGAAAAGCGCAGATCTGGAAAAGAAAGTATCTGCTCTTGAAGCGCTTGATTCAGAAGAATAAGTCCACTAAAGTTAGGACTTACGCTTGATATGCATTGCTGAGCCACAGATATCACATTCCGCAACCGGTCCTTTTTTGGAACGGTCAACATTTGCAGGAACATCTATTGTCTTGCGGCATCCTTCACAACGTAAATGCCAACGCCAAACTTTCTTTGCACCGCTTTGACCAACATTTTCAATTTTTCCACCAGCATTTTTTACTGCATTTTGAAGACGATAATCATCAGTGTACAAAGTTGCATCTAAGGCAATAGTGAGGGCTAATAAGTCCAAATCAACATTGGACAATCGGGGCAGGTCTCCACTTTTTGCAGCAACAACTTTTGCTTCTTGTAGCCATGACTGCGTTACATCCCTCCAATCTATATCGGCTGCGCCAATTAGCATTGAACGCTGTGCAGAAACTTTCTCAAGTTCTTCTTTTTGTGATTCTGCACATATACCACCTGCCAATTTATCCATTGGCCAATATAGCAAAGCCGCTGTATCAAGAACCCGCATTACCCTAAGCCTGTGCGAACGACCCTCATCAAGACACCGCATACCCACACATTGATGAGAAGGACCGCAAAGCCGAGCATATGTCATGGAAGGAGTCGGTCATTGACGCCTTCGATGTTTTTGGACCTGCGAGTTTGGCTGTAATTTCATTTACTGAAGCCATAATCCAGCCAGTCCCCCCTGATGTAGTCTACTTACCAATGCTAGTTGCCGAAATGGGTAATACGCCAACTGTAATTTGGCTATGGCTGGTGGTTACAATCGCTTCAGTTCTCGGTTCAATTGTAGGATATTGGATCGGTGGGCGATGGGGTAATCCGTTGATGCATCGATTTGCAAAACCGCATCATGTCTCAAAAGTCATATTTTTGAGTGAAAAATATGGCACACTGGGAATATTTATCGCCGCCTTCTCACCAATCCCGTACAAAGTATTTGGATGGATTGCTGGAATGACAAATATGGAAAAGAAATCATTTGTAGTTGCAGGATTCGCTGGGCGTGGTCTAAGGTTTGGAGTTGAGGCTTTACTGATTGGATTCTATGGCCAACAAGCACTTGATGCTATTATTTGGTTCCTTGACCATGAGATCTTGTTAGGAATCGCTCTAATCATTACGGCGATAATTACCTGGTACGCATGGCTATGGTGGAATGGACTCGATGAACAGATACCAACCCTTGAATGAGATACTGAGGCGCAACTAACAATAAAAAAAGCCGACAAACAAAGGTGAAGTGTTATCAACGGGTTGTTGGTGGGCAGGCTGTCGCTCGTGTGGTGTAGCTAGGTCCATCATAGTGGGTTTTCATCCCGCCGACCCGGGTTCGAATCCCGGCACGAGCATCTATGACAATTACTGATATTAGCGATGCTCGTGCCTTGCCGTGAACTTCCCTTTGCTGAGATTTGTTTAGAACGGTCCAGTTCATCGGCCCATCACAGCATCTATGACAATTACTGATATTAGCGATGCTCGTGCCTTGCCGTGAACTTCCCTTTGCTGAGATTTGTTTAGAACGGTCCAGTTCATCGGCCCATCACAGCATCTATGACAATTACTGAGATTAGCGATGCTCGAACCCTCTCTCGAGCATGGGTTTAATCAAGTCGGATTATACTGAATATTGATACACCAAGCGCCTGTGCCAGTAACATGAGCGCAACACCTGTCAAGATTCTTGGACTCTCTGGTTCATATGGACTTACTTCAAAAAACGGACTACTCCTCACTGTAGCACTCGATGAGTGTAAGGCCTTAGGTGCGGAAGTTCACGTTTGGGATTTGGTTGAAAAACCTCTACCATTAGTTGGTGCAGAAGGAAGTTGGGACGATAGTAATGTCAAAGAGTTTCAAGCACTAGCCATTGAATGTGATGGATATATTTTGACATCACCTGAATATCATGGCACTATGTCTGGTGTTATGAAAAATACTCTTGATTGGGTCTACAAAGACCATGTAGGTGGAAAGGCGTTTGGATTGATGTCTACTCTAGGCGGAATTACAAATTCCAATACGCTCAACCATATGCGTATTGCCATTAGATGGATTCACGGGTGGTGTGTGCCAGAACAAGTAGCAGTTGGCAAGGTTAAGGAAGCATTTGATGAAGATGACAAACTCGTTGATACAGAAGTGGCTCAAAGAGTAGCAGAGTTGGCTCAAAGCGTAGTTAAGGCATCTATAATGCTTAGAGATAACAAACAATAATCTTTTGATTTTGAGAAATGAACATAGGTTCAAAAAGGATTGACTTTTGACATAGGCCATGAGTGAAGAATTGATCATAAGACATGCTGCTGAAGCCGGTACTGACTTTTTACTATATACCGGTAATCGTTGTGGATATTGTATGGCTGCAAAGCGAATGTTCAAGCAGAAGAATCTAACTTTTACGGAAATAAATTTTGATGAACATCCTGACATTAGAAATGATGTAGTAACTACGACCGGGAGAAGAACTGTACCGGTCATCTTTGACTTGCGCGGAGAAACACCAATGTATATCGGTGGTTTTGATGAGACCAATAGTTATCTAAAAAAGTAATTATTCAAAGGTCTTTAACCATTCAGTCAACTCATTATGGTGCTCAATAGGGATCATATGACCTTTCTTGTGCTCTACAAGTTCAACAGCCCAACCTGCAGTTTCAAACAGATGTGCAACTGCCCATCCATCTTCGATTGGAACCCTTATATCTCGTTCACCATGCATCCAAAATAATCTTTTTCTATCTAACTCTTCCAAGCGTATCCGTAGTTCCATAGGTCTTACCACTCTAGTTCCAATGCAAATTAGTCCCACTATACGGTCTGCTATGGGCAGTTGAAGGATTTCTTGGGCCATCGCACCACCTTGACTAAAGCCACCGATAACCAGAGGCCCTAGAGGTGCATTTTGGGAAATTAGTTTCTCCAGTTGCGATAGACTTGAATCTACATCAATCAGTTCAATACGTGAAAGATTAGATCTGCGAGTCGTATCTGCATCATAATCTTCGTATCTCCACCAAGTTCTGCCTCTTACTGGATGCGAAAATCGACCCTCTGGAATGAGAAGTGTCCATCCTTCAGGACATATCTTTTCTGCGAATGGACGCATCATGCTGGAATCACCAGTCATACCATGCATCAAGATGAGAGTTGGCATTAAATCACCTAACTACCAAAACAATTTGGCTCATAGAGTCCACTGGGTAACCAATGCCCCAGCGACCTTAAGATGAATAAAGGAACCTGGACCACGTACTGTAACCGTTAGCGAATATTCTCCTGAATTGCTTGGAATCGTGCCTATAGCACCCTTTTCAGTAGCCCCAGCACCCCATGCTCGAGTTAGTGGACTTGCACCTGCATGGTCTTTCATCGTCAGTGAACCTGAGCCGCCACCATTTGAGATTTCAACGTCTAAATACCATACCAATACATTCCAATCCTCTCCGCTTGGATGTCCACTATCCAAGAAAGAATCATAGATGTCATTTTGACTATTTTCATATCTTTGATCCATTAAATCTCTAGCCCGATAGAAGAAAACATCTCCATCATAGCCCTTTTTGTCCAAGGTTAATGTCATGCGAAGTTGTTCTACTCCGGTGACATTGGTCCAAACCAATGACTCGATGAATCCTTTTCTTCCAGAGAATTCGTATTGCAGTCGCTGCCCATCATCAGAAGTTGCAACTACATTTGCAACGCCGTTGTAAATGTTATTCGTTTCAGCATCCCATGAGATTCCGAATAGATTGAAACTCCATTGCTGTCCGTTTTCCCAGGGGAAATTGAATACTTGCTGTGGCTCACCTTCTTCAAAGACAGAGAGACCATCGATATTAATACGGCCAAGGAATGGGTTGTGATTGATAACTGCGTGTCGTTGTGCTTCTCTTTCACTTGAGATACCCAGCAAATACTGTTGCTCTCCGTCATCTATTTCTGCGACAACAAGCCTAGCACTATCCTCTCCAAATTGAGGCGTTACGAAAGAATACAGCCATTGGTCACCGATTTCCCAGACTGGTAAATCGATTTCATCGCCAGTAGTATCACCTATTGATGAAGGTACATCTCCACCTTCTAAGCATCCCGCTAATGATAGTGATAACATCAAGGCCGTCAATAACAATGGTACTCGCATAGACATCCCTACTGCTCACCCGTTGAAAGGGTAACGCTCAATATTTTGAACAATTTCAAGCTCAAAGTAAATTTGTACCAGCAAGAACTACTGCTACAATTGACATCAACTTGATTAGAATGTTTAGAGATGGACCAGAGGTATCCTTGAATGGGTCACCGATTGTATCACCAATGATCGCTGCATCGTGAGAAGCATCGCCTTTCTTAGCACCTTCAATGTGTCCTTGCTCAATCGCTTTCTTTGCGTTATCCCAAGCACCACCAGCATTAGCCATGAATAAGGCCATTAGAACGCCAGTAACAAGAGAACCTGCAAGAAGTCCACCGAGTGCTTCAGCACCGAGTACAACTCCAACGATTACTGGAGCTGCTATTGCAACAACACCAGGTCCAACCATCTCACGAAGAGCGGCCTTTGTAGAAATGTCAACACACTTTTGGGAATCTGGCTTGACTCCTTCTCGACCTTCTAACAATCCGTCAATCTCACGGAATTGTCTGCGAATTTCTTCAACCATTTGTCCTGCAGCCTTTCCGACTGAGGTCATGGTCATTGCACCAACTACGAATGGTAGAGAGCCACCAATTAGGAGGCCTATTACTACCATTGGCTCGGTTAGTTCAAGAGTGAAAGTTGGATCTTTCGCAAGAACCGCTGTGGTATATGCTGCGAAGAGTGCGAGTGCGGTTAGTGCCGCTGAACCAATAGCGAATCCTTTTCCAACTGCTGCAGTTGTGTTACCGATTGAATCTAGTTCATCGGTAATTGCTCTGACATCATCACCAAGGCTACACATCTCAGCAATTCCACCAGCATTATCTGCAACTGGACCATATGCATCGACTGTCATTGTGACACCGACAGTTCCCAGCATTCCCATTGCAGCCATTGCGATTGAGTATAATCCATATGTATCTCCTCCGAAATGATTTGCACCGTAGATACCTGCTGCGATTAATAGTACAGGGATGAAGGTAGACATCATTCCAACTGAAAGTCCTGCTATAGCATTTGTTGCAGGTCCGGTTTGTGACATCTTACCAATGTGTTGAATTGCCTTTGGCTTAATGATTCCAAATATTGGTTCAATACCAGTATAGTATTCTGTAACCAATCCGATTAGGATTCCTACAAGACTACCAAGAAGTACAGCGTGCATTACACCATATTCAACAGCGATCAATCCCTGATTGATAGCGCCATAACCACCTGCAATGAATAGAATCGCTGCGATAAAGGTAGTATTACGAAGTGCTGCTGCTGGGTCGCTTCCATTCTTTAGAATAGTCATTGAGAATACGCCAATGATGGAGGCAATATATCCAATTAGGCCAAGAAGAATTGGAAGAAGTATGTAATCTGCTTTAGTTGCCTCATCGAAGCTTGAAGCGATAATCATTGCTGCAATTATTGAACCAACGAATGATTCAAAGATGTCAGCACCCATTCCAGCAACGTCACCAACATTGTCTCCGACGTTATCTGCGATAACACCAGGATTACGAGGGTCGTCTTCTGGAATACCAGCCTCAACCTTACCGACTAGATCTGCACCAACGTCAGCAGCCTTTGTGTAAATTCCACCACCAACACGGGCGAATAGGGCAATGGATGAAGCACCCATACCGAATCCTGCAGCCGCAGAAAGTTCGCTTGATGTTGCATTACCAGCATCAAGCCAGAATGCAACTAAGGAAATACCTAGAAGACCAAGTCCTCCAACTGATAGACCCATAACAGCGCCACCGTTGTATGAAACTGCTAGTGCGGCAGATTGTCCACCATTCTTTGCAGCCATTGCAGTTCTTCCATTAGCGGAAGTTGCTGCACGCATCCCAGATAATCCTGCTAGAACTGAAGCGATTGCACCTCCGAAGAAGGCAATTGATGTGTTAGTGTCGGTTATCTGTGATAATAAGGCACCAACAATGACTACGAATACTGCTAGTACTTTGTACTCTGCAGTAAGGAACGCCATTGCTCCGTCTTGAATTTCTGCTGTAATCTCGGCAACCTTTTTGTTGTCGATTTCAATGCTGTTTACTTTCTTGTATAGAATAAAAGCAATAAGTAGGCCAAAAAGACCTGCTGCTGCTGCAATCTCGGGGATATTTTCCATCATTGGTAACACCTTGTTAACCCGCCGAACTAAAACCCCCTCATAAGTGAATCCCTAAGCGTAATGGATGACAGTAGCCATTTCGCTTAGTTTGAACATATTCAACACATTTTTTGCTCAAAATGATTGGAATAAATTAGCAACGGTTGAAAGGGATAAGCCACCGCCGTAACAGTATGGCGATTAGTGCTGAAGAGGTTTTAGCCGAAATTGGCCCTGTTCAGGAGATTCTGGATGCCCATGACGGTGTTGTTACAGTCATTGACACAAGTGATGGCAACATCATGCTCTCCTTGGATGGTGGCTGTAGCGGATGTTCTTCCACTCCTATGACCGCAATGCAGATTTATTATTCACTAAAACAATTGGATAAGATCAATGATGTAATATTCGTAAATGGTGAACTACCAGAATATATGCGCACATTTATTGACCAAAAAATGGCTAAGGAAGCCGAACTAGGCGAGCAAGAACCTGGTGAAATAGTCTGAATAATTATTCTTCTGAATCATCGGATTCATCTTTCTTGTTGATACTGTGTGGGTTTGCACCAAACGAAATATTTTTTCCCTTGATATTCATTTTTGCCGAGAACGCTAGTATTAGACAAATCAAGGATAATGGCTTTGGCAAATAATTGGAACCCCATAACTCTCCACCTGATAAAGAAAGCCACCAAAGTACAGCCGCAGATGAGACCAGTAAGATTGCAATTGCATTTTGAGCCATAACCTCTGCTTTTTCAGAACGGCTGAATGTTGCGATTAAAGCGAATAATATGGCAGAGGTAAAACATAGTGATTGAGCCAGATTCTCAATGCTGTCAACCCCCACCATATTGACTGCTAGAGCCATCTACTCTTCAAAAGTTGGGATTAATTAATTAATTTCATTTCAAATCAAACCTACATTTATTCGCAATCTTTGAGAAGGGTGGGCATCATCATCGAGTATGGCGGGCGCATCTTTCATCTTACCCAAGGCCCGCCCGAGCGGCCCACCTTATTTCTCCCGCAACCAAGTAGCCAATGTAATGCATCAAGTTGCGGTATTACTGGAACTGCAAGGAGCCAATGTATTCCGTGTGCGCTCATACCAAAATGCAAGTAGAATACTTGGCTCATTAACTTCTGATTTGGGCGAATTAATCGCATCCGGTGAAATCTTTGAAATCAAAGGAATAGGCAAAGGATTGGGTTCTGCGCTAACTCAATCTGTGCAAGAAGGCAATTGGCCTAGTGATTGGATTGACTTGCATAATAATACTCCACAAGGACTGATAGAAATGCTAGGCATTCCTGGTTTGGGTCCAAAGCGAATTAAATTGATGCATGATGAACTAGGTGTTAATTCTGTAGCGAGTTTGAAAACAGCTGCATTAGAGGACCAAATCGCACCAATGAAGGGTTTTGGAAAGAAATCTCAACAACGAATGCTAGATGGTATTGAATTGTTAAGCAGATTTAGAGCAAGAAGAAGACTAGATATTGGCCTCAAATATGGCGAGGCATTTACTAACAAAGTTGCCGCCATACCAGGTGTTGTCGGTGCGACATTAGCAGGCAGCACAAGGCGAAGAAAGGAAACCATAGGTGACCTCGATGTTGTAGTTGCAGTTGCTGATGAAGACCATCAATCCGTTGCTAATGCAATTCTCAATCTGAATGGTATAGCCGATGTTAAAGGCGCAGGTGATTCTAAAATCAGTTTAATTCTCGATACATCTATTTTTGAAGAAGGCTTCACTGTTGGCCATATTGATTCCAATGTCCTCGAAGCAATTGGAGGAGATGATTACGAACAATTAGAATCTGGTGGAACAATAGATGCTCAAGTGAGACTGGTACCTCCACATGTTGCTGCGTTCACTTTGGCATACTTTACCGGAAGTAAAGAACACAATATTGCAATGCGCCAAAGAGCGATTAGCAAAGGCCTACGCCTCAATGAGTTCGGGCTAATTCCTGACATTGAAGCAGGTGAATTGAAGGGAATGGCTGCTGCTAAATTCTCTTTAGCAGCAACCACTGAGCAAGAAATTTATGCACATTTAGGAATGCAATGGGTCACTCCTGAACTGCGAGAAGATACCGGAGAAGTAATTGCAGCTGAATTAAATGAACTTCCAAATCTAATTGAAATGAATGATATTCGTGGAACATTACACAACCACACTACTCTTTCTGATGGCGAAGCAAGTTTGGAAGAAATGGCAGATACTGCTCAAAAAATGGGTTGGAATTGGTTGGGATTAGCCGACCACTCACCTACTTTGCAAATTGCTAATGGAGCGAGTGCAGAAGATTTGCTTGAGCAGGGTAATACAATCAAGAAATATAATCAACAATGGCAACAACAAGGAAATGATTTCCGATTAGTTCATGGAGTTGAATCAGATATCTTGGCCGGTGGAAAATTAGATCACCCCGATGAAGTTCTAGCACAATTGGACTATACCGTTGCCAGCGTGCATGCAATGGGTAAGTGGAAGGCACGTGATGAAGTGCAGAATACTGAAGAATTATTACAGGTAATCGACCACCCAGCGACAACAATACTTGGTCACCCTACTGGAAGGATTTTGCAGGGAAGAGATGGTTATGAAGTTGATTTATTGGCGGTTATCGAGCATATGGCCGACCATAACGATGCTGGAAGATTGAAGGCGATTGAATTGAATGCAAGCCCATATAGATTAGATTTAGATTGGCGTCTTTGTAAGCATGCAAAGGGGTTAGGAGTTCCCATCATAATCAATCCAGATGCCCACTCTATTCGTGGATTGGCAGATATCACATACGGTGTAATGTGTGCGAGAAAGGGTTGGTTGGAAAGTGGTGATGTTCTAAATTCCCTCAGTGGTGAAGATTTAATGTCACGCCTTCATCCATGATGTATTAATTGCTAATCGTGGACTGGCCCAAACATGCGCAGGAGTGAGAAGGCCGAAATCATCATCTCCATGTTGGAGAAGTTATATCCTGAAACTCCCATACCACTCGACCATAATAATCCATTTGAGTTGCTTGTGGCAGTACTGATGAGTGCCCAGACTACAGATTTGAAGGTAAACGAAGTCACACCAGCACTATTTGCAAAAGCAAATAATGCTGCAGATATGACTAAACTTGATGTTGATACTATATTGCAAGATATTAGGCAAATCGGATTAGCGCCAACAAAATCTAAGAACATTTTGCGCTTATCACAACTGATTGTCGAAAGACATGATGGCCAAGTTCCTTGCACTTTCAAGGAACTCGAAGACCTACCCGGTGTAGGTCACAAAACTGCAAGCGTTGTCATGGCTCAGGCATTTTCTGTCCCTGCATTCCCAGTCGACACCCATATTCATCGTCTTGCTGCACGTTGGGGGCTGTCCAACGATACTACTGTTGAGCGTACTGAAAAGGATCTAAAAGCAATATTTCCTCGAGAACTATTGGAATAAACTTCATTTGCAAATTATATTTTTTGGCAGAGAATATTGCCCAGCAAGATTCCACGATCTCAGCCAATGTCCTATTTGCTCATGGACTGCGACTAAGAAAAGAATCCAAGCGGAATCTAAAAAATGATTTTACCCTAACTACTCCATTGCGCTGATTACTCTAATTTTACAGAGTATTCTTCTCCGCTCTTCCAACCGAAGAATAACCCCAGCCCGATTGAGGTTAGAGGGATTCCATTGCAGATGAGAGACTCGAGCGGCTCGGTGGCAGGATTACCTGCCAGCATCCATACCAAGTAGGCTAAAAAGAGACCCGGCAGCACCATTGCCGCACCTAGGATGAGTGTACGCAACATACGCATGTGTTATGGCAAAGGTTTCAATGCAATGAACCCAACGCTTTAGAGTTTAACTAAAGCGTCAAATCCCGAACATTGAACTTGCTCCATCGAGAACTATAGCTGTAAATAATGAAGTAATTCCTGCAACCCAAATCAATTTGATAATTTGACCGAGTGCACTAATCTTTCCGCCCCCTCTCAATCTGGTAGCGATAATTGATACTGCTGCGATTTGCCCCAATATCAGTATCGATACGATTAATTTGAAGATCTTAATATTGTCTTCAACTGAACTTGCATCCTCCATTACTGGCAACGCAACTCCTGCACCGAACTCTGCCAATGCACCTACATCTGTATCGGTAAATCCAGTAGCAACTCCCGCTATTGCTTCACCTAATTTCAGTACGATAGTAATTGTAACATTGAGGGAGGTTACACTGGCAATTAGTAGACCCAATGAAACCCCTGCCATAGTATCTGCAGAAAGTGCTCTACGGTGACGAAGTGAAAGTAAATTACCAACAGAGCGTGAGACTAAGTCCGCTGTAGCAGCAGGTTGTCCTGAAGATTGTGCACCTTCGATATATATTCTAGTATAGCGAGAAATTACTGCTGAATTTGTGTCTGCGTTAAAATAATCCCAGGCTCTATCAGAATCGATTCTTGTGGATAATCTCCTCTCCAAACGGTCTATGGATTTATCTAAAGCACCAAAATCAATTCCCCTAAGTGCCTTGATCGTAGCACTAGGTTCTGCACTTCGTGCCTGAGCAGTCCCCCTAATGCACGAATAAAATCGGGGTAAGTTTCATCTCTGCGAAGAATATCCTTTTCTTCTCTGCCGACTAAGAATGCCGGAATAAGCATTGGACTGAGTGGCAATGCAATCAGCAATAATCCGTATTTATCCCATTCTTGAGAGATTCCATCCCATGCATAAACAACTGATGACGCTGTAATTATTAACAAGATGATAGTAATGCTTAGAGCCATCAATAAAGTCCTGGTGGTATTCAGTCTAAATGGTGTCTCTAGTTCATCTCTTGCGATGGTACTATCCTTTGGAATCGTCGCCCTAAAGGCAAATACTGCACCGATTTGTACAAACATGAATAGTAATGATGCCAGCAGCAAGAACCTAATTCTTGCAGCCACTTCAATCGGTGTTTCATTAGAACTTCCAATTCCAAATAATACCAAATGTATTCCGGCGATGATCAATCCGAATAATCCAGCAGAAACCAATGACACGTAGATCTCTTTCATGATATCAACCGATTCTAACCTTGTATCATATAATGTTGAATATTGCTCTGAAACGGTTTCTTGCTCTGAACGCATAAATGCATCTATTGGTTGACCTGCTTCAATTGAAAACGCCATCCTCGCGAGGAAGTCTGCCCACAACGGGGAAGGTGATTGCTGAGCAACAATTCTTGATGCTTCGGGCAAGGAAGTATGCCATTTATCTACCAAAACCTCAATTCTTTTTACTTCCTTAGCCAACTCACCATAATCGCTCATTTGCTTTAGAATATCGAATATTGTAGATGCACCGACTTCACCAAGAGAGAGAATCCCCATTCTAGTGATGAACATATGCATCTCTCTTTCAATTAATGTGGCAGAGCGTTGTACTTCCAATATGGGGAATATTGCCGCTGAAAACGCAACCAATAGAGGTAGAAATATCAAAAGTAATACACCAGCAAAACCAGCGAATAGTGCGCCCTCAGCAAATCCTCCAGTCAAGGAGATTAATGCGATTGTAACTATTAAACCGGCTAAAAAGGATCCACCAATAAAGATGGCAATATATTTTTGAACCGGCATGTCGATGCGACGCAACGCAATTTGCCATAGTGGCAGACGCTCCATTTCATCTCCTCCTCACTTGTGGTTGACCCCAACCCACGTATCTACCGCTCTACTGAAATTATCCCACCCTGTATTGTAGTATATTCCGAGTAAATCAAAGACGTCATCATAATGTGTTAAATCTCTGTCTACCATTTTCTGAAGTGTTGCTGCTCGTTTTAGCATCTCATCATAGATATCACGCTTATTTGAGAATCCAGCTACTGCCGCAATCTTATTTTCAAGTAAGTGTGACTGGAACATACCACGGAAATAGTGCTTATCTTTGATAGGGTCCCATTCGAACATACCACGCGTTAAGACACCATCACTGTGCTTATTGTAACCAATTACTTCGTCAATACCAGTTACTCTTCTTGCAATACCACCACCATTAGGGTCTTCAACCACTTCTTGGAAAATCGCGAAGTTCAAGTTGTCAAAGAACCTCATTGGAACATTGATAGGGTCACCTGTAAATCTCTGAATCATTTTTACGATACTCGATGCGTGGAAAGTTGCAATAACTGGGTGACCAGTCTGCATGGCTTGGAATGCGGTAGCTCCTTCAACACCACGAATTTCACCAATGATAATGTATCTTGGACGACTTCTTAGTGCAGCCTTTAGCAAATCGAACATTTCAACTCTTGATTCCTCATTTTTGGAAGAACGAGTGACAAGGCGTTGCCATAATTTATGGCGAACTTTTACTTCAGGAGTATCTTCAGCCGAGTAAATCTTGACATTGTGATCGATAAATGGAAGAATCGCATTGAGAGTTGTAGTCTTTCCAGATGCTGTTTCTCCAGATACTAGAACCGACATACCATATTCTAAACAAATCCAAATGTATGCGGCAACTTGTGATGAAATCGTTCCCCATTGGATTAATTGTGTGATAGATATCGTTTCTTCCGCGAACTTACGAATTGTGAAAGATGGCCCGAGCATCGAGACATCGTCTGAGAAAATGATATTGATACGAGACCCATCAAGAAGTGCCCCGTCGATAATTGGTTTGTTATCGGAAACTGGCCGACCAATACGCTCCGACATCGCTCTCAAGAATCGCGACAATAAATCTCGGTCACGGAATCTAATATTGGAAGTGACCATACCGAAGATTTTGTGGTCCATGTGAATATGTTTTAGTCCAACTGAGTGAATATCTTCCAGCATCTCATCTGAAAGAAGCGGTTCAAGCGGACCATTTCTAATTAAATCGCGGATTACGACATAGCGTAGTCGTTCCCGTTGATTCAGTGTGACAGTTAATCTGCGGTCATCCAGGCCAATAAGTTGCCACAACTTTCCTTGACGGCGAACGGTGCCACTTAATTCAGTATCGAGTACTGTATATCGCTCTATCATTTGACCAAGGATATTTTCAAACTCAGTGTCAGTAGTAAATGCTGGTGCTGTTGGTGCTTCTTGTAATAACGTTTCAATCAATTCTCTTCGAATATATTCTTCAGAATCGGTCAATTGTGGCTCTAGTCCAAACCACAAGATTTCGCCACCGCCTTGTTCATCATCTGCCGGAGGCTCGTACATGTGTACAAAAATTGGTTCTTTGGTAATGTAAATTAAATTGTAAGGGCGCTCTTTTTTAGCACCTCTATCCAACTCACCATAGTAAATTGGCCTAGACCCATGTTGTGCTTCAAAATCTCGAACCCAATCTGCTATGTGGGGATGTGCTGCCATTACACTGGCTAAATCTCCTTTAGCAAATTTTGCATCATCATCCATACTAATCCCTCCATCAACTTACTGCTGTAATATCTACGATGAATCCCATAGAAGGTTCAACTCTCCAGCCGATCGAAGATTGGACTGGTCCTGCTGCCCGAAGGTATCTTGTTACAACGATATTGCGCTTGATATCTCCACCGATCATTGCAGTTCTCATATCCAAGACTACTTCGGATGATGCTCTAAGCGTATGTAATAGTTTAGAATCCATTTCATTCTCATCAACACAGAGCATTATTGAACGTCCTTCACTGGTAATTCTGCGGAGGTTTTGCATCATTTTGAATCTACCGTTTTCATCCAGATCATCTGGCATTAGAGAACTTGCAGAATCAATAATAACAATATCTGCTTTAGAAACTGCTTCACTTTCGAGTACTTGTTGGATACCAATATTTGGAAGTGCTTCAGCGATTGTTCCAAAGCGACTGAAAACCATCAATTGTCCTGTGCGAATGAATTCTGTGACACCATAGCCGATAGATTCCATTTGCTCAATCCATCCTCGCGTGGTTAATTCTGTTGTGATGACCAATACTTTGACATCGTTTTCTGCAAGCCCAAAAGATAATCTTTGACCCATCAAAGATTTTCCAGAACCGACATCACCTTGAACAATATACAATGAACGATTTGGTAATCTCGACCCCATTGAATCTGCGAGTGAATCGGTTTCTAAAACGAATGGGAATCCATCTTCAACCGGTTTATGTGCTGCAAACATTGGATCATCTGTATCTATTCCATCAGACATCTAATCTCACCTCCATAGTTAGTGAATCTGTTCCGCGAAAGCCGGAAGTAGCATCTGAAGAAACTACTACCGAAAGGCTCACTCCATCGTTATTTTGATATGCCCAGGAATTAGAAGAAACCTCCACTTTTAATAACTTAACATCGTTCCAAACTGTACCAGTTGGCACGATTGTTGCTGTTATACTTGATGTTACCGAGGCTCCATCAACAATCACTACAAGAGTACTTTCGTCAAGGACATATTGCCCAGTATTTTGAAGATAAAAAGTCATCTGATGAGGGGACACCGAGTCATCATATTCAACTTCCATTGCATCACCTGCAAAGGAAACTGAAGTTTTTGTATCGGCTTCTTTGCCTCTACGGTCATCTTCAATCGCGCTAGACATATCCCCCCATTGATTGATTAGAACTATCGAAACAGAACTAGACACTAATAATGCTGTAACCAGCAAAATGAATGTTGATGCACCTCCATCTGCCATAGATTCACCTCATGCAAGTGTTGATGCCATGTTGACACCTTTGGCTGTAATCGCAATTCTAGAAACTGGTAATGTACCACTTTCTGCCCACTGGAGATGGAGTGTTTCACCTGAATACCAA
Organism: uncultured Candidatus Poseidoniales archaeon; assembly: GCA_905182185.1. Classification (GTDB taxonomy): domain Archaea; phylum Thermoplasmatota; class Poseidoniia; order Poseidoniales; family Poseidoniaceae; genus MGIIa-L1. The sequence continues at coordinate 47,987 of CAJJAP010000008.1, read as the reverse complement.
TATGGATTAGAACTTCCAGATGTGTATATGCTTCCAAGATTGGTTGGATTGTCGCCATCTGAAAATAGCCAAATTTCTCTTAGTGGGGTTATGTATGAACCAGTATTAGTGACATTAGCGTGGATGAAATTTCCGAGCGTTGCAGTGAAGGTTGCGGATGATGTCGGAGTCTGTCCTTGAACAACGATAGCTGGTGCGGACGAGTAATTGCCATGGCTGGTGATTGCCACGCTAATTATCGCACCACTACCGTCAACAGTAAAGGTGCCTGTGAAGCCACCATTACCTGTCGAAGAGACAAGAACACCATTGACGTATCCGCTTCCTGCACTGCCGATCTGAACATCGACGACTGCGCCTTCCCATAGGGTGGCATCGTCGATGGTGTAAACGGGTAATGCTTCATTGGCAGAATCGATTGATTGTAGTGAAGAGTCAACTTTTGCATCAAATGATGCCACTACCATAGAGAACACGACCATCATGGTCATGCCAATAATCAAACCTCCGATTCCAACCGAAGCACCCATTTCACAATTCACCTCGTAATCCAACTGAACTACGCCAAGATTCGACTAAGGCAGAGAGTGTTAGAAGCTCTTTGTTACCAAGATGGTCTTCAAGTGCTGCTTCAGATTCTCCCGGTGCTGCCAATTGTACAATTGCCATTACCGTTTCTCCTTCATCCGCTGTTAACATTCCTGAATCGATAGCCTTCTGAGAGAAACTGACCGCTGCCATTCCAGACATGTTGTCTAGAAGCAGAGCCGATATCGTCGGGGCTCCGATTTGGTTTGTACCCCCGCCGAGACCATCAGATGGCGCGACAAGGAACGGATTTGCTTTGAGTGCCTGTGCTTCATACAATTCAACTAACGGAGCATTATCTTCATCCATCATTCTGTCAATACCAGTAGTGGTAATGACTTCTCCTGATGAGGTGATGATTACATCTCCACTGTTTGAATCTTCATCCATAGACACATCTTCCGATGTTCCTTCGGATTGTGATCCATCATGATTAGTTGATGTTTCATCCAATTTGTGTTCAACCAATCTGAGCACATCTTCGACCATGTCGAGACGTGAACTGATTAGACGTTCCAAACTAGAAGTGTCAACTTGTGCACTCACATTCACTGGTTGGGCAGGAGCGAGGCTTGCTGCCACACTCGGTACGCTTCCGATACTGTTGAGGCGGGCTTGGGTTGGTCCAGGGGAAATTGTCCAAGCATCTTCTTCACTGAGTTCACCCTCTTCTGGGAGGGGGACTTGTTCAATGGCAACATTTGCCATTATCTTCAAGCGTTCTTCACTCAATAAAGCGTCTGCATCCTGGGTATCTCCAGCTCCGCCACTAAATGGCCATGCCATGTATAATTCCTCCCCGAGTCCTTAGTGCCGAAGCACATTCAGTGGACTCAGATAAAATCAGACTACCACAGCGCCAATAGTTGCATCGTTAACTTTGAGAACATCGTAGGTTGTTCCTCCACCTACTACGTGAATATACAAAGTTGATTTAACACCACTGGTGAACGCTGAACTAGGGCCACAGTCATCGGTTAGGGTTACTGCATCGATATCTATTCGGTAGCCAACGCCCGCTGCTGCAGTGTTGGCCGTTGCTAGAGCAGCACCGTCGAGACGTGTAATAGTTCCATCATTGAAGTCGCCTGCGATATATTGCATAGCACCCGCTCCATCGTCACAGGAAACTTGCCATAGCATGTCAGTGTCTATTGTAGCATCAGAACCAGCGGAAAGACGGAAGTAAACCATGTAATTGTCAGTCGAATCGACGAAGACATTCATAATTGTGACTTTCCCAGACATTTCGTCCGTGGTGTCATCGCCAGTTGCTTGAGCGTTCTGCTGTAGCTTTTCAGCGGTTTGAATTATTACCGCTGAAGCGACTGCTGCTACAAGAATAAGTGCGATAAAGACGATCATTGCGCCGATACCGATTGCTGCTACGTTGTCGTTGTTTTCATTGTTTTCGTTATTTATTTGCATGATAATCACCTCAAACTACTACGTCCCCTACAGCAGGAGAACTACCGTATTGTAAAGATTCGTATGTGTTTCCTCCACCTGTCACCGAGATGACCATGGCATTGTCTGTGTTTGTAGTAGGAGGACAATTGGTTACACTGATTGAAACGACATATGTCGTTCCTGGGTTCAGTGTAATTGCAGCAGCACCAGCACCGTTTCCAGTATGGATTGTAGCGCCCAAAAAGGAGCCATCAGCAAATGATGCTGTAGTAGCAGGAGCGACTGCAGGGCAGATAACAGTGAAACCGATGTCACTACCTAAAATTGGTTGTGAACCAGCTGCTAACTCGAAGGTGGAGAAAAGTGATTCAGTTCCCACTCCCATGTTTTCAACTACCGTAGAAATCAGTGTCACTTTCGTAGACATCTGTTCTTGGGTGTCATCGCCTGCTGCTTGGGCATTCTGTTGCAATTTTTCAGCAGTCTGTATAATTACAGCCGCTGCTACCGCGGCCACCAAAATCAATGCGATGAATACAATCATTGCACCAATTCCGATAGCGGCGAGCTCATCGTTATTTTCGTTTATTTCGTTTTTCATTTCTTTTCACCTTTTTTTGTTTTTCATTTTTGTTTTTGTTTTTATTACTCGTCCTCCCCCTTACGGGGTAGAAAATGATACATGGCCTAGGAAGTTCCTCCGTTTCCCATGTCTATGCGTAGTGGCATTCTAATCAATGCAACTTCGTCTGGAGTTAAGCGAGCCACGAATGGCACCTTGTCAGTTGTAAATCCTGGCGGGAGCCATGGAGAAAGTACCACATCTGATAATGGCTCCATTGAACGGTTTTGTGCTCTAATTGTTATCGTGACCTCACCAGACCGCATCTCATAAGAAGTTGAGATTGCCAATTTACGAGAGAGGGGGATTTCATCTGCACCATATCTTCTGGCGGCCGTTATCTCGAAGCGAAGAGGGACATTACCACCTGGGGAAATAATAGGTAAGTCCACAGAACTAGGACTGGCGGTCCAGCCAATTGGTACTGGAGGTGAAATACGCATTACTGGCATTGGAATCGGGCCATCATTGATTATTCTGACCAACAAAACGCCTGAATCTCCACCTGCTGGCCAGCGTGTATCAACACCTAACCAGAAATGGCGGAATAGGAATGGGTTGAGAGTTGATGTATTTCCTCCAATCAGATCATCGACTAGGAATTCAACTTCACTTGCAGCAGTACCGACTTCACCAATCTCTGCTGCACCTGTTGCAGTTCTCAAACGAATAAGGATATTTTCAACTTCGCCCTCTGTCACTTGCTTCTCATTTAGAAGTCGGTGTAGCATGGCAATGCTTCGGCGTAAGTATAGAACATCCTCTTCTAATTCGACAAGTGCTTTTTCTGCTCGGCGAACACTTTTTCTCGCTTTTCGCAATTTGTGGATTGAAAGGAATTTTCTAGCATCTGAAATATCCAGTTCTGTTCCCGCTAATGAATTGGTTTCATCTTGTACCACTCCATACACAATTGATTCTAATTCTCGTGAAGCAGCCATCAAACGGTCCGCTGAATCTTTACCTGCTGCAATAACGCTGCGGGCTTCTTCAACTTCGCCTTCGCCGAGTTCAACATCCTGTACATCAAATTCACTTTCAAGTTCATCTAAATCGTCATCAGACATCGTCATTCACCCCCTCATCGTTATTGTTTTCGGAAATTAAATCGGAAACTGATGTTGTTGTAGAAACTCCTTCAAAGATGGCAGTTAGATCTAATCCTTCATCCGCCAATTCATTAAGAAGGCGAGCAGGGTCTCCCAAATCTCTTTCAATTCTTGTTGCCTTTACTTCTACATCTGTTAAGCGACCGAATAGGTTTCCATACATCTTATCCGACTTTGCTAAGAGAACCCAAACACCGATCATGACCACAGCCATATATGCCACCAATAAGATGAGGTTAGAGCGGTCTGAAGCCATTTGAGGGGGAATACCCAATACGATTGCCATCATACCGAATACCGGTAATGCCAGAATCAGTGAAAGTTGCCTTCGACCATCTGCAAGGGCCTCAAAGTGGTCAGCATACATTGTTGAAACACCTCTTCTTGCCCTCTGGTAATCCTCATGGATAAGACGGAATTCTTCACTGCATGACCACGTCATGTTCCAGACCCACAAGGCTGTTAGAATGAGAATAGCAGGTCCCCACCAAGTTAATGAGAATGCTTGGCCGAGATGGAATGCGAATCCTAATGCAGCCACACCAGTGTAAACCGCTACCAAGCGCATCTTTTCATTCCTCGATGAGAGATTGATTAGGAATAGGGAAATTATCATTAGAACGACTGTTGCTATGAAACTAATAGAAAGACCCCAACTGAATGATTCAATATTTCCTTCATATGTCCCTACATCGTTGGCAACGATATTTTTATGCATCAGTGTCCCATCCAAGCTTGCTTTACATACCACTGGTAATGATTGCGCCCACCAGTCTAAATTAACCGATTTAACTCTAAAGTTCAGAGTTTCTTCACTATTAGGACCCAGTAGGAAAATCTCTGCTGGAGATTCAAGAATGATTAGATTACCACCACACTCTAAATTGACATTGACTCCAAGAGCAAGTGCTGTTCCACCGTTCTTGACAGTAACAGACATTATCGCTTCAGTTCCTTCAACTAGATCACCTTCACTGATTGTGATATCACCAATTTCGGGGTCAGAGAATACGTCTAAAGCAAATGTGAATGTTTCATTAGTGGAAACGGAATAACCAAGATTCTCATCTGGGTGGTATAATCTAAATGTCAGATCATATCCATCACCAGGTAGAATATTTGGTCGGTTAGGGGCATCAACAATAATTCTTATTGGAGCGCTTGTATCCCATGCAGCACGTGCTGGGAGTTGGATTCTAGAGCTATTACCTTGTGAGCCATTGGCACAACTTGCGTTAAGAGATAGATAATGCACAGTGGAATCAACCATTACGGTAAAATTCCAAATGTAATCATCTGCATTCAAATTAGTAGTAGAAATATCAAATAATCTGACTGCTGAACACAATTCTAATTCATAAGCCACTATTGTTGAATTGAATGATGGTATGTGCGAATATGTCAAGTTGACTTCCATTGGCCCATCATCTGCTGGTGGGCGAAGTTCAATCGGTGATGCCTCAAAGAATCGTGACATTTTCAAGGTAGTTCGTAACTCCGCTGTACCTTCAATTGTTGTATCGACGGGAGTGAATGTTACAACCAAGTCCGCTGCTAATGTCAAATCAGGTTCAAACTCAGCCCCTAACACGCTAAATGAGAATGGTATTGCTGATTGGCGAGGTAATGTCAATGTAGTTACCGCATCATCACCCAATTCCCACGCATCACTTTCAATAGCCAATCCTGGCATTAGAATCTCGTAATCTATCGAAACTGCGACATCTTCATTTCCAGTATTGGTTAGAATCACATTCCAAGTTCTTTCCCATTGACGGTGATACAACATCTCATCCGGCCAATTATCTGCTTCAACGATGAATAATGCACCGACTACTAATTCAACGGTACGAACACCCAATGTTGCAGACGTAGCTGAATCCGTTACGGTGATTGTCATATTGTGCAATGCACCATTTAGAAGGTCATCAGAGCCGCCAAGTGCAGGAACTTCTACATTGACTGTGCCATCAACAACGGAGTCGATTGGCAAAGTAAATTCCTGAGTATATGGGGTTACTGTCCAATTCCCTTCAACTGCGATAGTCACAGTTACAGTTTCTGCCAAATTACCAATATTATTTAAATCGAATAATACTTCCTGCGATGTTCCTGGGACTACAGCAATTTGAGAAGGTGCATTGATTTCAAGTAAGTGTTCTTCGCTAATATTTGCTACGATATTGGCTGACAGATTCAAACCGGAATCAGTTGAAACCCAAAGTGTAGCCATATAGAATTCGTCAAAACTAGCATCTTCGCTTGGTGTGATTCTAATCTTTACCGAACTCTCATATCCAGCCGCTATTAGAATATCGTTGGGACTTTCAAGTGTAAATGCAACGTCTGCTGAATTGGAAGAGTCCAGCCATAGGTTGAAGTTCGTTGGAGCGTTTCCGGTGTTAGTGATTATTACTCTCGTCAGTGGAGCATCATATGCACTCATGTCCACTGATTGATTGGTTGGCGAGAGTGCTGCATTGATCACTTCTCCAACCCTAATATCGATCGTATGCGTGTCTATGTAAAGGCCAGTGTCTCTTTCTTCAATTCTTATTGAGAGTGGCTGTAAAGTATCAGCAGCAGTTTGAGGGTCTGTAGTTACTGAGAGAGTAAATGGGGAGATGTGATCTGTTCCGACGGTTGGATGATCTGCGACATTTGCCGATAAATTATCGATGAGATTGGAACTAGAAGCAGTGTTGATGGTTGCGGCCCAATTATCTGGCAAGTCATCGACAATAATTAGGCGGTATGATGTCAAATCATTACCAGTATTTGAGAGATTCAAATCGAAATCTGTTTGGATTCCAACTTCTGCGTCAAGAGGGCCTTGTTCCAAGATTTTAGCATCCATTATCTGTGGAATTGTAATGATTAGATCTCTCGTTACAATTGCCGCGACGACTCCTGAACCTGCGTGCACCCCTCCTAAGGTAGGGGTTGCGGACACTGGAATCGTAATCGTTCCTGCAAGTGGATAATCATCATCAGGTCCTTGAATTCCTAATGAGGCTGCTTTTATTTCTCCGAGAGTTAATCCAGTTAAAGTTGTAGGACTTACATCTGCAGTCCATCTCGCTGCTTCGTCAAATCCGCCAATGTTGTCTGCAGCAAAGGTGACAACACCGACTGTGAGATCTGCATCAACTGTTTCTGAGATGTCTGTCACTAAATTGTGACGTACTTCGACATTGAGGCCAAGTATTTCGTCAAGTCCCATACCATTCTTGGCATTGATGACATCTTGAACAGTTAATTCAATATGTTCTGTTGGCAAACCGGGGTCAACAACAATTACTGGCATAACTTCAACTGCTGAAGAATCAGATGTAGGCATTCCTCCGCCAGTTGCTTGAGCCATCACCCATACACTGACTGAATCGCCAGCACGATTATACTCGCTGGAATCAAGAGGGAGTTGTATAGGAGGGACTACGATTGTAAGCACTACTGTAACAGTAGAGCCATCATTTACCAGCGGTGTTGAAGTGGATGACAGCGCTAAAGTCCAATTATTTGCCGGAACGCCCAATCCCGTATTTATGTTGAAAGATGTTGGAACATTACCATCATTCTGGATTTGTACTGAGATTTCAACTTCTTGCCCTGGAGTAGCCATGGTGATTCCTGCTGGCATTGTCACCAATGCAGAATAATATTCTCCAGACATTACACGAGTCATACCTGTGAGAGTATAACTTGCTTGAACTGATGTTAGAGTCAAGGTAAGACTTTCCACCAGGGACCTCGATGCACCTATTGGCACTGAGACTGAGAGTTGTACAGTAGTGGTCGCACCTGGAGATATTACCGCAGTCGATGTGCCATCCAGTGACATATCTGTCCAGCCCAGTACATCGCTAATGCCGATGATGAAAGAGTCCGATGATAGACCGGTATTCTTGAGAATGAAAGTCACTGTAGTTTGCATTCCAGGCTCTGTAGTTCTATCTGAAGGAGATGCTAATTCTGCAACATAGTTTGAAAACTCTACATCGACTTCACTTATGATTTGTGGATCTGTAAATGCAGTTCCATTGAAATGGACTGTCGCTGTCAAATTCCAAATGCCTGTAATTGAAGTCGCATCAAGAGAGGTAGTAAGAACGCTAGCGGTTGCTGGGTTCAAAAGAGAGCCTGGTTCCAAGGTCAAAGTATTGGACCATAGTGTGAAAGTGTTAGTTGGGTCGGCTATTTCAAAGAACGAAAGTTCCATGGCAGCAGACAGTGCCATTACCCCTTGATTGAGAACAGTTGACGTCACTGGATGAATATCATTGGTCAATCTAGCAGTGCTCTGTCCACCAAGAGGCTCAGGGATTGTTTCTCCGGTAACCGCCCCTGATTGGAAGACTCTAACATGGAAATCTAATCTTTGCTCATTATTTGCACTATTGGAATCGATTGAACCAGAAGTAGCGGCAACCCGAGCGAATAAGCTCTGTGAATCACCAGTGGTGGCATTCCAAGAGATCAGGATAGGGTTGCTGGTCGATGAAGCAGGTAGAACTCCGAGGTTTAAACTTGTAATCGTTGTTTCACCAGCAGTTGACGAACCTTGGTGTAAGAGATTTAGTATGACTGCTCCACTGGCCGAGCCCGTATTAGCTACAACGATTCTAACTATGTGTTGCTCTTGCTCGAGGATTAAATCAACCCCTCCCCAAACAGAACCTGCGCCATCGAGTGTAATCGATTGTACAGAGAAATCAGGGTTGGCTCTTGCACCATCACTAGCGCTTGTAAATGGAGCGATATTTGGAGTCAGTAACACCAGTAAAATCAACCCTGCCAGAAGGGTGCTAATATTTGTTCTAGAATCACGCAACAGACTCACCACCTGGATTACGGAATTGGTCGATTGTAACCTTCTTTCCTTGACGTTTCCATTGAGCTACTAACTGAACCAATAAGCGTTCATGTTCATCGTCGCTAATTCCCAATCTGCGCCTCTCTTCCCAAAGCAATAATTGCTCGGTTTTTGTCAACAAAGAATCCCTAAGATAGAGTTCCAAAGTTCTTCGATATGCATCTCGGTCAGAGATGGAGTAAACTATGGCATCACCGGGTAATTGATCGGCCCTGTTTTGAATGATATTGCCCAAATTTAATGCTGCATCATAAGAGATTTTCCTTTTGTCCAAATCCGATTGTATCGTACTGGACAATTCTTGCAACTCATAACGAGTATTTGAGCGCTGTATTTTTTTGAAGTAACGACGGCTCCTGCCGGTCATGCGTGTCGTCACCATGCCCACATCTTGTTCCCGCCAGTTATTGAAAGAATCGCTTGACACCCTCAACCCTATGCAATTCGTAGATGAAGTTATGAATAACGCATAAAAACGATGCTGCAATGAACTTACGACATAAAAGTCAATCAAAAAGATGCAATACGGCATAAAGCAACCCTTGATGTGCTAGATTCCCGCCCTTGCAGTTAATGAGCGACACAGTGAACCTAGAAAACGGCCAAAAAGCACCTACTTTTCGTATGAATGATAGTGATGGAAATATGCATGATTTAGAAGCGATTAACGCCTCTGGAAAGACTGTTATTTTGTATTTTTATCCACGTGATTCAACACCGGGATGCACTGTACAAGCTTGTGACTTCAGAGACCAGATGGGGAGGTTGAATAATAACCAATATTTGGTATTAGGAGTTAGCATAGATTCAACAAAGTCACATGAAGATTTCATCACTGAACAACAACTAAATTTTTCACTGTTATTAGATGAAGATAAAACCCTTCACAATGCATATGGAACTTGGAGATTGAAGACTAATTATGGCAAAGAATACATGGGTTGCGCTCGTTCAACTTTCGTCATAAACCCACAAGGTGATTTAATATTTGCAAGGTATAATGTCAAGGCAAAAAATCATGTTGAAATGTTAATTCGGGAACTGAATATAGCGGAGTGAAATCCGTGAGTTCCAATGGCGAAGATGTTGGGCCAGAACTCAATCAACTTCGCAACCAAAAAGTCACCCTTGCTGGTGGTAGCATTGCATGGTGGCCATGCCACATTGGTGATAGTTGTAAGATTGGTAACGCAGGCAATATTGGATCTCTCGCCCATATTGGAGCGAGTGTAATTATTGGTGATAATTGTAAAATTCAAGGTGGTGCATATATTGCAAACAAGACGCGTATAGGGGATGATGTCTTCATCGGTCCAAACGCCACCATAATGAATGACAAGTATCCACCTTCCGGCGATTCAAACCTGTGGCAAATCGTTGAAATCGGTAATCGCGTTGTGATCGGAGGCGGCTCTAACATCGTCGCTGGTGTTTCGATGGGTAACGATTCAGTACTAGCAGCAGGAGCAACATTGACACATGACATCCCCGTAGGAGAAGTGTGGGCTGGTAATCCTGCAAGATTCTTAATGACCCGTCAACAATATGATGCAAAGAGGTGATATGATGGATAAGAAAGCAATAGTAGCAGATTTCCTTAGTCGTTGTATTACCTATTCAGATAAATCAATTACACGAAAAAAGGCACGTGGTGACAGTGAAGATATTACTGCTTGGCAATCTTATAGGGATTTTACTGCATATTCTCTCGAAGAAGTAAATTCTGGGAAATTAGATGACTGGTTTGAGGATGACGAAACGACTAATTTACTAGATAATTGTCATGAGATCACTATTGATGATTTGGACCATCCTCAGAGAGCGACCTGGTTGAGTGGATTGTTATCACCTAGACCACTTATCTTAGCAGCGAGCGAAAACGCGGAGGGCATGGGTAATCTAGCCCCTCTTTCTTCCGTAATGCTAGTGTCAAATACACCTCCATTACTAGTGGCATCCTTGTCTCGATCAAGAGATGGCAGACCTAGAGACACCTTGGTCAATTTGAGAACAAATGGTAAAGCCATTCTTCACCTACTCCCCGCTTCACAGAGTTCTGCAGAAAATGTTGATCTCGCTGGCACACAGTTACCTGCTGATAAGAGTGAGTGGGATATTTGCGACTTCACCAATGTAGGCGACAATAAAATGCTCGTCGGTCAAGCAGTTGCTGCGATACAAGTCTCTCTTGTAGAGGAAAGGGATTTACCTCAAGCAGTCGCAAAGTTAGTAATTTTAAGAGTTGAAAAACTATTTGTCAGCGATGAGGAATCACCTGTCAATGGCCTTAGAGTATTATGCCAGCATGGGATGGACAGTTTGACTGAGTCACCGAATAGTTGGTCTGTGAAAGTGGACAAGCATTACAATTGACTAATCAGTTGTTTTTATTGAATCCCACATTTGTTGTAAACCTTGATTCAAAGATACCTTTGCCTTCCAGTCTATTTTTTGATTATTGACAATATCTGGAAGGCGCCTTACACTATCGCCATGGTATCCTTCACCAATTGTGACTGCAGGAAGTCCACCAAACCAGTTGACATCTTCCGACACAATTGAAAATATCATCTTTTGTAGTTGAGCGATGCTAACTTCTTGCTGGCTACCAATATTGTATACATCGCCACTTTGCGCTTTGTTGCTTGCGGCTTTGATGAATCCTTCTGTGACATCATCAATCCAAGTGAATGAACGTGTTTGACTACCATCACCATGCAAAGTAATAGGTTCGTGATCGATAATAGATTGGAAGAATATCGCAACAACTTGGCCGTACTCATCACCCAATAGTTTTGGCCCATAAGCATTGAACGGTCTAACGATTCTTGCATCCAAGCCGTCTCTAATCGCATGTTGTGTAGCAACTTCATCAAGATATTTACTGGCCCCATAAGAATGCCTTTGATGGATGGCTGGATTTGAAAATACCATTGGATTACCATCACTAAGAGGTTGTTGCTTTGATTCTCCAAATGCTTCAGGGGAACTTGCCAGTACATATCTTGCATTCGATCTCTGGGCCGATTCCAAAGTCCTTAGAGTGCCAACAATGTTAGTTTCAATGACATCTCTGGCTTTTTCATGAAACCATTTTGTTCCATTAATTGCTGCAAGATGAAAGATTATATCCAAACCGGAATGAACCGATTCACACTTTAGTAAATCAGATTCAAGACATACATCACCTTCTATGAAAGTCAAATTGGGATTATCCAAAGATGCTTGTAGATTGGTTAACCTACCTCTAAATAAATTATCGAGAACAATGACTAATGCTCCTTTTTCCAATAGATGTTCAACAAGATTGCAACCGAGGAATCCAGCCCCTCCAGTAACGAGAACTTTCTTTCCTTCAAACATGGAAATCACTCATCTACGTTGCAATACTGAGAGAGTCACGACTCCATCAACTCGCTTCATTTCAATTTGGTCGCCATTATTTATTGCAATACATGGGTCTGTTTCAAAACCATGCCCATATGGCAAATCGAGAAGCGAACATGCTGGGAGTGTCAACGGACATACATCTCTGTTGACGATGGCTTTAGGACCGACTCCTGTGTAAATTAATCCCATCAAAACATATGGGGCAACGGTGGAACCTGAACCTTTAGGATAAATCAAAATTGTATCTTTTACCGCTTCACCGTCTAAGGGATGACCTGTTTCTTCTATCACTCCGGTATCTGCATTTACATAGCCCAAATAGGTGATTGCAACATCGGTTACTAAGGCTTTACCCGTTACAGTGAAATCTTGTTGCGATAATAATCCACTTCCTTTGATTTCTGCTCCACCTTCTTGATATGTCTTAGCCGATTGATGTTGAGGTTGTGCTTTTGCTTGTAATTTAGGACGAGGCCCTGCACTTAACTGTGGGTCGATAGCATGCGCAACACATTGCTCAATAGGCATTACACTGGTTGGTAATTTGTTAAGTCCGCTAGTCAGGTAATGCTCAGCCTTCAACGAATTTGTCAACAAATGATTGTAATGTTTGCGATTATATGGCGTAACCTCTGGACAAGTATCTTGTAAAATTAGAGCCCCTGCTTCTTCCAGAATTGAGATGCTTCCATCTGCCAAAGCCAATTGATAATTCTCTCCACTTGTAAAAACCCATAACCGTCTATCAGGAATCTTTTCTCCGAATTCTGCGTGTGATCTTACTGCCGAAGCAGTGATTCGTATCTCTTCTAGGCTTGCTTGAGGACAACCGATTACAACTAAGTCAACTTGACCGGTTGGCGCCAAATCGTCATAACGTTGCTGCAAATCTTCTGCACTGAAAGTTAGTTGACCTTGCCAACCATTGTCGGGAGCTTGCCATTGTCCATCTTTGTTTCTGCCGAGTGGTGGGTCTTGTGAGTGGCCCACTGCCCAAAGCATTGGGATTCCATAATTTGCTGCTGCTGCGGTCAAGGCTTTCTTTCGGGCAAAACTCAGATGTTTAGGTAAACCGGTAATAAGTGGCATTGGACCCCAAGGTAAATTCCATTCTGGTTTGACTTGCTTTCCAATCCAATCACCTAGTACTGACCAGTCGGATAAGGTATCCATTTGACAATCGATATCGACTATGATATTGGGAATTCTATTTTCTTCAAGATGCAATCCCCAGCGTGGAGCATAGCCTGTTAATGCGGTTGCTAGTGCTGATAATCCCGATTCGCGATTTGTGATTAAAGAGGTCCAGGTATTGGAGAAACATACTGCATTTGATTCAGACCAAGAAGCGATTCCTTCAGGGTTGGTAACCCCTCTATCATAAGGCGTGCAAGAGAGTGTTGCATCGATCCCCAATCGTTCATAAGCCACAACAATCTCAAATTGTTGTTCTAAGAAATCTGGCCATGCAATGTCCATTTCTTGCATTTTTTCTTTGTCACAACCCGCTGAATTGAGGGTTGTGGGGATGGCGACAACACCGCTGTCATCTCCGCTTAAATCAGAAAGGAATCGGCGTAATCCATGTCCGCCAGTAATAACTGAAACACCCGAAACATGGGCATGGGCTGCTTTAACAAACCCATCTGCACCTGCTGTTGTAGCCAAATCTACTACCAAGCGTGCTGCCTTTTGTCTTGTCTCACCTTCTTCTCCATCTAATTGAGATTGGAGGCGTTGAGGAAGTTCCATGCTACGAGGCAGTGATTGGTCACTCATCAATTAACCCCTCTCCGCTGAGTGATAGATATGCTTTGATTAATTATTTTTCTCTCGCGTGCGCTAATTCGGTGAATATATATTGATTAAACACCGAAGGCTTTGATACCATTGACGAATTCCCTCTTATTCATGTCACCAAATAGTAACACGGTTGAACATGCCCCTATTGCAGGAGAACCTGCACATGACCAAACTAGCCCAAGTGTGCCACCGTTTAGTGAACAAAACCGTAGCACTGAAATACAAAGTGGTACTAGACAAAGTGTTGTTGAAAATGGCAGATATCAAGGAGTTTTAGCACGAAACCGCCCGAGCCGGAAGTCAAAAATATTGATTGCTATTCAAGTATTATCAATTGTTGTTGCACTAATATTGTCAAGTTATGCTCTTGTCGTTCTAAACGGATTACAATTATCTCAAGGAAAGGATGGTCAAGATGGGATAGAAACTCTAGTTATTTCTGAAGGTCGTGAAGCTGATATGATTTGTACAGAAGGTGGTTCTGATATTTTCATTGGTACCGATAACAATCAAAATGGTATCCTCGATGAAATAGAAATCTCATCTACTACAAAAATTTGCCATGGAAAAGAAGGGCTTTCTGGACCTCAAGGTGCCAATGGAGACTCAGGTGAACTCGGAGATAATGGAACTTCTAGCCTAGTTAGAATAATCACAATCTACGTCGGCAATGCAACTTGTCCAGAGGGCGGTATAGCGATCTATTCGGGAATAGATGTAAATCAAAATGATTTCCTTGATGATGAAGAGTTTGCTACTGTTAACGAACTTTGTGATGGCAAAATTGGTGGGGATGGAAATACTGGCGGGAATGGAAGTAATGGTGGAAACGGCGCTCCCGCCCTAGTAAAGAAGGAAATACCTCCTTCCAACATCTGCCCAGTCGGATTCATTTTGCGCTTTGGAATCGATGATGGAACTGGTAATTCAACCGCTTTTGATGGTAATCTTTCTGATGATGAAGTCGACGAGGAATTGAAAGTTTGTTCAACTCCACTCACCGCTGAAAGAATCTCAGATTTCCTAAGTGGAAGTGGAAATGGTGTTAATCCTGCATGTTCTGAGTCTGGTTTGCTAAATAGCAAACAGATAATAATTCAAGCAGCATATAGCCCGTTTGACGGTTGCGAATTATGGATTACTGAAGGAATAACTGATACTACAACTATGCTTCTCGACATTAACCCCCTAGGAGACTCACTACCAGGTAATGCTCTGGGATTCACTAGTGTTGTAGGTCAACAAGGAGAATTAATTTTCTTTGATGCTGATGATGGAACCAATGGAAGAGAATTATGGGTCACTGATGGAACTACTATTGGCACCCATATCGTGCAGAATATATTTGCTCAGAACAGCATAGATGCGAACTCTGTATTGGTTCCATTCATGCAAGGCGTTGTGTTTACTACTAGTTCTAATACAATACATTGGGCCAATTCAAGCGATATAGTTGAACTATCCCAGATACCAATGTTTGATAATACAACTCAATCCATTCTGAATTCAATATTTTCAACACTCTCTTCGGATGCATTCTCATTGCTTGATAGCGATGCTGAGAATCTTTGGTTTATCGCTAAAGATTCAAATGGAGATCTTGAGCCACATCAATTATCGACAAGTGGACAACTAACATCATATGATGTCAACCCAAATGGAAACTCTTTAGCACAATTTGGTGTTTCTACTGAACAAGGATTGGTAGTGGTTGCTTCTGCTAACTCGGGAAGACAATTGGCATTACTAAGTTCTGGAAATGTCACTTGGTTAACATCCCTAATGGATACCACTAACGGTAATTGGCCAATAGACGTTGGAACTGGCCTAGGCTTGCATTCACTTTCTACTAAGATTATTTTTGATGCACAAACAAGCGGAGTAAACCCGACCCTTTGGGCTTATGATTTCAATAACGGAATGACGACTTCATTGTCTACTGAGATTGTGATTCCTGGTGAAAGGACGGAAGCTGTCGTCAATGGTGGAAAGATATTCTTTGATTGCGTAACTGCAACATATGGTAGCGAGTTATGTAGTAGTGATGGCACAATCGACGGCACGGTAGTCATCACAGATTTGAGCAGCGGAGTTGTTGATTCTAATGTCAGGCATATCTCTGCAATTGGGGATAATATTGTTTTTATCGCCTCTGCTGACGATATTGGGTTTGCATTGTGGTCACTTGATTCTTCAGGAACTATCCAAATGCAATACGACCCATACCAAGGTGCTGGCAACGATTCAGATAGTGGTCAATATGGCAATATGATCATCACCGAAACTCAGGTTATATTTGTGGCAAGAGATGGGCAAAATGGTAACGAGTTATATGCATGGACACACTTGCAATTAACAGATGAATGGTTGATTTGGTAAAGTCGAAACTTCACTACTTACGGTCTATGCAGTATGGGCAGGACTCTCCTACAACATATTCTGGAGAGTTCTGCTCTTGTTCCGAGATTGGTTCCCTGCATGCAAAGCATTGAGCGAATCCTGTTTCTTCAAGTTGAGGATTAACCGAGACTCTCTGGTCAAAAACGAAACAATCGCCAACCCAATGCGCTCCTCCTACTTCCTCGAAGTATCCTAGAACCCCGCCTTTCAGTTGGTATACGTTTTTGAATCCTTGATTGAGCATTATAGCACTTGCCTTTTCGCAGCGAACTCCTCCTGTGCAATACATTACGATTGGAATGTCTTCCAACTCCTCTAGCAATGCTTCCGCTGCTTGAGGGAACTGCCGGAATGATTTGAGATTAAGATCGATAGCATTCTCAAAAGTACCAACCCGTAATTCATAACCGTTCCTAGTATCGATTACCGCTATCTCTCGGCCTTCGTCTAACCATTTTTTGAATTCTGTTGGCGTAATATCCTCACCGGTGAAACGGGCGGGTTGTATCTCGTCCATTCCCACCGAAATGATTTCTTTCTTGAGTCGTACATTCATACGATTAAAAGGCTGATAATCAGTATATGAACGCTTCAGGGTGATACCAACGAATCTCTCATCCTTTTCCAATTCACTTATGAATGTTCTAATATTCGGTTCACTCGCTGATAAGAAAAAATTAATTCCTTCTGTTGAGAGTAATATTGTCCCCTTTAATTCGAGTAACGCAGACAAATCTTGTAGCGGTTTACGCAAATCATCACGGTCGGGCAAATCTACAAAGCGATAACCTGCTATGTTGACAAACTGTTCGCCCATAAGTTGGGCTGAAATCTTTTGTTCTTCAACTTCTCCATGAGTGTTTGGAGGCCAAAGGATGTCTCCATCCTTGACCGAATGCACGTTTTGAAACCCTTGGGGCTGGCGACATCTGCCACCTCTTGTGCTCATTCTTCTCTAAACGATTTAGCACTTCTATTACCGTTTTTATTTCAAAGCCTAATTGTGCAATTGCAAGACTATCTAAGCCATCTTCTATGTGTGCCTCAAGTATTCCATCCAATATTGGATAAGCAGGTAATGAATCTTCATCTTTTTGATTTGGCGCTAATTCTGCACTTGGTGGCTTAGTTAGAGTTGATTGATTAACAGGGGCTTCTTTTCCAGCCTCTAATGCTCGTGAATTAAATAATTCAGCCAGTGCATAGACTTCCATTTTGTAAAGATCACCTAGTGGAGTATAACCACCTGCCATATCACCATAGAGAGTACAGTATCCTTGTGCTAGTTCTGATTTATTACCGGTTGCAATAGCCATACTACCCTGGGCATTTGCGTGTCCCATGACAATTATAGCGCGTAATCTCGCCTGCAAGTTTTCACTTGCAACTGGATTACCAGCAGCCAACACATCACCGATGCTACTTTCAACTGCTTTGTGTAAATCATCGATTTCACGAATTGAGAAGTTTAGACCTAATGCCTTCGCTGTATATCGTGCATCATCAATAGAATGCTGGCTGGAATGACGGCTCGGCATTGCAATCGCAGTAACATTGTCTGGCCCTACAGCTGCTGCTGCAACACAAGCTGCGACAGCAGAATCGATACCACCGGATAATCCCAATACCACTGAATTAATACCAGATTTCCGACAATAGTCGGACAAACCAGTGATGACTGCATTGGCTAATTCTTCAACTAAATGTTTAGCATCATCATGCCCATCATCATCACTTGAAAGATGTTTTATTTGGTCACTACCAATATTGATTGAATCTTTTGAATCAGAAGCGATCCAATGGCAATTTTGCGGGCTATCAAGGTCAACTATGAGCACTCCTTCTTGCCAAGCAGGAGCGATTACTACTTGTCCGTCTGGCCATGCTATCAAAGAGCAGCCGTCAAAAAGTAAATCGTCATTTGCACCAACTTGATTTGCCAACAGGAATGGGTGGCCAAGTATCTTTGCTGCTGTACGACTTACGTGGACCCTGGTGCTAACTTTATCTGAGTGAAATGGTGATGCACTGAGATTTACTGTTGCTGAAAGTTCTACTCCTTGCCGTCCCCATTCAGCGAGATGTTCAATCGGGTCTGCTGCATATGCTGAAGGAGTTTGTCCTGCTGCTTGCCAAGCGTCTTCACAAACTGTAACACCGAAATCCATTCCACCGATAGTTCGTGCAATACCTGAACGAGTATCTGCTTTGAAATAACGGGCCTCGTCAAATACATCATAAGTTGGCAGTAATTGCTTTTTAGCAACCACTCTACTACTACCTTCACCTCTTGTTTTGCCACCATCCGAACCGGCTAAAACAACACCATTGAATGGCAATTGCCTGTCATTTTCTGCCGCTATTGGAGTTCCTACTAGAACCGGCAAATCAACATCGAGTTGGCTAGCAATCTTTTGTGATTTGTTAATAAATTCAGTTTGTAATAATAAATCCCGCGGCGGATAGCCACAAATTGCTAATTCTGTGGTAATAGCAACGCTGGCTCCATTCATTTTTGCTTGAGATGCCAATCCTTGTATGCGCTTAGCATTGCCCTCTAAATCTCCAACGGTTGGATCAAGTTGTAGTAATCCGACAAGACTATTCAAAGTAGATCACCTCTCAAGAAAACTGTACGATTTCGCCTTCAGCGTCTTTGTACCACCATTCGTCAGTAACTTTATCATGATACCACCAATAACCATCAGCACCTAATTCCCAATCGTTTTCTGTTACTTCTTCCTGTGCTTGACTCTGAACTGCTGTTACTGCCCCAGCATGGGTTAGTTGTTCTTCATCTTCGTATTCATCATCTTCATCATCCTCTAATTCTGATGAGTATTCATCCCAATCATAATGCTCTTTACTTCCCTTATTATTGGTCAATCTCTTAGCCCAGATCAATCCTGTGATTATAATTGAAAGGAATAGAATGCCAACGAAGGTACCCAAAACAGGGTGGACATCACCAAAGATTTTCTCACCGGCAGTCATCTCTCTCTCAGGCCTAACATCAATAGATGGCCCATTAGTAGTCTCTCCATCAGCAAGCGTAACCTCAATCCATTGTAATCCTGAACTATCAGGGCCCCAATCTAGATTGATGATTCCGATACCGCCCTTTGGAACATTGACACTAGTTCGGCGAACAGTTGTCCGGGTTCCATCTAGGGAAACTGCGGTAATGACCGCGTCTGTTGTTCCGTCCAAGGTTCCAACATTTTGGACACTGATTTGCACAGAAGTTGTTTGACCAACTTCGACCATCAGCCGTGAATATGTTACTGATGATGGTTGCAAATGATATTCAGGCTCTAAGAAGATCATACCCCATTGTGCGACAATAGTTCCTGTCGGAGTACCTGAGAATCCGAGTATCTGGTTACCCGCTAAATCTCTTCCATCAATACGAACATAAACCTGTAATCTGTCCTCTAGCATGTTATCGGTAATTTCCGTTAGATCGATAGTAGAGGTGAGTTCTAATCTAAGACCCTCAATATCATTACCGACTAATAGCATTGGCTCAGTTCCATCTCTAAGATATTCCCCTGTAATTTTATCTTCAACCCACCAAACCAATTGCAATGATTCAATGTCGATACCGCCTTCTTCAGAAACAATAATTCTGACTTCATGTTGTTCCGAATCCAGTATTGCGCCCGTTCTCGGTGAGAGGATTTCAACAGGAATAGGCCCTTCTCCATCAACTACTATCCAACGCACTGAAGTCCCTTTATCAGTAGCATCAACACCTTGCTCAGGCATGCAACCAATCGACCACGTAAGTGGAATTGTACCAGAGTTCCCTGGCGTGGTTAGGGCGATGTTCCAGATTCCTTGTTGTGCTAAAGCTGATTTGCTTTCACCGGCAAATAAAATATAGATAGTACAGTTGAATTCTGGAATTGTTCCTGTTTCAGAGAAGACTACGCCTCCTGATATTTCCAGCGCACTATTTGGTCCTAATCTCGCTCCATCATTAAGTAATGTTCCCGAGGATAAATACAGATTTACTGATTCTTCAGGTACTTCCATGGCAGCTGAAAACTTCCATCTGTTTTCTGGGAAACTACGAGTTGCCTCTTGACCTGCTCTATCGACTACAGTGACTATCGGCTCTCTCCTCGTTTCTCCTAAATCTGGCATTGTCCAAGCCAAATGCAATTCAATTTGCAAAGTCATGTCTTTTTCATAGGGAGTAGCAAGTTCATTGGCGCCCATCATCTTGCAACCATCTAGAATTATGTGAGTTGAAGAACTTGTACAATTTCCAGTTTCAAAATCCCAAGTGATTAAAAGTGGGTCTGAACCTTGATTTCCGGCCAAAGCCACCGCTACTGTGGCAAGGTCTGAACCTCCGTTCGGTTCACTGATATCAACCTCTAGAACATATGGCATATCTGGGTGTAGCCAAGCTTGACGGCCATCTTGCCACGAGAATGCATTAGCCGCTATGGTTGGAGGACCATCAGGTGCTAATTGATACATGAACAAGTGTTCACCTGTTTGATTTGAACCAGCATCCTTGATTGCGTAACCAGCGCTATCTTGACCTACGATATAGACTGCAACTTTCTGTCCGATGCTTCCACCACTATCATCCAACAACAGTGTATATTGTCCGATTAAGGAATCAAGGTTGGACGGTTTTAGCAACGACATTGACGAATATTCACCAGGATCTGGCCAGCCATTCATATTGTCATCCTCAAGCCATTGGCGCCATACTTTAGCATAAACATCGGTTGGCAATTCAGGCTGGTCAGTAATTTGAATGTGCATTGTTTGAGTCGTACTTGGTTCTCTGTGGTCATACCATCCGACATTGGTTTCAAGCACCCTCGGTTTCACTGAATCGATAAAGAAAGTTCTAGAAATTTCGGAATTAGGTGTTGTACCTGAGCCACTTAATGGCGTGACTCTAATAGTCCAAGTGAGATTTCCATGGGTGAAAGGAATAGTATCATTGACAATCCAAATATCTTCGTTCAAACTCGTTGTATTTGCAATCACTTGTCCTCCTCTGATAAGTTCTACCAAAGCATCACCATCGGCAAATGAAGCATTACTATCAACGCCTTCAAATCCAATATCGACTGTAAATTGTATCTCATCTGACGATTGTAAGAAATTAACAGACTGGGGAATTTCTCCTCCATCTGTTGAGATACTGAATGAATGTATTTCTAAATCATTTTCCAATCCTTGATAGTTTAATCCACCCCAGTAGTAGGTTGCAGGAATAGAAACTGTGTTGCTGCTGAGAATCAACCTCGATGATACTGTCAATAAATCTTCATCATCCCAATCCGGTTCAAGTCTAAAGGTAATACTGAAATCAACATTAGTGCCATTGATGGATGATTGCAGAGCGTTGGTTGGATGTAACTCAACCTTGTCAGAATCTCCTTGCCCAATTGGTGTTCCTCCATTCAGTGGTAGTAACCAAGTCGCTTCATTTTCAGAACCAAATACATCAAAGCGAACCATATTGGCGGTTGAAGAAAATACTTGATAAGATGTGTGCATAGTCATCCATTGCTGACTTGGAGTCAGTATCAATGGTTCGTCTTCCATGCTAGTATCAACAAGAACAACCTCTGATGATGAGTTCATAGAAATTAATTCAATTTTTAAGTCACCTGCGGATGATGCGATGAATGGAACAGGAATATGGTGAATCCCTTGATTGGAAACTAATCCTCTTCGAGCAGAATTAATTGCTAAAATGAATGCTGATTGTGGACCTGCATCCAATGTCATTGATGCCTGATATGGTGCACTTAATCCACCATAAGTGATATTGCCGGTTCCAAGAACCTCTATTTCAACTTCTACAAAGAATGTTCCTAATGCGGCAACTGCTGAGGTAGATGCTGCTAATTCTAATTTGAGGGCATCTAATTCTAAAATATCTAATTGTATTTGTGCATTGGTGCGATCGGGGAGATGCATAGGTGGTGACAGTAGTACTTCCAACAACGATGTTGATTGTATTAAATGTTCCACTTTGTGCCAATACTGAAAATGAAAGTGATTGTAAATCATCCTTTGGAATCCAAGCTTTTGTTGTAGCATATCCTGAGAGACCTGCAATAAGTTCTACTTGTGTTTCGCCATTAGCGAAACGGTCTTGCCAACCCCAAGAGCCGACACGGGCGTCACTGCCACCCCATTCAAGCAATCCATCATCTGAGAAATCAATCGCAGGTTGTGCTGGGTAAGAGCCACCACTAAACCTAATTTCAATTTCATCAACTTGCCACGAAGTGAAATTACTCATATTGCCATCGGCAGGTGCCAGGGCTGCAAATTGTAATTGGAATCCATAGAGTGTCTCATCCAAATTATAGGTGTAAGGTAAAGAAATATTAGTCCAGTTATCATCTCTATCAAATCGTATTTGGGCTTGTGCATTTGTGGTCAGACCTTCCACCAATACACTTTCAGAAGCAAAGTCGGCACTATACCAAGGAGAGGTAATATTAGCACTTGCATTACCTGAGAATTGTGTTGCATTACTCGTATAGAGTGCTCCGTTATTGGTCCAAACAATCCCTGTTTGAAGTGGTTGTAATGTATCCTTGTACGCTCCATCAAATGAAAGAGCGAAAATTCTCGGAATTCCGGCATTTGATTCTTCAAAATCGAACTTAATTCTTATTTCGTTAATATTTTCAAAATCAATAAGTTGTAGAGGAATTACTGTGCCAGAACCATTCATTCCAGCAATTGCAAGCCCATTGTCATCCAATACGGTCCAATTAAGTCTTGCTCCTGTGGGTACATCGGCATCGATATACATTGGAGCCATCACAGATTTTGAAACTGGGAATGATGCATTGCTAGCCCAACCGATAGTGGGGCTGATCCAAGTTGCAGATGAAGGAATGTCCAAGAATACGTCATCAAAAAACCAGTAATCGCAACATGTGCCTGAGCCTGAATTCTGAAATGATCTAATCTGGCTATTAGCATGTAATGCTGCGACTGGTAAATTCTGATTCAATTGAACCACTGTACCTCCTGAAGTTGCACCGGAGTATGTTTGGAATGTTGTCCATGAACCACTACTTGTCTTATATTGGAACGCGAGGTTTTCATTGGAATCAGGTTCTTCTCCACATCCTGAACTACCTTGAAGGACCCACCCATGGACAGAAACTGTCGATAATCCATTCAGATTGACTACTGGAGAAGTTGCGTATGTTGAACCTGCATAAGTTCTGATCGAACCACCACCAGTACCGTTTGTCCCACATTGAAGGGTTGACCTTGCCGAATAACTGTTGGAGAAAGTCCAACCACTATTACCTGAATTAAAATCCCATACCGCATCTACGCCCTTCAGAGATAAACCAGCACCGGATTGCTTGGCACCATCTAATTGCGCATCGGTATGTGACCATATGCTATCATCATCCCAAATAATTGCAGATTGAGTGACTTGTACCGATGGTGAGATATTTAGATTAATATCAATTAGTGGCTCTGTGCTCAGAACCTCCACTTCAAAGGCATCATTGGCCGTTGAGCCATCTAGTGAAATGGTTTGTGTCGAGCCAGTAGAAGCAGGAAAAATTGTAGGCTCAGCAATCAGTGATTGCTGGGCGATTGTGCCATCATATTGCGCTGAAAGGCCAATTTGGACTGGGCCTCCAATCAATAGCAAAACGACTAGGAGAATTGCACGATGGCCATAGCCTCCTCTCGCCATAGACTGACGCTGTTATTGAAAGGTCTTCAATGATACCCCTACTCAATCTCAAATAGTGCCGATTATTGATTGTATTGAGACAATTAAATTTATGCTATTAACAAGCGCAAATGAGCACTTATTACAAAATTAATATTGAGGAAGTTCCAACTCAACTGCGAATAATGGATCAACATCAGTTGAGTCGTGGAAAGCGACTACAACCCCTCCGTCAGACAATATTGCAAGGCTTGCAAAGTCAAAGCGAATATCGTTTCCTGCACCGGATGTCGAATCTAAATCTCCTGCTCCAATATAGGTCAGAGTATCCGGTGACATGTCTTCAGAATATCCACGTACATGATAGACCATATCAACATCTGGTCCTTCGCTACTTTGGTAGCGAATGTTAAGAACAAATAGGTCTAATTCGCCATTTGCTTGAAACTCCCACTCTTCTATCGATGTTGAAACATTACCCATTTGGTAAGTGTAATTTTGCCAACTATTGGCTCCATCAGATGATATGAAATGTGTGAAATCGGTTCCAGTATTCTTCATGCAATGAATCGAACCAGTACTATCGATTTGGCAATATTCTGAAGGGAATTGAACTTCAAGTTCATTCCATGATAATGTAGTATCCATATATGCTGCATTGCCATTATCATAGTAACTCGGGAATAGTAATCCACCCGAAGGGAATGGGAAAGAACGCATTTCTTTATGCGGCTTATTGACATCATAATAGGCTGTCAAACCCGCTTCTGTGAAATTCAAATCCAACTCAATTGTTGGGTCGCCACCACCTCTATTTGGGAATTGGAATGGATAATAATTCAATCCGTCAACACTGATTTGACCACCTGCATTTTGAGTTTGATGCCAGAAATTGGAAACGATAATACTGGCCCAATCACCACTGCCTAAACTGGATGAAATTGGACCTACTACTTCGACTTGCCATGAACGGTCATAGAACGGTTCAGTCAACCGGTTGTAACACCATTTCCATTCCTCTTCACTATCATCGTACAAGAGTGCATAGAATTTGTCAATCTTGCCATCAGCACCAATATATGGGAACCACGTCATTGAGATAATATCTCCATTTGTTGCTTGGACAATACTTCCCTCACCAAGTCCCTCTTGGCCTGGATTTGTTGGGACGAAAGTTCGGCACTGAGTATCTGGGAGAACTCCTGGGATGTAGGTGTCCCAAGCATGGCCACGGTCTTCTGTGTAAACAGGATACTCTCCACCAATATTCATGATGTCACCTTCGATTGTAGTAGCGATATAATGTTCGCAACAATTGCCACCGTAATCCTTATTGAAAACTGCCCATGTAGTGTTGGTAGTTTCATTTGTTCGTAAATCGATGGTAATGAATTCTCTAGCATCGCCATGAGTTGCTTCATCTATCATGATGTAATCATCAAAAATAGGTGCCACCTTTTCTTTGCCGGCAATTCCTTCACCATTGCCTAAACAACCAGCCATTAAGGTGGAAGTTGCAATGAACAAGCAAAGCAGCACTCGGCGCATAAGAAAACCTCGCGCACCCTCTCTTTCAAGGCATCGCTTCAAAGATTTAACAAATCCAACTCACTCTACTGTAAATTGAACGGTGATTCCATCGACTGTGAATGAATCTGCATTTGCTGGGGCTTGGCCCTCAGAATGGAATACTGCTGCTGCACTTCTCGTTTCTGTAGCAACCCATGTTTGGTCTGATTCAAACATCTCAGGAGCATTTTGCAGCCATACCTGCAAGTCGATAGTCGCTTCGATTTCAAAATCCATTTCCTTACGCTTGGCTTGGATTCTGCGAGTAATATCTCTTGCTAATCCTTTGGATAAAAGCAACGCTGTGTCTTGCATATCCAGTACCAATGAGACTTGGATTGCATCTTCGCCTTGACCGATAGTTACAGTTTCTGCAGCGAAGCCATCTCTTTCTGCTCTACGAATCTCAACATCGTTTTCATCAATATCAACACCTAGGATTTGCATTCCACCGGCTTTGATCGCCGCAAGCATCTCATCAGGATTTTGTGCATTCTTTATCTCATTAGAAACTGCATTAACCTCTGCTCTTGCTTTCGGTGCTAAGGTTCTGAAGTTAGGAGCAAGTTCGATTTTTTGGAATCGATTCAAATCTTGCTCAATGGCAATTTCTTCTACATTCAATTCCTCGGCCAAGATATCATGGAAAATAGATAGGTCTGGCCCGGCGACTATCCATCCTTGTGCACATGGAAGCCTTTGCCTTCTACCAGCTTCAACACGAATTCTTCTTCCTGCTTCAGCAAGTTCACGAACTAAAATCATAGTATCTTCTAATTTCTTATCCAAAGGCGGTATTGTTGCGGTAGCTGCTGCTGCCTCAAGGTCCCACTCATCCGATGTTGCACCCTCTAGGCTCCCTGGAACGCCCAATGGCCAAGCGGCTTGATGAACAGGTTGTCCAGTAAGATTACGATGAATCACGTCGACCATAAAAGGAGAGATAGGAGCCATTAAGCGGCAAATTACCACCAATATCTCGTGGAGAGTATGTTGGCAAGATGCCTTGTCATCATTCTCAGCCTCATCCCACAATCTTCTGCGTGAGCGTCTAACATACCAATTGGACAAATCATTGACAACGAAATCTTCTAGGTCACGGCAAGCCTTATGGAAATTCCAAGATACGAAATCATTGTGATACTCGCTTGCAACAGATGACATTCGTGATAGAATCCATCGGTCCAATGCTGGCCTTGATGAAACATCATTTACGGAAGTTTCAGGGTCAAACCCGTCAAGTGCTGCATAATCTGCATGGAACTTGTAAACATTCCAAAGGGTTAGGAACATCTTGGCATAAGTTTCTCTAACACCATTAGGGTCGAATTTCAGTGGACTCCAAGGCGCTCCTGCAGTCACCATATACCAGCGGGTAGCATCAGCACCTTCACGGTTAAAATGGTCCCAAGGGTCTACAATATTTCCTTTGGACTTGGACATTTTCTTGCCTTCAGCATCCAAGATTAGACCCAAACTTAGGCACCGTTTGTAAGAAATTGAATCGAAAACAGTTGTAGAAACTGCTAGCAATGTGTAGAACCATCCTCGGGTTTGGTCCACTCCTTCACAGATGTAATCAATAGGATAACTAGTTTCAAATTTGTTATCTTTGGCGAATGGGTAATGCCATTGAGCAAAAGATGCACAGCCTGAGTCAAACCAGCAATCCATAACGAAGGGTTCTCTCTTCATTGGTTTCCCATCATCACTCACGAAAGTAAATTCATCTACAATCGGTCTGTGTAGATCTACATCATCAGGACATTCAGGGTTTTCAAATCCTGCTGCCACTGCAAGAGCGACTTCATGTTGAAGTTCTGCAATAGAGCCAACACATTTCATTTGACCGTCTTCGCTTCTCCATACAGGGATAGGTGTTCCCCAGTATCTTTCGCGAGAAATAGCCCAATCTTTGACATTACGAATCCACTCACCAAAGCGACCTTCGCCAACCCAATCGGGTGCCCATTCTGTTTGACTGTTGAATTCTATTAATCGCTCCTTTACAGCAGTCATTCTGACAAACCATGAATCCATTGCATAGTAGAGAAGTGGATGGTCAGTCCTCCAGCAGTGTGGGTAATCGTGGGAGTAGATTTTCTCGCGATATAGTAATCCGCTTTGTGGACCTTTACCATTTGAGCCACCAGCAGCGGATAATAATTCAATGATTGTGGCGTCACAATCTTTGACATATCGGCCATCTAGTTGAGGATGGATTCCTTTGCTGAATGAACCATTCATTTCCACAGTGTGATGAGCCGGCAAACCTGCAGCCATTCCGAGATTATAGTCATCCTCACCATACATTACAGCGGTGTGAACTACTCCAGTTCCATCGGTAGTGGTTACCCAATCCGCTTCTAAAATAGTCCATGCGGTTTCTGAATCACCACGAGGCACTGCATCTGGGAATAGCGGCTCGTATGCTTTACCAACTAATTCACTACCAGGGAATTCTTCCAAAACTTCTGCATGATGACGTAATACTTCTTTCATCAAATCTTTGGCGATGATTAACTCTTCACCGATTGAAGCACCACCAGCACCTTGCCAGTTTTCTGCATCTTCGGTTATCTTGACTCGAACATAGGTGACTTCTGGTCCAACCGCCAGTCCAACGTTTCCTGGAAGTGTCCAAGGGGTGGTAGTCCAAGCAAGAATTGATACATCTTGATCAACTAATTTGAATTTAACATAAACTGAAGGCTCTTCTACTTCCTTGTATCCTTGTGCTACTTCGTGAGAGGAATAAGAAGTTCCAGTTTGTGGACAATAAGGTAGAACCTTGTGCCCACGATAGAGCAAATCCTTGCTGAACATTTGCTTCAATGCCCACCAGCAAGATTCAACATAATTATTGTCTAAGGTTACATATGGGTTATCCAAGTCAATCCAGTAACCCATACGTTCGGTCATTTCTCTCCAAGATGCTTCATAGGTCCAAACCGATTCTCGGCAAGCCTGATTAAATTCCTTCATTCCATAAGATTCAATCTGTTCATTACTCATTAGGTCCAATCTCTTCTGAACTTCAATCTCAACTGGTAGGCCATGAGTATCCCATCCACCTTTTCGCTCAACTAGGAAACCTTCCATTGTTTTCCATCGGCAAACTAAGTCCTTGTAAGTACGAGCAACTACATGGTGAATACCAGGTTTACCATTTGCAGTAGGCGGCCCTTCCAAGAAAATGAATGGTGCTCCTGAGCGACGTGAATCAATACTAGATTGGAAAGCGTTTTCATGCCCCCAAGCCTCTAATAGCCCTGTTTCGAGTGCAACCGCATCCAAATCACCAGCAGCGTTTGGTTGAGCCATACTTGGGCCACTTAGGGTTTTGACTTGAACTTCACCCTAGGCAAGATATATGTTCGATGCGATTTACAAACTTTTAACAGATTGCGAAATGACAATTGGGCAACTGTTTTCAATCGAACATTTGAAGAATATCCGAGAATAGTTCTCGGGCATTTCCTTGCGAGCGTTGAACCAGTCGCTTAACGATTAATTCCGGTGTAGAACGGGCCAAGTGATTTCGCTTTGGCGTTCTATCAACAATCAATTCCATATCCTCATCTAAGCCACTCGCTTCAATTCCATCAACTCTTAGATCATCACGGCCACTTGCCTTGATTATAGCTGGTGCTAAATGTGTTACTAGCATCATCGTAGTTTCAGGTTGAGATTCTGCTGCTAATAGCATACCAGCGATAATTCTTGCACCTGCGCCCGGCTCTGTTATCGCTTCTAATTCATCAGCGAGAATCAATTTAGCAGACGGGTCTGAAACCACTTCTGCTAATTCAACCAAAGTTTGCTCAAGTGCTCCCGCACTTTGAGTTCCACCAGCCTTGGCCAGTATGTGAAGAGATTCAACCAGTCCAACTCTAGCACTCTTGGCTGGAACTGGCAATCCCATGTGAGTTAGGATACTAACATGGGCGAGTAATTCTAACAGAGTGGTCTTACCACCAGAGTTAGCACCGGTTAGCAATGCTAAGGATTGTTTATCCGCTTCATCGGCGGCTTGACCTAAACCATAGGTGACCGGGTCTGGTGGACATCCCAATAGTAAATGGCGCCCCTCTTCAACATAGATTCCATGTCCAACAATCTCTGCGGTTGTGCAATCGTTTTCCAGAGCCCATTTGGCGATTGCAAGCCATTGGTCAAACTCTATCAATTCACGGATTGCTGATTCGCAATGACTCTTTAGTGGCCCTAATTTAGCCGCCAAATTAGAGATATGCTGTGCTTTATCGACAACTAATTTGGATTCTAATTGCCCATCTATTTTGTCGATGGTTGAACGGTTGACTTTTGCAGGCCAATCGTCGGTGAACAAATCGAATGGGCATCGGCTACCTGTACCTTCAAGGAATACATTCAATGTGGTTTTTGCTTTTTCCATCGCATCGGAAATCACCATGCTCGTTGCATCTCGTATTTTTCTTTGGAAGGCTGTACTATCGGATAATGCCTCTAACAATTCTGCACCTGATAGTGCCATTTTGGCATCGTTCATTGCGTTCTCAACTTCTAAGTTGACTTCTTCGCAGAGCGATTTGACTTTACCCCACAGTAAATCTTTGACTTCAGCGACTTTTTCTAAATCACTTTCATCATCTATCTCATCCAATAATTCCGGCAATTCACTGAGTCCTTCAACAGAACTAAACAGAGCATCAAGGAATGGGTGGAATTCCTCATCTATCGTTTTCAATTCGACGATTTCTCTAACCACTTGTAAAGTTCGCTTGTTATGCTGAAACCAGTCAAGTGTTTTTTCAGGAATAATCAATTCTTCAACAGGATCATTGGCAAGGACCAGCCAACCATCTGGTGTTTCAGCAGGTGCGCCTCCTCCAATCCATGTAATCGACTTGAAAACAGTGTAATCCTTCCATGTCTCCCCATTGCCTGGAGTTAGAACTCTACACCACTTTTTGAGATGTTCACGTGGTTTCTTTGAGACTACTACACGCTCATATCGATTATTTGGAGAACGGGTAATTGCAAGTGACTTCCAAGATTCAGAAAAAACCGCAACCAGTTCTGGATGACTTGAAGCAAAGTTAAGAGAAAGAATTGATTTCTTTCGCCGCTCACTCGGGTCTGCAACTGGAGTCAGTAATTGCATTCTATCTCTGCTCGCTTGACAAGAAGAAAAAGCGCTAATGCTCGATAATAATTGTTTGTGAACGCTGACTGATTCCTTGGTCGCAAGGAAAGTACCGTTATCTCCTGCAACTGCCCTAGCCAATGATAATGCTCGTTTTGGAGATAGCCCGTCAATCTCGGTAATACGTGCTAAATCTCCGCTTTTGAGAGATGCAACTGCTAATTCTTCAGAACCAAAATGGGCGGTCAATTTCTGCGCCAACTGTTTTCCAACACCAGGGAGAGTACTCAATACCATACTTACCATGGTTTGCCAACCGTTTAAGAGAATAGCGCACAGTTATCAGCTGAAAACGCAAACTGAACAGTGAACAGAGTCTGGAGTTTCGTCGATTAGAGGATTAGCAAGTCCGTTGCCCTTCTTCACCATATTCATGGATAGGTGCTTGGAATAACTGATCACAAGTTCTGCTAACCAATGGAAGAGTCAATGTTGCAGTAGACCAATCGATTGAGTATGAACCTATACTTGCAGGACTAGGAATATAATCAGAACCGGTTTGAGTCATAGTTATGTGAATTGATTCCCCTGCTTCCAAGAATACATCCATTGGCATGAACTCCATTAATCCAGTCACCTGTGAGAATGGTACAAGCAATTCTTGCCCATCACGGCCACCAGCATGGAATCTGTAATCCATTACCGCATGGCCAAGGTGCATTCCTGAATCATCGGTCATTTCCAAATACCCATGCGCACCATTTGTTGTATGTGGTGCAACTGCCATATGGAAAGTTGGCATTCCAGCAATATATGTGTCATTTTCAAATGGCCCATATGTCATCATAATCGAATTGGTTCCCGTAATTGATGCTCCTGATGGCGATAAATCTTCAGCAGCAATCTCAAAATATTCTGTATCTGGTGCTGGGTATGTTGTCTCAAATCTCCAGCCACCGCGGTTATCTTGTATCTCAACGCCCAGACTTGGTTCTCTTCCTTCACCCTTCAAATACCAATCAAACCAATACAACATCTCATCAGCCCAATCCCATCTTAGAGTGTATGGATAGGCTTCTGCTCCTTCACCAGGAGAAAGGTCTGCATGGTCGGTACGGTCAGGATAATTGTGATTCCATTGACCGGCTAAAGTCTTGATTTCAATTCCAGCATCTTCAACAATTTGGTGAGTTGGGAATGTCATATGTGGGTCGACGTTCCAATCCTGCATTCCTTGAATGATGTACACTGAGCCGTTGTAATTCTCGACCACACGGTCGAGGAAAGAACGGCTCAGTCCAGTAAGTCATTACCGGCATAATCAACCATTCCACCACTCAAGTAAGCCGCTGGACCCATTGCATATCCTTGCACATATCCCTCGCACATGTTTTGTGAATCTTCTGCATCACCATCAACACCAAATGAGCCATAGACACCATTGTGCATAATCATACCACGAGCTTCCATGCTTCCATTTCTCCACATTAGATCATGAACTCCAATCAATCCAGACATAGGAACTATAGTCGCAAGAAATTCATTGCCAAATGTTGCTGCTTGCCAAGGGGTTGAGCCATCATATGACTTTCCAATAATTCCAACTTTACCATTTGACCAAGGTTGTGAACCAAGCCAAGTTACTGCTGCATCAATTCCACGTTGCTCATCAGTTCCCATCAAGTCCATACAATGATTTGATTCTCCAGTACCAAAAACAGATACTTGAGCAACACCATATCCATATGGAACATAATTCTCAATTAGAAATCTACCCAATCTATCAGCAGGGGTTAATGCGTCTACATCTCCATCTGAATAATATGGTCCAATCTCTGAAATTACTGGTACATGGCACTCTTCTGGAAGTTCAGCACTTTCCCAATCACAGCCCTCTATGACCGGTAACCAAAGTCCAAGGTGAACTTCTGCAGAGCCAGTAGCACCTGCACCGCCATCGGCCAGAGTGATTGAAGGAACTGGCACGAATACTGAACGAACTTCGTCAATGCCATATGTTCCATTGACGGTCACTCTAGAAAAATCTGAATTAACAGAATAATCTATGTCAGCGCGTTGCCAAGATTCAGGATAAACATCGTAATCAGACTCTATTCCCTCATTATCAACGACATCATTGCCAAAACATCCAGCAAACATGCTGCTAAGAAATAGCAGAGTAATGAGTAATGGGCGCTTGTCCATGCCCTTTGGGTATCTTCGCTTGGTTTTGAATTGTTGGTTTGTTGGAGCGAAACATTATTGTGAATCTTCGCCCGCTTCGCCAGCCTTTTCATCAGCTGCAATTTGTGCCCGAACTTCATCCATATCCATTTCATTTAACTTGGCAACCAATTCTCTCAAATCCTTTTCTGGTAATGCACCTGGCATCATAAATACACCAATTCCTTGCTTGAATGCGATGGTTGTTGGAATAGAACGAATCCCAAATGATTGTGATAATGCTTGTTCTTGGTCAGTATCAATTTTTGCAAAAACGACTTCTGGGTGGTCTTCTGATACACGCTTGAAAACTGGTCCATATGCCTTACAAGGGCCGCACCACTCTGCCCAGAAATCTAGGATTACAAGTTCATTGTTTTCAATTATTCCAGCGAACTCTGGTTCGGTAACATCGACTACTGCCATATCTAATTGCCAACGGCTGGGGTTCTTCAAACCTAGTATTACTTGGATTTCGCAGAAATATCTAGCCAATGTGATTTGCCGACGAGTTCATGTGCTATCGCTGCGAGGATTATCCATGCGCATCAACCAATTACCCGCCATAATCGTCCTCCTCATCATGCTTGTACCGGTGATGTCGGTCATTGCTAGCGATGAATCACCCACCACGTCCGGTCGTGAAAGCACTATTGAAGTTTCAGAACTTTTCCAAAGCCCAAATAGATTGGTATCAAACGCCACATCATCCAATGTCTACGGTGCAGTAGACTGGAATAGCGATGGCGATTACGGCACATATTCTGACCAATTCATCGAATTATGGAACACTGGTTCAACGCCAGTTAACGTGTCAGATTGGAAATTGAGCACCAATTCAGGTAGCCCTCCTTGCCAACTTGCTTGGAACACAGTAATCGATGCAGGGAGATCGTATTGTTATATTCAGTGCAGATTCAGACATATTCTATGAATTACTTTGACGGTGAAACTGTCTCGATCAGCTGATACTTCAAATGGTGATTGGGATTCAATAACAATTCCTGAAGAATTCGGATTTTATGGCAATTCAATCGTTGAGGATTCCTCGGGGAGTTTAATCGAAGTAACTCCGACTCCCGGCTGGGGCCCAAACGATCCGGATTCAAGCGTCGCCCTCAACATAGTCAACTGCTACAAAGTGGCTGACACCTCATCAGCCGATGCTTTCATTCTCAAAGGGCCGAGTCGTTACTATGGAAGGCGAAAACAGTGTCATCAACCAAGGCAATGTTTTGGTTCGAGACGGCATGATTGATGCAGTGTGGTCATCCAGTTCTTCCGTTCCACTTACAGCCGATTTGACAAATGTCCCAGTCATTGAAACCAATGGCACCATTTATCCTGGTTTGATTGATTTACACAATCACATGCACTACAATCACATTCCATTGTGGGATTTTCGAAGTTCACCTCTCGGATTCTCAGAAATCAGCAGAAGGTGGCTACACCAATCGTGGTCAATGGGGCGATAACTACGACTACCAACCGAGCATCACTTGGATGAAAAACAATGTTCAATCGAACAGTCAATGGGGTATGGCTACTGAACAAATGAAGTATGCCGAAGTCCAAGCAATAGCTGGTGGCGTTACTGCAGTTCAAGGTTCACCTTCCGGCAACGATGCATGGGACAGCACCCTTTCCCGTAACGTCGAATTGTGGAACTTTGGAAAAGACAACGCCGTCACATGTGCAGTATGCAGTTGGTATGATTCAGACTACAACGTCGATGGCAAGATTGCTGATTTCAATGATGGTGACATTGAAGCATGGTTTATTCACATGTCAGAAGGTGTCGACCAAACAAGCAGGGATGAATTCGATTTACTCAAAAGCAAGGGTCTTCTCGCTGAACCTACTGTTATAATTCACGGCACTGCACTTACGCCATCACAATTTGATTCAATGGGTGCTGTTGGCTCTAAATTGGTGTGGTCACCACTATCGAACCTCCTGTTGTATGGTAACACAACCGATGTCCGTGCAGCCGACAAAGCAGGTATCAAAATCTCTTTAGCCCCAGATTGGGGTCCAAGTGGTTCCAAGAACAATTTGCACGAACTAAAGGTTGCAGACCTCTGGAACAGCGAGGTCATGGACTCGTATTTCACGGATTATCAAATGGTGGAAATGGTAACATCAAACCCTGCAGCCGCTGCAGAATGGCAAGATTATGTTGGACAAATCAAAGCTGGAATGGTAGCAGACCTTGTGGTCATTGATACCTTCCACGACGACCCATATCGAAACCTCATTGAGTCCATCGATGCTGATGTTCGACTCACAGTCGTTCAAGGAAAGGCACTGTTTGGTGACCAAGACATCATGACTTCACTCAAGGGTGATGACTGGGAACCAATCAATGGGGGTGGTGTTTCAAAAGTTCTTGACATCACTTCTACAACTGTTGTCGATGGCTCACAAACTTGGGTCGAGATAGAAGCTGGTATGGCTATGGCTATGCGAAACGATGTCTCCGATATCCGTGAACACTGGACGGCACCAGAAGGTGTGGCATGGAGTACTGATGCAGAAGTTCAATCGTACCTCAACACGGCATTCGACGGCAAGAATTCAGCAAACACGGGAGTCTCGCAACTCAGAAACATAACGGTCGACCCAATCTTCACGACTGGTGATGAACGCTATTTCGATGTCATCAACCGTTCATCTTGGGCTAATACCCACATAGATTTGTCTTTACTATACTCATATTACGATATTTCAATGGATGAGGATGGAGATAGGACAGGAGCCAATGTTGTCCTTCCTGGCGACGAAGCCAATACAGGTGGCACTGACAATACCGGAGGAAACTCGGACGGAACTGACAATACCGACAACACCGGTGGAACTGATAATACCGGTGGAACTGACAATACAGGCGGAGTTACACTTTGTCCTGACGGAACTGCTCCTCCTTGTACCGTAACTCCACCAGTTGACGATGAGACTTCAAGCGATACCGAAACAGTTTCGAATGAAGGTGCCCAAGCAACTACCAAGATGCTTTTAATTGCAATGGTTGCGGTTATCGGCATAGGATTATATGTTCTCGGCAAGAGTAAAGGCGAGGATTTGGATCTAGCTGGAGAAGCACGTATTGAGAAAATATGGGATGAGACTGAACTTGAGGAGACAGAAGAGACTCCTTTCGTACCTGCACCACCACCGCGGGGTGGAACTGAATCAAAGTCTGAAGAGGAATAAGCGTTAAGCTAAGTCCCAAGTAGGTCCTTCAGCAGTATCGGTTACTACTACACCCATCTGCTGTAAAGCATCACGAATCTCATCTGCTTTTGCCCAATCTTTGTCTGCACGTGCCTCGGTTCTTGCCAGCAATAAAGCATCTACTTCATCTGCGATCTCTAACTTGCGTGGGTCCTCTTCTGGTTCTGCAAGGGCCATTTCTCGTGTCGGTAAGACTCCCAGAACTGCTCCTGCTGTTTCTTCTAACCAATCAACTGCATAATGTGCAAAGGCGTTTGAATCTACAGCGTCCATACCACTATTGTGCATCTTCATTATTTCTCGTACAGCACCCAATACCTTGGCAACTGCTTCACGTGAATTGAAATCGTCATCCATTGCTTTAGCAAAACCTTCTCCCATCTTTTCCAAGAGTGCTAATGATTTTGAAAGTGGATTGGTACTGGCAAAGTCTGCTACTGGCAGCGGTACATTATTTTCTGCAAGACAACCCTTTAGAGATGTGACATAGCATTCCAATACTCGATTATAATTGCGTTCAGCATCGTTCAACAAAGCCTCGTTCATGTCTATTGGTGAGCGATAATGGGCATTGATTAATGCGAAACGAAGTACCATTGCGTCAACCTTTTTCAAGATCTCATCAATAGTCCAAAAATTGCCTAAAGACTTGCTCATCTTTTCTCCATCTAAATTGACAAAACCATTGTGTAACCAATGACGGACTACAGGCGAACAACCAGTATGACATTCTCCTTGAAATATCTCTGCTTCATGATGAGGGAAACGTAAATCGTGACCTCCGCCATGAATATCAAATTGCGCTCCGAAATAATCCATTGACATCGCTGTACATTCTATGTGCCATCCCGGTCTTCCGGCACCCCAAGGTGAATCCCATGTTGGCTCACCTGGTTTTGCTGCTTTCCAAAGAGCGAAATCCTTGTGATCTCTCTTGCTCTTACCAGTATCATCAACTCTTCCTCCAGCACCACTACGGACATTTTCAAGGATTTGGCCGGTTAGCATACCATATTTCTCAGGTGCTGATTCAATTGAGAAATATACTCCATCATCTGCAACATATGCATTGCCTTTTTCAATTAAATCAGCAGTGATTCTAATCATGTCATCGACATAATCTGTACAACGTGGATAATCATCAGCACGAAGAATATTCAAAGCATCCATATCTTGGTAATAAGTCTCAATATTGTCATCTACTAACTTTTTCCAATCACCATCTAATTCATTGGCTCGCTTGATAATTTTATCATCAATATCGGTGAAGTTTTGTACATAATGAACATCAAATCCACTCTGCTCTAACCAACGATGAATCAAATCAAAAGAGAGGTAACACCTTGCATGGCCTAAGTGACAGCGGTCGTAAACAGTGACACCGCAGACATACATCGAAACTTTACCCGGCTCGATGGTGGAGAAATCCACCTTTTGGCGGCGCAGGGTATCATGCATGCGAATTGGCATCTGACTCATCATGGGGGTGTTGCCACTCTCACTTGAAGGTTGATACAGTAGTAGCCTTTGCAACAATCATGGTGACGGTGATGGCAAGACAATATTCGTTACCGGAGTCAACGGACATATCGGCAATAATATCGTTGCAGACCTATTGTCAAATGGCTATCATGTCAAAGGTTCAGTTCGCGATTTATCGGACCCAAACAAAGTGGACCATGTGATTGCACACGCCAAGAAATTGGATTGTGAACAGCGTTTACAGTTGGTTGAAGGGAATGTACTCGATTCAGAATGTTGGGCTCAACACCTTGCGGGTTGTGATGGATTATTCCATACCGCAACCATTTATGCTACAAGTGGGGATGGGCAACTTATCATCGACACCGCCAATAAAGGAACTGATAATGTACTCAAAGCCGCTGCTGAAGTGGGAATAAAACGAGTCATTTATACCTCCAGTGTTGCTGCTATTGGCTCGGAACCAAAAGGCAAATTAAAAGATCATACTTGCTGGCAAACCAATACTTCAATGCCCTATGTTGTGGCAAAGACCGAATCTGAAAGGCATGCCTGGAAATTGGCCAAGCAATTCGATTTAGACTTACGAGTCATCAATCCAAGTGGTGTGCTCGGCGGCGGATTCTCTCGCCCAACACCATCGACAGAGATCATAGGAGATGCACTGGCAGGGAAATTCCCGATGACAATGAAAATCCCTATGGCTTTTGTTCATGTCAAAGATGTTGCAATAGCTCATCGCAGAGCATTTGAAGTCGATGAAGCCAGTGGAAGATTCATTCTAGCACCACATAATAATACAACGGTGGCAGCGTTGCATAAAAGAACAAGAGAATTGTATCCTAAATCAAAATCTCCGAAACTAGCTCTACAAAATTGGATGTTACCTTTGGCCGTATTCCAAGATTGGGTTGGTGCAATATTCACTAAAAAGCGAGTTCTCACCAGGCAGATAGCAAAGGGGATAATGCGTGGAGATGCAGATTATGATTCAACACCTGCAACAGAAGTCTTAGGAATTGATTGGATAGATGTTGATACTACAATCAAGGATACTGTGGAGGCATATCAATGATTGATTTCAAGGGTCAAGGCGGAATCAAACTTGGAGACAAGTTCGTTGCTGATACGATGTTAGCGAGATTGGGTTGGGCAGTTCCTGCAGTGACTTTGAGCCTTGCAATGCTTATCCATTGGCTTAGTGGAGATGCAAGGGCAGTACCATTCTTCATTTCTGAATCTGATTATCCAGGGCCTCAGCGAATCTTATTTACATCTGGATTATTCTGTTCAGGATTCATTATTTGCGCTGTTTCGTTCCGACTATGGTGGACTCAACGTCAAGATTGCCGCCCGAAATTATTGTTCATCAGCATGCTATGTGGGATTTACACCGGAATCAATATGTCATTGATGGCTTTTGCAAATATGTATGACTTCTTAGAGTTTCATATATTCACTGCTTTAGGTGTATTCCAAGTTGGCATGTTATGGGCTTTAATGGCCCATTTAGCACTACCTAACGCACAGAAAAAGGGTAAGGTCTTACGATGGATTGCTATGATTGTTTCTTTCATCTCATTCAATGTAATGACTTCCGCATTAAAGGATGCTGTGAAGGGAATGTCCAAGGCTGAGGCACAAGATGCTTTGATTCAATTAACACCAGTACAAAGTGCGATAGATATCGCAGCACCAGCTGAATATTTCTTGGTTATTGGCTTATTTATTGCCCTTGCTTCGTTTGAATCAGATTTGGAAGAGACAAAATCTCTTGATCAAGATTCAGAACAGTGACTGTGCTACATTCAAATCTTGGATTGCATCACCAAATGCACTCGCTTCGTCCTCACTCAAATCTCCACAGAGAATGGATTCACGCATTACTGAATGTACTGCTTCGGGATGGAATTGTACTGACTTAATCGGTCGTCGTAGGATGTTGACAGGCAACTATTGCGCAATGTTGTGAACTTGCAATGACTTGCATTTCTCCAGCGTCAATAACATGGTCTTGATGAGTAAATAATTGCTTGACGAGAGTTCCGTCCTCATAGTTTACATCTGCAAGGAAATTACTATTCTTTTCTGCTCTGACAACTTTCCCACCTAAACTGGCTGCAATTATTTGATGGCCAAAACAAATCCCATAAATTGGTACATCTGCAGTCCTAATCAAATCTGCAACTTGATCCATCCAATCTTCCCATTGACTAACATTCTTTCTTGAGCCAGTAATGATAATCGCATCAGCATCTATTGCTGAGTCAACTCTTACACCCCAACCATAGTCGAGTGCTTTGGTAGTATGTGGTGCCCACAAGAAAATCTCGTAATCAGGAAAATGACTAACTATTTCTGCAGTTCCATGCTTGCCAAATCCTTCTCTCTCAGCCAATAGATCGACTACGAGGAGTTTTTTCATGCTCATGCCTCTGCAGGTTCAACTGCGATTTTAGGAGTGGCTTTCTTAGATTGTAATGCTTCATCGTTTGACTTGATTTGCTGCCAAACAATCTCTGCAATATCCTTGACTTCCATATCTGAACCGATTGCATTCAATCCATCCGTAACCATGGTTGAACAGAATGGACAACCAACTGCAACAGTATCTGCTCCAGTAGCTGCAAGTTCCTTTGAACGGATTACGTTAACTTTGTCATATCCATCATCAACATGCTCTTCCATCCACATTTGTGCTCCACCAGCACCACAGCAGAAAGAATCCTTACCACTGCGTTCAGTTTCAATATCTACTCCACCGATAGCATCGCGTGGTGCTTCTGTTTCACCACCAATCCTTCCAAGGTAACATGGGTCATGGTAAGTGACAGAGCCATCGTGTTTAGGTTCTGGTAGTTTCCCTTCTTTCTGAAGATGTGAAATTAATTGAGAGTGGTGCATTACTTCAATGTCTTGACCACCATAGTCCTTGTATTCCTTGCCAAGAGTATGGAAACAGTGTGGGCAAGATGCAACGATTTTCTTAACACCAATTTCTTTGAAGGTGCTCATATTTGTTTCTGCCAGCATCTGGAAAAGATACTCGTTTCCTGCACGACGAGCCACATCTCCGCTACATCCTTCTTCCATTCCCAAAATACCAACATCGAGTCCTGCTTCTTTCATTATGCTAATTGTATCGCGGGCGACTTTCTTGTTGCGCTCATCGAATGATGCAGCACAACCTGCGAAGTAGATGTATTCTGCCGGTTCTGCAATCTTAACATCCAAACCTTCAGCCCAATCTCCTCTTTCATGTGATGGCATTCCGTAAGGATTTGAATCGGATTCAATGTTCTCAATCGCACCCATCAAAGGCATGATGGAAGCTTCAACCGCAGGATCAAACTCCATTCTCTCCATCATTAAATGGCGTCGTGCATCGGTTAGTTTCGGTACATGGTCGATGTAAATCGGACAAGCCTCAACACAAGCATGACAAGTTGTACAAGCCCAAATCGCTTGTTCATCAAGACGTGCGATGATATCCTCTTTCGGTTTTTCACCAGCGATTAGAGTCTCGTAGTGGTCGTTAGCATAGTTTCTCAACGAATGTATAACCGTCATTGGATTGAGAGGCTTTCCTGCGGCATATGCAGGACAGACATCTTGACAGCGAGCACAAGAAGTACAAGCCCATCCATCGATTAAATCTCTCCATGACAAATCTACATAATTCTCAGTTCCAAATGATTCGATATCTAGATCGTCCAATGGTACAGCCTGACCATCCTCTGTAACTGCTAAAGGAAGCATAGCACCCATGGCTCTCATATCGTGGAAGAAGACGTTGGGGAATGCCATTACCAAATGCATATGTTTTGAAACTGGAATTAGGAATAAGAACGCTGCAATCGCTAACATATGTGCCCAATAAGAAATTACTACCATTGCAGTACTTGGAGTGAATGTTTGAGCAACCCAGTAACCGATTGGCTCCCAAGTGCTACTCACTGCCGCTTCACCAGCCTCGACAACGAATGAGGTGGTTGTAATCGTCATTATCAGCAGAAGAATTGCATTGCCTTCTAGTTGAGATTTTCCTTTCAACTTATCAGGAGTGAAAATAACTCTTCTAATCAATGCTAGTAAACAACCGGTAAATGCAAGAATATATCCGAATTCCACCATTAGATTCCACGGCCCCTTAATGACGGCTGGCAGTAGGTTGTGAGAGAACCAATTACCTGTTGCTAAATCAAACATATCGGTTGATAGCATCAGGAATCCCCAGAACATCATTACGTGGATTCCGCCAGCAACTCTGTCTTTCAGAACCTTCTTTTGACCTAACCATCCGGTTATTACTTCGGAGATTCTTGCGCCCCAATTATCAAATCTATTATCTGGTCTTCCAAGACGAACAAGACGGGTTGCTTTGACTACTTGATATGAGAAAAAACTACCCGAAACACCCATAATTAGAGCGAAAAGTACGACCCCTGGAATCGGTCCATAACTCATGAATAATGGGTGTTCCATTGACAAATCACCGTTGGGATTGACCTCCCAACAAATCAGCGAAGGCAAATAGATTATTCAATGCATTGATTTTGCACTTGCTAAATTAATGCGATTTTTCAAATTGGAATGTGGCATAATTATCAAGGGCAGCCCTACTGCCTTTGAATAGAGGAGGGGTTAGATGGCTAAAGTTGAAGCAAGCGCACCGGGAAAATGTATCTTGTTCGGAGAACATGCTGTTGTTTTTGGTCAGCCTGCTGTTGCTGTTGCTATTGAACAG
Source organism: uncultured Candidatus Poseidoniales archaeon (assembly GCA_905182185.1). Classification (GTDB taxonomy): domain Archaea; phylum Thermoplasmatota; class Poseidoniia; order Poseidoniales; family Poseidoniaceae; genus MGIIa-L1. Next base: position 5,710 of record CAJJAP010000008.1, on the reverse strand, counting down.
CGCATTACCGTCAGCCTTGAACTATTGGAAGAAGGAACTGACGAGTGGCGCATTGACGGCATGAAATTAATTCCTTCAAAACATCCTCATGTTCAGGCATTGCGATCACGCCTCTGGCAAAAAAAGGCAGGAGCGCCTGCGCTTTCGATTCATATTAATGGCGATATACCTCCCGCCTCCGGACTCGGTTCTTCGGCGGCATTATCAGTTGCTGCCAGCGCTTGTTTACGCGCTGCAAGAGGGCGTTGGTTATCCGAGGGAGGAGAAGCAACTGAAACCAAACACTGGGCTGAAGGTTTCTCAAGTCAACTAACTGATACCGATGTATATTCTGATGTAATTGAAGGTAAAGACCCTGCTAGAAGAGCAGGGGATAATGGCCAAGGAAGTTCACATGTTTGGGGCGACCAAGCAATAGATGTCGATGAATGTGCATTGCTTGGCCATGCTGTCGAAGCGATTGCACAAGGAGGAAGAGCATCGCCAATGGATTCTTCAGTATGTGCGCATGGAGGAATTGTTTTACTTTCTGATGAAGTTGAAAAGGAAACTGATTGGGCATATACAAGAACTCTTAATACTCCCGAAGGAGATAGAACTTGGCAGGTACATACCATTCCTGTAATGGCGGATGAACAAGATGTATTTCTGGTAATAGGAAACTCTGGTGTTCATTCTCCAACTTCAATACAAGTGGCCAAGGTCGCTGCGGCGATGACTGAAAACCCACAACGGATGAGAGAGATTGAAACTATTGGACTCATCGCTCGAAGAGGGGTTGAAGCACTGCTGAAAGGTGATTTTGAAGCGGTTGGAAGAGCGATGAGCGAAAATCATCTGATGCTTAGAGGCCTCGGAGTATCATGCTTCGAATTAGATGATCTGGTTCGTGCTGCTGCACCTTCATCGCTAGGAGCGAAACTAACTGGAGCTGGTGGCGGCGGTTGCATGGTAGCATTAACTCGCAACCCAAAGCAAACCAGTGAAGCGATTGAATTAGCAGGTGGGAGAACTCTGATCTCTAAAATAGGCAACGCCGGAGTGCGAATAGAAGGACATGAAGGATTACCTTTTTGGAAACCATCAAGTAAATAGCCCACTGCATGATGTTTTTGTTTCTTAGAGAATAGTAAAAGTTGGCTTTCTTTTTATATAGTGGTTATAAGTGGCGAGGCACATGACCACTGATGAAGAGCGGCTAACTGTCGTAAACGTAGTAGCCAGCACTCGAGTAGCGGAAGAACTTGATCTTCCGGACATCGCAATTCAATTGAATTGTGAATACGAACCAGAACAATTCCCTGGTGTTGTATACCGTGTCAAAGACCCAAAACTTGCAATATTGATGTTCCGTTCTGGAAGAGCAGTTTGTACTGGTGGAAAGAACAAGGATAACATTCACACTGGTATTGAGCGTATGATTCAGGACCTACGTGGCGCAGGTATTGAGACATGGGACAAGAAAGATGTTGAAATCGAAGTTCAAAACATGGTTGCAACTTATGCCCTTCACTACCCTGAAGATTATGATGGACTACAAAGAATTGACACCCTTGACCTTCCAAAGGGTTCCCCTCTTGCAGGACTTCCGCGCAAGTTGAACCTTAACAATCTAACATTCCACTTGCCTTTCGATAAGGTTGAGTACGAGCCAGAGCAATTCCCTGGACTAATTTACAGACTTGACTTCCCTAAGGTTGTCTGTTTGATTTTCGGTTCTGGAAAGATGGTAATCACCGGTGCTCGTCACAAGAGTGAAATTCTTGAAGCTGTAGAAATCATCAAGGACGAACTGGCAGATCTTCTTTGAAGTGCCTGATTCGATTCATATCGCTTGACTATTAACACGAATGTTTGTTCATCTTTTGATGTATCTGGCAATCTCGTAACGGCAAAGAATAGATGAGGTAGTTACGCTTTGCCCAAATTATGAGGCGAGAGTCTAGTTCCACAGCCCCGGCTGTTGCGCTATTTTTTTTGATAGCAATATCATCTCTTAGCCCTTTCATATATTCTCACCAAGACGAGACTGCGAGCCCGCAACAACTTGAAAATAATATTCCTGCTAGAGCAGGTGCTTCTGGCGACCCAGGTGTTAGCGACGTCCCCGTTTGGAGAATCGGTGATAAGTGGATTTATTCCGGCACTTTTGACCCGACTGCATTGATTGTAAATAGTGGTGTAAGCGCTTCGGTTGGAGAAATCAATGGCGACACAACTGCAGAAGTGATCTCCATTACCGAACAATCTGTTGACAATAAGACCGTCTTGGCCTATACCCTTAGGTCATATGCTAATTTTGACAAATCCGGAGTCGAATTAGATGGGTACACTGGTAATGCATTTATTGAATATACTCAGACTGAAATTCTTCAGGTTAGTGATTTATCAACAATAAGAAGCGACTTGGAGATGTACATACAATTCGTTCCATACGGGATTTCATCTTTGACCAGAATTCTTGGCGATATTACAATTACCAATACCTATTCACCTGTCAATGAAGTATATGATTTCCCACTTAGAGCTGATGAACGTTGGACTACAACAAAAACTACAAGTTCTACTTGGTCTGGAACAAGTGATTACATCACACCATTCCCACCACCACAGACCGATACCAATTCTACAACATGGGAGGTTACTGCAGTCGGTAAACCATTCAATAGCAGAGGACAGACTATTGGCTATGGTGGTTGTAATGAGTCTTACGGTTTGACCTCCTATGACATTCAAGGTGATGAATCAGGATATCGTTGGTATTGCCCAGAAGCAAGGAATTATGCATGGATGCATACTGAAGAAGATGTTGGATTGACAATTGATTTTAGATTGAAGCAATATATCCCAAAGGACTCAACTGGGGTCGATATTTATCAAAACCCTGGCACTCGTGAACGTTGTATAAATATCGAATCTACTAATTCCATTACCGCCCTCAATACGCCAATTGAAGTTTGGGCCAATGTATCCGCAACATGCTTTTCAAACATCGCAGGATTACAATTAGAATTGCGTTATGAGACTACTGGATTCATTACATCTCTAACCACTGCTACTAACGGAAGTGCTTGGGTGGTTGTCGACGTTTCAGATGAATTGGACTCTTCTGCCTACGCTTTAGATTGGGCCAGTCACGCATTCGTTGCTAAAATTGCCAATCATATCGGAGTTACAACCATTACATTAGATGAATATATTGTCGGACTTGATCTAATCGCTGATTTGGATTCTGCGATAGTATTGAGGAATAGAAGTGGTATCACATCTGAATTGAATTCAATTACCGGATGGAATGTATTGCCTGCAGATCAGTTGTCCATTGAAGTTTCAGTAAAAAACCGTGGAATCACTACATCCACTCCTGCTGAGATTCTAATCACTCACCCTGATGGCCAAACCAACAGACACATCATGCCCTCATTAGCCACTTATGCTGTCCACAAAGTCAACTTCACATGGACTGTTCCTGCCGATTCACCTATTGGCATTATTCCAATGAGTTGGGAAGCAGATCCTGATGCGGTCAATTCCGCAGATGCGAACTCGACTAACGATTATGCTCAATTGAATCTAAATATTGGCAGGTTACCAACTGTTTTGACTAATAATTCGGCAGTTCAAACGAATCAAATAACATTAATTGATGCTTCACAAAGTTTTGATGAAGATGGTGGAGATGTGTTTTGTAAATTCGCCGTTACTTTTGATGATGGTTCTCGCCAATGGAATTATCAAAATTTTATTTCACAATCCTGTATGCTAAATTATTCTTGGACCGATGATGGCCAATATCCCGTTGAGATCACCGTTATTGACGATGAGAGAGATGAAGTAACGGTTACCTTGATTATCGAGGTTGAGAATCGGGCACCAAAGATAGAGATTAGAAGTTCAAGAACTGAGGCCAAGGTTGAGCATCCGAATCACATTGTATGCATATGCAAATGATTCTGATTCCGAGAAAGTTTGGCCGGGTGTTGTAGATGTTTATTGGCCAAATTCAATTTGCCAAGAAGGATACTATACGCGGGTCTGTACCACTACTGCTCAACAAGAAGGATGGCATTCCTTTTTAGCAATTGCAGAAGACGATGACTTCACAAAAACTACTGCAATAATTGATATAGAATTCACTAATATCGCACCACATGGAACTACAATACAATTACTCAATGATTCAACTGCGATGGAGAGTGATAGCCAACATATTTGGCAAGTTGACGAAGACCAATTGGTCGAACTAAAGGGCCAATCTGATGATTCCATTGATGATATTGACAAACTAACTCATACATGGTGGCCTGATGATGCTCAGCCATCGTTAATTGAAATTTTCGAAGGGAGAACATCCCAATTCCCAATGCTGTGGAGTGATTCTGGATTGCATAAGATTCGCTTGCAAGTAACCGACACGGATGGAGAATCTAGTGCCGTTGAAGAACGCTGGGTCAATATTAGAAATGTTGCCCCTGTTGTCGAGGCTTTAGATCAAATTTTACCAGTTGCTGAAGGACAAGAAATTTCTGTTACCGGTTATGCTACTGATACAGAGAGTGACATTTCTACATTGAGTAGATGCTGGGATATTGACCCTGGAATAGATAGTGACGGCTATGGTTCTGCTGCTGATGATTGTGACATTCGTGGAGATGAATTGACATATTCATGGAATAGAAGTGGCTCTCACACAATCATCTATCATGTGACTGATGATGACGGGGCATATTCGAGTGAGGTTCTCGTAGTCGAGGTTCTTAACATGCCTCCAAAGGTACGAATTAGTGATGTTTCTTGTGTAGCATATCGCGAATGCACTCTCGACGCTTCTGCAACAATAGACTCAATTAACGATATTGACGACATCACTATCGTCTGGGATTTGGATATTACAAGCGATAGTAATGGTGATGGAATCTCCGATAACGATGCTGATTTGATTGGAAAAACAGTTTCTCATGTATTCCGTGTTTCCGGGGTTATTAAAATCAAAGCAATCGCTTGGGATGAGGACCCTGAACGTCCTGGAACCTCTACAAAGAATATCGACGTATCTCCTCCTGAGCGAAATATTGTTGAAAAAATAAGCGCTTCGTTAATTGGTGAAGAAGCAAATGCATTTGCCCAACTTTCATTATTGGTGATAATTCTGTCAGCGCTTGCACTTTTATCTGGTCGAAGAAAAGAAATTCAGCCTGATATGTGGCCAGAACTATCTAACTTTCAAAACGAATTTGATGAATTCGGTGAACCGATTGACCACATTGAGAGGATGATTGAAGCAAAGAGGCCTGGGGCCACTCCACCGCTTCACGCATTTACGGATGCCATGGAAATAGCACCGCAAGACTCGATTGGACTCCAATCACAAATAAATGATCAGCAACAAGACGATGAAATTAGTCCAACTGCTGATTTGAATATAGATTCTCCACCAATCCCTGAAGATGGGTTACCAGAAGGGTGGAGTGAAGACCAGTGGCATTATTTTGGCCAGCAATATTTAGATTCAATGCAATAGTTGGCTCTTAGTCAATGAATCAATTGCATTAAATGAGTCGCCGAGATGGGAGTGTAATGATACAACAACGAATCGTTGCAATTGCTCTCTTCGCAATTATTTTCCTTGCACCATTTTCTATGCTGCTAGATGAAGATAATCAACAATTAGATGACTCTATTCAGTCACATGCTGATGGTACTACATCAG
>CAJJAP010000007.1 GCA_905182185.1 uncultured Candidatus Poseidoniales archaeon | reverse complement strand
TTGGAATGATACATGGGAGAGAATGTCTATTCGTTGCTAATGATGCAACTGTAAAGGGTGGAAGTTACTATCCAATGACTGTTAAAAAGCATATTCGTGCTCAGTCAATCGCTCATGAAAACCACCTTCCTTGTATCTACTTAGTAGATTCAGGTGGCGCATTCCTGCCATTGCAAGATGAAGTATTTCCAGATATTGGCCATTTCGGTAGAATCTTCCGTAATCAAGCCAAGATGTCTGGCGACTGGAATTGCCCAAATTGCAGCAGTTCTCGGTTCTTGTACTGCTGGAGGGGCATATGTTCCAGCAATGTCGGATGAATCTATCATAGTCAAAGGCAATGGAACGATTTTCCTTGCTGGCCCTCCACTGGTCAAAGCAGCGACTGGAGAAGAGGTTACTGCTGAGGAATTAGGTGGTGCTGAAGTCCATACGGTTCAATCCGGTGTTGCAGATCACTTCGCAGAAGATGAGATTGAAGCATTACGAATGGTTCGCAATGTCGTTGAGAATCTCGGTCCAAGGCAATTAGCACCAGCAGCCTTTGCTGAAGTTGAAGAGCCAGCACACGATGTCAATGACTTACTAGGTCTAATTCCAAGCGATAACCGTACCCCACTGGCTATCAAAGAAGTAATCGCGAGAATAGTCGATGGTTCAAGATTCCATGAATTCAAAGCCAGATATGGAACAACACTGGTTTGTGGCTTTGCTCATATTCATGGCCACAAAGTTGGAATCGTCGCCAATAACGGGATTCTCTTTTCTGAATCATCATTGAAAGGTGCTCACTTTGTTGAGTTGTGTGGTCAAAGAGGAATCCCATTGGTATTCTTACAAAATATAACTGGTTTCATGGTCGGTAAGGCATACGAAGGCAGGTGGAATTGCTAAGGATGGTGCAAAATTAGTAACGGCAGTATCCTGTGTTAATGTTCCTAAATTCACAGTTATCATCGGTGGTTCTCACGGTGCTGGCAACTATGGTATGTGTGGCAGAGCCTATGACCCAAGATTCCTCTTCATGTGGCCAAACTCACGTATTTCAGTAATGGGCGGTCCTCAAGCAGCTGATGTACTGACTACGGTCAAACAAGACCAGAGGGCCAGAGAAGGATTGCCTCCGATGGAAGGGCTTGAGTTAGATGGATTCCGAAAGCCGATATTGGACAAGTACGAAACAGAAGGTTCACCATACTATTCAACAGCCCGATTATGGGATGATGGAATTATCGATCCTAGAGATACAAGAGATGTATTGGGATTGTGTTTGGCAGCAGCGAGAAATGCACCAATGCCTGATGATAAATTCGGTGTATTCCGAATGTGATAATGCAATTAGAAAATTAAAAATGCAATTGGAGTTTTAATCATGGTAAATATGCAAAATCCACCTCAAACGCAATTGATTAGTGTAGAGATTTCAGGTTCTGCCTGCCACATCACACTAAACCGTGAAGACAAGTTCAATGCACTTAACGTTCAAATGATAACAGAATTGTGTCAAGTATTGCAATGGACAGCACAAAGAAGCGCTGGTGCTTTGGATTCACTGGTTGATGAAAACGGCCAACCTTTCCTAAGAACACTGGTAATCTCAGGTGCAGGGCGTCATTTTTGTGCAGGCGCAGATATCAACATGATGCGTGATGCTGGCGCTAATAGTGCTGAAGAAAACCGTGCAGATTCTGAAAGACTTGACAGTTTATTCAACGGACTTTGGTCTCACCCTTGTTTTACCATCGCCGCAGTTCAAGGAGTCGCACTCGGCGGCGGCGCTGGATTGATCGCTTGCTGTGACCACGTAATCGCTAACGAAAATATCAAAATCGCTTTGTCGGAAGGGAAATTGGGAATTCTCCCAGCGGTGATAGGACCTTATGTCTACAGAAGATTAGGTTCTGCTTGCTTCCGAAGACTAGCGATGATGGCCAGTCGTATAGATGGTGAAGAAGCGTTGCGCACTGGATTTATTGAAAAGTTGGTAGAGAGCGAAGAGCAAATGATTGCAGAGGTTGACAAAGTAATCGCTGAAGTCTTAACCACAGGGCCATGTGCTGTAACATTAGCAAAACAATTGACACTAGAGTTTGATAGATTTACCGAGAGTGATGCTGAATTGAGAGATTGGACTCTTAACTTCACTAGCAAAATGCGCGCATCAAACGAAGGACAGGAAGGCCTTTCTTCATTCCTTGACAAGCGCCCAGCCAATTGGAAGCCAGAAAGCGAATAAGCGATTTCAAATTGTAAGAGGTGAGATTATGGCCAACAAACTGACTAAAGTTCTGGTGGCAAACCGTGGTGAAATCGCTTGCCGAATTCTCCGTGCTTGTAGTGAGGCTGGAATTGCATCAGTGGCAATATACGCAAGCAATGATGCAAAATCACTGTTCGTTGAATTAGCTGATGAAGCGGTACAACTCAGTGGAGATACGATTGCACAAACCTATCTCGACCAACAACAGATTTTACGAATCGCAGCAGCAACAGGCTCCGATGCAATTCATCCTGGTTTTGGATTCTTATCAGAAAGAGCAGACTTTGCTCAAGCAGTAGGGGATGCGGGAATCCAATGGGTCGGACCAAGTCCGGCTGCAATCACTCAAATGGGCGATAAGATGACTGCCAGAATCACCATGCGTAATGCTGGAGTTCCTGTAATTCCTGGTGAAGAAATCGAAGAGGTTGAAGAAGAGGCTGCGCTTATCGCAATTGAAAATGCCAGCCATAGAGTCGGATATCCACTTCTTCTCAAAGCATCAAGTGGCGGTGGTGGTAAAGGAATGCGGGCAGTTCATGATCCAAGCGAATTGATTTCATCTGCCCAAGGCGCTCGCCGAGAAGCGATTGCAGCATTCGGTGATGGCCGAGTCTATATTGAGAGATTACTAACCGGTTCTAAGCACGTTGAAATTCAAATTCTTGCCGATAGGCATGGCAGAACTATTCACCTTGGAGAGCGAGAGTGCAGTGTTCAAAGAAGACATCAGAAAGTATTCGAAGAAGCGCCATGTGCAACGATGACTGCACAAATAAGAGACGCTATGGGAAGTGCTGCTGTTGCAGCAGCACAAGCAGTTGATTACGAAGGTGCGGGGACTGTTGAGTTCTTATTAGCGCCTAATGGTGAATTCTTTTTCCTTGAAATGAATACGCGAATTCAAGTTGAACATCCGGTTACAGAATTGGTTACAGGCGTTGACTTGGTTAGAGAGCAATTGAGAATCGCAGCCGGTGAACCGATGTCATGTGGAGATTTGATGATACGCGGTCACTCTATTGAAGTGCGATTATATGCAGAAGATGCAGCCAATAACTTCCTTCCAGCAATTGGAAAATTAGCAGTATTCTCACCCCCTGAAGGCCCAGGTGTCCGTTTGGATACCGGCGTTAGAGAGGGAGACGAAGTCACACCAAATTATGACCCAATGCTTGCAAAACTAATCGTTTGGGCACCAAGTCGCCCTGAAGCATTACAGCGAATGAGAAGAGCACTGGACGAATTTGTAGTTCTAGGAACTACTACCAATATCAGATTCTTGCGAGAATTGTGCGACCAATCAGAGGTGATTAACGGAACAACCGATACTACCACAATCGACAGACTTTGGCCTAATGGCTGGTCGCCTAATGTTTCTCAATCAATTCAAAGTGCTGCACTATTAGTTGCTTCTTGTGCAGAGGTGAATGGGCTACAGCGCAGAACTTCTTCCAATTCCAATCAAGTCATATCCGATGGTCCAGTCAGCCCATTCCACACTTTGAACAGGAGGTTTCCTTGATGCAGAACCAGTTCAAAAGTGCAGATGGATTAGTTGAAGTCAATATCTCTAAGCAAGGAGATTCATGGTTGTATGAAGGCCAATCTTGCCAGATTCTCAATGATGGCAGATTGCAAGTAACAACTGCAGATGGTTCAGTGCATCTTGCAAGAGCAGCCAAGGTTGGTGATGTTTGGTGGATTCATCTCAGTGGCCACACTTTCAAACTGGAAAGAATTGAACCAGGGGCTAATGCCAGTGAAGAACAAGGTGGATTGACAGCACCAATGCCAGGAAAAGTTCTCGAAGTAATGGTTTCAGTTGGTCAAGAAGTGAGTGCTGGGACTACTTTGATGATCTTAGAAGCGATGAAGATGGAGCATAAAATCGTTGCATCAACAGATGGTACAGTTACTGCGATTAATTTCAATGCTGGTGACCAAGTAGAACAAGGTGTAAATCTTCTTGACTTGGAAGAATAATGGTAAATGCAATTGTCTTTATGATTCAATTGACTTACATTAAAGCAGCATCGTTTGAAATAAGAATTAATTTGTGCTTTAGTTATGGCGACAAATAATTTGACACTGGTAATGATTCTAGTTATCGGCTTGAGTGGAATCGGAAATGTTTTGACGGTTTCCAATAATATGCAAATTGAAGATGAATATACTCAATTAGACCAGGACAAATCGACAGTTGATGATATCAATCAGCAATTAAATGACGACATAAAATCTTTGCAAGATGAGAGAGAAGATATTTTGATTGTACTTCGCTATTGGCGGATGGAGTACAACCAATCGGAAGTAAATGCCAGCGGATTAAACTTGCAGATAGATGAGATTAAAATACAATTATCAGATAATTTAACTGCTTTAAGTCAATTGCAAATGGATTTGAATGATTCTCTTTCAACTTCTGGTGAGCAAAGTGATGCTTTGAACGCATCGATTGAAAGTTTGCAAAACGACATGACCTCATTGAATGCGACTATCGTTTCGCTCAATAGTTCACTACTAGATTTACAACAACAATTATCTGATAATAATGCTACCATCGCAGATTTCCAACAACAATTGTCTGATAATAATGCTGCTATCGCTGTTTTACAATCTCAAAGCGATTATTATCAAAATCTCACTACTACTTTATCTGGTAATATAACGGTCCTTGAGGAGCAGATAGAGCAACTTGAGAATGGGCAACTTACATGTTCAAGCAACACAAAAGAAATGAATGGCAAGTGTATCTCTAAGGATATCGTTTGGACGTACTTACCCTTTCAGTATGGATTTAATATTACAGTATCTCAGGCCTCAAACGGTTTTGTCAGCCACAATGATCACATGCTAAATGCTGTTGATTTCCCTATCCCAGAAAACACTACTATAGTTGCGGCCATATCGGGAATTGTAATTCAAGTAGTGGAGAACTTTTCCACTGGATGTCCCCACATCAGCCTGTGAAAACGAATCAAATTTCGTCATTATTGACCATGGAGATTCCACTTTTGCTATGTATGCACATTTGACTGTAAATGGATCACTTGTCGAAGTTGGCGATAGTGTCGATGCTGGACAAAACATCGCTTTGAGTGGAAATACGGGTTGGAGTACAGGGCCACATCTTCACTTTGAGATTAAAGATTTGTCAGGTCATTCAATGCCATTATTGTTTTACGAATTTGAAAATATTAGTGGAGGCTCACCATTTTGGGGAGTTAGTGCTACATCTGAAAATATATATGTCAATTCAGGATTAACATTTGATTATTCATCATGCCAAAGTAATCAATTCATTACGATGGGAATCCAGTTGAATTCTTCTATTCCCTGCTCTGTAGCAGAATTGGATAGAGTCTATGTCTTAACTGGGCAAACCTTTAGCCCACAACAAAGGTTTGGAGTCGCTCAATACGATGTCGAAGATTCCCAATGGGTTTACACTTGTTATACTGCAAATGCAGATGGAACTTTCACTATCGACCTTGAGTGGGATTCTACTATTTTCACTGGGAGCAGTTATCTGATGATATACTCGGCCGATGCGAATTGCTATTCCTACCAATCTTGGTATAATTCTATAGGTTTGTGGTTGGTTTGAACATCAGTGGATTTGTCTTTATGATTAGATTGATTTTGGGGATAACTCAGGAGGTATCTTCAGATGAGATGGCGCAAACCTTGTTGATTGATTTCAATAGACGCCGAATCACTTTCATGAAGTGCTGATGATGGTCGGGCCAATTATCTTGGCATCTTTCGGACCAGAGATAGCGAGTGTGATGATGCAATCATTCGAACAGATATCAACACCATTTTCATTGATCATCAAAGTTTCGCCAATTTCCCATAGTGATTCATCTGAATCAAATAACTGTACTATAGTGCAGTTTCCTTCACCACCAGAGGTTGCACAGACGTGAGAGGTGCCCCTTTGCTTGACAATTATATCTAATTCGGAAATTGCCATATCCATTCCACTGTTTAAAGTAAGTGTGAACAGGAGATCGGAGGTATCATCCGAGTTTGTATTATCTGTTGAATCTTCCATCGAGTAAGTGTAACGAACCTCACTCGTTCCAAGACAACCTGAAGTTGAAAATGTAAAACCTAAAATTAGGAATATGGCAAATAAACTCCAGTTCATGTATTTGCCTCCAACATATTGCATATAATCTAACCCTATAACCGAAGCCTATCTTTTCAGAGACATGCAATGGATTGAACAAAGTATGCTGTAATCTAATAAATTAATTCCAAGGGCGTTGGTATTCAGCTCCTGCTGAAGAATAATTACAAGAAAACAGATTAATTCTTTATTGCCGGCTAAATATTTATATGCTAAACCCAAAAATTATTGATTATGACACAAATCACTATGTCAATACGAAAGCCTGCTGGTGCCATCTTTTTGGCTCTTGCATTAATTACCACAACTTTTGCTGGAATCTCCTCCGCCGACCATGACGAGGAACATGGTTTTGATTGGAATTGGGACAACGAAACAGGAACTGTGACCATTATTCCAACACCTTTACTCAATACAACAACATTCGATTATGCTGTTTCAATAATGGATTATGATTGGAATGAACAATTCTATGTCGAAGGTTTCGATATTCCTACCGCGAATGTCTCACTCACCACCAATCTTAGCGACGGATATTACATGTTGAGTATATCGGTTTGGAATGATTACTATTATGGCTCTGTAGATGGAACTATCTGCATGGGCCTGAACTGTTCAGAAACTCAAGTTGATATCATATATGACGAGACTACCATGGTTGCTACATTACTTGTTACAGGAATTAATGTAAGCAATGAAACAATCACCGCTTCGCTTTTCGATGAATGGACAGGAAATGAACAAGTATTGTATAATGTCTCCAATGGAGATACGATTGATATTGGAGGACAAGGCGATGGATACTTTTGCTTATTCTTAATCGCTGAAACTGCTGATGGTTTCGAAATAGATTCTGATGAGATCTGTATCCAAATTGGAGAAGAGCCAGTAGAACCTAGTATCTATATTTTTTATAATAACACTACAATGATGATGACAGTTGACCTTTATGATATGCCAGATAATTCAACACTCCATTACTCTGCAACCATTGGAACAGATTTTGGTGACTTTACCAGTTTTGAAACATGGGATAATGGCACGATTGATTCAAACACTACTTCAATAGGTTTTGATATTGACGAGATTCTTTCTAGCAATAATCAATCATATGGAGACTACTGGGCATCGGTGTTAATCGAGAGTAGCACAACAAACTATCTTGCCTATGACGGAACCTTTTTCTGTTATGGAGACTATATGCAGTGCGAAGAAGTAGAAGACACGTTCATTTGTGACAATGGTGAAGAAATTCCAATGTCATGGTACGATGATGGTGAGGCTGACTGTGAAGATGGTTCAGATGAGCCAAATGGCACCGGTAGTGAAGACACGTTCATTTGTGACAATGGTGAAGAAATTCCACTAGAGTGGGTAAATGACGGCGAAGAAGATTGTGATGATGGTTCCGATGAGCAACAGTATGATGTTGATGGAAACGAAATAAACTGGTTTGAATGTTCTGATGGAAGCGAAATTTGGATTCATCAAGTAAACGATGGATACGATGATTGTCCTTACGATGGTGGGGATGAGTCATATGGTACTGATAATGAAGAAGGCGAAGATATGGAGTTCGTTTCGCAAGGCTTCGACATCTGGTTCGAGCAATGGGATGACGACCATCGATGGAGTTTGTCATGGTCAATGAGTACAATGGTTACTGACGATTCTGAAGCGAATTGCAATGTATGCAATGATGGCTGATATGTTCTTGGGCAATAATGATGGTGAAGTTTCACAAGATGAAGTGGACTCCTTTATTGAGATGATGAAGCAGAAGGTGAAGGTGACGGTGATTGAGGATGAGGATGAGGACATGTTCAAGGATCCGGAGCAGAAATTCCAATGTCATGGTACGATGATGGTGAGGCTGACTGTGAAGATGGTTCCGATGAGCCAAATGGCACTATGATGAAATTAGACGGCCAGAATGGTACACGAGTTGATCAATGGATGGAAATTGAAGGCCTGGTTGGCATTGATGAGAGCAATGTAAATGAAAGTGAAATAGTCATGATAATGGTAGAGGTTGTCGCATTCGATACAACAGCATATGCATGATTCAACAACACATACTCTTCACTATTGGGGACGATCGAAGATGGTGATTCAAGTGAAGATAATATATCTGATGATGAAGGATGCGATGTAGATTCCATTTGGATTCATAACAGTGATACTTGGAGTGTATCCAGTGTTAGTGATTCAGCTAACAATATGTCATTCGCATATGAAGAATTCAATAATGCTTGGTTCACTGAAGACTGTCCTGATGACAGTGGAACTGTCACTTTCAATCTAGTAAAGACTGATGGTGGAGAACTACCTGATGCTACCGAAGATAATGATTGGGAAGATCTTGATACAAACAGATTCCCAATTTGTGCTTATGCATATGCAATGATGCTACCTGATGGTGAATTCGATGTGAGAGTGGGCATTGGAGCTGCACCTGAGAGTGGAGATTACATTATCGACCTTGTTGATGGCGCTAAATACATGATTTCTGTCGTCTGTAGTGATCCTGAAGGAGACGACATGACTGTAACAATCGCTAACGCTGATTTGAATCTAACCTCCACATATACCTCAACTGCAACCGCAGAAGCAAGTCTCATGCTTTCTGTTCCTGCTGGTTATGATGGTACCTATGTCTTTGATGTTACATGGACAGATGGCTATCACGTTGAATCTGGTAATCTAACTATAATCGGTCTAGGTGATGGAAGCAATGATGATGACATTTCAGCAGATGGTGATGGATTCCTACCAGGATTCACAGCAGCACTTGGCATTGTGGCTCTACTTGGAGCAGCAATGATAGGTAGCCGTAGAAACCGTGCTTGAAACTGGTGTCACTGCGAAGGTTTACAAAGAACTACTCGGCGACATTACTGATGAAGATTAATCAGTTAAACATCGTGGTACTGACCGGTGCCGGAATTTCCGCAGAATCAGGTCTTCGGACCTTTCGAGATAATGGCGGACTTTGGGAGGAGCACCCAGTGGAAGAAGTAGCAACTCCCCAAGCATGGCAACGTAATCCGAGCATGGTTTGGGGATTCTATCAATCACGTCGCCGGCAACTATCCGAAGTGGAACCTAATCCTGCCCACTTTGCATTATCTAAGTTAGCAGAATACGCAAAAGATTTTTTCCTTATCACTCAAAATGTTGACGATTTACATGAAAGATCTGGTATCATGGATGTCGTCCACATGCACGGACAATTGAGGATGCTTAGGTGCGAGCTAAGTGGAAAAAGCGAAGAGCGAATGGAGCCAAGCGACCTTGAAAGTGACTTTCAGTTCTGTACATGCTGCGAAACTGCAAGTCGCCTTCGACCTGACATCGTTTGGTTTGGAGAACAGCCAATGAATATGGTTGAAATCTACAATAAAATTGAGACCTGTGATGTCTTCATTGTGGTGGGAAGTTCTGGTCATGTATATCCGGCAGCAGGTCTCGTTAATTTCGCCAAACAGTCTAATGCGCAGACAATACTAATCAATCTCGAGGAACCTTTGAATTCTTTTATGTTTGATGAAACTCATTTTGGCAGTGCAGGAAAAATCCTTCCAAAACTAGTCAACGAATGGATTGAACAAAGTTCGTTGTAATTAAATAAAGTCTTTACAATTATTCTTCAGCAGGGGCTGAATACCAACGACCTTGGAATGAATCATCAGAATTATCAATTCGTACGAAGAGGTCGAGTGATGACCAAACAAGACTGTTGAAACCACTCGACATTCCTTCTTGCCCACCAGCTTTAGCAGTCATGAAATCTAGTGTATCTGATGGCGAGTGCCATTCTTGCCAGAATGAAATTTCTCCGCCAGGGCTGAAGAAGTTGAAAGTAGGGAAGTCAGCAGAAAAGAACGCACAGTGGTCTGAAGCACATGATTCTGCAATCAGCCAATTAATCGGATTTGCCTCTGTTGGTCTGTATGAAAGGTCATCTTCTATTGTAGTTCCAACCCACTCGTACATTGTCTGCATATTGCTCTCACTTGCACCAGCAATACTAATCTGCCATTCGTATTTTGTTGCAGAGAAAACTTCTCCACCCGGGCCGATAATTGGTTCTGATGCAGGTATGATTGGGTAGTTCAGAGAAACCATGTCGAAGTTCAGGTACGACTTTACTGTCACATTTTCAGGTAAGTGGTTAACATATGCCGAAGAGCCTAGAAGCCCTTCCTCTTCACATGCCCACAATGCTGCAACAACAGTATGATCGAACTCCATCTTGGCCAATGCTTGAGCCATTTCTAAGGACACAGTAGATCCTGAAGTGTCATCATTTGCGCCTTCGTTTGTACCTCCTCCTGGTGGCGTGAATAAGTAAGCAATATCGAAATGACCTCCTACGACTATGTATTCGTCAGGATTTGTTCTACCCCAATTGTAGCCAACAACATTCAATTGGTCAGGGTCATCATCGTATCGAGTTACTTCAACGAAATCGAATCCCATTTCCCTCATATCTTCAGCCATTGCTTCAGCCGCAGCTTCGTATGCAGAACCACCTTCGTGAACCGATGCACTAGCACACCATCTGTTGTTGTGTGAACTGGTTAACATATCGATAGTATCGTAAGCACGCCTACCATCTACAAGCATCATTTCTTGACTATCTTCAAGCATTAGGGTTGCATTCCAGAATTCGTCACCTGCAGTAACTGAAATGTCAACAGATTCTCTCTCACTGTCCAGTATCAATAATTCAAGTGATTTCTTTTCTGCAGGGAATGTAGTTGTCAAAGGGTCTCTTAGTACACCAAACTCATCTACATAGAACAATCCTGCAGATCGATTGAATGTCCAATCCACATTCGAATCCACTTCGATAGTCATGTATTGTCCACGAATAGCCATGGAAACATCAGCGACACTCAGAGTTGGCGCAACATCATCTCCAGCATCTTCTCCGAAGCACCCACTCAAAGGGGCGAGTACAAGCAATAAAGATAGGAAAAGACAACGCATATAATCACCATTGGCAAGGTTCTAGATGGGTTTTACCACCCATCAATGGTACTAAGCATTCAGGAACTTTAACACTACCATCTTCAAGTTGATTCTGTTCCATTATTGCAACTAATGCGCGACTAGTAGCCACAGCAGTAGAATTTAGAGTATGTGCAATAGGTTGTCCAGCATGGCCTGGTTGGCCATAGCGAATGTTCAATCTATTGGCTTGATAATCGGTACAGTTTGAACAAGAGACGATTTCTTTGTATTGGTTAGCACCTGGAATCCATGCTTCAAGATCGTACTTTCTTGCCGCAACAGTCCCCATATCGCCGGTGCAGATATTGACCACTTCGTAATGAATCGACAAACTATCCCACAAGTCGACACAATTTTGTAATAATTCTTCTTGAATTTGCCATGATTGCTCTGGTGTTGCGAAAACGATTTGCTCAACTTTTGTGAATTGATGGACTCGCCAAATCCCTAAATCGGATTGACCGTGTGAACCTACTTCCCTGCGGAAACATGGAGAAACAGCAACTATTTTCAATGGTAATTGTTCTTCAGGGATAGTCTCATTCATGAACATCGCTGTTAATGGGTGTTCTGCGGTTGCTATCATGTAGAATTGTTCAGGTTCAACTCCATACATCACAGTCTCAAAGTCAGCCAAGTCAGTAACACCTTCGTAGGCTTCTCTATTCATCATAGCAGGGGGCTGAACGAAAGTGAAGCCCCTTTGGCGAATGAACTCGACTGAGTATTGTTGTAATGCGAATTCTAAGCGAGCCAAGTCGCCCTTTAGGAAGAAGAAACGTGAACCAACAATCTTTGCTGCTCGTTTCAAATCAACCCATTTATTGAGTTCAATTAATTCGTTATGAGTGCGAGGTTCAAAATCAAAAATTGGTTTTTGACCATGAACGCTGTGTTGTGTATTACCGCCTTCGTCATCACCTACTGGTACATCTGGATGAAGAATATTTGGAATTGTCATCCTAATCTTATCCCTTTGAGCAAGAGCTTCATCGGTTGCACTTTCTGCTGCACTAATTTTTGTTCCTAAATCTGCAACTTGAGCCTTAATCTTCTCTGCTTCATCACGGTTTCCCGATTTCATCGCTTCTCCAATGCCCCGAGCAGCGGCATTCTTTTGTTGCCTCAGTTGGTTGGTTTGATGTTGTAAATCTCTCCACTTAAGGTCCAGGTCAATCACTTGTTGAACTTTATCATGTACGATACCACGCTTATCGTGATCCGCAAATATCACCTGCGGGTTTTCTCTAAACAAAGTAATATCAAGCATTATTTTCACCAACTAATTCCGAAATCTAGTAACGATGTTCCAATGAAGAATAATCCTGTGATTAAGTATCCTAAGATTGCCCCACCATTGAGCAGAGGTAATCCTGCTTGTGCTTTCCCTTGGGCAACGAAATACATCAGTGCTGCATATCCACATAGGCCACCGACCAATGCTCCCATTGCGACAGGTATTGCCACTGACTCATCGAGCCATTGAGCGCATGAAAGGACTAATATTCCAGGGAATATGACATCTCCAAGTCCCATAAACATCGCTTCTCCACCATTTTTCTTGGCTTTTTTAGTAGTTGTTTGAGCAGATGACTGAGCAGGCATTTCTTCACCTTTATCGCTAATTGATGTTTGACCTTCCTTGAATGAATATCCTTTGCTTTGAGGAGCAACTAGCAGAATTGGTAATCGTAAATTAATCATCGTATCGGCTAAGGCGAGCATATGTTTGGACTTGTAAACCGCCCATGCATCATATATCGCTGCCACTACCATGAAGATGATAATCAGTGAAGGAACGAAAGCAACACCGAGCATTACTATGACCCCTGAGCCAACCAATACTCCAACTGTGTTGACCACATACCATTCACTGTGAACATATAGTAAAATCATTAATGCAATAGCAACGATAACTCCAACCAGAAATGGTCCATCATACAATTGTAATCCGGATATTGTCATCATTTCACCTGTTACTTCTCCATGTTTAGCAGTAGAACCATCATCATCGTAAATTGCTACAAATTGAGAACTGGTGTTTGAATCTTCAACAAAATAACCAGTTGCGAAATTATCATCAACAGGGAATGAAATTCTGTTAACCAGTGCCTGGCCATGAAGCCAGTGCGCTGTATCACCTGTGGTGATGAGCATGTCAGTCATACCAGAAACATCCAAGTCGGTTAATCTAGCAGATTGAATAGTTTCAGCAAAATCCATCAAATGCATTTTTGTTTGTTCCACGACCTCAACTTCAGCGGATTGATTCCATTCAAACCCAAGAACATTGCCATTATTTTCTCCAAGTAGGATAAATCCTGTATCTGCACTAGCATTTTCCATTGTAACGTCAGACCATGGTGAATGCCCGAAATCAGAACTTACATAATATCCGGTAGAATTTCTTACGAATGCAGTTGTAGCAGGTTCAATCTCGAGTAGAGATAATAGTGCTTTATTTGTTTCTTCTAATTCAACAATACATACTTGTGTTGGAGTGGTGATTAGTAATCTGTTCTCAGAAATGACTTCAGAATATAGGACTCCTTCTGTAATGCCAATGTTAGTTGGTAATGCCCATGCTGCTTGATATACCATTAATTGTTCTTCAAAAACCTTGTAATGGAATAGGGAGTCATCGGTGGAAACCACATACATTGAATCATCGATTAGAACTGCTAAAGAACAAGCAGTGTGCATATTTGGTAGGGGGATTAATCCTTGAACCTCATCTATTTCGTGACAAGCATATGTGTTCAATTTTTCACCACTATCAATATCGATAGTCCAAATCCAAACACCGTTTGTAAATGTTGCAATATTACCATTTAGTACAACTCTTGTATCGCCTAGGTCGTTTCCAGGGCTGCGTTGCTGGTCAATCTGCCATACAGGTTCGCCATCAAACGGCTGACCATGCCAATAACTTACAGAATCGTTCCAAGGACCATCGGCTTCTCCAGTCAATTCCGCTGTCAGTAAGCCTTCCATTCCATAATTTACAAGATATGATTCACTGGTATGGGTTGATGCAGCATCGTATTCAAACGGTTCAGCATCAAAATCGATTACCATCATATGAGCGAGAGGTACTGTTGAGTACATCAATGCCATTGCTAAAATTCCCATTATTCCATATTTGATAATCCAGTCTTTTTTGTATTTGGCCAAAAGTAAAATCACTCCGGTAAAAATAAAGATAAAAGACAATTCCATTGCGATATATTTGACTTGAGTGGCACCTTCTTCTCCAAATGCATGTAGGCCGGCAATATCATACCAAGGTCTGATAAAAAGGGCTATTAGAATGGTAATGACGAACATAAATGCCATTCCAAACATTCCGGGTAACTGATCTTTTATTGAATCAAAAAACGATTCAGCACGAAGTTCTCTTTCGATTGCAGCGAATTTATCGGAAATATCGCGGTCCGTATTACCGGACTCATCATCGTCGCTCATAACAGATGCGAGTTGGGGCTTGCATATGACTGTCACGCCCATACCATTCCCCCTAAAGGGGGAAAATCGTATGCTTTATGAATTTAAAATATTATTAAAATACTAATCCTGTCCTCTAGGGTCTTTTGGTCCATCAACACTTTGAATCTCAATACCATGTTCGCCTAGATAGCCTACACCATTTTCTCCCATGAAACCGCCATCGACGATAACAACCTTTGAAATCCCAGAATGGTGTATTAGTTTAGCGCACATCATACAAGGCTCGCCGGTAACGATTAGCCATGCACCATTGGTAGATACTCCATTAGCTGCAGCATTACAAATCAAATTCATTTCAGCATGGTGGCAACCGATTTCAACCCGTGTGCCAGATACTACGCTTTGGCTATCTCTCAAACATTCTTCACCACCACAAAGGCGTCCTCCACCTCTTGGTCCACCATTGTAGCCATCCATCAAGATTACATTTCTCGCCGGATCAACCAATAGTGCGCCGAATTTCCTGCGAGGGCAATTAGAAGCCTCTGCCAAAGCTAAGCATTGTTGAATCCGGATTGCCAAATGCTTGTCTTTCATGTCCTCACCCGATCCTTGCTAACCCTGTCCTTGTTTCATCTCTTCGCTAGCAAACTTAGGTCCTCATCGCTATCAAGGTATAACAAACCGAGTATATTTCCTTGTAAATACATAGAGCCAAGGCTGACGATTAGTCCAACTTCATACGGTTCTTTGTCCTCTATTATGGATAATGCACTCTCGGGATATTCTACTGCGGATATTTCACAATCGATTGCCATGAAGTGATTCATCAATTGTTGAGGTTCAATGCCAGGATATCTCCCTCCTTGCGGAGCGGTGATGATTATTTGACGAGGTGGGTTTGTTTGGCAATATTCAAGCAATGGGGCGACGAATGCGTCCATTTCTTGCTGAGGTGATGCTGCAAAAACTAGCGACCATGCTTGAATTTTGTAACTTTCAATCATATTTGCAACCTCTGGCATTACTCTAGCCATGCCGCTTGGGTTGTGGGCTCCATCGAGCAAGAATTCATGGCCACCTGTTTTTCCAGCAGGAATAAATTGCATACGAGCAGGCCACCGAATTGAGTTCTTTGCCTGCCATACCGTTGATGTGTCCATTCCGGTTCTCTTCAATGTCTGATCGACAAGGATTGCGGCCTCTTGTCGGGTGGTAACCATCTGTGGAATCTCAACAAAAATAGGTTGAGCTGGAAGCGGTATTTCACCAAGTTCAATGTTTCCAGCGGCTTGACATTCCTCACGCATTGCCGCTTTGATGTCCTCATTTTCAGGGTCGCGAATAATCACTTTGACGCCAGGTCTTGCAATAGCAATCTTTTCCTGTGCAATTTTGCAGATATCATCTCCTAAGATTTCGGTGTGCTCCGCCGAAATAGAAGTGATGATGCAGGTGTCGGCCGGAGCAGTTCTAGTGGCATCTAGTCTTCCGCCTAATCCAGTTTCTAAAATTAATACGTCGCTATTGTGACTAGATGCCGTAACCATCGCACAAAGATATGTGATTTCAAAAAAAGTCAAGTCAATAATAGGAATTTCTTCACTAATTTGCTTAACTTCTGCTAATGCGCTATCAAATAAATCACTAGCAATTGGCACTCCATCAATTCTAATTCTTTCTTCAATTCTACTAACATGCGGTGATGAGAATAATACGGCTGAATGGCCAGAGAGTTGTACTGAAGCGGCTAATATTGCACAAGTTGTGCCTTTTCCATTACTTCCTGCTACATGGAAAATATGAGTATTATCGAATTTTAGGTTCAATCTATCGAGTGCCTGTTTGGTATTGGGCAAACCCAAAGCCATCCCTTTCGACTTGGAGGAATTTAGCCATTGGCGAACATCTTCCATAGTCTGCCCTATGTCAAGGCTCACGGGTATATCTCATAGCATCTTTGGCCAAAAATCCTTAAATGGCTGAAATTATTACAAATCAAGGTAAAGTATTTCTCAATTGGAAAATCAATTCTGCAATTGGACTTTCATTGCCAAAAACGACGGGTTCTTGCATATTCAACTTCTGCTTTATGAATCGTATGTAATAGCGAATCTTCGTCATTTGGAGTGACCTTTCTCAATACTCGTTGAGCGGTAGCTTCTCCGATTCCTCTTCCCATCAAACATAGAACCGCATCATAGCCCCTGTTGGCCACAGTGGTTGCGTTCTTCATCATGCGGCCCTCATCCTTAGGATCGGTTGAATTAACCCATTCTACGAGCATTTTCTGCATTCCTTCTCTGGCACATGCCATCATCAGGCCTTTGCATTTTAGGCATTTTTTGATATCATCCATCTCTTTGTATCTAGCAACTCTAAATCTTCTAGTCGCTTTACACTTTAAGCAACATAATACGGCTCTTTCATTCTCCAGTCTTAGTTTCAATCTTGCTCTTACTGCAGCATTATCCCAATTTGGCAATAGCATATCGCGGCTATTGTGGTTTGAGATGCCCAAAGGACCAGTTGCGGTTATTTCAATATCAATTAAGCCAGATTGGATTGCATGGACTATATCTGTTGCACCACCGACATCCATTCTTTCGTGGAATAACTTTGCAAGAACTTCTTCCATAACCACGGTACCACGGTATTTTTTCAATAACGATTGGAGATTTATTTTTCTCGGGTCAACGCCATGCCTTAGTATCGCGAAAGTTTTGGCAACTTGAGCAAATCTCCATCTAACCTGACGAGAATTTGGCAGTGTTACGCTTAGCAGTCCAGTGATTGCATCGGGTGGCGTATCCATCAACCAATTTAGGAAATCACGACCGTTAACACCTGAAACTTGGAGAGAAATTCTTGTCGGTTCAACCACTAATCTTCCCCAGCCACCTGATTTTGTACTGGCCATCGCTAGTAGGAATTGACCGATTGCTTCATTGATTCTTGAACCATTACATGAATTGATTACTACTGCATCATCTCTTTCTTCAATGGTTATTTTACGGTCTGTAGGAAGATGACCAGTTGCTTCAATATGACTGCGAATCGCTTCACTGAGCAAACTCATCGCCTCACCATCTATCGGATGGTCTGATAATTTTGAGTCTCGTTCAGCAAAGATTCCGCCGACGTCTAGACCAACTTGATTTTCACTCTCTTCATCATCGCCTTCATCTTCTAATCCTTCAAGTAAATTCATGTCTTCTGCAACCAATTGGCGAAGCCGGCCAATATCTCTTGCAACTTCCTTTGGCACCGGTGGTAATTCTCCAGTCCATTGAGGTGCATGGGCTTGGTCGGTAACCGGAGTTACCAGCAATTCTGATTTTTCAGAGTCTGCGTCTATGATCAACCAAGTTCTCCCAGCCATGACGAAACGTCTTGGAGAACCATCATCATCTTCACCCGAATCGTTCAGACTCAGTACGAAAGCCTCATCGACGCTTCCTAAAGTAGAACGTGTCACAGCATCTCTAACACGATATTTCTGCTTATCAGGTATCATTGAAAGATGGTTTGTAACCCATTGTCTAGTTCTTCCAGCAGTTGAAATCCAACCTTTAGAGAATCGTTTTGGAACTATGACCTTAATGTTCTTTATCGCAACTGGAATTTCATCTTCCGGTATTGAGAATAGTGGTCTTTCTTCAGGCAATTCCTTACCTTTTGCCAATGCCTCGATGCGAGCGAGTTCATACACTGTTTTTGGCCATCGATACCAAGGGATTTCAACAGGATCGTTACAGATTCTTACAACCCATCCTTCCGATAAGATAGTTGCAATATTTTCTGTATCCTCTTGCCGCCATCGCTCAAATTGACTACTATTGGCAATACTTTCAGTCATCTCTGAAATAGGTACTGCTCCGAAAGAATGAGCCATTAAAACGATTTGATTAGCAGCAACTGAGTAGGGCATATCTCTCCATTCAACAGGCTCAATTTTTCCTTCCATCGCTCGCCTAGCAATGACAGCAGCCTCTGCCACATCATCTGCATTCCAAGACAATAAATGACCCCGGCCCAGTCCATCTAAACGATGGTCTGCTCGACCAACACGCTGTAACATTGAATCAACAGAACGTGGACTTTTAATCTGCACAATACGATTGATTTTTCCAACATCTATTCCTAATTCCAAACTGGATGTACAAACCAAACCAGATAGTTTTCCTTCCCGTAAATCATCTTCCATTTTCTGTCGTGTTGCAGCAGCTAAGGAGCCATGATGAACTCCAATCGATAGGTCGGGTGCCATACTCGATAATCTACTGGCAATAGTTTCAGCATCGTTTCTAGAGTTGACGAATACCAAACAAGGAGGGTCCTTTCTCAAAATTTCATTCAATCTGCGATATGTCGAGTGCTCTCTTGGGGATTGAATTGCTAACTCCATGCAGCCGATTTCATCTTCAGCGGTTGGAGGTTCTGCTTCTACAGTCAATTTTGTATCTCTATGACCCATGGCAACAACCGCTTTACCTCTTTTTGGTGAAAGCCATTCAGCAACTTGCTGAGGGTTGCCAACGGTAGCGGATAGACCGATTCTCTGAACCGGTTGGCCCGTCATCATCTCCAATCTAGATAGTCCAATATTCAATTGCCAACCTCTTTCACTGGCCGCCAAATCATGAACTTCATCTATGATTACTGCCTTGACACTGGTCAATAACTTTCTCAAATTCTTGCCAGTAAACATCAATTGGAATGTTTCGGGGGTTGTCACCAATAGATGTGGTGGATTACGAACTTGCTTTGCTCTTTCATTTTGAGTTGTATCGCCATGTCTTAAACCGATTCTGAGTCCAACAGCATCTGCGATTTCACCCAATCTTCGGTCTACGTCCCGATTCAAGGCTCGCAATGGTGTGATGTAGATTATTGCTAAAGGATCCCACTCTTCTTCTAGGCAGCGATGCAAAATCGGTAATACTGCTGACAGTGTTTTCCCTGAACCAGTAGGTGCGATAATAATTCTATCATTACCCGTAATCAGTTCCGGTATCGCTATCTGTTGTACTGGGGTTGGTTTCCAACTCCTGGTTTTCAGTGCCTCTACCAATTTCGGATGTAAGGTGGAAAATACATTTGACATACTCTCCCCACCCCTACGGAATGGTCTCAGGGCCTACCCTTCTTGAACAAATCGTTGTAAAAAACCGACAAAATGAAACAAAAATCACTCTTCTTCGAATGCAGCATAATCTTTATCGGGTTCAAGTTTCTTAGATTCTTTATTGGCTTGAGCCAATTCAGGTGAGCGTTGCATCAATTTGTTAATGAGTGGTTCAATAACCATTGGTGCTATCAAAACTGATGCGATTAAAGTGAATAGCCAATAAAATGATGTTGTCGGTACATATGCTGTTCCAGGTGAACCTTCTCCACTGACCATTAGTTTTACAGTACCTAGCCAAGGTAGTTCTCCGCCAGCGACTCCTATGACCCAATCACTTGCTACAGGACCAACCAAACCACTTTGGCTATGGACTCCAGATGAACCATTTACGGCAGAATTACCTTGGTCCACTGAACATTTGTTATTATCTCCTAATGTTAACATTCCTGCGTGTTTTGGTTGCCATTGCCAAACCACTAGGTGAGATTCAACATTGGCATGAGTTGGCCTTTTGCAATCATATAACCCTGCATTAATTCCATCAAATTTAACAGTGATCGATTCAACAGCCATTTGGTCAGTTCCCGGAACATCCCAATTTACAACACAAGTTCCGGCAATTCCTTCAAGCACATCTGTGGAGTATTGGTCATATGTCCCCCCATTAGGGCAATAATCTTGATTTGAAGAGTTGCTGTCGTTATCACGCGAAGGTGAATAAGTATCGTGCGGGGTAACTCGGAGAATTGACCGATGGATAATAGGGGTGCCAACATCGCCATTTTTCTCATAAATTATTACATCACCCGCCATGCCATGCGATGCATAGCCATGGTTTTTTGAACCTACTTGACTGGCTTCAGCGAAGGTCACAATCGTATCATATGGTTGATTGTGGACTAGGATTAAATCTCCAGCATCAATACTGCCCACTTCGCCTTCAATGTCGTGAATCATAGATGATGATTCAACCACAACCAATGGTGGCATTGAACCGGTATGTGCCCACAGTCCAAGAATAAGAATGGCAATCATTGCACCAGCAAGAATCAATTCTCTAATCAAGGATTTGAACGGGTCTTGGTCTGCCACGGGTGTTTCCTCCACCATTAGCGGCGAAGTCCTTTGCTTTGAAGGAATTCTCCCCATGCGACATCATGGCCGGCTCCTAGTACTGAAGCGGAAAAGTTTCCATCACTCTTTTGTCGGCGTAATTCCGAGATGGAATCAATTTGTTTTATTTCCTCAAGAGTGTTGACATGGCCACGTAGTACAAGCATTTCAGGTCCTGATACAATCATGAACATAAATGAAACAACTGCCAAGACAATCGCCAACCCAGTGCGTTGTCCCCAATCAGGATGATCTTGCAAGGTTAAGATCTGGTAGAGGCAGAGTAGTAGGATGATTATAGATGAAAAACAGACCGTGGTAGTAATCGATAAATGTTTTCCATGTTGCCCTACCCACCATTTTGTAAATAATCGTATTATCATTGCATCTCGCCTGTTTGGCACAGAACAGTTTTGTTATTGAAGGTTACACAACAGCGCATCTGTGATTTGACGCAGAGGGGGATGCTTGAAATGCTTTGTACGCTGAGGGCCATAGGCCCTTGACAGGAGCGACGGTGATTCTGATGCGACTTGCAATATTTTTGACTCTAATTTTCATAACCTCTACACTTGCTCCGTTTGCAACTTCAGCAACAACAGAAACGCAGTTTAATGATGGTTCAACATCATATGAAACCACATTTACTGGTAGTGGGACAGGAACTGCAGGTGTGATTTCTATCCCTTATGGTGCCGAAGTTACCGCTGCTGAATTTAGATTAACTGGAGAGGCATCAAATACAGCATACACAAATTATTCATCCAATGCTCATTATGGTGGTGCTGGTGATGGAAATTGGCAAAGTAGCCCTCCATCTCCATTCACTTACGGAAGCCGTTCCAATATGGATGTAAATTCTGAGACAATGACTCTGAAAGGCATACCTTCAACCAATCATGCTGATTTCACAAGAACATCCACAGTCCAGTCTCTTGGTGGCGCACATCAAAACACCACTGGTGGATTCATTGCACTTTCAGACCAAGGCTACAATAGCCCAGGTCTAAAACACCCCGATTTAGCCGTTTCAAGTAGTGCTTCGTGGACATATATGGGAGTGGTAGTTCCTATTTCAGAATATGAACTTCACGTTATGAAATACTCTCAAACCTATTTGTCTAGTACCCCTACTATTCTGCGAATTAACAAGAGCACTGGTGCCTATTTGGGTACTGCCTCATTCCAAAGCAGTTCCACCAATGGATGTACCGCTTCTTCAAATTATTACATGCATGATGCAACTGTCTACAATGGAGATGTATATACAGCATCATATTCTTATAATGATGTTGTAAAGTGGACAGTCACTAGTACAACTTGGAAATGTTCTCAAGTATGGAGCTATAGCCAATACATAACTGGAGTTGATTTTGATGATGATACAGGAAAGATGTATATTTCAACTTATGATTATCAAGGTCAGTCTCATTATCTCAAAGAGGTTAACCCAGCATCTCCAACTTCGATAAATGGCTCGTGGTTGTTGGGTACTTATCCTTCAATGTATTACTACTATGGTGCAGGATTGGTTGTTAATTATCCAATGGTAACATACAACCTTTACAGCAATCAAGGATACAAGAGCACTCATCATCAATATGCATTCAATGGTTTATGGTTGGACTCGATGGGTGAAGTTGAGATCGATGGTGGTGGCCACTATGGATTAGTTGATGATGGCACAGGTAAAGTAGCCTTTACATGCCATTATTATTCTGCATACTGCCCCACATCCCAGTCAAGAAAGATTAATTTCATGGGCGATGGAGATTTATTTGATTCACGCTCATCTACAACGACTTCTGCGACTGTAATTGGAACTACCTTCTCGGTTGGAAAGTCTATCACTTCATTGAAATTGACTTCAGTATTGGCATATGAGCCAACAGGAACTTCAATCAATATTGATATTTCAAACGATGGCGGGGTTACTTGGATGCACGCTAATGCTGGTCAAATGGTAACATTTGCAACAGCAGGTTCAATGCTCAAGTGGAGAGCGCATTTGAA
Source organism: uncultured Candidatus Poseidoniales archaeon (assembly GCA_905182185.1). GTDB lineage: Archaea > Thermoplasmatota > Poseidoniia > Poseidoniales > Poseidoniaceae > MGIIa-L1. Next base: position 163,402 of record CAJJAP010000007.1, on the reverse strand, counting down.
TGGAACAACATCCAAAACACCAATATTAGGGTGATTTGGCAATTCAATATACTGCAAGTTACCAAAGGAATGGTTATCTGTATAATTATCAATATACTAGTGGTACAGTTAATAATGTGGTTGCTGCAACGATTAATTGGAATGAAACTAGACCATTTGGAACTAGCATAAGCGTAAAATTCGGCTTTGACTCTTCAAGCACCTGTTCTGGTTCAACAATTGATACATTCACTTCCCCAGGCCAGACAAAAACAATTAGCAGCACTGGTTACTACATGTGTGTTAGAGTGATGTTATCAACCTCGAGTACAGGAAATTCACCATCGATTACAAATTTGAGTATCCAACGACATAGTGATGCACCGATGGAGGCTGAAATCCTTCTAGATAATTCTTCAGCATGGAAACGCCCAGCAAATGATGGAGCATTGATAGGACCGGTTACTATTTTTGAAAATAGTCAGAGTGATAAAATGGTTAAGAAATTCAATGATTTGATTCCAGATACTGGGGCGGGAATAAAACATATTCAAGTTGATTTAGCTTCTTCTTCAAGTGGAAAACTAATTCTTGATTCATTTTCTGTCACATATACAATGCAAACAGTTAATCTTGATATTTCAATACCGGTAGGCGAAGTATTGCATGAGAGAGTTGAGCCATATGAAGTCGTAACAAGACACGTGATAGGTGAAGCTGCAACATCGATGACTAGCGCAACTCTAACTTTAATGACTAATTCAATGGCCAAGAACCCTACTATGACTTGGCAGAATGGCGATGTATTCCCTGCACCAAATGACCCAGAGAACTACATTGAAATCGATGGAAGTTCTTGGAGCGTTGAAAGTAATGGTATTTTGGAGGTACATTGGATATTCCATGTCACAAGCGAGTTCCCAGATCAAGCGGAAGTAAAATTCAAGACAGGATGTCTAGATGATTCTGGTTCTGCTGGTTTTGCACCTCTAGATTTAATCTCATCTACTGGCTTAGCAGTCAATAGGACATTCGGATTAGGATGGTTGAAGGTCAGAGATAATGATGGAGGATTCACTTCTGATGACGTTCTAGATAACTCATGGGTTGCTGCTGGAGAGCAAATCCACTTCCAAGGCGCAATGTGGTTCGCTGATACTGATGATGCACCAAAGGATAGTGCATTTGACGTTAGAATTTCACGTAATGGCTGGGTTGAGAGTACTGCAAGAGATACTACCAATTCAAATGGTTCATTCTTTATCACAATAGATTTACCCAATATTGATGTTCCAACTGGAATGACATATGAAGTTCAAACTTATAACGAGAAAGACCCAACTCATACAATGCAACCGAATGCGGATTGGAGAAGAACATTCAAGGTTGATGCTACTGCACCTGAGAGGCTAGATATTTCTCCTAAGAATGATGGATATGAAGCCGCTAGTAAAGATCAAGAAATCAAGGTATTAGTCAATGATGAAGTTGGACATCCAATGTCATTGAAATTGATGTATTGGGTTGAAGCAGACCATGACATGAATCGTAATGGAGAAGCGGATTCAAATGAGTACGCTTCCAAGGTTGTTTACAATAATACCGTTTCTAAGAGCAAGTGGTTCATGACTACAATCGACCATTCCCGTAATGCTAACATGGGTCGTGTTTCTTACTTCTGGGATGGTGGCGATGAAGCAGGAAACCCTCTTCATTACACATATATTGATGAAGATGATGAGATATTGAAATTTGAATCTGAAACAGGATTTGACCATGATGATGCTACATTTAGGACAAGAAAAGACTCAAGCGCAGTTTTCACTGGATTAGATTGGATGGGCCATGAAGATAATGGTGCAGTCTTTTCAGGCATGAAGCAAACAATTACTCTAGGTTTCATTGATGCAAATACAGTTATTGACTTTGAACACATTTCTTTGGTATTTGACTTTGAAGGTCCTAACCCTATCCGAGATATTCAAAGGATCTCATATTCTGGAATTAACAATACATTCTGGTCTGAAAGCCAATATTTGACTATTCTTCAGAGCAGTAACATGTACGAAACAACCAACGATTCCGGATTGCCATGGATTATGCTAACCTTTGACTTCGTAGTCGGCTGGGATTGGCCTGATGAAGAAATGGGTGATGTTGCACTGCTATACAAGGAGAGAGGCACTGCTGATGATTCACGAATACTTCTGTTAGAGCATACCTTTAGAGTTGAAAATGATTTGATGCTCGCTCCATCCAACTTCAACGTAGATGATATCAGTGAACCAAGAACTGGCCATATTGCTGATGGTTCAAGAGTTCGCAAGGATGACAGATTAGCCTTTACAGGAACTGTTGTTTACGAAGGTAGCGATGTTGCTGCACCACGAGATGTTGGTATTCTTGTCGAAGTATTTGATGGTGAGAAGGTTTGGTCTGATGGTTCTTTGACATCTGCTGGAGAATACTCTGTTGAGGTTCCGCTTTCAGCAGCATTGACATTGCAATCATCACCAACAAGAACTTGTTTGATTTCAATAACAAATATTCCAGGCCGTGGAGAAGACATGACCGGGGCATTGGTTTCAACAACTTTGAGAGTTGTAGTGGATGACGCTTCACCGCGTGTAACACGCCGTATATCTCCATTGAATGTGATTGACATTTCAGCTAATAATGATTTGACCAACATCGCAATTGAATTCCAAGGAACTGAAGATGCAGATCTAACGGGCTCAGAGCAATTGGTGCACTGGGTTATGCGAGATTCAACAAGAACAATGACAATCGGTGCAGGTTCTGCAGTACTGGGGATGCAACAAGATGAACAAAACGTCATTTGGACTGGAACAGTTGATTTGACTGATGAAGGAAGAATAATTCCTAAGGTTGGAGATTTCGTTGGATTTTATATCACTGGTTGGGATGCTGCTGGAAATCAATTCCCAGTAGTTTCTAATTCCGAAGCAAGCCCAATTCCAGAATTGGCAAGCGATGATACCGACTTTGAAAGGCAATGGATTAGATTAGGAGCAGTTGGCCCTGAATTACGTGTTAAATCAATTACACTTTCAGATGACCACGTTGCTCCATCATCAAAGATTGAGATTACAACCGAGGTCATTAACAACGGTGGAGAAACACCTGCAGCATTCAAGGTTGCATTCTTTGCTGGAGATTCAGAGAAACCATTCAAGGTAATGACAATCTTAGGAATTGGTAGCGGTGAAACACGAGAAGTGACCACTACATGGTCAGCAGAAGATGTTTTGTATATTCGTGTGGAAGTTGACTATGGTAATTTAATCGCAGAAGTAAATGATGATGATAACTCAGCAACTCACAGCGTAGATATTGCTTATGCCAAGTATTTGGGAGGACTGGATAATCTTAGGGAAAACCCGTTACAGTGGATATTTGCATTAGTTTCAATACTTGTTGTAATTTCTGTAATTTCTATTGCTTCAAGAACCTCTATCGATTATGGTGGAGGGGCCTTTGATGAAGAAGAATCAGGCTGGGAAGATGACGAAGATGACGAAGATGACGAAGACGACGAAGATGACTACGATGAAGACACAGAGTGATCATCACATCAGATTCAATGCCTGAGGCATCGTCAAATCACCAGTTCCAACCTTTGCGGCTAATTCTTTGGAAATGGTCTTGGCACCAGAACTATCGGTTCGGCTTTGATTTTGGATATAGCGTATTTGGCCATCAGTAGGTTTTATCACACGTTGTTGCCAAACATGTTTGCCACGTAATAATGCGATTCTAATAGCAGAGGTCGAGTGGTTATGTCGTAATAGACCACGAGAGGTTTTTGCCTCATCTACCTCTTCAATATTCCATTGATGTTCTAAACATTTATTGATAATTCTATCTCGTAATAATGGCGCACCATCACCAATTCGCAAAGTCATATTTTTGAATTCAGCAGCATTGATAATGGAATTAATATGTTCAACAACAAAATCAATCCCTTCAAGTTGTGCAACTCCCATCAGCACTCCATCTGCTAACCATGCTAAACCTGGGCGTGGACCTGGGTCAATTCCGATAGAGATATTTTCTATTATCGATAGGCCGTTTCTCAAAATCATTGCTTGAGTGACTGCCAATTCACAACAATTGATGTTACAAGCAATTCCTCGACCTTCATCCATCGCATTCTCAACTTCTTCTTCACTGCCAAACCAAATCGTATCTTTACTTGGCAAACTTTGTCCGATTTCAAGTTGAGTAAATGGTAGGCCTTTTTTGCGTAGTGTTTCCATCAAGCGAAAGGCCAATTTGAAATCGGCGCACCTGATAACTACCTTAGCCACAAACAATGCTTATGAAGGAAGGTCACAAAGTTATTGATTGGTGGTGCGGCAATGATTCCACTCAAATCGCCGCAGTAATCTCCTTTGCAATAGAAGTTATCAATAACGATTGACAGTGTTGACAAAATGTGTCGAGTCAGTATGAACGGGAATTGCGGCAAGTTATTGCGGGGGTTCCTGCAGGTGTTGAGGCTGTAATTAAGTCCTGCACAGAACAACAAAAAGAGAAAATGAGATTGGCAATAACCCGCCCATTTTTGGTTGTTAGAGCAGCAGGTTCAGGAATGGAAGGTTCAGGTGATTTATTAGCACTTAGAGGTGATATTTGCTTTCCGATCGAAGTCAAAACCACAAAAGCAAGTAAATTATATCTCTCAGGTAGAACAATGGCACAATATTTAGCGATGGTAAATGAAGGCCAAAGATGCAACTTAATGCCATTATATGCTCATAGAAGAAAAGGCATTAGAGGAGATTCGTGGATGATATTTAGAGTTGAAACCAATAATCTCAAAGGCCGATTGAGACAATTAGCAAAATCAATACCACCATTTCCGCTCAATAGAAATGGGACGCCTTATCTCAATTGGGACGATGGAATGCCCCTGCACAAGTTCATTGCATTAGTTTGTTCAAATGCTGCTGAACAAAACCAAACATTGCATAATTTGGAAGTTAGGGCAATAAGAACAGATGTTGCAGCCCAATTGGATATTAGCAAAATTGTAGAAGAGCAAATTTCAGGATTAGATGAAATAAAAAATCAAACTGAAATATTTGCTGAATTAGCAAGACGTCGTAGTCGTTGATTAGAAGTAAGGTATTACCATAAGGAATACTAGAATAATAAAGAAAAACAACGACGACATCGAAGAGGCTTTACTGGCAAAGTGATCTACTTTTAGCGCATGTATATCCCATAGTCTCAATTTCTTACCGATTTTCTTGACCCCAGAAATACTACCGTGGAGTAAATCTCTAAACATATGTCCACCATCAAAAGGAACCATTGGTATTAGGTTGGTAAATCCTAATAATATGTTGACCCACATTAGCCAGAAAAACAAATTAACTAAGAACACAATTCCATCAATTCCTATTAGTGATGCCACCATTCCATCACCAGTTTGTAGCAATGATTGTTCAAATGGATGTATCGCTACTCCATTCATCTGGAAAGGAGTCAGCATTATTGTAAGCGAATGAATAGGGACTGAAATAGCAGTTTCCACGGAATTTCCTTGCCAGCGTGGTGAGAATGGACCAGCTAACCGATCAATCCCAGCAGTGCCTTCAGACATCCCCACTACCCCCAAAAATGGATCGCCAACTTCAACTCCAAGATTTACAAGACTTTCATTACTCCATCCGAGTTCTGAATAATATTGATGTTTATCAGTTAGATTTACTGTAATAGTATCTCTAAGCCCGCTCTCTCTACGTACCACGATATCTATTCGCTCACCAGATGAATAATTACTGAGTGTATCACGAAATCCATCGATGCCGATAATTTCTTGCCCATCGATTGAAACTAATGTGTCCCAAGGTTGCATACCACCTAAATCTGCACCAGAATCTTTGACGATTTCTCTTACATGGATGTGGTCATTTACGGCTACCACTTGAGATGCCAGCATTCCCATCATTATCATCAAAACAAATGCAGCAAAGAGATTGGTTGCGGGACCAGCAGCAAACATTCGCAATCTTTCACGCCTTGGAGCGCGCATTAATTCTTGATACTGAGGTTCAGCAAATGCGCCTAATGGAAGGGGTCCTAGCATTAACAGGCCAAAAGAACGGACTCTCATTCCATGAGCTCTTGCTATTAGTCCGTGCCCGAATTCATGAATTACTAAAGAAATAACGAATGCGATTACACCCCATCCCAGCGGAATAATAGGGTTTAGACCTGGAATTGCAACCATTTCGCTAACACTTGGCGGGTCCATTGCCGGAGGTGATAGTAATGCGCCGATGAATGATAATATTACAACTAAAGTAACTGCAAATAGGGCAAGGCTGCATAACCAAAGGGACACTTCTCCATATGCTCTCCAAAACCTTCGTGGTTTGGAAATCTTTTCCAAGATTTTCAATCCTTGTTTTCCCCTGATCATCAAAATGACCTTGAAAACTCTAGAAGAGTTCCAGCGGTCTAAAATACCGCTTTTTTCCCACGACCGTATTATGATGGCCCAGACGATAATGGCAACCCATACCATTGTCCAGTCGGCATCTATTGCCATGAAGTCATCGACATCCATAGACTTGCCAAACCCTCTTCCTCCTTCAATGCTCACACCAAATCTATTGAATAACTCTCTAATTACCAATCACAAAATGTGGGAAAGTTCATGTGCACTCGGCTTGAGCACTAAATGATGGTATCTTACAAGGCAGCAATCGAAGTCTGGTGTGAGGAGAATTGGGGGCAAACACCTGAAGAGATTTCCGAATGGGTCGCCGATGATGATATGTCTCAAGTATTCCTCAGATTAGCACAAGGAGTGGTAATAGTTGATTTTGTAGTTGATGATGATGGTGATTTGATTTGCCAAGAGCATTTACATATACCGCTTGATCGTTGGAATCCTGGCTCAATTCAAGTTCACAGAACCCAAGAGGGTTTGGTTCGATTTAGACATCGGCAATCTGAAATGTTACTTTCAGCAAGACTTAGAGCCCCTGAATGGGGTAAAGCGCTCCTTGAAGAATGGTTGATGTCTCAGCGCGGAGAATCAATTCGTCCCAAAGAGAATTCAGCAAGGATTGCTGCAATTAAAAGAAGTAAACTAAGTATCGAGCGCAATCTTAAATCTGCATCCTTGCAATCAAGTCTAACCAATTTAGAATTGGCCAAGATCGCAATCGCATCAGCCGAAAGACTACTGGAAGGAAGAACTAAGGTTTGAACTTCAACTCAATTTTACTTTGTAACGGTCTTTTCCATTAGCATATAATGTGATTGAACCATTTGAAGAAACACATATCGCAATACATTCTGCTAGTTGAGAAATAGCCCTAGCAGCGAGATGCCGCCCTCCTTCACCAGGTTTTGGTACAACTCCTGCAGGAACTTGGATATATCTTCCAGCATCACTTGCAATCCCTTCTTTATTAAATAGAATAGCACCATCTAACCAAGCGAATTCAGCCATTGACTCATGGTTTGCGTAATCTCCAATATATCTCTTTTCAGTAGAATGTCCTTTGAATGGGTTTAGAACTAAAGCAGTGGAATACTTTCTCAACGCTGGTAAAGGTCCAATTGCGAATAATGCTCCAACCGAATGACCTTCCCTACCACGACTTCCAATATGTCTTGCCAACTCCATCAATTTGGTCAAAATAGCCAGTTCAATGTTAAATTCGTGAGAGATATTAGCAAATCTGTTGGTGCTGAGAACATTTGTGTCGATTACGATAACTCCCTCAATAGGTTCTGCTAGTACTACTAACAATCTCTCGCCTCTCGAGATTCGACCTTCTCCCATGCCTTGTAAAATCAAATCGTGAACATGATTCAACACACCCAGTCCTTGAGCCGAAAGGTTTTCTTCCATTTTCGTCGTTTCAATCCCTGCCTCAGTAAGGGTTTTTTTAATTTTTGATTGGTTGGTCAATACGGTCAATGGTAATTCCTTTGGCAATACTTCAACGACGCTTTTGGCTTTACGAGCACTAGCGGTCACCATCATGACAGCATCAAAACTACGTTTATCACCTTCGAGGGTACTTTTGACCAAAGAGGGGAGGTCGACCATCAACAACCCTCATTCGCTGGTTGTATCTATTCCTGGCATTTGGTCTTCGCCTTCACGATATACAGTACGCAAATTATTGATAAAATTCTTTTCTTTAACAACGAGAGTAAATTCATTAAAACCAGGATCTTCTTCACCATCTAATGCATTCAGTATCATCTCTAGTGTTTTACGCGCACCTTCTCGGTGAGGGTATGAGAAGATTCCCATTGAGACAGGAGGTGATACGATTGACTTGATCGATTTCATTTCCTTTAGAGTGATGAATAAGTTGACATAAGTCTCTGGGAGAAGTTCTCTTCGGGACTCATCTTGATTCGGTCTTCTGCAATCTGGGCCAACGACGTGAATAATATGCTTATAATTAGCAGATAAACCGTATGGTTCTGAAACAACATTTTGGGTAACAACACATGGTGGTTCGTTGGTTTTCCTCTTCTCTAAACAAATATCACGGGTAAAATCGGTTAAATCTTGCCCTGCTTTTGCATGAATCAAAGCATCCATTCCTTCACGTCCAGATAACCGGTTATTTGCAGGAGTGATAAGTGCATCAGCAGTGTAATTCCACACCTCGCCACCAACGACTTTCAGAATTCCCCATTTGCAGGTTCTGGACATATACAGTTCTGCCATGGTTCAAGCAGGAGAGGCATCCCTACATATTAAGTTCGCAATATAATGAATTAATCAACACAATATCGCTGTTTTTCATCAATTAAATCTTACGCCGAGAGTCCTTTTTTACAATCCTTTGCCCGATAGGGCTAAACCAATGAAATACATCCGATAAATGTGAGTCTAATGCGCAGTGCTATATTGTTCGCAATCATTTTGATTGCGAATTCTGTACTGGTGCCAGTGTTGGATAATGTTGTTAGCGAAAAGGTAGAAATTGTAACTGAAGAAAACCCCTGGACTCTAAAGAAAGTATTTAGCGGGTTTCATGCTAGTACTGGTAGCGATATTTGGAATCAAACGCCATGGCAAAACATTGCTATTTCCTCTGGGTTTGATTTACTGACGGTGATAGATTATTCTGATGTTGGTGTTTTGATAAATAATAAATCTGAGGCTAGCAAAACAATCGGCTGGGCCTTTGTTAACGCAAGAAATATTTCTACTGATAGAGTCTTTATCTTCAATGATAGCGATACTCCAACGGGTGAAACGATTAATCGAGAACAATTTGAAAGTTATTTCATGCTACCATTCTTTGAAATGTTAAACAATCAGGTCTCTAGGTAATTCGCTCAATTATTTGGTAACAACCAAAGGAATCCCCCTTCGCATTAATGGAGGTGCTGACAAAGCCAGTTTTGACCAAGAATTTAGTTTGCTAGGTGGCCAGTATAATGGCAGTATTGGGGCTGATTCGTGGGGTGCTCACCAATATGGACCATTGGCGGGAAAAGAGATGGAAGTTTTTACTAGGCAAGAATATGGGTTTTATTTGGTTACCAGACTAACTGGATATACAGTTGAAACCGCTCTTGGCTTAATAGAAAAAGCAAATAATTCACTTGGCCAAAGAGGAACATTTGTTTTGGATTTGGCTACTAACCGAAACGATTCTGGATATAAATATTGGAATGATGACTTGTATACTGCAAATACAACCTTGAATGGTAGTTTAGGACTTCCAGTGATATTCGATGAAGAGACAGAATTCATCACCAATATTAGCAATGTGATGGGTTATGCTTCATGGGGCAGTAATGACGGCAACTGGAATAAGAATTACTTACCCAATGGGGGATTTGACACTGCAGATGAATCTTGGTCCAGTGGGTCCAGATATTGGAACGCATCATCACCAACCTATCTCAACAGGTGATGAATTTAGTTGGGGCTATCAGAATAGTACAAAGCAAGGTGGAAATGGGGCAGTAGAGGCACAAATCTCAACTGAATGTACACAGGAATCTGGTGATTCATTGCCTGGGATCTATGCTGAATATTTCGATAATGAAGGTGTCAGTTTCAATACAGCTACGATGCCAGATTTAATCGATAGAGTGCCAGACCACATACGTACTGAAACTAGCCTAGCATACTCTTCATCAAATAATCCATATTCTGGTCTAGATGACCGATTTAAGAATAATTGGGGTGCGAGATTCAGTGGGTTAATCGAGATTCCAGAAACCGGAAATTGGACACTGTACCTCAATTCCGATGATGGTTCCGAATTGTGGATTGACGGGGTTAGCGCAATCCAGAATTATGGGTCGCACGGGATGAGGGAAAATTCAGTCAGCAATGAATCTGTCTGCAGGATAGTCATGATTTCAGGATTGAATTTTTCCAAGGCGGAGGGCCTCATGGGTTGCTATTATCTTGGCAAGGCCCAAACGTGTCTAAATCTACAATACCTCCGTCGGCTTTCTATGTGGCTGGAGATTATACACCACAGTCAGACAATCTAATTCACCACTGGGACTTTGAAGAAGGTTCAGGCAATCAAACTAATGATAGTGTACCTAATGGAAACGATTTCTCGTTATATGGCATGGATTCAAGCAATTGGAGAAATTGCATCGATGGTAATTGTTTGTGGTATGATGGTACTGATGATTATGCGAAAGTCAATGTAAATGACTGGCTTGGTAATTTCACTGTTAGCCAATGGGTATGGGCCAATGTTTCCAACCAAACGAACTATGCAGCAACTTTCGCAATAGATGATAATGCAGGCTCTAACCAATCCTTCCAACATATGATTTCGAGTAATCAATGGAAATTACATAACAATCAATCAAAGGTGTTTGGAGATGTTACTCCACAACATTGGACTCATTTAGTAACCGTATATGATACTGGAGAGACGAGACAATACATGGATGGCGTTTTAGTAAATAGCAATGTATTTCCAAATGGTTCAGTCAATAATTTTGATTTATACAAATTAGGGGTTAATCGGGCAGATAATTCATATTTTGAGGGGATGATAGACAATCTAATGATTTGGAATACTTCCTTGAGCCATGGTTCAGTAACTGCTCTGAACCGAGATATTGTCAACAACTGTTCTGCATATTCCGGAAATGGACAAGGTGTTGCTTATTTGGAAACAACTTATGATATTCCTTCCAATTTTACTAATCACGCATGGTCAGTATACAGTTATGGAAAAAGAACTGGCGATGTATTTGGACAATACAATATTGCAGTATCTTCTTTGGATATAAATGGTACATTGATCAATACCAACACGTCTTCGAACAAAGATTTCACTACAAATTGGAATTCAGCATCAATGAGGTTTAGACCACATTCCGATGCAACATCATTACGAATCAAAATCTCATTGGATATTGTCCCTACATCGGCAGATGGCTCTTTATTCATCGATTCAACTATATTGCGAGTGATTAGACCACACATGACTTGGGTCAATGGTTCAATTGTAGAAACTGCGGTTAGTACAGGTGGGCGCTCTTTCAATTGGGGGACTACATACGGGCAATCACTTGTCGCAGATATTCTTGAAGATGGCGCAAGTGGAGTCAAAGGCTATGTCTACGAGCCATATCTTTCAGCAGTAGGTTCTCCATCTGTCCTATTGTCATCTTATGCAATGGGCTATAATCTAGCAGAATCACAAGCAGCAGCCAATCGTCTAACCAGTTGGATGGGAGTTGTAGTTGGCGACCCTAAGATGGCTGCTTATGCAGATATTTATCACGATGTGTCAATCTTAGATGCCAGACAAATGAACAATGCTAGTCTTGGTGAGATGACCATCATTCAAATCGCAGTTGAAAATAGGGGGATGTCAGAAGCCAATGGGACATTGGTAATTCAGGACGTCCAAGGTAATAATATTCTTTCAACCTATAATCTCACTATGCCGAAAGGAGATGAAGCCGGTTCGCGTATTTTGCTTAATTTAACCTACTATCCAGAAAACACAGGTTGGACTGATATTAGGGTTATTTATCAAAATATTAGTTCTAATTATCCGGAAAGGAATACGCTGAATAATATGAAGCAATTACGAGTTTGGGTAAATGCCGCACCAGTAATAGATGCTATTAGTTGCGATTCTACAGTATATTCACGTGGAGACAATTTCATTTGTACTGTAACGGCAAGTGATGATGTCAATGTCACATCAGTTGAAATCCGTTGGTTGGTAATTGGGGAAGGTATAACCCATGAAACCGGATATTGGGTTTCGCAAAACCCAGGTAGAGTTGATCAGAACAGATGGCAAACCTCGATTATTCTTTCAACAGGCTCTAATTTAGGATACTTGGCATTACAAGCATTTGCAGAAGATGAAAGTGGACAAGTCACAACAATGGTCGAATACAACATAAGTCAAGTTGTCAATGCTAGTGCCATGTGGTTTGGACCACATTTAGATGGAGTAGATGATGAGCAATGGGTTGGAGCAACTCCGCTTCCGAATCACCCAGCACAAGGTATTTATCGCGGAGAGAACATCACTTTGCGCAGTTGTGTCTTGGATGCAGATTTATTTGTTGAATCGGAAATCCCCACTATACAAGTCTCAAGTGGTACTGTGAGCAACCTTACATCCGTATCTCAAAATGATGCCAATCATCATTGTTATGTCGGTAATTATTCTTTGGAAATTGGCCAACCGTTAACCGATTTGACATTTTATCTATATTCGTTTGATGGTCAACTATTGAATCATCGCCAAATTGAGGTTTTCGATAGAGATCCTGAAATTGATATCTCTGTAGTTGATTCAGAAGGTGAAACTTTGAGTAGAGTTCTGGGTGGTGGCGGTGAATTTGTTAAGATAGTCATTACAGATGACGATGACCCACTATCTCCAATCATCGGCGACCTTGACATTACATGGCCAGGTGCTGAAACACTAACCTATCCGATTGACATTCTACAAGGTGACAATACAATGCTTGTAGAATTGCCAGTTGTAGAAGTGCCATTAGAATCTGGAGATTTGATTGTATATTCCAGTATCACTGGAAAACATGGCGCAAGTCAGAGCAAACAATTTGATATTCCTTTAATTCTAACTTTACCGAATATAGTTGAATCTTCCATTTGTGATAGTTCAGGCCCGATCGAAGAGTTAATGTTTGGCCAAACAGCGACCCTGACTCTTGTTTTGGAGAGTCAACGGCCAATACAATCCGTTACAGCATCACTCTATCAGGAGAACTGGGGCGTTCCTGCACCTCTAATAGATCAGCCTGTTTGGACTCAACCAAATGAGAATTGTCTTAATTCTAGTGCTGAAGGCGAAGTAATATATTTCAGAGTCAAATTAGATTCATCATTTTCAGACGATGGTGGCACATTGATATTCACTGTTAAAACCATTGATGGTTTATCTAACTCCGGACAAATCGCTCTTGAATTTATTCATTCACCACCGTCTGTTATGATAGTTGGTGATGATGAGGTTGCTGCAGGAGAAGACCTCCATGTCAATGGTTCCGTTAGCGATGCTGACGGGTTGTCAGATGTAACCTGTTTTTACTATGTGGTAAAAGGCAACCAAAGTTTGGCAATTATCCAATCATTATTTTTGGGTTATCCACTAGATGATTATGGTGATGAATTTGTATATCCAGTCCCTATTGGGTTGGCAAACCAATCGCTCAATGTATCTTACTCCTGTGTAGATTCCAATGGTGGTTATGATAATCTGACAATCGAAATAAGTATTTTAGCACCTATTCCATGCCTAAATTGCAGTGATGATATCCATCCGAATCAAAACCAAAGTGATTCCGTAGAAGAACCATTTTCATTATACTTGGTAATCTTAATCGTAATAATTACACTGATAGTGTCTCTGCTATTATTCTTCAATAAGGAGAAAGATACAACAAATGAGGAAATTGATTGGGGTGCATTAGATGAAAACCAACAATCTGAAAAATCGGTTGTGGAAATTCCTGAGTCTGATGTCGATGAGTTATTTGAGGGTCAGTCGGAAGATGAAGAACTACTACACCACCTACAAGCTGGTGAACTTGAATTACCTGATGGTTGGACAGTAGAGGTGTATTCTGAATGGTTAGAGGGTTCAATTCCAGAGGGATGGGTCGAAGACCAATGGCAACAATTCAGCAGAGAACAATTAGAGATTATTGAATCACAAGAAATGTTGTGATTATGGAGCAATAGACAGAAGTCTTCATGTTCTCCCTGCTGTTGGTCTAGTATGAGTCAAATGGCAGTCGGATATGTTCTCATCAATGTTGCACCAGGTAAAGAGCACCAAGCTTACTTGGCAGTAAAGGATTTACAGTATGTCGTAGATGCAACATTATTGTTCGGTGATCATGATTTAATCGTCAAGTTAGAGGCAGATAGTTTGGCTATAATCGCAAAGGCGGTCGTAGAAACCATTCGACAAGTTCCAGGGGTTATAGATACCAAAACTCTAGCAGGCGCAGAATTATAATCTTAGTATTTTGTTACTTTTCTTAATTCAACCACATGGGGTTTTATTTTACAATCTTAGTTGCTCCAATTAGTTGTTTTTGAAACCGTGGTGCTGCGCCACATTATGTCAATTTCGCTAGCGGAGAGGGGTACTGCGGTCCCTATACAGCGCAGTAATGCCTTTTTTCGGCAAAAGGTTTAAGTGCTAACCTGTGAAGTGGGAGATTGGAGGTTATCCTAATGTCTGATAAAAAGTACTTCGTCCTCATGGAGGGCGGAAACGACACAAGCCAAGTATTTGCTAGTAAGCAACCGCGCGGTGCAGCTCTAAAAGCAGCAACACGTGGAAAAACGAACATCCGCCTACGTGAGCGTGGCACCAAGCGTGTACACGTCTTCACCGGCAGTATCGCAATGGTTGCAAAGCCTGCGAACGGTCCTGCTTGGCTGCCTGACAAGATTAAGAAGGCAAATGTCAAGAAGATCGGAATCGAACACCTTTGAGTGTTAGATTTTCGTACTAGCTCTTGCTATTCAAGAAAAAAACTTGATGCGTCAAGTTTTCGTCGAAAGACGATCCGCCCATCCGAGGTCGCGGCCGAGGAATGGGCTCCAAACTCTTTCAAACTTTTATGTGCTGTACTGCACCTTTCGTTGCATCATTCCACTCTTGGGAGAAGGGTTTACCCCAAATAATTAATCCAGGGCCATAGTTTCTCACATATTTATTCATCTGGTGCCGGTAATTTTCACGGTTTGGGGTAGTAAATATGAAAATTATTATCCATCAAGCGGGCGATAGATAATTGTGCTATCGCAAAGTGGGCGAAATATGCGTGTAATGGCTTTGCTTCTCAGCACCCTGATGATTTCGTTCACATTGGCTGGATGTTTGCAGGGAGATGACCCTGCGATTCAACCTACTGAAGAGCCGGAAGGCGATGGTAGAACTTTCGTAACAGGGCCGGATGGAATGGCTGTTGATGAAGAGCCATTAAATCTTAATTTCACATTCAGTGACGTAGGTGAAACTGGTAAGGAGCCTAGTATTGGAATTACATCAAGCGGCTGTATGTTCTTCATCGCCATGGAAAAACCAATGCGCTCATGTGACCATGGTGAAAGTTGGACCAATGTCGCCGATATTACTCAGGCACCATTCACTAGCGACCCATATGGATGGGTCGACCCTGTTACAGATCGTATTTTCAATATTCATATGATGGGTTTGGAGTCTACTTGGATTGGATGGTCGGATAATGATGGAGAATCATGGCTGGGTAACCCTCACGATTCAGGAACAACTCCACTCAACGACCACATCAAATTAGCAACAGGTCCTTGGGTTGACGAAGGCTATGGTGTCATTGGACAACTAAATCCAACATACGAAACCGCTGTTTATTTTTGTTTTAACAAACTTGTAGGAATTTCCTGCTTCACTAGTTTTGATGGTGGAGCATCATTTGAAGTTGGAGGGAATATAGTCGGTCTTGCATCTACCAATGGAGGATTGCATGGAGCGATTACAACCGCACCCGATGGTACAGTTTATGTCACACCACGAGTAGAAACTCCAACACTGATTTTCTCTAAAGACAACGGAGTAACTTGGGACGAAAGAGAAATGGGGGCTGATGTCGGCACACCTAATCCTCGTAAAAACTCTGAAGTTGCAACAGATAGTGAATCCAATGCATATCATATTTGGACTGGAAATGACCAAGGAATATACATGTCTAGAAGTATTGATTCGGGAGACTCATGGGATTCTGAAAGTATTCGAGTTAGCCCAATAGAAGTTATTTCGACAGCCTTCCCACAAACAGATGCTGGAGACCCTGGAAGAATAGCGGTAACTTATCTAGGAAGTGAAAATGGTTCATTATTAGATTCAGCAGATATTGATGGAAACAATTGGTCTGGTAATGGGCATACTGCTCCTGCTGGCGTTCACTATCACCTCTACGTAACATACAGTCTAAATGCACTAGATGAGACTCCAACTTTCCATACTCAAAGAATCTCTGATGACCCAGTACAAATCGGTGCTATGTGTCTTAACAGTGGAGATTGTCGCACTGATGAAGGGGGTTCTAATCGTAATCTATTGGATTTCAATGACCTAACGATTGACTTAGAGGGACGAGTTTACATCGCATTTGCCGATGGTTGTATCGATGGCTGTGCAACAAGTCCTGACCCTCAACCTGCAGATTCTAGAGCAGGGCGAGGTTCTGTTTACTTCTTGAATTCGGGCCCGAGTCTATACTTGAGCAATGGTGACTTGAGCGATCTTACTTCTGAATCAGTTTCTCTTGACGATAAACCTGTAACACTACTAGCAGAGCAGAGCAGACCTAATGAACGCAAAGTTGAGATGGAATAAGAGATTGATAATCAATATCTTGTAGTATTTCCACTAGCCTTGTCTGTTATTGTTCTCCAGATTCTCTTTAGTGGGTCATAATAACGGTCAACAACTCTTTCCTTTAGAGGAATGATAGCATTGTCTGTGATGTTGATTCCTGCTGGACAAACATCTGTACAACACTTTGTGATATTACAGTAAGCAATACCAAAATCATCCTTGATTTCTGGAACACGGTCTTCTTGGTCCATTGGATGCATCTCAAAGTTAGCCAGACGAACCATTGTTCTCGGTCCTCCAAAGACATCGAATTTTTTGTATTCTCTGAGTACGTGACAGGTGTCTTGGCAGATATAACATTCAATACACATTCTAAATTCTTGAGCACGCTTTGCTTCGAATTGACTGAATTTCCAATCAAGTTCATCTGGTCCTTTGATAGGAGCCACCGCTTTAGCCATCTCATAATTCCAAGAAACATCGGTCACTAAATCCTTGACATGTGGGAATGTTTTCATTGGCCGTACAGTAATTACTTCATCTTCTGGAGTTTCTTCGATTATGTCGCTCATTCTAGTCATACACATCAATTTTGCTTTACCATTGATTTCAGCACTACATGAACCACACTTGCCCGCTTTACAATTCCAGCGGCATGAAAGATCAGGCTCTTGCTCATGTTGAATACGGTGAATACAATCGAGAAGAACCATGCCTTCATCCAATTCAATTTCATATTCTTTTAATTCGCCTTCGCCTTCTTCGCCTCGGAAAATTCTTAATTTTATATCGCTCATAATCAGGCCTCCTTCTTTGAACGGTCAAGTAATTGCTCTAATTCTTCAGGTGGTTGGGATAACTCTTCTTGACGGATTTTTATTTCAGCACCATCTTTCCAAACTACATTTGTTGTGTGACTCCACATACCGCTATCAGGTTCTGGGAAATCATCACGAGTATGTCCGCCACGGCTTTCAGTACGAGTTAGGGCAGCGAGTGTACAAACCGAAGAAATATCGACCATATTTTGTAAATCTAAGGCTTGATGCCATCCCGAATTGTAAACCATTGATTTTCCAGAGCTTGTATTTTGAATTCTCGTTCTGAAATCATTGAGATCTGTTAATGCGCTTTTCAACTCGGATTCAGTTCTAATGATGCCAACCTTAGCTTGCATCATATCTCGTAATTCATCATATACGCGACCTGGGTTTTCACCTTCTTCCCTATTCAAAGGTTCTAAGTTGGCTTTGATAGAATCTTCTATTTGCTTTGTATCAAGTTTAGGTTGCTCGATATCAGTTGAACGCTTTGCAGCATATTCTCCAGCTCTCTTACCAAATACGATTAGGTCTGAAAGGGAGTTTCCACCAAGACGGTTTGCACCATGCAAACCGCTCGCGACTTCACCAGCAGCGTATAATCCGCTAATTGTTGATTCTTGAGATTCAGCATCAACTCTAACTCCACCCATTACAT
This sequence comes from uncultured Candidatus Poseidoniales archaeon, assembly GCA_905182185.1. Lineage (GTDB taxonomy): Archaea > Thermoplasmatota > Poseidoniia > Poseidoniales > Poseidoniaceae > MGIIa-L1. Next base: position 145,073 of record CAJJAP010000007.1, on the reverse strand, counting down.
AGTGTGCAGTTGGACCAACTTCCATCGGTTCCTTGGTGATGTCAACACCAGCAAGTTCTCTAAATTGGTGGTGCATACTTGGAAGTTTTTCGATGATTTCTTCAGCAGTACGTTGCTTTGAAATGTCTAGATATGCTCCGCCATGAGTTGAACCTCGACCTTCAGCAACCTCTTTGTTAATCGCCTTAGCAACAACGTCACGGGTTAGTAATTCTGGAGGGCGTCTTACAGTTGCCTTTTCACCAGCAACAACTTGTCTGACCCATTCTGTAGCCTCTTCTTCAGTTTCAGCGTGGTCACCCTTGAACATATCAGGGACATTGTCAAACATGAATCTCTTTCCTTCAGAATTACGCAGAACACCACCTTCGCCACGAACACCTTCCGTGACCAATATGCCTCTTACACTCGGAGGCCAAACCATTCCAGTTGGATGGAATTGAACGAATTCCATATCGATTAATTCGGCTCCGGCATTGAGAGCAAGGGCGTGTCCATCTCCAGTATATTCCCAAGAACCTGAACAAACAGACCAGCATCGAGTAATTCCACCTGTAGCCAAAACAGTTGACTTTGCAGAGTAAGCATGCATTGCTCCATCAACTCTATTGTAAGCAACACAACCGATACAGGTTCCGTCATCATCTTGCATTAGATGGCTTACAGTATATTCCATGAAGATGTCAATACCGGAATGAATCCCCTTTTCTTGTAGGGTCCTAATTATTTCCAACCCAGTTGAATCAGCAACGTGGGCTAAACGTGGGTAAGTATGTCCACCAAAGTTTCTCTGATTGATTAGTCCAGCTGGAGTTCTATCAAAGACAGCGCCCCATTGTTCAAGTTCACGAATTCGATCAGCAGACTCTTGAGCATGAATTTGTGCCATACGCCAGTTGTTGAGGTATTTTCCACCCTTCATCGTATCTTTGAAGTGGACTTTCCAACCATCACGGTCATCCGCATTTCCTAGGGCAGCAGCAGCACCACCTTCAGCCATAACAGTGTGTGCCTTACCCAATAGGGACTTGCAAATGATTGCAGTTTTAGCACCACTACGAGCCGCTTCAATTGCAGCTCTTAATCCAGCACCTCCAGCACCTATGACGATTACATCGTAATCATGTGTCTCGTAATCACTCATTCAAAGACCTCCCAAAAGAACGATATCAGTCCACCAGCCTTCTGTACAAGCATAGATGTAGAAATCGGAGAACATAACCCAGAATAGGGAATAAATAGCCCAATTGCCATGGTTCTTGTTTAGTTTAGTACAACTCTTCCAGCATGCTTCTGCAACAGCACCGCCTCCATTGCGGAAACGGTTTCTAATTCCACCGATTGCGTGGCGGAATGAATGACAACCAAGGGTATATCCTCCAAGCATTATTACATTCCCCATGAGAACAAGAGTTCCTACCGACACTCCGTAGGAAGTAGCATTACTTCCAGTAACATGGAATTGTGTTGCCAATAATACATCGTATGCTAGAACGAAGAGATATGCTACTGCAAGATACATGAAGTAGCGATGAATATTCTGGAATAAAAAGAGTCTACTCTCTCCTTTGTAGTCACCAAATGGTGTACTTACTGAACATGCTGCAGGGCTTACCATAAATGAACGGTAGTATGCCTTGCGGTAATAGTAGCAAGTACCACGGAATCCAGCCGGAATGAACAATATGAACATTGCCGGACTCATCCACCAAAGGCTTTCAGGAACCCAAGAACCAAGACCATCTTGGCCAGGAACTACCAGCGGAGAAAACAAAGGTGAAAGAACATGGCTGCCATTGGACTCAATAGCCATTGTTTGGTTTCCAGCAGATCTTCCGAACTCTTCAAAAATCCAGAAATCTGCTTCCATGAATCCGCGCCATGTAGCATACATGACAGCAATCCCGAGATAGATTCCCATTGCCAGCGGAGACTTCCACCAATCGTCAATACGATCTGTTTTTCCTAATCCTCTTTCCATTGGTAGATGTCTTGCTTCAACCACAATAATTCCCCTATGCGTGGTCCTAGAGCCTTAGGCTTTTGATAATATGCTTACGTCCATGAGGACATAGGTTGGCAGTTAAGACTCTCAACCGAGAGCGGAGTAGTCGACATCGGCCTCGACCAATCTCGATTTCTTCAACATCCATTTGAGCCAGTTGTAACTTTCCAGATAATTCGTCATTGACCGCATGCCAGTATGAGTATGCTTCGATAACCCAAATTCCAGATTCACGAGTTCCATTACCGCTACCCTTTACACCACCGAAAGGCAAGTGTGCTTCTGCCCCAGTAGTTGAATTGTTAATTCCGGTCATTCCAGCTTTAATTCCAGTCTTGAAGCGGTATGCTTCTAATCTGTCATTGGTGTAAATTGCAGAAGATAGACCGTATGGGCTAGCGTTTGCCAAATGTAATCCATGCTCGAAATCATCAGCTTTACAGATTGTAACCGCAGGTCCGAAGACCTCTTCGTTGAAACATTCCATGCCTTCTGTAACATTATCAAAAACGTGTGGCCACATGAAAACACCCTCAGTAGCATCTCCAAGGAAGTTTTCAGGCTTGTTATCGTTAGTGATTCTACCTTTGCCCCAGATTTGGCGGGCTCCTGATGCATTACACATCTCAACTCCAGTTAGGAAATCCTTAGCATATTTTTCAGATAACATAGGTCCGTACAATACTCCTTCTTGATGAAGGGAATCGCCGATTTTAGTACTCTTTACCTTGGCCATGAATTTTTCCATAAATTCATCGTAAATATCCTTGTGCAGAATCAGATTTCCAAGACTTGTACATCTTTGTCCAGCGGTTCCAAATCCACCCCAATATGCACCTTCAACAGCATTGTCAATATTTGCACTAGGCATAACGACAAGTGGATTCTTTCCACCTAATTCAAGAGATGCAGATACTAGATTGCGTCCACATACTTCGCCGATCATCTTTCCAACAGCAGTTGAACCTGTGAATGAGATTTTGTTAACCCTTCCTTCATCTACTGCATCGACTAAATATTGGCCAGTTGTTGAACCCTTGCCATGAACTAAATTGATAACTCCATCCGGCAATCCAGATTCATGCATAATGCGGGCTAATGCGAATGAAAGTAGTGGTGCATCTTGTGGACTCTTCCAAACACAGGTATTGCCGCACATGATAGCAGGTATCATTTTCCAGAAAGGAACGGCTGCTGGGAAATTGCAAGCATTGATAATTCCACAAACTCCAAGTGGTCTTCGGTAGGTGAACAATTCTTTGTCAGGTAATTCTGAATTGACGGTTTGGCCGTATAATCTTCTTCCTTCGGATTGGAAAAAATGACAGGTATCAATCGCTTCTTGGACTGAACCAGCGGCTTCTTTCAATGTTTTTCCGATCTCTCTAGTTTCAAGTGCAACAATAGCATCTTTGTGTTCCATTAGCAGTCTTCCCATGTTACCAATTATTTGGCCACGGGTAGGTGCAGGAGTTGCCGCCCATCCAGGGAAGGCAGCATGTGCAGCATCCAAAGCAGCGTTTACATCAGCTTTAGTCGATAGAGGGAACTCTCCAAGAGTATCTGCCAATATCGCTGGGTTAGTGGAAGCGAAAGTTGCTCCATCACTTGCTAAGGTTAATTGTCCATTGATGATGTTATATCCCTTTATCATAGGTTTTCCATGAGGGTTTTCAGTTGATAAAATCTCCAATCCGGTTTCTAATACATGAACCATATTGTTGGCCATCGGCGATGGCTTATTGAATATGACTATGTGTTTTGCAATATTTTGAGGCTAAAAAAGCAAAGTGGAGAATGTGAGAGTTTAAGGTGGTTCGCAGAAACAGAGAGGTTTGTTGAGGGCGGTCGGAAGTGTCTTTGTATACTGTCGGCGTGCTTGAAACAGTATGGTGATTAACTATGGCGGATAAAAAAGATTCAATTACATTACGCGTTTCAAAAGCAATACCATCTGATGTTGCACACGGTAGAGCTCGTATTTCTGGTGGAAACGCACTTGGATTAAAACCAGGCGATATCGTTGAAATTAAGGGTGAAGAACGCTCTACTGGTGCAATTTACTGGAGAAGCAGACCTGAAGATGAAAAGATGGATTTAATTCGTGTCGATGGAATGGTTAGAAAAAATGCAGGAGTCAGTTTGGGCGATGCGGTAACAGTTACCAAAGTCGAGGCAAAGGAATGCATTAAATTGACTCTTTCTCCAGTGATGGCGAATAAACAGAAGGTTAAATTCGGCCATGGAATTGAAGGTTTTGCTCGTAGAGGATTATCCAAGCGCCCAGTGGTTAAAGGTGATAGAATTTTTATTCCTGGAATGACAATGTTCGCAGAAGCACTCCCCTTTGCAGTATTGAGTACAACTCCAAAAGGTATTGTTAAGGTAACCCTCGAAACTGATATTGTCATCAAAGATGAACCGTTAGAATCTGAAGATGTGGGCCAGACCGGTGGAATCACCTATGAGGATGTTGGAGGTATTGGCCAACAATTACTGAAGGTTAGAGAGATGATTGAATTGCCTCTAAAGCACCCTGAATTATTCCGTCGTTTGGGAATTGACCCTCCTAAAGGAGTCCTATTACACGGGCCACCTGGTACAGGAAAAACCATGATTGCAAAGGCGGTTGCTACCGAAGTAAACGCCCATTTCAAGATTATTAACGGTCCTGAAATTATTTCCAAGTACTACGGTGAATCTGAGAAACAATTACGTGAGATATTTGATGAAGCAAGTGAAAATGCACCAGCAATTATTTTCATTGATGAAATTGATTCAATCTGTCCTAAGAGAGAAGAGGTTAGCGGTGAAGTGGAAAGAAGAGTCGTTGCTCAGATGCTAACTCTAATGGATGGTATGCAAGGACGAGACAATGTCGTCGTTATTGGTGCCACAAATCGTAGAGATTCATTGGACCCTGCTCTTAGGAGGCCGGGGCGTTTTGACAGAGAGATTGAGATTGGAGTACCGGATAGAGAAGGTCGAAACGAAATAATGGACGTTCATATTCGTGGAATGCCAATTTCAGAAGACTTTGATGTCAATTGGATTCTAGACAATACATATGGCTTCGTTGGAGCAGATCTTGCAGCTTTAGTTCGCGAATCAGCAATGCTTGCACTACGTCGCTATTTGCCAGAAATGGATTTAGAAGAAGAGACTATTCCACCAGAGGTTTTGGAAAAGATGGAAGTTAGAATGGACGATTTCAAAGGCGCAATCAAAGACATAGAACCTTCTGCATTGCGTGAGATATATGTTGAAATTCCTAAGATTACTTGGGAAGAAGTCGGCGGCCTCGAAGAGGTTAAGGACAGGCTCAAGGAATCGGTTGAATGGCCACTGACCAAGCCAGAGCAATTCAAACATTTCGGAATAAAACCACCTCGAGGAATCGTGCTATTCGGTGCGCCAGGGACTGGGAAAACATTGCTTGCCAAGGCTGTTGCAAATGAAGCCCAAGCCAATTTCATCAGTATTAAAGGTCCTGAAATGATTTCTAAGTGGGTCGGAGAATCTGAGCGTGCAATTCGCGAAATTTTCAAGAAAGCAAAGCAATCAGCACCGGCAATTATCTTCTTGGATGAATTTGAATCCATTGCCAGCATGCGCTCGGGCTCATCTTCGGAAGGAAGCGACGTTTCAAATCGCGTGGTCAATCAATTATTGGCCAGCATGGACGGTGTTGACTCATTGGATGGTGTTATCGTCATCGCTGCAACAAATAGGCCGGAGATGATCGACCCTGCATTACTTCGCAGTGGTCGCTTTGAGCGTGTATTGCATATCCCTCCACCGGATGCTGAGGCAAGAGAGAAAATCTTCAATATCCACATCAGTGGGATGCCCTTGAGTAAGTTCTCTTTGAAGGATATTATTGGTGGATTAGATGGATTCACTGGTGCTGACATAGAGGCAGTATGCCGCGAAGCAGCATTGATTACTATGCGAGCCAACAAGAAGAAGGTAACCAAAGCACACTTCGAGGAAGCGATTTCCCGTGTCCGTCCAACTGTTACTCATGAGATGCTACAATATTATCAAAAGATGGAAGAGCGTCTTACTTCTGGATTATCTAATATCAAGCGTAATCGTGAAGATGGATTCGGCATGGAAAGCATGTGATTTGGCCACTTGGTGGCGACGCATTGAAGGAGTTCATCCCCTCGTTGAGATATTACGGAGCAAGTGAGGTACATGGCAATCTTTGGTCGAGAGTTAATTGGAAGGGAAGTTGTCGATTCTCACGGCGAAGTTCTTGGACAATTAATTGATATTGTTTTTGATAATCAGTTAGGGGCGATAACAGAATTTCTAGTAAAAATTGGCATGGATCTTGATGCTAATTTACTGCCTTGGCTTGCCAAGGATGGAATTGTAAGTGTGCCTGTGGCTGAAGTTTCAAGGATTGCAACCAAAGTTCACCTTACTCGCTGAAACATCCCTGAAAAGGTCGCTTAAATATGTTTTTTAACACTTTTACAATGTTGTGAGTGAATGGTTGAGTTGAGCATTATTTTCTCAAGTGTGGGCAACCTTCTAAACCAATATGGTTGCGTGGCATTGTCGGAATTATGCTCTAGTAGGTGAGATTATGGTTGAACTTAGCAAATTGAATTATCGAAGACTCGGATTACAAGCCGCTTTTTGGTTTGTTCTTTCTATGCTATTGATGACTATATTACTAAATTTCGTTAACATCTCAAATACAAATCAATTATCGGCATATGATGATGATTGGAATGACTTGTCGGCCTTTAGGGAAGATTTGAATGACGTTGGAATAGAAACACGCTCATTGGTCTCATCGCCATTGTTACTAGCGGATATTGAAGATCCAAGAAATACTACATTCATCGTCGCTGGTGTAGAAAGAGACACACTCTCGCTACCTCAATTTGATGATGATGGATTTATCACAATCTCAACCGATGATGGTTATTCTCCTTCTGAAGTGGTAGCAATAGTAGAATTTGTTGAAGCCGGAGGAACTGCATTAATTTTCGAAGACTTCGGGTTTGCAGGAACTATAGCTGAGGCATTCGGAGTGCGCTACAATGGTTACCAGTTATTTGATACAACTTATGCAACCGAACTTGATTTCAATTTTATTTGGATGTGTGTACAGGCAAATCCGTGTGGAATGAATGGTACTGAAATCGATCTTGACACCGTTACACAACACGAAAGGTGGGGTGATGAAAACGGAGAAGGTTCACATCCTTGTAAATCACTGGATGGAAATTCAATGACTTTAGAGGCTGCCGGAATTTGTGGTCAACACTGGGATAATGGTGTTGTAAATTTCGACCCATCTTACAAACTAATTCTAAACAATATCACTGGATTGGAAATAATACCTGGTGTTCAAGGGGCACTTCCAGAAGTTGCTATTCGTGCTGTTACGAGTAATGAGGCAACAGTTGACGTAAATGGAGATGGGGATATTTGGGTTGGTAGTGAAGTTACAACTGAAACACCTGATTTATGGGGTCAATTCAATCTCAGCATAGAAGCATGTGCTCGTTCGACTTGTGATCCAAATGATGGTGGAAAAATCATCTTTGTCGCTGACGGTTCAGCCCTGATGAATGCAATGTATGACTATCAAGGGTTCAATGATGGCAAGTATGGGGATGTGAGTAATTTCATTCCAGAAAATGACAACCGTAAGTGGGCATTGGATGTAATTGCAGAGTCTCTAATGAGTACAAAAATTGGCGAAGAGGGTCAGGCTTCAGACAATGCTATGGTAATCTTCGATGAATCAAGACACCCTCAAAATGCCCTTATCGCAGATTCATATAACACCGTTTATTTCTTACTTGTATACTTTACAGGTGAAGGATTGGCTATGCTAATTCTATTCCTGTTATTGTTTGTAGCATTTGAAGCAGTACTTATCAAAAAGCGTGACCCTGAGCCATGGAGACACGTATTCAGTATTATTTACTACGGCTTTGGAGATGCTAATCGGTATGTCTATTATTCTAAAGTAGAAAAGATACATCAAGTTTTCTTGTCAAAAATACGTAATCAAAATGGATTGACGAGGGAGGAGTTCCATTCTTTGCCCGCAAGAGAATTAGTGGGTCTAATCAATGACCCTGTGCTTGCTAAATTTGCAATTGACTCGAATAGTAAATACTCATTAGAACAAACCGTTGCTTTGGTTAAAAGAATCAAGGCTTGGGGCAGGACTGAGGTGATTTGAATGTGGACTCGTAAAGCAGCATTCACATTTACTGGAGGAATTGCCCTCATTTTGGTTGGTATGATGATCTCAAATCATCAAATGATGATTTTAGGATTTGCCTTTGTAGCATTCATTGTTGTCAATTCATGGATTTCTGGGCATGGTGATGTCGAAGTTCAAAGGAAATTGAGTGCCGACAATTTGTACAAAGGCGACGATCTCTATGTTGAACTTCTAATCACCAACCGTAGTAACCGTAAGACTCAGTTGCTAGAAGTATACGATAATATTCCTCATGAAATGAAATTGCGCAGTGGCTTGAATCAGATGCGTTTGAACCTACGCCCTGGTGAAAGTGCTCGTATTCGTTATGTCCTAAGATGTCCACTGCGTGGGCATTACTCTATTGGTCCAGTCTCACTTAGAGCCAAGAACACATTCAACCTCGGTGTTGAAGAAATGTATGTTGACCACCATTCCGACATAGTTATCTTCCCTCAAATAAAAGATATTGAAGAAGCATTCCTTCGTTCTCGTACACCTAAGATGTATACTGGTGCAACAACATTGAGAATTCCGGGTCAAGGTTCTGAATTCTTCTCATTGCGTGAGTATGTTCCTGGAGACCCATTCAAAAACATCAATTGGAAGGCATATGCTCGTACTGGTGAATTAATGGTCAATGAAAAATGTAGAGATGCTGTAACTGACCTATACATCTTACTCGATAGTAGGGATGTTGCACGAATTGGAACTGTTCTAAAAAATCCATTGGAAATGAGTTGTGTCTCATCCGCCAGTCTAGCTTCATTCTTCCTGCACCGCAGGGATTCAGTTGCTTTGGCAATATATGGTGATGAACTTTCCTACTTGCCGCCAGACACAGGTGATAAGCAATATTTCAAGCTCTTGAGCGCACTTGCGGGTGTAACTCCAAAAGGAAATATGCCTTTACAAGCGGTTACTAATTCTCTTAGTGGTAGGTTCAGTAGAGGATCTCCTGTATTCATCATTTCAAGTTGTGAAGGGGATGGAACAGTTCCTGCAGCAGTGCGTGATTTGGTTGGGCGAGGACACGAAGTAACAGTTCTAAGCCCATCTAGTATCGACTTTGAAAGATTGGTCTCAAGAATTCCAAGAATGTCATACGAAGTTCTAAAATTAGAAAGGCAGAACCGTTTAACGACATTAGCAGGTTCTGGTGCACAGGTTATCGATTGGATGCCAGACATGGATTTGTCACAGGCATTAATGCAGGTTAGGGGGTACTGAAATGGCAAGTGAAGTCGATGTTCAGTCAGATGTCACAATGACAGATGGGATTGGTGCTCGCACCCTTCACCTAAAATTGCTGAGAAAGCAATGGCAAATTCTCACTTTGCAAATCCTGGCAACAGTTGCTCTGGTAGCGATGTATCTCGAAGTTGTCTCAACATATGTTGTTGGCTCTATTGACCACACAATGTTATTTGATTCAATTGAGTTACTAATTGGCGACCAACTGCCATTAGGAGATTGGCTAACAGGTGAAGGTAGAGACGGTTTAGGTCGCTTCTTTGTCCCTCTTGTATTGGGAATGACGATTGGAGGCGGAATGGCCTTCTTAGCATTCCAAACGCCACAAATACAGCAGAGAATAAAACTTGGATTTATTATTACCTTAATTGTAATGCTAGTGGGACGCCTAATCCTCACTTGGTTAACTGGAATGTTGTTTTCCTTTGATTTGCGCCTGCCAAACGATTCAGAACTACAAACTCTCCAATGGCCATTATTGATGATTATGTCACTAATTATTCTCTTCATTTATCTTCTACCAGTTATTATGGGAACCAGAGGAATTTGGGGATTAAGTCGTCGCTCTGTTGCTTGGGCAATAGGGTTCACTTTGATCTTCTTGGGAATACATGCAATTCTGACATTCCCGCTTATCAAAGGACAACTCGGTTCTTATGGTGCCCAAATCATATCACTTGAAAGTCAGGTGGGCTCTCCAACAATTGGACTTACTCGGTTTCAAATTGGTTACTCAAGAGCAGTTCAATTTGATAGCAATTGCAATTCTAATAATGGTCTTCCAAGAATCATCCTACGGAGTAATTCGTTATCTTGAGTATGCTTACCGCCTACCTGAGTCCTGTAAAAGAGACCCTGAATATGTTCGTCAGATGGACAATATGCTAAACGGTCATCTGCGTCACACGATTGGATTCTTAGGATTGACTGCGATTGCAACGATGATAGCATTAGGATTCCACAGTGTTCTATTGGAAGTTGTTAGCAAAACTACAGGTTCACAATGGGCAGGTCAAGTTAGTGAATCGATAGAATTGTCGCTAACCTATGGGCTGGTTATTTCAGCACTGATGTTCTTATCATTGATGGCAGTGCTGCGTTTCTTCATCCCTTGGCAGAGAGTATGGGGTCTAATCCAATCACGTATGCCAAGTAATGAAACAGGACAAGAGAACGACAAAGACTTCATACAAATTGATGCTTGATCTCAATCGCTGTGAATCGCTTGCATTATTCTGCTAATCAATTCAGATAGCACTAGTAATAAAATTGGTAATAAACACCATTCAATAATAAAAGTTAACCAAGTCGGAGTGCCTTGGGATTGGAAAAAATCACCAACATCTGAATGAAATAGATACATTGCAAAAATAGCCGAAACAAGTAGTAGCCTTTCTATCCACATTGGGAAGTATCGGCCTTGCTTTTCTTGACGGCCAACAAGTGTTTCGCTCAATACAATCCCTCCTTGATTACGACCAAAGTTCTGGTCACATGTCTAATCCGCTAAGTTTTGCCTCTAATGCAGATAATGCTGGGTCCATTGCAATCACCTTTGGTTCATTTCTGTGATCCCATGCAGCATCTAGGCGTGCTAATTCTTCATCCAGTAAGGCTCTTTCATCATCTTCATTGACAGTTCCTGGTTGAGGCATAGCGGGTGTTTCAGATGCAGCAATATATGTTGCAGCGGTACTTTCTGTTGAATCGCTTGGAGTGGGCATTTGCTCCCACCCATCTTCAGCGCCTTGCGATGAAGTATCTGAATCATCAGCATTGACTACTTTATCCAATGAGACAGGAACTTCTCCTGCTAATGATGGTTCCATGTGAGAAATCATTTCCTCATTGACACCAAGACGCTGTGCAGCAGGCATGTTATTTCTCTCATAAGGTAGTAATCCATCTCTTTGGAACTCCCACATAATACCATTCGGCGTACCATCGGCTAAACCACTAGCATCGAGTTGAGTAATCAATTCCTCAAGAACTATCGCAGTTTCTTCTAACGCTATTGATTCACCAGCATCTCTTTGATCAGCCTCTAAGTAAATATCATCCAATGCGACACGAATCAATTTGTGAGTCGCCTTTGCAATACTTGGTAATGCTTCAGGGCGATTACAATTTGCTAACAGTGCTTCGATTTCATCGATAGGTGCGCCAAGTTTGGCTAATTGTTCAAGGACATTGCGTAGACGTCGCAACATTGTGATAGAGCGGTCGAAATCTTCCAGTAGATTCTCTAAATCAACAATTAGATGGCCAACTGTATCTCCCAATTGATGTTCTAATCTCTGTTGTACTGACCAACGTGCTAAGCCTCTTACAGCCCCAGCTGTTTGGGGAACTTGTCTTTCAAGCAGAGACATTACTTCATTCGAAAGTAGATGTCTCGGAGTAGTTGCTACATGGTCAACGGTTGACTGAATTACTTGTAGTGAACGTTCTACTGCTCTATCGAGCAATGTCACGGAATACCCGAGTCCACGTGCGGTTTCAAGGCGTGAAAGCACAGGGCCTAGTCCCTCAAAGGTTGAAGCATCATCCAATAATGCTTGAGCCAGTGGTTCATCAGCAAGACGGGCACGGATTCTCTCTGCTTCCTGAATATCCAGCAATGCTTCTTCGTGTGCTTGACTTAAATCTTCAGCCTTATCTATCAATGACAGCAATTCGGCTTCACTCTGACCTTTACGGCCTCCAAGGTCGCCTAGTTCTCGTAATATTTGGCGGCGCTCTTCCATTAATTCTCGTAGTTCTGCTTGCACTTGATTATAGCGTGCTTCATCTTGAGCGAGACGGTTTCTACTCTCATCAGTTCTGCGTCTGCTGGCCTTAGCCTCACCATCAATTTCATCGAGGGTTGTATTTGCAACATGGATTCTCTCTTCTAATTGCATCACTTCGGCCTGAGCCCTTGCATGGCGCTCACGCGTGGTCTCAACTTGCTCTTGTAATACACGAAGGCGGCGTTCATCATCGTCTGCCTGTTGGCGGATTGTTGACAATCTTTCGCTACCTTCATCTAATGAAGAATTCAATTCAGCCTCCTTTAGAGCCATCTCTTGAATTGCGTCTCTAAGAGACTCGCTAGATTTGGAATCCCCTAGTGCTTTAGCTAATTGACTTGCTCTTTCACTAACTTGGTGCTCTAGTTCATTTACCCTCTTTACCAAACGAAGCGCTCTCGATTCTGCGTCCTCGCTCTTGGATACAGCTTGAGATAGATCGACTTGCATGTAATTAAGAGAAGAGTTGGCAGATTCCAAAGCAGATACCTGTTCACCAATACTTTCATTGGCATGTCTAGCAAGACTTTGAGCAGCAGTTTTTGTAATTTCCGCCTCCTTTAATTTGGCATTCAAGGAAGCATTACCCTTGGACAACTCATCAATTTCAATTTCCGCAGCCTCTAACCTTCTTCTCAATCCAGCATCTATGGCTAGAGTAGGTTCTGATTCAATCTCAGGCAGACCCTGTGAAATGTGATCAATAGTCGCTTTAAATTTGGCATTTGCTCTCGACTTACGCAATTTTTCTACACCTATCTCAAATCCGATTAGAAGATTGATTTTCTGCATCAATAACTCTTTTCTTGATTTAGTACGAGTTCTGATTGTAGCGACTAAATCTCTAAAATCGTCGAGAGCAAAATCATCAATGTTACCACTTTCCCTTGATACTATTGTTCCAGTGGGTAATCTGTGCAGTTTTAGGACTCGCTTGGAGTCGGTTAAATTCAACATCGCTTCTTCGAAAGAAGTATTATCTGGTGCAGAAATTGCTACAGGCATACCATTCCTAAGTACAATAGATACAGCAGTGTTTTCGGTAATTCCCGATTTGAGATGGCCAGTTACTTGTTCACTGACCGCGGCCCCAAGCATTGAAATTACTGCGTCAGGACCTCCTTTTCCTTCACGCAGTACAAAACCGTCTGGTAATTTAGAACCCATAGCGCCAATACTTCCTACCTCTCCATCAAGAGCAGCAGTTGCAGCAGTAATTATTCTTGAATGGTCAGAATTTACCTCAGTCCAAACAGCTATTGCTATTTCACCAGTTTGAGCGATTAATAGGGCTCCATCGACTGTGCGAAGTGTCCAATGACCTTCATTGGCTAAGCCTAGATTATTAGATAATGAACCATACCTTGCAACTCCTACTTGGACGGCAAGTTCCTCTGCTTCTCCAGGTAATTCACCAACACTATCGATCAACATACCAGAATCAACTGCAATAGCGCCACGAACCGTGATATTTTCACAAATTATGCGCAGAACGGATGAAAGGTCCCGTGATAGTAGCCGTTCAACAGAATTTCCGCGATGAATCAATCCTTGGCGATCGGCATTGAATTCAAAAGATTCGGGAATAATTTCTGCGACGCAGCCCAACCCTGCCATGGAGTATTGGCTGGCTTCTAATCTGGCACCAGCACTTTCGATTTCCTCCAGTCTATCTTTCGCCTCATTGCCAGCAAGTAGGTACTTTCCAGTTTCATTTTCACAAATCCATGCAACGATTCTTCCAGCACGGATTAAGCGATGTCCAGACGGAGTTTTCCTTTTTCCTAGCCATGTAGTGATTATACCATGGTCAAATGGTTGTATAGAACCTGCCTCAACAGATATTTGTTCTTTGATAGGCTTTCCAATTGGTAGGTCAAACATAGGTATCAACTCATTTGTGTTGTCGCAATAATACGACGGTCTCGGTCCAAAGCATGGCGCCATCTAGCAAGGCGGCCACCCTTTCCACTTAGCACTACGATGCGGTTTGGAGATGCGATGTCTATCATCATTCTCTCACTCCCCTCGCACCAAATTTCAAACACGTCGCCAATTTCAGTGGCGTATGCGCATTCTAATGCAGCAGTTGTAATCTTAATCGCCTTGTCCAAAGGTGGCAATATCCCTTCATTTCCGACACTTGCCAATAATCGGCCGTTATCATCAATTAACATAGCCTGATCAACCCCTTCAATTCGAAGTAAACCGGCAAGAATTCGTTGTAGCATGTGTGCTCAATTTCGTTGTCAGCGTTGTAGCCTTCAAGAACCTTTGCGTTTCCATCCCCCTAAAGGGGGATTTACAGACCCAAATTAAATCTCCAACTGCAAAATAAGCGAAATTCAATCGCGGAACGGTAAGAATGGCTTATTTTCCGCGTAAAGTGGAGGTCTAATGAGTCCAATAAACCCAGTTATTTCGCTTGAATAATCTCTCTTTTGGAGGTAGATTTTTTTCAAAACACCCCTATATTCTACTCTAATTATTTCAATTGAAAAATTGATATTGCAATTGGAAATTACGATGCAAATAATTATGTTTAAGTTGATTGTTAATAGTTTAATCTTGACCAACAGATTTCAGCATATACTTGCTAAGTTCTAAGTATTGCAGCATTGACGGTATATTATGGCTGAAAACTCACCTTGTATTCATTGTAATACCACTCCCCGTGAAGCGGGAGCCAAAGCTAGATGGTTGGAATGTCTTTGTGGGCCATGTTGCCCTAAAGACGGATGCGGATTCAAATGCAAGCATGACTATGAGTGGGTATGTGAAGATTGTGAAGATAGATGCTATACCACCAATGAAGTATGTACTTGGACATCACCAGACGAGTAACTACCTTGAAAAAAGGCGAAGCATCGCCTTGTGTTATGACCGGAGGGAGTTCAGCCTTTACTGTGCCACAATGCGATGCTTGTGAGCACCCTGCGGTTGTTGAACAGGCTTATTCAGGTAGGATTCTTTGCAGTAAACATTTAGCAAAATCTGTCCGTAAGAAGATCAGTAAAGAATTAAGACTACAATTAACATTGCCTAAAGGGAAGAAAACAACTATTTTCGTGGCTATTTCAGGCGGTAAAGATTCGGCGGTATTACTGGATTCATTAGTTGATTTACTTGGAAAAAACCCAGATGTCCGAATTGTGGCAGGTACTGTTGATGAAGGAATTGAAGGATATAGGCCTCCATCGATTATTTGTGCTCAAGAGTTATGTGACAGACTTGGTGTTGAATACATCAGAGTTTCATATCCAGAATTATCATTCCATGAAATGGATGAGGTTGTTCGACGTCTGCCAATGGTGGCCAAGAAAAATAGCAGTGCTCCGAGACTAGCTTGTTCATATTGCGGAGTTTTCCGCCGTCAAGGAATTAATCACTTGGCTGCGAGTGTTGGTGCAGATGTTATCGCACTAGGGCATAATTTGGATGATATGGCACAAACAGTAATGATGAATATGTCAAATGGTGATTTGGAGAGAACTCTTCGCTTAGCCCCTCATGCAGCATCACTGGTTGAAGGATTGGCACCTAGGATTGTACCTCTTCGTTGGGTGCCAGAACAAGAAGTGCATCTTTATGCTCTGCATCGAGAATTACCTCTTCATCATGAAGAATGTCCTAACGCTAAAGGTGCTTTGAGATGGCGCCATAGAGAATTGGTTGCGCAAATGGAAGCAGATACTCCGGGAACACGCCATTCACTATTGCATATGGCCGACCAAATCAAAGGTCTTCGTGATGAGATTGAACAATTAGGTGGGAGAAAGAATCCCCCAGCATCGGCAAAATCATGCCCTATTTGTGGCAATGTCACTTCTGGAGAGCAATGTAAAGCCTGTGATATGCGGGACTTGCTTAGAAGTGAAGAAGAATAAACTGTTTAGATCCTTCTTCGTAATTTTTCCATTGCCGAATCTGCCTTGGATAATAGCTCTAAACATTCGGGGATTTTACCAATCCCAAGTTGTTCTTCTGCAAGAGCAATTGCTTGTTCACAGTCACGGCGGTCATCATCAGTAACTTTGATGAATGCAGCTTCACATTGATTGCGAAGAATTCTCCATTCATCCATTACGAAATCATATAGTTCTAGAGCATCATCACTTGCACGACCTTCTTTATCGAGTTCTTTGGTCATCCTTTCGAGAAGAGTGGCAGCATGAGTCCATTGTTTTTCATCCGCAGCAGCATCAATCTCATCAAGTTTAGATTGCCACATTTCTATATCTTCTCTCGTTTCAAATTGCTTTTTCAATTTCTTGCGTTGACGTAGTGCTTTACGAACATCATCCATTGCAGCACGTTCAGCAATAATTGTCCTTACAACTCCATCTGCTAATCCCATCGCTTGACTTGCATTGCCCTTTTCCATTTCTTCTTTTGCTCGAGATAATCGTTTCTCCATATCAGAGGTATCCAATCCATCGATTTGCTTGAGTTGTCTTTCGGCTTCATTGACAGATTTCTCTGCTTTGGCTTGCGCATCACCATCTGCTGCCAATTGCTGAGGAATTACTACAGCATATTCAAAAGCCTCTTTTGGTTTTTCAGCGGAGAGTTTTTTCTTGGCATCGGTTAACATTTCTAGCAAATGCTCAACAGCATCTCCGCTTTTTCCACTTAATTGGCGTGAGGCTTCAGTTATCGCATTTTCAGCAGGACGCCACCATTCAATAATCTCATTTGCAGATTTCTTGGCTTGCCTAAATAGTAACTCTCCATCACGCAATGAACCTAATTCAACTTCTCTAACTCCAGCATTGAAGGACTTTCTTGGACGCTTTGCAATTGGTGCTATATCCTCAGCAGCCTCAACTGCAGATTTTGCATCTTGCATAATGACTTTCACATCACCTGCAAGAGATATTGAGCGTTTAATCTCCTCTTGAGCATCATCTAGTAGCCTCATTCCATAAACTGGGTCAATATGACCTTCCTCTTGAGCAGTTGTCACCAAACTACTGGCTTGGTCAACAGCTGCACCCTTGGCTTTCAATTCTAATAATTGGTTTTCAACTTGGTCTAATATTTTTCTAAACCTTTTTCTAATCTCTTTCTGGTCATCACCTTTTACCCAGGTATAGGTTACTTCAGCGAATGAAATTAATAAGATTGAAATTGTTAAAAACCAATGTTTAGACATACTATCAGGTATTTTACCGATAAATAGTGAAAAAGATGTCAAACAGCCAACAGCGGTCATCAAAGAGCGAAAGCGAAGTACTCCAAGGTTACCTTGTAGAGTATTTGCGGCTGATTTGTAGCAAAAGAATGCGACTATTGCTACTAGGATGCTACCTAAACTCGCAGTTGAAAGAGTAAAATCTACATTTAACGCTGCGATCATCAACAATATTGGCCAAATAATACTTGCGCCACCACCCACTCTCGAACGTGCCTTAGCGTCATCAACAACTATATCTTGAATTATTACTCCCCATACCAAAACTATGATTGGTAGTCCCAATCCTGAAATGATTCCACTCTCTCCTTCTATTGCAGAATTAAGTGCCGGCCATGCTAACCATATTGCAGCAGCCAATAGTGAAAAAGCACTGAAATTAACAAGGTTATCCATCTTCTTATTGCGCATTAATTTCTCGGCTTGAATTGCCTTTTCGACATCAGCCCATGCTTGCATAGAAAACGCTGGCAAGCAACCAGCCATAACAATCACCCTACCTTGCTTAGTGGCAATGTTCAATACCGACTCGCGCCGGCTTGCTGAGGAGAGGGAAGAATATGGCGGGACTCATCACGATGGACGACCTAACAAATGAACAGATCATCAAGATTTTAGATGATGCTACAAGATTACTTCCAGTGGCTAAAGGTGAACTCTTTTTGCCACTGTTACAAGGAAGAATTCTGGGCAATCTGTTTTTTGAACCAAGCACCAGAACTCGTATGTCATTTGAGACTGCAATGAAGCGTTTAGGTGGCGAAGTAGTAAATCTTGGAGACATTAAAAACTCCTCGGTGGTAAAGGGGGAGACTCTTTTCGATACCATTCAAATGGTCGATGGCTATACTGACATAATCGCTATGCGACACCCACGTCAAGGTGCTGCACAATATGCGCAAGACTCAGCCCGTGTACCAATTATGAACGGTGGAGATGGCGCCGGACACCATCCAACTCAAACCATGCTCGATTTGTTTACTATTAGGCAAGCACATGGAACTCTAGAGGGATTGAAGGTTGTCCTAGCAGGTGATTTGAGATATGGAAGAACAGTTCACTCCTTATCACACGCATTAACCAGATTCGGCTGTCAATTGATTTTTGCTAGCCCTAAATTATTGAAGATGCCAACAGAAATTGTATCAGACCTTAGAGAGAGTGGTGCAAATGTGGTTGAAACTGAGGATTTATTGGGTTCAATTAACGATGCAGATGTAGTATATATGACTCGTATTCAGAAGGAAAGATTTGTCGATGAGGATGAATATGCCCGTTGCGCAGGGGGATACAAATTACATGCAGACAATCTCGCAGATGTAAAGTCTGAAATGATTATTATGCATCCATTGCCAAGAGTTGATGAAATACATGCAAGTGTAGATTCAACCCGCCATGCTTGCTATTTCAATCAAGCATTCAATGGAGTTGTTGCTAGAATGGCATTGATTTGTTATCTTCTAGGTGTTACAGTTCCCGTGGATGTTGAATCCGAAGGGGGTGCACTCTGATGCCAAATGAACATAGCATGCGCCGTGTGACTGCAATTCGTAACGGTACTGTTGTTGATCATATCCCATCCGGTCAAGCACTCAGAGTTCTTGAGATGCTCGGAATCGGCGGTAAATCATCGGTACCAGTTTCTTTGGTCATGAATGTTCCATCCAAGAAAATGGGTGCCAAGGATATCATCAAGGTCGAAGACCGAGAATTGACTCAAACAGAATTAGACCGTCTTGCTTTAGTCGCACCAGATGCACATGTGGCGATTATTAGAGCGTACTCTGTAGCAGAAAAATTGACTATCAACCTCGGAACTGAGGTTTTGAATGTTGTTCGCTGCACATTCTCTAATTGTATTACAACCAATTTGCGTGAACCTCTACCACACCGTCTCAAGGTTATTGGTAGAGACCCATTACACATACGTTGCCATTATTGTGGTCGACCACAGGACTTGGATGAATTGATCAAGAACGTTTTGTGAATTAATCACAAATCGATTAGGCCATTTGCCTCAATACTCTTCAAATCAAGGTCGCCAGGTAATCCTAAATCGACCGGCATACCACCCAAGGTAACAACAATTCCAGTTAGATGGGTGTATAGGCAAATCGGAAGGAGTGAATTATCGCCATTCAAAGTTTTCCAAGCTTTTCCTTTCTTTGCTAGAGCCGATTGTAAGCCATTTCCTGCATCATGAGCAATCCAGGCATTTGCCTTCCAAGCATGTTTCTTCAATTTATTGTTGATGAGTTCGGGTGCTGGTGCAACATTGTGCATATTTTCCCAAGCACTGACCCAATCCAATTCAGAATCAATGCACCATTCCATTCCAGTTTCCTCATACAATGAATATTCAGTATGGCCAATAGTGGATAAATGGCGAATAAATGTTCGGATATGCGGATGGCGTGAATTTGTATCAAACAATTTCTCAGTCATATCCGCAGCGGTGTTTATTCGACCTTCATCATAGTTAATTAAAGCACGAACTAAGTTACCATGTGGCCATTCTTTGATATCATTTTCCTCAATAAATCCTTCAATTAAATTGATTGCTGTTTCAAATTGCCCTTCCAACCTTAGTCTAGCAATATCTCCTAAGAACTGCATCCTTCCCGCAGGATTATTATGTGGTTTCAATTTACTAACAGATGTTCCAGTAATCATTCTCTTTATCAGGTCCATATTTCTCTTGGTCAGTGGATCTACTGCGAGCATTGCATGAAAATCTGGTGATAATTTTCTTGATTTAGGGCTTAGAATACTGGCAAACCATTGTAATCTAGCACCTTCAATATCATCATCGGATAAGAATGCCAAGCGAGGCTTGGCTTCGGCTAAATCTCTCTGAGCAAGGCTAGCAGCAGTTAGCACCATTCTTGCGATTTGAGCTTCTCTACCACCGCGCATGGCCAGTAATGAAATTGCGTCCTCTTCAGCCTCATCCCATCGCCCAAGACTACAATAGATGGTCATTTTAGCACTAATTCTTCTAACTAGGTCAAGGCCCTCTAGTTCTTCTCCATGGCCTTCTAAAATAATGTCTAATTGTTTGAATAGTCGATCCCATTCATCATCGGCGATAAGTTGCGAAATTGGTTTTTGCTTGAGGTATATTTTATCTTCTAATTGAGTTAACATCTCTCTGTTTTCACTCATTGAAGCATCAAAATTAATATCTTCTAATTTACTACCTCGATTGATAGAACCTGCCCATACAAAGAGGAAGGAAACTTGACCTCCTGCGGCTAACATCCATGTTAATTCTTCTAAACCATCCTTCGTTAGTATCCCGCAAACGCTATTCTCCCAAGAGCCACAAGTTTCACCTTGAGGTAGAAAACTTGAATCCCAGAATGTGATCATTGCCAGCGATAGCAATAGCATACTTTGTCCAGCAAATCCGGTGAAACAAAAATTTAGAACCTTTGCTTGAACTGATATTTCGGCTCTCAGTAGTCTTGAATCTGCTAATCTTATGCCCCCTCTCCCCGACACATCATGGATATCGAGGAAAAGAATCCTTGCAACTTCATAGATGAATAGGAAACCGATTAACGCTACGTTGAGAAGAAGGAAAAGCAGCAATGCAGTGACAATTGGAACTCTAATGCCGGCTTGAGGAATATGTGAGAACAGTTCAATCAATCCAAAACCGAGTAAACCTCCTTCCTCCATTATTGTTGATTGAATACTGTACTCTGGAAGTCCGATTACCCTATCGGAGTGAACAAATAGTGTTGGGTCATAAACTAATGCAATTAGAGAAATAACAGTATTAATTGCGACAAACGGCATTGCTATTAGATTCCATTTTACAATTGAAGCAACAGCGATTTGTTTTGTAGATGGAATGTGATTGTGGAAGGGTGAAGGTTCTCCGGCAGCAATTTTTTTGCTAGATTGATGTAGCGCTTGCCAAGAAGAACCTAGTATTCTGCCGTAGGCTAATATCGCTGGTGCGAAAGCAGTAAATGCTGCGATAGAGAAAATTCGATCCTGTGGAACATCATTGATCTCCAATGTCAAGGAGATAATTGCAACCAAACCGAACCAAATTATTGCTAATAACAAATATGAATATGTTCTCCAAATTGAAGAATCTTGTAAAGTCGCTCTCGTGTTGCCGAGAGGTTTGATGACTTGTGCGCCAAGAGATGCACCACTTGATACAACAGCAGGCCAGATTATCATCAGTAGTGCCAAGGCTAATGTTTGTGCATGATAGCCCGAATAAATACCAAAATGAATCATAAGATATTCAAAAAAGAGCAGAAGAGTCCCTGTCAATGCGAATAGATATGAAGAAACTCCGAACCTCATGTATTTGCTAGTGAGTAAATCTTTGGCATCCTGCAGGGATTGTGTGACTTTGTGAACTTCATATCTCTTGTCACCAGTTTCAAAGGCAACTTGTAAACCTCGTAGTTGTCTTGGAACGATTCTATTCCAAAATAATAGAGCCGTAGATATTGCAAAAAACAAGGGCACTAGAGCCTCCACTGAAAACTCAGTGATGATAGGAGGTGCGCTCATAATCTCTGCTCATTCTTTTTGCATTTCACCTTATGGTTTGCAATAATGCAAAAAGGAGATTTTCAAAGCGATTATTATTTGGCCATCAATCTTCAGATTGCAGCTGGCTAGGAACCAAGCATGGCTGTGATTCTTTGTTAGAAATCTCTGCCATTAGGTCCTCTATGAACTGGTCTAGAGGTAAATCGGAGATCTGGTCACCATTTCTCGCCCTTAGACTTACAGTTCTGTTCTCTGCCTCACCTTCTCCGAGGATTACCATGTAGGCAGGTTGCATTTTCCTGTGGGTACGAATCTTCTTACCAATTGTATCGTCTCCATCATCAACCAATACACGAATTTCTTTTTCTTTAAGCAGATCTGCAACTTCCTGCGCATATTGCTTATGCTTCTCTGAGATTGTAATAATATGGCATTGAGTCGGTGTTAACCAAGTAGGGAATTTTCCAGCAAAGTGTTCAATCAGAACTCCGACGAACCTTTCCATGCTACCGAATGGTGCTCTGTGAATCATTACAGGGCGATGCATTTCCCCATCGTTTCCTTTGTAGGAAAGGTCAAATCGCTCAGGAAGGTTGTAATCGACTTGAACAGTTCCAAGTTGCCATTCTCTTCCGATAACATCTCTAACAACGAAATCTATCTTTGGTCCGTAAAATGCAGCCTCACCTTCTTCTTCAGTCCATTCAACACCTAATGATTGAGCAGCAGAGCGGCAGGCATCTTCCGCCTTATCCCAGGCTTCAGGCTGACCAACATATTTGTCAGAATCTGGGTCTCTTAAGCCAACTCTTACCCTATAATCAGTCATTCCCAATTTGTTAAAGATAATTTGAACCAATTCAATACAACCTAGAACTTCCTCAGCGATTTGTTCCTCGGTTACGAATAGATGGGCATCATCTTGAGTAAATCCACGGACTCTGGTCATACCCGATATTTCACCAGATTGTTCCCAGCGATATACGGTTCCGAATTCAGCCAACCTCAAAGGTAAGTCACGATAACTACGGGCTTGAGATGAATAAATCTTGACGTGGTGAGGGCAATTCATTGGTTTTAGCATATATCCATCGATATCACCAGATTTCATTAAATTTGCAAGTTCAGAACACGAGCATCCTTCATCTGCCAATTTCTTCATCAAGTCTTTTTCAACAAGTGGTGGATATTGCGACTCTTGATAGTAAGGGAAATGCCCAGAGGTGCGGTACAAATCTAATTTTCCAACGTGTGGAGTGAATACTTGCGAGTATCCTTGTCGGCGTAAATGGAAGGAAATGAAATCCTGTAATTCTTGACGGATGATTGAACCGCGAGGGGTCCACAAGATTAGTCCCTGGCCAACTTCTTCATCAATATGGAATAATTGCAAGTCCTTTCCAAGTTTACGATGGTCTCTTTTCTTGGCTTCTTCAATATTTTTTAGGGTCGATTGTAGAGCTTCCTTTGTTGGCTCAACAAATCCATAAATCCGTACTAATTGTTCTCTATCTTGATCTCCACGCCAATATGCAGAAGAGACCGAAGTTAGTTTGACAAACATCAACCGAGATAGATTAGGAACATGCGGTCCAAGACAAAGGTCGTACCATTCACCTTGCTTGTAAATAGTGGAACCAGCACCATCTTCCAATTTATCATTGATTATTTCCATCTTGTATGGATTGTGCTCGAAATGAGATTTCAAATCTTCTTCATTCAATTCAATTCTTTCAACGACGGCATTTTGCTTTGCTAAGAATTGCATTTTCTTTTGGATAGCCTTAAGGTCAGCCTCTGTAATAGGGTCCATTTTGAAATCGTAGTAAAATCCTCTTTCAATAGCAGGGCCAATAGTTGGCAATGCGCCAGGATAAAGTTCGGTAACCGCCTGTGCCAAAAGATGTGCAGCACTATGGCGTAGAATGTGAATTCCCTCTTCCGAAGTTGAAAGAATACCTACAACTGAGCAACTGGATGAAAGTTTAGTCGACATGTCTTTTTCAACACCATCAACCGTTGCCGCTAAGCATCCATGTTTGCGGCCTAATGCATCAGTAATTACTTCAGCACAGGTAATACCTTCAGCATACTCGTTGATTGTTCCATCTGGTAAAGTTACGTTAATCATTGACATCACACTAGCCTCAGACTGTTGAAACACGCCCCGTAGGTTGTGCCTGACAATCCTTGGGGGACGCCTCCAACCTATCAAATCCACCTTTGGTTCTGATTACTTCTAATCAGATAATTAGTAACTTGAAATTGATTACCATGCAACATCAAAGTCATCACCGATTGTTGAAGATGGCTTATCTTTGACTTGTTGTTGGGGCTTTTGCGGTTGTAGTGCTAGGGCTTCGGCCTCAATTCGAGCCTTTTCCTGAGCGATACGTTGTTCTTCCGCAGGACTTGTAATCGCAAGACCTTGCTTTGCCTCCATTGTGGCAGAATTGGCCTTGACTACGAATGACTCTCTTGACTCAACAGCATCAATTTTGTAGCCGTACTTCGGTTCTGATTTTTCAATAGGATTAGTTTCTACAGCAGATTGCTCAATCGTTTCTTCTTCCTTTTGCTCAGATTCTTTAAATTTCTTTTCACCGATTTTGAATTCTGAAAAACCTCCAGAAACCGCATCCTCTAGGTTTGGAATAGTGTCATCATGACTTCGCATGGTTGGGCTAGAAGTTGATACCAAATCAATATTGTTGATAATCATCTAAAAAATCTGCAATATTTTTTCTCCGCACATTGATGAATGTTGAGCAGGTGGCGGTACTATGCGAGTCGGCATCATCGTCAATCCTGATGCTGGCCTTGGTGGCCGCTTGGGCTTCAAAGGAAGTGATGGGAGGGCCGAAGAAGCAAGGGCTGCTGGTGCCCAAGACCGCTCAGGGCCAAGAATGCAGCAATGCGTAGAGAAGTTAAGTGAACTTCTTGATAGCAGTCTTAATCGCCAAGGTGAGGAAATTGAACTCATCTGTTGGTCAGGGGCAATGGGTTCTTCTTGGATGGGGCAAACACCAGCGACCATTATTGGAGAGTCACCTCAATTAACTTCAGCACAGGATACGGCTTTACTTGTAAAGCAATTAATAGATTCAGAAGTAGATCTCCTTCTCTATGCAGGGGGAGATGGAACTACTCGTGATATTGTTAAAACGCTTGGAACTCTTGGCGAAGTAAACGGAAAATCTGCTTCTAAAACAGCAATAGTTGGAGTTCCTGGTGGAGTAAAAATGCATAGCGGTTGTTTTGCTACAACTCCTAAAGCAGCCGCAGAAGTTGTTTTGGCTTACCATCTAGGCGATTTAAGAACTGGAATTACAGAGGTTATGGATTTGGATGAAGAGGTTTACCAAACCGGTGTTTGGAAAGTTCGCATGTATGGTGAAGCATGGACTCCAAGTAGTCCTAGATTTATGCAAGGAGCCAAACAACAGGTTGAACGGGTAAGCGAGGAAGATACCATCGAAGCACTTGCTGAACATGTCAAAACATTGATCGTAGATGACGATGATTTGATGATAGTGTGGGGTAGTGGCGGGACTTTGAATCGTATCGGCAAACACTGTGGCCATGATCTGACTCTTCTCGGAATAGATGTAGAATCACCTTCTCTCGTCGATGGAAATAAGCGTACTCTTAATCTTGATTTAAATGAGCAAGGATTATTGGAGATAATAGATCAACACAGTGATTCTAATGGACAAACCAAGCCAATATTGTTACTTCTTTCACCAATGGGTGGCCAAGGATTCCTAATCGGTAGAGGTAATTTACAACTTTCACCCGACGTTCTTAGGAAAATCGGAATTGAAAATATTCTTGGTGTTGCAACCCCTAGTAAATTGATTGGTTTATCCAATGTTCGAATAGATACCGGCGATACAATACTTGATGAGAAGTTTCAAGAAAAAAGATTCATCAAAATTTTACAAGGCTTCCGTACTACGAGGCTAATTAGAATTGCACAATAATCAGATTCTAATTTCTTTATTCACCTTTGCAATATTTGTAAGAAATATTGATGTTAGAGTCAGGTATAATAGTCCGAGAATAATTGCTAATTGCATACATTATAGTTGTCTTAACTCCTTCTAAAGAGTATCGTATACAAGGGTGTGATGAATTGTTAGATCAATTTTTGCTAGCCGCTTGCAGTAATCCCAAAAATGGAGGAGATGGACGATTAGGTCTACTCTTGAATTCTGGGTGATATTGAACTCCTACGAAATATGGATGGCCTTCTAGTTCAAAAATCTCACAACGTTGTCCAGTCTCATCTTTACCGACAAATATCAGACCAGCTGCTTCAATCTGTTCGATTAGATCTGGATTGACTTCATATCTATGACGATGTCTTTCATCTACAGAATCACCTTCTCCATATAGGGTTCTAATTTTGCAATCTTCAACTTGCCATACGGTTGGACGGCTTCCTAGTCTCATTGTTCCACCTAAATGTGTCTTTGAAATTTCTGGCATGAATACAACTGCTGCATGTTCAATATTTTCGTCAAATTCAGTTGAGTTCGCACCTGTAAGCCCCAAGACGTTACGGCAGAACTCAATAGTTGCAACTTGTAATCCTAGGCAAATTCCTAGGTATGGGATATTGTTAACCCTAGAATAATTAGCGGCAATTATTTTCCCTTCTATCCCTCTATCGCCAAATCCACCTGGAACCAATATTCCATCAGCACCCTTCAGCATTTGCCATGCAGTTGCAGATTCTTCAGCATTAGACCAATCATCTTCCAGATGTGATGCTTCAACCCAATCGATAACCAATTTCCTATCAACTGCCATAGCAGCGTGTTGTAAGGATTTGATGACGGAAAGATATGCATCACTCAAGCCGGTATATTTTCCAACCATTGCGATTCTTATTTCCTCTACCAGCGTATCTAGGTGCAAAGCCATCTTTCTCCATTCATCCAGTAGTCCGTTGGATTCACAATCCAATCCGAGGATATTGCACAAACCTTGTTCTTGTAGCATCAGCGGAACATGGTAGATATTAGGAACATCGTGTGTTGAGAATACTGCATCTGGGCTAACATGGCAAAACGCAGCCAGTTTTTCCCTAGTTTCAAGGGTCAAAGGCGCGGTAGACCTGCAAACTAAGATGTCGGGTGAGATTCCGAGGCCTCTTAACTCTTTGACGGTATGTTGGGTCGGCTTAGTTTTTTGCTCACCAACAGGCCCCATTACTGGTACCAATGAAACATGAACGAAGGTTACATTCTCTCTTCCAACTCTAAATTGAAATTGCCTTAATGCTTCTATATATGGTGAAGATTCAATGTCGCCAACAGTTCCACCCAATTCGATAATACAAGCATCAGGAGTCTTGCCTGAACCATCTGCAGGTTTGCTTGCAACATCTTCAATCCATTCCATTACCGCATCGGTAATATGTGGGATTACTTGTACTGTTTTTCCAAGGTAATCACCTCGGCGTTCAGCCTCAATTACCTTGGAATATACTTTTCCAGTTGTCAAATTATTGTCCTTGGCTAAATTGATATCTAGGAATCTCTCATAATTACCGAGATCTAAATCCGCTTCGCCGCCGTCATCTAAAACGAACACTTCTCCGTGCTCAAACGGTGACATAGTTCCAGCATCGCTGTTTAGATATGGGTCTATTTTTATTGAAGTGACTCGCAGTCCAGCGGATTTGAGTAATACTCCAATGCTACTGGCAGTCACTCCTTTACCTAATCCGGAAAGGACACCACCGCTGACCACGACATATTTCATTGACATCAACGGGTTTTAAGGCCGTCGCGCCTCCTTAATCAACATACCCTCATCGATTGCAATTAGAATTTCCGTAAAACACGCTATTTTTGATTAATTATTTTGCATAGCACATCATGAAAATTGACATAGAGCAAGCCAATAACCAAAAGGCGGCGTCTCTAAAGATGATTTGGGGGAGCGCGATGATTACCATTCCAACAACGATGATGGCATGGACAAAAACCGCTGATATAGGGGGCGGTTTTTCTCTAACTCAGCATCCAGTTCCCACTCCAAGAGAGGATGAAGTAATTGTCCAAACATTGGCGACTTCAATATGTGGGACCGATATACACATCTGGAAGTGGGATCAATGGAGCCGAGAAAATGTTCCACTCGGCACCATTACCGGCCATGAAACATGTGGCAAAATTGTCGCAGTAGGTAGCGCAGTTCCGGATTCCCGAATTGGTCAAACCGTGGCGATCGAATGCCATTTTGCATGTTGGAATTGCCCTCGTTGCGATGAAGGAAATGCTCACATCTGTGAAAGTGGCACAATATTTGGCGTTGAAATTAATGGGGCCTTTGCACCGTATTTCGCAGCCCCAAGTATCAATGCAAGAACTATTCCTGAAGGATTAAACCCAAATCACGCATCGATACAAGACCCATTGGGCAATGCAATTCACACTTTGACTGGAGGGCCAATCAAAGGCGCAACCGTAGCAATTCATGGTTTGGGGCCGATTGGATTATTCGCAGTTAATGCAGCCAAAGCGATGGGTGCCAAGAAAATAATTGCTATTGATTGGGATAACCAATATCGCATGGGGCTAGCAGAAAAGTTAGGTGCTGACCTTGTTCTTGGAAAAGACAATGACATCGTCGCTGAGATATTAGCCGCAACAGATGGAAGGGGGGTTGACAACTCCTGCGAATTTTCAGGTTCACCTGTCGCATTATCCAATACCGTGAAATCTACTAGAATGGGCGGTTATGTCAATGTTTTATCGGTATACGGCAACCCAACGCCAGAGATTCCAATGAATGAGATAGTATTCCGATATTTGCATTTGAAAGGAATTAATGGGCGAAAAATGTGGTCCACTTGGGATACGATGCACGAATTACTCAGTGCAGGGCAAATAGATATTGAAACAATAATCACTAACTACTTTCCAATCACTGAATTTGAACAAGGGATGGAATTAGCAACATCTGGAAATTGTGGTAAAGTAGTTCTACAATTTCCTTCAAGCTGAAATCCATTCGTAGTGCCTGGATCCTTCCATGACACCTTCTTCTCCAAAAGAAGGCTGATTTTAGTCAACTTAATCCATTTCTGGCAAGTCTGGTGTTGTTGCATCAGCCTTTGCCCACAATACATCATCTATACGAAGAATCGAAACAGCAGCTTCAGTAGCACCACTAATCGCTTGACGTGTAATCCTTAGAGGTTCAAGAACTCCATTTTTTATCATATTAGCGGGAGACCTTGTGTTTACATCTAATCCAAAATGATGAGAAATATCATCATTTGCGTTACTTTGAGCGGCAACAACTTCCAGTAAAGTGTTGATTGGATCTAATCCGGCATTTTCTGCGAGAACCCTTGGGATAATCTCCAATGCATCAGCGAAGGCTTCAACCGCCAATTGTTCTCTACCAGGGATAGTTTCAGCATATCTTCTTAGTTTTCTTGCTAAAGCGACTTGTGTAGCTCCTCCACCAGCCAATAACAAAGGCTCTTCTAATAATTGACATGCAACACCAAGAGCATCAGCAAAGCATCTCTCAACCTCTCCTAATACGTCAATAGTTGAACCGCGGGCAATGAAAGTCGCACCGCCTTCTTCAGTATCTACAATCCAGTGCGCTACACCATTCCACATTTCATTTCTTGATTCAATAAATGCTCCTAAATCACTAGCAGTTGCTCTCTTTACATCGTATAGCAATGTTGCCCCACAACCTCTAGCAAGCAAATCTAAATCTTCTCTAGCTACTCTTCTAAACGCTTGAATACCGGCTTCGTTTAGTGCTGAGCGGATATCATCATCAATACCTTCTTTACAGGCTAACAAAGTAACACCAAGAGATTGTAAGTGCTCAACTTGTTGTATTAACATCTCAATCTCCTTATCTCTAAAGGATTGAAGAACACCAGGAGATGTCACATTTAGTTTCATTTCAGAGGCCATAGCTCGTCTCTCAATTCCACCGTTTATCAAAAGGACCTTACCGGCTCCAATTTTCTTCGGCATCGCTTCAAGAATTCTCTTTTTGGCTAATACTAATCCGGTAACCAAATGAGAATCAGTAACAACACCTCCACTTTGTGAAAGCACCTTGACCCTTGTTGGATCGGCGATAGTTATGCCTGATTGAGTCTCAATAATAATTTCAGCAGCCTCCACTGATAGGCTGGCTAAATGTATGCGCATTGCCTCATGACTTTTACCCGCCAATGCGGTTTTGGTTGCTACTAATAGGTCCTCCTTTGCAGCATCAATAGTTAGAGTCGGTAGTTCAGTTCGGCAGAAATCTTCAGCCATGCGATATCCACGTGCAATCATTGAAGGATGAACTCCTTGAGTTACAAGATGCCAAGCATTATTCAACATCTCTGCGCTAATTAGGACGGTGGTTGTAGTGCCATCTCGAGCAATTTTATCTTGTACAGATGAGGCATTGATCAGCATTTTTGCCACAGGATGTTCAACCTTTGCAGTTTCAAGAACAGTAACTCCATCATTGGTGGTCAAGGTTCTTCCAGTATCATCGATTAACAATTTGTCAAGACCTCGTGGACCGAGTGTTGAGCGAATAGCACCTGATAATGCAAGTGCAGCTTGAATATTCTTGCGCAGAGCATCTCGACCGGAGGTTCGCTCGGTATCGGAGAGGATTGATGCATCGCTCATAGACAAGCCACCAACCACTCATCAATAAGCCAAACGCTTCTAACATCATTAGTAGAATCTCGTAAGATTAGCAAAACTATCCCAAAACCTGGTGAAGGAATCAATCTTCGTCAACGACTTCAAAATCAGCATCTACGACAGCATCGTCACCAGCGACGTTGATATCGCCATCATCTTCATCAGAATTGCCTTCTTGTTCCGCCATCTCAGCAGCAGCAGCCTCGTATAACTTGGAGGATACAGCATGCATTGCTTCTTCGACTTCCTTTACCTTGGTCTGAATAGCTGCTTCATCAACATCATCTAGATCAAGAGGCTTACCCTCTTCATCCTGAACCATCTTTTCAAGTTCGTCCAATAATACCTTTACAGGATCGACATCAGCATCATCCAATTTCTCAGCATTTTCTTCTAAGGTACGACGGGTTTGGTAGACTGCTTGGTCTGCCATATTCCTAAGTTCAACCTTAGCCTTACGAGTTTTATCTTCTTCGGCGAAGCTTTCAGCCTCTTCGATCTTTGATTGGATTTCATCTTCGCTTAGTGAGGTGTCAGATTCCATCTTAACGGATTGTTCCTTACCAGTACCCATGTCCTTTGCACTAACATTGACGATTCCATTTGCATCTATGTCAAAGGTAACTTCAATTTGAGGAACGCCACGTGGAGCAGCAGGAATGCCGCCGAGATGGAATTGTCCAAGTGTGACATTGTCCTTTGCGAATTCACGTTCACCTTGCAAAACATGTATTTCTACTGCAGGTTGATTGTCGGAAGCAGTAGAATATATCTCGGAGCGTCGTGAAGGAATTGTTGTATTACGCTCAATCATTGTGGTCATTACTCCACCAAGAGTTTCAATTCCAAGAGTTAGAGGTGTAACGTCGAGTAGTAATATGTCGGAAACACCTTCATCGCCTGCGATAATACCTGCTTGAATAGCAGCACCCATTGCAACGGCTTCATCAGGGTTAATACCCTTGTATGGCTCTTTACCGGCTTCCTTCTCAACTGCTGCCTGAACAGCAGGTACACGTGTTGAACCACCTACGAGAATAACTTTGTCAACATCTCCTTTCTTGACACCAGCATCTTTCATAGCTTGGCGAGTTGGACGCATTGTCTTTTCAATCAACTTAGAGATTAAATCTTCAAACTTAGCGCGGGTCAAAGCAATATCCAAATGTTCTGGTTGCCCATCCTTCATTGTGATAAATGGTAAATTAATTTGAGTTGTTTGAGTACCAGAAAGTTCGATCTTTGCTTTTTCAGCAGCCTCCTTGAGGCGTGATAGGGCTTGAACATCTTTGCTTAAGTCAATTCCAGTTGATTTCTTGAATTCAGCGACTAACCATCCAATGACCAAGTCATCAAAGTCGTCTCCACCAAGTTTGTTATTTCCAGCGGTTGCTTTAACTTCAATTTGTGGTTGTCCATCAACTTCGTATATTTCTAGGATAGATACATCGAATGTTCCGCCACCAAGGTCGTAGACTAGAATAGTTGCTTCATCCCCTTTGTCCACTCCATATGCTAATGCAGCAGCGGTTGGCTCGTTGATAATCCTTAGAACTTCTAGTCCAGCAATTCGACCAGCATCCTTAGTTGCTTTTCTTTGAGCATCGGTAAAGTATGCAGGGCATGTGATAACAGCTTGCGTAACTTCAGCACCCAAATAAGCTTCAGCATCGGCCTTCAACTTTTGCAAGATAAATGCAGATATTTCTTGAGGTGTATATTCTGCATCATCAATCTTTGTCGACCAGTCAGTCCCCATGTGTCTTTTTACAGAGAGGATAGTTCGTTCTGGATTTGTTACCGCTTGGCGTTTTGCGACAACTCCGATAAGTCGTTCTGAGCCATCTTTTGCAAATGCTACAACCGAAGGAGTCGTTCTTGCACCTTCAGCGTTTGGAATGATGACGGGGTCACCATTTTCTATCGTTGCAACACAGCTATTTGTAGTTCCTAAATCTATTCCTATTACTTTACTCATTTTTTCTCACTTTCCTTTTTTTCACTTGTGTTATAATATTATTATTCAGAAGATTGTAATTCCACCATCTTCGTCATCATCATCGTCATCATCATCAGCAAAATCAATACTGGCATTATCTGAAACAGGTCTATCGTCGTCATAATCTTCATCATCAAAATCAATATGTTTTGCAGATGATTCAGTGGCTGAACCTTGAGGTGTCAATTTTAGAGTAATATCTAGAATGCCGTTGTTAAGGCTGAAGTCAACTACATCTTCGCATTGATGGGGTAGGGCGATTGTCGCCAATGGTTGTGTCTGGTTGTTTTTGAGAACTTCAATCTGTTGTCCACCATCGACCAATGATAATTCTACTTGATCCTGTTCAATTTCGCCTCGTAATGAGAAGTCAATAGTAACGCTCATATTCCATCCATCTAAGTAGATGTCATCGGATGGTAAATCAATAACAGCATCATTTTTCTTTTCAGAAGTTGGAGTGGGGATTTCTACAGCGGCATCGACTTCTACAGCCATGCCCATATTTTTTATGATATCACTAAGATCATCGCCCTTGGCGAACATTTTCGCCAGGTTCGATAAATCAAAATTGAAATTAACTTCACCCTTTGCAATCTTTTCAGCATCAATGCCCATGCCTTCAAATTGAGAACGGAATTGTTCCATCAACTTGCGTAGTTGGTCTTTATCCATTGGCATGCCCATGTTTTGAAACATTTCCGACAACTGCTCAATCAATTTTTCTTCCCAATCTTCGCCGCCTGACATCTATCTCACCACTACTGAACCTTCAGTTACATAGTGTCCTGTCGACGGACCTATATGAACTCAACGATTGCATCGCTCTTTCAACTCAGGCCAGTATCGCAAATAGAAAAGGCCAATTTATCAATAATAGGCTGGAAAACAGTGACATTACATCAGTTCATGTCCAGCGACGAGCAATATGATGGTGATTATCAATAATGCTCTTTGAGTATGTAATGCTCTTGCTCTCTTCTTGACCGCTTTCGGTGGCCATTTCCACATAATCAGTCCTCCAAGAACTGACATTGCTAACAATCCAAGCCAGCCCGCCCATGCTGCAGAACTTTCCCAGTCTGGCATTTGAGAAGCGATTCCATGAATGAGGCCTACTATTGTAGCGGCAGTGCCAACAATAATATGAATTCTTAACATCCATTTATTGAACCTTAACAATTTCTTTTTAGCGACCTTGATATCTGTAATTCCCCAACGTTGTGCATTGGTTTTGATTCCTGTTTTTTGTAACCAAACGTGTAGTGGTTTCCAAGCGATTAGGACAATGGTTGCAATCAATAATGATTTGGCCAGTTCTCCAAGATCTTCACCGAACCCATCATCGTCGTCATCATCTTTGTCCTCATCATCCCCATCGGCACTCACGCTCGGGGTCAAAAAAATAAATAGAACAAGTAATAGTAATAATGAATTTTTTAATTTGTTCATATTAATACCTCAGCGCTAGTGCTATTACAGACTTTGCTTTGCTATTAGCAAAATCACTCTTTAGAACTACAATTAATTCACTGTGTGATTAAGTGGTAAAGAGTTCTAACATGTATTCCTGATGCACCATGACCAACCATATCGTTGGTCTTAGAACCCCAGAAGGTACCCGCAATATCCATGTGAGCCCAAGGGATTTGTTCTGCGTCATCTCCTTCTCCTCGCATTGGTACGAATTGTTTCAAGAATGCAGCTGCGGTATTTGCTCCACCCCAGCGTCCAGCGCCAAGGTTGCGAGTATCAGCAATCTTTGAATCGGTAATCTCTTTCTCGAATGCAGGCAATAGTGGCATTGGCCATGCTAATTCATCAACAGCATTTCCTGCTTCGTGGATAGTGCTTCGGAATTCATCGTCGTTAGACCATAGGCCAGTCGCTTCATGTCCGAGTGCTACTACGCAGGCTCCGGTAAGAGTTGCGAAATCAATAATGTATTCAGGATCGTAATCGCCAGCCTTCCACAGGCCATCGGCTAGAACCAATCGTCCTTCAGCATCGGTGTTCAAAATCTCGATGGTCTTGCCAGAAAGCGTTTTGATGACATCACCAGGGCGTTGAGCATTAGAAGATGGCATATTTTCGGCCATACAAGTTATTCCAATGACCTTGCCTGTATGTCCAGTAGAAGCAAGTGCTTCCATCATTCCAAATACAGTAGCAGAGCCACCCATATCGTACTTCATTTCATCCATGTTTTGACCTGGTTTCAGTGAAATTCCGCCGGTGTCAAATGTGATTCCTTTTCCAACGATAACAGGACAGCGTCCGTCAAGGTATTCATTCATTTTGAATATAACCATACATGGTTTTCTTGCACTACCTTTGCCGACAGCGACCAGTCCACCCATTCCATGTGCAATTGCCTCTTCGTAAGTTATTACGCCAACACTAACAGAATCATATTGCTTTGCCCACTCAGTTGCTTTGTTAGCATATGCCATTGGGTACATATCGTTTGGTGGAGCATTTCCTAAGTCTCTAGAAAGATGAACTCCGGAAGCAACACCAGTAGCAATTCGGACTGATTCAGTCAAATCCTCTTCAATACTTTCATCACAAATAATTCTAGCACTGAGATCATCTTCTTTGTCATCTTCATCAATTGTTTTGTAGTGGTTATAGGAATAATCTCGTAATAGTAGTCCTTCAGCAAATGCAGTTACCAATCCAATTTCAGTTGAATCCAATTGCACAGTCAATTCAGTTCCGTGAGTTTTTCCTCTAGCCTTTACAACTCGAGCACCAGCTTTTCTGTATGCATTTGCATCAGCATCTTGTTTCTTACCGAGTCCAACTAGCATTGCCTTTCCACCCTCAGTTCCAAGAAGCGTAAGAGTAGATTTTGCCTTTCCTTTGAAATCCTTGTCCAATAACACATTGTTAATTTGGTTTTTTAATTGAGCAGGGATGCCCATGATTGAATCATCTAACTTTTCTGTACCTTGAAAAAGTGGCAGAATTAGAGTACCATTGATATTGTTTCCTGAACTTACTGTGATTTGCATGCTTTCACCTATTAGCGCCTGCAGGCTACAGCATTTCAACCTAATTACGATTTAGTTTCAATAATCTTTGCAAATAGTGAATGTCAAACCATGTAAAAAACCTTCCTCTTTGTTTTTGACTATGCCCAATAACGCTGTTGAGACACCTTGATAACGAAGAGGCACTTGACCGTATCATGCACATCGCAAGCAAAATCACCCTCCTCATCGGAGTTGTCATGCTCATCGGCAGCGTTATTGGAATGGCTGCCGGTATCGGCGGTCTCGTAGATGCGGGTGAAGATCGCACTTACCTCGAAGATGAATCTAGCGGAACCTTTACCGTCAACGAAAATGAATCTTGGGTCATTGAGGTCTACATCATTCATCCAGTGGATTGCGAATCGGTTGAACTTACAATTGTTGATAGTAGGGGTGGTGATGCGATTAAATACAATTACGGATGCTACTCTGATGAATATGAGTATGGCCCGGGTGAGAGCCAACTATATGCTTCTATGAGTCATGAAACGTCCGGTATGGAATATACTCTGAATAGTAATACTGCGGTCGATATTTCTGGAACTTATTGTGACGACGCGTGCATTTCCTCCGCAATCGAAGGCGGTCTTGGTGCGGTAGGAGGATTTCTGGGGATTTGTTGTTCAGTAGTAGTATTAATTTTGGGCATCATTCTTGCCTTAACCTTGGATGACAAACCAAATGTAGCATTGTCTTCTGGGCAAATTCCTGGTGGGCAAGTAACATATCAAACTCCTGTTACTGGACAAGTACCAATGGCACAAAACTTCAACCCAACTCCGGTTAGTCAAGTCATTCAACCATCTGCAGTTCCAGTTACGCCAATTACTCCACCACTGACCCAACAACCTCCGATTGAACAAGCTTCGCAACCAGAAGCAGTTCCAGTTAGTCCGATCACTCCACCAACCACACAACAACCTTCAGTTGGGCAAGAGACTCAACCAGAAAAGGGTGCTTGGTGGGGCGAAGAACCACAACAGTGAACTTCAAACGATTATAATTAGAGGTCGTTCCAAGGTTGCCATGGCTATGGCCAAAGCCGCTATTCAGAAGTCTCGACTTCACTTAATTCGGGCTTGAGAATTGCTACAACAGAGAGTGCCATTATCATAGATAAAGGATTAAACAGGCCATAGCCGAGTAAGAAACTATCATCTTCAACTTTAATGATTGAAACAAGTGATTCATCCACTGTTTCATTTACCCACTGTGCACTGTTGATAATTCGTTTTTGGTATGATAGTCTCCAGACTCCATTATCATAATCAAATCCATTAGTCGAAACACTGATTCTACTTGTAATATTAACAGTGAAATTATCTGATTGCCAAAGAATTTCATCTGTTTCTTCATTTAGATATTGTAGTGTAGCATTCCTTGTAGAAGCTCTTCCATCATTGACCACATCGAAATTTACTACATCATTTTCTATTGTGATTTCTTCAATCGTTAATCTTGCTCTCCAATACCAAACATTGTCAATCAAATATTTCATGACATCTAATTCTTCTCCAAGTCTATCTGACAAAGGCTCGATTGTACCAAGTAACCATTGTTCATCGTCAGTTTCAAATGTGAATGTAGGAAATCCCATAATCCCATAACCATAATCTCTACTGGTTCCACAATTTGGGTATAATCCTTGATTTGCATTTTGAATTGGAATATCTGAGATATTTGTGTGAACTTCATCCCTTATTCCGTGAAATAATTCCCAATCGGAAGGCTGGTCCGGCCATTTACCCCAAGGATAGAGCATAATCCAAACCCCGGTATGCATTGTTACATACAGATCTGCATCGGGAACTACCGTATTCATGTAATCTGAATTGGCAAGAGTTTCAGATTCACTGAATGCACTACTCCCTGGCTGGGTCGTCGGGCAGGTATTCCAGTAATGGTCGTAATTCCGATTCAAATCTACTTGGTTGAGATTCCAGCGGGTGTCAATATCATTGCCATCTGCATTCAACATAATGAGGATGTGTAGTTCAGTTTTAGTAAGGACATCAATGACATCTTGATCTCCAGCTACCCAACCCTCGATGTAATATTCAGCGGTTAAGAATGCCAATTCGGTTCCTAGGTGCTCATTTCCATGGTGGCCACCATCGATGTAAACAATTTCTTTCTGTGTACCATTTGGTTTGGTATCTTGAGTCCAATCAGAGATTTGAACAACCCATAGGTTTTTGCCAAGTTCGGTCTGTCCAGCAACGGTTAATAAGACGATTTCAGGATAATCTTCAGCCCATGCTTGTACATCAAGAGTCAGCGTCAGATAAGAGTGGTACCACTGTTCCTGAACAATGTCTGGTTGTTGTGCTGTAGAATTTCCCAGAGCAGGAGTAAAGCCGGCCAGCAATAATATCACTACCAATGCTATACCTCGCATAAAATCTCCTCTAAACTCCACCCTAATTGGAATTGTGGTACTCGCGATTACCATTCTGCATTGAATGCATTCGGATTTTTGACCCGTTCTGCTTCCTTTGTCCAAATTGCAGCACCATTGCCGCCATAAATATCAGCGAATGGGTCGATTTCTTCAGGTTCTAGATTACGTTGCATATAAGCTTCAACGCGCTCACGCAAATCTGGCTTGAATTTCCAATAGTGGATTCTCCATTCTCGGCCATCCCAAAGTGTTGTTTCTTCTGACTCGGTGGTTAGCAGGTCATAATCTTGGAACATGTAAAACAAGTTACGGTCTGTAGGTTCTAGTGCATTGTCAATAATCCTATTATAGAACCCAAAGAATCCTAAAGCGTGTTCGGCCATTCCTTGTGCAACTTCCGAATCCATATCGATATCGATGTGCTGTTGAATGGCCTTTGTCAATTCTCCCATTGTCATTCCCATAATGATTCCTCCGCGCAGGATTGAAGCGGCATTGCCGATAATCTCCCCCGACTACCTTTATGTATTGTCTCCCGACACATATTAAGTTCTCGCTGTTTTTTCATGAAATCAACAGATTTTGACAATTTTCGAGAGCAAGAAAGTTCAATATGACTCTTCGGGAGAGAGATTTAGCGTCCGTCCTTTTTTTAAGCAATGTTGATTTGAATTAGTTCGGTGAGTGTCATGTTTGTAGAAGGCAACTTCCTAGGCTTGCCAGAAAATGCTGGAATTGTTGATGTCGTTATTTTGCAAATACCATATGAATTGACCACTTCTTACGGTCAAGGAACTTCCCAAGGACCTAAATCTTGTATTGAAGCAAGTGGGCAAGTTGAATTATTCGATCCGCTACTTGGAACAGATTTACCAAAAGGTAATTCAATTTACACCAATCAGCCATGGAATGGTGAAGGTAATTCATTATTACAGCAATTAGATGGCATTTCCAATTACCTTCAACCATGGTATGCGGGGGATTGTTTCCCACTCTCACTGGGAGGCGAACATGGAATCTTGCCGCCTTTGGTTAACGCTGCCAAAAATCATCCTCTCATCAACAATGATTTATCTAAATTAACCATTGTTCAAATCGATGCCCATGCAGACCTTCGTAGCCACTTAGATGGCGAAGTATATTCGCACGCCTGCGCAGCCTCACGTAGTCTTGACTTAGGTGTGGGTAAACTGCTACAAGTTGGAATTAGGGCATATAGCCAAGAAGAATTTGAAACTATTTCCAATGATGATAGAATTACTACTTTTTTCGCCAAGGATACACAAAATCATTCAACCGGTAGAGATGTATGGCAACAATGGCTAGATACACTATCAAAGATAGAAGGTCCTGTTCATCTAAGTATCGATATAGATGGCTTAGATGGCTCCATCGTTCCTGCAACAGGAACTCCAGTGCCAGGTGGTCTGTCATATTGGCAAGTAGTGGAGACAATTGAATCCTTATTCAATGCAGAAAAAGCAACAGTAATTTCAGCCGATGTCAATGAAATCGTTGCTCAAAAAGATTCACCGCTAACCCAATTTACAGCAGCGATGTTAGCAACAAAAATAGTTGCCAATCATATTAACGCCAAAGATGAAGGTAGATGGAATCCAACTATTCAGCGGATAGGCAAAGATAGAACAATTGGCGACTCAATCTATTTTCAAAAGGAGGATTTGCAATGAACAATTTAAAGTCCCACGGAAGCCATATTTTTCTTGATTACACAGGGTATTCGCCAATTGGTGATGACGATGGCCACTGGATGTTACAAATTATGCGCGATGCTGTAACAAATAGTGAAGCTAAGGAGGTGCACTCCCATGTTGAGCAATTTGACGGTATCACTTCACCACCGGGCTTTGCTGCTGTAGTATTGCTGGATGAATCACATGTGACTGCGCATTGTTATTCGCAAAAAGGTTGGCTTGCAATCGATTGTTTCACTTGCGGGCAATGCGACCCGAATACAATAGTTGACCAAATACACATGGCACTTGAACGAGTAATGCCGAATCTAAAAATGATAAAGAAATCTGGCCATGATAGATTCCTCTACCAACAAGAACACACGGAGGAGTGAAAATGTCAGTAAGAACTTTTGTCAAAGAGCACTACCGTCATTTTAATGCCGGTTCATTAGCATCTGCTAGCGAATCATTACTTCAGTTCCTAGAATCCGGCGGTAAGATATTTTTGACTTTAGCCGGAGCGATGTCAACTGCTGAATTAGGGCGTAGTATTGCTCCTATGATCAGGGCAGGACATATTGCAGCAATCTCATGTACAGGTGCAAACTTGGAAGAAGATTTATTCAATTTGGTCGCTCATAACCATTATCAAAAGATTGATGATTGGCGCTCCTTATCAGCACAAGATGAAGCCGACTTACTCGCTAATCACATGAATCGAGTGACAGATACCTGTATTCCCGAGGATAAAGCATTTCGAAAGATTGAATCACATCTGATGAGCCGCTGGGAAAAAAGTAGTCAACTTGGGCAATCAAAGTTACCACATCAATTCTTCTATGATATTTTGTTAGAAGATGAATTAGAGTATCAAGCACAGTCAGAGAATTCGTGGTTATTAGCAGCAGCGCAAGTAAATTTGCCATTGGTCGTACCTGGTTGGGAAGATTCAACATTAGGCAATATCTTTGCTGCAAGAGTAATGCAAGGTAAAGTTGAGCAGCAAACAATAACCGGTGGAATCGGATATATGACCAGTTTAGCAGAATGGTATTGTCAATGTGATAATCCGTTAGCATTCTTACAATTAGGTGGTGGAATCGCTGGAGATTTCCCAATTTGCGTAGTGCCATTACTCAATCAAGACTTGGAAAAGGATACTCCTTTGTGGTCTTGGTTCTGCCAAATCTCGGAATCTACTCCGTCCTATGGTGGATATTCCGGTGCTCCACCCAATGAAAAAATAACTTGGGGCAAACTTTCGGTTGAGACCGAGAAGTTTGTAATTGAAAGCGATGCTACTATTGTTGCGCCGCTTATGTTCTGCTATATTTTGGATATCTGAACTATTATTCAACACAAATCAACAAAGGCTTTGAATGGGAGTGCAAGAATCCTATGTTCATGTCTGGGAACAAGCGCATCACTCCCATTGTGCTGATTGGGCTTCTACTGCTCACTCCACTTTCTGTTTATGCCGATGGTGTTGACACATTGAATGTTGAAATTACAACCGCTTGGACAAGTCAAAGCGGAACAGATAATAATCATGCATATTTGTTAAAATTCTCAAGTAATTCAACATTCGAAATCACAACAGAAGTAACACATCTTCAAAATGGCACTGAATTAGATGTTAGTATTTTTACTACATGGGGATTTGAGGACGGCGTTAGAACTGCCCATCTACTATTGAATTCAACCCTGCAATGGGGCGATCAAGTGACTATTGATGTTACAGTTGATTCAATTGATTCCGTTGCAACTAGCGGCAATAGTTTTTTCACGAGAAGTATGGATATAGGTACTTGGAATCAACCGATGGCCGACCATGAAATTACACTTACTACCTCTTGGGACCTATTACAAGATTATACTACTGAAGATGGGGACCAATATTTCAGATTGAGTTTCGATGGTCATGGATGGCAACAGAGAGTCGGTGATGTCCTCAATTCATGGGAATTGGGCGATGGCGTGATGGTAACCGAAGAGAATACTGAAGGCGAATCGACAAATATGTCGTTTGTATTAGATTCAATTTGGAAAAATGAAACCATTACTGCAGGATTGTTAACCTCTCAAGTAATTGATGCAAGGGGTGGGGGATACCTCGTTATAACTACTGAAGAGGATGACACGGTAACTCAAATTATTGCTAATGTCAGTGATGCTTGGATTAACCACAGCATGATAGACGGAATAAATTCAGAACGAATCCGGCTAGAGGCTGGAGGTACAATGCAAGTTGACTCCACCAATGAATCATCTTCCCTTATCGATATAGATGCAGAACTCAGTGTATTTTTGTTTGAAACATGGGATCAAAACGGTGTCAGAAAACTTAGTCATAGCCAAATTGAAGCATTAGGTGATTTCATTATTATCGATGATGGTTTTAGAATGGACATATCTCTCGATGGTTTGGAAATAGTTGAAAGATGGGAAGATGGAAATCGTACCCAACATAGAGAGAATCTACGTGGGCATGGAACATTTGGCGCTGAAGATCAAGATGAAAACGCTACAATGGTTATCAATGGAACTATTTTCAATCTTGAAACAGATATTGTTGACGGACAAACCATAACCGATGATATTCACATTGACGGAACGCTTTCCGGTGATGTTCAGGGGACTTTTGGGATAGTCAAAGGCATTGAGGTTTCTGGGATGGAGAGTAATTATTCCGGTGATGAATTCGAAGTAAATGTAATTCACGAAGAATCTTGGTTCAATATCACTGGGGTTAATGGTGGTAATTTCTTTGAAGGTGCTGGTGCTGGTGCATACAACAATAACACTTGGGATTATCAAAGTGTCAACAATCACTGGGATAACAGAACAGTAAGAATTGTTTGGGAAGAAACAGGTCCGGATTCTAGTAGTGGTGATGAAAGACCAGAACGTTCTCCAATTCAAAACAACCTAACCGAACCGGAAATAGAGTCAGCGCTTGGCAATATCACAGTGGGTAGGGAAACTGGCTTAGTGCCAATTCCAATGATGATTGGCGATAATATCAGATTGAATGGGCAAGATGGCATAGTTCTAGAAATAGTCGCTAACTCTGTTGGAAATGACCCACGAGATAATCATAATTTCCATGTTGTAGAATGGACTGGGGTTTATGGTGATTCAGAAGAGTCAGGTACTGCCTTTGGTTCTATTATCGATGAAGGGCCACTAAGAGGATTAGTCTCAAGTGTCACTCGAAGTTTTGAAATTGATTATGGTAGCGATAACGAATCAGCATTCCTAAATGAAACCCAATATATTGACAGAGTACTATCTCCTTCAATTGTCACATCTGATGAAAATACTGACCCCGTGTTGGTTAGTTTGACTTTGGAAGAAGGATTGGTCGTAGGTGAAGGCGCTTCTGTAGCACACCTTGTTGCACATGCTACCGATGATGAATGGAATATTGATTCCGTAACAGTTGACTTAACAGTTTTAGGCGGTACCATTGTAACATTGAATGACAAAGGATTATCAGGGGATAATGCAATTGGTGATGATAGATATACAACTCAATTGATGGTTCCTGGATTGGAAGTCGGAAACTTCACTCTGAAATGTAACAATAACTGATTTATTCGGAGCGATAACTCAAGGT
Organism: uncultured Candidatus Poseidoniales archaeon; assembly: GCA_905182185.1. GTDB lineage: Archaea > Thermoplasmatota > Poseidoniia > Poseidoniales > Poseidoniaceae > MGIIa-L1. The sequence continues at coordinate 101,610 of CAJJAP010000007.1, read as the reverse complement.
ACGGGGATTATTGAAGTTATCAATGATGCACCACGCCTCACTTCGGTTGAATTTGTTCCGCATATTGCTGAGCGGGGAGATTTGATAATTGTTAATGCTAAAGCATTTGATGGCCATGGTGTGGAATCAGTACAAATTGATATGCGAATCTTCGGTGGTCAATTAATCGATTTATTATTGCTAGATGGTGATATATGGGCAGGAGATTTCACTCTACCAAATGGAATGACTCCAGGTTCACATGACCTTCCACTTATTGTTACTGATTCACTCGGCGCCAAACAAGTTCTAAGGCATTGGATTAGCATTGGTAATAATGCTCAAAACGACGCTGCAACACCCTATCTACTTCCTTATGGCGAACACATAGCAACTACAATTTCAGTACTCAATACGCCTCCGCAAATCGTCGCAGAAGATCTTAACATCATACGAGGTAGTGGTACTGCAATCGCACTACTGGAGGCTGAAGTCAGCGATGCGGATGGCGTGATGTTAGTCCGTGCGAGATTAGGGATATTCAATCCAATAACTCAAAATGAAGATTGGTCTAAACTGTATGACGATGGTTCTAATGGAGACAGAGTTGCAGGAGATGGAATTTATTCCCTTCAATTGACAATTCGTAGCGGAATAGCGGATGGAACTCATACCGTATTCCTGCAATCGTCTGATATTTACGGAGAAGCTACAGGAGAAGTACCAATTGTTGTAACATTAGAACAAAAGTCTGATGTGATTAGCGATGGAGGGGGGATTTCATCTTCATCTTTGGTAATGGCACTCGCAATTATTGCAATAGTGGGAGCAATTGTAGTAATGTTTGTGATGAGGAAACAAGGCGGAGAAGATGATAAATCTAATCCCGGTGGCGACCGCTTTGGTTTCCAATGAAACTGCTCGGGAATTAGCAAAGATTCAGGCCGACAACGGTTTATACCCCTGTCTAATCGGTCAACTACTACTGCGAGCGTAGTGTAGTGGTTATCACCGAGCGTTGCCAACGCTTGAACCCGGGTTCGAGTCCCGGCGCTCGCACTCTAACACTTTTATAAGGCTTCAGTGCGGCGAATAGCGATTAAATGTAGTACTGTTGTTAGTGCTGGAAATGTCACCATCCAAGCAATAGAAATAGCCATTCCAGCATAAGCCCAACCCAATCCAATATTGAGTGGGATTGCAATAAGAAGGCCAATCTTCAATGCCACTATTTTTGTTTTCAGATTATTTATTTGTCCAAACAAGATGATAGTTGGTCCAACAGCAATGAGTTGGATTGTTATTAGAATTGCAATTATTTTGAATAAGGTCATATATCCATTTGCTGCTAGTAATATGTGGATCAGAAATAGAGATGTGAACAGCGAAGCAGAAAGCAATATTCCGCGCCAGTATCCGCCTTTACTAAGCCACTCCATAGCAATCCCAATAGTTGTCAATTTAAAATATAGGCGAGAACTTCATATGTGGTCAATTGATAGATTAGTTATGCGTCTATTATTCGTGTGTGTCGGCAACTCTTGCCGTTCTCAGATGGCAGAAGGATTAGCCCGTTCAATGGGGCATACTGCAGACTCTGCAGGAACACACCCGAACTCGGCAACTATGGCCCTCTATGCCCAAAAATATCTTCATTCAAGGGACATTAATACCGATGGAATGGTGCCAAAATCAGTTGATGGTTTTTCCGCTGAAGATTACGACATGGTCATTTCAATGGGTTGCGGAGTTCATTGCCCTGCAATGAAAATTGACGAGGATTGGGGATTAGATGACCCATTCGGTCAGAGAATACGGGGCCTACAAAACAACAGGCGAAGAAATTGAACGTAGATTGAAATTATTAGAATCATGATTTTTGACACTATTTTTCACCGCACAGGTTGAAGTATTACTCGCATCACGATTGCTTATGGCAGAATCACCAATCACCACCCATGACCCCCAAAATGAAGGACAAGGACAAGGGCCGGTACAACCATCTCCACAACAAAATAAGGAAATGGAGAAGAATTTCGCTCAAATGAAGCGAAAAATGTCAATGGAAGAGATCGGATTAAAAATCAAACACAAGATTATGGTCTTATCTGGTAAAGGTGGAGTTGGCAAATCAACTGTTTCCACAGGATTAGCACTATCTCTTGCTCAACTAGGCCATAAAGTTGGTATTTTAGACATCGACATTACTGGTCCTAACGTTCCGAAAATGATGGGTCTAGACGGTCATAAACTTCATGTCGAAGAAGGTAGAATTCATCCTGCTAAAGGGCATCTCGGTGTCAAGGTAATTTCGATGGCATTCCTATTGGAAGTGAAGATACACCTGTTGTTTGGCGTGGACCGATCAAGTTAGGTGCAATTCAACAATTCATTGGAGATGTTGAATGGGGTAATTTGGATTACCTTATCATCGATTTCCCTCCAGGAACATCAGATGAACCTTTGACTGTATCCCAATCCCTTCCAAATATTGACGGGATGGTAATAGTAACAACTCCACAAGCGGTTGCTTTGTTGGATAGTAGAAAATCGATTACCTTCGCAGAATCACTTAAAGTTCCAGTTCTTGGAGTTGTTGAAAATATGTCAGGATATACAATCAATGGTGTAACTGCAGCAAATGTCTCAGTTGAAATCGCTGGTCCAGGTGGTAAAACTATCAAATCAACATCTGATGAAGATGGAAACTTTTCAGTAACACTTGACATCTTCAAAAAGGGAGGTGGAAAGTCAACTGCTGAAGACTTCGGCGTTCCGTTCCTTGGAGCATTACCATTCGATCCAGGATTCGTCCGTGGTGGAGATGATGGCGTTCACAAAATAGTTAGCGACCCAGAAGGAGCTAGTAGCATTGCATTCTCCGAAATAGTCAAACAAGTTCTAGCACAAATCTCAGATAAGCCTTCTTCTTCTTTGGAGATAATTTGAGGGACTATTATGGCGCAACAAATGCCAAAGTTAGTGCGTATTGAAAGACGTGAAACTGATCTTCATTTGACTTATGAAGACGAGCAAGAGTTAACGGTATTATATCATGATTTACGCCATGCATGCCCCTGTGCTCATTGTTCACCGCTAAGAAATGAAGACGAAACAAGCCTAAAATTGCGTAGTCAAGTAGAATCGTTTAAACTACACAAACCAAGCATCAATCCCGTAGGACATTATGCTCTTAATTTCATATGGGAAAACGGCTGTTCCAATGGAATCTTTAGATTTGAGAGAATTTGGGACTTGGCAAATCGTCGTGACCCAGATCACGGCAAACCATATGTGCATGGCGCGTGGTGATTGATACTTTTCTATTTGTAATTCGCTTGAATTAAGATTTTATCGTCAATCATTTGATTATCTAAAACCAACCCCATTGAGTTAGAGGTTAAGCAATGGAGGGTGTTTATTTGAGTTGGCTGATTAGTGCATTAGCATTAGGAGTCGCACTTTTACCTGTTTTCAAACCGCCTTGGTTTACTATCACAATACCGACATTTGTAGATTTTGTTCGCAGATATTGGATTCATATAGCAATCGTTTTTATGATCTACAACGCTAAAGATTTCCTTGATCAAGTCGATAGGATTTTGATGGCTTCAGCTGGACTGGACATGACTCCATGGATTTATGCCATTGAAGGAAATATGGTGCTATGGGTACAGCAAACGTTTGAAAACGATGTATTAACTGTACTTTTAACACATTATTATGTTGCTGGATTTATGTTTATTTGTTATGTTTCAATCTTTTATTTTGCTTATTTTGATGATAGGTGGATGGCGGATAGAGTCACACTTTCTATCGCTTGGGTATACTTACTAGCAGTACCGTTTTATCTTTTCTTCAATGTTAGAGTGACAGGTGATACAATTCCCGAAATGGAAACATTGGCATATTCATTAACTCCAGAAATTAATGATTGGTTTAGAAGAATAGACCCATTTTCTAATGCGATGCCAAGTTTACATGTTGGCGTACCATTCGCTGTGTGGCTGTGCATTACTCGATTCGATGAAGATAGACGATGGAATCGTTATCGTCATCTCGTTTTATCATATGTTTTGCTAACTTCATTTGCAATCGTTTATCTCGGAATCCATTGGTTCCTAGATATCATCGGTGGAATGCTTGTTGCAGTTGCAGCAGTAGGCTTAGCGGAAAGAACGGCAGGCCCATGGTGGAAGGTCTTTGATGAGAGAACTATCAACTCTAGAATGGTTACAGTGCTAACAAACCCTGGAAAAGCATTATCCGTCATCAATAAAAAAATCAAAGGTTCTATTCGACAATACAGAACACCAACCAGTAGGGAAACAGGGGTACTTGCAATAGTCGTATTAATTTTGATTACTTCCATAATCACTTGGGACCTGACCCACCAATCATTGCCAGCGGGCGGAGTTGAAGCCCCTCAAGGTGTCGAGGCGGTTGACGGTTGGATGGTTACTATGGACGATAGAGCAGGAGGTGCATTGCTGGTTGTTCACGACCTTTCAACTAATTCAGCACCTACAATCGATTTAGTACAACCAATTATGAAATTAGATTCTCCCTATGCGATTTCAGATACTTTACTGGTAATGTCCAATGAAACTACGTTGATGGTAGTAGATCTCACGACTCCGGAAATAATTACTTTGAGTAAGTCAGTTGATTCACCCGAGCAAATAGTCATCGCAAATACCCCTTCAGGCCCTGCAATAATCATGCTCAAGGGTGGAGAAATCTCAGGTTTTGACATAGAAGGCGAACAATTATTGATGCCGACACCTGAACTTCATAACATCACTATGATAAGGACTGCTGGTAGTGAAATCGCATATGTCACAAGTGATAATCCAACAACAGTATACATCGCTAGAATTGGAACACTTGGTGCGATTCAGATTGAAATTAATGCCCAAGCAGCACCCGAACAAGATATAATGCTTGAATCGTGGGGAACTCCAGTAAATATGAGCAATGCCAAAATCAAAAATCTTGTATTCAACTATGATTATGTTGCAGCGACAGTCAATGTAACCGCGACCGAACGTCTTGTACTGTTTGATAGAGACAGTGGAATACAGTGGTTAGCAAGTGACGCAAAATACGCGGTAAAAGACCCGAGTCTTGGGCATGGAATCTTGGCTTGGTCTGTTAAAGACCATCTCATTCCTACTAATCCTCAACAAAAATATTTAGATGGTGAAATTTATTTCACTAATTTAGAAAGCAATATTACAGAGACATTGACTTCAGATGAATTAGACCAATGGTCTCCACATGTTTTGGAAAACCATTTGGTATATTTTGAAATGGATGATGAAGGGACAGTAACAATTGAAATACACTCATGGCAACCCGAGTTGAAATTATATTCCAATATTGTCATGCAATTAGGAACATTGGTTGCAATCTTATTGGTATTCATTAACGCTTATCAGCGTCAATTAGAAGTAAAAAGAGCAAAAACCCAGTAACATTGAAATTACGGGGCTTTATTTAGTTGAAACCTTTTGCTACATACAAGGGAAAAGAGTAATTGTAAAGTTTCGTATCCCCTAAGAGTTGATAAAATGTCTAGCAATAACCTAATCGATAAAATGAATGATGCCTTAGCATTAGAATTACGAGCGATTAACATGTATGCACATTATAGTGCTACGGTAATGGGAATAAATCGTATGCAACTTGCACCATATTTCTCGAAAGAAGTATCTGAATCTATCACGCATGCAGATTTTGTCCGCAGAGGTATTGTCAAGTTAGGTGGAGTTCCAGTTACCGAGAGAAATACCAAACCGATTGTCCATACCACCGATTACCAACTAATGTTGAATGAGGCATATGAAACTGAAAAAATCGCAGCAAAGGCCTACACTGCGGTAATGGATTTACTGAAAGATGCAGGTGATAGGGATTTATTCGATTCGATTGAACAAATTTGTATGATGGAATTACGAGCCCTCGAAGAACTTCGTTTGTTAACCGCTTGATTTCACTTAAGGATAGATAGCATCCTGTTGAGTGCTAGTAGTGACCCTTGCTGAATCTCCTCTGGTACAGTTACCTGATTTGGTTTTTCACCATCAATAATTCTTTCCAAGACATCCATGAGGTACGCTGGATGAATCATATACATTGTTGAACATGGACAAATTTCAGGGTCAAGGCATTCTATATGTTTGTCAGGATGTTCATTTGCTAACCTTGCCACCATATTGATCTCTGTTCCGATGGCAACAGCACTTCCGGAAGGTAAGTCTGCGACATAGTTGCGAATGAATTGAGTTGAGCCACTAGCATCTGCAAGTTGTACTGATTCAATCGGTGTCTCAGGATGAATCACAACTTGTCCTTGTGGATAACGCTGTCTAAAATCTTCGATCTGCTCAACTGTGAATCTAGTGTGGACAGAACAGAATCCATGCCACAATATGATTCGTGAACCCTTTACTTCACCCATAGAGCCAATATTTGGAATCCATGTTGGCATCTTTTCTGCCGCAATTCCCATCTTAGTACCTGTGTTTCTGCCTAAATGTTGGTCAGGGAAGAACAAAACAGCTCCATCTTTACCCGCTCTTTCAAATGCCCAATCCAATACTCCTGTTGCATTGGTTGAGGTGCAGACGATTCCACCATGACGTCCGACGAAATCCTTGAGTTCAGCGCTTGAGTTCATGTAAGTTACAGGAACTAAAAATGACTGGCCTTCTTCAACAGGGGAGTCGGGATTGTCGCGATTGATTGGATCGGATAATCCCGATTGTTCGATTATTTCTTTCCAAGCAACATCAACTTCGGCAAAGGTTGCCATATCCGCCATAGAACATCCCGCTCTCATATTTGGTAATATTACGATTTGTTCCTCGGTGGTAAGAATATCAGCCGATTCCGCCATGAAGTGTACTCCGCAGAATACGATATACTTGGCAGTTGATTCAGCAGCTTTTTGGCTAAGCATGAACGAGTCGCCCAAGAAATCTGCATGCATGACAATACTATCTCTTTGATAGTGATGTCCAAGAATTAGTAGATCATCACCTAATTGTTGTTTTAATTCAGTAATCCTTTCGGCTATATCCTGTTCTTCAGGAGATAAACTTGTATCCATGAAATCCACAGAACATGCAGGTAGTGAGATTGTCATGTGTCCTCAAACATAACGAACATCTAGCCCCTTTTTAAGGCATTTCTTTTACAGCGGATTGATAAGTATCAAGTAATTCGCATAGATGATGGTCTTTATTGCCGATGAGCGTCTTCATCTTGGAGCCGAAGCGGAAGTTTGGTCTGGATCATGGATGGGGCGTTCGGCTGTTTCAAAGCAGAGGAGAAGCAGGCAATGGCGCCATCCAAATTTGGATAAGAGGCTTGGAGTCCGGCGAATGGTTAGTGAAGCGAAAATCTTGATGCGATTACATAACGCCGGCATAGCGGTTCCACAGGTTTGGGATTTGGATGTACAAGGAGGACGTTTGGTTCTTCAGCGGATGCCAGGAATTCCCTTGATTGAACTTCTTAACAACGCTGAAACATCCGAGCAATTAGTCATCAAGGCATTACGCAATACAGGTGCGGCAATACGCATTCTTCATCGCCAAGCAATAACACATGGGGATTTGTCGACCAATAATATTCTAATCGATGAGCAAGGAAATGCTGTATTAATCGACTTTGGGTTAGCCGTAATAGATTATGAAGTTGAACGCTTTGGAATTGATTTACATGTCATTGACGAGATACTTTCCGCATCTCACCCGAATCATCATGGAGCAATAGAGTTGGTACTTTCAGCCTATCTCGAAGAGGAAAAAAAACTCGGGACCGCACCAGAGCAAAGTGGTGGAGTAGTTCCCACAGCCGAAGAAGTACTAGAGCGATTTGAAAATGTCAAAAGTAGGGTTAGATATCACGGTTGATATCATCACGCGATGAAAAAGTCACCGATTTTCCAGCCTAAGAAAGCAAGTATTGGACAAATCACCATCGTTATTGCCACATAGATAATCGCTGAGGATGTCTGTTGGCTTTGAAACATGTTCAAAGTTTCAACTGAGAATGCAGACATGGTTGTGAAAGCACCCAGAACTCCAGTTCCTAATATCAATGCAAAATCTTGTGAGATTAATTCTTGAGTTAGAGCGACCGCAACTATCCCTAAAAATAGCGAGCCGATCATATTGACGCTGAGTGTTGCCCATGGAAATCCATCACCTGACAAATATAGGCTAATACTGTATCTAAGTGCAGCGCCGATTGCCCCTCCCAGAGCGACCAATCCAAACTGTTGCATCATAACCCGCCTTCCAACTCCCCTGCTTTGAAATCATCTCCCCATCTTCCTATTAGGCGGTGTTATCAATACCCCCCAGCCCAACCCATTGCCATGGGCAACAAGATTTGGTTCCTAACCGGCAATTTAGGTAAAGTCAAAGAAGCTCAACTACATCTTCATAAATTAGGTTATGAAGTTGAGCAATTGGTTATTGATGAGGACATTTCAGAGCCACAAGCAGAGGATTTACATTCGGTTGCTGAAGCAAAAATAACTCAAGCATTACCACACCTTCCCAATAAAGAGGATATGTTATTGGTTGAAGATGCAGGTTTGTTTATTGAACCTCTAAACGGCTTCCCTGGAGTCTACTCCGCATATGCTTTGAAGACGATTGGTTGTAATGGGATCTTGAAATTGCTATCTCATTTAGAAAGCCAAGACCCTGTAATGAATGGTCAATTAAGGGGTGCAGAATTTCAGGCGGTTGCCGCATTATGGAATGGCCAAGAAATAATATTTGGCGAGGGTAAATGTCCAGGGTGGATTTCAAAAGAAATTAACGGCGAAGATGGATTTGGTTTTGATCCGCTATTCGTTCCTTTTGACTTAGATGGGCTAGGTAATCCACTAACTGCGGGTAATTATGGTGAAACCAGTACTCACGGTGCTACTTTTGGGGCGGTTGGTTTAGAGGAAAAGCAATTATTTTCTCATCGCATGCGAGCATTAAATGATTTGATATCACAACTCTAATCAAAGCCACCATAGATGATTTACACCGTGTAAGCATCAGCATCATAAGTCAAAGCATTGTGCATCGTTTGATACGGATGAGTTTTGCACGTACTGTTGTAGGTTTGTTATTCGCCTCAGTATTGATTTTTTATCTCACTTCCATTGGTAGTATGCAAGAAGAAGCCAAATGGGGCGCATTTGCATTAATGGCAGTACTTGCCTTTGCTTGGGTTCAAATTGGGCATCGGGAGAAAGTAGCAAACTTAGCTCCACGCAGAGCAGTACGGCCTGCAAAAACCCATGCTGAAGAAGAACTTGAAGAAGAACTTGAAGAAGAAGTTGAAGAACAACAAAGCAATATTCCCGCTCCAGTAAAGGCCGGAAGTGTAGACGGGACCACTTTGAAACAACGTAAGATGGCTAAAGTTCAGGCTGCAAACGCAGATAAAGCACTGGCAATGGCAGAAGTAGAAGCTTCTGATGATGAGGAAATAGACGTCGTTGTTGAGATGGAAGAAGTCCATGTCGCTGATGAATTCGTTATTGAAGTGAGCCCAGAATCGATTGAGGATGCAGATATCGATGTAACTGTAAATCAAAAGAGAATTGAGCACGCAGAAATCCGTCAACGCATAGAGAAGCGCCGCCGTGGTCACCTTGCAGAGATTCGCGCATCAACTGTAAAAATGCAACAACAGCAAAATGCTGGTGAAGATTTAGTTGCTTTATTACAAACAGCGGGACATGGTCATAGCGTCTTGGATGAACCTCTAAACCCAGACCCTGGTCACGTTTATGGTGCTACATTTATTCGCATTGATGAATCGAGAATCCTCAAATTACGAACTGCTCTAGATACTGGTTTTGTAGCAGTTGAAAAACCTGAAGAAGTTCTTCCTCAGTTGATGGGCCTTGATGGAAAAATATTGCCAGCACTATTAGGTCCAGACGGAAAACCACTTCCAATGCCATTACCTATGCCAGGTGCCAGTGGGGCTTTGGCGGCCCTGAAAAGCGAAATCAGTGAGTAATATCAGCTGATTCCGGCTACAGTTTGATAACCCATCATGGTTTGATGGTATTTGATGAGTCAAGCAGCATTTGCTAAGGACAAGCAATTAGCACTACTTGCCTTGATACTGGTTGGAATTGCCCCAACTATTTCCATTCTGACTGGATTTGCACTAAAAGCTGGAATTATTGCGGTTATTGTATTCATAATACTAAAGATTTGGATATTTGCCCTACCTTCTTTTTGGCATTTAAAAATAGATCAACAACAGATTAGTTGGTCAAAACCTGAAAATGGTGGGTTTATGGTCGCTACTGGCCTTGGATTAGGAATGGTCGTAGTAATTGTTGCAGCCTACTTATTACTTGGTAATTTGATGGATCAAGAAATGTTGTATCTCTTATTGGAACCAGTTGGATTAACAGTTGCATGGAAATTAGGATTAGCAATTCTATTCTGGGTATTTATTAATTCAGTATTAGAGGAATATGTATTCCGCTGGTTTATCACCAGTAAGGCTGAAATGTTGTTATCTGGTAAATGGAAACCAATATTTCTCTCAGCAGCAATATTCACTCTACACCACACGATTGCATTGTCCTTTTTCATTAGTCCTTTAGGCACTCTAATCGGTTCCTTCGGCGTCTTTGTAGGCGGTTCCATTTTCTCCTGGGTTTACGTCACCTATCGCTCAGTGTGGGTGGCTTGGATAACTCATGCACTTGCAGATGTAGCAATATTTGCAATCGCTTGGCATCTGGTAATAGGTTAATTTTAACCTGTTTATCTCAATATCATGACGTATGTGAATCGGCCTAATTGCACGAGAGTTTAGTGCGCTTTTAGAGAGATTTAAACCTAGAAATGGGGATTCCCTTCTGCCTCCTTAAATAGGGTGGCGTCCAATGTAACTATGTCCGAAGGGCGTAGTGTGTATCATGAAATAACCATCGAGAATAATTTGTGAAAGCATTGGCAAAGCATCAGCTAATTGCTAAACAATTGAGGTTATAAATACATGAATACATAAGAGACACGCAAAGAAGAGCCACAACGGCATAGAAACCGGCGCACCCACCAGAAGGTGCGCCTCCGCCCCAAACATTCTGGCGGCATCCCAGACACGACAGGTTTCCAACAGATCAAGTTGGAAGAGAAGCGAGCCAAGGAAGCCAAGCAAGCTAAGCGCCAAAAGAAGATCGACTCTCGCGGCCCTTGTTGCAAAGACTCTGCAGCTATCAAAGCTAAGAATGAGCAACTTCTTTCTGAGTTGAGATCTATATCTAAGGGTCGTACCCTCAAGACAGTTGGAAGCGCCTGGATGGAAGTCCCAATGGTTCCTCGTTGGTTCATCGCTAATAACAGGAGCCACATGGCGCACTTCCGCCAGTATGTTGAGGCAATGAACTTGCCTTACAAGTTCTAAGTAGGATAAGTGTACACGCCTACGGGCGATTATGGATAACTGCAATGGCAGTTATCTCCCCGGCCTTTAGGCTAAAAAATTGAGAGCCATCAATTTTCAAAGGGGGCAGTTCTCCATCTCTTGTCCATTAATTTCCATAGCAGTGCACTTGCTATCAGTAATAAAATGGACACAGTAAGCATGCCCATGAATCCTTGCTGAACTAATGATTGGTCGTAAATCTGAGCGGTTGCTGCCAATCCATCTTGACTAGTCCTCTCCCACCAGTTGCCGTAAAGTGAAACATCTCCTTGTGTGAAGGAGAGTAAGAATAATGCGAGCAGTGGGATGACAGAACCGATCCAAAACCAAATCATTACCGAGGCATCAAAAATTGCTCGGTTTGGCCTCAATCCCATCAAGAAAGCAGTCAATGCGACAATGTAGATCGAGTTGGCAAACATTACAACAATACTGGTTGGTAGGTTGGCCCATTCATCTAATCTCCAAGCCATTGTAACAATAAATATCAGAGATATCCAAGAAGTTGCGATGAAATATACTACTACTTTTGCTCGTATTAATTGTGGTACTCTAAGTGGAAGCCCATTCATGAAATCTGGAGAATCTAATATTGTTAACCAGGAATAAAAGTTAAACCCAAAGAATCCCAAAAACGGGGCATAGGATAGTAAATTAATCGGGATAGGTGCTTCTGCGAAGTCAACAAGCCATGCCATGCCCAATAATACTGCTAATGGAATTGCATAGGATACAGTCATCTTTTTTAACGCACCAGAACGAATTAAATCAACAAATTCCTTGGCAACAATTAGTCTAAGTTCTCCTTTGCCCAAGAACCCAAGGCGGTCGTAAATTGGACCTAGTAAATCGCCTCTTTCTACGACAGCCACATCAAAATCATCCGTAATCAATGCACTTGCAATAAGTCCGATTGCTATTGAAGCCCCTAATCCAATAATTACGAAAGTGAAACTTTGGGTAGTTTGCGCTGCTAAGCCCCATAAGAAATAATGTGAATCCACTTTGCCCAAACCTACAGCAATTCCAATTGCGACGATAAGGATTGGACCAACTATCGTATAAGGTCGTCCTCTCATCCACAAAGAACTGGCTAAGAATGAAACTGAAAGCCCTTGGGCCAGTGTTGTAATCATTGCAATCCAAGTCCATGGCAGACTTGACCAAAGTAGTGGAGTGTTAATCGCTGTGTAATTATCGATAAGAATTCCAAGACCCATTCCAGCAAGAACAGGTGTTAAAATCAGCATTACATAGAATAGTAAATCCTTGATGAAGTATGCAAAGTGGGCTACTGAGTTCGGAAGGGGCTGTAATGCCGGTGCTGCGAGTAAGAAATTCTTAGTTCCAGAGCGATGTATAATCGCATCTTGGCCCATGAATGCAAAAGTCCCCATTCCTAAACTGAACATCAGCAATGGTAGGTGTAAAGCGAATCTTAATTCTCCCCAAGAGAATGTTTTTTGTTCAATATTAGAAACTTGTGCTGCTGAATCGCCGACCAAGAATTGTAATCCGATGGTCGTGACCATGGTAATCAATGCTAACATCAATGGAAAAAGCATCATGTGGCGCCTATTAGCAAATTCCAAACTTTTCCTCCTTTCTTCCTTAAACATAACCAAAAATGTAGTTTTAAATGCAGCAAATACATTCAACGGCTCGAGTAACTTAAGTCCAAGATTTGTAGTTCCAAGTTTTACAGGTTGTGAATATTCACCCTCTTCATCAACTAACTCCGACCAATCCCGAGTAGTGATGGTGGTTGGCATTTTCATTCCTCCTCGGAATTTGTTACACCATCATCTTCTAGCCTTTCAGCATCTTCAATCGAATGGCCTACAAGGCGAATAAATACGTCTTCAAGAGTTTCAGAAGGATCTATTTTCAATCCCTTAACAGTGCCAGCAGCGAGAACTTTACCATTGTTGATAATGGCCATGCGGTTACACATTCTTTCCGCCATTTCAAGAACGTGAGAGCATAGGAAAATAGTTCCACCATCCTTTACATGTTGTAGCAACCACTCTCTACATTTACGTTGATAAATTGGGTCGAGGTTAGCAAATGGTTCATCGAGGAAAAGCAATTTTGGCTTGTGAATAAATGCGGTCGCTAGCATTACTTTTTGGCGCTGTCCTTTTGACAGATCCTTGCACATGGTATCTCTTTTTTCTTCCATGCCAAACCATTCAAGCCAATATTCAACCTTTCCAGCAACATCATCAACTCCACGTAATCTTGCAACGAATTCTAAGAATTCAGCAGGTGTTAAGAAAGAAGGTGGCGATTCAGATTCGGGGACAATACCGATATTTGCTTTCAGTTTTTGAGGGTCGGTTCGAGCATTGACTCCAAGAACTTCAATCTCGCCTTTACTAGCCCTCAGTTGACCTGTTAGTAGTTTGATAAATGTTGATTTTCCTGCTCCATTGGGTCCAAATACTCCGAAGAATTCTCCAGCATGGACTTCAACATTTAATGGGTGAAGGGCAATGAAATCACCATATTTTTTTGCCATGTCAATAGCTTTGACCAGAGGCATTGAATCATCACCCATACGCCTCCCTAGTCGCCTTTAGTTTTCTATCCTTGCTTAAAATGGTGCGATTTTTGCTGGCGATGATATTTTTTTACGAGATTGGCTGAAAAGTAATATTTCAAGCGGTGAAATGATGAACTGAAGTCTGTTGGCATTACTATGTCCGCACCTCAAAGCGATGTACTTCGCATCGATGAAATTGCAGTTGATGATTCTGAAGATTTAGGTTCAATTGCCTTTGTTACTATCGATCGGCCAGATAAATTAAATGCGCTAAATGCAGAAGTAATGTCTAGTCTAAAAGCCATGGTTTCTTGGGTTGAAAATACAGATTCAATTAGAGTCGTAGTCATTACTGGTGCGCAACCAAAGGAAGCAGAAGAAGGCAAAAGGGCAAAACCAAATGCCTTTGTTGCAGGTGCAGATATTACTGAATTTGTTGGCAAGAAGAGCGATGACATTAGAAAGATGTTTGCACAAAACGCAGTAGAGGCATTATGGGGTATTAGTAAGCCCACAATAGCAATGGTCGATGGATTTGCCTTAGGTGGCGGCTGCGAAGTCGCCTGCTCATGCGATATACGCGTCGCTAGTGACCGTTCAAGATTTGGAACACCCGAGATTAATCTTGGACTCATTCCTGGCTATGGCGCAACTCAACGTTTGGTTAATTTGGTAGGCTACGGTAAAACCATGGAAATGGTGATGACCGGTGAGATGATAAATTCTGCAGATGCCCTAAAGTGGGGCTTGGTAAACCATGTCGTGGAGGCAGAACAATTGTACCAATTTACGATTGATATTGCAAAGAAAATAGGCGCTAAATCATCTCATACTCTGAAAGTAGCAAAGCAGACGATTAGAACAGCCCTTAGTATTGGGTTGGAAGAAGGGGTCGCTATAGAAGCAGAAGCATTTGCAAATCTGTTTGACAGTGAAGACAAAGAGATTGGAGTCTCAGCTTTTATTGGCCGTCATCCAGCAAAGTGGCAGCATAAGTGACTAGCAAATATTGGCGCTCTTGCTGATTTGAAGGGGCTATCTTGATGTGTGGCGGTTGTCACCTTGGCAACATGGGTCGTGTTATTGCAGTCTGCGGTCTCCCTGCCAGTGGCAAGGGGGAATTCGCTGCAGTACTTGCAGAATCTGGAATCCCAGTATTGTCTATGGGTGATATGGTTCGTGCAGAAGTAAAGAAACGTGATATAGAAGAATACCCCGAGGTTTTTGGAGAAGTTGCTCAACAATTAAGGCAACAATTTGGAGATGATGTCCTTGCTGTACGTCTCTGTAGCGCAGTTGATAATCTTTTGGAAGATCACAATATTGTACTGATTGAAGGATTGCGGGGTGTTGCAGAATATGATGTTTTTTTCGCTCATTGGCAAGAGCGATTTTCAACTGTGGCGGTAACTGCAGAAGTAGACGTTCGTTTCCACAGAATTCAAATGCGTGGCAGAGCGGAAGATGGGGATAGAGAATCATTGAAAATCCGCGACGAACGCGAAATTGGATGGGGCCTAGACAAGTTGATTGTACAAGCAGATTCTGTGATAGATAACGATGGGAACTTAGTCGAATTTATCAACAAATGTCAAATTTGGCTTAAGCAAATCTAGTAATAGTCGCTATTGCAATCTGAACCCATCTCTCTTTCATTCATTACCATTCGGCAAAGCAGAAATAATTGCAGGTGGCCCGTTTTAGGGGTTATTTTCAGCGAAGTGTTATAGTCGGGGATGAGGCGTGAGCAAATTGCTTCAAGGGGGCTGAGTTCATGGCGAGGAAGAAAGGAAAAGGAGGTGGCAAGGGTAAGCGCGCACAACAACGTGCCCAATATGACGAATTGGACAAATATCCAGTGATACCACCTCACGCATTTGCTCGCATCGTTCGCGACAAACAAACCCTCAATATTCTCTACCAAATTATCGAACCTCCATTGACTAAGAAGGAGCAAGAACAACGTGAAGAAATCATGGATATTTTTATCCGTTCTCTAACTGCAAACATTGAAGAAATCGATGCAGACCCAGATGCTTATCTGAGAACAGCACTTGACAAGGTCATCAAGTCATACGGAATGAAAATCAATAAAAAGTCCAAGTCCAAAATGTTCTATTATCTACGTAGAGATCTTATCGGTTACGGAAAAATGGACATGTTGATGCACGATATCAACGTTGAAGATATTTCATTGGATGGAACCAATGTACCTATTTTCGCATATCATCGAAAGTTCGAATCTATCGAGACTACTTGTGTTTGGGAAACCGACCACGAATTAGAATCCTATGTGATTAAGTTGGCACAACGTTGTGGTAAGCATATTTCAGTTGCTGAACCCCTTCTAGATGCTACACTAATGGATGGTTCTCGAATTGTAATGAAACTGGGAAGAGAAATCTCAACCCGCGGTTCAGCATTCTGTATTAGAAGGTTCAAGGATGACCCGTTTTCTCCAGCAGATATCGTTGCTTTTAGAACAATGTCTTCTCTTATGGCGGCTTATCTTTGGGTCTGTTTCCAAAATGAAGTTCCAATGCTATTCGTAGGTGGTACGGCATCCGGTAAAACTACAACTTTGAATGCAATGTGTATTTTTATCCCATGGCAGATGAAGATTGTATCAATTGAATCAACTCGTGAAGTTAACATCCCTCAACCAAACTGGGTTCCAGGTTTAACAAGACAAGGTTTTGGTGGTGAAAATAAAGATGGTGAAATCGGAGAATTCGAGTTGCTAAAGGCTGCTCTTCGTGAGCGGCCAGAATATATTATTGTTGGAGAGATTCGTGGTGCTGAGGCTTATGTTTTATTCCAAGCAATGGCTACTGGGCACTGTGCTTACTCAACAGTTCACGCAGATTCAGTTCCATCACTAGTACATCGTTTAGAAAATAAGCCGATCGATATTCCACGTGTACTAATTCCTGCTCTAGAAGCATGTAGTATTCAAATTCAGACCCGTATTAATGGCCGTCGTGTACGACGTACAAAGCAGGTAGTTGAAATTGTGGGTATTGATCCGAACTCAATGGAAATCATCACCAATGAAGTATTCCGCTGGGACGTAAATACCGATGATTATATCTTCTCTGGAAAGTCATATGTCTTAGAAAAGATCATGGTCAAAATAAATTTCAGCCAAGAGGAGATGAGGAGAGAACTTCGAACTAGAAAGCGAATTTTGGAATGGATGGTTTTGAACGATATTCGTAAAGCTGACCAAGTGGCACAATTAGTGACAGAATACTACGTCCGTCCAAAAGAAATCCTTGCCCGTGTTGATGGGCTTCGTTGAATCCTTGAGGTGAGAGAAAATGGATTTGACAGCATGGCAAAGAATCTGTAACCGGATTCTAGGCGGCGTTCTCAAATCTAAAGCAAGGAATGACAAGGAGTTGTCTAAAAACTTAATCAAGGCTTCAATGCCGATTATGCCTGAAGTCTTCCTAGCAACTACAATTGTTACATCATTGGCGATAGTGGCGATATCATGGGCCTTTGTTGCAATCTTTTTTATTCCTGATATCGGCGTAATTGCATATTGGGAAGGTATTCAAGACCCAGCAACAGAACTACCATGCTATGAATGGGAATATTGGTATCCAGAATTAATAGATGATTCAAAGCCAGGTAAAGGATGTCCTGATTTTGCTTACCAAGAATTTCCTTCAAACTTTTCAACAGGAATTATTTTGCTAGGAGGATTGTTAATCCCATATTTCGGATATAAATACCTCAAAGGGGCCCCCGCAAGAGAGGCAGCAAGAAGAGGGGATATGATCGAAAAATACCTTCCATATGCAGCATCATATACGGCTGCAATGGCGGCAGCAAACGCAACTCCCTCGAAGATTTTCCGTTCTTTAGCAATGAATAAAGAGATTTATTTGGATGTCTCAGATGATGCTGCGATGGTATATCGCGATGTAACATTGCTTGGATACGACCTGATTACAGCGATGAAACTGAGTGTCGACAGGGCTCCTTCGGTGTGGCTAACTGAGTTTTTCCAAGGTATGGTCGGAACTCTAACGGCTGGAGGTCAGTTGAAACTGTTCTTCCTAAATCGTGCAGAGCATTACATGCGTGAAAACAGAACCCGATTGGGGCAATTCCTCGAATCGATTGCACTACTTGCAGAATCATATATTGTTGTTGCAGTGGCTATGCCTCTGTTCCTGATCGTGATGCTTGTCATTATGTTCTGGGTATCTGGTTCAGGTGCACAAATGTCTGAAGGAATGCTATATGGAATCGTTCTAGGATTCATTCCGATGATTCACGTAGCATATGCGATACTAGTTTGGACCAGCAGTAAGGAACAAGACATGTGATGGGGGTGGATATATGGCGAAAAAGAAGAAGGACAAGATAACCGTCGAATTAGACTTCCCTAAGGATGATACGACCTTGACAAAGTTATACGCCATAATAGCAATTTCAATTGTGATTGGTCTAAGTTGTGGTGTGATGTGGGTTGCCAATTCTGGATTCGTACCAACTCCTAATGGTGAACCGATGTTTACAAATTTGTATTGTGGGGCAACCGCACAGGACCCCGTCACAGGGGAATCAATGGGTCAGCATTTCAGCACCAATCAAAAGCCGAGTTATGCGGCTAACAATTCATGTGCGATTCTACAAGATAAACCAGACCGTGTTACTTGGGTTTCTGATGAGTGGAATGGAATTACTAAGCGAGGTAAGAACTTCGATGTACCCGGTGTTGAAAAGGAAGCCACTGGCGGGACTATTTTACAACAGCCTCTCTGGCTCAACTGTTCGGTTTCGGCCGATAGCCCGACAGAATATACCGTTGCGATAAGAGATAAGAATGCTGATGTCGTTGACCATTTCAACGGAACAACTGGGAAAAATAATGAGAAATGTGAAATTAACCTTCAGAGTATAGACCCAGATACTCGATATGAGTTGGTTATATTCTCAAATGAAGAAGGAAAATATCTTTCAGAGTTCAATTTTGATATGACCGTTCATTATTATGATGGAATTCCTACCAATATGAATAACAAATCATATTGGCTTGGCCCATCACTACTAGGGGGCAATATTCATCCGCTTATTTTCCTCAACTTCTTTGGATTTACATTCTTTTTCCTAATTTTCCCTGCTTCCTATTATTGGGAGAAGGTTGAGGACGAGAAGAATCGTGTCGAAGAAAAATTCCCAGATTTCCTTAGAGATTTAGCAGAATACTGGAAAGGTGGTCTGTCGATGACGGTTGCAGTTCAAACGCTGGCAAGGTCAGAATACGGTGCCCTCAATGATGAAGTCAAGAAAATGTCAGACCAATTATCCTGGGGTGTCAAGTTCAGTGATGTTATTGTTCAATTCGCAAATAGAGTCGGCACACCATTGGTGAAACGTGCGATTGCATTGATTGCTGAAGCGGATAGAGCGGGTGGAAAGATCTCCGATATTCTAGTTACTGCTGCAAATGACTCAAGAGAATTGAAGTTCTTAGAAGGTGAAAGAAAGCGTGCTATCGGTTCGTATATTGCGGTTATCTGGACTTCATATTTCGTGTTCCTAGGGGTTATCGTAGTTCTTGCTAAGGTCTTTATTCCCGCGATTGCAGGCTCTAACAATGGTGATGAAAGCAGTGGCGGTTCGACTATTGGAAACATGACTATCCGTAATATCGACCCGCTGTTTTTCGTTACAATTTTCTATTACGGAGTGACTATGCAAGCCCTTGGAAATGGAACAATGGCTGGCCTGATGGCCACTGGTAGATTTTCCACAGGTTTCAAACATTCAGGATATATGATTTTAGTCGCATTGGTGGTCTTCAATTTCATTGCATTCTCACCAGACCTGATCGGTGTAACTTTGACCCCTGGATTGAATCCGTCTTCGGGTACATTTGTTCCTTCTTCGTTATACTTCGGGTGATCTCCATGAGGGACGATGAAGTTGCTCAGATTCATATTCTTGAGATGTTAACTCTGTTTTGGTTATTTTTCATGAGTGCAACATTTTTGATTCAAATTCAAGTACCTGACTCGCCATCCATCGCCAAAGATTCTAGTTTGGAATTGACAGGCAATGATGCAATTCAGTATGGATTGGGATTAGATGCCATCAACAATGGTGAAAGTAGATTGCATGAACTATTGTATACTGATGATTTAGATAGCGCTTGTGAATTATTACAAAGTGCAATTGCTAATGGTAAAGAGGCTAATTGTTGGTTGGCTCGCGATAGCGGTGTCTCCTCGCCACACGGACAGGTAGGAACTCCTGCGGGAGGAACTGTTACTGTTCACAAATTGATTGCTGTTGATTCTGTAGCATGGACGGTTACGATGGATGTATGGGCTCGTGGAGGTGGTGCATGATGCAGTATAGCAAGCGTGTTACCCATGATGAACAACGCGATGCGGCTCAAATGCTATTAGCAACGGGCATTGTGCTGTTGATGTCTTTGTTATCAATGGCTATTTTTGGTGTTAAAGTCGCAGGAATGACAATTCCTTATGACTCTTCAAGTGATGCAGTTATTGTCACCACCCATGATGTAATAGACGTAATGCCGGGTCTAACACAACAAAGAACTGAGAATTGGATCAACGGCGGATTGGATCGAATCGAATCCTGTCAATACGCTGTTCAAAGTATTCATGATGACCTTTTACACCATGGAGAAATTAGGGGCGTTGAGGTCAAACTAATTGGATTAACAGTTACCGATATAGATGGGCAAAGTATTCGTGTAACAGGTGAATTAGGAGTTTCTGATGGCAATTCAATGTTGACTACCCAAGTCAATTATACAATTGTAGCCTAATCAGTGGAACTTTGCTTCTCTCTTTTCTAGGAATGCACTAACTCCTTCTTTGAATTCAGCAGTTTGTCCAGCAGCTTCGATCAATGTCCTTTCATGTTTGAGTTGTGTCTCAAAATCATTTGTTGATTGTACATCCAATAGGTGCTTGATAGATTCTTTACTATGTGCGCCCCAACTACTCCAGCGTTTTGCTAGTTGTTGAGCGGCAGAGATTAATTCATCATCTTCAACAATAGCATCTATGGCTCCTAATTGTGCTGCCTGATGAGCACTCCAGATTTCATTTTCTAAAAAGAAACGTCTTGCTACTTGGTCTGTGACTAGGCGTGGAAGTAGCCAAGTCGTGCCACCATCAGGTGACAAACCCATTCCAGAATATGAGGCAGCCATCTTTGCTTGAGGTGATGCTATTCGGGCATCACAGGCAAGTGCTAAACCAAGGCCACCACCGGCACTTGCTCCATTAAGAGCAGCAACACAAATAGTTGCAGATTGGCGCATTCTGACAATTAGTGGGTGTAAGATTCCAGTTAATTCACGTATTAGTTCTGTAGCATTTCCTTCATCAATAGATTTCTTGAAATCATCAATATTTGCACCTGCTGAGAAAAATTTACCATCACCGGTTAGGATGATTGCTTTTACTTGATTATCAGATAGTGCAGATTTAATGGCATTGGCAATTTCTGGTAGAAACTCTCGAGAAAAAGATTGTGTTGCTGTTTTTCCAGACATTTTTATAAGACGTATTCCATCTCCTAAGTCGCTATTCTCTATTGGCAATTAATCACCTCAAAGTTTGATGTTGACATTCTTTACCTTGGTGTAGAATCTCATTGCATCTTTGCTTTGCTCGATACCAATACCAGATTGCTTCCAACCGGTGAAGGCGGTTTGAGGGAAAGTAATTGGATATTCATTGATTGAAACCATACCGCATTCTAAATCTCTTGCAAAGCTATGGGCTCTGCTAAGATTCTGTGTCCATATACCATTGAGCAATCCAAATGGAGTGTCGTTAGCCATAGCCAGAGCATCTGAGTCTTCACTGAACTTTGTTACAGAAAGTACAGGTCCAAACAATTCTTCTTGGAATAATAAATTGTCTGTTGAAACTCCAGTGATCACAGTTGCTTCCATGAAAGCCCCTTCACCTTCTACTGCATTTCCGCCGAGTACCACTTCGCCACCTTGGGCAAGTCCTCGAGATAGTTTGTCTAATACCTCAGCACGGTGGCTTTTGTGAACTAGACTTCCGATGCGAACACCTTCTGCCATACCTTCTCCAACAGTCCATTTGGAGACTTCAGCACAAACTGCTTCAACCAATTCATCATGCACATCTTCGTGTACGATTAGACGAGAACCAGCCCAACACATTTGTCCAGCATTCATGAAAATTCCAAAACAGATTGCCTTTGCAGCATATCTTAGATTCGCATCAGAGAATACAATATTTGCACCTTTTCCACCGAGTTCTAAGGTGACGGGTGTTAGATTACCGCTGGCCTTTGCCATTACTGCTTGACCGGTTGGAACTCCACCGGTAAGGACTACTCCGTCAACACCGCTATGCCCAACAAGAGCATCACCAATCAGCCCACCAGAGCCAGTGATGACCTGCAATACATCGGTTGGAAGTCCAACATCTGCTTCCTGCATTGCCTTTGCCCAAGCGATTAGAGATAGAGGAGTCCAAGATGCTGGTTTTGCTATTACTGTACATCCTGAGGCCAGTGCAGGTGCGATTGAGCGAATAGCGAGTTGTAATGGGAAATTCCATGGGATTATATGTGCAGTAACTCCCAATGGTTGCCTTAATGTGTAATTCAATCTATTTCCAGGAACTGGAATAGTTGAGCCTTCGTTCTTGTCAGCAAGACCAGCAAAATATTCTAGAGTCCAAGCACCAAATCTAATTTCAGATAATGCTTCACGGAATGTTTTTCCATTATTTGTTGACTCAAGAACGGCCAACGTCTTGGCATTTGCATATGTTGCAGCAGCCATTTTATTGAGGATTCTTCCACGCTGAGCAGGGTCGATATTCTTCCATTCAGGGTTGTTAAATGCAGCGCGAGAAGCGGTTACGCATCGCTCAACATCTGCGAGAGTCGCCTTTGGAGTTGTAGCGATTACTTCTCCATTAGCAGGATTCAAAATTTCAGCGGTTTCTCCATTTTCAGAATCCACCCATTCACCGGCGATCAGCATTTGTTCTGCGCTCATGTGTTAAGCGAGATGGCGGCCATTGAAATGCACATCGGTTGAACAATCTTCACTTGAAAAGAGAATATCTAGCATTTTGTATAGCGAGAGTTCTTGAAGCGGGCACTTTTACGTCATGTTATGACTCGTAGCGTAGGCTTGGCTCAAACGAGCGCTCGGACCATATCGGGTAATGCTCCCCGTTTGCTGGTCATCGCAGGTGCAACTGGAGTTGGAAAGTCAACAGCCTCAGTTCGTTTGGCTCATGAATCCAAATTCTCTCGTCTGTTGAGTACAGATGC
Organism: uncultured Candidatus Poseidoniales archaeon; assembly: GCA_905182185.1. Taxonomy (GTDB): domain Archaea; phylum Thermoplasmatota; class Poseidoniia; order Poseidoniales; family Poseidoniaceae; genus MGIIa-L1. The sequence continues at coordinate 78,284 of CAJJAP010000007.1, read as the reverse complement.
TATCAGGGAGATCATGCGAGTATGTGACGAGGATGAAAGCAATCCCTCCTTGCACCGTTCATCCTTTTCAAAAGGAGATTCTGGCGACCCAGTACTAGATTGGTTAGAAACATGTAATTCGGTTGAACCAGGGATTGCTGCGACGATAGGAAGAGCCCGCCGTGAAGGAATTGATCTGTTGATAGAAGGGGTTCACATTTTGCCAAATGAGAGATTATTACGAGCGTGGAGAGAATCGGGTGGAATCGCAGTTGGAGTTGTGATGTGTGTTGATACCGAACTAGAACACCAGAATATGCTGAAAAGTAGAGATGCACATTCTTACAGGCGAGCGGATAGATATATTGCTTCATTCTCTCGTATTAGGAGAATACAAGATGGATTGATTGAGAAGGCAAAGATTGCGAATTGGCCAATAGTTGACCCGACAAGGGTCAAAGATGATGTCAAAAAAATCCAGCATTTGTTAGACTTAGCGTGGAACGAGTCAAGAAATTGATTAGTTACACCACCTTCAAGGAAGTTCTGTTTCTTCAGCAGAACCTGAAGACCAATCATAGATTCCTTTTCCGGATTTCTTGCCCAACCTACCTTCTGCAACTAACTTCTCAAGAAGTGGGTGAGGGGTGTAAGAGTCATCATCAAATGATTGTTTTAGATTTAGCAGAATATCTCTACGCACATCAAGGCCGACCAAATCTGACAATGCAAGTGGTCCCATTGGATGTTTGTAGCCCAGTACCATTGCAGTATCGATATCCTTTGCACTTGCAACTCCATCTGCGAGCATTCTAATCGCTTCATTGCCGAGTACGACACCCAACCTAGAAGTGGCGAAGCCAGGAATATCTTTGACCAAAATAGTGGTCTTACCCATAGCCACTCCTGCCGCTTGTGCAAACGCAACTGTTTGTTCTGAACAAGAATCATGTTTGACCAATTCAAGTAGTTTCATAATTGGAACTGGATTAAAAAAGTGCATACCAATCACATTTTCAGCCCGGCCTGATGCTTGAGCGATCGCTTCTATGGAAAGTGAGGAGGTATTTGTTCCGAGAATACAATCTGGCTTAGTCATCTTACCGAGATCTGCAAAAATTTGATGTTTTAGAGAAGGAATTTCTGGAACTGCTTCAATAACCAAATCCACATCCCCAACCGCTTCAGACATATCGGATACCGGGTGAAGATTTGCTGCCCATTGTTGTTTTTGTTGAGCAGTGGTCTTGCCTCTAGCAATGCCTTTGTCCCAAAACGCATCAATTGTTTTCATGCCACGTTCTAATCCTTCTGGAAAGGCATCGAATAGATTTGTTTTCCAGCCTGCTTGGGCGCAAACTTGAGCGATGCCCGCACCCATAGTTCCAGCGCCGATAACGGCTACACTACGAATCTCCATAGCAAAGGCGAACAACTACTTATTCATCAAATGAAGGGTGAATTACGCACCAATATGGATGTGGTTTGAGACCTGAGCACTGGACTGTTTGTATTAATGGAAATCAGAAGGAAGTGCGAAGGTCGTACGAGAATGTTGTGCTTAAGATTCGCTGGTTTTTGGGCTATACTGGGCTAACATCACTCCGATTAATATCAATGAAAACGATACTAAGAGTGACCATCCCAATTTCTCATCAAGAATAAACCATCCACTAATAATGCCGAATGGAGGAACTAGGTAGACATATAATGCAGTTTTTCCAGCACCGATGGTTACAATACCATCTGCGAACCAAACATAAGAAAATACCGTTGATAGTATTGCTAGGAATAGAATTGCCAGCCATCCTCCACCACTCGGTTGTGGCATTCCATACAGATATGATTCATAGGCAGCCCAGGGTGTGAGGAATAGTAATCCAATCAGTGATGACCATACGGTCAAATGAAGCGGTGATAGTGGGGTTTGAGAATCGATAGCGGTAGAGGTCATTGCTTTCTTTTGTAATATTGAAGTTGTTGCCCAAGCTAGAGCAGCACCAGCGATCATCAGGTCTCCTTTCAATCGAGTCTCAAATGGAATATCGACATTAGGTGAATAAAGGAATAAGATGATGACTCCAATCAATCCGCAAATCAATCCAGTTGCTAATCGCCAATTCATCTTTTCATCTAGGAATGGAACTGCTAGTAATGCTGTGAAAATTGGATTGAAGGTAATCATTAATGAAGCATCTCCAGCAGCAGTAAATTTCATTCCATACATGAATAGTGCTTGATAGACAAATGTTGAAAAGAAGCCAATAATGATAATTCTCTTCCATTCCATTTTTGTCGGAATCCGCCAATTATCAGTCATTTTCAGATAGAGAAAAAAACAGGCTAGGGCGATTACATATCTCATCCACGCACCACTTATCGGTGCAATATCTTGAGCCAAAATACGCCCTGCAGACCAACTAAAGCCCCATACTATCGCAACAAATAGTAATTTTAGATGGATTAATGCATCTTTCAATTAAATCGCTCCAATCCGAGTTGCAATAATCGACTTCGGGGAAGTCCAATTTCAGGCAACCCCCAATGTGGAGAATGAATCTTCAATCCTTCCAATCGGGTCACATATAGGCCGTAACTTGCCATGTCATCGGGTTTAAATGGTGTATTCAGTCCCATTTTAGTCAAAGTCTTACAAGCATCTTCGGAATAGATTGGGTAGACGCGATAGTAGAAATGAACCCATTGAGAAATCCTTACAGCATCCATATTTTCCAAGGTCAGCAAATGCTCCAACATCGACACTTCCGGGTAATTAGCAGCCCGAATAGACATCTCAATTTCAATTGCAATTTCTTCGGACCATTCAATGATGTCTCGGCCTGACCAATTTTCTGCCACTTCAAGATTTTGCATTAACGAATCTGCTTCAATAGAGAAAAGTGCATTTGAATAATCTGAATGCTCATCAGACACAGAAATCAAACTAGACAATTCTACATAGAATCTTTCACACATCTGTGAATCAATGCCATAAAGGCTTACAGGAATCATTTCACTCACTTATTTCCTGCTTATGCAGAAGCGCCACCGATTTTAGAAGAGATTTGTCTTTCAGACATTTTCTTTTCTGCAACCCATTCAAGTTCAAATAATGATTTGAGATCTTCTTCATCTTGGTCAGAAGGGAGCACAGATGCTAGGTAGGCATCCCATTCTTCATCTGAACCAGAGAATTCTTCTCCATTAGTCAAATAGCGACCACGCTTTGTAGTTCCAATACCGCGATTAAAGTTCTCATGTGGCACTGTTAAAGGGGCAGCACCTTCAGGTAGATACCCTGAAAGTTTTTCCACTTCGGTTGCAATCTCTTCATGGTAATGTCCACGAGCTTCTTCATTCAAGACTTCTTTGTTAACTTCGATTCCGGCCTCAAGTTTTGCACGTTCATCCCAACGACCTTTTATTCCCCACACATAAGCCCAGTGTGCGCTTGAAGAAGCATCAACACCGAATAAATCGTGTGCGGTTGAAACCCATTTGTTGAAGTATCTTTGAAGCATATCCAGAGGGATTATTCCTGCCTTAATGACGCGGCGTAATCCATTTGAACCGGTTCCGAGATGGAATGATTCTTCCTTTAACATTGGGCCCATGGAGGCTGCAACAGGTTTGAAAGCTGAAGTTGATAACATCCCAAGTTGGAATTTACCATCTCTGTCAACGAACATTGTGTAGCAGAAAAAGTCCAACCAATGTGGCATAGGTCTATTGAAAGCACCGAGAAGTCTATCTCCATCTTGTGCATTGCGTTCCAATAGTTTCTGGGCTTCTCTTCGGCCTTGTTGTCCGAAGTAGGTCATCAACAAGTAGGCCATTTGCCATCCATGTCTTTGCTCTTCAGCCATAATGCGGGCAGCAGCGTATCTGTCATATGCAGTAGGTGCAGATGCGAGAAGGTGGCGTTGTTGTTCAACAGAAGCGAATTCTGTATCACCCTGAACAGTGATCATTGAGATCAGAGCATCGCGCATACTTTGCTGAGGAATTTGTAGTGAACGTTCCCACTTTGCTTTACCCTCGTAATCCCCAAATTCAATGACGTCACCAGCACGGTCCCAATCAAATTGAATCGAGAGGTCAAAATCACCGAGCCAACTGCGATCATATCCGACTCGGTCTTGCCAGTCAGAAAAGTTTGCAATCCAATCATCCCAAGTTGTAGGTAGGTTGTCCATGGGCATGCTATGGGAAGCACTCCCTTATGATGTCTGCGAACATGTTCGCACGAACATGTTTTGATACAATCGGCTGTTCTCAAGGAGAGAGTCTTCTAATCTCTTCGGAAAACGTATTTACGATTGTAGATTCAACCCTTTGTAACTGAACGGATAATGTTGATTTTGCAACTCCTAATAATTGTGCGAGTTCTGTTAAGGATATTCTTCTTGGAATGTCATAGAAACCTTCCCTGATGGCAATATCAAAAACTTGACGCTGGCGAGGTGTTAGTAATCTTGTAGTGACACTCCTCGTCGAAACTAGGCGGTGTGGGATAGATTGCATTTTGAACGATTCGATAAGTTCTCTAGATTTATTCTGTGAACATTCAATTGTCCAATCTACCCATCCATCTCGCACTTCAAATGGAGTATGCGGTATAACGCCTACATCAACTAATGGTTTGAGGAAGCCACCACCCCCTGCTTCGATAGTAATGTCATAACAATTGTTTTGCATTATTTTATAATCTTCAATACCTGGATGTCCAGCGATTGATTTAGAAATATCTTCACTACATGAAATCCTAGCAGTTCCTCTTCCTCTGCTCAAGGGCATATGCTTCTCAATGCGTAAAATGGCAGAAGGGTTTGCTCTGGTCACATCTCCGGACCAATGTCCTTCTGGAAGTCTAACTTCCAGACGTACTTGGTGAGGCGACATAATTTTGTTGAAAGGTCACTCTTTCTTCAATGTCTTCATCAAAGTGGACGAATAGTATCCATTCTGCGTACAGTTCCCGATTCTACATCAATGATTTCTGAGAAGGTTTGAGTTGTTTTATCACCAACAATTACTCCTGGCAAGTATCCATCACAAACGCCAGATGCTGCAAAGATAGCATCATCTGATTTACATAGGTCATTTGCTTCCCAGAGTCGTGTCAAATCGTCACCAACCATGTTTTCAGCACGTGCTTCTTCCTGTGGATTTCTGAATACTAGCCTTCCTTCGAATACTCCACCAAGACCACGAATTGCGGTTGCAGAAATAACTCCTTCAGGAGCGGCACCAATTCCCATTAGCAGGTCATATGGACCATCGGGGCGAGCAGCCCAAATCGCTCCAGAAACATCACCATCACCCATTAGGCTCAAGTCAGCACCAGCGGCACGAATTTCTTTGAACAACTGAGCGTGGCGTTCTCTATCCAAAGCGACTACCTTTACTTCGCTAATTGGTTTGTCAAGTACACTGGCAGCCTGTTCAAGATTGTACAGTACGCTACCATCGAGACTAATGTGGCCGGCAAGAGCAGGTCCTGCAGCAATTTTGTCCATATAACAATCAGGAGCATGAAGAAGTGTTCCTCTAGGGGCGGCAGCAAGAACTGCAATTGAGTTTGGAGTATTATCTGCACAATTATTTGTGCATTCGAGCGGGTCAACAGCAATATCAATCTTTGCAGCACCTGCAACTCCGATCATATTTCCTAATTGTTCACCAATGTAAAGCATAGGTGCTTCATCTCGTTCACCTTCACCAATTGCAACTCTTCCATCAAAAGGAACATTGTCAAAGGTACGGCGCATCGCTTCAACAGCAGCAGCGTCAGCAGCCATTTTATCACCCTTGCCGCGCCATTCAGCGCTAGCGATTGCCGCTTGGTCCACCGCTTCAAGAAAGTGCTTTTGGAGGTCGGAGACACTGCCCATGTACACTGGCGGGCGCGCCCAATTGATGAACAAAGCGGTTGAGTTTCCCTCTACAAATGGTGGCTTTTCACTGGCCTTTGAATTTCTCAACAACTTCAATATCGGTGATTCTGGTGCTAGGGTATTGGCCCTGTTCATCCTTTTCTAATGATTTGACCATGTCCAATGCGCATAATAAACCAGCACAAACTCCTGTTAGAGCTTCCATTTCTATTCCAGTTTTGTAATGAGCACTGACATGAACTTCACAGACCAAACCCCAACCGTTGGCGTATTCCTGCCAAGACCAATCAACTTTGCATCCTTCAAGTGGAATCGGATGGCAGTGGGGAATTATTCTCGGAGTATCTTTTACTGCCTGAATCGCAGCGATGGTCGAAGCTTCGATAACATCTCCTTTGTTGATATTACCACTTTGAATTTCGATTCCAGTTTGCACGCCTAGGTGCAATATTCCCCTTGCAGTGGCTCTTCTCTCTACTACTGGCTTCGTGCCGATTTCTACAATTCCTTGAATACTTTTTTCCATTGTTATCTCTCCATTATTAGATTGCTTTGGTCCGGTTCAGCCTAATCCAGCCTTCCAAGATTCACCTTTATTGGTAACTTCTTTCTTCCATAGGGGTGCTTGCTTTTTGAGTTCGTCTATCAACCATTGACAAGCATGAAATGCTTCTTTTCGATGAGGGCTAGCGACATGAATTGCAACAATCGGCTGTTCTGGGCCAACACTTCCAGTACGATGCGCCATCGCTACTGCAGTTACAGAGAAGTCATCTATCGCTTGCTGTGCTAATCCTTCCAATACAGATGTCAATTTATCTTGCCATGCATCGAATTCGAGGCGTAAAACTTCAGCATCACCATCTTTGCCTCTGGTGATTCCTAAAAAAGACACAACTGCTCCACAACCTTGTTTTGGTAATTTATTTAATAGGGCATTTGCATCGAGAAAAACTGGCGCTTCCTCAATGATAATATTGCCGCCCATGTAGATGCGAGGCAAACGCATGATTCAAACCTCACCCCTCAATAGGGCTACCATGAGCGGTGAGGCGGCTATCCATATTATGGGGGCAGGGCTGTCTGGATTAGCATCTGCTATATTGTTGGCAAGAGCGGGTAGAGAAGTTCACGTTCATGATATCCGTGATGACTCAGGTGCCCGTTTTGATGGTGATTTCCAAGCGTTAGAAAATTGGTCAATGGATGACGATTTTTTTGACCAGTTAGAGGAATGGGGTTTTGATTCCAAACGATTTAAGTCAACCGAGTTTAAAGTTCTTGATTTAATTCATCCCGATGATAAAATAACCAATCCAAGTTCTGATAGAGTGGCGTATAGAATTGTTGAGCGGGGGACTAGTGAACATACCATCGATCAAGGATTCAAGCAAATGGCTCTGGAAGCAGGTGCTAAAATACATTATAACTCACGAGTCAAAGAAGAGGACTGCACGATAATTGCTTGTGGTCCTAAAGGAACTTCAGCAGTTGCATACGGGGAGATTTTTCATACATCGCATCCGAATCATATTTCATTTCAATTAAATGATAAGTTAGCACCAGGTTCGTATTCTTACATGATTATAGTAGATGGCGTTGGTCTGATATGTACCTGTTTATGGCGCAAACAAAAGAAATCTGAGCGTTTTCTCAATGAAACGATCGCTTGGTATCAGAATAAGTATCCAAATATTGATATGAAGCCTGTGAAAAGGGTTGGTGGCAAAGGAGATTTTACAATCAATCGCAATTACAAGCAAGATGGGCGATACTATGTCGGAGAATCAGGAGGTTTGCAGGACTTTATGTGGGGCTTTGGAATGAGAATGGCTGTTTGGAGTGGGACATTAGCCGCTAAGGATATACTCGGAGAATGTGATTATGAAACTGAAGTTCGCAATAAATTGATGCCATATGTCAAGACCAGTGTTGTCAATAGATGGCTAATGAATCGAGTCGGTGATAGAACATTCAAATTAATGTGCAATAATTGGATGAGGAGTCAGAAAAAGCATGGAGACGGATTGATTTGGATTTCCAAATTATTCCGCCCGACATTGTTGAAAAGAATACTTTACCCGATTGTATCACCCTTCATGCTAAAGTCTGACCCGAAAGCAATGGGTCGCGGAGTTCGGAGAATGCCATTCCGGCCAGCATTTAAGCGAGATTGGTGGGAACAGAGTTCGGAAGCGAAGGCCGTTGGTGAAAAGTGGAGTAATGTGCGCCGCAGTGGGGCGAAAACATCTTTTTCAAATGACGCAGAATCGCCAATAAGTCCAAAATAAACAATGATATTAGTGGCGGTTTGTTCATAATGCTATCACCTTTGGGCGGTATATGAGCGACTCATATGAACTCAAATTCGAAGCGATGGAAAACCGTCTTGTCAACTATGGTACAACCAATAATGGGATCGCAGTTATTGAATTAACTTCAGACTCTGCTGGTGCACCTTTGACCAGTGAAAATGACCGTTCTCCTAATACTTACACTCATGAAATGATGAGGGATATCGACCAAGCAATTGTGAAGGCACGTTTTGATGATGATGTAACAGTAATTGTCCTAACCGGAAATGGAGCATCTTTCTTCTCCGCTGGTGCTTCAATTCAAATGTTGAACAGTGTCACTCCAGGCTTCAAATACAACTTCTGTCTTCACGCCAATGAAACACTTTCTCGACTTGAACAAACTTCCAAGTTAGTCGTTTGCGCTATTAACGGTCATGCAGTTGGTGGCGGTCTTGAAATCGCTATGGCAGCTGATATCCGTATCGCTCGTAAGAACTCGGGTAAGTTGGGACTTCCTGAAATCAACCTCGGTGTACTTGCAGGAACTGGTGGTACTGCTCGTCTAACCCGCCTCATCGGTAAGGCAAAAGCCCTAGAAATGATGGTTACCGGCAACTTAATTTCTTTCGAGGATGCAGAAAACCTCAATCTCCTAAATGACATCTTTGAAGGTTCACCTGAAGGTTTCCGCGAAGATGTTCTGGACTATTGCAGCCAATTCACTTTGCCTAATAAGGCGGTCAAGGCAGTTGGCAACATCAAGCGTTCATGCCAAACTGGGCCAGAGATTCCATTCGAGTACCACTTGGCACTTGAGCGAGAATTACAAGCGTCTCTATTCAATAGCAGCGATGCTAAAGAAGGAATTGCAGCCTATGTTGAAAAGCGCCAGCCGCATTTCACTGGTCAGTGAAACGAAACCGGCATCATTCATCAAGGACTTACAATGCTCTTTGAGAGCATGTCCTTGAATTATGTCCGACGATGTTACAAATTTTACATCGACGTTGATCTTTATTGTTTCCTTTTCTCAATCTTCTCGCAGCAGCAGCTCGTGGATTGATTGTGGGGCAAGTTCTCTTATTGTGCCCCCCGTCTCCACATTGTCCGCAGATTCTTTTTCTAGCCTGAGAGTTTCTTTGAACACGGTTCGGAAATAGAACTGAACAAGTTCTAGTATTGTGTCCGATTTTTCCACATTCACTACAAATTCTCTTTCCATCAATCCGGTTTTTCCTATCTTTTCTTTCTGGATTGATTATCGGACATGTTCGAGTGTTATGGCCAACCTTTCCACATTGTTTGCAATGGCGTCTACCATCATCACTTTCTCTTCTATGGTGGCGGTTTGGGTTGCTAACAATACATGTCCGGCTGTTATGGCCGTACTTCCCGCATGCACTACAGACCCGACTTCCCTTTGCAGATATTTTTAAAATTCTAATTGCAGCCTTTTTGGGATTAGTTAGTTGACAAGTTAATACATTATGCCCATGCTCTCCGCAGAGAGAACAGATTCTATGTTCAACCTTTAACGTGGCATAATCATCATTGCTATCACGGCGCAGTATACATGTTCTGCGATTATGACCTGACTGGCCACAACTAGCACATGTTCGGCCCATACAATCTCATTGAGGATTTATAATATAACATTAGAGGAGTAATTAATAATCAATATACTGTCCACATATGTCCGATTTATCAAAAAATTTACCATAATTTGCAGTTATGATTCTCCGTAGTCTTGAAATGAAGAATGGGTGTGGCCGCAGATATAGGGTGATTATGATGGCCAAGTATAATGTTCCAGCAGATGTTCCAAATGAACTACAAGATATCTATATCCAAAACATGGATGCGGCTACAGCAGGTACAGGTCACATGAATCTATTTGCTTGCGACCAAAAAATAGAGCATTTAAACGATGATTTTTATGATGGTGGCAAAAATATTCCATTATCTTCAAATGACCCAGAACACTTTTTCAAAATCGGACAAGCAACTGCTGATGCAGGGACCATTGGAGTTATGGCAGGACAACTTGGATTAATTTCACAATACGCTAGAGACTACCCGAATATTCCATATCTGGTAAAGTTGAACTCAAAATCTTCTATGGTCAAGACTTCGCAGCGTGATCCTGTTTCTCAAGCAATGTGGGATTTGGACGATGTAATGGCATTAGTCTCTAACGGCGTTAATGTTGTTGGAATTGGCTATACCGTGTACATTGGAAGTGAATTTGAGCATGAGATGCTAAGAGAGGCGGCAACTTTCATCCGCCAAGCACACGAACTTGGAATGATTTCAGTCGTATGGATGTATCCACGTGGTAAAGCGGTTGCAGATGAGATGGATGCACAATTAATCTCGGGTGCAGCAGGGGTTGCAGCATGTATTGGAGCCGATTTCGCTAAAGTCAATTATCCAAACAGTTTTGACGGAATGGATCGATTTGAATCATTGCGAGTAGCGGTTGAAGCAGCAGGAAGAACAGGAATAATTTGTTCTGGTGGCGGTTCTCTCCCACCCCGAGAGTTCCTAGAGCGTCTTTGGGGACAAATCAATATCTCAAAATGTAGAGGTGCTGCAACTGGAAGAAATATTCACCAAAAAGGAACAGAAGAAGCAGTGAGAATGACCGCTGCGTGTGACGCAATCATTTGTCAAGGCGCTACAGCAGAACAAGCACTTGCGATTTTTGAAGGAAATTGATTTACATCAATTGAATTGATTTGCATCGATTGCATAATCAATATTAGAAAAGAAAGCTGTGCCCCGTCACCTAACGGCCTTTTTCATTGCATTGCTCAAAGGCCTGACCCTCGGTGACAGGGCGTACTGTCCGGAAGGGTGGTTGTCTCTTGGTCATCCCATTGGTCGCAAGAGGACCCATAACCTTCCGATGGTTTAAGTGCGTTTGCACCAAATTTCATTTCCCGAAGGATCCATTTGGCCTTCGAATTGCACTCCGCACCATTGGTATCAGATATCATAGCTGATTCTTTTCACAGTAGCTCCACCAGATGTTGCAGGTGCGGTAGTAATTCCACCGACGCTTCCCATTTGAAACCATCTATTGTTCAATCCGGTTACGAAATGAACGACCAAACAGTAATGCGGAGACTTCTGAATCTCCTTGTTGGAGGATCTGAATTGGAATGGAAGGCCAAGTTTCAACAGGTTTTGTCAAATATCCAACTAGAGGGTGAATTCTGCCATTGTGGATTGGGTTGCCATTTTCAGCATTGATAATAGCATCATATAAATCTAATAAAGGTGCTTTGCCTTGTCCTTCCTCCAGTAGTAGAATATGCAGTAGTGACTCACTGTCAATTGCAAAACCCTTGTGCTTTATTGGATGTCCAGGTAGCCCTACATTTTCCCCACTAGGACGGCATATTAATGCTGGCCAAGGTTTGTAATTCTCAGATAACCAGTGGCGTGATGATGAAGCAGATAATTGCATTTGTAACCATTCGGCAGACCATGCCGACCACCACGTATGTGGTAATATCTGTAGTGCTTTACGTACTAAATCGATTGATATAGCAACGCCACTATCCAATCTCAGTAATAACTCTCCCCAAACTGCTAGCACCGAATCTCTCGGGTGAGATCGAGATGCCTTTGCACATTTCACGGCCAACAGCATCCTTTCCTCATCCAGAGTCTTTCCCAAGGGGAACATTGCTTCCAATACCTCGCAACTGTAATGAGGGGCATCCAACCAAATCTTACATGAATCGGAAATGATTTCGTGCAATTCTAGAGGAAATGTTTCACTGGAGAGCAGAATCGCTGCCGCCAAAAAGGATTTTGTTTTTTTATCTTTGAGAAGATGTTCCACTTCAATAATAGATTGATTGTGGCGTATGAAATTAGATTTCAAATGATTAATTGCATCTTCTCTCCAAGCAATACCTGCCTTTTCACTGGCTGTAATCAATAGTTTATCATCGCATAGTTCAATCGGCAAAAGATCGGCCCAACCATTTTCTAGTTCGCTAGAAATACGTTGCCAGCAGCGTAATCTATCTTGTTTTGGAGATGAAATCCAAGCAGCAAGAGGATTTTTTCTTTCAATGGAGTTTGCATAATCGGCATCGCCCTCTGGTAGAGAATCAATCGCTTTCCAAATTTGGGAACTAGTTTCTACATCCTTCTCTACTGAAAAGGTGTTTTCTATTTTACTCCCATCTAAAAATAGGTTAAGTTCATCAGCATTTGCAGGTACTAATCTGCTGCTGTGGGGTGATTTTGAAGTTCGTTTATTGCCGGCTAATGAAAGCGGCAAGAATATCCCTCTTTCGATTTGCAGATTAACCCGCGCCATTCCATCGCCCTTGAATAAAAGTAAATTGGATTTTGTCAATTCAGAAAATTCACCTTTGGTAGTTATCATGATTCTGCAGTTACCACTTGCCATTACTCTTTTCAAAAGGGGTAGATTGCCTTGAATCGGCCAATTCCATTCTCCAACGAATTGTTTTGCTTGGGATAGAACCCAGTTGTAGATGCAAATTCCACCATTTTCGGAAACACCAGTTAATTCAATCCGTTGAACATTATTGTCGCTCCATTCAACCTCTCCGAAGTCTGCCAATAATTCTCTCTTCATTGAAATTGAAGGGCTTGAACCATTGTTAGTTGTGTAGTATTGGTGGAGTAAATTCCATTTTTCATCTAATCGGTTGGTATCTAATCGAGGGTGCTTGTGAATTAACCATTCTCTGAGAAGTTCAATTGGTAGTACTCGCATAGATCCGATATCTCTTAATTCCCCGATTACAATTGCATCCTTGGATAAAGTGGATAGGGCTAAACCCCGCAAAAGCTGTGAGGAAAAGTGCCCGTGGATACCAAGAGGGGGTGATATCTCTATGTCGTCGGGAGTTAGTCCTAGTACATACTCGCCATTACCTAATACTGGGGGTAGTTGTGAGTGATCGATTGGTGATTTGAGCCATGTTCCTTCGGTAATCTTCCATGGTTTTGAATTTTCTAAAAGTTTTGCACTGACCAATCCGATTTTTCGACTTTGTTGTGACCAGTCAACCAAGGTCCCAGTATCGGTTTTTACGGGTGGGTCTACTTGTTGTAAGGAATCTATATCGAACCAAATAATACTATTTCCTCTTGTGACTGCCCAACGCCCCCCCTGATTTCCATTGGAATCATCGGGGGGTGTAAGTTCTCTCAGATTTACTTCATCTGGTAGATGAATCAGTGGGGGGGGTGCGCTATTCACATAACCAAATAGCAGTGTAGAGTCATCGCGCGATAGTAAAATCATTTCACCATCAGGGGGTATGTGTTTGACATATTTACTAATTCTGTGAACTGAATCTTGCTGTAGGCGTTCCAGCCCTATGGGTGTCATACGGTGCACTGCGCCTCTAATACCGGACTGGTCTTCCCTGATTACATCCCCATTATCACGCAGCTGTCTTAGGGCAAGAGATGCGTGCGGCATTCTCAACTCTAATTGTTCACTAATATCCGAGACAGTCCCTCCGCCATCGCTTAACCAGTCTAATATTCGGCGTTGATATCCGCTGCGAATACGTCCTTTAGACACAACATGTCACCTAAACTTGGCACAGTGGCACCTCTTACATATTCTTTGCCCTTTATTCCACTAACTTATTACATTAAGTTACAGATTTCCACTGGAGGAGTCCATTCTTACTTACTTATTACATATTGTAGTGCGGAAATTGCACTGAATTATGTATTCAATTGTAACCATATCAGTCAATGTCGGGAGAATGGTTATATGAGTGGCCTCGGTCATTGAGGATATTGGCCATCAACCAAAGCGAATCGGTCAATTGACAGGAGGGAAAAATAAATGAAAACAACAAGAATCAGAGAGAAGATCAAGAAGTTCTTAGGTGACCGCCCACGTAACACTGCAGAAATTCTTGAGCACATAAATAGCACAATGCGTCATGGCACTACCAGTCAACAACTCGGTAATGTTCTGTCAAAAGATAAGGACATTGTCAAAGTAGGATATATCAAGCGCTCTGGAATACTTTCCGGCGGATATGATATATGTGAATGGGCAACTCGTAATTGGGTTTCCTCTAATTGCCCAGAATGGATCGAAGGCACTGCTATCATTATTGATAACAATGGTCTTATCACTACAGGCACAGAATCTCTGAACAAGTATTGAATCAATTCCGATTTCTCGAATAGTGCTTTAATTAGCACTGTCGTAACATCCCCTCCTCTATCGGAAACCATCCATTTAAGGTAAATACTTGCGATGCACTCAAAGGCTTTGTTTTTTCACATTAGTATGTGGAAGATAAAGTGACCAACCGCTGTTGCTTAGTCGGTGGAACATTTGACCGCTTCCACGCAGGCCACAAATTGTTATTGGAAGGTGCTTGTCGTAACAGTGTGCGCGTTGAAGTCCATTTGACCAACGACAATATGGCTTCTATCAAATCTCCTTATGTTCAATCATTTGATACCCGATTAGAATCAATTCTAGCATGGGCTGATGAAAATAGTGATTGCCCAGTGACAATCCATGAATTGGATGATGAAATGGGACCTGCGCCGACTCATCCTAGTGCAGATGCTATTGTAGCGACAGTTGAAACCCGCGCAATGTGCGAAATAATCAATGAAATGCGAATAAATGACGAACTCGAACCACTACACATCATAGAAATTCCTCATCTGATGGATGGAGCTGGAGGAATCGTTTCCTCAACCAGAATACGTAATGGAATAATTGATCAAGATGGTAATCCATGGATAAGCGGAGAACAATTAGAATCTACTTTAAAAATGGCTAAATCATTGGATAATGAATTAAAAATACCAATGGGGGAATTATTCATGGGTCCAGAAGATGACCCCGAAATTGCAATGCTTGCAACTTTAGATGCATTGCCAAATCCTCGCGGAACGATAGTTGCTGTTGGTGATGTGACTGTAAAAACCCTACTCGACATAGGGCTAACTCCAGAGATTGCAATAATCGATGGCCTAACCAAGAGGGAGAAATTGGCACAAAAGGATTGCGTAAACACAACAGTATTCGCTCACACTCTTACGGCGATTAATCCTCCAGGAGTACTAACTCCTTCGCTTAGGGTTGCAATAGAAAATGCAATCTATGCAGATGAATCAGTAGTTATCGAAGTAGATGGCGAAGAAGATTTAGCGCCAATATTGATTCATTTAGTGGCGCCTTTGGGGACAGTTGTATTGTATGGACAACCAAGTCTAGGTGTTGTAATGAGGGTCACGGATGTTGCTGCAAAAGAGAGATGCAGGGATTTACTGTCAATGTTTGAAATAATGTAAGGGAGGTGCTAATATGCTTGTTACAATTACTGTTTGTGTCCGAGATGGGGTGCAATGGATTGATGGTTGTTTAGAAGCCTTGCTCAATCAATCCTATCGGCCCTTAGAAATCATTGCTGTAGACGATGGTTCATCCGACCAATCTTGCGAGGCATTGCACAAGTGGCACGATCCTGAAGGAGAAAATGGGATTCCAGTCCGAGTAATGTCGCAAAACGCACTTGGATTATCTGCTGGTAGAAAATTAGCAGTTGAAAATGCTCAAGGAGAATGGGTGGCTATTACAGATATTGATGTTCGCCCGGAGAGAGACTGGATCTCAAATCTAGTCGCAGAATCAAACCCAGTTAGTGCCAATGAAAAAGTTGTAGCGGTTACAGGGAGAACTATTTTTGAGTCAGCAGAAGATGTAGTGAGTCTAGTTCGTTCAGTTGAGGTCGCACATAAAATACCGTTCACGTCCGCGACGCACCTCGCTTGCAAATGGCCCTTGCTCAATGTTTAACCGTGAAGCCCTGCTCAATGTTGGAAGTTTTGATCCACAGTGGTATCATGCTGAAGACATGGAGGTTAGTCTGAAATTAATTGAATCGGGTGGTACCATTGTCTATGCACCAGATGCGATTGTAAGCCATGTTGCTGAAATCGGACAAAAGAGATTTCTGGCCAAGAGGCGAAGAGATGCTCGCGGACATTTGAGAATCGTTCGTAAGTATCCAAGAAGAAAAAGAGTCGGACCTGGTTTTGATTTCATAGGTTCTTCGAAGATGGTACTTGCAATAGCTCCATTATGGGTCGCAGCAATACTCTCGGGACTACCTTTCATTTACAATTTCTATCTCAATCCGGAATATTCTTGGCAAGTTGCTCAACATTGGTGGCAGACGAGATTCCTTCTACTATCACTAGCATTACTGCTTGCCCACGAGTTAGTGCTGTGGAGAGGTCCACTCGGAGTGGTCAATCGTGGAGCGATTAGAAGCAGCCCAAGAAGAATTCTTATTGCAATCTTCAAAGTGAGAAGATTAACCTTTAGTTGGTCTATTGCATTATGGCAAGGTATTCTATTGGGACTGTCTGATGCGATTCGCGGTAAAAACGGTCATTGAATCTAAATCCGTTGAATTTTCAACGGCGTCTTCCGCCACCGCCGCGAGAACCGCCACCGACCGCCACCCGGGAACCGCCACCGCCGCCACCGCGAGAACTGCCACCGCCGCCACCGCGAGAACTGCCGCCAGAAGATCCTCTTGAACTTCCTCCGCCGCGAGAACTTCCACCACGGGAACTTCTACGACTAGATTTCCTACTAGGCGCTGGTGGAGTGTGAGATTGACCATGATCTCCATGGCCACCATGGTGTCCATTATTGTATCCGTATCCACCGTTTCCCCCTCTGTTGTACCAGCGACCACCGCCGCCGCCGCCGCCGCCATAATATCCGCCGCCGCCGCCGCATAATATCCGCCGCCACCTCTACCAACTAGTATTATTATTATCAATAAAACGAATCCACATACTGCTAAGCCTCCGATGATAGGAATTATCTCTCCATCCCACTCTATATCCTCAAAATCCGTATAACCAGTATCACTTTGATCTTCAGGTGGGTAAACATAGCCATCATTTTCAATCCAGAATTCATCAACTGCTGTGACGAGATCATCTGTAATGATGAGAAGTAAATCTGTCCAGTTACCAGCATCGTTGCTGTCATCAGAAGTTGCTCCAACGCCGTTAAAAACCCAATAATCCTCCCAAAAATTACCCGTTACAAACCACCAGTTTGAATCATCACTAGATTGATTAATTGAGAGAACGAGCAAGATTCCATCTTGCCATTCTTGGTTACCCACTCCCCAATCATCAAATAATGCCTCGGAGAACTCTTTTAATTCCATCATTGGTTCATCAATAGTTTGATTGGTTGATTCATTACCAGTATCGTTAGTTGTTTCATTACCAGTACCGTTGGTTGTTCCATCGTCAGTACCGTTAGTTGTTTCATTACCAGTGCCGTTGGTTGTTTCATTGTCAGTACTGTTGGTTGTTCCATCGTCAGTACCGTTGGTTGTTCCATCGTCAGTACCAGTGTGTAGTTGTTCCATCGTCAGTACCGTTAGTTGTCGTTGGTTGATTCATTGCTAGTATCGT
Source organism: uncultured Candidatus Poseidoniales archaeon (assembly GCA_905182185.1). Lineage (GTDB taxonomy): Archaea > Thermoplasmatota > Poseidoniia > Poseidoniales > Poseidoniaceae > MGIIa-L1. The sequence goes on along the minus strand of CAJJAP010000007.1, from coordinate 60,622 downwards.
TGGTATTGTTGTCGGTAGTATCTCCTGAAGTATCATCACTTGATTGATAATGAGCAGTCGATTCAATGACTACAACCACAATATCGGTGCCCCATTCATCAGCCAACCATCGCAGGTCTATGGTCAATAGGTCCTCATCAGCTTCACTCAAAACACCTGCTTCATCAATAACGAATTGGTTGGTATCTGTAGGTAATATTAGTTCAGAACTAGCTGCGCTAGGCAACATTAATGCTAATATCAAACAACTGACAATAATACTTTTGATTGAAGAATTCATTTCTTTCATCATCTCACCAAATGTCTGTAGTGGTATGGTCCGCTTAAAGTTGTGCGATACTAATTGCAGAATTAATCATTAATTAGGAGGAATCGTTCATCACCGTAAACACTTAGATGATGTTCTAAACATCAAAATAGACTGAAGTTTCAACTCAGTCTAGGTTATCTTCGCCTTCAGGTACACGGGAAGCATGATTCAATGCGAATCCAAAAGCGATCAATGCAATACTTACTGCATATACACCTGGGTCCATCCATCCCATGTGATTAATTCCAAAATAGATGTAGAAAGCGAATCCAAACAATGTAGACCAGGCAGCAAGAGTACGTTGGATACCACCCTCATCAATTGAAGCGAGTGCAGGCCAAGTATCATTTACAAATAATCCAGTGAAAAATCCTGCGACTCCACCTTCAGTGTTTGCATATGCTTTGAGTCCAAAGAACATGAATAGCGAACAAAAAGAGAGGAAAACCACATCAGATGCAACAACTTGCACAGAATCAGATTTCAGTTCATAAGCAAGGTTTGTCATTTCGAAAGAAAACAATCCGGCCCAAGAGTAATGGTAGCTAGGGTGAGCAAGTCCCAATATGTTGAGGATTGCTAAAATTATACCCCACATTGAAAGACCGATGAACCAATTAGCGGTGCCACTTGAAGGGTCGGTAATCATGGAAAGAATTCCACTTTGTTTGTCACCTAGTTCACTGCTCATGTCTGTGGCCACCTACCATGTGGATATAAGAACACCGAATCGGAAATAACAATCCCCTACAACAAATCAACAATAATTGCAGGTGGAAACAGCCGGTGGTAAAATCACAGACGTGATTGATGGCGATAGTTTTTATCAAAGATTCCCACCATTTCTGGTTCGGACTCTCCCATGATTACCATTGGTTCAACATTAGATGGAATACATGAATTAATTTCCTTTGTTCGACCCATTCTACCACGACTTATTACGCGGGCAGTAATTAGCCCGAGCATGTCTAGATTTGAGATGAGCATTCTTACTCTTCTCTGAGTCAGTGCATTTTGTCCGACCGACAAACATACCTGGGCATAGATGTCTTGAACTTGGCCAGTTTCAATATTTTTCAAACCATACTTTTCATTGATTAGGATAGCGGCCAAAACTAATTTTTGTTGTTTTGGAAGTGATGAGATGACCGGTGTAATTTGGTCAGCTTCAATTTGAGATTGAGCGACGCGTACGTGCTTTATCATGACTGAGTTTTTACCTTCTTCATCCGCCTTTTCAGTTGAAACCCTCAACAATTCAAGCGCACAACGAGCATCACCGTGCTCTTGAGCGGCTAGTGCAGAACATAATTGGACAACACCATCGCTCAGAACTCCTTGTTTGATAGAAGTTGCAGCACGTTGGCGCAGAATATCTTGTAATTGAGAAGCATCATATGGATTGAAAATGACATCTAATTGACCTAGACGGGAACGAACACGAGGGTCAAGGAATTCGGTGAACTTCAAATCATTTGAAATTCCGATGACACAAGATCTGGAATTTTTCAAAGATTGATTAAGATTTGTCAAATTGTACAATAGATCATCTCCTGCCTTTTTGACAAGATGGTCGATTTCATCGAGTACGATGATAAACACTCCGCCCTTCGAATCCATTCTTTTAACCAATTCGCTGAACACTCTATCCACTGGCCAACCCGTGAATGGGATCTCATCAATTTCGTACGATTCAGTTAGAGAGTTTCCAATGTGAGCCAATACTCGATATTGGGTGTCGATTTGCCTGCAGTTTACCATTATTGTATTGACATTTCGGCCGATTCTAGACCCCTTGGTTTCCAATTGATTGCAGACGTAAGATGCAACTGCAGTTTTACCTGCCCCAGTCACTCCGTATAGGGTCATGTTAGATGGGATATTTCCATTGAGGGCTTCGACCAAATTCATAGAAAGTGCTTTGATTTCTTTGGTACGATGTGGTAGTTCATTAGGGGTGTGATTGTCTCTCAACAAATCCTTATTTACAAATAGAGTCTTTCTGTTGATAATATCGTCGAAGATATTGTCGGACATAGTTGCATCACCGGTTCGTATTCGTGCCTTTTGCCGAGGGGGCATATGCGCGATATAATTGGTGAGTCCGAGGCCCCCTTATAGGCCTGCCCACCAATGTGAAATTTATCACTGGATTTGAATATTAAATCTAATTTAATGTTAGTTTATTAACTCGCAATTGGAATCACCTGTTTTCGGAAAAAATAACACATTATTATTTCCGTTTTCCGTCAAAAACTGTATGTTGCAAATAATTTTCCCGATATAACAGTTGAAATAAAATCGTTCCATTTTTCAGTATTTTTTCTACACCATCAGTTCCACTCGAGAAAATTGTTTGCAAATTGTTTCACCATGTGTAGGCATACGAAATTAATTCCAAGTATTACCGTTCCAGATTAAACTGATTCCGTCATGGGCGTGAGTGACATTGCTAGAGAACTGAGGGTATTCATTACTCATCAATACTTCATATTGCGAATCCTTCATGTCAAGATATGTATGTGTCAATAGTAATTTAGTGTTAGGAACTTGATGAGATAGTGCCTCAATATGCGATGGTTTGTGATGTTCTTCACTCTGGACCCATTCAGGAATCCCCATTTCAATAATTGCAATACTAGATCGCTCTATCGCATCATAAAGGGCCTCGCAAGGCCCAGTATCGCCACTATGAACTAGATTTGCACCCGATGAATGCTCTAGACGATAGCCGTGAGGGTCAACAGAGGCATCATGTTTTACTCTAAATCTCTCAAATGTCCAATCATTGACAGTTCCAGTATTTTCTTCAACCCAATTAATTGTTTGAAATATTTCTTCTAAGGAGCCAGGATACGCTAATTGACAAAGTTGCCATAATCTCTCCTTAACTAATTTAGAACCAACAATAGTCAACGGTTTTACCATCTCTCTATCTGAAATATATCTTCGTTCTAATAATAGGAAAGGGAAACCAAACACATGGTCACCATGAACATGGGTCACGAAGATAGTTTCAATTTCTGAAACGGAGATTCCAACTCTTCTCAAACTGGCTAAAGCAGTCGGTGGTGCATCGATAATGTGCTTCCGGTCAATACAGCAAAATGAGTGATGTCGGCCATGTGGCAAGAATGCATTACCTGTGCCAAGCATCAAAATCTCATGCGCCATAAAACCTCTAGCAGCAACTATCGCTTGAAGTCATTGGAGAAAAGTAATGATCAATATACGTCACGTAGGTAACGCTTCTGCTCTCTCATCATAGTTTTCTCAATGAAGAAGGTAGCATCCTCTTCAGACATGCCGCCATGTTCCATTGCGATCTCGATCAAAGCACGATGGACATCCTTGGCCATCCTTTGCTTGTCACCACAAATGTAGAAATATGCGCCTTCTTCAAACCATTGCCAAACTTCGGCACCGTTTTCTTTTAGGCGATTTTGCACATATATCTTCTCGACTTGGTCTCTGGACCATGCGGTTGTGAATTTGTAGAGGTCGCCTCCGTTCAACCAAGATTCAATTTGTTCCTTGTAATAATACTCAGTCTTTTCGGATTGGTCTCCAAAGAATAGCCAATTTTTGCCAGTGCTGTTATCATGGACTCTTTGTTCCATGAAAGCACGGAAAGGTGCGATACCAGTTCCTGGCCCCACCATGATGATATTAACTGATTTATCTTCTGGAAGAATGAATGATTTTGTTGGCGACATAAATACTCCAATCTCTTTCCCAGTCATGTCGACCTCATCTGCTAAGTACAGTGTACACATTCCTCCACGAGGCCTATCGTGGTATGTGAAACGAACAATTCCTACAGTCAACTCGACTTTTCCAGGATGGGCATCAAGGGAAGATGCAATCGAGTATAGGCGAGGCTTCAAGCGGTCAGCGAGACTCATGAACTCGGCCGCTGAATAGCGAACATCAAATTCGCGCATAATGTCAACATAATCTCTTGTCCACAGGTAATTTGCTATTGCATCTGCATCCGATGTGATAGCAGCTACCTTTGAAACAGGGTCATCTGAAGCAGAACTAGGGGAGAGATTATTATCGATTTCTTGACCATTTCTCGTTCTTGAAATGATAGAAAGAGAAATTTTCATCCCAGTAGATACAATTTTTTCAGTTAATGAATTAACAAACTTCTTATTAGCCAAATGAACTTCGAAATCCTTCTTTAATGCAGAATACAAGTCACTTTCACCATTGTGGGTGGTGACGAGTTGATCTCGGTCCCATCCTTGGATTTCAATAAGTTCTTCAACGATATGCGGTGGGTTTTCTGCGATAACTCCTAGGGCATCTCCAACTTTGTATTCCAAGCCGGAATCGCCCAATTCAAAAACGACATGCCGGGTCTCTTTCCGAGACCCTTCACCATTGAGAATATAATTCTCTGAAATAGTAGTCATATACGGGTTTTTTAGAGACCAATTGGACATAATACCACCATCAGCCAAGGCTGATATTGAAAGCCACAAGGCGTTTGTTTATCATCATTCGCTCAAATCGTCTTTGAGCGGTATTGTCAAACAAAATATTATTGATTATTCTGCATATACAGGAATAGGGATGCTTGCTACAGGAATGCCCTGAGCCCGAGCAATTCCTTCCATGCGCTTAGTCCAAACCGAATCTGGTCCTGGGAATGCAAGCATATGTGTTGCTCTCTTCAACATCTTCTTGGCAAGGCTAGCTTCCGCTTCAGGGCGTCCACTATCATCTGATTTGTTTGGCCGTGGTGTTGTCCAAGCTTCACTGAATACTGCAATCGGGATATTGTTGTTATCAGCCCATCTTTCGGCGATAAAATCAACTCCACTCGCTCCACCTAGAATTACTAGATCTGGGTACTCATTATACAGGACCCAGTTTTCCAATTGTTCCTCTAGCCATGAATAATCATAAAATTTAGAGTTGCCACATATTACAAGATTTACTACAAGACCACTCTTGTTCAAATCCTTTCCTGCTAATTCGTCGAGGACCTCTGCCCCTGTTTTCTTGACTCGCACCATAATTGCACAGCAATCTACTAGTAGAAAAACATTGCTGTATTTTTGCATCGGTTTCCTTGATTTATGGGCGTTAATTACTGTACAATTGACATTAATGGCGGATGGGACATCCGTGACAAACCGCTTGTGGTGTAATTTCACAACCGTTGGCATCATAGGATAGATTCACTTAGAGCGCATTATGGGATTCAAACGTGTTCTCATTGCTAATCGCGGTGAAATAGCGTTGCGTATATTGCGAGCGCTAAGAGATATGGAAATTGAAGTAGCAATTATCCATGGTAAAGAAGACCGATTATCTCTCCCAGTCCGCCTTTCCGATTTCGCTTATCCGAATTACAAAAGTAACCCCCTAGATTCTTATCTCAACATTGAAGATGTAATTACTGCCGCTAAAGAATTACACTGCGATGCGATTCACCCAGGTTATGGTTTCTTGGCAGAGAATGCAACATTCGTAGCACGTTGTGCAGAAGAAGGAATTACATTCATTGGCCCTAGTGCTGAAGTCATCACATTATTGGGTGATAAAATTGAGGCAAGAGCGGCGATGGAGGCTGCAGGACTACCCACGGCAAAGGGTTCTTCAGAGCCAATATCCTCTGCTGCTGTTGCTAGCACATTGGCTACAGAGATTGGTTATCCAGTTATTATCAAAGCTGCTGCTGGAGGCGGTGGAATTGGGATGCAAATCGTATCCAAATCAGATGAATTCGAGAGTGCATTGAAATTATGCCAATCCCGTGCTAAATCTGCATTTGGTGATGAGAGGGTTTTCGTTGAAAAATATATCCAAGAGGCTCAACACATTGAGTTCCAAGTTCTAGCGGATGGGGAGACAGCAATTCACTTTGGAGAGAGATTTTGTTCTATTCAAAGGCGACACCAAAAGTTGGTTGAAGAAGGTCCTTGGTTAGATGAAAAGACACGAGCAGAGATAGGTGAATTAGTTTGCCGCGGTGCGGAATCGGTTGGCTACAAAGGTCTTGCAACATTTGAATTTTTACGAGATGCAAAAGGTGATTTTTACTTCCTCGAAGTAAACCCTAGAGTGCAAGTAGAACATACGGTTACAGAATTGATTACCGGTTATAATTTGGTTGAACTTGGAATCAGAGTGGCACAAGGTGAAAAATTGCCGCTAAAGCAAGAGGATGTTGTCATACGAGGTCATGCTATTCAGTGCAGAATTAATGCTGAAGATCCCAAAGACTTCATACCGAGCCCAGGTCGATTATGGGAGTGCCATTTCCCCTCTGGATTTGGTGTTAGATGCGATACTCACGCTTACCCAGGTTACGACATGCCGGGGTGTTTTGATTCACTCTTGGCTAAATTATTGGTCTGGGGGCGAGACCGAGAAGATGCGATTCGTAGGATGAAGACGGCCCTCGATGAAACAATTATCACTGGAGTTGAGCATCTAATTCCATTGCACAGAAGAATAATGGATGAAGAGGACTTTGCTAATAGAAAAATCACAATACAGTATATTGAGATGCACAGTGAATTACTCGGATGATCACTTTTAAGATTCACTCGCTAAGCGATTATATCAAGAAGGCGCGTCAAGTCGGCGTTTCATGTCAGTTCTCAATATAGCGATGTTCGGCTCGGATGAGTTGGCTAAAGAAATAGCCAAAGCGACTGACCAGCGTGACGTTCACACCTATGCCCACAAGGAAGCAGATGCAGATGGTCCGAGAATCTTATCGATTATTCGTCCTGCAAAATTCCCTGAAAGATTGAGGCCATTCCTCAATGCATTATCTGCGGCAGTAGTCGGTATGGTTGAGATCACAAAAATAGATGCTACTCTTGGCGAAGTTGTAGTTGCTTTTGCTAGTGCTGGAATTGACAAGGGATTAGTAATAATAAATCCGCCACAAGGCGAATGGGTTGACGAGGAGCAAGTTAAAATGATCTTCAAACAAGCGGGTTTAGGCAACTGGACATTTGAAGGAAATGATGGGATTGATTTACGGGCAAAACTGTATGGTCTGATGGACCAAGTATCTGCCGATTTGAAAGCGATTCAACAAGCTCCACTGGTCCTACCGGTCGACCAACATTTCAATGTCAAAGGAATAGGATTAGTTGCTATTGGTTATGTTCAATCTGGAACGGTAAATGTCCATGATGAATTAGTTCTACTTCCTGCAAACGGAACAGGTAATACAAAATCACTACAGGTGATGGATGATGATGTTTCATCAGCAGTTGCTGGTGACAGAGTTGGACTTGCACTTCGTAATGCCAAGGAAGACCACTTGGGCAGTGGTACCATTTTAGTTCGCCCAGCAATAGAGGATAAAAAATCAGGAATTAGCCATCCTCTTGCAGTAATTCAGCATAACTCTTCAAAAATGACTTTGACGCGTTCACCCTTCCAAAAGAGGGATTTGGCGGTTGGAGATATTATTCATGCCAGCGCAGATTTACAATTCGTCGTTGGGCGTATCGAATCTATTGATGGAGCAGATTCAGTGGTAAATTGGGAATCTCCGTTATTCATCCGAAGAGAAAACCCACAACCTACCTTGATAGCCCAATTAGATTCTAAGCCAAGAATAATGGGCAATGCGATATTGGAATTAAATTAATCACCTATGGTGGTAAAAAAAGGGTCCAATTTTTAGCCTCTAAAACCGGCCAATCATCGGTGGATTGATAACCCCGGCCATCCGCTTGTCCTATTGGGATGCAATCGATTGGACATGTAAATAGTCCAACGAGTGGGGAGAACTTAGAGGTTCTCGGTTCACTTACGTTGGATGGGACTGCGGGCAAAGTGCTAGCAGTTCTTGATGAGCGCATGCTGTCATTTGAAACAAAAGCAGGCCACATTACTAGTATCCGTTTATCAGAAATTCTCCACACACATCATCATAATTCGCGCCTTGCGCCATTTTGGGTTGCATTCCTAGGAGTTATTTTTGTATGGTTTGGGTATCGTATTATCGATCCACTGGATTTTAGACTCGGTGCAATGGCTCTTGGTGGGCTTTTCATATGTACATGGATTCTCACAGGAAGACCGACATTGACAATTGAGACAAAAGGCAATGTATGTTTTGCAATTATGGGTAACGACGCAAGGCTAATGAGAATGAATCACTTAGTTCAAAGAATAAATCAAGGAATGACTCTCAAAGAAGCAAGAGATGGCTTGGAATTGCTAGAGAGGGATACCGATTATCCAGGGGTTACCATCCTTGAAGAATCATTGGATATGCTTCCAACTGTAAATATTAAAACTCCAACACCAATCACCAAATTCCTTACCAATGCTGTGGAGGATGATCCAATGGCAATGTTTGACACAGCAATGTTTTCTTCTAACGAAGATGAAGTTTTAGAAGCAGAACCTGTATATGAGGAAGAAGTAGAAATGGGCTTACCCGATTGGTTTGCGGACGATGAGCCCGAATTAGATATCGGTTTACCACTCTCTTCCGCAGACGGATTAATTCAGAGAGCCTCAGGTAATCTCGGCACAAGAAGAAATCACGAACAAGGCCAGTATCAATATGGGGCCCAACCAAATCCAATCCACCCTCAGCAAATGCCTTCTCAAATGTCCTACCAAGAGCAATTCGGTACGCAACAAAATCACAACCATTCTCCTCAAATGCATCAAACCCCAACTAATTACCAGCAACCAGTATACAACCCGATTGGAACTCCTCATCCGATGCCAGTAGCGCAAAATATGAATTTACCAATGTCTGGTGATTCTCCAATAAGATCTCCACAGAATCATCTCGAATCACATTTGAAACGCGAAGCAGGTGAAAGTCAATTACCTGCTCCACTACCTAACTTTTGGAATCAAGATGGAGCGCATATACCTCAAACGAATCAAACACAACAAAAAACGGATTCGATGGCTTCTTTTGATTCCCCTGATTCGTTATCCGGTTCACTGGCAGGATCTGGTGCAAAATCAATCATTGCAAGTGCTCGTTCCAATAATCACGCCACAACCTCACATTCAATTCACTCTCAAGAGAACTCGATGCAAAGTAGGGCAGAGAAGTTTCCACATTTGAAGAAGAGAGACAGTGGGTTAGGGACTCATTCTAGATTGGTGGTTCGAAGCAGAACTCCAATGAAGGAGCGTGGATTGGTCGGTAGCCTCGTTCATTTATCTCTAAGTAGCGGAAAAAAAGCCACAATTGTCGCTAAATCCGCTTCTAGGGCTGCGACAAATGCAACTAGGACAGTTCTTGGTATTGGCTCAGGTCAAGAGGTTAGTGAATCAACTGAATCACTCCGTGCGCGCACACATCAGAATCTAAGAGAAGAAGCACTTTCTAGCATTCAAAATCTTTCAGAAAACAAAGGAGGGAATTTACCTCAAAACGAAGTAGACCGAATGCATCAACACATTAGTCGTGCAAATTCACTAATTGAGCAACGTCAACAAAATGAATTAGAATCAGTCTCATTCGATGATCTAGTTGATAGTGAAGCACATCTCTCAACCAGTGTAGGAAAAAGCGGTCTTCGCCGATTAGATTCTTAATGTTCAAGAAGTACTAGTTATCAAACGATACTCTTTCAATCTAGTTTCATATTCTAGAGTCTCTAAATTGCGAATCTTGTTTGTGCCAAAACTTTGCAAGGTAAATGAGGCAGTAACTGTTGCATGAACTAACCCTTGTGCTAATTCTTGTTTCGTAATGTGGCCATTTCCTTGTGCCAGAAAAGTCGCTAATGCGCCAGCGAAAGTATCACCACAACCAGTAGGGTCAACGAGTTCCATAACTGGATACGCTGGCATTGAAAGTAGACCATCGGGGTGTAAAGCCAAAACTCCGTGTTCGCCTCTCTTGACAACTAGTATTGCTCCATTGGCCATTTTCTGCACTTTGTGGGATGCTCGCACCAGATTGTCATCATTGGCGAGCATTCTAACTTCACCATCGTTGAGAACTACCAAGTCAACTTGCTTAATGACTTCCAGTAATCCTTCTCTTGCTATTTCGATCCATAGATTCATTGAATCTAATATTGATATTCGAGTTGGTTTTGATTGTTGGATGACCGCCATTTGTAATGCAGGATGCAAATTGGCACAAAACAGTACCTTTGGTGAGCGATAGTCTTCAGGCACCTTTGGTTGGAAATGTTCAAAGACATTCAAATGAGTTTCATGGGTTTCAGCTTGTGACATATCTCCATGGTAGGAACCCTTCCATCGAAAAGTTCCACCTTTGGCGGTTTCTATACCCCTTATGTCAAGGCCTGATTTGACTAATTTGTCGATGTCAGAAGAGAGGAAATCCTCGCCAACAACTCCTACCAGAGCAACGGTTCCACCATTCAATCTCTTGGCATGAAATGAAGATGAAAACCCTCCATACGTTGCAGAACCTCCTAATTCATCATTGGATTCGCCACTTGGAGTTGATAGCGAATCATATGCGATACTACCAACTATTACTACATCCATGCCTCGGGCTAATTATCGATGGTTTATGGAACTGACGATATATTGATAGTTACAGTTCTGTAGTGCGGGGTAAGGATCTTTTGCAGATAATTGCAACATTATTCCTTACTATTGAGCATGTGTTGGCGAATCGCCAATGCAGCATCATATTCAATTTGTTCTTCATCACTTTCAACAACAAATTGCGGGATTGGAATCGGGCGCATCATAGAATCTATTGCTACGAAGAAGAAATATCCTTCACAAATCTTCTTCTTTTTCCAATCTGATTTGTTCAAAGTAAAAGCGGTTACTTTGGTACATGCTGTATGAAAACTTGTGAACACTACCTGGCCAGTAACCTCTAGAAGGTCACCTTGATGAGCAGGAGCGATGAATTTCAGAGTGTCTATTGAAATTGTTACAAATTCCCGATGAGCGAATTTAGCGCAAGCGATTCCTCCTGCCTTATCCATTAAGGACAAAAGACGGCCACCGAATAAGGTATTGTATGAGTTTGTATCTTGAGGAAATACTTCTTCAATGAGGGTAACTGGTTCCTTGGTATATGGCTCCATGTTCAATGGGATATCTTTCTCCTTCAAGAAGCCATGTAACAAAGCAAGGGGCAAGGGGTGGTTTGATGACACCCTTGCGCGTCGACAGGTTATGAGCGGTGACAAAGTCTGTATAGGCTTGGTATCTGGTGGCATTGATTCACCAGTTGCAGTTGCTCGAATGTTGATGAAAGGATGGAAAGTGTACCCTCTGCATTGTACTCAAGAGGAGATCACAGGTCCAGCCGCTGAACAGAAAACGATTGCATTATTACGCCATTTTTTACAAATGGAAGGGCCTATTGGTGATGCGGCAAGAAAGAACTTATCTCGGAAATTAATTACAGTGCCAGTCTCTAAACAATTATCTCTATTTACAGAGGACTGGAATCACAAAGAGTATTTTATTCATATGAAGAGGATGTTTAACAGATTAGCGGATAGAGCGGCTCTCGAGGTCTCAGCAACCCATGTCTTAACCGGTGAAAACTTAGGCCAAGTATCAAGCCAAACATTAGGTAATTTGGGATCGATTGAACAGGCTACTAAATTACATCTCCTGCGCCCATTATTGGGTTTTGACAAAACTACAATAATGCATATCGCTGATGAGATCGGAACCTTTGAGATAAGTAAAGGACCTGAAGTCTGTGATGCTTTAGGGCCAAAACACCCAGCTACAGTGGCCAATCAAGAATGGTTGGAAAAGAGCGAAGAGCGCGTTGGTGGCATGGATAATATTTGTGATGAAGCTTGGGAACTAAGGAATTATGTCGATTTGTGAGTTTTATTGCACTATCTAAATAAAAACCCGAATCCCTGTAAAAATCAATGATTTCAACCCTCCGTAGGAGGGTACTAGTGAAAATCTAAAATTGACAATGAAGCGACTAAGTTTTAGGTGGTTTCTCCTTCGCGAAGGATAGCAGGTGATTTTATGACACAACAGAATAGAAAAATTAGTACATCAATGTTCTTGGTAGCATTGATGTTATTTGCACCATTGGCAGCATCATCGACAGTAACTACATTCGCAAATGGCGATTCAGAAGTAGATATTGAATTGAGAGACGGAACGGCATATTTGAACCTAGTTGACGGATTGGTCAACATACCTGCGGGGGAGACTGTAACCGGTGCATCTTTGAAAATTGCAACCAATATGCTTGAACATTCATCTCAGGCCAGAATCGATATTGATACAATACCGCGTGTATGGAATCCTGCATATAATAATCAATTGACAATCTTCTCCAATATTGATGATTTTCAAATCGAAGATGGTTCACAAGCTACTCCTGTTAGTTTGAAATCAGATGGATTTCTGACCGACTTTGAAGGCACAAATGCCGGTTTCATGGACGTGACTAACCCGCCACCACAGAGTGGAGTTGGCTGGGAGCATGGTTCATTATTCGGTGGTATGATCACAAATTCAAATTGTGCATCTGGCTCTGACTGCTGGGGTACAAATCTATATGATGATAATTACACCGATGACAATGGTGCTCAATCATTTAGTCTAAAGATGAATTCTGTTGAAATGTTCGTCAGCCCTCAGTTGAAAACTCATACGGCACACTTCTCTTCATGGCACAACCTGGAAAGCTTTGGAAACTCTGCAACTCCTGTTCAAAGTAAACTGATGGACTGTGGATATGTAGAAATTCGTTCATCTTTGGTAGCAGGTCAATACGACCCCCTATCCTCTACAGGTTTTGATTATATTCCAATCGATATTCAGAACTCTAGTGGAATCAGTTATTCAAATGGATACTGGCAAAAGAGTAATTCCGGTGCAAATAACAAGATTTCGTCGCAATGTGGTGGAATCTCTGACAACGATTATGGTCTTGCTGGTAAATCTACATATGCAGCCAATCCAACTGGGTGGGCCGATGTTGCCCTAGACTTGAAAGATTATGTCGGTAAATATATTGAACTCCGTTTCGTAATGGAGCATCAAGGATACAACCCTCCTGCTGGATGGTCTGTACAAGATTTCAATACATCGGGTTGGTATATTGATAACTTTAGATTAGGCGACTTATTACCACAAACTGGTGAAATGACAATTCGCGGTTTCCTACCATCTACTCTTGGTGGAGAAAATCATCCGAATGGATTCGGAATCCTTAATTTGGAATCCGAGACTACCTCCAGCGCAACCATTGAAGTCGATATTATCGATTCAACCAATGGTCAAATTGTAATTGATAGCGATGGCGCTGCTATGTCTGGACTTTCAGGGAAAATCATTGAATTATGGGATGTCAATTCAACAACTTATCCAAGTATTAACTTGAAATTTAGATTTGATTCTGGTCCAAGTCAACTAAGCACGCCAGTATTACATGGCTTAGGTATGGGGACTCGTGTCGGTACTGGATTTAACCAAACATCAAATGGTATGAATACTATTGTCAATGGAGTATGGGAATCCATTGGTATGGCAGACTTGATGATGTATTCTCCAAGTATTGTAGATACGTCATTTACAGTTGCATTGGATAGACAAAAGTTCAACCGCCCGATTACAAGTATTACTCCAATGATTCAAGATGATTGCTTAGAAGACCCGACCATCGATGTATCCTACACGGGTGTAACGGGTATCGAGACTCTGTCAAATAATGTCACTACAAACATGACAGCTCCAGTATTCGGATTCAATACAATTCTTTCCTACACCTCTCCATGTAACGTTGGCGGTATGTGGTTTGACCTAGGATTTGGTCACCACGCTGAGAGGATTCAGATAGATGTCGCCCACGATGGTGATATTGATTGGGGCTTTGATGAACCTGCGTTTGGTTCCTTTGGCAGACAAACAACTCTTTGGAATAATAAGGCGGACGGTATAAATTACGGAGCGGATAGCAAAGTAATGACTACTGACTTGTCTGGTACTGCAATCGGTGGACATTTCATGCTACCTAAGGGCTCGGTTATCACCGCTGCAGATGTGGCATTTGATGATATCACAATTCATTCTAATTCCGATCCAATAGAAGGATTTGACCTTTATCTTGTTTCAGGTTCACAAGAGTATAGTCTTGGTAGCATTGACAATGCCTCTTTTATCATCCCTGAAGCACTTCCAAATGCACTCGGTCTCACAGACGCATTAAACTCATTGTTGACAAATCCAATGGTCCCACATAGCCATGACGATGCATATGGCAATAAATGGATGACTTTCTTCTTCAAGGCCACCTCTCCAAATGCGAGCACAGGTACTTCCATGACCGTTAAAGGGTTAGATGTTATTTACGATTATTCAACTGTAATAAACAACGGTGATGGACTTGATTCTGAATTAAACCAAGGTGTTGCACTTTGGGATGGAGGCGGAGCAACTGCTAGCGTACCAATTGCAGTAATCTCTACAACAGGTGGTGGAGTGACACTATCAGACCTCTCACTTTCAACAAGCACTGGATATGACAACACCATCACAATGAATGGTAATCCAGTTGGACTATACCCTAACGGTGAGATTTATGAAATCGTAACAACGCATACAGTTGACCCATTGACCGGTTCTACGCTTGCGGAAGCAACCCTTTCATTTGAGTCGGATACAGGTAATGTGGTTTTGTCATATTCTGAATTCTTAGGATTTTCCGAATCAAGTGATGAAGATAATTTACTCACTCTTGAATCATCAACATATGCTGATATTACCGATGGTAAAGAAGTAATATGGAGATTTAGAGTTAATCCTACTTGGGAAGATACTGAAACAGTTCGAATCTATTCTGGTTTGATAGCCGGTAATGGTGTAAACGGTCTCCCAGCTGCAATACTGATGGCTCCAGTTGGAGGCAATGCAGTTGAAAATGATGCAGGAATCACGAGTTTCTCATTACAGAACAGTATAGGGACTATTCAAGATTTAGATAATGGAATGTCTAATCAAGAAATCAACTTAGTAGGTTCAATCCGACTACAGGGCCTTGATGCATCACCTGACCCGACAAGTTACTACATGGTCTTACAATTGCGCCATGTCAACAATACAGAAGGTAACGTGACTACTGAATGGGAAGAAGTTGCAAATCAATCTGGTGCGATCGGTGGAGATTTCAATTGGAATGTTGACCTCGGTTCAACTGCAGCAGGAGAAGAAACATATCGATTCAAGATAGATGGCTACCAAGGCGGAGATACTCTCTGCCCGAGCCTTTCACTTCGCCCTGATGCAGATTGTGCAATCCCATTCAACTTGACGATTGATACATATGACCCGAATTTAATCAATTTGCAAGTATTGAACGGTCAAGTGGATGAAAATGTAGATAGCAATTGGAGAACACTGATAGACGATACATGGGTGGTTCCTTCAGCAAACCAGAAGATTCGAATGCAAGCTCAAGATTTACCAAATCCTCCTGCAACTTTAGAATTATACATTTGGGTTCAACACGATAACGATGCAGATGAAGACGGATTTGCAACCGCTGATGAATATACCAGTATCACATTAACCAGTGATGGTGGAGTGCCAAATGCAAACTACTCCGGTGAATACAACGATTATGCCAATGAGGGTCAAGACCCAGTTGGAAAGGTCAGTTTGTGGATTGAAGGATTTGACTTAGCGGGCAACCCAATTGATGGCGGCGCACCTGGGTTTGACAATGACCATGTAACATATGTTTCAATGTCATCAAAGAATCCAGTTATCAGAAACTTCTTCATCGATGATTCAAGTGATAATCGCTTTATCAATTCCAATCAACAACAATGGCAAGGAGATTGGAATCAAACAATGTATGCTGGAAATGAATATCATCTGATAGTAGAGGCTGGTGATGATAATGGATGGCGTGATGTTGATTACATTCGAATCGATTTAGATGACTCTCGTGAGGATCTGACACTATGGTATTTCCCACGTAATGAGACTGCTTGGACAGACAGCGAATGGATAGAAGTCGTCGCAGAAAGCGAAGACAGCGAAGGTCCACGCCTTTTGAGAATGGACGGTGGGCATTTGGTTAACACCTTTGAATCTGACTTTTATCTCGACTTACCTATCAGGATCGATTGGGGTGTACTGGGTGAAGGAAATACATTGAACTCTCCAGTCCTCTATATGCAAGACTTGGACAATCCACGTTATAGAATGCTGCCAGTTTCTGGCCGCCACATCCAATCTTGGTTCTATAGTGACGGAATCCAACTAGATTTCAGAACTGATGAAGCGAATGACTTGATGGTCACTCCAATCTTTGCTGATGAGAGTGAACCATTTACCTCTGATATTAGAAAAGGATTCGTTTATCCTGGTGACATGGTCTCATTTGCTGGACAATACGCATATGTTGACGGAATTTATGACAGTGTTTACATCAAGCCTGAGGTTGAAATGACTTTGAAGGTCACACGTGAAGATGGTGTTATGAATGGTGCTAAGGGATATATTGCATATCCTGGTGAAACATTCTATCATAACTTCACAGGTGGAGAGTTCAATATTAACATTACAGCACCTCCTGTAACTAATGACTACAGATATACATTTGAGTTGGTCGATTTACCAAATGGTGCAATCGATACTACTTCTGGACTTTGTACGGGTTCCACTTCCTTTGGATGTGCCTCCTTTAACATAAAGGTAGACAGTAATTCTCCACGCGTTGCAACCAACTCTTGGACGGCAAAGAAAGGAGCCACTGGAGAAATACTTGAAGGGTATATCTCTACATCAAACTATCACTGTATAGATGTTGAAGTAATTATTGAAGAGCAAGAAGCGCTGTTCCCAGGCGATGTACAAGTTGCTTGGAAGTTCTTTGATGACCCAACTAATGATATCGCATGGAGTAGTTATAGGTCTACACATGGAAGCGACCCAATGAAAGCAAATCTAGACTTATTGCCGACAGGTGGTTCATATTTCGCTACAGGTGATTGTATTGATTTATGGCCACTTGAAGAAGGCCAATTCGATCCATCTCCAGAGGATATTAGCGGTGTTGAAATAATTTTCTGGATTGAAGGTGTTGATTCAGCCGGTTCACAAATTATACTTGGTGGTGGACCGCAAGAAGATAGTTCTGCCATAGCCCATATGGTTTCGGGAGAATTATCTCACAAGTCAATTTACAATTTCATTCATGAAGAAGCAAAGTTCGACATATTAAATGTAAAGATGAATCCTTTGAATCCTACTGTAGGTCAAAAGATGACTCTTGAAGTTGAATTGAGGAATACAGGTACAATGGCAGGTCAAGCAAGTCTTATTGTGAAATCAGTAATCAATGATGGAATCCCATCAAAGGTTGGAATGATCGAAACTGAAGAGTTAGCTATTGGGGAATCTGCTTGGTTCACGATTGAACTTGAAGCGTTCCCAAGTGCTACTACTGGGATGTATTACATGATTTTTGACAATTCATCTAGCGACCTCGAGTACGATGGTTCTCTAGTAGGTGATCAATTCAATGTCAAGGTTCAAGGAGAATCCGGCGGTAATGGCATGGCATTATTACTAGCTATTGTTGGTATTATTGCTGCAGTATTAGCAGTTCTCGTTGTAGTATTGTTCAAGCGCGGCCAAGATAACGACAATTCATCTGACCTCTTTGGTGATGGTGAATATGAAGAAGAAGGCAAGGTCTATGCTGAATTACCAACTCATTCTTCTCATCCATCAGATGTAGATCCGGAAATGGCTAGAGCGATCGCAACATTCCCTCAATGGAATCAAGCAGAAATCCAGGGTTACTTTGACCAAGGATGGAGTATTGAAGCTTTACAAGACTGGGTTAAAGGGCAGTGAAGGTGAAATCTTGCAGCCTATTCTTTCATGGGACGATCTTGTTTGGTCTGACCCAGATGGCGGAAAAATAATCCTTCATGGTACATTGCCTACGGTGATTTTTCCTCTTAAAATGAGGCCAAGAGAATCATGGCATGGAATCGCTTTGCTCGAATCACCAGATGTAGTTGATTTGTGGGTGCAGGAAGAGATAGATGAAGCAGAGTCGCCGGGGGTTAATCTCAATTACAGCCTTATTTCCGGTGGTGGATTGGCAATTTACCTCGATGATGTAACAGAGTTGGAAGGGGTTATTTCAGGAAGATTCCCCGATCCTGAGCCACGTAGATTACATCGTAATGCTGTACGTCACGAAAGATCAGTATATTTTATTGAACCTACGGCCGATGATGATGAGTGGTATGAATATCTGAGTAAGGAAGCAAAAGCCGCATCCCATTGGAGGAAGTTACTGGGGATGATCAGCCTTGGTGGAAAATGGCGCAAACGAATGAAGAATAATGTTTCTAAAGCGAGAGAACCACCTAAAGGTGTAACAAAGAATATGGCTTCAGCAAGCGTATTGGCATTGACATGGTGGCAACTTTCTGAATGGCTAATAAACGAATCCATCTCCTCATCAAGAGATAATCGCTTTGCAGCAAGATTACGCGGTGCATTGGCGGATTTAAGAATTCAACATGGTGATGATGCAACACTCATTTTACCAATGCATATGCCGTGGAGAAATGCAATTTATTCAGCGTTGAATGAGCAAAAGGAGGTTGAGGAGATTTCTTCATCCCCCCCTGACTCGGATGATACAGAGGAGGAGTGATTATGGCACCAAAAGGTATCGATGTGCGAGTTGAAAATCAACTGGTTCGTTTTATTACGCGAACACCAGTTGACCAAGATGCAGTTGTTGCACAACTGGGTGGAACAGCAACAGGTGGAGTAGTAATCAAAGTCTTAGATGCACCTCGTGCAACTATCGTAATCGATGCGGATGGGAAGTTAGTAGTTCATGGCACTCAGCGCATTGAAACTGCTCGGGCAGCTGCAAAGGAGTTTCTTTTACAAATGGGTCTAGATAGTTCTGGGCTTACTACTGAATTAGGCCCGATGGTCGCTTCATTCAATTTTGAAGAAACTATCGCAGTTGAATCTATAATCGGAGATGTCGGGGCAGGAGAGGCGCAATATGATGCTCGTCTTGGCTGCACTATCGTTGAGGACTCAAGGCACGACATCACCCTCAACATCTGGCCAAACGGTCGCTGTATTGCACTTGGAGCAAATTCTCCTAATATGGTTGCAATGGCAGCAGTATATTGGAAAAACAAATTCGCTGAAAAAGGTTATTTCATCCAAAGGATTTGATTGTAACGTTGGTTTTAGCACAAGACAGAATAGCCATAACTCCGTGGCAATAATTGGTGAACGCGATGAGTGAATTATCCAAATTATGGGATGGACCGGTTACCGACAACCATTTCCATCTAAACCGTAAAGGTTTATTTCTTGAGGCCGCTCGTGATTTTGAACGATTCGGGGGCACTGATCTTGTTCTAGTTCATTGTCCAGATTTCGCATCACCACCTACTTCTAAAAAAGGCCATAGCGACACATATGCAGATACTATTTCGATGGCCGAAGCAGTGCGTAAGGAAGTCGGATTAGGAGTTAGAGTTGTATTGGGCCCTCATCCTGCTGCATTTGCGCATCAATTAGATAATGCAATTAAAAGTGAAAACGAACAAGGAATCGAAAATGCTGCCAATAATTATCGTGATAGCATTGATGCTGCATTAGAGTTTGTCCATGAAGGAAAAGCGCACGCTATTGGAGAAGTAGGGCGGCCACACTGGCCAGTATCAAAGCAGGTGTGGGATATGTCCAATCAGTTATTATCGGAAACAATGCATCTGGCTAGTCAAGAAGGTATTACCTTGCAGTTACACGTTGAAGGTGAATTGGAATCTACATATTCAGATTTGTCACAAATGGCGATAAAGGCTGGAATGGATTGCAAGAAAATAGTAAGGCACTATGCTCCAGCCAATATCGATGCAGAAATTACCAAAGGAATCACTCCTAGTGTGCTGATAGGCAAAGGAGCTATTGAGGAATTGATGGAAACTATAACAAAATCAAGTCATGGATTCTTACTAGAGACCGATTATATGGATGACCCGAAACGCCCAGGTGCAGTATTGGGTCCGAAAACAGTTCCAAAAAGAACAAAACAACTGTTGGAACTTGGAGTCGATGAGGAAATAATGTGGAAAACTCACCAAGATTTGCCAAATCTGCTATATGGGGATACTATGCGTGCATAGGTGTTTTTGGGGCTCTGTTACCCACTACATTGATGAAAGAGTGCTTCAACCCACAACCGGTGAGAGGCATGCGGAAGGGTCAGATTCTAACTTTTGCACTGGCATTTTTTATGCTTCCAGCATTGTCTTTAATGGCTTCGGCTCAAGATGTGCCAACTGGACCTAGCGTTGAGATTGATTGCGGTACTGACCCGGTAATGGAAGTTCACCCATCATACTACGAGCCGGTGGAATTGATTTGTATAGTAAGTAATCCTTCATCATTGGCGGAGACAATTTCAGTTGAAAAAGAGTGGGATGCGAATAATATAGATATGATTTTGTCAGAAGATTCGTTCGAAATAGAAGCGGGTGAGGAAGAGGAATTCACCATCACTTTTTCAGGTCCGACAAAATTATCGGCAGATACCAGTTATTCATTTACACTTAACGCTCAAGTTGATACATGGGGTGGCATCTTCCCAATGGATCAACTAAATGTAAACGCTTCATATGAAGGAGATTTCACCGTTTCTACTTATGGGATGGTCGAATTAGAGATGAGCGACAAAAGCGCTAGAACTTTGGAATTGGATGAACAGAGAGTCATATCATTCCAATTTTCCAACTATGGTAATGATGAAGATAAAATTAGAGTATCCATTGCCAATGAGGCAGAACTAATTGAAAGTGGTTTTAGTTTCCCATTGGGCTCATTTGTTGCTGAAGATGTAGCCGCAGGAGGAGTTTCTTCAATTCGTGACCTGACAATAAGTGCGCCTTCAAAAGTCACCGAAGAGATAAGAGTTCAGATGATAATACGTGCAGAAAGTGCCAATGATGATAATGCGGAGTTCAGTGAAATATTAATTACTCTGGTAGTAGAAAAACCTAATGAAATCTCTGGATTGGGTGGACTTGATGAACTTAGTAGCGAGGATCTGAAGAAATATGGCGCTATTATTGGCGCTGGTATTCTCGGGATATTCATTCTAGTGTTGGGCCTAAAGGTAATCAGTAGGAGATCTTCTGACGATGCAACGGTACATGCTATCGATCTCCCAGAGATAGAAGAAGTGACTAAACCAGTTGTTGAAGATTTAGATGAATTTGATGATATGTTCGACGATTTAAATGATGAAGAAGATGATTTAGATTCATTCCTAAATGACCTGTGAATGTTTAGTTCGCAGTTGCGCGGTAACCTCGATACAATCAAATTTTCCGCGCTAACACCTTGTGTAGTTGAAAACCATCAATTGCACTGCTTATTTGGCATATGATTCGGGGTGCGTCGGGCTATTTGTAAAGGTATTAAAATCTCCATATTGTGGTGCTAATCAATGGTAACAGTCAAAGGGCTGGTGTAGCGGGCAACACCTACCCAATGTACAGGTGTTGTTATGCTCGGACTACAAGGAAAAACCGCATTTGTTTTTGGTGTAGCAAGTGAGGATTCAATCGCTTGGGCGATATGCCAACATTTAGCAGCGTCAGGCGTCACGCTGTATCTCGGTTATCAGAAGAGATTTATGAGCCGTGTTTTCCAATTAAAGGATAAATTGCCAGAGATAGCAGGTTTCTATCCTCTCGATGTTGCAACCGATGCAGATACCCAAGAATTTTTCGATGCATTTTCCGCCGAGAATCCGGGCCTGAAGGCGGATATTTTGATTCATGCGATCGGTTTCGCTCCTCGTTCATGTTTTGACAGACCGATATTATTCGTTGAAGATCAAGATATTAACACAGCGATGACAATATCTGCGAATTCATTGCAAAGATGTTTGAAATTTGCATTGCCTTATCTGAATGAAAATTCATCAACAATTACTCTAACATATGCAGCAGCAAATCGTTTCGTTCCAAATTATGGAATAATGTCAATGGCCAAAGCCGCATTGGAATGTTGGACTCGTGAACTCGCTTGCCACTTAGGCCCAGATGGTCACAGAATCAATGCAATTTCATCTGGCCCGATTCCAACTCTAGCTGCTGGAGGAATTCCTGGCTTTGATAAAATCCTAGACCACGTAGAGGCCAATGCGCCTTTGCGCCGCAATGTGACACAATCCGATGTTGCTGGTGCAGCAATTTGGTTAGCAAGTCCTCTTTCAAGCGGTGTGACCGGCCAATGTATCTATGTTGATGCTGGCTACTCAATTACGATGGTTCCACAAAGTATTATGGACAACTAGGTGGTGTTTCTATGTCTCTTACTACTGCAGATGGAAAGGAATGTGAAGGTCTTGAGCAAGGGCCCTTTGAACCGATTGCAGTAATAGGTCTAGCCGCTATAATGCCAGATGCAGAAAATGCGGGCCAATTTTGGCAGAATATTATCGATGCTAAAGTCAGCATCAAACAAATTCCAGAAGGGAGATGGCCGGGCCCTTCAAATCATTTCTGGAGACAAGGTGGTCCCGGGGCTGTGGAGGAAGGCTTCACCTATTCAAAAATCGGTGCATTGGTCACTGGATATGAATTTGATTGGAGGAGATGGAGGCAACCACCTGGAACTCTTCCTCAGATTGACATATGCCAGCAATGGGCAGTCGCAGTATCAGCCGATGCAATAGAAGATGCTGGCTTTGATGGGGAATCAAAAGATATTGACCGAGTTAGAACCGGAGTAGTTTTTGCAAATGCCTTAGGCGGAGAAAATCGTAATATGTCAAATATCCGTGTTTGGTCTAACCACACCAAACAATTGGCATCGCAATACGGCTTACCAGATTCAAACATGGATTCATTCATTGAAGATGTGGTAAAAGGTACCCCGAGGATTGACGAAGATACTATGCCAGGAGAATTGGCTAACGTGGTATCTGGAAGGGTCGCAAATCTATTGGATTTACAAGGTCCGAATCACGCAATGGATGCTGCCTGTGCATCGTCTATGGCAG
This sequence comes from uncultured Candidatus Poseidoniales archaeon, assembly GCA_905182185.1. Classification (GTDB taxonomy): domain Archaea; phylum Thermoplasmatota; class Poseidoniia; order Poseidoniales; family Poseidoniaceae; genus MGIIa-L1. The sequence goes on along the minus strand of CAJJAP010000007.1, from coordinate 37,295 downwards.
CCGTATTGGATGCTTGTAGATTGCTGCAAACAAGACAGGTTGATACAATGCTAGCAGGAGCGAGTGACCGAACAATGGATCCTGCTACATTTGCTAAGTTCAGTGCCATTGGCGCATTATCCGCTACACATTCCACTCCTTTTGATGCTAAGGCGAATGGATTCGTAATGGGTGAAGGCGCAGGTGTATTACTTCTCAAGCGCCTAGGAGATGCAATCCGTGATGGTGATGAAATTAAAGCGGTAATCAGGGGAATCGGTGGCTCATCAGATGGCCGAGGCAAGGGTATTACCGCTCCAAGTCAAAGAGGGCAAGTACAAGCGATGGCACGTGCTTACAACCAAGCAGGATATGATGCATCCAGCGTTCAGTTGGTTGAAGCTCACGGGACCTCTACCAAAGTTGGAGATGCTACAGAATTATCAACGCTATCACGTCTTTGGACTGGATTTGATGGTGGCGACCATATCGCAGTCGGTTCAATAAAATCACAGATTGGGCATCTAAAGGCAGCAGCAGGAATCGCAGGAATTATGAAATCCATTCTTGCACTTCACCACAGAACAATTCCTCCTAGTGCAGGATTCGAAAATCCAAATCCAACAGTTGATTGGGGAAGCATACCATTTTTCGTACCAACCAAAGCAATGGAATGGCCTAGGCCAGAGTCAAATCCGCGCCGAGCCGGAGTTTCCGCATTCGGTTTTGGTGGCACTAATTTTCACGTCGCTCTCGAAGGGTATGAACCGGATTTCCACGCACCACTGGCACAGCAGTGGCAACTGAGATGGGATGCATATTCTCAGCCTCTGGATGGTTCGCAAAATAAACAAACAGGCGAGGCGGTTGCAGCCTCTATATTGGATTCCACGGCAACACCTTCAATGACACATCAACAATTAAAGCAAATTGAAGGTGGAATGTTATTGCTTTCTGGCAGCGATATTGGCCAAATTAAGCAACAAATAGAATCTATTTCTTTCCAAGGTCCTAATTTCGATGAGGACCCAAGAGGACTTCGTCTTTCACAAGCGCTCGAATCAATCAGTGGAGATTATTCATCTTCAGATAAGATTAGGATGGCACTTATTGCAACCTCGTGGGCTGAATTCAACAAACGTTGTGCCCTTGCAGTAAAAGCGATGGATGATAAAGAGAAATGGGGATTCTTACAAGCGCAAGGAATTCTACTAACCGATGATGCTGCGCTACCAGCACAAGCCAAGGTTGCCCACATGTATCCTGGCCAAGGAAGTCAGTATGTTGGGATGACACACGACCTATGGCAGAGATATACTTCTGTGCAAGAGGTTTGGAAGCAATCCGATGTTACCATGACCGAGGTCTTGAACGGTGAAAGTTTGTCATCATTCATTCTTCGTTCGGGATTGAATAAACAACAATTGCTTGAAGCGGAACATAAATTGAAGCAAACAGAATATACTCAACCTGCAATGTTAACTGCAGATCTGGCAATTGAGAAGGCGCTGAATGACCATGGCCACAAACCAGATATGGTTGCTGGACACTCTTTGGGAGAATATGCGGCACTGATGGCAGCGGGGATTCTCGATATGGATGGTGCACTGCGTGCAGCTGCAGCGAGAGGAACTGAAATGGGCGCAGTTGAAGTAATTGACAAAGGTTTGATGGCTAGTGTTAGCGCACCATACGATGATGTTGCAGCAATTATTGAAGAGGTCGATGGATATGTCATCGCAGCCAATAAGAACTCGCCAAAGATGACGGTCATCGCTGGTGAAACCGAACCGGTAAAGGCGGCTATGGCTGAATTTGAAAATCGTGGGTTCCAATCCGTGACCCTAGCAACAAGTCACGCCTTCCATTCCAAGATTGTAGCACCGGCCAATGAACCGCTACGCCGGTTCTTAGAAGGGCTAGAAATACGATGGCCAGCGATTCCAATAACAGCAAATGTAGATGGCCAATTTTATCCAATGTCCGGAGAAGGAGATGCTAAGCAATCAATACTTACTCAATTAGCACCTCAAATGGCATCTGCGGTCGAGTGGACAACTCAAATTCAAACAATGTATTCAGCAGGTGCACGAGTCTTCATTGAAGTCGGGCCAAAGCGAGCATTGAGTATGTTTGCAACTCAAATTCTTGAGGACCAACCATCGCTACCAATAATGACTAACCATCCAAAACAGGGAGGAATTGCCTCATTTATTTCCGCTCTAGGAATGCTTGCTCTTGCGGGTAGGATGCCGCAGTGGCCAACTGGAGATTCTCCTGTATTGACAGAAGCGTTCCGTGCTGGACCGATTGAAGCACATCAAGCAGCAATAATTTCGACCTCGCAAACAAGTTCTTCTTTGGAATCTTTGCGTACAGCAGCCCGCCCACTTCCTAGTGGTGCGGCTCAACCTACCGTTACAACAGTAGCACAAACCACAACAGTTTCCACCCAAAAAGACCCTGAGCAAATTGCTACTGAAGCAAAGAATGCTTACCTTGGAGACCGTCTATCAGCACTTTGCGGTTATCCAGCAAGGTTCTGTAATGGGATGGTCAATCTCCGTCTTGGGCTTGGTCTTGCAGATTCTGCCATTGCTAATCTGCTACAAACAATTGCCAGTGAATGCCAAACCATGGCGGATGTGGATGTCAGCAGTGCACAAACTGTAGAGGATATAGCGCATTGGATTGCATCAGTCCCTTCTCAATGGACTGCCAAGACCAATTTAACTAAATTGCCTAGTGCCAATATTTCACAGCAAGGAACTACAGTAGTCGCTACTGGAAATGATACCATGGCCAACCGTAGAGCAGACCCATATGTGATCACAGGTGTTTCTCTTGGCCTTCCTGGTGGAAAGAAAGTATTCGACGAGGATACATTTGAACGCCTTGTCCGTGGTGAAACTTGTATTAGCGAAGTTTCAGATGAATACAAACAAAGACTGCTCGATAAGAACTTAGTTCGTCTAATCAAAGGGAGAGATGGTTCAGTCAATATGGAAAAGGCAACTGAATTCAGTGATATTCCACAATTAGCGGGTCTCAAATCTGCCTTTGACATCTCAGAAGAATTTGGTATAGACCCGAAGGTAGTTTTGGCATGGGATATTTCCACACAGTTGGCCGTAGCAGCCGGATTACTAGCACTCCGTGATGCTGCCATACCACTAACTCCTGTTGAGCAAGTTGGCAAAGGTGGACTTAGGTTGATCAGAAGTTGGCAAATCCCTCAAGTGCAGAGAGACCGAACTGGAATTGTATTCTCCTCTTGTTTCCCTGGAATGCAGATGGCCAAGAAACATGCCAAGAATAATGGCGATGATGGTGACGGACAATTTGACCGCAGATATCTATTCCAAACCCTCAATATGGGTCATTCACAATTTGCACAGTATACTGGCATTCGTGGGCCAAATACAACAATCAATCTCGCCTGCGCATCAGCTACTGCAGCGTTTGGTGTTGCCGAAGATTGGCTTGCAGCAGACCGCGTAGACCGAGTGGTAATCATCTCTGGTGACGACGTTACCGGCGATGATATGTGGGAATGGGTCGGAGCAGGATTCGCAGCATCAGGTGCAGCAGCAACCGGCAATGTAGTAGAAGAAACAGCATTACCGTTTGACCGTCGACGCAATGGGCTCATCTTAGGGATGGGTGCTGCTGCTTTCGTAGTGGAGAGAAGTTCTGAAGCGGCTAAGCGTGGAGTTCAACCTATTGCAGAATTATTAGGTTCAACCACTGCAAACTCAGCCTTCCATGGAACTCGCTTAGATGTTGAACACGTCGCAGGAGTTGTCAATAATTTCGTTGGAGATATGGAAAAGCGCTGGGGAATAGACCGGCATGAATTCGCATCTGATACAGCCTTCTTTAGCCATGAAACATTCACTCCGGCCCGAGGAGGAAGCGCTCAATCCGAGGTTAAAGCACTACGCGATACATTCGGTGATAGTACGGATTCCCTTGTAATTTCCAATACTAAAGGGTTCACTGGACATCCGATGGCAGTTGGAATTGAAGATGCTAGCATGCTATACGGGATGAAAACAGGAAGAATTCCTCCTATCGCTAATCACAAGGAAAAAGATCCGGAATTAGGAGACTTGAATCTATCCACAGGTGGAGAATATCCAAATCTGCGCTATGGACTTCGCTTTGCAGCAGGATTTGGCTCACAAATAGCCCTTTCACTAGTAAAGAGAACTCCGTTTGTGGGGGAGAGAATCGATGGTGCCAAATTCCTTGCCTGGAATAGAGAATTAGCGGGGACTGATGACGTAGTATTCCGAGTATTACAAAATAAATTGGTCTGCTATGTTGATGCTGATGATAAATTGCACGGCGGTGTACAAGGAGAAAGTTGGCCTATTACCGCCGATTTTGAAGGAAAACCAAACCCTGCTCCGGTGGTTGTAAATGCCGTAGATCCAGTACCAGTTTCAATCTCAGCGCCTGCAGTAGCATCAATGCCAGTTTCAAAGCCAGTCGTTCAACAAAACAAACCGGCTCCAGTAGCCGCTGCAACCGTATCAGGTGATATTGTAACCACTGTCATCGAAGTAGTGGTTAATCACACAGGATATCCAGCAGACTTTGTTGAATTAGACCAAGACCTAGAGGGTGAATTGGGCATTGATACGGTCAAGCAAGCAGAGATTATGGGCGATATTCGAGAAAAGTTTTCCCTACCAGTTGACGACGAGTTTGTTCTTTCGGATTATCCAACATTGAATCATATGATCGGATACATCAACAAAATGACAGGAGGTGCCGCAACAGTAATTGCCGCACCAGCAGCAGAAGCAGCAATAGAGACGCTAGCACAACCACAAGCTCCAGTCGAAATTAGTAAGCCACAATCGGCTGTTAAATTAGCTACTGATTTAGAAACATCGGAAATAACTCCACTTGTTGTAGAAGTTGTAGTCGCTCATACTGGTTATCCTGCTGATTTTATTGAATTAGACCAAGACCTCGAAGGTGAATTGGGAATTGACACTGTTAAGCAAGCAGAGATTATGGGTGATATCCGTGAGAAGTTTTCCCTACCAGTCGACGATGACTTTGTCTTATCTGATTATCCAACTCTGAATCACATGATTGCCTATATCTCTCGGATGATGGGTGGTGAAGTGGTTGCACAAACCCCAATTACAGTTCCAACTCCACAACCTGTAGAGCAGAAAGCCGCAGCGAAATCGAGTCCATCTCCAGTACCAGCCTCAGTTCCTTCTTCAGCCGCTTCAGCCGATATTGTGGAGAAATTAGTTGAAGTCGTAGTCAAACACACCGGCTATCCTGCAGATTTCATTGAAATGGACCAAGACCTAGAAGGTGAATTGGGGATTGATACGGTCAAGCAAGCAGAGATAATGGGGGATATTAGAGAAATTTTCTCACTACCAGTCGACGATGATTTCGTACTCAGCGACCACCCGACTTTGAATCACTTTAGCGCCTACATCACCAAGATGGTAGGTGGCGATAGTGTTGTTGAATCAGTGGTTGGTGAGGCTCAGCCACAACCGCAACAGGTAGAGGAGACGGCGGCAATACAACAAACCAACAGCGATATTGTTTCAACAACGCGAAGATGGCAAATAGAAATTGAAGAATGCCTAGGGACTAGCCAACCGATTTCTCTTGATGGTACAGTTGTCATCACAGTTGATGGCTGGGGGATCTCCGAAGCATTCGCTCAAAGAATGGAGCAACGTGGATTGAAAACGGTATTGATCGGTTTTGAATCTGCAATCAGAGATATGTCAACCCAAGAAGAATCGGGTCGAACTGTTTACAGATGCGACCCAGAAAATTCCCAGCATCTTGAGGAAGTATGTGAGCAGTTAAAGCAACAAAATATTACAGCAGTCCTCCATATGGCCTCCTTGAAATTGGCTAGTGAATCTTGGTCAGATGACGCTTATCCTTCGAGCCAAATTGCTATGTCAGCGCATGGTTTCTTTTCATTGTTGAAAGGGTTGGATAGTAAACTTGCAAGTCAATCGACTGGAATAGTTGCTTCAATCACCGCACTGGATGGCCGCCATGGCAATCGTGGAGAGAGATTCAATTCACTACAAAGTGCGGCAACAGGCGTTACCAAGTCATATTCCTTTGAACAACCACACTTGCGTTGTAGAGCCTTTGACCTACATCCTGAATTAATCTTGCAAGCAGACCAAGCAGCTCAAATTATTGACGAGGATTTGTTTGAACTTGGTGGCGATATTGAAATTGCAATCGATCGAGATTTGAGAAGGTGGACTCTAGTCGCATTTGCTGAAGATTTAGAATCACCAAGAGAACCACTAACCAATGCGGATACTTGGATAGTATCCGGTGGCGGTTCTGGAGTTACAGCAGCATCTATAATCGGCGTTTCTAAGGCGAGTCCAGATGCAGGCGCACACTTTGTTTTACTAGGACGCTCAAGCCTAATAGAAGAGTGTCAATCGTGGATTGGCTGGTCACAACAACAACTCACTGATGAGAAAATGGCATTGCGTCAAACTATGACCGATGCCAGTGAAGAAGGAAAGGTCACAATGGTAGAGTGGAATAAGGAGTGGCAAAAATATACTCGCTCACTTGATATTTACAATACAATTCAGCAGATTACTAGCACAGGAAACTCTGCTCAGTATTGCTCGGTCAATGTGACAGATGCAGAAGGTTTGGCAGAACTCGGTGCCAACCTCGGAAGAAAAATAACCGGTATTCTTCATGGTGCAGGCCTTGAAGACTCCAAATTAGTCAATGATAAATCACATCAAATTTTCAACAATGTAGTTCGTGTCAAGGTTGATGGATGGCGGGCATTATTGGGCGCAGTCCACGCAAGTGGTAGTGATAATCCTAACTTCGCTTGCTGTTTTACCAGTGTAGCAGGCCGCTTTGGAAACGGTGGTCAAACAGATTATGCAGCAGCCAATTGTGTTCTGGATAGTGAAATGTCGCGCTTGACAGCAAGTGGAACCTGCCGTGCGGTTGCAATTGGTTGGACAGGCTGGAGAGATGTTGGAATGGCCACAAGAGGTTCAATAGAAGCGGTCTTTGAAGCAGCAGGTATCGATACACTATCGGTTGAAGAAGGAGTTTCTATCTTTGTTGATGAGGCACTAGCTGGTGGTAAAAGAAGAGTCATCGGTTGTGGTAGTCTTGGAATAATGAATCGCTTTGATGTTTTTAGAGATGCACCTTTGCGTCTTCCTGCAAAAATGGCGGCATTAATAGCTGACCCTACTCGATTCCCATTCATTGACAAAGTCAACAGGATAGACGAGGGTCAAACCTTGACTACACAATCTACTCTAAGTGCAGCAGATCATCCATTCTTAATCGACCATGCAATAGAAGGCGTCCCATACCACCCAGGTGTAATGGCACTGGAAATGTTTGCAGAAAATGCGTTATTATTACGTCCTCAGACCAGTTTAGCAGGGTTCGAAGATGTTAAATTCGGATTGCCGGTAAAATTACTAAAAGGTGAAATGACCGTTAGAGTAGAATCTCTCTTGGATAAACAAGAAGGCCAAATCTCTTGGGTAAAATGTCGATTAGTAAGTGATTTAACCAATTCAAAGGGTGAAGTATTCGGCGAAAGAGAACATCATCAAGCGACAGTTCGCTTAGTTGAAGACTGTGATGATATTTGCCCATTCCTTGAAGCAGAGATTGCAATGATTCCAGCGATTGGAACGCCGCCTATGGGTCAATTAATACATACGCCAGCATTCATCTATCTTCGATATTTCCATGGACCTAGATTCCAATCGCATGGTGGGATTATTAGAGGCATTGGCAATGATTCTACGCCTGGTGTAGATGGGATTGCATTGATGCGACATCAATTGCCGCAAAGTGACCAATGGGCGATAGAAGCACAAGGAGAGTCTATTCTCTTAGAGGCACTACCAATGTTAATTGAAGCAGGATTCCAAAACGCCGGTTTGGTTGCAATGGAAAGTGAAAACTTCTCTTCCCTACCTGTGGGTATTGACTGGACTTGTAATCTGCGGGTGCCTGAAAGGGATGAGGTTTTGAGATTGCGTAGTATTCGTACCGCAGTTGAAGATGCAGGGGTTACTGTTCATGATGTCGTTATCGTAGGTGATGATGATGCACCTGTACTAGCATTGAAAGGGCTACGTCTGAAGGCGATGGCTCCAGTCCCTGAATACCAACAATTCACTTTGCCAAGATAATCTAAGGCATGGTTTGAATTGATTCGGGTGAGTGGACTAATTATGCAGCCGAAGGTAGAGGTACTAACACCACCTCAATTGCCAGAAGCTCCAGTTATTACCTGCTATAGGTGTGAGGTCCAAGATTTTGCTGTAGAGGATGTAATGCTTGCAGATGCTGATGAAGTATCCACCTTTGTAACTGATAAGAGGCGGATGGAGCATCTGAGCGGACGTTGGTTACTGCATTATTCACTAATTCAATGGGGCATCAATTCAATCGATGAGATTGAAGTTAGGCGCGATGAACTTCGAGCGCCGAGTTTAGAATTTATTCATGGCATCTGGAGAAATGAGCCATTGCCTAGTATCTCCATTGGCCACGGTAATGGTTGGGCCTATGTTGCGCTGATAGCACCCGGTTGGACCGTTGGAATCGATGCTGAACCAAGTGCTAGAGGAATTGCCGATAATGCATTAGATCTAATGGCAAGCGGTGATGAATTACAACAGATTCGCAACAACCCTGAAATGGCAATTCGTAGTTGGACCGCTAAAGAATCTGTGCAAAAAACAATGCGTATGGGGATGAAATTAAATCCACGTGAAATTGAAATTCCTATTGGGGAAGAGATATGTGATATTTCAATTGAAAAATCAATTTTGCAATTGAGAAATTGGCTACATGAAGAGGTTCATATTAGTCTTTCTTGGTTAAGAGGTGATGGCCAAATACGTAGTGAAGAAGATGACCTCCTAGATGCTACGAGAGAAGCGATGGCATCTGGGACAGAATGGCAAATCGGATGCAATTCAACAAGGAATAATAGTTGAATCTTATTTTGTCCAAAAACGACTTTCTTGCCAAGGTAATCCTAGAGCGATTCCGATCTCTGTTAGAATTACATAATTGAATACAAGATATAGCAAGTAGGATGAAATCAAAACAGTAAGTGAAATATTGATGATTCTCTTTCTCTCTCGCTTTGCTTGCTCAATAGTGCAAACTCCCTTGGAACGGAAGTATAGAACCAATCCACTGATTATCAGAATTACAGATAATGCCGATAAGGCTGGTCTGAACCATTGGTATCCATCAAGTCCCCAATACAAAGTGTCGGAGATTGCTGCAGCAGAGGAGACACTAGCAAGTCCGAATAGTACCAACACTATCGAAGGAAGACAACACATAGATGCAAGTACTGCAGAGCCAGAAATCAACTTCCACATAGATTTAGATTCATCAAGCAGTGATAGTTGTTCCTGATGAGAAGATTCCTTTTCTTCAGCCTCAGACATATTCTAATCTCCTGTTATCGATTCAGTTAAATTCTACATTGCGGACTTCTGGTGTTTGGTCGGCCAATAAGAACTCAAGCATTGCAGCCCACATTACAAACTCCATACTCTTTTCCAACTCCTGTTGGCCACCTACTTCTGCCACCATGTTGTCTAGAGTATCTGAAGGGGAATGATATGCATCATAATCTGCATCGTAAGCACCTAGGTGGAAAATTGTTTGAGCACCTAGGTCACGGAATGTAACGTGGTCTGAACGACCAAAGGTATCTTCGTGAACGTCCATTACTAAATTGGAGTGTTCATCCCAATGCTGGTCACAACCTGCACCATATGAACCATCAATGGTCAGATTTCTAGGCGCCTTTAGAATGTTGAAGTGGACATCATCAAGAATAGTGGTAATGGCGACATCTTGTACCTCCGGATCAGCATCAGGCCCTGACCATGCATGGTAAGGGAATGGGTCTCCGCTTGACTTGTGTGCAGGCCAAGACATTCCCATCATATCCATATTGATATAGAATTCAAGTTCTTTGTCTTTAGGAAGACAGTAGTCACAATCGTTGTTGGCGAATGCACTGGAACCACGTAGCCCTTCTTCTTCGCTGGACCATAATGCTAGGAAGGTATCGCATTCAAATTCTAAGTCAACCATTGCTTTTGCAAATAACATCATACTAACAGTTCCTGCTGTATTGTCGTAAGCACCTTCGTATGTACCACCGCCGGGTGGGCCGCCGGGTGGTGCGATATCCATGTGGGCACCCATTCCTTGAACGCAGTTATCGTTGCGTCCTTGTTTCCAAGCAATGACATTCAGACTCTCTGGTTCTGTAGGGTTGCCATGATCGATAACTCTGAGGATATGGGTGTCATATCCAAGTCCTTCGAAATGACCTTGGAAGAAGGATGCTGCTCTTTCGAATGCAGGATTAGGGCTTCCCATCCAACGATTGACATATCCACCACATTCTGTGGAATCGGTACAAATACTTGTGATGAAATCCATCTTATCGAACCAGTCTTCACCGTTTACAATAGGTAAGGCTTCTTCAATTTCAAGAATTACTCTGCTAGAAGTTCCATCTGGATGAATTAGAGTTAGGTTTGCATCGGTTGTATATGGCGTAGTGAGAAGTTTTGCGTTGAGTATATCGTCGCCAACAACTTCAATCATTCCATCGATTATTATGCTTCCATTGATGAATAATAATACATCTCTCGGTGCCTGTATTCGATATCCATCACCATCGAGTAAAATATCATGCCATTGACCGGTTTTGATAGTAACTTCACCTGGAGCTAGGTAGTCAATTAGAATAATTTCTTTCAAATCAACAGGGGAGGTTTCGCTATCGCCAAAACATCCAGCAAGAGGTGCCAAGAAGATAATTGCGATAATTGCAAAGGATTTGACTGACTTTGACATGATGCTCACTATTTGGGGGCTTATTCACTACTTGATATGGCTTCTCATTCCATGTGGAATCATATTACCAAATTGATCGAGATGCTGATAGGGTTATTTCAGAGGATTTACAGGATAAAATAAGTTCAATCGTTCACGCGATGACCTATCGCACCACAACACAATAAGTCATAATTAGGTGCGGATAGGGGGAGTCGAACCCCCGGCAAAAGGTTGGAAACCTCCTATGATACCACTTCACCATATCCGCTAGTAATCCGTTCCAAAAGCCACTCCTCTTTGAGTGATTCGGTTTTGTTATTACCTATGGGGTAAGTAATTGATTTAGTGAATCACTAGTTTTGTGGCGGTAGTGGAGGTAATTGTCCAGCCAAACCGAAATTCTTTCGGGTTGGATGATTCATTCCATTCTCTATTCTGGCACGAATTAACTCCTCTGCTCGGATTTGTCTATTAGCGGCTTCCTTTACTTTGTTTGACTTGCCACGAATTATCAATAATCCCATCAAAAAGAATAGGGATAAAGCACCAATAGCAGCTTGAACGAGTGAATTATTGAGTACCTGCTCAAAGTAACTATTATCATTTGAGTTAGATGGTTCAGCATATATGCTGGAATCGATTGCTTTCAAACTGATTGTAACCGTATCAAGTGCAACATCAGAACCAGGTTCAGTTGCTTTCAATACCAGTATATGGGTGCCGTAGATATTTGCTTCACCAGTGAAGACAACTGTTTGAGTTTGTCCAGATGTAGCAGAAAAACTGACGATTTGAACACGAGATGCAGCGTTTATTGTAGTCATTGCTTGCCATTCCACTCGTACAGTGAAATCTCCAACCATCTCGGTGGTCACAGTACAGGAGAAGGTGAAGTAATCTCCACCAACTATATCCAATTCAATTGAATTCGGATCACAGGTCATTTGTGCTTCACCAGCATTTCTTGTTGGGTCATTTGGATAATGATCTGGTTTGAATGAACCCGCACTTTGGTTATCGCCCCATCCATCACCGTCACTGTCTAACCACTGACTATGTTCACTTGGGAAGGCGTCATCGGAATCTGCATAGCCATCGCCATCAGCATCAGGACATCCTCTCATCACACCTTGGATTGCTGTACCAAATTGTTGAGGACAATAATCACCGTCTGTGCCAGCGACTAAATCACCAAATGTGTCATTATCAGAATCAAAGTACTGTGAACTATCTCCTAACCATAAATCATTCAAATCGCTTGCTCCATCTCCGTCTTCATCAGGGCAGCCATATCGGTCTATTGTTGAAACTCCAACGATTAGAATACAGGAATCAGGCGTAGTACCATTCGGATTATCACCATAGCCATCTCCATCTTGGTCTTCCCATTGAGTGTCGTCACCAGGGAATGCATCACCGTCTTGTGATACACCATCGTTATCGCCATCGGGGCAACCGAATGTACCAATATTGGAATATCCTTCTTCTGTTGGACAACCATCACCTTGGAATCCGCTTAGTTCATCACCATAGCCATCCCCATCACTATCATTCCACTGGCTTGGTTCAGTAGGGAAAGCATCAGCACCATCAGAGGTATTCCATCCAGTGATATTACCTGCTGCAATTGTCACATCGGAGTAACCGTCTGCATCAGTATCAGGACAAGCTAACCTATCTTCTGTAGAATTTCCAGCAGCAAAGCGACAATCATCCTCGAGGTCATCAAAGCCATCGCCATCTGAATCTTGTGAACGTGTCGGGTCGTTAGGGAATGCATCATTATCATCAGATAGTCCATCTCCATCAGTATCAGGGCAACCATATCCGGCTATTGTTGAGTTGCCGAAAACACCAGGACAAGCATCAGAGAATATTCCGCTAGCATTATCGCCATAGCCATCTCCATCTTGGTCTAGCCATTGGCTTGGAGTGGAAGGTAATTGGTCGATGACATCATCCCATCCATCGCCATCGCTATCTGGGCAACCATTCCTATTTCCTTGGGTTGAATTACCCCAAAGTCCTGTACAAGCATCTGGAGTAGTTCCTCCAGCATTGTCACCATAGCCATCACCGTCAATATCATGCCATTGAGTAATGTCATTAGGGAATGAGTCTTGTTGATCTGCCCAGCCATCATCATCCATATCAGGACATCCCAATGTATTGTTTTGCCATGAATCACCAACTTCTGAAGGGCAATCATCTGCAAGAGTACCTGTTGGATTATCACCATAGCCATCTCCATCTCCATCTGCCCATTGAGTTGGGTCGGTCTTGAATGCGTCAGCACCATCGCTGGTATTCCAGCCAGAATCAACATCCGAGTAACCATCGCCATCTGTATCTGGGCAACCAATTCTATCAACGGTTGAGTTGCCGAAAACCATAGGGCACATATCATCGACTTGATCATCGATTCCATCTCCATCGGAATCGCTCCAACTTGCTGAATTCATTGGGAATGCATCAGCACCATCGTTGATAGTCCAGCCCATGTCCGCATCAGAATAACCATCGCCATCTGTATCGAGGCAACCATTTCTATCAGCGCTTGAATTTCCAGTTACACTTGGGCAATCATCTCCATTGGTCCCAGATGAGTTATCACCAAATCCATCAGCATCAGAATCAGCCCATTGGGTTAAGTCAGCAGGCCAAAGGTCAGCACCATCTGCTGTTGTCCAAATAGGCCCATTTGCTCCAGCGCTATCGGCATCACTTGCTCCGTCTCCATCAGAGTCGGGGCAACCAAAGCGGTCTATCCAAGAGTCACCTGCTACCGATGGGCACATATCCGGATTAGTTCCTGAAATATTGTCGCCAAAGCCGTCAGCATCGCTATCATTCCATTGTGATTTTTCACTAGGGAATAAGTCATCAACATCAGCATATCCATCACCATCAATATCAGAACAGCCTAATCTTCCAGCTTCTGTTGAGTTTCCAAATATTAGAGGGCAAGCATCTGGTTCAATTCCTGTTGAATTGTCACCATAGCCATCACTATCGCCATCAAACCACTGACTTGGTTCTGTAGGGAATGCATCAGCACCTGAAGCGATAGTCCAACTCATGTCCGCATCGGAATATCCATCGCTATCACTGTCTGGACAACCAAAGCGATCTAATGTTGAAGTACCAGAAATAGTAGAACAAGAGTCTCCTTCTGTTGCAGGTGGTGGATTATCTCCATAACCATCGCCATCTGTATCTATCCATTGTGTAATGTCATTCGGATAAGCGTCAGCACCTGCGGCAATAGTCCATCCCAAATCAGCATCGGAGTATGTATCGCTATCGGTATCAGGGCAGCCATTTCTATCAGCAGAACTTGTACCAGAAACAGTGTCACAGGCATCAGCGCCCTGCGACACTGTCCAAGTTACTTGAGCATCTGAAAATCCATCACCATCTCCATCTAGGCAACCATATCGGTCAAGAGTTGAATTGCCAGCTACCGTAGTACAAGCATCTGGAGTAGTTCCTGAAGGGTTATCTCCATAGCCGTCAAAGTCAGTATCAGCCCATTGGCTAATATCAGCAGGGAATGCATCAGCGCCATTGTTTACAGTCCAAGAGGCATCCGGGTTTGAATAGCCATCAGCATCAGAATCTGGGCAACCAGTTCTATCCTGTGTTGAACTTCCAAATACGCTTGAACAATCATCAAGACTATCTTCGATTCCATCGAAATCAGCATCCTGTGTCAAATTTACGAGGGTCGTGTCAAGGTTGAGTGCTAAAGCAAAATGTTGCGGTCCAGTAGGAACATTGGTTCCAATAACATGAACTTCCCAAGTACCTTGAACTGGTGATGCGAATGATAACCCTCGCAAATTATCAATGTTGTTTGAAAGATTAGTCCAAGTTCCGCTTGGGTCTTTTACTGCCAAATCAAGGTCATTAACGAGGTTTGTACTTGCGGAAGGAGTACTGGCTGGGTCTGTCCAAGAAAGGGCTACTCGTAAATCAGGAGAAGATGCTGGAATAGTAAAACTCCAACCGCGTTCATCTGATGTTGATACGGAGTCACCGTCAATCCAAGTAGTATTCATTGCACTACGCAAGTCTACCATGCCCCAGCCTTCGTGGTTATTTGGTGCGGCTTCACCAGCACCATTTGTTGATGAACCATATTGTCCGGCCATATCACGCGCACTAGCAGTAAAAATTGCTTTGACCAAAGATGAATTCGGGTCTGAATGTCCTTCATTGTCTATCAGATGTTGAATAATTAGTGCTGCTGCTCCTGCTGTCAGAGGACAGGACATACTCGTTCCACCCATGTAGGTATAATTTGAATTTGTAGAATATGCCATCCATCCATTACTTGATGTTGAACGTGACTTAGTTGAAAGAATAAAGGTTCCAGGCGCTGTAATATCCGGCTTTAAACGGTTATCATCAGCAGGCCCTCTGCTTGAAAATGCAGCCATTCCTTCACTATTATTTGCAAGTTTATCTGTGCTGATTGGGCTACTATAAACTGCGCCGGAGGGGGTCGGCCCAGTTCCCCATATAGAGTTTAGAGAAGGGCGGTTATTCTCTCCAGCACCTACGGCTAATACATTTTTTCCACTGGCCGGAGATCCAAGCGAATCTAAGTCGACCTCACCATCAGCGCTTGCATCAGTTCCACTATTTCCAGCTGAAAATAGTATGATCATATCTTGATATGTTCGGGAATTTGAATCTGCTTGCATCGAACCCGAGTTATAGGCGCCTGAAGTATCAGAGCCCCACGAATTTGTGTGGACTCTGCTGCCGTTGTCGTACGCTTGTTTAAACATCGTAGTGTAATCTGAAGGAATACCCGACAGATAGTACTCGTTGTCGTTATCACAATATTGCTCGGTCGCTTGCATGAAAAGACGAGCTTCTGGTGCAGCACCTTTGATGGCTCCACCAGTGTTTGTTCCGTCTCCAAGCACCGATCCAGCGACGTGCGTACCGTGGCCACTGTCGAGGTCTTCAGCACCATCGTCGTTGCTTGATGCACCACAATAAGTAGTCGATCCAGCAGACATAGGGAAAGAGACGATGTCAACGATATGGTCTCGTAAGTCGGGGTGCATGTTACTGTTGTTGACACCGTTGTCCAGTCCTGTGTCCGAAACGGTTACAATGACTCCTGAACCATCTAAACCACTCCAATTGGCATCGATGCCCGACATGAGCGTTGAATTCCATACTAAATCTGAGCCCATTACAGTATCTGCTACATCGTTATGTAGAATATGCCATGGTCGCTCTTCGATCCATTCTATTGAATCCTGAGCGGCAAGCCATTGTAGTGCTGAAGTTTGAATGAGCACGGTAGCGTATCTCTCTTGGTGGTATTCCACTACAATGTCATCTCGCAATTCTATTCCTTGCGGTAATTCAGTTCCACTCAAGATCAAATTGACAGAAGCATAACCATCAGTCACATAGAGATTTACTGATGTCATCTCCATTCCAGTAATTCCACGAACAAGGTTTTCACGAATTTTATCTACGGAATCCATTTTCACAATCCCTTGGACATCTAATTCTTCAAGTTCAGAAGTAGTTTGGCCTTCAAGTTCACAATGGAATCCATTTGGTGGTAGGAAAGAGAAACAATCTATTCCCGAATCGGCGAGTTCTCCAAACCATTCAGTCGGCACTGGGTATGTGTGAGTCAATATGTACCAGCCATCGAGAGTATTGCTTTGGCCAGTCCAAGCAGACCAATTTTCAGTAGCAATCACAGCCGCATCTCTGTAAAGGAGGTCAATATTTCCGACTCCATTTGCGGAGTCAAACCAACCATTTGAAATTTCTCCGGAGTTTTGGATTCCCACTGTGTTAAGGAGGTCTAGATCAACACTGGTGTCAGCATTTATTTTAGGTGTATTGGGTTCAGCCGCAAAGGATATTGGTGCGAAAACCTGAACCAATAAAAGCACGGTAAAAATCATAGCATGAAGGCGATGGTGCTTCGGCATATTTAGAGGTTGTAGTGCCTCCCCAATTAATGATTGGTTGAGGTGTCAGCAATGTTTTGTCCTACGAGGGTTGAAATGCCGGCGGGGTTGGCCAAAGATATGAGCAGAATGGCACAGGGTAGTTCAACCTCTGATTTGATGACGCCTGATGATATTAATAGCCAACGTCAAGTACTCGGTAAGCAGATTTGGAGAGTAGTACCATATGCTAAAAAATACCCGAAAAGAGTTGTTACTGGATTCATGGCGAATGGTATTGCACGGGTTTTTGACCTAATGCCATTTGTTGCAATCGGATTTGCTGTTGATTATTTCACAACGGGTAGTATGGCTGGCCCACAGATATTTCAAGATCTGATACTTGCAATTAATCCGGAACCTGCTTATGGATACGGTTTTCTAATATTTCTCGGATTTTTCTGTTTAGCAATTTTCCAAGGAATATCTGAATATGCTTGGCAAACACTCGGATACAATATTCAACACGACTTGAGAATGGATGCAACCAAGTCTCTTATCGCTATGGAAGCCTCTTACTATGATATGAGGCAAACTGGGCAAATAATGGCAGTATTGTCAAGTGATGTCAATCAATTAGAAGATGTTGTTTCAGATTCTTCAACTTCAATAATTAGAATCGTCATGACCTTTTCTACCGCTTTTCTAATCTTGGTGCTGATGTCTTGGAAACTTGTAGCAGTATTATTCGGGCCAGTTTTGCTAATCATCCCAATAGTATTCTGGTTTAGCACAACAGTGCAAAGGAAATACAAAAAGCAAAGAGAATCAACTGGAGATATCCATGCAGTTCTTGAGAACTTAATTTCAGGAATTTCAGTTGTTCAAGCGTTCAATGCTCAAGATTGGGAAGCTAATCGAGTCGACAGAGAATCTGGTTCTTATCGCGACCAAGCAATGGCCGCAAGCAGGGATAGAAATCGCTTCGTTCCGATGATCTATGCTGTCGCAGGTATTGCTTTTGGCTTGCTTGTAACAGCGGGAGGCTATCTAGCACAATCAGGTGATATCTCAACAGGAGAATTGGTGACATTCTTATTGATATCTACAAGAATGACAATGCCTATGTTCATCTTGGGTCTTCTCGTAAACCAGTTACAAAAAGGAGAGGCAGCAGCTAGCAGAGTCTTTGCTGCAATCGACCTAAAGCCTACTATAGTCGATTCTGAAGATTCAGTTGAACTACAAGGAGGCATCCAAACACTTGAGTTCAAGAATGTCCACTTTACCTATCCAAACACTACAACTAAAGTTCTCAGCGGAATTTCTTTCAAAGTTACTGGCGGTGAATTCTTAGGAGTAATGGGGCACACAGGTGCTGGCAAAACTACTATTCTCAAATTGTTAATGAGATATTATGTCCCAGACTCTGGTGACGTTTTAGTCAATGGAACTGACATTAATGCATTCACCTTAGAATCAGTTCGTGATGCGATAGGTTTTGTTAGCCAAGACCCTTTCCTATTCTATGGTTCAATAAAGGATAATGTGGTCTATAACCAAACAGCCAGCGATGATGATTTGTCAGTCGCTCTTGATTTGGCAGGCGCATCAGAATTCGTCTCCAAGTTGGAGGATGGAATCCATACAATGGTCGGTGATAGAGGCGCTAAATTATCTGGTGGCCAAAAGGCAAGAGTTTCTTTGGCCCGTGCATTATTGAAGCGACCAAGTCTCCTAATTCTCGATGAAGCGAGCAGTGCTTTGGATGCAGAAACAGAAAAAAGAATTCAGGAGAACCTGCTGAGTAGTGGCACAGATAGGGCTACTATTGCAGTAGCACACCGCCTTAGTACTATCAGAAATGCTAATGAAATTCTTTCCATGGTAGATGGAGCGGTAGTTGAGAGAGGAAATCACGATGGGCTAATCGAGGCCTCAGGTGTTTACGCTAGCCAATGGAATATCCAAACTGGCGATGTTAGCACTTATTGATAGAGCCTCATATCCGCTTATGAATTGGGTGTTTCAGTACTGAAGATTGATCTTCATCTGTACTATCATCAAACTTTCTATCCCCACTGATTATTGCAACGGACAATAGTATAAACAGGGGAATCCCGATTATCAATGACCAAATCGATAGACTCAATCCTTTGAAGAAATATTGCTCCATTATTTCCGAAATAACGATGATTGCTACAAATAATAATATTCTGGTTACTACCATGACACTTTTGATAGTAGCCCATATTTCCTGTGAATCACTTATTTCATCAGGCTTCTCAAGACCGGCTAATCGTTCTGCTATTGATTTGCCAGCCATGCTCCTCGGCTAACTGTGCCCATCAAAGGCATTGCCCTCTTGAGTGGGTGTAAAGTGATTGTTTTGTAGGGTGGGATACTAAACCGTGTTAGCGATTAAGCAGTTCTAACTCTGTCATCAATTTGCTCGCCAACGCCAGCAGAACCACCGGTCTTGCGGATCTCGCTCCAAGCCTTGTTAACACCCTGTCCATAGGCCCAGTGCGCTAAAAATACGAATAGAGGGGCAAAGAAAACAGTTCCAATACTTCTGTGTGGTGAAGTTCCGGTTGCAGCACCAAACCACGAAAGTCCGATGTAAAAGGCCATCAATCCGCCTGGGACGTGGAATGCGATTCTAGACATTGTCCATTCACCTGAAAGTGTTAGCCAATATTCATCAGCAGCGCCTCCAGTGGATAACCCCCCAATCATAGCAGCGATTGAAGCAACTACTAGCCATGGGAAGAAACCGATTGCTGTGTGGGATTTTTCTGAGATTTCCGGCCATCTCTTATTTGCTACCATTCTGGTATAGCCATAATTTCTCATTTGTTTCATATATGGTCTGAATGGAAGTCTGCGGCGATGTGGCATTACATTTGATGGGTCGATGAATATCTTGTGGCCTGCACGTTGAATCTTAGCATCTAGGACAACATCTTCTGCTCCTATGCAGCCTTCTTCAAAGAATCCAACTTCGCGTAGATTTGCCATTCTGTGTGCGCAATTTACTCCAGGATTGTGGTGAATTGGAACCAAGATACCTTTCGGTTTAGCTCCGTATCGAGTTCCTGCAGTCATGTACTTTGTACAAAATGCAACATCAGCACATTTTGCCCCAAATGGATCGGAGTCCGGTGCAAAATTAGGTCCACCAACTGCACCAACCTCTGGGTCTTTGAACCAGCGAATTAGTTTCTCAACCCAATCCAAAGGAGGAATTGTATCATCATCAGTGAATAGGACAAGGTCGTGGTCCATTTGATTAAATGCGAAATTACAGGCATCGGCTCTATTGCGAGAAGGGTCTTCTATCCAACGAGCACCATACTTTTCACAAACCTGCTTAGTGTGGTCTTTAGACTTGGAATCAGAAATAACCAATTCAAAGTGAGGGTATGTCTGCTTTGACAATCGTTCTAAAACAATGTCCAGTTCATCAGCATTATTGATTGTAGGAATCAAAACTGCTGCTGAATATGGTGTTCCATCCTCTTTGAGGAGTTGAGGAATCGTTTGACCTGCTTCGCTCATGCTGTTCCCATTGCTGCTTTGCATATGAACGCAACGAGGAAATGTTGATTCATGAACAACATTTTTCCGATTCTTATCTCACTCACTCTGCAATTGCAGTTGACTCATCTAGGGTCTTTCCTTCACGAGTATCTGTGATGGTTACCTTGATGACACATGAACCGCTTGTACATAGATCTTGTCCGCTTTCAACGATTGTTACACCGTCACCGACAGACCAGAATTGGTCGCCAGTGTTTCCGAACTCTACTAGGTCGCAGTTTCCGCTTGCGTCTCCGTTAGAGCAGGTTACAGGTGCGCCGTTGTCGACAGAGATCTTGACTGAGACAGATGCCCAGTTCAAGTCGCCGCCTTGGCTCATTGTAATTCGAACTAGGTCGTCGCTCAGTTCCGTCAGTCACGGATCCAGTAGCATCTTCGCCACCAAAGGCGTATAGTGCTAGGTTTCCGTCAGGTAAGTTTGGATTTGTAAATCTAAGGATGTCTGCGATAGCAGCCCCGGTTCATCCGACACGATAAACGCAATCGAACGAATACTTCCGCTTGAGTCAGGAATTTCAATCCAATCAGCGATTGGAATTGTAAGATTGGTGAATTCACCAGTACAGATTGTAGGATAGTCGACATTTCCATCTAAATCAATATCCCATCCACAAGTAATATTGTCTCCATCTGGGTCAACTGCGGCACTGTACACTGAAAGGTAATGCTTGTACATTCGCATCACCAGAGTTTGATTGAAATATCATTTTCTTGAACATTGTTGATTTGTATTGAGGAAAAAGGTGGAAGATGGTTCATTATTGTCGGAGTGAGGGTGTGAATCTTCTCCATCGGCAGGAGTGATAGTATCATCGCCTATCCCGAAACATCCGGTTAAAATCAAAAGGCTGGCCATTGTCAGTACATTTATTGTTCTCAATAGTTGCATGAATGGCCCTCAGCATGGGACTACTTGAACATATTTCACGAGAATGGCTTTCTAGGGGGGTAATCTGAATCTTGTTATGCGCGGTGGTTTGTCAAAGGTGCAATAACCGCGCATGTTTGTTTATTTTGATGGCCTTTTTATGTTAAGTTCATAAGCCGTCGCGAAAGGAGAAGAATATGGAGAGGGGTGTATCTCAATGTTGAACGTCACGGCCCGACAAGAATTAATGAGTAAAATCGTTGAAACTCTTGGCATGGTAGTAGAAGATGCTAGATTTGATTTCGAGGAGGATGGTCTACACATTTGTGTAGTCGACGCTTCTCACGTTGCAATGCTGAAATTGGATGTAGATGCAGCAGCGTTTGAAACTTGGGAAATCGATGAAAGCAAGATCGGTTTTGATGTTCGCAAGGTCAAGGAATTGCTTACTTTGGGCGGGGCCAATGATCTGATTGAATTTTCATATGGTGATGAAACAGGAGTCCTAACAATTAACTTAGGAAAAATTGACCGGAACATTCGTCCATTAGACAACTCAGTAATGTCTTCCCCACCAGTTCCAGAACTTGAATTCCCATGTAGAGCAGTCATTGGTGGGGCTCAGTTCTCACAAGCACTTCGTGCAGCTCGTCAAGTCGGCGATTTAGTTCACTTTAGCCTTACAGAAAAATCCTTTACAATTCATGTACAAGGTTCTGCTGATTCAGTTACAGTCGTATTTGAGGAAGAGGATTTGGTCTCTATCGAATGTGCTGAGCCTGCCCGTTCACAATACTCATTGCAATATCTAGTGGGAATGGCTAAGATTTTCGGTTCACTTGAGGAAGTGTCACTTGGATTTGGTGAGAACTTCCCACTTTCAATGAAGTTTTCATTCGCTGATGGTGCTGCTGAAGTAGAATATTTCTTAGCACCACGTGTTGAAAACGATAATTGAGCAATTCAAACAATAGTTTGAGTCAGATTTCTCTCTCATTGTAGTTGTAACATTCAACTTATTTGGATTAACAATAATTCTAATTAATAATAATTAGAATTGAGATTAGCAGTCTCTTCAAACAACTCAGTTGCAGATTTTTTTTGATTGAGTCGTAAACTTAAATTCATTCTCATTACTGATTGAGAACGATTCGATTGAATCAGTATTCTCTCCAACCGTGCTTACAATTTTTGCAAGTTAACATTCGAGTTTCAGGTTCATCAGATGAACGAGTTTGTTCAAGATATGCAAAGACTTCCATCTTGTCACACTTCGGACACATGTATGATTCGGTAGTTAGTACTCCATGTCTCTCATCAGAGTCTTTTACGACCTGGAATACTCTACCCTTAGCAGCGGTGCTCGACTTTGCTTGCGAGAGGTCAACATCCTTGCCATCTGCGCCTTTAATTACGACATTAGCAGGGCCATTATATTGGCACTTGTAGTTGGTACAAGCGATTTCACCCTTAGGGTTTGGGAATGAGAGAGTACCACATGAAGGGCAAAACATACTCTAAGCCCAAACGAAACTATATTTCAATGTATGTAGTATTTCATATTGCCCATCTCTAATTAAATAAGGAACTGACTTATTCAGTGATGATGATTTTCAATGACAAGGGTCAAGGTTGAGTGTTGATTGGGTTGAGTTATGTGGCTATGGTATGATTGGAGGGCCGCTGCTGTTGCAGATGGCAACGGCAACATCGTTGATGAAGAAATATGGGATGGGAATTATCATCAACATGCCATCATCGAGAGATTACAAATCATAGCCAAAGGTGGTATGATCAAAGAAGCAAAAGTCCTTGCTGAACGTTTTCCAGAAGCGACAGTATTGTTGCATGGAGAGGAACAATTACCAGATGCCGATTGGCCATTCCCAGATGATGAAGCACAAGCCTCAGCAGATGCAGCAGCTATCGCTATGTCAAAACTTGGAGTTGCTATGGCTGCCGGAGACCCGGATAAGCGCCTGGAGTATTTGGTTCGAGCAAGTGATGAGATGAGAACAGCGCATCTAACCATGGAAGCACGTCTTGTTGAATGGGTCGTACTATTCCTACCAGATGCCAGATTTGGTGCTGATAGGTCTGCACTCGGAAATACTGTTGCTGATTCCGATGACCTAGAAATGCTGGCTAAGAAATTAGCAGTTGAATCTCCTCCAGTAGGACCGTCCAAGAGTGAATGGAAAGCATTACGAGAATTTGGTGAGGGTGTCTCAACCTTTAGAGGACGCTTAGACCGTTTAGAGAATGCAGTTCGCACATTAGCAACAGAACATTTACCTTCTAATTCAATGTTAATCGGTCCACTTTTGGCCGCACGTCTCTGTGTTGAAGCACATGGAAGAATGAGATTTGCACGATTGCCGAGTGGCACTGTACAAGTCTTGGGTGCGGAAAAAGCATTCTTTAATCACCTAAAAACAGGTGCTCCACCACCTAAGCATGGACATATTTTCATGCACCCATGGGTCTCACGTTCACCTAAATGGATTAGAGGTAAAATCTCCCGTACACTGGCTAGCAAAATTAGTATTGCAGCAAAAATAGACGCTTTTGAGGGGACTCCTTGGACAGAGGCAGATGTCGAATTAGTGGAAATCCGCATTGAAGAGATTCGTAACAATTTCCCAACCCCCCAATCCCGCTTACAGAGATGAGGTGTTTTTTTGTCTAAAAAGAACAGAAGCAGAAAAGAGGATTTATCCTGGGCTGTCCGTAAGGATGGTCGCGCATTGTGGAGCATCAATGCCAATCCAAGGTCTTCTGTTTACGGAGAATCGTTGCGTAGATTTTCTGGAGTTGAATATCGTCGCTGGGACCCTAGCCGTTCAAAATTGGGTGCAGCAATTATTCGCACAAAAAGAAATCCAGCGCTATTACTACCCCTCGCCGGAGAAACTATTCTGTACCTCGGTGCCGGCCACGGAACCTCAATTAGTCACTTACACGACCACCTATGTGGTCACGATAACCATCAAGGTGGTAGATTGGTCTGCGTTGACTTAGCACCTCGCTGCCTTCGTGATTTGACACATCTTGCAGATTCTAGACCAGGATTAATTCCTGTTCTAGGCGATGCTAGAAAATTCAGTGCCTGGGGTGTATTAATGCCAAGAAAGGTAAAATGGTTATTCCAAGATGTCAGTCAAGCAGGTCAAGTTGAAATTTTTATTAAAGCTGCAAATCGATTCTTAGCAGATGATGGAATTGGATTACTCAGTCTCAAAGCAGCCAGTGAAAGATGGACTGGAGATGATGAAGCACAAGTTTTCGCTAATGTGGAAATCGCTTTAGAGCAAGCTGGTTTAACCGTTGAAGAATCCATTGACTTAGCAGGATTTGAAGATAATCACATGCTTTTTGCAGTTAGAAAAGAAGAAAATATTTGATTGCATTGGAGGATTCTAATTGCCAGAATTACCAGAGGTTGAAACTACTCGCAAAGGTTTAGCAAGTGCCTTTGTAGGTAAGATGATCACAGGGTTAATCGTTCGTAGAGATGGTTTAAGATATCCATTTCCGCAAGACTTCGACTCCATCATCGGAACTAAAGTTACCGAGATTAGAAGGCGAGCAAAATATTTGTTAATAGATTTAGATGATGGTAGAGTTCTTCTATCTCATTTGGGTATGAGTGGGCGTTATTCCTTAATCAATGGCCAAGATATTGCAGGTTTTTCTGGCCAAGAAGTAGAAACAGGAACATATACTTCAGGGAAATATGCAGATGTAGAAGCCAGCAAATATGGAAGTAGAACTGGCTTTTCAGGAAAGCATGACCATTTTGAATTACAATTTGAAGATGGTAGCATTGCGATCTACACAGACCCAAGAAGATTCGGAATAGTGAAATTATTCAACTCTGAAGAAGAAGAAATACAACCTTTGCTGGAGATTCTGGGCCCAGAACCATTTGAAGATTGGAATGCGAAATTATTAGCCCGTAAGTTCTCTAGAAAAACAACCAGCGTCAAAGTTGCAATACTGGACCAAAGGGTTGTGGTTGGAGTCGGTAATATTTACGCTTGTGAAGCATTATTCGCTGCAAAGATAAATCCCACCACCCGTGCCTGTGACCTAGTCAACAAAAGTGGTGCCCCCTCAAAGAAACTAGAGAGTTTTGTTGATGAAATAAAATCAGTATTGGAAAGAGCGCTTGCTGCAGGTGGTTCTACTCTGAATGATTTCGCAGCAGTAGATGGCACCCTTGGATATTTCCCGCATCAATTCAATGTCTATGGTCGCGAAGGACACCCATGTAAAGCACAAAACTGTGACCGTTTAATCGAAAGAATTCAGCAAGGCGGAAGGTCAACTTTCCTTTGTCCTAAATGCCAATCTTGATCACATTGCAACTAATACTGCTGTTGCAAAGGCCCACAAAACCAATGCAGTAACTCGGTTGACTATTAGTGAATTATTCCTCAATGTGTCTAGAGCAGGCGTTCCAGTCAGTGCTAATGCAACGATAAGATACCAAGTTGTGTCAATAAACATTCCAAGAAGTCCAACTGCGACTTTAGTCTCAATAGTCATTCCAGGTTTCAATACCTGTGCAAGGACTGCTACCAAGAATAATGCAATTTTTGGATTAAAGAATGCGATAGAAAAGCCTTCCATGAAGCCCTGTCTTTGCTGGTTGACGGAGTTGAGGATACCCGCTTCATCTATCTTTTCAGTGATAATGGCGTGCCACATTTTCCAACCATAATAGACTAGCAGCAGTATCCCAATCCATTGTAATATTTGGAAAATCTGAGGGTTTTTGTCCAGTAAAATGACTAAGCCAAAAACAGCAGAAATTGCGTAAATACCAAAACCGATTCCATGGCCAAAAGCACATGCTACGCCTTGTTTTCTACCACCGAGCATGGTATTTCTCAACACTACGATTAAACTGGGTCCAGGCGAGATTGCACCTAAAAAAAACACAGTGCCAGCCGCCAGCAGAGCCTCCATTGCAATCTCCACCATATTTTGATGCTGCGAGCAATATACCATCTTATTTGTGTAGGCTGATGGGCTGATATGCCACTGTCCGGTTAAATATTGAAATAGGAGTACCATTTGAATGTAAACATGACTGATAATAATTTGCAAGTAGCAGCAAAGAATCCACAATTTGAAACTAGCAATGAATTGGAAGTAAAACAGAGAATTCGTTCAATCTTGAAGTTCGGTCAACAATATGATATTTATTTGCCAGGAATAGAGGCTCCAGCTGGTTACTGCCATCGAGGCTTAAACTGGCCATGGGCTGCTTGTGATCTAAAATTTTATACTGATGAAACAAAAACTACAGAATTGCTACATATCAAACAACGCAATTGGGTTGATGCTTGGGGTACTTTTGATTTATTTGATTCAAGCAACGGTGAACATATTTGTACTTTCAAGAGGAAGTATTGGGCAGGAATTTTACAGAGAACTTGGATGGTCACTGACCCAGCAGGGCAAGAATTATTCCAAATCCAAGAAGATAATATTATGAAATCAATCATTCGCAGAGTTGGTGGAGCATATATCCCCTTCATGGACGTAATTCTTCGCACAAATTTGAACTTCCGTACATTGGATGGTAAGACTGATTTTGGTGCTTTTAATCGCAAGTTCAGTCTACGTGACAGATATACAGTTATCCGTACTAACCAAGAACTAGATGGCCGTATTCTGTGGGCAGCAGGACCACTTCTAGACAACGCTGGCGGAAGATAATCGTACAGCAGTGCAAGCGCAAACAGTGAAGGCCCACACCCCTCTCCGTCACAACGGAGATTCGACATGAAAAATCATGAAGGAGAGGGGAGGCACTTGTCTGGGGTCAACTGATGACTGATTCTTGAGGCACCATAGCCTAAACTTTCTAACAATTCAGAGTGTCTTTTACTGACTTTCAAAAATTCATCTCTTACACTTGTTTGTGATAGTACACGCATGTATACAGAACAAAGAGTTGAATCTTCCAATCCGCTTGATTGTTAGTTCACTGCTATCAGATGGTTTTGCTGTGTTTGTGTTGCTTGCCATGAATAGTCCTAACATCATCTTCCCACTTAACAGTTGTTTAAAGTGCGTCAACAATACTTCATTGGCAGATTTAGGCATAATTGGAGATTCTTTCCGCATGCTAATTTCAACTATACATTATCCGACACATACAGTGAAACAATACGGAATTGAATTTCCGCATCGAGCAGAAACGCTTTGGCTGGCAACACCTAGTAAGATTCACAGATAATTTTCAGCGAGTTAGCTGTGATGACTTAAATTCAGCCAGTATCTGTTGCATATTTCTCCACTAACATATGTCACTTCAATATATGCCGGCACAAAAATTGTGATATGATTGTGGAGTGGCAAATTGTTAGTTTTTCCCTTATAGTATGTCACGCGTGTGCAGGATAGAAAGTAGCCCTACGCCTGCACAGGCACTATTATCTCCCGAAAATGAGACATCTGAGGGGTCAGTTTATTATAGGGTGGACAGATATGTACTTATATACCGGAACAGGTGAGAAATATGAGGGAACCAGAATTCAACAAACAATCATTGTTGAAGCGGACCCTCCGTCTTCGCTGTTAACGCGACTGATCCGGGGTTTGGCAGCATTGCCGCATTTGTGATTCCACAATGTGCAATCGCTGTTTACGATAAAGCAGCATGGAGGTGTGGTGTAGTGGATAGCATCAGGGGTTACGAACCCTTGGACCCCGGTTCGACTCCGGGTACCTCTGCCTGCTTTGTCTCAAAGGGGCATAGTGTAACGGATAGCATAGGCGGTTGCGGACCTCCAGATCCGGGTTCAATTCCCGGTGCCCCTGCCTATTCACAACCATGGAGATGGAATACTCAAACAAAGGAAGTAATAATATGAATATAAAAATAATAAAAAAAGTAATAGAAAAAGCGACCCAAAACAGGCAAGAAATTGTTTCATTCAATGGAATTGCTGGCTTTTGGAAACACCCAAGACATGAGAATTGTTGGGTTTTTAATGGAAAAATGCCAATAGCCAATTGTTGGATATTCATTAATCCGAATAATATCCAAATCCTCAATGTAATGGTCTACAATTCAGAAAATAGGAAATGTGGCATTGGTAGTCAAATGATTTCAGAAATCAGAAGAGCATTTCCTGATTCACATATTTGGGTAGATTCATGGAATTGCTCAAGGCCATTTTGGGAAAAAATGAAGCAAAGAGGAATGATTAGTTCCATCGCAAATGATTACTCATGGCCGTGTACCAATACAACTTGCAAAATCTGTCATAAAGATAGACCATTAGATACAAGGAGGTGTATTTTTGACTGAAAATAGACAATATAACCCATGGGTGCATGTTAAATGGGAATTGGATTTGGATTCTATGGAATTCATTCTATCAGTTTTTGCAGCATACAATAAACATGCAAATGTCCAATCTAAATGGTCTTGGCCTGAAGATATTGAAGATATTTCAACTTCATTGAAATCAGATGGAGAACTGACTCCAAGTTTGAAAGAGGAGTGGATTAATTTCGCACAATTTATTAGTGGAAATGAATCAATTAGTATCGATGAAAATACATTTACAATTGTTGGAACTCATGGTTCAAGATTCAGATTTGATGCGAGTATCGAGTACTACATAGCAAACCTAGAAGCATCATCAGCCTCATGGAAAATAGAAACTTCTTACGATGATTCTCTCGGATTTCATGATTTCCCTGCGCATATGACTGGTCTTGAGCTTAAGCAATACGAGGGTTCCAGTACCTGCATATTGCCGTCTGGTGATTCATTTATTGAATCAATAACATTACTAATGAAACTGTTAATTGAGGATGAAGAGATATGGAATATTTTGCATAAACAGGAGATTGCTAGAAGAAAGTCTAAAGAAGAATTTGACAAGAAATGGCCTAATGGAAGGCCAGAGGATTGGATGTATTTGTGAGGTGATAAAATGAATAAAGATAAAATCAACAACGATATGATAAAGTCATGGGAGTGGTTCATCGAACATGGATATACCGACCCCAAAGAAATGATTGACCATAATGGGAATTTAGATTTACCAGAAGCGTTCATGCAAATCTTTGTCGCCTATAATCAGCATAACATCGCTGAAGGCAAAGCCTGGGATACCTGGCCTAAGTGGGAACTCAGTTCTACTTCGATAAAGCAAGACTTTCATTGTGCATATGATCAAGAATTCGATTCTGAAGTCACCAAAACCGTAAGACAACACTGGTTTGCGGCTATGGAATTCATGCATGCGCATGAAGAAATCAGTTTTGATGGCTATACAATCATCATTAAAGGCCAGCATGGAAATACCTTTTCCTTTGATTTCGCCCTTGGAAATGAGACATGGGGTAAACCAGGAACATATGCAGCGCAGAAGGTCATTTTAGACACGAATGCAAAAAAACCGAAGGCATGGATGTGGGCTCCACAACAGTACCCGTTTTCCTATTACGTCGGTCATTCGCTTGGCCCGAATTGGCAGTGCCCAGAGCATATCCCAAAATACGGTGGAGAGACTGTTGGGCACACGCCAGAAAGCACCTTCCTCATGA
The DNA here is from genome assembly GCA_905182185.1 of uncultured Candidatus Poseidoniales archaeon. GTDB lineage: Archaea > Thermoplasmatota > Poseidoniia > Poseidoniales > Poseidoniaceae > MGIIa-L1. The sequence goes on along the minus strand of CAJJAP010000007.1, from coordinate 7,424 downwards.
CAGGACCAGATGAAACGTTTCCTGCGAATTTACTCTCTCTGATGGAAATGTGCATCGACGATGCCGATATTTGGAAAACCCAATATGAATATATCCAAAGGTTCGATGACTACGATGAGGGGATTCTAAACTACTGGAGAAACGGAAGAAGAGTACAAGAATGGAATAATTTGAACGACAAGAAGGTGATTGAATGAAGAAAGATAAAACAAATAAAAAAAGCAACAGCGATGGAACGAAAACAAATGAATGGTTCATCGAAAATGGATATACCGACCCACTGGAAATGATTGCCCACAATGGTAATTTAGAATTGGCCGATGCCTTTCTCAATATTTTTGTTGCTTATAATCAACATAATATCGCTGAGGGTAAAGTATGGGATACATGGCCTGAATGGGAATTGTGTTTTACATCAATGAATGATGACCTTCATTTCGTGAACAAAGAAAACGATTCACCTGAAATATTAGCCGAAAGAGAACATTGGCTTGCAGCTATGCAATTCTTGCATGATAGCGACAAAATTAGTATCGAGCAATACACCATTACTATCAAGGGTAATTTTGGTAATACCTTCTCCTTTGATTTCGCTTTGGCTAATCAGGGCTGGGGTGCACCTGGAACATTTGCTGAGCACAAAAAAGTCTTGGACGCGGATGGCCTAAAACCCAAAGCGTGGATGTGGTCACCAATACCATATGACTCGATACATCTGGTAGGCCATTCACTTGGATCTTATTGGGTCTGTCCAGAGCATGTTCCGAAACATGGTGGTGAATCCACAATTTACACTCCAGATGACACATTTTGCATTACTGGAATGGAAGGAAATTACCCTTCAAACCTTATTTCCTTGATGCAATTATGTATTGATGATAGGCATATTTGGTCAATGCAGTTTGGTAATGATATCTATCAACAAATCAGAATAGAGTGGTGGGAAGAAAATTGGGCTACGGGGAGACCTGAAGATTTTGACTGTCAATATACGAAGGAAGAATTCAGATCCATAATGGATGGATGGGAAAAAGAAGCGGAAAAAAGAATAGAACAAGGAGGAAAACAAAATGAAAAATAATAATAAGAAACAAATGAATATAAGCGTAATACTTGCATTAATTGTAACGTATTTAGAAAAACAAATTGAGTATACTGAATTAAAATTGGAGCACCACAAACAATGGGAAGCTGATGAGAGAATGTGAAAATGATGGATGCGAAGATGATGACTGCGAAGGTAAATGCACTGAGGAAGCGATAATTTCCTTCTCAGATGAAGAACATCCGTCGTTTGGGGACTCTTTCAAAGAGGAGTGGTCTTGATGTTTACTTGGAGACCTAACCCAAGTGCCCCTCTATGGGATGCAAGCTGTAAATAATGAAGCACAAGACCAATTCTTTGCGGATATCAATCTCCAGCATGATAGGCAAATAGGCCCATCTTGTGTAGCGACTACATTGGCCATGATTGTAAGAACAACAGGTGCAGAGGTAACAGTTGAAGAAATCAAGGAAGTTACTAATTCACAATCTCCCCATACCTGGTCCAATGCATTGAAGCCTTATGGTATGCAATTGGCGTATTGTAATAATGACCTTAGGAGAATTGAGAATTACATTGACGAATTAGTCGAGCATGATGATTTATTCTTACTAAGTTTCTATTCAATTGACCCACCGAGTGATCCTGATGAAAACGGTAAACTGTGCACAGCACATATCGTGACGTTGCACAAAGACACCATCTATGATACTGCCAAAAACAGTGGTTCAGGTGGCATTATTGCTGCACAGGATTATGCTAGGCTTGAAAGACAAACCAAGAGAATCTTCAGAGTAGTTCCGCTAGGATATCCGAGGTGTGTATGATGAGTCAAAGTATGGCTAGAAAACTTCCACTGAATGGATTTGGAAATTGTGTGACTTATGGTGAAGCAAATGATATGGGCATTGGTTTGCCGATTGAAATTGATGAGAATAGACCTTTGGTAATTGCTCATCCTGCGGCTGGAAATTATCACCATGCCAGCATGAGTTTGTTTGAAGATGCCGAACATCCCTTTGTCCACTTGCTCGTCGACTATGGGCAGTATTGCCCAGATAACTGGCCTTATCATGCAGATGAAGCTCACCATGCTATCTATCAGAGATTGTGTAATACTTCTGAAGGAGCACCAGTGTTCAGAAAAACATCAATTACAGTTCCACATTGGCAAATTCATGTTATTGGAGAAGCCTATGAGTATCTTTCTAAATCAGCACCGATTGACATTTTGTATGTAGATTGGATGACTTGGTTGGAAAAATTCATTGTCAATTCAGCGACGGCATTACCTGATATGATGACTCATTATGCCAACAAAATAAGAGATGGTGGCCTAGTAATTCTTGACCACAAGCACAAGGACATGGGTGAAGATGGCTGCAGATGGTACAATCATCCTGGAGGAACTTTTGCGATTGGAGAACATGCTATGATGGAAGAAGTTTGCACGATTGAATGGATAGGAATGGGATGGAATGGTACATATGAAATGCAAACATATTCAGCAACAGTATTCAAGATTCATCATTCAAGAAAAGGACCACTTGGAAATACCGATTGGAACGAAGCGATAAAACCGTGGTTTTGGAAATCGATTCCAGAAATGGCCCTCGATAAGCAAAAAGTGCAAAAATTGATGGAAGCAAACCACAGTGAAACTATTCATCCTCATGCGACTACTTGGGAGAACTGGCATGATACATGGGCGACAGTCTACTCGGAAGGTAATGCATATCCAACAGTTTACCAGACTCCAGTTCCAGCCCAAAAAGCATGGCCAAAAGCATCGTACATGGAATATTTACAATGGTTAGTTGACCATCCTCAATGCCTGCTACCAACTGTTGAAAAGAGGTCATACAAATTACTAGGTGAGAACTTTATTCTCAACCTTATTCATGGAGATTTGCTTGAATTAGCCCCAACTCTTTACAGCAAGTATTCTGCATTAGCAGTTAGGAGTAATTTACAACAACAGGTTGTCAATAGATGTCCATGGTGGAAAAACCAGATTACTACCTTACAGACCAAGGAGTCATGGGAGGCTAATCCTGTAAAGAGATTGAGATGGTCTGGTAAAGATGCTACTAAACATCTAGCCAAGATTCTCATCGAGCAATCCAAAGCCCAAGCGATGGACACAACCACTTATGAGTTTCCTTATTCCAGACCTAGATTTAATTGCAGAAACATTGTCACAGTTGCACATGGTAATGCAACGTTGTTAGAAGTAATGAGAGCGGTTGAAGCATATTACAAAGAATTAGGATTGGATTATCCTAGGTCTCATAAGACACTTGAATTAACTATTGTACACCTTGACAAAAATGAATATTCCTCTGAAACAACAGCCATTGGCCTAGGTAACTGGGTATCGCACTCTGGCAAGTGAAGACAAATGTTGTAAGAGGAATGGTGTAGAAGGCCCCTTTGGTGTATGGTGCACGCTGCGAAAGCAGAGGATCTGGTTCGATTCCAGAAAAGGTTGGGGCCAGCGATTTTGCAAATTAAAGGCTAGTCGCTGCGTAAGCCTTCAGTACAACTTACAAAATGCATTACTTAACCCCCTGAACCCAATGTTCAATCTAGATTCAGCCTATGCGTAGGCACTACGCACCCCACTAAGCAATAACAACAATACACCTATCTTCTTGTTTTGTGTTTAATCGGTAGAAAAATATTTCTTCATTGTCTCGATTTTTTCCACATCGTAATTTTCTTTTGCACTTTCCATTAATTGTTTTAACTCACGCACGAATAGAGGATTTGCTTGTTGAATGACAACTTTCGAGTTGTGTAAGTCTTTGAAAAGAGGAGAATTAGACTTGTCATGTTCAGTATCACTAATCCACGTGTTTGGCATACTAACCTGGTCGACGATCTTTGATTCGCTATGTTTTCTGCTCTGTAATCTTATCCAGACCATATATCTAAACTTATTATTGTATGATCTATCAATAGGCCCAATATTAACTAGAGGATGTTTCTTTTCACCGGTTTTTCTAATAAAATGGAACCTTTCAGGGAAGGTTTCGGCTGTTAATTCAGAGTCGGCTTTTGTAAGAAGCGTTTCCCGTACAATCTCTCCATCATATAACTGATAATTTTTAGTGTTTGAACGCTCATGAATTGAGATGATACATTCTTCTTTACGAGTTGGGATTTTTGCATACTCACTTATGTCATCTCCAAACATCAATATTTCCATCGGGAAAGGAAGATAGATGCTATCATGTAGCAATGCAAAATTCAATTTCTTTTTATTATTAAAATTAAAACCCTGTCCTTGAATACTTTCATACAGCAATCTATCATCTGGATTATAATCTAAACAAGTTGATTTAATCCAATCCAATCTTTTCTTAGTTTTGACATGGAGGGGAGAGCCAAAATTGACTTTAATCAACATGGAATCTTCGGTATTAGTTCCTCCAAGCGCCTTCTCAGTCCAATTGTGACTGCCAATAATTATAGTTGCGTATTTTTCAGCTTCAAATAGCAATAATTTTGAATGCATCAAATGAGTGTATCCATCGACTTGTTTCTTCTTGCTACCTTTTATTTTTTTTAGATGCAAGTTAACATCGACATCACTATCGTAAAGATTTTGTAAATGTAACAAGTTTGTTGGCCAACAAATATCCGTACAGATGTAGCCTTCTTTCAGAAGATTGGTAATTTGCGGATCTTGGCCACATGTGGTTAGAAAAGCAACCGATGCATAAAGTCGGATAGAATCTTTCGCTACCTGGGTTAATTCATCATATATCCCATCTGTAGTGATGTCTGAACTCAGGAGTTTCATTTCCAAAATACTGGACTCGTTTTCACTCATCATTTTCACGCAATCTATAATGATATAAGATATGCACTGGGGCCTTTCTTATCCTTGAAATAGGTGAAAGACCCACTATTGAACTAGTACGACTCAGAGGGTGTCGTCTGATTCGGATAAATCAGTTTGAATTCGTTTTTCTGTTTAACTCAGAATGTACTTTATCAGCCAACGCCCAGTAAGTCCTTTCTCTACCAAGTCATATCTTGACAAGCCTCGTATTTCCCCTACAGTTCGATATTCCTCTAGCAGTTCTTTCTTCTTTCCCAAACCACTAACTTTGAACTTCGCAAATGGCAAATCATCTGGAAGTGCGAAAGTACTCTCGATTTCATCTTTATCAGTTGGTTCGCTATCATTACTTGGTTCAGAATCCTCTCCGCTTTGAGATTCATCAGAGGTGGATTCTACTAGCACCAATGCCCGACGGAGGTTCTCTCCAACAGGAGCGAACTTGACAGTATCGACCAGTTTGTTCAACTTTTGTTGAACCGCATAGACTTGTTTTTCAACTTCGGTATAGTGATTTTTGAACACGATAAGTGCCTTTGCGATATCTGCACCAGCAGACTCGAGAGGGGCAATGTTGTCGTGGTACCAGCAGGTGAAATTAATGTAAACTGGAAGCTCACTCACCTTCACAAAGAAAACAGATTGTTCTCTGGCTTTGGCTCTCTTTTCCATATATTTCTGCTCTTCGCCATCAGGATATCCAACGATGGCGAATGAAGTTGTTCGAACCCCATTACCGTATGTCTTGCCAATGTACTTTGAAATCTCCTCAATGACCTTGATTGGTGGCTTGTTAACCTTGCTGTCAATAGGGATGTAGATGCGGCCACCATCATCGCCATTATCCAGAACGGCTGCGAAATCCATTTCTAATCCATCGGGCAAATGAACGTCCTTCTCCATAATTCCTGCTTGAATCAACGCATCGCTGACTGCCATCATCATATTCTCGCCAGCCGCACCTTTCTTCTGCGAAATATTGAGCATACTCAATACTCCTTCATTGCTTTCTACCAACTTCAGAATTTCTTTGCGTTGAAGTGCTAAAAAGAAAAATAAAACTAGTATAACTAGCCCACCAATTATGTACATTAGAATAAATTCAATCTCCGCCATAAGTTGCCGAGCGATTAGTCATTTTCAAATGTATTGATGCATGAAGTATCAGTGAGTGTTATTCGTCGCTACCATACGCACATCGAAGTTCAGATGGTAACTTTCTCACTGCATTCGAACATTACGACGACTGTCGGTAGTTCGCCACATTGATTGCTGGTCACGGAAGGATTCACCCATATCATGGAAGACAAAGGGTGTCAAGTTCATTGAATTGCCGTTAGGTGGATTAGCGCTAGCATTAGCACAGAAAGCTGGTAGTGGGAAGGTACCGGTTTGACCTGGTTGGATTTCGATCCATACGTCTTCCTTGACTACTAAGTTTTGATTACCATTCCATGATTGTTGCTCTATCATAGTGCCTTGAGGAACGACCATACGAACTACATTTGCACTTGGATTGTTGATTTCCATATGTATGGCGTTGCTAGAATCATAACCGTTTCCTACAATATTTTCAATGGTGACAAGGCCTTGTGAGGCAGCATGATACAAACTGTCGGTACGAGATTCAAAAGTCATGTTGAGTGCAGCGGGAGAATAGACAGCAGTAGTGTTGTCACGAGCGCTACGAAGGTGAGAGAACTGAGCAATTAACTGAGTTCCTCCAAGGCAGCGGTCATCATTGACAAGCAAACTTGGATAGACGCGACGAGTCTGTTCAACGAACAATTCAGAACTATTACCGTTAACATCACGAATTTGTGTTCGTTCACGGCGGGAGCTATGTGGGTCGATAGGAGTCCCATCTTCGTTAACAACATTCACAGTTAAGTCTTGAACACAACCATCGACGATAGGCATTCCTTCTTCATCAAAGAAGATTTCACGCACACTCATTGGTGGTATCTGTACAGTAATTGCTTCTGCACTGTGCAGGCGTCCGCCATCCAAAGGCATGCCTTTGCGGAGGGTAATGGTCTGAGGTACTGGGCTAGGGTTTTTTGCAATATATTTTACATTCATAGGATCACTTCCTGTGGGGTTTCACTTCCTCGGTGGATAAAGAGGCGAAGGTCAGAGCGCACACCATTGTTCTTAATGGCGGCACAAGCATCAACAAAGCGCTGAAGGCAATGACTCCAAGGCTCGTTATCTGGGGATATCTCTTGCTCATGCATATGGTGGCGGTCATTGATGCGGTCGGAGAAATTCTCCTCCATGAAATTACGTTGAGAATTGTAAGGCAGGAATACACGAATAATTCCATGACGTCCTTGGCGGAAGGTGGAAAGATTGCTTGCAAGGTGAAGGTTTTCACAAACAAATTCAGGCCCTGCTTGTAATGCTGGTTCAAACCAAGTTCGTCCTTCAGAGTGTACATCGACATGATTGTCTTCTTCTGCACGAGTCACACTAGGACGGCAGTGATGGCCATTAGGTGGAAGGAAGGCATGAACCCACAATTCGTTG
>CAJJAP010000006.1 GCA_905182185.1 uncultured Candidatus Poseidoniales archaeon | reverse complement strand
TTTACATTCGCCTCGGGATTATCGGCATCCTTAGCAACCAGTTCTTCGTCACAATCATCTGAAACAGGTGTCGATAACTCACACAGAGTACCCCCGTCATTGATTTCTTGTCGTTTTGTTTCATCACAAACTGGTGTTGCATATGACCTCGAATTAAAAAGGATGGAATCCATTCCGTTTCCGGTGTTGGTAATGGTGTAGCTCAATTGTAATTCTTCACCGTCGATTAATTCCACATCTTCGTTAGATTGGTGTGCTTCAATGGAAAACCCAGCATACTGTAGAATATTGACAATGTTGCTATAGGTTCTTGATTCATCGTCCGAATAGTCAAACCCTCCGGTTTTGGTAACTTTAGTTATTACTTTTAGAAGCAAACTCCTCATTAACATCTCATCTTCCCCTTTCAGAGAAACCTCGAAGGTTTCCTCGCTGTTACCCTGGATTTCAATTGAATTCACATGTTGAGTTTCAACCAATTCCAATTCTGTCTCAATTGATAACTCAATTGCATAACTCTCGTGATTTTGCACAGTGCATTCTGCGCTACCTTCTGGAGGATTAGGGGTGTTTGGATCAACCTCTATATTGGTATTAGTATGCTCACAAATCAACGTATAATCTGGAGGAGGCGGTTGGGCTTGTGCTGAGACAACCGGCAAGGTATGTAGCAACATAATTAGGCATGTAAATACAATTGCAGGTTTGCTCACATTTAGATTCAATCAATACCGGTTTATACTTCTTTAGGCGGCATTTACCCTTTCCAATCATTTAAGATGTTAAAATCGATACACGCAGACAAAGTCATTAGAATATTCTTAGATTCTAAATCGGACATCTGCCCCTTCCGACACCCACGCGTGATACGCCAGTCGCTTGGGTACCGACGCGATACCCGTCAATACAGAGGGGGGGCCCATGCGATTAGCAGTAGAATCTAGGCCCTGTGATTTGGAGAATTATTCGCACATCGCAGGAGGAGTCTGCTCATCTTCTTGCATATAGGCATCTGGTGCTAAAGGTATGCAAGAATCATTATCGCCCAAATCCTTCAACCACAGCCAATCTCCCTTAATTACAAATGTGTATTCCTCTATGTGATCATCGATTGTAAGGGTAAGGGTATCACCATCGGCACTCAAAGTTCGGTACTTCCATCAGAAATTACAGCCGAACCGTCTTCTTTGATATCAATTATCATTTCTTCACCTTCATACCAGTCTCCCTACTAGTGAGGGGGCGTCATCATCCTCACCCAGGCAACCAACAAGGGAGCCGAGCAGCATCGTTAGAGTAAGCAAAATTGCAATTTTCTCATATTTGTACTAGAGGGGGGGGGGTGCTTAATGCTACTGCAGACATATCATGTCCACGAAATCGCAAGGGGTGTATCCGAAACCCCTCAAGACATTATGGAACCCGAGTACAATGGGCTGTTCAGTGGGCCGAGTACAGACTGCCTACCCATGCAAACGCCCCCGTTTCAAAGGGCCCCCCTTGCGAAAGGATAATATCTCAAGCCGTTAGTGACTACATGTTAGACATCTTTCTACGGAGGGATAATTTGAAAATTTCAATCATTGGTTTAGGATCAGTTGGTAAAGCTGCAGAATTGGGTTTGGCCGAATTCCATGAAGTAAGTGGATATGATATAGACGGAAGAGGGAATTGGCAAGATGTTCTCTCATATCTGAATTGACATTTGTATGTGTCAATACGGATGCCTCAGAAGATTCAACATTGGATATGAGCAATGTAATTGCTGTATGTAGCAAGTTGTCAGAGGATGAATACTGTGGTTTGGTGGTGGTAAAAAGCACCCTACATCCTGGCACTATGGACAAGATCAATTCCAAGCACCCTAGTCTTCGGCTTGCATATATGCCCGAATTTCTAAGGGAAAAGGATGCAGTAGAATGGTTCGCAGATCCGGATCGAATTGTCATCAGTGGTGGACAAGAAGATATGGAAATCGCGTTGAGTTGTTTCGATTGGGTTCCAGATTCTATCCCCCGACTTCGTATGAAATCACCTTGAAGCGGAATTAGGGAAATTAGCCCACAATGCTTATATTGCCACAAAGGTAACATTCACTTGTGAAATTGAGCGTATAGCGAAAGAATCGGCGTGGACCCATATCCGGTTATGGAATCTGTTTGGACGGATAGAAGGGTTCGGAACTCAGCCCACCTAACTCCTGGATTGGGCGGTTTTGATGGGAAATGGTGTGCCGAAGGATACTGCTGCCCTGTCTTCAGTCGATATTGACCCTAATTCAATCTTGAAAATACTGGAAGAGAGAGGGAGTAAAGAAGCAGTTGAAACTCAGGAATTTGAATCAAATGACGGATGAGTGAGTGGTTATCTTGAAGATTATCGCCATTATTCCAACTCACAAAAGAAACGGTGATTTCAATAGAGCGTTTGACTCAATTTCAAATCAAAGTCGTCCCGCTGATCGTATTCTTATTGTTCATGAAAAAGAAGACGATTATCCACACTTACTCTCTGGAAATAATATACATGCCACAATAAACAAGCGAACAAAGTCGTTGAGTGGAGCGATTAATCATGCGATTGATGAAATCATACTGAATCGGCATGATTGGAAAATCGAGCTTGATTCTACATGGTTGGCACTTCTGGATGACGATGATTGGTGGGACGCCGAATATTTAGAAAAATGTGTTTCGCTTGTCGATGAACAATGCCATCAGGTGGTGGCAGGATTAACCCGATATGATCTATCAAATCCTGAAGGATTCAATTTATCCGTGCCTAATAGAACTTCAATGTGATTCTTTTCTAATAAAAAATCCACACATTCAAGGTTCCAACCTATTTGTTAGAATGGACTCATTCCTTGCAGCTGGAGGGTTCGATGAATCGATTCTCTCATGTACTGACAGAGATTTTTGTATCCGTCTTTTTGAAAATAAAAATCATCATTGGAAACGACTTAATCAGCACCTTGTGCACCATGATGCTCGAAAATCGGGTCGTATTTCGGACTCTAATTCTAAGAGGAAAACCCAGGGAATCCAACGGTTTGCGATGAAACATCAATTTCGAATGGCTGAAGAACAGTGGGATGAATTCCTTCAGGTCACTAAAGAGAGATTCGGAATAGAATTGGACCAACTTGATTCACACACGGTAACAGGTTTATCGAAAGAAAGAGGTACAGAGAATCCACATTTTGAGGGGGGAATTGAGCATTATGATCTAACGATAGGTGTTACATTTAGCGATTTAGGTTTAGCAGAAAAATTCGTTGATTCACTCAAGAAAATCATCCCAAAATGGCCTCATAGGACGAGATTAGTGGCTTGCCTTCACAAAATCAACCCAAGCGAAATTGATAGTATATTTCAGAAAGCAAATCTGACCACTCTTGAAATCATTATTTATGATGAAAAGTCAGCCACAGAACTTGCAAATATGGGAGGATTGGGACCTTGGTTTTCGAATGAAAAATATCGAACAGGGGTATCATGGGGTAGATGTGTCTTACATCGTAAAACTTTAGATCAAATTGGAAATGACAATCGTCCATTGATTTGGATTTTGGATGAAGATATGCAACTACATCTGTGTAATTCAAGTGACCCTAACTGCAAAGGGTTTGACGCATTTTTGCAGACAGTCTGGCATATGGAGAAATTTGGAATTGATGTTGGGATTGGGCATGTGATTGGTGATCCTCCCATTCACCCATTATTCACATTGAGGACACAAATGTTGGACTTACATTATTCGAGGATGATGGAAAAATCAGGTTTTCTACGAATAAAGTGGGGTCTAGAAATCTGAATGACATACATCATGACCTTTCGACATCAAGATTTGATCATCTCGAATTCCCGTGGGGACTATTCAATCTGAAATCGAATAATAGCGAAGCATTAAGATTAATCGAAAGTGGAAAATTCAGTTCTAGGCCAGTACATTCTGACTGGCGCAACGATCGATGAAGATTTGCTCATTAGGGGGGGCAATACAATCGTGTTAGACCCAACATCCTATCCGAATGGTCCATATGGCTCCATTGATTTCGAGTATTCAGACGAGAAGGGGGGATTCGATTTGGTCTCTATACGCTCAAAGAATTAGAGGCAAAACAGTTGGAAAGGAAGAACGGAAAGTGGCTTGGTTGCCTTTTGCAGTCCCGCAAGAGCGAAAGAATTCCCCAATTTTGAAACATGATGTTGACAATATTCGAGGTGACATCATTTGCAGTAAGATTATGCGCAATTATCCAGATATTCTCCTTCAACAACATGGAAATGAATCGCACATTGTGGGATGATGGAGCTTGGGTGAAAGAATTTTCAGAAAATGTAGTCATGGATTCTAAATTACGAGAATCCAGATTGATTTCGAGTCTTTATCGTGTTTCTGCATTGGAGCACCATCTAGAACATGAATCCTCAACCCTTGAAATCGCTAAGGAGTTTTTTCACTCAAAAATGGCAAGAAATATTGAGACTGAGGTTGAAAGAATCTTCACTGAAATGCCAGCACATATGTCTCGATTTAGATCTGCCCAACCAAATATTCGTCCACGATACAGAATCTCTGAAGCGGTTGTAAAACTTCATAATTTAGGCTATACAGATTTGAGATTCGTGGAGATGGTTTCTGAAGGAGTTGTATTCAGAAAGACGATTTAGCGATTAAAGTTCATCATGAGAATGTTCAATTTAACAATGAGGCTCTCAATTTAATGGAAGAACTCTCTGCTAAATCTGTGTCTTGTCTGCGAATAATTTCAAGTTACAATATTCTGAGCCGACTATAATTTCTTACGATTGGGTCGAGGGAGAACATCCAAATTTTGAAACAAATGTAGGTCCATGGTTAGATTTGCTTCGGGAATGCAAGGAAAACAAATTCGTTTATTGGGATTTGAAGCCGCAAAATCTAATCCTAACACCAGATCATAGATTGGTCATAATCGATATTGCAGGGATTTGAAAATCTACGGTGATGATGATTGGGATAGTATGGTGAGAAAAGCATACTTGTGTTGGAAGAATTGGGATAAAACAAATCTTCGTGAACTTCTTACCCGATCACTGAGAGATACAGAACCTCATCACTTCCCTGAATTAGAGGGTATTGAAACCTTCAGAAGCGCAATTGAAATTCAAGATAAATCAGATTTACATGACCCGTGGTTCATCGAACTCTTGGGTGAAAATTATTCTGGTGAAGTTCTAGATTGGGGGTGCGGAAGTGGGAGATTGACCAAACAAATAGCTGATTTAGGATACACTATTGATGCTTATGATCCGAATGTTGAGCTAAAAAAGAAAGTCACAGCGCACCCCCTAGTGAATTGGATAAACGGTCCTAATGATGTGAAAGAAGGCGAATACTCCTTGCAATCTGCAATTTAGTTTTTGTGTGATATCGAAAGTGATGAAGAGGCCTTGGAGGTCTTGAAAATTATCTCCGATTCTTTAGAACAGGGAGGTCATGCAATGTGACTGTTTGTCATCCAGATAGTGTAAATATAATCTGTACAACAACAATTCAAAGACCACAATTGTCACTTGCGAATGACAAAATTACATACAACAAAACAGTGAGGTCGACAGGTAGGAATCGCGTTGAACACACTAGGTCACAGAGTTTCATAGAAAGAATGGCATCATTAGTTGGCCTTACACGAACCGAGAATTTCATTCGCCAGGAGTAAATGTAGATGATTGCACTCCAATACATGAATACTTAGGATTAGAATTCACAAAAAATTGATTGTCTGAAGCCAATAACTAAACACTGAAACAATGAATGGAATAGCCGGAGGGGGAGAATTGAGTTACCGATTTCAAATTGCTATCTTGGGGGACGAGATATTGACCAAGAAGCGCAAATTTTGGTCGAAGATATTTCTAGAATGCTTGTTGAAGAGGGTCACAGAATAGTCACAGGGGGTTTGGGTCTTCTGCCATCCGCTGCTCATCGCGGAGCCAAATCTGCATCAAACTCTACGGAAGCAGATACAATCGCCATATTGCCAGGTTTTGACCCAAAACCCGCTTATAATCATGCAGATATTATCATTCAACTGGGTTAGATGTTAGTAGAAATGCAATTGTAGCAAATTCTGATGCTGTAATTGCAGTTGGTGGTGGTGCTGGGACCTTAAGTGAAATCGCATACGCATGGCAATTCAAAAGACCCATACTCGCAACATCTGTTGAGGGATGGAGTTCAAAGATTGCTGGGCAGGTTGTAGATAATCGCAAGAGGTTAGATGACGCTGTGCTTGAAGATATTGTGTTTCCCTGCAATAGCGTCGAAGAGATCCGTTCAAAATTACAAGATGTTCTTCCAAAGTTCAAGAAAAGGCATCGTGGGATTCCTGAATGATTAGTCTGTTTTTGATATGATTGTATCAACTAATCGATTCGGATAAGTTGGAAGGGGTTATCCGAAACCCCATCCAACCGAATATTGAATTTCAAAGGGCTTTTAGTGCGTCCTTCGGAACGCTACCCACTCAATTGAACAAATCATCATTCCATGCGGTTATTACGCCTGTGAATGCCGATGCTGCTACTGTTAATGGGCTAGCCAAGTATAATCTCCCTGGCCCAGAACGACCTTGGAAATTACGATTAATCGCTGAAACAGTGACTTGTTCTTGGTTGATAGAAACGCCAGGTCCTGCGCCAATACAAGCACCACAACCAGGGTCGATCAAATTGATTCCTACCCGTCCAAATAAGGCATGCCATCCTCTTTGCACAGCCATTTCTTTTACGATTCCCGAGCCATATTGGATATAGAATTCAACCCCATCTTTGACGGTTAAACCAGCATCTTCTGCCGCTTGGCAAACCAAGGCATAGTAAGCAATATCGTCTTCTTTTCCAGCAGTACACGAGCCACCATAAGCGATGTTAATTTCGACTTGTCCAATATCAGTAATATTGGCGCCATTTGTCGGGTCGCTTGGGATTCCCTCATCTGGATTACCCGGGTGTGCGACCATCGGTACAATTTCTGAGAGATTGATAACGTGGACTCCACCGGTATACTCTGCGCCTTCATCCGGAGCAACAGCACGACTTTTCATGACTTCAATATCAAGATGTGGTTGAGTTTTTAGCATCCAATCATACAGTATGTCATCCGCTTCACATATTCCAGTTCTTGCGGAGCATTCTGTAGCCATGTTACAAAGAGTCGCTCTCTCATCAGCTGAGATTGAAGTGAGACCAGAGCCACCAAACTCCATGCTACGGTTAAGAGTTAATTCTTCGCGAGCATGGTCGGATAAAATATAGAGAATAATATCTTTAGCAGTGCATCCATTGTTTAGAGTGCCCACCAATTCAAATCGGATTGATTCAGGGACTTTTACGAAAGTAAATCCTGCACTAACTAGGTTAGCGTATTCGGTTGAACCAACACCCCAAGTAAGGGCATTAGATGCACCACCCATGCAAGTGTGGGAGTCAGTGGCTTGGATGAAATCTGCAACTTCGATAAATTCTTCTCTTGCTACTTGGTGACAAATTCCAGGAGAAACTCCATCCTTGGCCGAATAATCTCGGACACCAGTATGCTGTTGAAACTCAATTTGCAAATCCCGTAGAACCTGAACCTTTGCCATATGTGGGACGAATTTTGGATTATGGTGAGCGTAGAGTAAGTGGTCTTCGAAGACTGCAAATTTAGTTGGATTTAACAAACTATAATCTTCTCCATATTCTTCGATAAGGAAATTATGAACTTGGGCAGTAGTGAATTCGTGAGAATATCCACCTTGTACTTGGGCAATTACTGGGTCATGTGGTTTGACGCATTGGTCAACATCTTGTCCGACCAAATTGCGGGCAATGATTTTCTCTGCCATAGTCATTGGACGGGTAGGTGTATTGATTGGCGGCAATGAAATTTCACCAGCCTTCATCGCCTTTGCGAAAGCAAATAATCCACCCCGCTCTAGAATTATTTTTGTTACAGGGTCATATCTATCAGTGAACTCAGATAGAGCGATGCTCTCTCCGTTCTGCAAGCGTGTTAGCATTATCATGGTCTCCCATTAGTTGACCTAGATTGATGTTATTTCTTTCGTGAATAGGGGCGAATGATGCCGCAATTACGATATTTATTCCAGACCAGCGTTCACATTGAGGTGCTGTTTCTCTACTAGAGCCAGTACCTTTGCGTTGACCAGAAACAATAACTTCAAAATTCCCATTCTTTAGTGCATTTTCATTGAATACCCTCAATCCATTATGCATTAATCCCGCATAAGCATTTTTGGCAATTTCAACGGGGTCGTGGTCAAAACAAACCCATGCAGGAGTCATAACATCGGTATTGATGTCATCGAGTAGATCTTCAATGCGCAAATCTTCCATTTTCAAATCTAAACCATGGTATAGTTGTTTACGGATTAGATCTAAATCCTTGGTCAAAAATAGTACTCTTTTTCCCTCGGTGAGAGAGATTTCATTTGTTGGCCATTCACCTCGCATCATTCTCCCCCAAACTATCTCAAGTGCGGTGTAGGTATAACGGGTTCGGAACTCGCCCAAACACAGACCTATCCCCGAATATTATGCTAATATTTTTCCAAAAAACGGTAATTTTGAATCAGATTGAGTTTTTTTTAATTAACTATGTAAAGAAATATGTTTGAACTCGGCGAAATTTAAATCTTAAATCAACACTTTTGTAGTATTGGAATAGTTATTCGGGCAACTGCGCCATGTTTCACCATTACGACTATTAGACTATGCCGGCGTAGGGTTTAAGTATGCCACGCTGGGGGGTTGAATTACTATTACCCTGCAAGTTGGACATTGCGTTCATCGTGGGGAGGCGGGATTAAAATGGATGAACAACAAGTGGAAGACACCGTAAAATGCAGCGATTGTGG
The DNA here is from genome assembly GCA_905182185.1 of uncultured Candidatus Poseidoniales archaeon. GTDB lineage: Archaea > Thermoplasmatota > Poseidoniia > Poseidoniales > Poseidoniaceae > MGIIa-L1. The sequence goes on along the minus strand of CAJJAP010000006.1, from coordinate 23,374 downwards.
AAGTAGAGAATTAACACGAGATGAAACTCGTGGCGAAGTCGTCTGTGACGACTGTGGTTTGGTCTTAGAAGACAATGTAATCGACCAAGGCGCAGAATGGAGAGTTTTCTCTCCTGAACAAGGTGATCAGCGAGCTCGTACTGGGGCGCCGATGACCGTTATGCTCCACGACAAAGGTTTGTCAACCGACATTGATTGGCAGAATAAGGATTATTCTGGAAAGACAATCAACTCAAAATACCGTTCACAATTCTACCGCATGAGAAAGTGGCAAAAGAGAAGCAGAGTTTCCAACGCTACCGAGCGTAACTTAGCAATGGCTTTGGCTGAACTTGACCGTATGGCCAGCCGTTTAGAACTACCTAAATCTGTAAGAGAAGCAGCAGCAGTCAACTACAAGAAAGCAGTTGACAAGAGATTGATTCGAGGACGCTCAATCGAAGGGGTTGCAGCAGCATCCCTCTATGCAGCATGCCGACAATGTGGTGTACCACGTACTCTAGATGAAATCGGACAAGCATCACGTACCGGCCGCAAGGAAATTGGCCGCACATACCGTTTCATGGTACGCGAACTAAAGATGAAAATCATGCCAACTGGACCTGAAGATTATATTTCAAGATTCTGTTCAGGACTTGGCCTAGACGCTGAAGTTGAAGCAAAGGCATACGAATTGATTAAGGCGGCTCAAGAGAAGGAATTGACTAGTGGAAGAGGACCTACTGGAATTGCAGCTTCAATCATTTATATCGCATCTGTTCTTTGTGGTAAAAGACGTACACAACGTGAAGTTGCAGAAGTCGCAGGCGTTACCGAAGTAACTATTCGTAACCGTTACAAGGAATTGATTCAAAACCTCAACATCGAACTCGATATCTGAGGCGTAGATATGTCCAAAGCGCGGAGCAAACTTTCCGATTTAGCCTATGAGGCAGTCGCAACTGGTTTAGTAGAGGCATTAGAGAGGGGAACAACCTCTTGGCCTTTACCACAACCTCCAATGTCCGATCCAGACTTTCCAATCATAGATCCAATTTCTCCTAATGATATTGTTGAGCTAGGATTGGCCATGATGTCGGTTGACAGAGGGATGTTTGAGGCTAATCTAAATTCGGTTGTTGACCAAATAGTCCCCCATCGAATGAATCTTTCAGATGACCCATTTGAAACACATGACAAATGGCTTGGTCGTAGAGTGGACAAAGTGGCTGAGCGATTATTGTATACCATTGCTCTAAATTGGCTCAGTCAAGCCTTTGACCCAGAAGCACCCAATGTTGACCGATGGTGGCTAGCAATTGCCTTGATAGATGGTCTATCCACGGTTCCAAGAGGCCAACCAGTTCATCAAGGATATCATTTGATTGAATCAATCGCCTTGGCAGAACGCCCAGGAACTTGGCATACACAACCAGCTGAAGGCCCGCAAAACATGGATTGGGACCCAACCGCAATGATTCCTCGCTCAACTTCAGTCGTTGCACATGAGCAAGGAGTAGAGGCTGCCAAGTGGCTTCTAGCAAGATTGGAAAGTGGAAGCGATGACCGACGCTTACTGTTAATCGAGTGGACGCGGCTCCTTATACAGAGATCAGAATTGGTTGAGCCACTAGGTTTGGCAGAAATTCTATTGCGCAGAGCCAGTGACCCAAATGAAGAGGTTGCCGTCAAAACCTCACTATGTCTTGCCCGTTTGTTAGAAGTTGATCTAGAAGTAGGAATTGCATTAGCCAATAGATTACACAAGAGAGATGAAGTTCTGGTCAGGAGAGCAATGGCCGACGTCTTGACTAGATTGTTCCGAAGAATTGGTGATGCGGCAATTCCGTTTTTGGAAAAGATGCTACAAGATGATGACGAAATTGTTTTGGCAATTGCAGCCACAACGGTTTCAGATTTGAGATTCCTAGACACTTCGCTGTGGGCCGATAAAGTAGAGATTCTAACCCAACACCCACTACCGATTGTACGGCGTAACCTGGTAGTTAATCTGCGCGATTATATCACCGAATTTCCAGACGATGAGAGGGGGATTTTGACAACACTTTGGCATGATGGAGATGAAGTGGTTAGAACTCGATTGCGTGAATTATTATTGCGAATGGAAGAGGTCGACCCACAAAACTTCTCACTTAGAATCACCCACTTCAAAGCCAATAACGTTGATTTGCAAGATTTATGGGCATCATTGAAACTTAGAAGAGAAAAGAGATATTTGCAATGGATTGATTGGATGGATGGAAAGGGAGAACTTCCTAGTAATCCTTTACCTCCAAGCCCGCATCAAAGTTCACTTCAAGAGCCAGGTGAATTACCAGACTTAGGTGAAGCATTGGATGTACTTGACCAAGAACTTGGCTTTATCGATTGATTATTCTTCTTCATCTACCGCTAATGGGCCTGCGCTAATCAACCAAACATAGGTTCCATTTGCAATTGCAAGTAGTCCAATGAACGTAATAATTAATCCAGTAGTTTGTGGAAATGATTCTCCGATTTTGGAATTGATTATGAATTTAGTAAATACTAAACAAATAAAACCAAACACAATTACAGTTGTTGAAGAAGATTTTGGATTTTTCCAAAGTTTTACTACAGGAGCAACTCCTTTTTTGTCAAAGGTAAATCGAAACCAAGAGAAATATAGTAGCAACAGGCCTAATAATCCGATAACACCTCTACTAAATGAACGAGAATCCCATGGACCTGCGGGAGCAACATCAAGGAATGTTTGCACAACTAGCAACAATCCGAAAATACCGAATATCTTTGCCTCTTGATTTGGCTGCATAATACTGCTGAAGGGCTTAGGCTTGAAAGCCTGTGGCATCATAGTGGTGATATGGCGGAGGTTTTGGATGCGATTTTGGTCGCCGGTGGCCTTGGTACTCGGATGTTACCCGCAAGTGCAAGCATCGCTAAGGAAGCCTTGCCACTAGTCGACATCCCAGTTCTAACGCATCTTGCCAGAGAGGCAGTTGCAGCAGGAGCAAAGAGATTGCACATCATTACTTCACCGCGTAAGGATTTATCAGCACTACTTGCAGATAATTCGTGGTTACTCGATAAAAGAAGTGACTTAGATCCAATAGTCCTCTCTCCATTTAACGATGTAGAGGTATTGGTCCATATTCAACACCAGGCACTTGGATTAGCTAATGCGATATCAGCAGCCACAGCATCAATAAGTGGTCCATTTTTGGTGCTACTAGGTGATAACCTATTGATGAATAATCACACTACTGCCAGCGATTATAGTCCATCTAATGCCAGCGCTGAATTGGTTGATTGCTATGCTGCAAATAATCTACCATGTGTAGGGCTTGTCAGAGTTGCTGATGATGAAGTAAGCAATTATGGAGTTGTTGAAATGGATGGTCAACATATCACTTCAATAGTTGAAAAACCGAATAAAGCAGATGCCCCATCAAATCTAGTTTTATGTGGTAGATATATTTTCACAGAAGACTTTTCAGAGTTGCTCCATCATTATGATTTGGCAACCCATGGAGAATTACAATCTATCGCGATTCAACAACACTGGATGGATAACTGCGGATTGGTTGGAGTACTGCTAGATGGCTATCAATGGTATGATTCAGGGTCGCCACTACCTTGGTTGAAATCACAGATAGACCATGCTCTACGCCGACCTGATATGAATCAAGAATTGAGAGATTGGTTGATTCAAAGATTACAATAATTTATCTTTGACCCGGTTTCCAAAAACTTAGAGGTGCAGGAGACTCTTGATTTGCACAACGCAATGCCAAGTGATCGGCTCTTTCATTCCAACGATGTCCTCGATGTGCTCTAACATGGCTCCATGATAATTGTCGTAATTGAGAAACTTCCTTCCAAAGCATCTGAACTCTTGCTACAAGTTCTCGGTTTGCCTTTGCCTTCCAAACACCTGCCGCCAAATTACCAGCATATTGAGAATCAGCCCTAATTATGGCAGGCTGTTTGCCTCCTTCCACCAATAGCCACTTCAAAGCAGCAGCAAATCCAGATAATTCAGCAGTATTATTTGAACCAACTTCAGCCCCAATAAAACCTTCAGTATGCTTGTCGGTGATTACCATTGCAGATGTTTCATCAATAATTTCGCCACTGCCTTTACCTAAACCAGTGTCGCCTTTGACAACTACTAATCCCCATGCAGCAGGGGTGTTTTCATCAACATTTTGATTTCCTAAACAAGACCCATCAACGTAGAGGCTCAACAAGTCCCCTTCACTCAAAGTCTTCACTCGCCAATCTCTGCTTTGTAGGCAGCGGCATCCATCAATGTGGATACTGCTTCAGGATTGCTTAAGCGCATGCGAATAATCCAACCAGTGCCGTATGGTTGTTCATTCAGCAGTTCTGGAGTGTCATCTAATTCTTCGTTTACCGCAGTGACTTTGCCAGCCAAAGGTGCGAAAATAGGAGATGCAGATTTTACCGATTCGACGATAGCGAATTCTTCCATATCCCCGAGTTCTTCTCCCACATCTGGCAGTTCGACATAGACAATATCAGTCAATGCATTCTGAGCATGGTCAGTGATGCCGATGACGATTTCATCACCCTCAACTCTGATCCATTCGTGCTCTTTTGTATAGTACATATTTTCAGGGACTTCACTCATTACAATCGCCTCGTATTGTTGGCGATGAGCAATCATTTGATGAATGCACCGATGCGCTGATTGCTTATTGAAATAGTAAATTACTCTTGTTCGGAGATATCTTGCTCAAGAACAGTTGCTTCTAATTTGGCCCATGCATTGCCAACATCCGAATCCTTTTCCGTCTCTTCAACATCTCCTTTAACGCGATTGGCCATTTCTAAATCATCTTCCAGCGGATATGCTTTGGCAAATGGGCCTTCACCTTTGGCCACTAAAATGGATAGGCCAACAAGAAGTAGGCCCGCTATCCCAATAATCCAGCCCGGCCCAATATTATCAAAGTCAAGCATTTGTTGTTGGAGTCCAAAGGCTGCAGCTAAAATCAATCCCAACCCAGTGGCCATAAATAAACGAGATGCGGCATCGGCAGGTCTTTGCATAATACAACCCAGAAGCGGTCAAGGCATGAACCCAACGGCTGAATCAATAGGTTTCACGCATTAGTTTGTGAATCTTATATGGAAGTAGGGCGCGATTTACAGGAGTAACTTCTAGGATGCGTCCATCATCTCTTCTTCGAATGTCTTGCAATAGTGGATGACGGCTTTTCTTGTGGAGGGTTAGCAGGGTTGGTTTGTCAACTTCAAGGGCACTGCGAACTACATTAACGAAGTTTTCAGACTCGACAGTAAATTTACCAATTTCGTCAATAACGATAACTTCGCATTCATCCCTTGCGTATTCGATTGCAGGGATAGCGACGGTTTCTAGTGCTTCAATATCAATTCCATAACCAAGCACCCGAAGTCTTGAATCTATTGATTTATGAGCCATTATGGCCTCTGCTCCAGATACGATATCGATTACTTTGTATCCTAAGCGTTCGCCATTTTCAACGATCGGTTCAGTTCTCATTCCACCAACGACAGCAGTATCTTGACCGCCCCTCAATATGATTTCTTTGGTTCTTTCTTCAACCAGCATGGAAAGAACTTTTTCCATTACCGCAGATTTGCCGCTACGAGGTAAACCCGTAATTCCGATTTTTGGATGAACGCCCATATCAATCAATCCAAGGTCTTCGGCAACCAAACTAAACGGCTATCACTAATAAAGGGCATTGATGTTCATGTGACGATAATGCTAGACTGTAAACTGGAAAATCGTTCCGAAGCATTTCCGTATTATGCCCTTATAGTTCCGATTTCCGGCGCAACTTCAATAGCGAGAGGAAGCATTTCCAATTCATAATTATTGACGTTGTTGTTGGCACTCCAAGCACGAGCCCACTCATCTAAAGAATTCTCATTCAATAATTCACATAACCAATGCAATGCAGTTTCTAAAGAACCATGCTTTTCAGTTAGGAATTGCTTGATATCGGGATGTAATTCAATGTGGTTAACACTGTTGCCCAGAACACAACCATCGGAGATTACTGCCCAGCGCAAGCGTCTATCTTGGTGAGCGTTGACAATTGCTTGACAAGCGATACGAACGCCATAGCGCTGGTTTGATTCACCGATCCACATTGCTAATTGCCGCTCGTTTGCTCGTGATGGGATATCGGTCCTAAATGCAGGATGGCGGATGAATATTGAACCATCCTCATCTTCACAAAAATGAACTCCTCTGATGAAAGGTCTGTTTCTCCGACCCTTGACCCAAGTATCGATTTTTTTGACGTGTGAAGTTTGGTCGATTTCCCCCACTCGTACTCTAACGCAGTGGCCATTGGTTGCTAGATAGTGATCGTCATCACCTAGACGTGGTAGTTTTGCTAGTCGGTCTAGAATTTTTAGTGTATGCTTTCTCTCAATTCTGTCGCGCGGTAATCTTGGAATAGCCCATGTACCTCTTGCCCAATTCTTCCATCGCTGTGTTTCCATTTCAAAAGATGGAACGCGGTTTGATAATCCTCCATTATCACGGCCTAAGTCGGAACGGCTAATTGGACCTCTTACCACAAGTGAATCCAAGGATTGTTTTGCAGTAATTCCTAAAACCACAACTCCCTGAGTCATGCCGGGGAATAGATGGTTCGCTTCTTCAACTGCCCAAACATCACTCCATCCATGCTTTTCAACTAGTAATTGGCGCAATGGATGAGAAGATTGTTCTCGCAATAAACTATCAGGAGCAATTAATCTTAGGCGTCCTCCAACTTCAAGAATTTGTAAACTTCGCTCAATAAATAGGCGATACAAGTTGACATTTCCCCTCATTGTAGAGAATCGTGGACCGTTTTCATCACCGATTGAGCGAAGTTGTTCACCGAGTTCCTTTCTCAGTTGTGAACCATCTTCCATTCCTCTAAACCTGTCCTTTATTCGTAACCATGGTGGATTGGTGACGACTAACTTCGGTGCGATTTGCCAAGGCCATTCACCCTGTAATGTATCGCCTTGCTTCACAGAATGCTCAAGGATTTGTTCAGCTTCTGAACGGGTTAAACATCCTTCACGTTCCCCTTCAAGACAAACCAAATTGAAGCGGATTGCTTCTAGTAATAATCGGCGGCGGGTAGAGGCGACTACCAAATCGTCAATGTCAATAATTTGGAAAGAAGAAAGTAATGTCCTAGTATCGTCAATTTTGGTTTGCGGGTTTCCATCCTCGTGTGCTTCCGCATGTCTTCGAATAACTCGTGCATGGAATAATCCTCCACCACAAGCAGTATCTGCTATCGGTAGCGGCACTCCGCTGAGTGTTCTAATTCCATTGTTAACCGCACTCATTTCAGTTTCATCATCAACTTCATTTTCTTGAGAGTGCTGTGGTAGATTGAGTTGTTCAATATGTTGTCTAAATCCTGGTGGCAAATTGTTAATCTGCATACTTGTGGATTTTACCGGAGCTTTTGGTCGAGTTAATGTTTCATGTAATTCCGAAGCGATGACCGCATCGGCAAGACGAGGTGGTGTTGGATGTGCGCCACGTGGGGAGCGGCCATCAGATTCAGCATCATGCCTTGCTAAAAGGTGGTCTAATACATGGCCAGGATCAGTCAGTAAATTAGCCGGAAGTGTTGGCCAGTCTTTTGGTAAGATTGCAGCAATAGGTTGGTGATTACGAAGAGAATTCTCCCAAGCATTCAACCAAATTTCAACCTGAGTAGGTCTGTCGGATAGACACCTGTCCAATCTCGCGTACCAGCCGCTCACACCGCTCTGCATGACTCCACCAAGCCAGCGGGCTGGCTTTTGCCGTTTCAATGTGACTCATAAAAAAAAGGCCTATTTCCAGTGGAGATTCCACTAAAATAGTGATGTTATAAACCAAGGATATCCAAACTTTGATGATGCCATGCCAGTCCGGAGTTGACCCAATCAAAGATTTCTTTGAGAGTATTATCCTTTACTCCAGCAGCAGTTGCCAGTCGTTTTATCACTTTCAATTCCGCAGCATCATAGTCTCCATCAACAGCAGCAACCAATGCAGCATCTCTCAATACAAATTTGATTAGAGAAGAATCTATTGTGATAAGCAATTCTTCTAGATCCGGAGGGTCATTTATGAGATTGCTGATATCAATCCGCGCTTCAGGATGAATTAGAATTCGCCCCATTAGGGCTTCTATGGCACAAAACTCTTCTCGAACTAACTCACCATCAGCAGAAGCGACTAAAACTAAAATTGATGCATATATTCTTTTATCACCAGGTGAGCAATCACCTAATGGGTCAGTAAACAAGTAGTTCACTCCGATAATCCGTTTAGCAACTCAAATCCAGAGTCCATCCAATTATATCCTTCAATGGTCCATTGTAATAATCGTTCAACTGCATCATCTACTAGACCAAAATGAGCTGCTATCTCTTCCAATATTTCTCTTTCATCTTCATCGACTGTGCCATCGGCAGCAGCCATTAGAACCGAATCTCGTAGTGCGAGTCTTCCCGCTTCTTCACCCATGCCTTCGAGGCAGGATTCTAAAGTTGGTGGATTTTTTAATGAAAGACGAAGCATTTCTCTTTGCTTTGGTGAAAGTAAAGCATTTCCGAGTCTTTGTTCAAACATTGCCATTTCAGCAACTGACAACTCATTGTCAACTCTAGTCATATAAGCAAGTAAGCGCGCATATGCAAAGCGTTCATCGCGTGGTAATTTGTGAATGATGTCGGGTAGCATCAAATCCTCCGTAATTGTTCTCCCCCATCAAACCCTCGCCCGATGATATACGGAAAATGGCTACCTTGAAGGGTGATGGGGAGAGCCGACTAGTATGGCGAAAGGGCAAACCTCCGAAGTGGTGGTCTGGACAAAGAGTGGATGTCCAGCATGTGTCAACGCGAAACGTCTTCTTGATTCGAAGAAAATAAAATATCAAGAAAAGAAATTAGGTTCAAGCCCTTCAATGCAGAAAGCATTTGCAATCGCTACAAAGGGGGCGAAATCAATTCCACAAATATTCATCAACGGTGAGCATATTGGCGGCTTTGATGATTTACAAAATTTACAAAAGCGCGATGAATTAAATTACAAACTTGGTTTGGTATCTGAATTGCCAAAGAAAAGCATTGCTGATAAAATAAAAAACGCTATCGGCTTTAATTGATAGTTCACTCTTCGCTTTCATCAATATATCCGAAAACCATCCACTTCATCATTCCCCAGGTGAATATTCCCCAAGCACATACATTGAGTAAGAAAATCAACCTAATTGGCAGTTCACTCAGAATAACCAATGAATCAAAAGTCAATGTAGAACCGACTAGTCCAAAGGCATATACCGATAATGCACCAATGGCGGTATGGCGAACATCTTTGCGCCCATCGAATGTAAAATATCGATGAACAAAGTGTGCAGAAATACTTGAAATGAACCAGCCGATGGACCACGCGAAGGTATTAGAAATTCCCAGTGATGGTGAAAAGAGCATTAAAAATTCCCAAATCAGCCAAAACAGCAGTGTGTTAAAACCTCCAGAAACAGTAAATCTGCGGATTGTTCCGCGCGGTACAACCTGTTGCCCAAGTCGCTTGTCCACAGTCTCGGAGAAGTGCTGGATTGTTTCAAGTTGTTGAATTAGTCATCAAGGGTAACAACATCGCTTTCCTTGCCTGTTAAGACTCCACGGAGTCGTTGATTATCAGTTTGGAGGGCATTCATTAGATCATATTTTACTCCAAGACTCTCAGCCAATACACCGAGTGCTAGTGTGTCTTTTGGCAGACATTTGCCACCGAATCCTCTGTTTAATCCAAAGATAGGGTCGAGGTGAGATGGGCCGATTGGTTGTGCTTGTTCAGTGGTAATAATATCGCGAATCTGGTACCAATCTTCACCCATGCCTTGACAGATATCATACATTTGATTGGCAAAAATAACCTTGGCTGCATAGAAACTATTTTTGGTATATTTGACTAATTCTGCTTGAGTCGGAGTTACCTGAAATGTATTGTCTATACGTAGTACACCAGCTTCTCGATGTTGCTGAAATACCAATTGAGCAACATCTTCATGATGGGTCCCACAAACCAAAATATCTTGATTGGCAAAATCTTCAAGACGTTGCCTTTCAACTAGAAACTCAGGAGAATAGGCAATTTTCAAGTTGCTATATTTTTCGTGATATTGCTGTGTAGTCCCTGGAACAATTGAACTTTTGATAACGGCGATGAAACCATCAGGAAGTTCATCCAAGATCCCCTCAACGATAGAGGTATCACACGCTCCAGTTACTGGGTGTGATGGAGTTGGAACTGCAATATATGCCATATTGACATTATCGGTGACATCGGAGAGAGTAGTGCCTCTCGCAGGGTCGTGAATGAATAATTCATGAGCGTGTCTGAAACAGTGCTCAATAGCACCGCCAACCATTCCAGCACCGATAATACCGACCTTCATAGTCACCTGTGAGGTTCCATCTTTGATTAAGATGCCTTATCATTAATCAGAATAATGTGCCAATAAATCTGCAACTGTTTATTCGCGATGAGGTGAAGGATTGAGTTTTCCATCTCTGGCCATAATCGAGGCTTGAAGTAATGATTCTGCAGTTCCGCAATCTACCCATGTTTCTTCTCCAACAGTCAACAGTGTAGCGCTACCATCCTTGACATAGCGACGGGTCACATCAGAAATTGAGAAGTCTTCAGCCATTTCAGCGACCCCTTCGTCAAAGAAACCCCAAAACCGTTCATCGAATAGATAGATTCCTCCAATGGCTAAATTTGAAGGAGGATTCGTCGGCTTTTCTACGATGTCAATGACTTTTCCGGCATCACTCATAACAGCGACTCCAAATGCTTGCGGATTCTTCTCTTCTCTTGCCAATAATACGCACCCAGGGTTACTTTCTGATGAAATATATTGTTCAACTGTTTCAGCCAGTTCCACAGTTGTGATATTATCTGAGAAATAGATTAACAATCTACAATCTTCATTATGCGGTCTTGCCAATTCCAATGCAGCAGCAACACCAGAGGGCGTTTCTTCTAACACATAGTGAATCTTTTCGTCTTCTAAGCCAGTACCTACATGCTTTGCGATTTGGCCAATGAATTGATTTGAAATAATGGTTATATCTTTAATTCCCGACCTTCTAATAGTCCCTAATGCATAGTCGATTACCGGTCTTTCAAATAATGGTAATAGTGTTTTTTGAGTATATTTTGTAAAGGGAAATAACCGATTGCCATGGCCACCTGCCACAAGAATTGCCTTTACCTTCATGAATTAATGCAAATGATTTACCCTTTTGGCCTTACCTATGCAATAGGCACTCATTCGGAGTTTTGACCCATCAAATCTTCAACTGCGCCATCCTTTGAATTCTTTTCAAAATAATCAGTGGTCACCAAATCGGCAAGAGTTTCAACTCCCGCCTCCACCAAATCAGGATCATTACTTTGTGACTTTTCCCAGCGTTGTTGAGCCATTTCAGAATAATTTTCATTAGCGTCTTTAATCAATTTTTCAGATTTATATAATTCACCTTCAAGGCCATCGAAGATCTTGCCATGCTCAATCGCATTCCTAAAGTTGGTTACTTCACCGAATGCGCCATCTTGCTTACCCCAAGTAGGGCCCTTTTCATCAGTTCCTCTCGTTCTAGCCATTTCTGAATTTGAGGTAATGCGTTGAGGGATATTGCCAAATAATTTCGTTAATTTTCGTTCAACAGAATTCCTAGTTTTAGAATCTTCGAATTGCAATAGTGAAAAATCCATTCTTTTTAGGATTTCATCTATTTTTTCATCCCTAGAACGCCGCTCCACGAACAGGTAGACGGAAAAACAAAATAAAACAAATGAGATAAATAGTAATTGTGAATCTTGCAGTAATCCACCACCTAAAGTGGCTATTAAAAGCACCATAATAACAACAATTCTGATATTGAATGATTTTTGCTGAGCCAGCAATTCTTCCAATGTAATAGCATCATCGTACATATTCATCCACTCATTATTTATGAATAATTTTATTCAGTTTTTCAATCAAGTCATCATCGTCCAAATCTTCTATTTTCCATCCCAGTGATGCGATTGAAGCGACCTTGCTTTCTTCAATACTTTTACCCATTCGCTCATGGCCAAACTGGATAAGTGCTAAAAATAAAAGTATACAACCAATAGCAACCTCATAAGAATAATACATTGCAATCGCTGCAGATGTAGCCAATGCAGGTACTAAAGATAGAATAGTGCGATTCTTTCTACGAGATTCAGTCTCAAAAGAATCTAATATTCTTTGAGCGGCTTGTTTCTTGGTCATCGCCATAACAGTGGCAAAGCGCTCTTGGTTGTCAATTTTATCATGGCATTAGTCATTCAGCAAAGACAATCGAACTGAAATCCGTTGGTGAATCCCAATTTGTTGAGGTTGGGGCAGAGGTATTGGATTCCTGGACCAATACACTGTCTTGCATTGTAACATTTTGACGAGGCTCATGTAATAGCTTATTCAACACATCAACTAAGGTTTGCTGCATTTTAGCAGTTTGATTAGCCTGCATCATCAGAAGGCGGTTCATACTATCGAGGGTATGATCTTGCCTTCCTTCGTGCGTTTCCATGGCTAATGTTTGAGCGTTAATGGCTTCTTCTTGTCTCGACAATAATCTGCGTGCAGCGGGAGAACCGACTGCATCACGTCGCTGGATTTCATTTATTGCTAAGACCAAGTTTGTATTGGTTGTTGATAATTCGCTTTGCAATTGAAAAATTTCCCTTCCTGAATATTCAAGTTGGTTACGTAATATATTGCTTTGTCTAAACATTTTTTGCTGCTGGCCTCTATGATACGATGATTCCGCCAAGAAAGCTGAAGTGATTGCAATCGCCAGTGCAGCAACAAAATCAACTCCAAACATCGGGAGAATCACCATCATCATAATTCCAATCGTTACCGATTTAATTATTCCCATGTATTATTATTGGTGCCAATGGCATATCAAATAACGGCTGGGGTATAATGGGCTCCCGACTTTATTAGACCAGTGGGATAAAGCAATCATCGTCAACTTCAACCAAACCACCGGTTGTTAGTAGGTGTTCCAACGCTTCTTCAGTTTCTTTTACATTGACGCCGTGTTCGGCCATTCCAACGAATATTGACTCCAATGTCGCTACAGGTTCACCCTTACCCATTACAGATTCTACAACAAATAGCATTAGTTGACATGCAATAGCCAATAAGGGGTCATCCCCGTGGTCATCAGGCAGAAAGTTAAGGAAGGTATTGACTGGATGTGTGATGTCATCAAGTTCAACAGGATTTTGCAGATTTGGCTCAGCAGCCCTTTGTCCAAGACCTCTAATTCCATGATCATCATTTAGGTCAAAGCAGTCAAATAGATTTGTTTGATTTGGGTCAACATTGCCATCGGATAGCGGTTCTAATCGCTTTGCGATAGCATTTACTCTGTGTAATCTTTGTTCAATAGTTAATCTTTCACGGTTCAAATCTACTGCGATTATGTCAAGTGTCATATTGGCTTGGTCTATCATCCATTGGCGTAAATCCCAAGTTGGGTCGATTCCCACCATAGCATCTGCAAGTCTTTGAACCTCGTTAGGGAGCGAGTTGAGATGTATTTGTTTCTCAGAATTGTCGTTTACATCCTCGCCCATGTTTGTCCAACTCAAGGATGACAGCCTATGAAGCATACCACCAATCAATGACCTTCCTTTCCATTCCACGGGCGATGGACTACGGACCAACTGTCAATGGAATCGGGCTACAGTGGATGCCGACCTTATACATCAGCCGAATACATTCCTGCTAAAATTACCTGATGTCATCGGGTCATTTTTCCTTCCATCAAATGATTAGGGTCGCGTTCATGTAGGGGTTGCCTTTGCAAAGATATCATGAGTGACTATCGTATTGCAGTTTTGCCGGGCGACGGCACCGGTAGAGAGGTGGCTTTAGAAGCTCAAAGAATCCTTGATACCATCGAAGCAAATACCAATATTGGCTTTGAGCAAACTGTAATTCCTTGTGGTGGTAAACACTATTTGGATACCGGAGAAGAATGGGCACAAGGTTCCTTTGAATTTTGTCGAGATGAAGCCGATGCAATCTATTTAGGGGCAATCGGGCATCCAGGGGCAACTTTGCCAAATGGAGATCTTGCTGGTGGTTCAGTTATTTTAGGGATGAGAAGTGGATTAGACCTTTATGCAAATGTTAGACCTATCAAACTCTATGAAGGCGTACCACACAAGATACATGGTAAATTTACTCAAGTTTGGCAACCGGGAATGGTCGATATGACCATTCTAAGAGAAAACACAGAAGGATTGTATCATTCACTACTAAGGAGAAGCGCTGACCGAGCCTTGGGTAGAGAACCTTACGAGCCACCGGTACTAGAATTTCCTGGGCTCTCTGGTGAAGTTGCTTATGATCCACGGCCAATTTCATCAGTTGGTAGTGAACGCCTAATGCGCATGGGATTCGAAATTGCAGAAACAAGAAATGGTGCACCAGTAGATGGAGTTCAAAGGGTAACTTGTGTAGATAAATCAAACGTAACTAGGGGATGCCAATTATTCCGCAGTGTCTTTGAGAAAGTCGCACTAGATTATCCAAAGTCCGAACTCGATTACAGTTATATTGACGCATTTATGCAGTGGATTACACGTTCTCCTGAATACTATGATGTTGTTGTAACTTCCAACATGTTTGGAGACATTGCAACTGATTTAGGCGCAGTTTTGCAAGGTGGTATGGGAATGGCAGCATCTGGCAACATTGGTGACAAGCAAGCATTCTTCGAACCAGTTCACGGCTCTGCACCAAAGCACGCAGGACAGAACAAGGTCAATCCTATCGCTTCAATTAATTCAATTCAAATGATGATGGATTGGTTAGGGCGTAAAAAATCCAACGATCAAATGGTTCAGATTGGAAAACTAATCGATGAAAGCGTAGCCGACCATCTCAAAGATGGTAAGAATCTGACCTACGATTTAGGTGGTAAATCTTCATGTTCATTCGTCGGAGAGAGTATTTCATCTAGACTAGCAGATAAACTTGCAGAACAATTTTGATTAAGACAAACTGGAAGTAATGTGGTCTATTGCAGACTGAAGATGGCCATTATTGTCATAATCAGTGCGCGGTTTTCTAAGGATTTTTTGCATAGAACCACGCAGTAGGTTTTCGGCCACTCTTGATAATTCATCAACGATGGTAACACTACCCATCTTTGCTGAGCGTGATAATGGATTCAAATCTATAACGAGAACTACTTTGCCCATTGCGACAAGTGCCTCGCAGCGATCACCATCTTCAAGAGGAACCAGAATCACATCGCTATTGAAAATTCCACTTTCACAACATTTTGCTCTTGGCCCTTCAAGTCCAGGTATTTTGGCATCTGGGTTTTCACCTAATATTTCAACATCCAATTGATTAGTATCTCTTATTTCATAAAGATGGCTTAGTAAAGCTTTCATTCTTTCAGGGGTGCGATAAAAAACATTGACTTCTACAGGTATTTTGAGTAAACTTGCTAGTTGCATTAATTCCTTTCCTGCAAGAGCGATTGCATTTCCATTCAAACTGATTACAGCACAGTCAGCATTTTGTAAATGTGCCAACGCCTCCATTGTAGCATCATGCGCACTCGCAATTGTAGCCTCGCCAAGGAGGTAATCGAATGCCTCACCTCTTCCATGTGCAATCAACGCACTATCGGCAAGCATCCCTGCCTTCGCAGCCATTTCTAAACGATGACGCATCAATAATGATTGATAGCGTGGATGGCTTTTATCAGCAGCAAAATCAGACATTACAACGCCCCCTCAAGCACTGTTGACCAACATTGAAACATCGAGTGGTGCAACACCTCGATTTATTGTGCTGGTTGAAAGGATATCTAGTCCACATTCCTTCCAATCATTGATATCGTCGAATGTAATTCCACCACTCGCTTCAAGAATAACGTGTTCGCGAACTTCTAATTCAGTCATTTCATCAGCAACTGCTTTACATCGTTCAGGATTAAAATTATCCAACATAATTACTAATTTAGATAAATTTTCTGAAGAACGGCGGGATGACCAAATCATCGCTGCCATCATCGCTTCTTTTTCTTCTCTAACCTCTACTTCTAGGAAAGCACCACACTGTTCAATATCAACAGATTGCAGATATGAAGTAATCCGATTGGCATGACCATCGATGTCGCCCAACATAGTTGCGAGGTCATTTTCTTTGATCATTGTAGCATCATTTCTATTGAGGCGATGGGTTAACCCGCCGCCCATATGAACAGCCCATTTATCCAATAATCCCCAAACAGTTTTTCTGGTACAAGCGATTTGATTTGGTGCGACAGAAGACCATTTCTTAGCCTCAGAAGCAATTCCAGATAAGTATCCAATAATATTCAGAATACTTCTTTCCATCATCAAAAGGGATTCTCTATCGCCGCTAAGGGTGGCGATTTCATCACCACTGGATACTTGCTTGCCATCACTTGCTCGCCATGATATTTTCAGTGACGGAGCCCAAATTTGTATCATATGGTCAACAGCACAAGTGCCAACAATAATTCCATCAGCCTTGGTAATGAGGGTAGCTTCTACTTCATCGCCTCTTCCAAAAGAGGGCATGTCTATTCCGTCATCGGCCACAATTGCGCCAACCCAACGGTCAATACTGCTGAGAAGTAACCTGCTAGGCCCTTCTTCCGCAGTCCACAACAGGTGGCCACGGTGATGAGGGGGTTTCGCCTTCTCTGCCATGACAACTGCTATGTGTGACTTAACTTCAATTAATCCCTTGCCGCTCAAACATTGATGGGCGATGAGTTGCACGGCCTAACATGGTGCGAGTCCTCGTCATAGGAGCAGGTCTGGCTGGACTCTCAGCAGCATTGGCCGCAACCTCTGCTGGACACCATGTTGTAATCGTTGAAAAAGCAAAAAGAATTGGTGGGCGAGGTACTTCACAACACATTGATGATTTTGCAATTGGCTATGGTCCTCATTTTGTTTTGAATAAAGGGCCATTGGTGAGATTAGCAACAAAACTCAGCACTGTAAAAATTGCTAAGTCACCCTTGCGCCTGCATCGTATAGAAAGCGTTTCTAATGGAATTATTAGGCCTCAAGGAAATCCTAGAAAAGTAATTGAAAACAAAAAGGCTCTCAAGTCAAAAGATCCGACCAATCCCCATGTAATAAATGCCCAATTTATTAGTGGTTGGGGCGTTGATTCTGAATCAAGATATCGAGCATTAACAAAAGGTAATCTCTCTTGTGTTGGGGAAGGTTGGTCGGGATTAGTTGGCCGTTTAGCAATGGCATTAGATGAAGTCGGTGTACTGATAGATTCCAACTTAGAAGTGGTTTCTATCGAGCAAGGCAAGGCGCTGATAAGTGATGGAAAAACAGTTGAAACAGACGTCATAATATTGGCTTGTGGCCATAGCAAAACACGTAGTTTTGTAGGTGAAATGACCTCTGACGCGGGGGAAATCGGCTTGCCACAATGCCAACCAATTACCGCCTCAATCGTTGATGTATCCCTTGACTCCAAACCTCTTCAACAACTTCAGGCAATAGTTGATGGTGAGAATAAAATGGCTATTTTTGATATGAAAAACATCCACCCAGGGATTGGTCCTAGTGGCAGTTTATTGAGTGCGATTGCAACTGGTGGAAGTGAGCAATTTAATTCTTCACAGGAACGTCTTGATGGCCTCTACAAATTCATGGATGAGAGGGCTAGTGGTTGGAGAGAACACATTATTTCACAAAGAGGACAGAGTAAAATTTCACTTCATCCAAATCCAGAAACTGCAATTAAATTTGATACCTTTTCGAATCACAATGTTCTATTGGCTGGAGATTGGGTTGACAATGAATTTTCATTAGCCGATGCTGCTGTTGAATCGGGCAGGCAATGTGGCAGGCATATCTCAAACTTATTTGGTTGAATCCTTATCCACCGCCTAGCATGAGAGGGGAACATGCGCTTAGTGTCATGGAATGTCAACGGTCTTCGGGCTGCAATCCGCAAAGGAATAGATGGATACTTCGATTCAATAGATGCCGATATTTGGATGCTGCAGGAAACTCGCGTTTTGGAAGAACAGTTTCCTAAGGGTTGGAACTGGCCAGATGGCTATTCAATACACCTCCACCCAGCGGAGAAAAAGGGTTACTCGGGGGTTGCAACATTATCGCGTGGAGAAATGGAACTGATTAGAACTGGTAAGGAAAGCAAACTAGATCCAGATGATTCAGAGGGTAGAATAATTGTTTCAAAGCATGGTCAGTTAACCTGTATCAATACCTATTTACCAAGCGGTTCAAATAAAGAAGAACGCCAAATCTTCAAAGAATCTTGGATGGCTGAATGGAGACAATGGTTACAACCATTCCTAGCATTGGATACTCCAGTAATAGTTTGCGGCGACCTCAATGTCGCACATACAGAGGATGATATTTGGAATGCAAAGGGCAACAAAAAGTCGAGTGGTTTCCTACCACATGAACGAGAGTGGTTCAGCCAATTACTTTCCGATGGTTGGAGTGATGTATTCCGCGACCATGTTGGAGAAGGGCACAAAGAATACTCATGGTGGTCTAATAGAGGGCAAGCAAGAGTCAAAGACAGAGGGTGGAGAATCGATTACTTCCTCGCTAACCCAGCGGCTTCAAAACTGGTTAAGAACATCTCAATAATCCGCCAAGGTGGGATTGATATCAGCGACCATGCACCTTTGGTATTAGATCTTGATTTGTGAAAATTGCTTTAATTGTCTAAAGAATCAAACTCTCGCCATTAAGCCCATTTTATAGGGAATAGGGGCAATGAAATTCTGATGTCTGATGTTTCCATCCCCGTATCGATTGATGTGGTGGCCTAGTAAGGTTAGAGCGGCAGAACGAGAAAGCAATCCCTTTCTATATCGGCTAATAACTTCGATAAGCTCCTTTCTATCTTGGCTAGGCATTAGAGGCAACCTTCCAACACTGCGTTCCATCGCATGAGCAATTGGTCCGCTGGTGTAGTCAAGTGTTGAGAGATGATTCTGTGCTTCAGCCATATATTTCAAAGCAACAATATCTGGATGTTCATTGTTTTCAAACGCATTAGCAATGACACGACCCAAGATTCTCTTCGCATCTGGGGCGCGGCTCAAGAGGAATAATTTGTTCTCTGAGTGAAACTGCATCAATTTCGCTGCACTCCACCCCTCAACACCCACATTTAACCATTCGTCAAAGAAATATACTCTGGCCAGAAAATGTTCTGCCTGAAGAGGATCGCTTAATCTCCCTTCTTCAATAACAGGAATGTGGGGGTATAACGTGGTGAATACTTTAGCAAACATTCCAGCACCAACTTTCTCTGCATGCGCGTTTTCACCACGGTATACCTTTACTCGCTCAAGCCCACAACTTGGCGAGCCCTTTTTGAAAACGAAACCACTTATTCCCGAGTTTATCAGGAAATCAGATTGAACTTCCGCATATTCTAGCATTTTGTCGGTATAGTCGTCACCATTCTTTGGATTAATGAGAGAAATCCTTTCTTCACCCTTGACCAGCCTGATAGTAGGGCGCGGCACCCCCATGCCAATAGCAACTTCAGGACAGACTCCGATCAATTCTAGATGATCACTCCAAACACGGTTAAGCATTCTGAACTCAGCAGCATCGCCGTTGGAGCGCACCTTCTTCTCCAAGTAAGGCATGCATGAAACTGCGAGTCTTAGGCTTGTACTCGTCATGGACCTACGTTGCCGGTGAATCAGTATATGAATGCCCTGTTTATTTTCTGTAAAGATGATTAAATGCGATTAGAGTTTAATTTGAAGTTAAGAATTTTTCTTCAATGTCGGCTAGAGCGATGAGTAATTCATCAACAATATCTCTCAGGGTTTGCAAATCTGAATTACTAACGGTGATCTCTAATTTTGCAACCCCGCCCTCTTCGCTCATTTCTGCCTTACAATTTGGCCTGGAAGCAGCGGCGAGAAATGTGGTGGCAAGAGCTACATCGCCTTGCCATTCAATGGTTGCATGGTGCATCTCGCCCATGAACAGATGCTGGGGGCGGGCTCTTATGAGGATGGCCCAAGGCCTAGCCATGGGGGAGCCGACAAAGATTGACAATTCCCCTGCTCGCCGGAGCCGGTGGCGTCATCTTAGGTGAGGCAAGAACAAATCATCAAGGCCGCAAAGCCATCCTTATGATAAGGGATGGAGAGAATAGTGACGAATTCGAAGCACTTGTGGCGACTATGGGAATTGAAATCGTAGAACGATTAAATCAAAGTGGCAAGGAAGACCCACGCAGTTATTTTGGAAAAGGCAGATTACAAGATGTTGCTGATGAATTGGCAGCAACAGTTGATGGCCACCCATGGAAATCAGTTGACCTTGTATTAATCCACAATAATGCAGCAGCAAGGCAATTAGTTGCGGTAAGCGATGCGGTAAAGGTAGAGGTATGGGATCGAGTCAGACTGTTACTATCTCTTTTCACATCTCATGCATCCTCAATGGAAGCACGAACTCAAGTAAGAATTGCCCAATTGCAATCTGATAGAACAGTCCTAAGAGAATTAGTTAATTTGCAAACCACTGGTGAAAGAGCCGGATATGGTTCTAGTGGTGCCACTGCCCTTCAGGCGGTAATGGAGAATCTCAACAGAGAAATCGCAAGTTTAGCCAAGCGTCAACAGCGTCATGCAAACGCACAATCAGAGCGTAGAAGACAACGAACTCGAAGCGGTGCTCAAACCGTTGGAATTGCAGGATATACCAATGCCGGTAAGTCATCACTATTCCTCGCACTATCTGGAAAAGAAGTATTGATCGAGGATAAATTATTCTCAACGCTTGAAACAACAGTCGGCAGACTTGAGGCAAGTCCAAGAGTACTATTGGCAGATACAATCGGTTTTATTGATGAATTACCGAATGCAACTTTAGAAGCATTCCGAGCAACACTTTCCGAAGCACTGGAATGTGAATTATTGCTAATATTAGCCGATGCCAGCGACCCTCCTCTTGAACTGGAAAGAAAACTATTCACAAGTCGTCGCGAAGTTTTTGAAAGATTATTCGGTGAAGACCTAGACGACGACTTCCCTTGGCGCAATGATGAGATGTCAGTCAAACAACAGATAATGGTTGTACTGACAAAAATAGACAAGGCCACTCCCCATCAACTTGAGGAGGCAAAGGCAACAGTAGCGGCACTAGCATTACCCGAGCCAATTCTGATATCCAGCCATAGCGGTAAGGGGATGCAGAACCTAAAAGACAGAATTTTATTCTATTTATTTGGCCCACCACTACATTTGCAAATATTGCCGCCAGAAAATTACGCTACCGAGCGGGCAGTTGCTGGTTATGTTTCTGATTTACACAATGCAGGTTTGGTAACAGATTATTTGTTATTAGAAGATGGTAGTGTTGATATGACGATTTGGGTGTCTGAGGCTGAAATTTCTAAGTTATTGGCCAAATCCGGTGCGCGCATTGTTATCAAGTAGTCTATCATAAGTTGATTTATGGCAGAGGGCGAACATCTTGATGCCGCCTTTGAACCAGTTGAAGAAAAACTGGATTATATCGATGATTTAACCGGATTATCAGAAGCGACTGGGGCTATGACTTTCTCCTCATCTTCAACGATACTGACCATACAAGACCCCAATATGCACAGAATGGGCAAAGCGATAGCAATATTCATTTTATTCATCTGTATGTTTGGATTCCTAAATGGCCTTGATTATGCTTCACCGGATTCGGGTTTGATTCGCCCAGACGAGTTTGTCTACAGAATGAGCATGGGAGCGCCTGATGAGTCAGCAGTTTTTCAAGGTACAATTTACGATGACAACGGCGACCCATTAGCCAATGCCACAATTCATATCTCATGGGATTCAGAGATGACTTGGAAATCAAATGAAACCATCAGTGATGAAAATGGGAAATTCTTGATGGAATTTTTGGACCCAGGTTTGGCCAGAGTCGACATTATCGTCGAGAGAGATGGTTATCGTGATGTTTTGTCAAACCGAGTTATCCTCTCTCCACCAGCGATGATAGAACCAACCGGCTTTACGTCAATCGACTTCACAGTCCCGAGCCAAAGTAAATTTGCTGCCCAACCATGTTCAAACAATCAAAGCGATTGTGAAATAAGACTTATTGATTTAACTCCTTCACAAATGGAACACCCATTAATGGATTCAAGCGCAGCAGGAACTTACATCATGATCGGTTTTGCATTCATGGGGCTTTCATTAATCGCAGCAGGTTTTTCGATATGGTCTCTTCAATCGGGTTCAGTAGCAGTTCTAAGGACCGCTGCATCCTTGGTTATTTTCACGATGGGGCATTATTATTCGGCCTGTTTATTCGGACTGGTAGCATTTGCCTTGACATTCGCAATTCCCAAGAGAACCATTCCTTTGACCGATTGATGATTGGGATTGGATTGATGCAATAGCAGCGAGTTACTTATGCGCTAATGCCCACTGCAGGTAACATGGACCTTGAGGCAGCAGCATGGATGGTGCGCTCTCTAGGCCAATGCGTTTCATCATTATTTCAATCTCAAGAAGGTGATTTAATCGCCGGTGGCTGGGATGGTCGAATGCGAATGTGGAATTCGCAAGGCGATGTGATCTGGACAATAGAAGCGGGGGATAGGGTCAGTGATTTTGCAAGGCAAGATGATTACTTATTCGCAACTTGTGGTTTACACGTTAGTGCATTCTCATATTCTAGTGGGGAGCAATTATGGTCGTATGCTCTAGAAGGCTCAGCAGATGAACTTACAATTCATAACGGCCAAGTAATGGTCGTATCATCTGTTTATGATATAGAGCACAACGATTTCCTTGAATCTGCAGTATGGTGTTATTCCTTTACAGGGGAATTACAATGGGTATCGCGCATGTCTGAGCGACCGTGGACTATATTTTCAATAAAAAGATGAACTTGT
The DNA here is from genome assembly GCA_905182185.1 of uncultured Candidatus Poseidoniales archaeon. Lineage (GTDB taxonomy): Archaea > Thermoplasmatota > Poseidoniia > Poseidoniales > Poseidoniaceae > MGIIa-L1. Next base: position 320 of record CAJJAP010000006.1, on the reverse strand, counting down.
TATTGGCTTGGGCCGACCACAATGTGGATTGGGGGTTATTGGCGATGACGGGAGCATGGAATACGAGCAATTAGCATCCGAATCTCCAGTGATGTGTGGAGTTAATGGGGCGAAAAAGCAATTATTCGGTCATGCAGATGGCACCATTTCTACTGGTAAGGGTAAATTAGTCCTCAAGCAGGAGCGAGGCATTGAAAGCCTATCATGCACTTCGCATGGCTTTGTATGCGCTTTGGATGATGGTAAACTAGCCGCATATGATCCAAAGGGCAAAATTATGTGGTCAAATGCAGGTCATCCAGTCGTTGAGCAAGCAGAAG
>CAJJAP010000005.1 GCA_905182185.1 uncultured Candidatus Poseidoniales archaeon | reverse complement strand
CCGTCGCTTCAACGAAATAATATGGTACATCGGATTTTGAGCCTAATCCATACCAGCCATCACCCGAATGGTCAGGGATGAAAATGACTGCCCACGCATGACCGCCCCATTCTTCATCGGAACTTGATTTTACTTCACCAATCATTAACGCTGCATCGTAACCAATACTTTCAGTCAGGCTAATGTAGAGAAGTGCTGCATCCTCGCAATCACCATTCTGTTCCCAAAGCATTTCAATAGGATATTTAGGGTATTCTTGATCTCCATAATCAATCGAATCAAGTTGATACTGTATGTCTCCAACAAACGCATAAATGAATTCAGCAATTTCTAATTCTGATGTATATCCATTCTCAATGGCCATGTTTCTGAGCTCCGTTGCGAGTTCGGTGACATAGGCCTGGTTTGTTACAGCGAAAGCAGCGTATTGATCCACCACATCCGCAAGTGTAGATGCTCCGCTCCAATCAATGTCATGTGGTAATGCTCGACTCTGAGCGTATGTTGAGTAATCGAGGCTCCAAAACAGTGAATATTCACTATTATCATAATCCCAGGTAAACTCGTGCCCTCGATAATTTCGGTTATCGAAAGGTTCCATTGAATACTCTAGGACGCCGTCCCAACCGGTAGAATCAAGCGTTCCATCCGCAACATATGATTCACTAGAAAGACTTGTAACGCTATCATAGACAAATAGATGTGAGCTCCAATCTGGATCAGAACTGATATCAATTAAGTCATCTTCCCAAGCATCTGAGTCCCACGCATAAATCTCAATAGAGTGATAACGAATTGATTCATCTAAATCAATGAAATATGAAGTATCCAACAAATATGTAGTTCCAGTTTCAAGACTCCAATATGTGGATTGATCGGGGATACATCCCTGTTCGAAGGAATTCACATATACGCACAAGTATACCTCAGCATAGTTGTCAAGGTAGTCCATGTATTCATAGACAGTGAAAAGAGAGAAGTTCAAGAACACAGCAGCATCTCGATTGGGATTCAAGTCATCAACATCTGGCACAAGGTCATTGTCATCGTCGATATCAGTGTTGTCGCCAATGCCATCACCATCTGTATCTGCCCATTCATTTGGATTTTGAGGGAAGATATCGGGATTAGTTCCTAACACATTGTCGCCATAACCATCTCCATCTGTATCCTGCCATTGAGTTGTATCTGTTGGAAAGGCATCGCCTCCATCGTCAACTGTCCAATCCGACTGTGTATCGGAAAAACCATCTGAATCAGAGTCTAAGCAACCTGAGCGATCCGAAAATGAAGTACCGGCAAAGTTTGGGCAAGCGTCTAAATTGTCTCCAAATCCATCACCGTCAATATCAGCCCATTCAGATGAATCGTTTGGAAATTCATCTGATGAATCTGAAATCCCATCACCATCGCCATCTATGCAACCAAATTTATCCAGTTCTGATGTTCCTGCGGTATCTGGGCAATCGTCTTGATTATCTCCAAAACCATCTTTGTCCGAATCTAAGGTTTCATTAGAATCATTAGGAAAGGCATCGGCGTTATCTCCAAAACCATCTTTGTCCGAATCTAAGGTTTCATTAGAATCATTAGGAAAGGCATCGGCGTTATCTCCTACGCCATCATTATCTTGATCGGCCCATTCACTAGAATTTAACTTGAAGGCATCATCACTATCTGGGAATCCGTCACCGTCAGTATCGTGAATGGAAGAAATTGGCGAAGAATCAGGTGATAGCATCCAAAAAGATGTCGTGGCAACTAGCATTATTACAACTATACTAACCATGATTTTTTTCGATCTTCTTTTTTCCGTCGATTTCATTAAAGGGGCATATGGGCTAGAAGGTGGATTTCGATATGCAGAAGCGGCCAATTCCATTTCATATTGATCCAAGCTCTTGTCATTGTTTATGTCAAAATGTGGAGCCATTTGAGTTAGAGTTTCAACGGATACATCAGTTGAGTGAGCAACTTGTTGAATTGTTGACTGTGCAGATTCGACTACGGTCAGTTCCGCCACTGGTGGTGCTGGAATCCATTCAGCTCCATTCCACATCCATTTGCCATCAGGCGAGAAGGTTGTTGACATATCCTGTGCTTCTCGTACCTTCTCTTAAATTGAACTATTTTAAAGAATAAATTCATGGGGTCCCCTTGAACATGCGGGCGAGCACAACGGTACCGATGCAACCTCTGATCAACCCACTTGGAAGCTCAATCCAAACACAGTTCTAATATCAATGAGGAATTAGTAATTATAGAAATTCGGCTTCATCAATAAATTAAAACTTGATAATCTTACTCTTCAGACTCACAAGGATTATATTTCCACAGTGAGGTTTAACAGCTGCAACCATTGAGCCTCAGTTATGAAGAGACCCATTGCTCTACTTTTTTGCCTGCTGATGATTACTATGCCTCTTGCTGGATGTATCGATAATGATGAAGATTCATCTGATACTCCTGACGGGGAACTAAGTGACTGGAACGTACATTTCGCTGCTACTGTAGCAGACCTGCCTACTTGTAATGAAGATACAAATGGTAGACTGTATTATGTTGAAGCTGATGGTCAATTCCAAGTCTGTAAAACTGCAGGCTGGGAAGTAATTGCTATCCAAGGAGCTGATGGCCAAAACGGAACTGATGGTACTGATGGAAACAACGGAAACGATGGTGCTGATGGAGCACAAGGATCTGCTGGACCTGATGGAAACGACGGAACTGATGGAAATAACGTATTGATCGAAACTTCAACTGAACCTGCTGGAAATAACTGCGCAAATGGTGGAGTCAAAATTATGGCTGGGACCGATGATAATAGTGATGGTGTACTTCAATCAAGTGAAGTAGATTCTACTCAATATATCTGTGATGGCGGCTCATCAGCCACAACTATGCTTACCAGTTATTCAACACCTCCAACTTACATGAATTGCGATATTGGCGGTAGCGTAATTGCTCATGGACTTGATAATGGCGATGGTGGCGGAACTGCAGCAAATGGGCAACTGGAATCTGGTGAAGTGGATTATTCTACCACCTTTTGCACAAAATCGACAATGTTGCGCATAGATATCAATCCTGGAAGTGGCGACAGTAATCCCTCTTATCTAACCGTGTTCAATAATGAACTCTATTTCAGAGCCGACGACGGAACTAACGGAGATGAATTATGGAAGTATGATGGAACTAATGCTCCAAGTATGGTTGCTAATATCAATCCTGGAAGTGGCGACAGTAATCCCTCTGATCTAACCGTGTTCAATAATGAACTCTATTTCAGAGCCGACGACGGAACTAACGGAGGAGAATTATGGAAGTATGATGGAACTAATGCTCCAAGTATGGTTGCTAATATCAATCCTGGAAGTGGCGACAGTAATCCCTCTTATCTAACCGTGTTCAATAATGAACTCTATTTCAGAGCCGACGACGGAACTAACGGAGGAGAATTATGGAAGTATGATGGAACTAATGCTCCAAGTATGGTTGCTAATATCAATCCTGGAAGTGGCGACAGTAATCCCTCTTATCTAACCGTGTTCAATAATGAACTCTATTTCAGAGCCGACGACGGAACTAACGGAGTTGAATTATGGAAGTATGATGGAACTAATGCTCCAAGTATGGTTGCTAATATCAATCCTGGAAGTGGCAACAGTTATCCCTCTGATCTAACCGTGTTCAATAATGAACTCTATTTCAGAGCCTACGACGCAACTAACGGAGGAGAATTATGGAAGTATGATGGAACTAATGCTCCAAGTATGGTTGCTAATATCAATCCTGGAAGTGGCGGCAGTGATCCCTCTTGGATCTAACCGTGTTCAATAATGAACTCTATTTCCAGAGCCAACGACGGAACTAACGGAGTTAGAATTATGGAAGTATGATGGAACTAATGCTCCAAGTATGGTTGCTAATATCAATCCTGGAAGTGGCGACAGTAATCCCTCTTATCTAACCGTGTTCAATAATGAACTCTATTTCAGAGTCAACGACGTAACTTACGGAAAGGAATTGTGGAAGTATGATGGAACTAATGCTCCAAGTATGGTTGCTGGGCCTTGCTGTGGTAGCAGTGAGTCCTCTGGTCTAACCGTGTTCAATAATGAACTCTATTTCAGTGCCGACGACGGAACCAACGGACTAGAATTATGGAAGTATACTCAACAAACCACTATCACATATGCCTGATAAACTCACAAGGGTTCAGTGTAGATTTATATCACAATAAGATATAGTTTTCTTTCGACTTAGTAGCCAAGATCACTCATCACGGCGAATATATATGGCACCAAGAAGAGCAATTGGTCTCTTCAGACTCACAAGGATTATATTTCCACAGTGAGGTTTAACAGCTGCAACCATTGAGTCAATATTCAATCCCATTTCTGAGTAAAATACGAAGGGGTTATCCGATTACCCTTAGCAATCATATGAGAATGCGATGGGCTTGCAGTGGGTCGCTGCTAAGGCTACCCCTTGCACCGGGATACTCTCTGCAAATACCATGGTAAATCGCTCCTCCATCAGTGGGGGAATCATATTAAAGTCTCAAAATGTAGACGCTTTATGCAAGGTACTGTGATACACATGCACGAGGGTGGCGGGGTCATCACCGCAGATAATCAAGAGAGATACACATTCACCCTCTCGGATGTTAAAGGTAATATGACGCAAATAATTACCGGAACGAGAATTGATTTTGTTGTTTCTGATAACGCTTTTGAAAAACAAGCAAAGGAAATTTATCCGCTTACCAATCCGAATATTATGTATGTTCCGAAAAAGGAGAAAGACAAATTGGTTGCTTGTTTGCTCGCCCTATTTCTCGGTGGGTTGGGAATTCACAAATTTTACTTGGGATATGAAAAGCAAGGAATCACAATGTTGCTTCTCGGAACAATCGGTTGGTTATTGATCATACCTGCTTTGGTGAATGCTTTGATAGCATTGATTGAAGGGATTATCTATATCACCAAATCCGATGAGGAATTTGAACAAATATACGTTCATAATCAAAAACCGTGGTTCTGAGATAACAAGGTAACCCAAAATATTTGATGCTCGTACCGGGAATCTCGCAAGTTCCGTCCGGACAATTCCAATTGCTTCCGTACAGTTCTTCGTTCCAGGAAACTATCTGGAAATACCATGCTATAATAATTGTCAATCCAACTTTCAACGGTGTCATTTGAAATTAATGCGCAATGGAATCTGAAATACAATTAATGTACTAAGAAATCAGCGTTTTTTTGATACCAAACTCAAGTGGTGATTGCAGAGGAATGGGCTCAACAATCCCGGCTCTGGGACTTAATTAGTTTTGAGATGACTAATCTTCTTTGATTTTTGATGGACTCATAACTGATTTAATCTTGTTAGCAATTCCTGCAAAGAGAATCAAGTATGTGAGAGTGGACATGACCCATTTCATCATGTTCAGTCCAGAACCTACTGAAACAAGTGTTTCAGAAATTATATTTGAATCCACATAGCTGTTGATCATCAAGATTTCAGTCATGTTTTCGGCCCAATCGGCAACCATACCAAGGAGTGGTACCACCAATAAAATCCGTCGGTTTTGGAAGAAGTACAGAATCCAAAAACTATACATTGAAGTATAGATGATTGCAAAAATCACATCCCAAATCAGTAAGAATTCACTGTAGCAATCAAGTTGACTTGTACTCCTTGATTCAAAAAACTCCTGGACCATCTGCAATGTGTAGCTGAATGTAAGCCCAAGCGAATTTGATCCATCAACCACATTGAAACATTCACCAGCTGGAGCAAATACCAGAACTGAATACAGGATGAAGGCCAAAGTGGAACCTAGAGCCATGTAAAGCGTACGTCGAGTTCCGTGAGAATCACTTTCTTTGATTCCCTCGGAGTCCGCTGCCAACGCATTTCCACCCATGTTTTTTTTGTAAATTGTATCATAAATATGTGTTGTGGTCTATTTTTTAGAATCCATGAACGGCATTGAGTCTCGCTTCGTCTCGTTGAGACCGATCTATGATTCTTGAGAAATGCTATTGACCACTCTTCAGTGACAGAAGTATACCAACCAAGCCTGCATTGATTCTATTTTCCGTTGGCATGTTGCTCGCTCTCAACAGATCACCATTTGTGTCCAAAACAACCCCGGTAGCAAGGATATGAGTTGCACACAGACCGTAAAGAAACCCATGCTATCGTAATGAAGGCTCCAATTCAGAGTGGCCATGTTTCGAAGCGGAACTATAGAACCGTCCATTATGGTCAGTCATACCGGAAAAAACGCAAGTTCCGTCCGGACAATTTCCAATTGCTTCCGTACAGTTCTTCGTTCCGAGGAAACTATCTGGAAATACCATGGTAAATCGATCGTTATTGAGTCCAAGAAACCCACTCTTCGGTTGAGTGAACACGGTAAAACCATGCTCCACTGCCTGTAGGGTACTCGAGGTATTCATGCCCGTCCGATTCATTGAGTTCCCCTTTCATCTCCATTGGAGGATGGCCAGCATAGGTTGAGCGCAGCATTGACAGCCTCACCGTGAGAAAGGTCGGTTTCCATTTCTCGCATGAGCACATCTTGCGACATGTATTCCGAACGTAGCTCTGTGTCCATGGCACCGCCAAGACCGAAGTACGCATCATTGTGTGCGACGCGACTCACGTCTGATGGCTCCATGGCAAGCAAATCCGCAATGAGGGTGTTGATTTTCTCTAAGGTGACTTTCTTGATCTTCGCTGTTTGTGTAGCGAGCAGTCAATTCCGATTTCAATCTGGTACAGTTCATCGCGCAACACTTCGGGGTCTTGATAGTAGGTTTGAACAAGGGATTTCAGATACTCCAATTCCCGTATTTCCTCTTTGTTGAGTTTGGACCTGTAGCGCGAAGCACGCGAATCCAACGAATCGAATCGGGAAGCAATGCAGCAGCCAAGTTCGTCTGAAGGAAACCAAACAGAGCGACGATGATGGCGCTCAACACCAAACGTTTGGACAGACGCGCACCTCGTTCACCCGAACTAAACGATTCAAAGAAACTTCTCGGCTCATCAACGGTCACAGCGCAGCCATTGGCGTCAACGGTTGCCCCGGATGTTGTTCCAAGGCAATCGTCTTTGAAGTCATCAACGCCATCGCCATCTTCATCGATCAGGCATCCATCAATATCGACAATGCCGAAGGCCACCGTTTCAGGGCAAATGTCGTACAGGTCATCGACCCCGTCGTTATCAGAATCCACTGGCCCTGTTTGATTTGTTTCGTTGGAAGGGGTCCCTGAATTATTTCCAACATCCTCATCGTAGATGTCAGCGATGCCGTCCCCATCGATGTCGAGGCAACCGAAGTAACCGTCGACAGTGGAGTTGCCAGACTTCAGTTGGGCAATGATCTGCGAGGACCGCTCCATCGACAAATTCCCCCGGCCAAACGAACAGCCGAGTTGAGTTCCATGATGCATCGCCCCAATTGTCACCGTAGCCGTCACCATCGGCATCGAACCATTGTGTGGAGTGATTCACGAAAGCATCTGGATTGTTACCCGATGCGTTGTCACCATAACCATCGCCGTCAGCATCGAGCCATTGCGTTGCATCATTCGGGAAGGCATCATCGATGTTGGCTATTGAATCACCATCGCTGTCATCATCGCTGTGTTGTGTGGGGTTCGGGTCGCTGTTATCGCCGACTCCATCGCCATCGGTATCCATCGTTTCGTTGCCATCGTTTGGAAACGCATCGGCGTTATCGCCAACACCATCACCGTCAGAATCAATCGTCTCGTTGGCGTCTTGAGGGAAGGCGTCAGCGTAGTCACCGACTCCATCACCGTCTGAGTCAAGCGTTTCATTGGAATCACTAGGGAAGGCATCGCTGTTGTCACCAACTCCATCTGCGTCTGAATCAAGTGTTTCACTGGCATCGTTCGGGAACGCATCGGCGTTGTCGCCAGTTCCATCCCATCAGCATCGCCCCATTCGGAGGCATCCATAGGAGAAGGCATCGGTTGAATCGCTGAACCCGTCACCATCGCCGTCTGGGCAGCCGACTTCGCCAGAAGTAGATTGACCTGCAATTTCAGGGCAGTCATCATCGGCATTGAGCACACCGTCGCTGTCAAGGTCATCTGGTGAAATAAACGTGAATGATGCGCCTGTTGTGTGGCTCACATCGTCCTTGTCCCAAAGAGTGAGGTATCGACTGTACCTGCGGTTTGCACCAGCCATTGGCGTTGTCACGACAATCGTCGTGTCGTTGACCACTGTTCCGGTCACAGAGCCATGTTCACCGAATTGAACGGTTATTTCCTTCGTTTGAATCAAGCCGGTTGATTTCGTAGCGTACTTCAAGAACGTCATTCGTCTCATCGCTGAAGGGAACATGCATCACGCCGCTTGGATCGATTAAAAGAGAATTTCCGGTGCCAACGTCGCCATTAGTTGCCATTGTACTCACGATCCCAGTTGGAGGTTGATGGGTTGATTGTTGCATACTTCAAATTCATTCCAGCACCATGTTTGGTAAACGATGTGAGGAAAACCTCCCATATCCACTGCGATTGAAGGGTCGCGTCCAGTATGTCCTGCTGAATCGACAATGGTGGTCGTCCATAGGCCGTTGGGAACGCCCGTTGAGTACCGTAAATCATCCTCTTTTTCATCAAAGTGAGCGATATGAAATTGCCCTTGTTGATCCATGGCCATCGATGTCATGTATCCAGGATACAAATAGCTCGGGGAAGTTCCTGTGTCAACGGATGTATGCATCCCATGAACCGCTTTTGTCCGTTGCTATTTTCAATTTCGAGGTGTCACGGTCTTGATAGGCGATGTAAATGTCATCGTTCTCATCAATCACTATGGCTGAATCACAACCACGGTTGTCCCCACTATCAACGTTGTCGTGTGTCCAACTGGACCCACTGTATGAGGCAAGGCGTAGTCCATCACCGCATTGATTCTCCACTCGACAGCATAGGAAATATGTGGATGATTATTCGAATCGACAGCGATACCGACTGGTCCGAAATTTGCGTTTGAAGAGACTTCTTCGCTCGTCCAGTTAGTTCCGTCATAGTGCATGTAAACAAGCCTTTCAGCCCAGTTGGTGTATGTTGTGTACGCCGCGTGAAGGTCATCGTTATCATCAATGACCATGTGAACATCCCAGCAATACGTTTGTCCACAATCTTTGATTTTTACGGAATTCCAGGATGTTCCGTCATGGATGCTGTGCCTGATCTGGTAATTTCCACCGCTGATATGGACCACGTGGATGTCAGCCGCTTGAATCCATGGCGATTGCATTCCATCGACCGGCTTCAACGGTGTAATCGATGGTCGACTCCACCCATTGGTGGTTGATTCCATCGTCTGTTGTGTTGGAAAAGGCGAGATCGGTAAAGCCACTTCCTGTGATGGTCAATTCCTCGCCCCCAGTAGTCCAGCCATTCGATGGAGATACAACCCAGCTGGATGTATCAGTGGAGGATTTTGAATCACTCTGTAAAATGTCATCGACGACTGAAAGAGTCGATTCATCACTGAAATCCAACAAAATCCTCGTCGACGCACTGAGACAAAGCATCAACACAAGAAGAAACGCTTTACTCCGCACAATTACTCGGTAAGAGTGGACTCATATAACTTTACTTTGTAACAGTTTTGTTACAGGAAAAAACAAATACAGCCGACCAAGAGTAGAAAATATGGAACAAAAATGCAACCCTACCTATGGCCAGAGTAGATGAATTGCTTTCGCTCTTGACCAAATCAAAGTCATTGCACATATTGATGGTTTTAGACAGAAAAAGAATCCAGCACGATTTTCGGAGTTGAAGAAATCTAGTTGATTCATCTTCGACCACCGTTGCTCGACGGTTGAACGAACTTGAACGACATGGCCTTGTTTCTCGAACACAACAAGCAAACTCTGAACATGCGTTTGAATATTCAATTACTGAAGATGCAAAATCTCTCAGCCCAATTTTGCAGACACTTTTCGATTGGGTCGATGAACACAGCCACCTACCCATTTGAAAAAATGGAAGCTCGTACCGGGAAACACGCAAGTTCCGTCCGGGCAAATTGTGTTCGACCATTCCACATTGGTCAGTCCACAGTAAGGTGAATGGCGTCTGTCAAATCTTCAAAGACATACCGTGATCAATAACCGGCTCAAACTTTAACCGCCGAATTGATAATTTCAGTGTGTGGAACTGGTTCGTAGTAGTAAATTCTTAATCGGATTCGGCCTGGTCTGCTTGCTACTCAACCTCACACTCTTACCTATTGTCTTCACCTCAGCTGTTGCTGGAGCCATCGACGACAAGTTTGCAACCTATCCACTGGATACAATCTGTGGCCAAGATGGTGATTGTGATTCGGTTGAGAAGAGTTGGGCCACTTCGGTTTCAACTCGTGATTATTATGCATGGAATTTAACCAATGCTGGTCAGGTTTTAGAAAATCAAATCCCTCCTGAATATGAGAGGAAAGGCCCCTACACCTACCAAATCACTTCACATAAAACATTGCTAAACCATGATGCTGGTAAAGGTGAATTAACTTATAATCTGGTCAATTCCTTTGAATGTTCTTCGGAGAGTAAAAATTCCTGCGACGAACAACTCACACAATTGAATATACAATTCAGACCACAAATCATTGGAGCGACGGGGAGCGCAATCAATGGAATCATGGATTTGACAAAAATTGGTTTCGCAAGCGGAATGATGGATCAGGACCTCAATACCACTCAAGCAGGGATTGCAACAGCCGACCACATTACCTCGATGACCAGCACGATTGGCGGTGCAGGTTTTGGCTCATACGGTTATACGGCCTTAGGCGCTGCTGAAACAGCAGGTGAAGTAAGCGTAATCTTACCTAATCTCCTTGACGGAAATCCGCTTCCTGTGGCCAACTTCATGGAAGGTATTGATTCAGCATTGTATTCTTCACTTCATCCATCGGACCCTCTGTTCAATGTATCATTGGTTAACGACTTAGGCCCGGTAGCCTTCATTAGCATGGGGGAGCCTGAAACGCTCCTTTCAACCATAGAAGCAGATCCAACAAACTCTGTGAGCCTCCAACGTGCGACTGCATATGGCTATCTTGCTACTGAAATGATCGATACCAATGATGACGGGGAAGAAGATTCACTCGTCCCCGATTATGCGCAGACACTCATACGGGATTGGTCCCTCTACATTGCCATTGGATTAGAATTTCAATCCAATGGAGGTGGTTCACCTTTTACCGATAGTGAGGATATTGCAAAGCGTTTAAACAATCTACTCGATGTTGATTTCTCAGATGTCGATTGCCTTAATTTACTGACGAACGGTGATGGCAGTGACTCTCCCGTTGGATTACTCGCCAAGAACTCCGCAGGAACTGGTTTTGGTCTGAGCACGTTTCTGAGAATGGATTCTGATGAAGCGATGTCGACCTTTGGACTCAACAATGCTCAGTATGAGGCAATAGCGCTTTGGTCTGAAGGTTGGGCGACCTCAGTAACCTCGTTACAAATGGCCCTTCTTGGCGGAAGTGGAAAGTTGAACGCCGGCCAATTTGTCAATACCTCTTTTGGCAATGAAGACCCAATTTTTGGTGGATACCTAACATACAGCATGAATCAGGGTGGAGATTGGGCCAATGGCAACCCCTTGTCTGCAATCTCCTTAACCCCTGAGCAATCTGCCAATATTCTCTATGGTCCACTTGGGTTAACGACCTCATCAGGTGCGCTGCTCTTCCTCTATGGTGAATTATCTGGGAAAGTGGCACCTGGATATTTATCAGGTACCCAGACTGAAACGGAACCATGGGGTGTCGATGTCATCGCTTCTGCTTATGAGATCGATACAAATTCAGCGGCAGCATTACAATCTCTGCTAATGGATTCAATTTTTGGTGAATTTGTTGAAGAATTTCTAATTAGCAATTTCGCAACAACGCCGTACCTCACTCAATCGATCAACAATTGGCTCTTGGGCTGGCACGATCCTGTAAGCGCCTATTTAGCCTCAGGTGATTCATCGGACTTAAGCGTTGGATGGGCATCTTTGGAATCAAACCAGACGTACTTCGGCTCTGACGGAGTTGCCAATGGAGATGGTACAAATTACACGATTTGTAGCGGTGAGAAATCTTCCTGTGAGAAAGGTGAGCTGATCGAAAAAGATTCCTCCCCACAATTGTCATGGAGAAATGACAGAATGGAGGAGGCAACCCTTGGACTCATAACCCCGGAAGAAATTTCTGGAACAACTGGTGGTTTTATCACTGGACAAGAAGATAAAGTCGATGTTTCGGGATATGCAATCGCAGATCTTACTTGTGATCAAGAAGATGTTTTGAAGGGGATTCCAGTGAAAGTTTGTTCGACCACCGTAAGTGCTACTGAGCGCTCTATTCAAGCAAATTTGTTGAGAACCTTTTCACTCATTGATGTGATACCCAGTGCCCTGCCAATATATTTGGGAAGTGAAATTGAAATAAAGTCAGAACAACTTTCTGGCCTAATAATCGCAGGTGAATCAACCACGACATTCTATTTGGATCGCCGTGAAGGGGATCAGATGCAAAACAAACCCACTTTCTATGATTTAGTCCCTGTATTTGAAATTCGATCATCATCGGAAATTGGTGACGAAGATGCTGATGCGATGGAAAGTGCAATCATACAAAATCAGAACTTTTTCACGTATTGGATGAACTTTGATACTTCACTCGATTTTCTTCCATTTCTGATGTGGCTGCTCGCGTTCGGCTTCTTCTCCACATCGATTGTTAGAACTCTAAAATCTCAACCCGAAGACGAAATGAATTCGCATCAAGGAGAGGAGAAAACGTCGATCGGCTTGCTGCAGAGAATAAATCAAAAAAACTAATTGGCAAACATTGTATCATGGTTAGCAATTCTTGTTATCGCTCGACCACCAGAGTCTATGAGGTTTGTATAATCAATCTTGATGAGATTCCAATATCGGTATGAGCGCGAGATGATCAATAATCAATACCACTGCTCGTACCGGAATACCATCCGCAAATACCATGGTAATCTCTCTCAATTCGATTTAAATTAAAAATTAAGTTTTAATGAAAACGGGAAAATCATTATTTCGTATTTGAATTTGGTACGCTCATGGTAGCGATTCTTTGCCCACATTGCGAAGGCGAAGTAAAGCGCGATGCTGATGCGTCAGGCGAATTTGAATGTCCACATTGTGGAAGAGAATATGAATGGAACATAAAAGATGATGATTCAACCATTGCAGATCCAGGTTCAGGAAAAATTGCACCACCGTATGCTTGGTTATTTAGCAAGATGGGTATGCCAGCCATTCCGGTGCCATCGATATGGGCATTAGTCCTTCTTCCGATTTCACTACTAGCCGGATTGGTAAGTATTATCCTCTCCGCAAACTTTTTCATCGCAGGTTCGAGAATGGGTTCGTGGATATTGGAGGAATTATCGAAATTTGATTTTTCAGACGGACTTGAGTTGTTTTTTGGGATTATGTTCGGTTTTGTAATTTTGCTAATTACCCTACTTATTCTCCTCGTTGCTATATTGTTTGGACTTTTTGGATTGGCAATAATATTCTCTGCAATAGTAAGTCTCATTCGTCGATAGATAGAACATTAACGAGATACCATCTGCAAATATCATTCTAAACCCTTCTTTCATCCGAATCGGAATGAAGGTTCCAATTCTGAGTGGCAATGTTCCTAAGCGTGGAACTATAATCCGAGTGTTGAATTCCACCGCATGGAAGAAGACATCGACGAGCCTAAAGAAGAATTATTGGGCGATGTCGATGTAGAGTCCACCGAAGAAAAAACTTCGGAAGTCGAGCAATCAGATGAAGAATCACTTGTAGATGAGAGCGATGAAGACATCGCGGATGATTCAAAAGATGAAGACGCAATTGAAATCGTTGAATCAAAAGATGGAGAAGTCAGTGATACTATTGTAGCAAAAATACTGAATAAAGCTCGCAATCTAACGACTGAACAGATCCTCACAGTCCTAGCAATATCTGTACTTATTTTCTCAGCGTTTACAGGTATACTGGCTCAGACATTCAACGAAGTAGATCAAGAGGCGACAAGTTACGAAATGAAAGCGAGCGAATATGCATCAGAAGCAAGGACAATCGAATCAATGGAAAATCAAATTATACTTCGAGAGGAAATTCTCCTCATGGAAGTAAAGAATTTAGCAATGCAGAAATCACTCTATGAAGCCGAAGTGGAACTCCTAAATTCGAGTATGTCTAAGAATACAGATGATTACAATAAAGCAAAGCTCGCCAAGGATATTTTCTTTTTCCACCAGGATGGAATAATTGATTCAAATAGCATTTTTGCGGTATGTGCAATAGAGAATGCTTGTTCAACTTCACCCTATACCCAAAACGGAATTCTCTATGAAATCTATTCATTTGAGTCGGGAGTGAATGAATCTGTAGATTCTTACATTTCGATTTTTTCTGAAGTGAGGGATGAATACGGCGGGGCATTCATCGACGTATCTACACAAAGTAGTCTAGAAATGATAAGTTTCAGAATAGGGCACATAATCGATGATGGAAACCAAAGCCTTGATTTGTATATCCTAAAAGACGACTCTGAAGGAATGAATGGAATGATATCATTAAGAATGTTAACACTGGTTCAAAACCAACAGGTATTGCTAAATTTTGTGGATGAATTCGACCGGATGGAATCTATTGAATCCGCCTCTACTGACAACTGGATCGCTATGTCGAATATGAGGAACACTTATTCCCTATTACTACAATTTGCTGAACTAACAAATGATTCTGAAAATCTGAGCCGATATCAAGAGGCTTACGATTACTACGATAATGATGCTGATTACGAACTTTTTGTGGCAGAATATTATTACGAAAAGAAAACAGAAGTTGGGGAGAACATCAGCGCCGTAAAAGATCTGATTTCTTCGGGTGAATTCAGTATTAATTATTTAGAATCCGTGCAATATGATTCTGAATTAGAAAGGGCAATCAATAAATTCGAAAAGGCGAGTGATGATTACGAACGTTACCTGGATTCGTATAATTTCGCAATGACAGGCATGGGAAATTCCCAGATCCTCATCAACAAATTATTGGATGAGAGTATGGCCAATTCAAGTGGAAACCTAAACAGCGAAGGGGAGTTCAATTCCGATGAATTGCAACAAATGTTCTATGATGAAATTCACAAAGAATCTGCCGATATTTACGAGGACTCAAAGCAAGCAGCCCAAGAAGCAGAAAAAGTAAGAGAGAAAGCTTCGAGCGTTTCTACGTCGGTGATGTTCGTGTCGATTGGAAATGTAACTTTGGGAATCGCAGGAGGAATGGTCTCGAGTGCTAAGTACGGACTAGGCAATCTCCGCAGCATCGGCGTTCTTCTTGGTGGAGGATTGAGCGCTGGTTTGGCAGGAGCGATCACTTCATTGAGTTTAATTTTCTAAAATTAAGCACATTATGAATTGCCACCTAACAAAAGAATAAATCTATAGAAGAGTGCTCGTACCGGGAATCTCGCAAGTTCCGTCCGGACAATTCCAAGTCCTTCCGTATGCGTTGTATATGACCCATAGCAAGCCCTTATGCACAATACTTTGGTATGCAAGGGTATTATGGACAAACCCTTGTAAACGTGACATAATGTCTAGCAAAACGAATCTATTTACTACTCTTCCTCACTATTTGCCCTCTTAACTTGCAAGATTGTTCGGTCAGTGAATTTGCGTTTGAATAGGCACCATCGCTTTGACACGTATGGGTTATCAGTAGGATGCCCATATTCATCAGTATTTTTCATGATGGTATTCGTATCCTCGAGTCCCCAACCTCTTACAGAAAACCATTCGAGATATCGGGGGAAACTTGCGCGTCCGTGAAGTTGCTTTATTGATGGGACTTTTCGAGGCATCTTATCTTTTAGTGAACAGTTCAACAACCACTCTTTTTTTGTTATGATTTGTTTATCTGACAAAATCTGACTGAGAGTTTCCAAAGACTTTCCTTCGGGGACAAAATAAACATCCTTTGTCCAATATCCTTCACGAAATTCAAAAGCATCATGATCGTTCATGCTACATCCTATCGAATAAACTACAATAAATTATCCTAATTCAAGCAAATCAAATCTTTGGAGAAGTATGGATTAGAGCGGTAACAAAGTCGAGTATTCACAAGGGGACCCCTCGTAGTCGTATAGGAACACAACGCTAGCGAACAAACAGACCCACTGCTAAACCTTCAGTTTACCATTAACTTTGCAATGGGTATTCGGATAGACCAATTGAAACTATCCTAAAGCGATTATGCAGGGCAATAGTTTAATCCAAGACTCACCCTCCAAGAGTTTAGGAGACAGATGTTGTGAATATATTACAAACCGTAAATGAAATGAAAGATTTTGATGTTTTTCTCCGAAATATATTAACTGATAAAAAAAGGATACTAATCCTCTCGATAGGAGGTGGTAATGATTATATTGGTGCATATTCGATTGCTAAATGGATAAGTAAACTCTATCCAGGAATAGACTTGATTTTGGCATCATCCATAGAGATTAAAGGAGAGTATAAACCATTAACCAAAATTAATGACCATTTGTTCACGATTGAAGATTTTTTGCCTGAATTTGATTTTGAAATCAAAAATCATAGCATTCGTTTGATTGCTCAAGGCATAAAAAATGAAACCATGAATCTACCTTATTTTGTTGCAATTAACAACGATAAACCTGAAAAAATAAAACTGGCTTACCAGGAATTATTTGATAAAGTGATGCCAGATTGTATTTTTACTGTCGATAATGGAGGAGACTCAATAACAGGAGGATTAGAAGGTGTAAATGGCTTTGATCAAAATAACTTACAGGCTCTAATAGAGATGGAGAAACCATTTCATCATTTGGTAATCGGCCCAGGATGCGATGGTGAATCGTCAATAGAAGACTTCAATGAGTGTATTCTAATGCAACTTGAAAACTTTCGAGGTATCTTTGACATTGGAAAGACATTCGATTTAATCTATACTAATGTAAAGCACAATTCCGAAGTAATGTTGGAGATGGATCATAGGTGGTCCACGATGAGAATAATTTTTGAGGCTATTCAAAAAGTCAAACAAGGATTCGGTGATGAGTTATTCACAGTTCCTAGACACAACAAAAATCAGAAAATTCCATTCAATATTCTTCAATCTGTGCTTGTTTTTTGCTATAATTAGGATATTTCTATTGACTCTATTCAAACATAAATTCTACTAAATGCAAACTGAAACCCTTTGACACCCGTCCTTTCATTGGGTACAGTCTAATAGAAACCACTGCTAACCTCAAACTCACAACTTCTATTTACAGAAATATTGTAGAAAACCCCTCTTTGCTAATCGTAATATAATTAAATCAGGTTGTAGACTAAAAAAATAGTGGGAATGGGGGTTACTTATGAGTCAAGAACAAAGTTCCAAATTCCAAATTGGCGTCATAGTGGCTACATGTGATCGACCGGATCTACTTTCCAAGAGGTCAATCCCTTCAATCCTGGGACAATCTCAGCCCCCAGATTTCCTAATTGTTGTGGATGATTCTCGTTTAGAAGAGAATATCAAACTAAATGAACACTACATAAGTTCCCTCGATACCGGAAATACAGTTATCGCAATCATCAGGAATCGCCGTACACTGGGTGCATGTGGCTCTTGGAATACAGGTATTGATTGGATTTTTGAAGTAACCGCCCACCCAGAATCAACTTACATTGCAATTCTAGATGATGATGATGAATGGTTACCCCGCTATCTAGAAACCTGCATGAGTACGTGCAAAACTGGTAATTTTGACATGGTGGCAGCAGGTATCCAACGTCTCGAAGCAGAACACACAAAGGCAGTGATTTACCCTGGGCCATCTGCCATCAACGCAGATGAGTTTCTAATAGGGAATGGCGGGATACAAGGGTCAAACATTTTTGTTCGAATGAGAACAATGCTTATGGCAGGTTGTTTCGATGAGTCACTACGCAGTTCCACCGATCGTGATCTTTGCATTCGCATTGCCGACCTCGGTACAGTGACTTACACTCCAATCACTTCAAATCTGGTAAAACATTATGCTGAACTCGATCGAATTCGATTGACAACAAAGGGGTCAGAGGCTAAGCTTTCTGGCCTCACTGTATTTTGGCAGAAATACTATGGAAGGATGGAAAACCACCAGCGAATACAATTTAAGAAGCGTGCAAAAGAACTCTTTTCTTGGTATCCACCCATAGAGAATCCTTCGCCCTTTCAAGCAAACAGCAAAAGTGCTTTGTGTTCAAATGTCTCTGAATGGCTTGCACCAGCCCCCCCCAGTCGGCCACCCTTTACATTAAACATCGGAGTAATCACTTCTGAACCAGAGACAATATGGCCGCTTTTACAGAGTATCAGCGTTCAGAAAATCAGAGTTCGGGTCTTCATACTTGATAATGGATGCCCACCAATAGAATTGGCTGCGATGAAAGAAAAAATCACAAAAATCAACCTCGATGTGAACATATTCACTCAGCACCAGCAGCAAGTTGATGCAAGAAGAGGACTATTTGGTCAGCCCTACAAACAACGACCCGTTGGTCAAGTGGGTATTGCTCAAGCACGTACAATGATTCAACGGTATTTGGGTCGTGAACTTGCAAGGGATATTGATTCAATTGGCTGGGTCATGGATGATGATATGAGGATTGATAAACGGGCAAAATCGTTCATAGCGTGGTTACCCATTTTGCGTGAAGCAGGCGTAGATGTGGTTCTTGGTGCATATGAAGGGTCTTCTCCAAATCCTCCTCTGAATGGCCTAAGAGTTCAGTTGGTCGATCTTGTTCATAATCTAAATTGGTTGAATAAACTTAGCCCAGAAGAACTACTACCTGACCGGTCAATTGAAAACAGACTTGCACGAATAGATTGTCCCGATTATTATTACGATCTTTCGAGAAAGCATACATCCCACCTTGAAAGCCCTCATTGGATTGAGAAGGTGGATGAACATGAAACAGTGGCAAAGGCCCTAACGCGACTTCTTGAAGGTGCAAACAGCCTGATTTTTGGCCACCCCCTTACCCGGCCACTTGTGGCAACCACCCCACGTAATCCGTTGAATGAGATTAAAGATTCAGTCAATCGTGGGGGCATTACCTTCATTCTCAATCACAAAACACTCACCCAAACTCCAAATTCCATATTCCACATAGGTGGCCAAGAAGCGAGGCGCTCGGATATGATGTGGGCAATTGTGAATCGGTACTTTCGCGGTTTTGTCATAAAAGCGGTCGGTTTTCCAGTTAATCATATCGCTCGAAACTCATTAATCGTTGAACTCAATATTCCAAAGGCCAAGGCAGAAATTGTCGGCTCGGCCATGTATGCAGGTCTCATGGGTTTTCTTGCGAAAAATCCATCACACACGCTTGACTTTTCCGAAAAAGATATTTCTGAGATTCAAGATATTTTCGAGCAGAACCTCTCGGGACGGATGATTCGACTCGAGATGAGTTTTTACCGAATCCGCGGCCTCCATCACACATTAAAGCAGAATTTCGATGAACCGTTGATACAACCTTTGATGAATCAACTTGAAAACTTATTTAGTGATGAAATGTGGTCAGAACTGAATGAAGAAGTAATGGGACACCGAGCAATTGAAACAATACAATTCCTTACAACAATCCGTGATGTTGCAGAGGATTACGCTATATCTGACTCCAAGAGTGAATATTAAGAAGAAGGTTCCATTGCGGTAAAGGATGCAGAATGTCTAAACTCAATAATTGGTGTACTCTTCCCACATCGATGGGGGATTTCCGAATGTATGACGCTGGTGACGAAGAGATTCGTGTCATCAGTATGGGGGATGTGAACAGTTTAGGCGAACTGCCACTTTTACGTATCCATTCTTCCTGTCTGGCTTCCGAAGTATTTGGCGCAAACGACTGCGATTGTGCGGACCAACTCCGTGAATCGATGAAACTTATGGCAATTGAAGGAGAAGGAATAATCATCCATCTTCATCAAGAAGGAAGGGGGCAAGGGCTTTCGAAGAAAATTCGGGCTGTGAGGCTCATGGAATCAGATGGTCTTGATACAGTTGAAGCGTATGAGCACCTTGGTCTCGAACAGGATACTCGGAACTATGATTCTGCTGTTGCGATTCTCAAATCGCTTGAAATAAGTGCAGTTCAGTTAATTTCAAACAATCCTCGAAAGCGCAAGTTTCTACAAATGAATGGCATTGAAGTTGCATCTGTAAGCACCCATCCAAATATTCGCCCAGAAAATGAAGCATACCTGAGCACGAAAAATCAAAAACTTGGGCATCAGATTCCCTTGGAAGGAATTGGCTTAAATCAGGACGAGGTTCGATTCTACCACTCTGATCAACCTTGGGGGGAGTTCTCGAATTTCTCCCAACACAGTATCTTTATTGATGGAATCAATTGGCAGACGGTTGAACACTATTACCAAGCTCAAAAGTTCATTGACATGGAGTTGAAAGAACAGATTCGATTATCGCAAACCCCGGTTCTTGCAAAAATTACTGCCACGGAGATGAAGGATCTAAGGAGGAATAATTGGGCGGAATTGAAAGAAAGTGTCATGCTTAAGGCCCTACGGCGAAAATTTGCACAGCATCCCGAACTCGCTAAACGACTACTTAGCACTAGCCCGCAGCGCCTTGTCGAGTCAACCTCGAACGATGCCTTTTGGGGAGAGTCTACTCGACGGCATTGGCCAGAATCGTCTTGGTGAATTGCTCATGTTGGTCCGAACCGAATTGGAATAAAAATAAGGTGATTGTGATGTGTGGTATTCTCTTCATGTTTGGCCCAGGGTCACATGAAGAGGTTCAGAAGAGTCTTCCTCGACTCGCACACCGGGGTCCAGACGATCAACGGATTGTAGGGACGGAAGAGATGGCTTTGGGTTTCACTCGCCTCGCAATTAACGGATTCAATGAGGTTGGTGCCCAACCCATGGAGTATGAAGACATGATTGGAGCATTCAATGGCGAGATCTACAACTATCGGACCTTATCTGAAGCATATGGCCTCTCCTTATCATCAAGCGACACAGAGGTCATGCTACCACTGTTCAAGAAACTCAACGAAGGACTTCTTGATGTATTGGATGGGTTTTTTTCAGGCGTCATCGTTGACCGAAAGACTTCCGCAATTTGGACGATTCGAGATCATATTGGGAAAAAACCTCTCTTTGTTGGGCGCTCGGGTACGAGAGTTTTCATTACCAGTGAACTCAAAGCCATTGACCATGTTGATTACTTTGCTGCTCTACCTCTCGGTTTATCTTCAGTTGATGCGCTGAGTGGCGAAGTAAAGGTGATACGCCAACATCACTCAATACAAACAAATGATTCCCTAACCAACATATTTCGGGATGCTGTCATCAAACGTCTCCCAGCACCCACTCAACCTGTTGCTGTATTCCTCAGTGGAGGCCTCGACAGTTCTCTCGTCGCAGCAGTCGTTGCTGAGCATCGACCGGATGCAACCTATTTCACTCTCGGGAACGGAGACGACTACGATGCAGTTCAAGATGTCGTGAAGGCTTTAGATCTCAAAGATGTGAGGTATGTCGATTTACCAAAATCAATGGAAGTTCCATCACTCATTCGAAAAGTCGTATGGGCTACTGAGAGTTTCAATCCATCAATTATCAGCAATGGACTTGGAACCTATTTGCTTTCCAAATCAGTTCGTGAGGCTGGAATCAAAGTTGTTCTTGGGGGTGAAGGTGCCGATGAATTGTTTGGTGGCTATCACAAATATCCAAGCCCTAATTCAAACTGGAAAGAAACTCGTACCCAACTCATCAACGATATGCCCATCACAGAATTACGGAGGCTCGACCTTGCATCGATGGCGCATAGCGTCGAAGTTCGCTGCCCTTTTCTTGACCAAGGAATTCGAAACTTTTCTGACCACCTCGATTTTGACGACTTGTACAGAGGGGCGGTCAACAAAGCCATTCTTCGGGATTCTTTTGAGGGCTTTCTACCGGAGAGTATCCTCCAACGGCAAAAGACATCCTTGGATGTAGGGAGTGGTATTCGAAGCATGGTATTGAAGCATCTCACAAGCAATGGCCAAACCGAACGTCAAGGTCTCAAAGATATTTGGAGTGAGCACTTTGAGATGGACTCAACGCATCTGTATTTCTCCTCCTATCCAGTCTTTGATGTCGCAATTAACAAACGTGGGAAGGTGCACAAATGAGACCCTTCGACAGTATCCTTGATTTGATGGAACAGAAATTTCGTGGAGAGCCATTCCACACCTTAGAAATGTTGTACGGCGAATCCGTAGGGCGACAGGTGCCCGGAGGGACTTGCTCAGACAAGACCCTCTCATTCATCCATGAAGCCCGAAAAAAAGGCTTTGATGCAAAACTTCACACTGCATTTATCGACGGAAAAGAGATTCACAATCTCGATCGCCTAAATCTTGATGGAAGAGTATTTTTCGCTGATGTTGGGAATGGATGGCCATCACTCCACCCCTATCCTGCTGATGAACAAATCACACATTCTTTCTTTGGAGTGACATTCAGAACAGAAATCAATGACGATATGCTTTCAGTATATTATCGCATTGAAGATAAGGAACAACTGCAAATGGAAATTATGCTTACACCACGTCCGGAAGAAGAAATTCTTACTGAAATCAAGGAAAGATTTTCATCAAATATCGCCTATCCTTTCACTAATCGTATGAGATTCTCTGCAATTGTGGATGATGAGTTTCGATTCTTACGTGAGAACATCCTCTTCATTTACAGAGAGGGCAATGTAACACAGATTTCAGTAGCCAAGGACCAATGGCAAAATGCCCTACTGGAATATTTTGGATGGGATGTAAAATTAACTTTACCGGAGAGATCATGATGCCTACTAAGACCCTCGTTACTGGCGCCGCTGGATTCATTGGATTTCATACAGCGTTGCGCCTTCTCGAGCGTGGAGAGAATGTTGTCGGGGTCGATAATATGAATGCGTATTACGATGTAAAGTTGAAAGAGGCTCGTCTTGCACTTCTTGAGGCAAAACCCAATTTTAAATTTTATCGCATCCCGATTGAGGAACATGCAGAAATCGACAAGGTCTTCGAAAAAGAGAATTTTGATACAGTGATTAACTTAGCGGCTGCAAGTAGGTGTACGTTCACCTCCAAGCGAATTCCATCGCTATGTGACTAGTAATCTCGTGGGTTTTAGCAACATATTAGATTCCTGCCGTATTCATAAAATTCAACATCTTGTTTACGCATCTTCCAGTTCTGTGTATGGGGATCTGGCTGAGCCTCCCTTCAGAGTTCAAGATGCCGCTGATCGCCCACAAAGTCTCTACGCAGCAACCAAAAGGGCGAACGAATTAATGGCTTACAGTTACAGCCACCAATACCAACTCCCAACAACAGGACTGCGTTTCTTCACAGTGTATGGCCCGTGGGGGAGGCCTGATATGGCAGTCTACAGTTTCACGGATAAAATTGAATCCGGCCAAACCATCGAAGTCTATGGCGAGGGAGAGATTACAAGAGATTTCACGTATGTGGACGACATTGTTGAAGCAATCATTAAAATTGTCGAAAAACCTCCTCATTCTCAAATTAATAATCTCCGAAGTATGAACTCAAAAACACCATCTCAAATATTCAATGTTGGAAGTGGAAGACCTATTAGCGTAAATCGGCTTGTGAGTTTACTTGAGGATTCACTGGATAAAAAAGCAGTAATTCGATTTAGGCCTCGACCTGCTGAAGATATGCAGATTACACATGCTGATATTCAAGGTTTGGAAAGTATGATTGGACCCCTTCAATCCACTCAAATCGAGGATGGAATTGATCAGTTCATCGCTTGGTATAGAGCATAAAATCTTATTGGTTGATGATTCATGTTTCAGTTTTCAGAATCACAATAATCAGTTGAAATCAAAGTAATTAATGCAACATTTACCTAGCAAAAACGAACCTCGTATTTCTTTTCACAAGGCCTGCATTATAAGCAGTTTACGTACACAAGGTGCTCGTACCGGAACGTTAGAATTGGAATGAAAATATCACTAACAATCAAAATGAAATTCTAATGTCGGTATGAGCACGAGATTATCAATAATCAATACTAGTGCTCGTACCGGAATACGATCTAAAATAATAATTAAGATAATCTGCGTCCACAATTCTCGAGATCTTCGCTCTCTTCTACCAAACTTCTGATGTATTTTGGAACTATATGGTTTGAGAATTTAAGGTCTATCAAGTCACCAACCCACTCTAAGTCAGTGCTAGGTAAAATAGACTCTTCTTGGAATTCGTGAACTGACCAAACTGAGCATCCTGAATCATCACTATCCTGTACTTGACGAAACCAAGGAACAAATGATGGAGGGCGTGTCAAATCATTTCTTTCTGCAAATCGAACTATACAATCATCGTATACGACCGACCATCCTGCATCATTCAACCAAGAAATAGCGGTTTCATCTTCAGCCCCAGGTTGAAACCAAACTATTGGCGGTGTTTCTAATTCCCTGAGAAGTAATTTCTTAACTTCATTACGGGCACGTTCTGGAGCAAGAAAAAGAACCAATACCTCTAGTTCTACATCTTTCTCAATATTAGGCCTAATTGGGATTCCTGAGATCGTAGCCCCAGCATCACGAGGATGGATTGGAACAACTCGCCATCCTCTTTGAGACAATTCCCCAACAGCAGTATGTGCAGTTCGCTCTTTATTCAGTCCTGCGCCAACAATATGGATGCTTCTTGAGTTTACTAACCTCGGTTTAATAGATTCATTTACTACCATCACTCTCATCTCAATGCTATTTTTCTTCAATGTCAGCTAGAGCGATGAGTAATTCATCAACAATATCTCTCAGGGTTTGCAAATCTGAATTACTAACGGTGATCTCTAATTTTGCAACCCCGCCCTCTTCGCTCATTTCTGCCTTACAATTTGGCCTGGAAGCAGCGGCGAGAAATGTGGTGGCAAGAGCTACATCGCCTTGCCATTCAATGGTTGCATGGTGCATCTCGCCCATGAACAGATGCTGGGGGCGGGCTCTTATGAGGATGGCCCAAGGCCTAGCCATGGGGGAGCCGACAAAGATTGACAATTCCCCTGCTCGCCGGAGCCGGTGGCGTCACATTAGGCGAGGCAAGAACAAATCATCAAGGCCGCAAAGCCATCCTTATGATAAGGAGATGGAGAGAATAGTGACGAATTCGAAGCACTTGTGGCGACTATGGGAATTGAAATCGTAGAACGATTAAATCAAAGTGGCAAGGAAGACCCACGCAGTTATTTTGGAAAAGGCAGATTACAAGATGTTGCTGATGAATTGGCAGCAACAGTTGATGGCCACCCATGGAAATCAGTTGACCTTGTATTAATCCACAATAATGCAGCAGCAAGGCAATTAGTTGCGGTAAGCGATGCGGTAAAGGTAGAGGTATGGGATCGAGTCAGACTGTTACTATCTCTTTTCACATCTCATGCATCCTCAATGGAAGCACGAACTCAAGTAAGAATTGCCCAATTGCAATCTGATAGAACAGTCCTAAGAGAATTAGTTAATTTGCAAACCACTGGTGAAAGAGCCGGATATGGTTCTAGTGGTGCCACTGCCCTTCAGGCGGTAATGGAGAATCTCAACAGAGAAATCGCAAGTTTAGCCAAGCGTCAACAGCGTCATGCAAACGCACAATCAGAGCGTAGAAGACAACGAACTCGAAGCGGTGCCCAAACCGTTGGAATTGCAGGATATACCAATGCCGGTAAGTCATCACTATTCCTCGCACTATCTGGGAAAGAAGTATTGATCGAGGACAAATTATTCTCAACTCTTGAAACAACAGTCGGCAGACTTGAGGCAAGTCCAAGAGTACTATTGGCAGATACAATCGGTTTTATTGATGAATTACCGAATGCAACCTTAGAAGCATTCCGCGCAACACTTTCCGAAGCATTGGAATGTGAATTATTGCTAATATTAGCTGATGCCAGCGACCCTCCTCTTGAACTGGAAAGAAAACTATTCACAAGTCGTCGTGAAGTTTTTGAAAGATTATTCGGTGAAGACCTAGACGACGACTTCCCTTGGCGCAATGATGAGATGTCAGTCAAACAACAGATAATGGTTGTACTGACAAAAATAGACAAGGCCACTCCCCATCAACTTGAGGAGGCAAAGGCAACAGTAGCGGCACTAGCATTACCTGAGCCAATTCTGATATCCAGCCATAGCGGTAAGGGGATGCAGAACCTAAAAGACAGAATTTTATTCTATTTATTTGGCCCACCACTACATTTGCAAATATTGCCGCCAGAAAATTACGCTACCGAGCGGGCAGTTGCTGGTTATGTTTCTGATTTACACAATGCAGGTTTGGTAACAGATTATTTGTTATTAGAAGATGGTAGTGTTGATATGACGATTTGGGTGTCTGAGGCTGAAATTTCTAAGTTATTGGCCAAATCAGGTGCGCGCATTGTTATCAAGTAGTCTATCATAAGTTGATTTATGGCAGAGGGCGAAGAACTTGATGCCGCCTTCGAACCAGTTGAAGATAAACTGGATTATATCGATGATTTAACCGGATTATCAGAAGCGACTGGGGCTATGACTTTCTCCTCATCTTCAACGATACTGACCATACAAGACCCCAATATGCACAGAATGGGCAAAGCGATAGCAATATTCATTTTATTCATCTGTATGTTTGGATTCCTCAACGGACTTGATTATGCTTCACCGGATTCGGGTTTGATTCGCCCAGACGAGTTTGTCTACAGAATGAGCATGGGAGCGCCTGATGAGTCAGCAGTTTTTCAAGGTACAATTTACGATGACAACGGCGACCCATTAGCCAATGCCACAATTCATATCTCATGGGATTCAGAGATGACTTGGAAATCAAATGAAACCATCAGTGATGAAAATGGGAAATTCTTGATGGAATTTTTGGACCCAGGTTTGGCCAGAGTCGACATTATCGTCGAGAGAGATGGTTATCGTGATGTTTTGTCAAACCGAGTTATCCTCTCTCCACCAGCGATGATAGAACCAACCGGCTTTACGTCAATCGACTTCACAGTCCCGAGCCAAAGTAAATTTGCTGCCCAACCATGTTCAAACAATCAAAGCGATTGTGAAATAAGACTTATTGATTTAACCCCTTCACAAATGGAACACCCATTAATGGATTCAAGCGCAGCAGGAACTTACATCATGATCGGTTTTGCATTCATGGGGCTTTCATTAATCGCAGCAGGTTTTTCGATATGGTCTCTTCAATCGGGTTCAGTAGCAGTTCTAAGGACCGCTGCATCCTTGGTTATTTTCACGATGGGGCATTATTATTCGGCCTGTTTATTCGGACTGGTAGCATTTGCCTTGACATTCGCAATTCCCAAGAGAACCATTCCTTTGACCGATTGATGATTGGGATTGGATTGATGCAATAGCAGCGAGTTACTTATGCGCTAATGCCCGCTGCAGGTAACATGGACCTTGAGGCAGCAGCATGGATGGTGCGCTCTCTAGGCCAATGCGTTTCATCATTATTTCAATCACAAGAGGGCGATTTAATCGCCGGTGGCTGGGATGGTCGAATGCGAATGTGGAATTCGCAGGGCGATGCGATCTGGACAATAGAAGCGGGGGATAGGGTCAGTGATTTTGCAAGGCAAGATGATTACTTATTCGCAACTTGTGGTTTACACGTTAGTGCATTCTCCTATTCTAGTGGGGAGCAATTATGGTCGCATGCTCTAGAAGGCTCAGCAGATGAACTTACAATTCATAACGGCCAAGTAATGGTCGTATCATCTGTTTATGATATAGAGCACAACGATTTCCTTGAATCTGCAGTATGGTGTTATTCCTTTACAGGGGAATTACAATGGGTATCGCGCATGTCTGAGCGACCGTGGACTATATTTTCAAAAAAAGATGAACTTGTTATTGGCTTAGGACGACCACAATGTGGATTGGGGGTTATTGGCGATGATGGCAGCATAGAATACGAGCAATTAGCATCTGAATCACCAGTAATGTGCGGAGTTAATGGGGCGAAAAAGCAATTATTCGGTCATGCAGATGGCACCATTTCTACTGGTAAGGGTAAATTAGTCCTCAAGCAGGAGCGAGGCATTGAAAGCCTATCATGCACTTCGCATGGCTTTGTATGCGCTTTGGATGATGGTAAACTAGCCGCATATGATCCAAAGGGTAAACTCATGTGGTCAAATGCAGGCCATCCAATCGTTGAGCAAGCAGAAGGTTGCACAATTGGTGAAGAAAACAGCCATTGGACTGCAAGATGGGATGGCCTTGTAGGATATCTTGAAGTTCGCAACTCTCTCACAGGAGAAATATTAGCAAATATGCAATCATCTCAAATTAAGGCGATGCAAGGAAATAGCCAAACCCTTGCTATTGGTTGTGATGACGGCAAGGTTCTTTTGTGGCAGAGTGAATTACTTACTAGGCGCATTAGTGAAGATATGCCAGCTCAACAACCATCTGTCGATTCACGAAAAAGTGCACTACAAGCAAAACTAAGAGCGCTAAGAGATAAGTGAATCACGCTTTAGGTCCAGTCATTTGCTCTGGGCGAACCCATGCATCAAACTCTTCATCGGTGAGATAGCCTAATTCAAGGGCAGCAGATCTTAGAGTAGTCCCTTTCTCATGTGCTAACTTTGCAATCTTTGAAGACTTGTCATATCCAATGTGATTATTTAGCGCAGTAACCAACATCAATGAATTTTCTAAATGAGCAGTAATGTTTTCTCTAACAGGTTCCATACCTTCAACACACTTTGTGGTAAATGCTCGGCATGAATCGGATAAGATTCTAGCAGAGTGTAATAAATTGTGAATCATCATCGGTTTGTATACGTTTAATTCGAAATTACCTTGACTTCCACCGATTGTAATTGCAGTGTGATTGCCCATTACTTGAGCACAGACCATAGTCAATGCTTCCGCTTGTGTTGGATTGACCTTTCCAGGCATGATAGAGGAGCCAGGCTCATTGGCAGGTAATGCCAGTTCTCCAAGTCCACAGCGTGGACCAGAGCCAAGCCAGCGAACGTCATTGGCTATCTTCATCAATGAAACCGCCAAAGTGTTGAGCGCTCCTGAAGCAGCAACGATTGCATCATGTGCTGCAAGTTGGGCGAATTTGTTTTCAGCACTACAGAAAGTCAATCCAGTAATATTTGCAATTTCATCAGCAACCATCTGAGCGAATAGAGGATGGGTGTTTAGTCCAGTTCCAACCGCGGTACCCCCTAATGCCAGTTCAAACAGGTCATCCATTGCAAAGTCTAAGCGGCGCAGATTTGCATCAATTTGCGCTACCCACCCAGAAACTTCTTGTCCGAGCGTCAAAGGAACAGCATCCATCAAATGAGTTCTTCCGATTTTGACAATATCATCCCACTGTTGTGCTTTATCATTCAATGCATTTCTTAGTAAACGAACATTTGGTAATAGTTCGTGTGTGAATGCTTCAGCAGCCGATATATGCATGGCAGTTGGGAATGTATCGTTTGATGATTGAGCGCGATTGACATGGTCGTTTGGATGGACTGGGGATTTTGGAACCGAGAGTGCCACCAGCCATTTCTATTGCCCTATTGGCGATTACTTCATTGGCATTCATATTGGATTGAGTACCACTTCCAGTCTGCCAAACGCGCAGAGGAAAATGATCGTTTAACTTGCCATCAATTACTTCTTGGGCAGCAGCGATAATCAAATCTGCAACCTCAGGTTCAAGTTGGCCCAGTGCCAAGTTTGTCCTAGCAGCGGCTTGTTTAAGAATTCCAAAAGCACGAATAACTGCGAGGGGCATTGTGTCTTCGCCAATGTCAAAATTAATCAGAGATCTTGCAGTTTGGCAACCATAGTATCGGTCAGCAGGAACTTTCATCTCGCCCATGGTATCGGCTTCGGTACGCATCTCGCTCATATCCTTCCGTAACGGTGGTTGTCCATTAGGGCTTGCTTCTCTCTACGAGAGAAGAAACTAACAATATAATCACAATAGTTAAACTTTCAAAAAATTATTTTTGATGGGTGAACACATATTCCTCTTGCCCGATTCCGGTCTTGATTTCTCCATTATTGAAGTATCCACGATACATCAACATGGTCTGGAATGGTAGCACTACTTCACCTTGTTTTGAAATTGCAATAACGCCACCTCTTCCTTCCAAAGGTGCCACTAATTTCAAAACATTATTGGCAGCATTAAGTAATGGATTTTGTTGACCAGAAATAATTAATTTTTGTAACTGATTTGAAACTTCATGTGCTGCGCATGTGCGAATGAAAGCCTCACCTACGCCTGTGCAAGAAACTGCAACATCATTATCGCACCAAGTTCCAGCACCAATGATTGCAGTATCACCAATTCTACCATCTGGTTTCCCAGTCATTCCACCAGTTGATGTTGCTGCTGCAAGTCGCCCTTGACTATCTAGGGCAACTGCACCAACAGTTCCCATTCCATCTTGGGTTTCTAAATCAATATCGTGATCTAATACTGCAGAATCATCCTCGTCGGTTGAGCCTGGCCTTCCTTTGCTATCTTTCCATTTTTGCCATTGAGCCTTACGTAAATCGGTAATGAGCCAAGACTGTTCTACTTCTTCGACTCCGTTTTCAATAGCAAAAATATCAGCAGCATCAGAGTTTAGCATCACTGGCCAGCCTTGATGCAATAACAAATTAGCAGCTCTAATCGGGTGCCTTATTCTTTTGACATTTACAACAGAACCAGCAGCACCATCACAGCCACGCATAATGCTGGCATCCATTGTCACACTACCATCAGCAGCAATAACAGAACCTCTTCCAGCGTTATACAGTTCTTCATCTTCCATAATTTCTACGGCCAAAGTAACCGCATCTAATGCATTCAATTGACCATTTTGTAGTTTAGTGCCGATTAGAGAAAGTATATTTTCTAAACATTGTAATCGTTTAGGATCTAAATCGGTGAGTCCACGCCAAGGGCCATCTCCGCCCGCACCACCATGTAGTGCAAGGATGGCCACTGAAAACGCCTCACTCAACGATGGAACAGCGGATGATTTGTTGCGGCTGTGCAGGCCTGTCGCCAGCCATTTTGCGGCAGTTCTCAATTGCAGAAACAACATTCATTCCTTCAGCAACCCTTCCGAAAACAGCATGATTTCCATCTAGCCATGGGGTATCAACAGTTGTCAAAAAGAATTGAGAGCCACCTGAATTTGGTCCAGAGTTTGCCATTGAAAAAATCCCAGGAACGTTGTGTTTTAGTTTCAAAGCGCCTCTTTCACAAGGGATTTGCCAACCAGGTCCTCCGGTTCCAGCACGGCGCGACATTGGGTCTTTGGAATGTGGGCATCCGCCTTGGATCATAAAATTTTCAATAACCCGATGAAAGTGAAGTCCATCATAGAAATTCATGTTAACTAATTTTACGAAATTAGCAACGGTATCCGGTGCTTCTTTATCGTAAAGTTCAATCGTAATATTCCCCGCACTGGTCTCCATTAGGCACTGCATAAAGGATTCCAAAGGTCACGAGCACATGAGCATTTGCCTTGTTCAACTACAACTCTCATCTCTGAGTCAGCCAAGGTCGGAAGTGCTGGTCTGCATATTGGCGAGCGTAATCTGCAGGGTATCCAGCGGTAGTCAATTGCTGTTCATATGCTAATTGTTCTGCTGTAATGGAAGGGTCTAGGGCAGCCATTGGGGCCTGTGCTACAACTTGCTGTTGTTGGCCATAGCCAGCATAAGCCAAGTCCTGTGCTGCAAATTGTGCATTGACGTAACTTTCATTACTTCCCTTTTTATTTCCGCCACGCATAGTGAATCCAAGTATTAGAACTAATACCAACACCACGCCAACCAAGCCTGCCGAAAATTGTAGGGGATAGGCCTAAAACTGAACTTGAAGCAGCATCTCCTTCACCAGAATCAACCTTATCATCGACTCCATCAGTTCCATTATTGGCCTGATCAATTGTGCCGTTGTCAGTAGTATTGGTATTTTGACCACCAGTTTCATTAGTGGTAGTATTAGTTGCAGAATCATCAATTTCACAACCATCTTCATCAACAGTAGTTGCGGCTATGGTATTTGGACAAAGGTCATCTTGGTCAATGACTCCATCAGAATCACTATCCAATATGGCAATCGGACAGCCTTGTCCACCATCGCCATTGGCAGTACCAGCCACATCGGGGCAATAATCTCCCTCAGTACCATCCGTATTGTCGCCATAACTATCACCATCGCTATCAAATGCCTGACTAGCATCAAGCGGCCAAAGGTCATTGAGATTTGAAACACCATCACCATCAACATCAGCACATCCATATCTATCAACGGTTGATTCTCCATATGAAGTTGGACAGTCATCGACTAAACCATCACCTGCATCGGTTGTATTGTATCCATCTCTGTCTACATCATTAGCCCATAACTCTTCTTCGTTTTGGATGAAAAATGTATTTCCGATCATAACATTGTTAGATTCATTACTTTCTATAACCGAATCATTAACATCTATTGTTAAGCGACAAGAGTAGACTCCAGAGGTTAGTTCATCAGGTGTGTTGAAGAATTCGGAACGTGCATCAAATGCAGTATTATTATACTGGCCTGAAACTATAACGCTTGAGGTAAACATGCGCATAACATCTTCTCCAGTTTCATTCAACATGTCCAAGTGAACGGTAATTGAAGCACCATCAACAGGTCCTCTCAAGTTGGTCATTTGCCATGAAAATTGAACTTCATTTCCGCTTGTATGGTCGATTGGACAAATTAAAGAATCAATGATTAGGTCTGCAGGAGCAGACCCCTTATCGGTGATGGTGATATTGTATAATCCAACATCACCATTTGATTCAACGATGATTTTGTAGGTATGTTGAACCCCTTCGTTTTCGCCACCCATCGTTGTGAATAGAGTTCCAAAAGTAGCATTATCAACTTGGTTTAGGATGTTTCCAGAAGGATCTTCAATCCAAGCCACAAATGCTAGATTCAAATTAGCATTGAATGTAACCTCTGTGTTAGAATTTTGTGTTACTGTAAAGGAGAAAGAATCTGATTCATCCATACCACTCATGCAACCTTGGCCGCTGATAGTCGGGTCATCGCCCAGAACAAGGCCAGAAGAAGCAGGCGCATCTTGGCCTAAATTGAGATCATTTTGCTGACCGCAATTGAACGTGTCTGGGTCAACGCCTTCGGTTTCAATAATCAGAGTATAAATTCCAACACCATTGTAAGCCTCTACACTGATATAGAAAATACCACCACTACCTTCAAAGTTAGGGTCGCCAATAGTTGTAACCTCTTCATCAACCGAGCCACTCGACCAAGGGCGTTCAAACCACTCACCAGTATCGTCTCTTAGATATATATCAAAATCAGAATCTGGTGCATTTATCATAGTCACGGTTAGATTAAGGCCAGGAGTGAGTGTAATCTTATACCAATCTTCATCATCAACACCTTCATCAATACAGCCGGTTATTGTGATTGAAGTGTCACCTCCCAAATCATATGAAGCCGACATAATAGCACCAGCATCAGTTCCACTTGCAGCATCATCTTGGCTTGAACAAGAAGTTGCCATGGTATCTACTAATAATTGGTCAACTGCAAAACCAATATTATTATCTTCACTCTTCTCAACAAGTTGTTCATCGTAATCAACTACTGCGATGAGGGAATAATTTCCTCCTTGTAGGCCAGCCGGTATCGTGGCCTGAATTTGTAGCAGTTGCGATTGATTTACATCGATAAAACCAGCGCTTAAATTACCGATTTCAATATCGTGGTCAGCAAATTCATCATCGACCGATAAGAACACTGAAACAAGTGAGGATAGAGCACCGGAAGTGCCAGTATTATTGACTACTAAATCTATTGAAATTGTATCTCCAGCAGCCGCGCTAAGCGGTCCTGTAACCTCGCTGATAATCAGATCGGGTTGTGGGGTGGAGTAGTTGGTCCAAACATCCATTGTCCAATCAACGGCGTCCTCAGAACTGGACATGTTGAAGAAATAAGTACCCCCGATTCCATCAAAACTAGTACCCAGTGTTGTTGTCTTTAGAGTATTATTAGCCCATCCGAATCCAAAGTCCACAAAATTATTTCCCAGAGGTTAATTCGCCATCGAGCATTGAACTTTTATGACGAGTAATTTCAATTTCAATTGAATGGTTTGCCGGTACATCAAACGAAAATACATCGTTGGCATCAAGACCGTCAATACATCCAGTGTACTGTGAAGTGACGTTATTTCCTAGCGGTGCGACAACCGAATTTGTATTGTTAGGTGCATCACTACCAAGTCCAGCATCATCCAATCCATTTGGATGCCTATCTTGGCAAGATTGACCAATTAACATTTGATTTGCAGAAACATTGTTGTTATTGGTCTCGCTCTTTTCACTTACATTACCATATCCATCAGCCCAAACGATCCAATAATATGTTCCATTAGCGGTACCCGATGGAATAGTTACCTGTGAATTCATGTTTCTGCTACTATTTTCGGCTAGGTCAGTTTCACTTTGAGATTGTGAGATTAAGACATCACCAAAATTGTAAACTTGGTCGGATGAAAGAATGAATTGACTTTCAAAAGCACCACTCGAAGAATTCCATTGATTGGAGACCGTATAATTGACATCGATAGTTTGCCCTGCTTGACCGACACTAGGACTGACCACATTTGAAATGGTCAAATCAGGCATTGGAGGGGTATCGTTGGTCCAAGTACGCAGAGTGTATTGGCCATCTCCAGACCAAACAGTCAACTGAATGTAAAATGTACTAGCGGTGCCCGACAGTGAAGTTCCCATAGTGACTCACCTTCTCTAAGGGGTCACTGACAACAGAACTGTCGGCAATGTTGCCCGCTCCATCGATTAAGTACAGAGTCGAAATCAGTACCAGTCGGAACTACCAATTCTACATCTGTATCTTTTCCAGAAGTGATTGTTACCTCATACCAATCATCTGCATCATTGGCATCCATACAACCTTGGTTTCCGGTTTGCCCAGAGGTAGGATTTGTTCCTAGACTTCGTGAAGTATTTGCTGAATTACCAGCATCTCCACTAGCCCCAGCATCGGTTTGAACCAGAGGGCAAGCTGCTCTTGCACCGGCATTGGAACTGCTACGAGGCGTGATTTCATTCAAGGTAGTGGCAACGGTTTCCTGTCCACCACCATTGCTTTGGATTCTACTTGTTGCAAATCTGGTTGCTGGTTAACCGATGGCGGATTTATTGATTCAGTTTCAGCCATTACCGGCGACATAACAGTAGAAACTAACAGCAAAGTTGCAAGAAGAGCCAATAAGCGTCTGTTGTCCATCTAACTTTGCTCACTCCGGTGGGTTATCAAACCTTCTTTGTTAGGATTTTGACAATAAGGTCAAAAAATCAGTTTCAGAATAAAATTATGAAACTAGTTATTGGTTTTGCGGAGTTGGCGCAGCAGAGTTGACAGCAGCGGAAACCCCACCCTCATATCGGCCAAAGTTAGCTAAGAACATATTTGCTAATTTGTCCGCAGTAGCATCAAAATCTTCCTTATCCGCCCAAGTCTGTCTTGGTTGAAGAATCTCATCCGGTACGTTTGGGCAACTCTGTGGAACTTCAAAGCCGAAACGCGAATCAACTACAAATGCAACATTATCCAACTCTCCGTCTAGTGCAGCATTGAGCATTGCTCTAGTGTAACGAATCTTCATTCTGTTACCGACGCCGTATGAACCACCTGACCAACCGGTGTTAATCAACCATGCATTTGCTCCATGTTCAGCCATTTTCAATGATAATAAATCAGCATAGACTCCAGGATGCATAGGCATGAATGGTTCTCCGAAACAAGCAGAAAATGTTGCTTGTGGTTCTTTTACTCCCATCTCAGTACCAGCAACCTTTGCTGTATATCCTGAGATGAAGTGGTATGCTGCTTGTGCAGGTGTTAAACGAGAGATAGGAGGCAATACTCCAAACGCATCACAAGTTAGGAAAATCACATTTTGCGGATGGCCACCCTTTGAATCCATTGTCCTATTTTCAATAAATTCAATCGGGTAAGAACCACGGGTGTTTTGGGTTTTTGAAGTATCAGCGAAATCAGGTACTCCATCTTCATCCAAAACAACATTTTCTAAAACACTACCAAATTTGCGAGTTGTTGCAAAGATTGCAGGTTCATCTTCAGCAGACAAATCGATTAGTTTAGCATAGCAGCCGCCTTCAAAATTGAACACACCATTGCTTCCCCAGCCATGTTCATCATCACCGATGAGGGCACGTTTCGGGTCTGCTGAAAGAGTAGTTTTTCCAGTACCAGAAAGTCCAAAGAAAATTGCAGTATTATCGCCTGTTGTATTTGCAGAGCAGTGCATAGGCAGGATCCCCTTCTTAGGAAGAATTAGATTCATTACTGAGAAAATAGATTTCTTTACCTCGCCAGCATATCGTGTTCCACCAATGATAACTTCCTTTGCTGCATAATTAACAATTACAAAGCATTGTGAATTCAAACCGTCTTTTTCTGCATCCGCCTCAAAATGAGGTGCGTGGAATACAGTGAACTGTGGTTGGTGATTTTCGAGTTGTTGCTCACTTGGGCGAATGAACATATTACGGGCAAATGCGTTGTGCCATGCAGTTTGATTGATTACTCGAATTGGTAAAGCCTCTGAAAAGTCTGCACCACAGTATAAATCTTGAACAAAAAGACCTTCTTGTGCAGATAAATATTCAATCACTTTTGCGCGCATTCTTTGGAATGTATCTTCATCACAAGAAATGTTGACATCTCCCCAATTTACATCATCGCTGGTAGAAGGTTCATCGACGATAAATTTGTCATTTGGAGAACGTCCAGTTCTCTCTCCAGTTTCGGTAACGAATGCCTTATTAGCACTGTAAACACCTTCACCGCGCTGAGATGCAATCTCGATTAGGGCTTTTGCTTTAAGGTTCCAGTGGACTAACCCGGAGGGGCGAATCCCGTTTTGCGAGAGGTCTCCCGAAGGAGTCCCGATGGTGCCTGCCATGAGCAAGCCTTCTGCCGACCCTCTTTGTCCCTTTTGGTCGGTTTGATGAGAATCATAGTGGAAAGATTAACCGAGAGTAACGCTACAAGTACCTCACAAGAGTTGAAGGAGGGACCCCGTTCATGGCAGTGCCATGAGTGAAGAGGGTGAGGGGGACAATAGTAACCCGCCAGTTCATTCTAATCGTGATGAAGTACTGCGCAAGAAAGATTTTGACCGAGTAAAAGGATTGGATATTTCTTCGTTCATGGTCTCCAATGATGAAACGAAAACATCTCCTGCGACTTTACCCCAATCAGAACCGGTTGTTGAAGCCAAAGAGACTGTTGAAGAAGACATTGCAGTTGGCCAAATGACTGAGATTTTCAGTCGCGACGACTCACTTTCTAATCCTGCAGGTCAAATTCAAAAAGATGGAACTGTTGCTGAACCGAGTGACCTTGATAGCGTTACTGATATGGCGGTACACGGCGAAAAACAACTTAGCAAGGGCATGATGGTTGCAATGGTCGTCATCTGGACGATGATAGGGACTTTGATAGGAACCAATCCTGGAATACCTCCGATTCTAAGTTTAATAGGCCTAGTATCGATGGCTATATTCGGATTAATTTGTGGTGAAAATTGGATTCCCAAAAAGAACATGAGATTACTCGGTGTTACTTGGGTGATAATTTCAATGAAATTATTGTATGGATTAGCATTAGACGCTTGGCACTGGGGCTGGTTTGATTCCTCACCCATCGGGGCTTCTCAAACATTAGGAATATCTCTTTTAGCATTAGTTGGATTCAATATTGCAATTGCCCAACGTCATAATGAAGATGCAATAGCAGCCCAAGCAACCCTTGTCCTATTGGTGGTTGGCAGCGCAACCGGCGCTCTATACGGTGAAATCGGTATTGCAGCAATGATCGGCTTAGGAACTTTGATTTTCCATATTCTAGCGCTATCGAGGAACTCTGGTAACCTAGCCTCTTTAGGTATTGCAGTGTCCTATTTATGGATCGGAGTTCACGCAATATCAAGCGGTTGGAATCTGTTTGGATTAGAGATTATTTCGTTTAATGATGACTTACTTTTATTCTTGTTAATGGCCGGAGTAACCGGAACAAATGCAGCCATGGCAGCACATTTCGTCAAAGCAGACAATTGGTTTTCAGATGGTTTGAACGCCATTGGATTAGGCAAGCCTGGATTGTGGGCAGTTTCGGTTAGCCTAGGTATGTTTGGAGCATTATTGGCGATTGCAGCACATCGTTTAGAAACCGGTTATGCAATCGCCCAATTGGTCTTACTAATCACCGCATTTACCGCATCATATCTCATCGTTAGAGGCGTAGAATGGTCAAAAATCGTACCCTATGTAATCCTGCCAGCGCCTTTACTTCTCGTTATGCTGGCTCTACTCACAACCAGCACCTTCGCTACGGAATTACCTTGGGGTTTGCAACCATATACTCTCTATGCAGTATTTACTTCGATACTTACGAGCATTGTTTTGTTGAAAAATCAAACCGTTGTTTCAGACCATGTCTTGTGGATGGGCGGAATCGCTATTGTAATTCTTCTAACCCTGTTAATTCCAGCAGATGATGCTGGCAAAGGTGCTAGAACTCTACTGATTTCCCAAGGTTTTGTTTGGGGTGGATTAGCATTTTTAGCCCTCAACAGAGATTCACCTTCAATAGCAGGAGTTGCGGTGTTAGCGCCTTGGATGTGGTTGTTAATATTCGCTACAGATGCCGAGAATCGCCTAATATCTTCAGATTTTATTCCGATTGCTATTGAACAATGGGACCTAGCGATCTGGATGGGGATTCTCGTTTTCCAGCAAGTTTCTGTTAATGTTAAACAAGGTGGAATCGGAATAAACCTCGCTGCGCGCTTACTGGGATTATCCGAAATAGGAGCCCGAATGAGAGATTCTGGACTTCTCAAATTATGGAATTTGAGTTTCATACTCGCCGTGCTTACAGTTTGGGCGATAGCAAGGCCAGGTGCTTTACCAGCGGTCGGAATGCTTTGGACATTGGGTGCCCTGATAATATCACATTCATACATGGTTTTCATTGGCAAACACGATGGAAAACCACGGACTCTGATGACATTGTGGGGTGTTTTTGCTATCATTCTCTCTTACTCGTTTGGGATGGGGGGAATTTTCGCAATTTTCCTAGTAATAGCCAGTCTACTTTTACTTCTTCATAGCGATAACTTACGCGAACAAAATGTCCATTTAGCGGAAATAGAAAAGGCTGAAGCTTTGCCAGGGCAATTACTTTCTTTGATGATGGGACTTCTAGCGGGACTATTCATCATCATCGCTTTGAAGCCTCTAAATCAACAAACGCTAGCAGGAATGGAAATGTTGCCAGGCCCAACAAATAACTTGTTGATATTGGTATTTGTTTCCTATGTTGGTTTGAGTACTATACTTGCGAAGAGCAGCCAAGGTTGAGAAGATGTTACCGCCTGCTTTGGCAGCGATTTCATTAATCATAATGATGGGTCTTGCAGGAAAGGCTGAAGAGGTTGCAATAGTAGATATTCTAACCCTTTTGGCTTTCATGGGTTCCGGCGCTTATCTCGCCTTCCAAGGCGAAGTTCGTTCCGGTTTGCGAGCACTGGCCCGAAAAGAAGACAGAATGGCAGAAATTGAACTTAAGCAACAGCGAATACAACAATTATTGCAAACAAATTCTCAGCCACAATCCGATTCCCCTGCGCAAAACCAATTGGATAGCAAGTCTAATTTGCGAATGATAGATACTCAAATGTTAGAACTGATGGAAAAGCAACGCAAGCGTTCTAAGCGCTCGGGTTCTATTGGAAAATATGATTTGGAAGTCGGAGATATTCATCACCGCCCAACCATCGTTATGGTTTTCTTAGCAGTCACAATATTTGCCTCAACATGGTTCTCCTTTGCCACTGCCAGTGGCTTCCTCGCCTTAGGATTCAGCGTAGCAGTATCAATTTTATTCATTACATTATCACGCCTAAGAGCCAATCAAATCGGATTACGACTTCCTGACCTGATGGGAATCGAACTACCTGTGGCTATCTCAATGGCCGGTTTGGTACTGGTTCATATTGCAGGAAGAGTTTCTCAATCGGTGGTGACTCTTGAGGAAACCTATCACCTATTGTTGTTATTTTTTGGATTAGCAGTACTCGCAGGAGTTGGGCTAATGGGAAGAAACGACCTTGGTGTTCGCATCCCAAATGCATTGGAAGGTGTGATTTACCTTTTCGCATTCGATAGAATCTTAGCGTTATTAGTTGGTGGAGAGGTACCAATTCCATTCCAAACCGACCCGTTTGCTTACTCAGGAGTAATGTCTTGGACAATCCCATTACTGATTTTAGAAGTTTTAATTTTAGTGGCGGTGGTATTGTTCGACTGGGTAGAAGCACAACGCCTGTCGCGAGAACTTCCAGACCATAGAGGTGCAGCAGGACGTAGTACTTGGGTAATGATGGCCTCATTACTATCATTCGGACCAGCGGGGATTATAGCGGCAATATTTACAATTCGTAGAGGGGTAAATTGGACTCAACCAGCAGCCGTTTTAATCGCATGGCTAATGGCCCCATTGATGCTATTTGCTACTCTGTTTTGGTTACCGGAGTTGCTTTCACAATCAACCCAATTTTACTTATCGGATATCGCCTTAACATTTGGAATAATTTCGATTGCTTTCTCAGCATGGACGGTTGTTTCTCGCCAAGGACTTTGGCTTACATCAGGACTTTGGGCAAGCCATCTGCTAATTTTACCAGCAGTGTTTGCAATGGGCAGTTTACTATTCATCATAACAGCAGCATTATGCCTTAGTACTGTAGCATGGGTAAGTGGAATCCTAACTTTAAGAAAAGGTTGGAGAGTTATTGGCGCTGTAGATTTAGTTCTCTCAATCTTATTCGGTGGAATATTGTTCATTTCAGGGGCTGGAATCGGGGCGATTCTCATCGTACTGTTTGGTTCAGCCGTATTGCTTGGAACTGTTACATACCTAACTCAAACATATGAAGGCGCTCTTGCCGAAGATTGATTTCACAAGCGCATATTGGCGGCAAGAATACTCGCTATTTCATCGAGGATTTTTTCCATTCCCGTATGATCTAAGCCGATTCCCAATCGCAATGAGATACTAATTTTAGCCTGAGTTCCAGAATTGCGAATTCCAAGAGAAAGAGGGCAATCGTTCAATGTAGCTTCGATTAACATTAGGTTTTCTTCACCTGCTAAACCATGTCTATTCCAATGGGTTAATTCACCGAGTGTATTCAATTGTTTGAAAGCAATATCGGCAATAGTATCGGACAATTGATTTCGCCCATCCCATAGATTTCGGTCAACATTTGAAACTGAGATTCGCTTTTTCCAACCTCTCACCATCTCATCATTTCCAACACAAGATTTTGCCAATAAATATGAAACGAGCGTTGCCGCGCCATCTCCAACCAAAGACCAATGATTTTCTAAAAGTGGATGAGGGCTAGGTAATACAACATGACCCGAATCTTCTACACCGAATAATTTCGGCATTTTCTCTCCTAGTAAACCATCGTTGCGTAATTCAACACTAAGCCAGCGGTCTCCTACGGCAGTTTCGCTAGTTTTAATTTCTAATCCTGAACAAGGATTGCTCAGCAATGCTAAATCAGATTCAATACTTGCTGCTAGATGCCATTGACAATTTGGATTATTACGTGCAGCAGCCTTTAGCAACAAATCCGCAATGGCATCACCATCTACAACTTTGTAGCCAGTTTCAGTTGCTTCAATAATCAAACATCTATCTCCATCACCGTCCAATGCTGCGCCAACAATAGTTCCGATGGGAGCATGTTGGACATTTCTTAGCAGTAAGTGAGATTCATTGCTGGCTTCATCGATTGTCCAAGTATCGGTTGGTGATAATTCTCCAGCACCACAACCATCATTCATTGCAGTTGCATCTTGACTTACTTCTTTGCTATTGATTCCACATTCACCTAACCATGTTGCAAGCCAAGTTGATGGGGCTCCCTTTGAACAATCTAATAGCAAAGGGTCAGCGATATTAGCATGAGATAGAGACTGACCAAAATCACTCCACCCCTGCATTCGCTTAGAAAGCCATAGTGGGTGTTGCTGTTGAGCCCAATTTCCACCATCACTTAGATCAACATCAGCATTAGAGAAGTTTTCTCGGTCTATATCGTCAATTTCTCTTTCTTCTTGCGCTAATGCCTCTGCGATTAGCGTTATTTCATCTTCAACTTGTGGACTTGTTTTGTATCCTTGATTATCAAATACTTTGACTCCTGAATCAGATACTGGGTTGTGGGATGCGGTTATCATACAACCGATTCTTGCATTGTTTTGCAGAATTGAATAATGTAGGAATGGTGTTGAGCAAATACCGATATGAGTTACCGAGCAACCTGCAAGACGCAGACCGAGTGTCAAACTTGCAACTAATTCTTCATTACACGGACGTTGGTCCCAGCCAATTACTACATTTGCTCCTTGACCAGGCATTGTATCGCTAATTCTTGCTAATGATTCACCAACCAACCTCATCAATGTTGAACAGATTACTCTGTCATCGTGAAGAGCAGCAATGGCAAGTTTTTCTGATGAACTTGGGGCAACAAATTTGCCACGGATACCATCGGTTC
Organism: uncultured Candidatus Poseidoniales archaeon; assembly: GCA_905182185.1. Classification (GTDB taxonomy): domain Archaea; phylum Thermoplasmatota; class Poseidoniia; order Poseidoniales; family Poseidoniaceae; genus MGIIa-L1. Next base: position 189,257 of record CAJJAP010000005.1, on the reverse strand, counting down.
CGAATAATCGTCTGACTTTTGCCATAGAATCACCAACATATATCATAGATTCAGGAATGTTTTGCAGATTGGTGAATTCCTGTAATTGTTGAATTAGCAGCGACCATACTATTTGGCCCCAGAACCACACCCGGATTGGTTACACTATTGCATCCAAGTTGGCAACCTTCGCCTAAAATCGCGCCAAACTTACGCAATCCAGTTCCTATTCTTTCACCGTTTAATCGGGTGAATACTTCACCACCATCATTCCTAAGATTGCTTAGTTTTACACCAGCACCGAGATTAACAGAACTACCTAAAATTGAATCTCCAACATAATTGAAATGTGGTGCCTTAGCACCGGGTAATAGAATTGAATGTTTTACTTCAGAACAATGTCCAACAACTGCATCGCGACAAATCCATGAGTTTTGTCGAATGTAAGCGCCATGGCGAATTTGCACATTGGCCCCAATATAGCAAGGGCCGATTATATGAGTTCCAGATTCAATAATAGCGCTTGGTTCAATGAAAATCATACCATTTGAATCATCAAATGTTGCCGGACATTCGCTTAAATCAAGGCTCTCTTGCTCATTACAACGGCTTAGTAACTCTTGTAATTGAGTTTTCAAACAGAGTTCTCCACTCGGTTCAAGAATATGCCAAACCGGCTGGTATTGGGAAAAGAATGGAGTTGTTTTTTCCGACTCATCAAGACTTGGAAAAAGTACCTTGGCCGTAGTAACATCAGGCCATTGCATAAGCAGCCCTAAGGGTTAATCTTCAAAGAACTTGGTATTCAAACAGCCGCCAAGTGATAGATTCTCTTTCCAGTACTATTGTCCAACTTGAATCCGACTATATTGGCTAAGTATCTTGGAATGAATAGGCCAATTTTACGAGTGGTCAATCCATGGTTTCTCATTCTTCTTTCATTTGAAAGGAAACTGACAATATCAGCAGCACAGCATCCTGGTGAATCACCGACATACTCAATGATCTCAAGTTTTAATCGATTTAATCTCGCTTCCTTTTGTGAACCTTTTCCTCTCATCCTAATCAATATATATTGTGTCATCAATAGTATATCAGTAAAGCAAGGGGTATGCCGATGGGACCCCTTGGAAATGCCATGCTACCGACGCATTGATGCTCTCTTGTATGTTGGCAACTTACATGCGAAAAGGTCTATCGGCAGTAGTCGTGACCTTCATTTTAATATTTTCAGGTTGTATTGCACCGACAGGTGACACGCTTCCTATGGACCAAACCCCAGAGCCAGAACTTCCCTCTGAGCCCTGTAATGGTTTGCTGATTCTCTGCTTACGAACTTATGATAATGTGACATTTCCAGAAACACATAACGCCTTTTCAACCCACCAAGATGGAATTTATTATCCTGCCAGTAACCATCAAACTGGACTTGATGCGCAATGGAATGCTGGAATGAGGGCTTTCATGATAGACACACATTACGAGAGCCTCGGTGACGAACGCGTTGAAACAGTTCGGTTATGTCATGGAGACGATGACCGAGGATTCAGCCCTTGCACCTATGGTAATGTTGATTCAGTAAATTGGCTAACCAACTTACGCGATAAAATGGAACAGAATCCTCGCGATGTCGTCACTCTTTTGGTTGAAAATTATGTTCAAGTTGAACATCTTAAAGCGGTGTTTGAACTATCACAATTATACGAGAAAACTTTCATTCACCAAGCGAATAGCCCTTGGCCAACATTGCAGGAATTGATTGAGCAAAACACCACCTTGGTCATCTTTTGGGAGCAGGGCGGAGATGATTCACATCCTTGGGTTCATGATTTCCTAACACATAGTTGGACAACTAATTTCGCTGAACAAAATACTGAGGATATGAATTGTGATGTCTTACGCGGCGATATTGAACAAGAAGTCTATCATATGAACAATTGGTTAAGAGGCCCTGCAGGATTATCTGACCCTTCGCGTGGAGATGAAGCAAACGATGTTGATTTCCTTATTGAGCGGGCAAAGGAGTGTTGGCAACAACATGGCAAACGACCAACATTTATCGCGGTCGACTGGTGGGAAGACGGCGATGTTGTAGCAGCGGCTAAAGCGATCAATGAACTTGAAGATTGGCAATAACAATCTCACCTGCGTGTTGATGGATAATGAGTTTATTATCACGTATGATTGAGCAATGATTCCAAGCAACTGAAGAAAGCACCTCTATCCACAAAATAGTTGTAATATGGCAAAAGCAGAGATTACCCCAGTATTCATCAACTGCCTGTTACTACATCACAGTATGAACAAAGCACACGCTGTTCTTTTTGCCTTGATGATGACGACTGTTTCCCTCGCCGGATGTTTCGGTGAGCGATGACCCAGTCGAAGATGAAACTCCAGTAGAAACTCTTGATGATTGGCAAGTTCATTTTGCTTCAACTGCAGCTGATTTACCTACTTGTGATTCAGCAACAGACGGCCGACTGTACTACGTTGACGCCGATTCAGAATTCCAAGTCTGCACAAGTAGTGGATGGGATGTAATCGAAGTTTCAGGTCCTGCAGGACAAGATGGCGCTGATGGTCCTTCGGGAACAAACGGAGTTGATGGCGCTGATGGTAACGATGGTGCTGACGGAACAAATGGCACTGATGGTGCTGACGGAACTGATGGTAACGATGGTGCTGACGGCGCCAATGGAGTTTCCACCTTAATCCGTGTTTTATCAAGTACTACTTGCACAACTGGAGGAAATTCCTTCGAGATTGGTGCAGATAATAACGGAGATGGAGTTCTTGATGTCACTGAAGTTATTGTAACTGTGGATATTTGTAACGGAGTCGCTGGTCCAGCAGGCCAAGATGGTGCTGATGGAAACGACGGTGCTGACGGTACAAATGGAACCGATGGCCAAGATGGTGCTCCTGGTAACCCTGGTGCTGACGGTACAAATGGAACTGATGGCCAAGACGGTGCTCCTGGTAATCCTGGCGCTGACGGAAACGATGGTGCTAACGGTACAAATGGAACCGATGGCCAAGATGGTGCTGATGGCCAAGACGGTGCTCCTGGTAACCCTGGTGCTGACGGTACAAATGGAACTGATGGCGTTGACGGAACCGATGGTGCTGATGGAAACGACGGAACCGATGGCGCTGATGGCGCTGATGGCCAAGACGGAAACGATGGTGCTGACGGCGCTGATGGAACGAACGGAAGCGCTTCACCGAATACCATGTTGACCAGTATTTCTTCTCCTGCTGCATCATTAGGATGCACTGCAGGTGGCCGAGTTATGATGCAAGGTCTTGACAATGGAGATGGTGGAGGAACTGCTCAAAACGGTGTTCTTGAATCTGGCGAAGTAGACTACACTACAACCTATTGTAGCAAATATGTGATTTGGCAGGTGGCTGATATCAGCAGCGGGGCTGGCAGCAGTAACCCCGGAAATTACATGGAGATACTCGTCGGTGATACGCTCTACTTCAGTGCGTATGATGGAAGCAGCGGCGACGAACTGTGGGCTCATGATACCTCAAACGCCTCAACTTGGCGGGTGGCTGATATCAACAGCGGAAGCTGGCAGCAGTTACCCCGGACAATACATGGAGATACTCGTCGGTGATACGCTCTACTTCAGTGCGAATGATGGAAGCAGCGGCGACGAACTGTGGGCTCATGATACCTCAAACGCCTCAACTTGGCGGGTGGCTGATATCAACAGCGGAACTGGCAGCAGTAACCCCGGATATTACATGGAGATACTCGTCGGTGATACGCTCTACTTCAGTGCGAATGATGGAAGCAGCGGCACGAACTGTGGGCTCATGATACCTCAAACTCCTCAACTTGGCGGGTGGCTGATATCAACAGCGGGCTGGCAGCAGTAGCCCCGGACAATACATGGAGATACTCGTCGGTGATACGCTCTACTTCAGTGCGAATGATGGAAGCAGCGGCACAGAACTGTGGGCTCATGATACCTCAAACGCCTCAACTTGGCGGGTGGCTGATATCAACAGCGGGACTGGCAGCAGTTACCCCGGACTATACATGGAGATACTTAGTCGGTGATACGCTCTACTTCAGTGCGAATGATGGAAGCAGCGGCAGAGAACTGTGGGCTCATGATACCTCAAACGCCTCAACTTGGCGGGTGGCTGATATCAACAGCGGAACTGGCAGACAGTAACCCCGGAAATACATGGAGATACTCAGTCGGTGATACGCTCTACTTCAGTGCGATGATGGAAGCAGCGGCGACGAACTGTGGGCTCATGATACCTCAAACGCCTCAACTTGGCGGGTGGCTGATATCAACAGCGGAACTAGCAACAGTAACCCCGGAGAATACATGCAGATACTCGTCGGTGATACGCTCTACTTCAGTGCGTATGATGGAAGCAGCGGCGACGAACTGTGGGCTCATGATACCTCAAACGCCTCAACTTGGCGGGTGGCTGATATCCGCAGCGGGGGTGGTAGCAGTTACCCCGGACAATACATGGAGATACTTCGTCGGTGATACGCTCTACTTCAGTGCGACTGATGCAAGCAGCGGCCACGAACTGTGGGCTCATGATACCTCAAACGCCTCAACTTGGCGGGTGGCTGATATCAACAGCGGAACTAGCAGCAGTAACCCCGGACAATACATGGAGATACTCGTCGGTGATACGCTCTACTTCAGTGCGAATGATGGAAGCAGCGGCCACGAACTGTGGGCGATGGATATTGAGCACAGCATCACGTATGACTGAGCAACGATTCTAATCGGATCGAAAATCCTCTTGAGATCAATTGAACTTTCTCAACAAACCCTCAAAGGAGATTTCGGAGATATATTTCTCATGTAAAATTGCCAAAGGTATCCAAATAGAAGTGTGAACGATAGTAAATAAAAAGGTAAGATAGACTCCAGAACGCGGTTGATTTTGCATTTCAAATGCTATAAATCCCAGTATTACAAAGTGCATGACGTATATCGTTAACGACAATCTTCCGGCAGGCTCCAGCCATGATAATCTTGTTCCACCCAACGGTTCTCCACCCGACATCTCATCTCCTTGTAATAGTTTGAATAAAATTATTACAAGAATAACTGAAGTAAATATGAATGGACTATTAGCGGGGAAAAATGTTAGAACTGCATTACCCTTTGTTAATGCCCAAGGTATCTCGTTGTAAAATGAAAATACCATACTCATCCCAATCAGCACTAAACCGAATTGAACTATTTTTTTAGTCGAAGCGTCTTCTCTATAATCTTCAATTAGAGTGCCGAGAACTATGAATGCTAACCAAGGTAATGCAGGGTAAGTTCCGTTTAGTAAAAGGCGAGCAATCCATTGTTCAAATCCTTGAGAAGACACCCTTTCTATCCAACTAAATCCTAAACCACTTAGATCTCCAATAATCAGTGGCGAAATTATCAACAATAGTAGTAGAAGGACTCTCTGCCCCTTCTTTAGGAAGATTAAAACTGGCCCTAGAAGAGTTGCCAATGCTAGCAATGTTAGCACTCCTGGAGTCATCCATTCGAAGCGCCCTCCTCTTTCCAGCAATAGTGCAGAGTTAACAAATAATTGACATAGCACTAGAATAGTGAATCGAGGAACAACCCAGCGCATCCAAGATGAAAAATCATTATTTTCAGATTCACTCCTCCTCTTTGCACTTGTATACATTGCCCATCCAGAGATTGTTACAAACAGTGGGGCAGCCATTCCGCCAATTGCTGCCGAGACAAATGCCAGTGGATGATCAATGGAAATTCCAGCGGGAGGAATGATTGCAGCAGTATGCACTTGAACCATGCAGAGTATTGCAATAGCACGAATCCGGTCGATATGTCTTAGTCTCACAAACCCTCCTCCTATTTGTTTGGGTAAAGGCGCAGACGATTGAACCCTTCGTGAGAGATATAGGCCTATTGTATACTGCTAATTGTTGCTAATGTTCACTTTGTGTGCGCCCCTTCAAGGGGCCCGAGTGGAATGATTCTGAAGGTATTGATACTTTGATGAGACCAGAAATAATGCGCCTTCATGTGATGCCAATGACAGGTTTCACGGACACCAGGTTGGTTGAGCATTCGTTCAACAAATGCCTGTAAATTAGGATAATCAATGATTCGTCTAAGGTTACACTTGAAGTGAACAACATAAACCAAATCAAAGCGAACTAAGGTCGGGAACAGACAAATATCCGCTTCTGTAAGTTGTCCTTTGCCATCACCTACTAGCCATTCACGACCTTCTAGATGAGCCTCTAACTCATCAAGTCGGGCGAATAAGGCTGTGACCGCTTCATCATATGCAGATTGAGTTCGAGCGAAACCAGACTTGTATACACCGTTGTTGACAGCTTCATAGTTTGCATCTATCATGGCTTCAATATCTTGTTTTAGTTGTGCTGGGCATAATGTTGCACCATTACCTAAACCTGACTGAGCCAGTGTGTCGAGCATTCGAATTATTTCACTACTTTCGTTGTTGACGATGGTCTCGTGTTTCTTATCCCACAAGACAGGAACAGTTCCGATATTACCACTAGCACTCCAACCATCAAAGGCTCGGTTGTAGATGCCTTCAAGACTATCTTCACCGTTGATGGTATCAGCGGTTGCACCTTCCTCATCGGGATTGAATGACCAGGAACCATTCGGATTCATACGCCAGTCAACCACATCGACAGTAATATGTTTTTCAAGTCCCAGTATGGCTCTTGTGATGAGAGTTCTGTGCGCCCATGGGCAAGCATGAGATATGTATAGGTGATAGCGATCGCTTTCAACATCAAAAGTTCCATCGACTTCAATACTGTCGCGAAATTCACTTGATTTACGGACGAATTTTCCAGATTCAAAGGCTTTTGTCCATGCCCCTGCTTGCTCATCAATCTGCTTCATACCTTTGCCCCCTATCGTCATCCTATGAAGAATGTAGTATCAAAAAAGATACTTTCAAAGTAGTTATTCGGTACAGTTTCTCAGGAATATAGTTGATATACTGTGTGAAGAAAAAAATCATCAAAGTGGCGCAGTCATGCTCCACATTGTGGTTGGTTTATGCCAATCTCGTAATTGATCGGTCTCAAGGCGTAATTGTAGCCCTTCACCAATTTCAACATCAATACTCAACAACTCAAAAGGCACGTTGAGTTCATTCATCCGAAAATTATCGTCGTAAAGTACCTCTTGCCCAATCACTGAACCATCGACGGTACGTTCGAGAATAACACGAACATGACATTCTTGTAACGGATTACGCTGAGAGCATGACTCACTGCTTCCATCATGCTCTAAAGTCACTACGCCTTCATAGGAAATTGTGCCCGCTGAAGGAATTAGGTCAATAATAGTTGATTTTGCAGTAGGTGCACAGGTACACTCCATGTTATCTGACTCTACTGTAGCTTTTCTTTCCACTGTAATTTCGATGGTAGCAACTTCAATGGAATCAACCGAAGTTGATGTTGCAGTCACCATATAATAGCCAGGTTGTGCAAAAGAATGTGAGATAGTAACTCCAGTTCCAGAATTTCCATCGCCGAAATCCCATGTCACAACATCTCCTGCGTAGTTGGCTTCAAACAAGAATTCGTAGAGCCGTTCGGTAATGGACTCTTCTTCATCGTTATCGCCTTCATCAATTTCAACGAGAGTATAATCGTTAATTCCGTAAACAACAGGGGCTTCAATAGAAAACAGTTCAGCAGAAGATGAACCTAATGGATTAAAAGACATTAGTACGGCTCCAGTTGCTGCACTGAGAACCAAAAGAAAGACAATAGTTGCCGCAGATAGAGAGTACTTCATGCTCCCAAAATTGTGGGTCTGCTTTTGAACATCTGTTTATTTCAACGCCTTTTGAGAGTCTTTTTTAGCAACTAAAATAATAATGCTGCATCCGTAAACAGAGGTATAAATGCTAAAGCAATGAATTGCTCTTCATGCCAGCCTCATACCTCATCGTCGGTGGAAGTAGCGATATTGCCATTTTGCTTGCCAAGCGACTGCTAAAAGAACAACATAACGTCACAGTTTTGGCTAGAGATATTGCTAGATGTTCCGAGATTCAAGAATTGGGTGCAGAAATCATCCAGGGTGATGCTTTGGATCCCTCGGCAGTGTCTGCGGCAGTAGATGCTACCCAAGCGCGTGGAAATGGATCTATCGCAGGAGTCGCACATTTGGTTGGTTCATTACTGATACGCCCTCCTCATGCGGTCAAAATTGATGCCTTTAACGAAGTAATTCACACAAACCTCTCAACTGCTTTCTTAACACTTTCAACTGCCTGTAAGGCGATGCTTCGTTCAGGTGGAGGGCGTTTAGTGTTCATCTCCAGCGTTGCAGCAAGTCTCGGTCTTGTCAATCATGAAGCGATTGCTGCTGCAAAAGGTGGAATTGAATCAATGGTTCGTTCCGCAGCAGCAACATACAGTCAACGCAACATACGCGTTAATGCAGTAGCGCCAGGTTTGACCGAAACTCGATTGGCTGAAAACATCCTCAAATCCGATGTAATCAGGGAAGCGGCGGTTGGTATGATTCCATTAAAAAGGATAAATCAACCGGATGAAATAGCGTCAACTGTTGAATGGTTATTGTGTGATGCGCCGGACAACCTTACTGGACAGATACTGAATTTGGATGGGGGAATGTCCAATCTTCGCAACTGAGATTACATGCTGTATAATCTGAATAAATAGGCTAAAGATGCTAAAAACATCGTTCACTAGGAAAGGCTTCACAGACGATTCAGAAATAAAAATTAATTCACTTAATGAATGAAAAAATAATCCTTTGCAATAAACAGTAGTTTAAGTGTGAGATTGTATTTCATTTGGGTAAGGTGGAAAAAATATGAGTGGACAATTAGCAAAATTTGGATTAATAGCGAGTATGTTATCGGTTGTAGGATCTCTGTATCTTTACTTCATCGGTAGTGATGAAATGTTGGGAATATTCGTAGGTCTTTGGGCTCCTACGCTAATTCTAGCGACTAAAGAAATTGAAGAATGGATTGAAATCAAATCCTAATCTTACTTCTTCTGTTCGGTTGAAAATAAACTTATCAACTGAAGTCATTGAGCAGTAACCATGCAATTTGGTGAACTTCGCAGCCAAGATATCCCATCTATTTGGGAAATCAATCAACAAGGCCTGCCTGGAACTGGTAAAGTTTCGCAGCAAGAAATAGTCGAATTACTACGTATTGCTGAATTGACGATTGGTGCTTTTGATGGTGAACAATTGGTTGGTTTTGTGTTATGCTTTCTACCAAGAACTGAATATGCGAGTCTCAATTATGCTTGGTTCAATCAACGCTATCAAGACTTTCTCTATGTAGACCGGATTGCAGTTTCAGAAGATCACAGAAACCAATCAATCGGTTCACTTCTTTATCAACAAGTAATTTCCTATGCCAAATATTACAATTACCCAATAGCCGCGGAAGTTAGTCTAAATCCACCAAACCCAGGTTCGATGAGATTTCATCAGCGATTTAATTTTACAGAAATAGGAGTTCTTAATCACCAAAGTAAATCGGTAACAATGATGATGCGAGATCGCTGATAAATGCTATAATTATTGCAAAGGTGGAGACCAAGTTGCTTCATTTCTTGAATGGTCTAATAGATGCCAATACAGTGCAGTTATCTGTTTATCAGATTTCAAACAATCATCCAAACAATCTACAACTGGAGAATTTATCCATTCTCGCTTAGCAATTATTTTCAAGATTGGAATATGTAGAGCGGGTCCATTTATTGGCAACGACCATTTTGTTTTCCAAGCAATTTCGCGGATTCCATTTTGTTTCATAGAGGCGATTACTTTTGACCACGATTTATCTTTGCCAGTCTTTCTTTTTAGCAACCAACTCGGATTGACCGACGAATCCACTTCAAATCCATTTTTTGCTAATATCGGCGCCATCCACGACGCAACATACCCCGCAGGAGCGCGAAACCATGGGCGCAGATTTGCTCCACAGTATTGCTGTAAAATATTATTTGAATCAATTAATGCTTGTTCAAACCCTACAATATCTTCAGGCCAAGCAGACCAACTGCGATGTGTTAAGCCATGATTACCAATTGTTATTCGTTGGGAAAACTGTGAGATAATTGCTTGTAACCAAGTTGTGAAAGTAGGGTTTTCAAATAAATCAGCTATGATAAAAAAAGTCACTGGATAGTCATTTGAGTTTAACCACTTTTCAAGAGCGACCATGCCTCTTTGAAAGTCTCCGGATAACTCTTTATTGGCTGAAGTTTGATGAGGCTTTTTGGAACGTGTTGGGTGACCTGAATGCTTTGGCAGATGCCTAAGGTCATCAAAATCAATACTGATCCAAGTAGAGCCGGACATTATTAATTCACCCATTTCGAGGTAAATCAATCAAATACACTTTGTGAGGAATGGTCCGTCCAAATAATTCAACTCCAACAAATTCTTCAAGGGTTTCACCTTTCCAATTTGAACAAATTTTCTCAGCGGTTGCTAGCCCTGCCTCATTGTGTGGGTGAACTGCAACTTCAATTCGAAAGTTGCCCCCTCTGTTTTCCAACCAGGATAAAATTGAATCCACACTACGTATTGCTATCCCTTTATTTCGGAAAGAAGGTTTTACCCAGTATCCCAAATTATAGTGGGAATTAGCGAATTGTAATTCATCACCAACTCCAACCATACCGGCAAAAGTTCCGCTACTATCGTGAATAGACCAAAAATGTAGTCTATCTTCATCCGAGGCAGTTTCAATATCAAAAAGCATGTCGGATAATTGGTGATTGATATCCTTGCTCATATCTATCCATGGCAAGGCCGCCAATGCGGAATCAGGGTCTTCGTTAAACGCTTCAATCACGCTTGAGAGGATGGCTTTATTGGCTGGGCGCAGACTATATTGGTCCGAGATTGACAGTTGTGGCGTCGTCGTCATACCTCTCCCTCAACTTCACAGACGGGATAGGGCTGATGAAACATGCTCATTGCCTGGATAGATTCTTTGCGCCATTCCAAGTGTCCATTGTAGGTGCTCAGTGCGCCCTAAATAAGTCATAATTATGCCAATATGCAGCAACATGTCAAGATTTTCAGAGAGATGGGGCCCTAATTTATCAAGGGTTTCGGCAGCATCTTTGAGGTTTCCAGATTTGACTTGCTCAAGAGCGGAAACAACTTCCTTGTATACTTGGGATGCATTCCATGCATCCTTAGCAGGCCATGGCCAAATTCTTCCATCCGTTGAAGGAGTAGGTGCTGGCTTTTCAGTAGCGTGTTCAACAACTTGTTGTGGCTTTTCTTCTTCAACCGGTAGTGTAGGAGTTGCCACTTGAACAGTTGGTGTTGGAGTCGTAATTGGTGCTGGAGTTGGAGCAGGAGTGGTAGTTGGGATTGGTGCTGGGGTTGGAGTAGGAGTGGTAGTTGGGATTGGTGCTGGTACGGTTGCGCCGATTGCAAAAGGTAAACTCGGAGCAGGTATTGCATTTGAAACAGGGGTTGGAATTGGATTCGCAGTTGCAATTGGCAAAGGCGTCGGGATTGGTTCACTGATAGGTAGAGGCTGGTGCATGGCCGAAGCAAGGCCGCCTTTATTTGGCAAAATATCCGGCAGATCAGGAATATCAGGCGTCATTGCGACTGATGCATTAGGACCAACAGAACCCAATAAGTCCTCATCGGTTTCTACCTTTACCATCGGAGAGTATAGATTGCCCAATCCGGAATGAACAGGTTCAGGAACATCTTGTAACGGGTCATATTCATCCAGTTCAAAATTAGAAGGTGTTGCTGGAGCATCGCTAACTTGCAGTTGAACCTCTTCTGGTTTGACATAATCAACAGTTTGAGCAAGTGTTGGACCGGCACCGGCACCGCCAATGAATTCAAATGAATCTTCTTCATCAACGGTTTCATATTGACCGATTTCAACCTCTTCATCTTCAAGTGTCAATACCGCTTCAACCGCATAATCATCTTCATCAGGTATTTCTAAGTCTTCTGAAAGTAATAGGGACATCAATTCGTTACCACTGGTCGAAGGGGCGGCGGTTGGCTGGTCTCTCGCACTCGCAGCAAAAACATAGTAGCATTGAGAACACGATTCAGCATTTTCTTGATTGATGAATTCGCAGTATGTGCAAGCATTATCGGCATCGCTGCCAGACTTGTCGCGCCTCCCGAACATACTACTCCCCAATCTTCGGCTTCTCAGTTCCCGTTTAAGACATAGGGTGTGATGATTTTGAAAAACATCAAAAAAGAGGCATATTATGATGAGGTATAATGCGCCGCAGTAAATATGGCGGAACGGGGGCGGGTGCGGCGGATGAACAGTTCTACACCATCTTCGAGCAGTGCATCAAGGGCAGATTCCGAAGTACCATTGATTTGGCAAAGGGGCCAGGATCATTTTTCACTATTTAGTAAATTGATAAAACAAGAACTAGATGATGAAACAGCAATGGTAGAAGAGCGTTGGAAGAAATGGACAAAGCAGCGATTAGTGGCTGCGGGATTAACATTATTCGATTTAACCGGAAGACCGCAAGGACGCTTTTTTGGTGAATATATCATTACATTTGAATCCAGAAATGGCGGGAGAATGCCACAACACCGATTCGGCAACGGAGACATTGTCTTGATCAGTAGAACTAGGCCGTGGGGTGAAAAAATCCTCGAAGGAGTTGTATTGGACAGAGGTCCTACTCGGATTAGAGTCGTTGTTGCAGAAAGGCCTAGTGATTTACGTAAAGGAAATTGGCGATTGGATAGAGGAGCTAATCGCGTTGCACACGATAGAATGCTTGAGGGTTTGATGTCATTTCATTCAACTGAAGATAGCACTGGGACTCCTTTACGAGATTTATTACTCGGTTCAGTTCATGATATAGCAACCTCATCACAAAGTCCTCCTGAAATCCATGGCCAGAAACAATATGGACCTCTCGGCATATCACAACTACCACTAAACGAATCACAAAGAAATGCAGTTGAGTCGGCAATAGGCAAAAGATTAACTTTGATTCAAGGGCCACCTGGAACTGGCAAAACCCATACAGCAGTGCAACTATTACGCACTCTTGTAAAGATGGGAAGAGGTCCTATTTTAGCAACCGCTGAATCCAATGTTGCAGTAGATAATTTACTTGAAGGATTACTTGATAATGGCGTTAATGCGATTCGTATTGGTCGGCCAGTGAAAGTAAGAGAGGGTTTGAGAGAAGCAACACTCGATGCAATTTTAAAAAATCATCCGGCTCAGGAAGAAATAGAATTTATTCGTAAAGAAAACGAAGCAGTCAAACGTGGTCTAAGTGGTTTGAGAGGCAAAGATAAGGGTTTAGCGCATAAGGAAGTCAATAACAATTACAAAGAAATACGCCGTCTTGAAAGAACTATGATAGATGGAGTATTGGATGGCGCAGAAGTCATCTGTACAACAACAATTGGCTCTGGTCATAAATTATTAGGCAATAGAAGATTCCCGGTTATTTTGATGGATGAAGCGACTCAAGCCAGTGAACCCAGCGCTCTAGTTCCTATCACCAGAGGTTGTAGGCAACTCATTTTAGTCGGTGACCACAAACAATTACCACCAACCGTAATCAGCAGAGAGGCGGAGAGAGGGGGTTTGGGTAGGTCGTTATTTGACAGGTTGATCAAATGTGGAATGCCGACCCATATGCTGACTACACAATACAGGATGCATCCTACCATTCGAGAATTTCCAAGTGCAAGATTCTATGACAATAAACTGGAAGATGGCTGCACGCCTGCAGAAAGGCCACCTGCTGCAGGATTCCTATGGCCCGATTGGGACAAACCCGTTGCCTTTGTTCCAATAGAAGGGTTTGAAGTGGAAGATGAGGAAGGAAAGAGTAAATCAAATATTGATGAGGCTGCCAAAGTCGTATCAATCGTTAATGACCTCTTGGCTGCAGGAGATATTACTACCCAAGATATCGGCGTAATCTCGCCATATAATGGTCAAGTTAGACTTCTTACGGACTTGTTTTATCAGGCTGGTGGATTCGAAGATGGTGAGCCATATAATGGACTTGAAATTAAAAGTGTAGATGGTTATCAAGGCCGTGAAAAAGAGATTATTATATTTAGTGCAGTTCGTGCTAATGAAAGGGGAGAAATAGGCTTTTTAAGTGATAAAAGGCGCCTTAATGTAGCGATTACAAGGGCGAGAAGAGGTTTGATTGTATTGGGCAATCCTACCACTTTGCGCCACGATGGGACATGGCGCTCATACCTCGATTGGGCTGAAGAGCACAATCTATTCGCATGGCATATCACTCATAGTTGACATACTATTTTGTGCATAGACTTGACAAAGGATACACATTGGCGAGGGGTATGGCCGAAGAAGCAGTTAGCATCCATCAAGGGCATGGGACTTTGGCTCAGTCTATTATTGCAAATGCGCCAGATGGAATGTTGATAGCTCCTGCTTGGAAACGAGCGGTTGCATATGTATTTGATATCATTTTTATTTCCCTTATTTTAGAAGTGCTGAGCGGTTTTAATTTTAGTCAGGGAATCTCTTCATACTCGTTGGTACTGGAAGGTGGTAAATCAGCCGCCTTCTATTTCGTGAATTGGTTTCTCTTCATTTCAGCCAATTATCTATATTTTAAATATACAGGGAAAACGATGGGCCGTTCTCTCGCTCAAAGAAGTCTGAGAATCGCAATAGTTCACGATAATGGCTCAGCCCTCGATGACCACCATTGGGGTCCGAGAGCCTTTTCAAAACTGATCTACATCCTCCCATTAATTGGAGCATTATGGTTTGGATTTAGAGACCTGATAAGAGCCCAATCCAAGAACGCAGAATATAGGACTTCAATCGACATCAAGAACCACACAGTTGCTGCTGTAGATTGGTCTTTGCCTTCTGAAACACGCTTGAAACTTCATTGAATAAGCAAACTAATTCGGCAAGCCCTTGAAGTACTGCCTACTTTAGTGGTCTTCAAGGTGAGAGATATGAGTGACCAACATAGCCAGCGAGCCGCTTCTCTAGAAGCGAGACTTACCGATGTGAAAATGGAAATTGATGACGATGACGAAGATGTTCTTTTGGTAATAGTCAATTTAACAAATGAAGCAGCAATTCCAATGGGTGGATTGAATATCAATATTACAACTAGTGATGGCCAAAAAGTATCTCCAAAAGAAGGAATTACTTCACTAGGGCCTGGAGTTTCACGCTCGTTTACATTTGAGTTTCCATTAGATAATGGGCAATGGACTTTCACAACGTCTGGTAATGGCAAAAAGATTTCTCTTGGACCATATGAAGCAGATTTCACTTATCTTGAACAAGCAGGACGAAAATTAGGCAATGCGATTGGCAGTAATTTATTCACTGGAGCATTTACAGAACATCTAGGTGATTTCGGAAATACTGAAGAGAAAGAAATCATTGATTCCAGTTCTATTGTACTCACCACCTATCACGGCGAAAACGCAGAAGGTGGAGCGACTAAAATTAATGTCGGTGCAGCAGCAGAGATTGAATCCGAGCCAGAAGATTCTCCTCGTACCCCTCCATGGCAAACATCTGACACTGTAGAACCAGTTTCCGATCCACTTTCCATAGCCCTAAAACAACCTGCAAATGAAGTGAGGACTCCTTCATGGGAAAGCAACGAAGCCACCGCAACTGTGGTTGCGAGCGCCCCGGTTGACTTGTTATCTGTTGCAGCAACTACTATTGCCGCTGCAGAACCTGAGGTTGCGCCGAGCCTAGTTCCTTCTGCTCCTGCTGGACCACCAGCGGTTCCTTCGACACCTGCTCCTACCGGACCACCAGCGGTTCCTTCGACACCTGCGCCTGCTCCCTCTTCAGCGCCAGCGCCCCCTTCCGGTCCGCCGTCAGGCCCACCTAGCGCTGCTCCATCAGGTCCTCAGTCCTCTCCACCTAGCGCTGCTCCATCAGGTCCTCCGTCCTCTCCACCTAGCAAAGCCCCCTCGGGTCCTCCATCAGGTCCTCCATCAGGTCCACCTAGCAGCCCCCTCGGGTCCTCCATCAGGTCCTCCGGCGGGCCCACCTAGCAGCGCCCCCTCAGGTCCTCCATCAGGCCCACCTTCCACTCCACCATCAGCCCCTCCTGCCAGACCTAGTGATTTGTGAGGTGAGAAAATGGGCGATGGATATGTCATGGAATTATGCGGCAATAGGGCTGCATATCAGATAGTACCCGAAGGAATCAAGTCTGTTAATTTGGAAAAGGTCGGTGCTGCAATCGAATCTTGTGGATACCAAGTTGGAATTCGTAATCGTTTATGTTGGACTTTTTCTGGACCTTGCGAATTAACATTATACCCGAGTGGGAAGTTATTGGTAAAAACAGAAAATAAGAGCGTAGCTGCGGAAGTTGCTCAACAACACGTTGAACAATGGGCCCATGCATAATACTGGAGGTGAGGAACCTGATTCCATCTTCAATTATTGAGATACTTGACGCTGGAGGAGTTGTTGCATATCCAACATCTACTCAACCAGGACTGGCTTCACTGCCAACTCAACAAGGTTTAGATTCACTTTTTGCATTGAAACAAAGACCAGAGCATATGCCTGTTAGTTTGGGAGTTGCTTCTATTGAGCAGGCAAAACAATTTGTTGAATTTCCAGAATTAGCAGAAAAACTTCTGTCTTCTTTCGCTCAAGGCTCTATTACAGTAGTATTGCCGGCGTTAAAAAAATTCGACCAAAGAATAGGCGGTGAAAATATTGCGATAAGAATATTGGCGCACCCATTGGCCATAAAACTCGTAAAAATGGTCGGTGCGATAACCGCAACAAGTGCAAATCCAAGTGGAGAATTACCAGAAAAAGATAGTAAAAGCGCAGGGCTGAGGCTCGGATTGCCAGATCAAGCAATTCTTTCAGGAATGTGTGGGGGGGAAGTACCTAGTACCATCATTCAGTTTATCAGAGACGAAAGTCAAAGTAATGAGTTTTTGGTAACTATTATGAGAGAGGGGGTAATACCTCGCGAAGACGTGATGTTATGGTTGACGAAAGTGAATTGAAATATTGGCGCGATGCTGGCCATGTTGCCCGCCGGACATTGGAAGCAATGAAGCTAGAACTTGAACCTGGAAAAACCTTTCATGAGATAATTGAAAGTGCTGAAAGATTCATTCATCGCCACGGTGGAAAGCCGGCTTTCCCTGGAACAATTGCTACCAATGACCTAGCCGCCCACTTCACTACAAATCATTTAATCGAAGAGGTTGAGGAATGGGAAGGTAGCATGGTTCTTGAAAAAGGAGATCTTGTTAAACTTGATTATGGAGTCCATATCAAAGGCCATATTGGCGATAATGCTCTATCTTTTGAAATAGGTAATGGCAATAATCATACCGAACAGATCAAAGCTGCAAAAGAGGCGCGAGATGCTGCAATTGAAGTAATGCACCCAGGAACTCCTTGGTGGAAGGTCGGTGCAGCGGCTGCACAACCTTCACTTGATGCTGGTTTCCAACCAATACGTAATTTATGCGGGCATCAATTGAAACCGTGGGAATTACATGCTGGTGTTTCAATTCCATCATATGCTTGTGGCCCTGATAATAGGGGGTTCAAGGGAGAGGTTGAAGCGGGTTCCGTATATGCAGTTGAACCCTTCAATACTACCGGTAAAACAGGGATGATAGAGAATATTGGGGGGCGCGAGTCCTCAAATATATACAGGGTAACAGGTAATACTACTTCTAGAAAGGCAAGAGCAAAGGGACAATTAAAGCCTCTAGGTGCGCAAATGGCGCGTAATTTGGAAGAACGTTATGGAACATTACCATTCGCAGAACGCTGGGCCTATCCTATGCTGAAAAAGCCATTCCCAGAAGCGGATGAAGAAAGTCGTCAGAGTAAGTGGAATGCTTTAGTCAAGAAATTGATCTCAATACGATTTATAGAAACATACCATGCTCTTAGATGCATGGATGGGGGAACAATCGCCCAGTTTGAACATACAGTACATATTACTGATGGCGGCCCAGAAATACTCACTGTTGAGTGATACTCTCTCCATTAACGGGAGAGATTATCTAAACTTGATGGCTCTAGGCTTGATAATGGCGGCTATGGCATATTTAGCTAAAATTACCTTGACGGTTGCAATTATTGTATTGGTAAGTGAAACTTCAAATCGTAGTTTATTCCTAGCCTCTCTTTTTGCAAGTATTCCAATCGTGTCAATTCTGGCAATTGTTTGGATGCATAATGATGGTAAGTCTGGCCAAGACATTGCGATTTTTGCTGATGGAGTATTATTATTGATAATTCCATCACTCATATGCTTCTTGCTATTATCTTATTTATTGCGTAATGGATGGGACTTTTATCCAAGTCTTGGAGTTGGAGTATTGGCTACAGTCATCGCTTATTTGATTTTTATTAGAGTCATCGAGCGAATGGGGTGGATTGCAACCCAAACTTCCTAAAAATAACATTCCCTACCTAATATTTTGTATCAGATTCACTCAAACAATCATTTTCTTTAGTTTTTTTACTCAAAAACGAATATAAACCGCGATGCTGTGGGTATTCATGAACAGGGCTGTTGAAGTTCTCGTTGAGTGCATCCCATCCCCTCCGCGTTTTAAATTCTCACCCTGTTCACTTCTATTCTGATAACCCGGCCTATTGGCTATATTTTCCTTGTAAATACGATCTACATAATTGTAATATTTTCAATCAACCTCCTCGAATCGGTAATATTCGCGAAGGATTATATATACTAATTAATAGAAATATGGTACTTTTCTTTACAAATAGTATGCTCTAATTAGAATGGCGCAGCAAATCATAAAAAATAACATTTGGCAAAAACCCCGAAAACAGTATGTTATGGCGTTTTGTTAGAATTAAGACTGGGGCGCGACTATATATGATGATAAAGGTGGAAAGGATACTCCCGGCAACGGGTACTGAGGACAAAAATATGCAAAACGAAAACCGAAATGATGAAGCTGTAAGCCCCGTCATTGCTACCATTCTAATGGTCGCAATCACTGTGGTACTTGCTGGTGTACTGTATGTCTGGGCTGCAAGCCTAGCAGAAGGAAACACCGACGGAAACCTAGCACTATACGCCTTTGGTGGCGAAGATGCTACTGGATCCGTGACTGATGGAACTGACGATGATTTAGTTCGAATTACAATGAGCCAAGGTGGCGACTTGAACTGGGCATCTGTCTCAGTCAAGATCTCTGTCGACAACGGCGCACCTGTAACCTGCTCTAACGGAGACGCAAGCGGAAACTGCGACCTAGTAGAGTTCGGAAACACTGGCGACCAATTCTGGTCTGTCGGTGACGGTGTAACAATCGTTGAAAGCGGACAAGATCTATGTACAAGCGGTTCATGTGTCATCAAGGTAACCATCACAGATACTCGTGAAGGAAAGACCCTAGATGAGTCAACTGCAATTGCAGAGTGAAGTCAGTTACTGACTAAACATCAATTCAAATAAACGGATTCCTGCGGAAATTCGTAATTCGCCTCTCCTATGGCTGCGGTCATAGGGGGGGCTTTTTTTATTTTTAATTCAAATCATTACAATCAGCGAGAGCAATTCGATATCGAATGATTACTAATCAAATCAACTAATCTTTCTTTCCTAGGAGTTCTCTAACATCACTATGTTGTTGCCACATGTGCAGTGATTGTCCTCGTGATGATTTGACCAGGGATAATAGTAATATCTCGCTACCTGAATAAACAGTATCAAATGGTGAGAGATATGGTATTTTTAATCCAAAGCGGCCATTCATCCAAGCTATTATACTAATCAATTCTAAAACTGTAAAGACGTTGTGTATGGTCGATAATGATCCTGTTGGATATCCCGCAATCGCAATAGTAACCCAACGAGTAGCCGCTGCAACCACAAAACCACCATACAACAGTGGAGATGCTATGTGGAAATATGCTTCCCTTCTGAGGATTGTTGAAAAAACTCCTAATTTTTTATCAAAAAACCTAGAACGTTTGCTGAGGAGAAGTCTTTGTAATCCTTGACCTCTGCGAATTTTCTGACGCCTTTGCCCCTTTAGGGTCGGTGGGGCCATATCCTCAAACCAAACATTTTCATCAACGATGCTGCGTAATCCTTGAAGGCGAACCGCAGTAGCGATTTGTGCATCATCAGCATTCGCCCTGGTATTCAAATCCGATGAAGATACAAGTTCAGTGCGCCAAATCATGCAAGATCCTTCTAGGAATGGAGTACTATCTGCTTTTGATTCTGCCACCCGCAATGCATCGAATGTTTTCCTGTGTGTTGTTTCTTCGCTCCTAGAACCGATTCTTCTTGGTAGTGCGCCCACCGCACCAATTGTCCCATCACTAAACCATCCAAGCAATCTATTGATGGCTTTAGGCGATAAAGTTGCATCAGCATCGGTCATGCAAATATATTCGAAATTGTTTTCTGCTTGGATTTCATCAATCGCCGCTGCTACTGCAGTAGTTTTTCCCAATCTTACTGGCATCTCAATCAATTGAAAAGAAGAAAAGGCATTTGAATTATTATCAATCCATTGATTGCAAAGAGATACAGTGTTATCTGTTGAATTTGAATCGATTATGATGAGGTGATATGGCCCTGCAAATTGTTTTGATAGATTGCTTAACTTCTTTTCAATAATCAAAGATTCATTCCAAACTGGCAGCAAAATTACACACTTATCCGATTCTATTTTCGGATTTTCAGGATATTGAAGTTCAATTTTATCCCAATTCCTCATCGCCAACCAATGACGGGCAAAAGGCATTGTTGCAGCGAGCCATAGGCTTGCTTCAATCAACATTGGAGCCAGCACCATGCTTACCTTGAAATGCAATTGTGCTTTGAGTCCTTGCCTAAAAACATAGCAAAAAACACCAAATCTCCTTACATCTTTAGATTGCAAGACAGATTGCCTCACAATATGAGACGGGTACTACATATTGGCCCGTGTGAGTCTAATGGTGGCATGAAAAATGTCATGTTGGATTTATCAAACAACCCTCCAACTGGTTTTGAAGCATCATTATTGTCTAGCCATAATACCGGTTCTGTAATTAGCAAATGGAAGGCTTATAGGAAAGCGATAAAGGATTTATCTCAAATCATTTCTAACCCAGATAGCAAGCCAGATGTTGTTCACATTCATACTGCAGCTGACTGGTCTTGGTATCGGAAAAAGCGCTTTGCCCTCAAAGCAAGGCAAGCCAATATAGCGACAGTCATCCATATTCATAGTGGCAAATTCAATACTTGGCTCGACCCCAGTGGAGCGAATTCTCCGAGGGCAAAGAGAGCAAAGAAGATGAAATCATTTCTATCGCAACAAAAAGTGCAAACAGTTGTATTAAGCGATGAATGGAAAGCAATATTGGAGCCGATGATCGGTGATGTTGAAGTTATTTCTAATCCAGTCAATCCAAACCTCAAGATGGATTCTACAATTGAGAGAATTGAGGGAAAACTATTGTTGCTCGGTAGAAAAGACCCAGTAAAAGGTCATGCTTTCGCAATTGAGGTTGCAACAATGGCCAGAAAAGTAAATCCAAAAATTACTCTTTCAATGAGTGGGATTGACAATAGTGAAGAAGATTGGATTAATGCAATGGGGTGGATTAGTGAACAGGAAAAAAGTGACAATCTACATAACTCAAACATCTTACTAGTACCTAGTAAATGGGAAGGACAACCGCTGGTGATTTTAGAAGCGATGGCCTGTGGTTTAGCGGTTATTGCTAATAGTGAACTTGCACAATTGCCAGATAATATTGGCAAGGCATCACTTGAAAACAAACAACAGTGGGTTGATAATATCCTTGAAACAATAAAATCTAATTCTTCAAATATTGATTATTCACAGCAATTAGTTGAATATGAAATTGAAAATGTCCAGCAAAAATGGTTGCAAATATATGAGCAACTTATCGAGAAACAGATTTGAGAATATTTTCAAGGGCATCTATGGAATGACTCCAAGACATATGTTCTTCAGCGTATCTTCTTGCTTCAAGATTTAATTGTTCAAGTTTTGAATTATCATCTGCAAGCATCTTCAACCAATTGACACCCTCTGACAAAAATTGTTCCTGGCTAAGCAACTTCATCCATTCAACTTCGCCATCCTCTAAGCGATGACCGCTGTGATCTATCCCAAGGATTGCCAATCCGGATGCAGCATATTCGCTTCGTTTCAAGGGACTTGCTAATGTCCAAACTTTTGACTCGGGCATTGGTAACAAACCAATATGACATTGCGAGAGTAGTTGAGCCAACTCATCTTGGGCTAATGAGTGATGAATCTCCAAATCATCATACTGTTGAGCCATAAATTCCAAACTATCAAACGCATCACCATCTCCAATCATTTTCAAACATAAATCGATTCCAGTATCCTTTGCCATTTTTATTAACGTTGGTAATAACAAAACACCGCGGTTACGGTCTAATTTTCCATGATAAACAAGTGTTAATTTTTGAAAGCCATCATTGGTTTTGAATCTATCCAAATCCACTCCAGCAGGTAAAACGGTGATAGATGAAAGCGAAACACCCGTTTTCTTATGCACAAAGTTGCGGTGTTCTTCCGAAACAACACACCCATGACCTGAGGGATTTGTTTTCACATATTTCCAACTTCGCTTCCAAGATGGCCATTGTAACAATGAAAGGATTCCCTTATCAGCAGGAGGGCCTCTATCAATTATTATCCATTTTATTTTTCGTTGTTGAAGTATTGGAATCAGATACTTAGCAATTCTCCAATCGAGTAAAGCAACTGAGTCTGAACCAATTTCATTTTCTAATAACCATGAACGCATTTTTTTGGCGAGAGTCCGCGATTGAAGACCTCGTGGTGCCTTTGCAGACATTGGTTGATGTTTCCAAGGGTGTGCTGCATGGCTATCAGGTGAATCAGCATTGATGAATGTTACAGGGTATCCACGTTGATTCAAACCAGTAGCAAGTGCAATTTGAGTTGTGGAACATAGGTCGTTCAAGGAACGCCCAGTGAACCAATATATCTGCATAATAATACAACCTTAGTTTAGATTCAATCGTTCTTGTAATAAGCCTTTGATACCTTCTTCAAAACCAACTTTAGGACTCCAATCCAGGGTGCTTTGAATCCGTTCAATACTGGCCATAGAATGGCGAATATCTCCTACCCGTTCGGGCCCATGTGCGGGAGAAATGTGAATATAATCGGGTAAGAATGAACTTAGAGAAGTATTGATCGCTTCCACCAATTCTAGCAGAGTAATTTTTGTTTGAGTTGCTACATTGTAGACATGAAATTGTATCTGCTTTCCAATCACCTTCAATCAATGAATAAATGGCCTGCACACACATCATGCACATGAACAAAGTCACGCGTATGCAACCCATCACCATTGAGTTGAGGGACAATCCCCTGCGCCATCATATCTGCAAACTTTGGGGATTACTGCAGCATATGCGCCATCGGGTCTTTGACCACGCCATAGACATTGAAAAAGCGCAATGCGGTTGCATGAAGACCGTTTTTTCTAGCATCAAAATTTGTGTTTCATTTTCCCATTTTGATTCGGCATAGGGCGAGAGAACTTGGCCAGCATCCTCTTCCTTGAGAGGAAGACTTTCCGCTTCGCCATAAACAGCAGCGCTTGAAGCTATTACCAGTCGTTTAACACCGTGTTTGAGACATGCTGCGATAACTTTCGATGTACCATCAACATTGATACTCATTGTTTCTTCGGGATTAGAAACAGAAAGTGGAACGGATACTTGAGCTGCTAAATGGGCTACAGCATCACACCCTTCAATGGCCTGATCGAGTAATAATTCATCCCGAATATCGCCGATTATGATTTCAGCACCATTCAATTCTAATTCATCAGCAATACTTTGTAATCCTGTTGAAAGATTATCTAAAATCCTAACTTTCCATCCTCGGTTGATGGAAGTTTTAGCGAAATTGCTTCCGATAAATCCAGCACCCCCGGTGATGAGTAGTTGAGGCATGCCTCCTCCCATGAAGGGGAATCTTGGCATCGGGTATTAAAAATCAATATATAGAAATAACAAGTCGATAAATTATGCCCGGTTATTTGAATATTGGTTGGGCTAAAAGATTTAGTTCAATAGCAGCAAAAATTCGACTTTTACGTATTCGTAGATTATACAATAAAGGGAAATGGGAGGCAGCTAGGAAATACGCTTTGAATGAAATTAATTGCCCATTTAACAACCAACTTTCTCGAAGTATTATTATCCGCAGCTACTGGAATGAATCTAAATGGGGTCGTGTAATTAGTTTGGCGGAAAAATGGCCTGAATTAGACACTAATGGCTACAAGGTACGAGCTATTGAAAAGAACGCTTTCAAAACAGCTACAGGAAAGTATCTTGAGGATTTAACTTCCAGGGAACCGGAACCTGTCTCTTTTGCACAATCGTCATGGAATGAGACTGATTTACTGTCAAATTGGTACCAAGAAGATACGCGTGTTTGGTTGCGCCATCCATGGGGGTGGACGTACTGGGATATGCCAGAAAACTATGATATCAAACACACCCACCCAAGTCTTTTAGAATTGGTGATGGAAACCTTACTCCGTCCGTTTTTATCACAGGTAAAATCTATTAAAACTGAAAAGAGACCCGATGGGAAAGAAATTTCTCTATCCTATTCAGGAGGGGCAGATTCTTCAGCAGCAGCATTATTGATGCCCGAAGAGACTTTGTTGGCATACCATGAACGTTCTTTTTATTCAATGATAAACCATGAAAACCAGCATCAATTATTTCAAGTGTGGAATGATATCAAGAAACGTTCAATACTTACGGTGCCATCAAATCATGAATTAATTCGCACGCATCACCAGAAACCGATAGGATTTTCTACGGATTACGCCGCAGGATCTCACCTAATACTTCTCGCAGATCATTTAGATATCGGCCACATTGCATTTGGTACACCGATTGATAATACCTGGTTAAATAAAGGATTGGAATATAGGGACTTTTCTCTATCAAATCATTGGATATATTGGTCAAACCGGTTTGCACACGCAGGACTCAAATTGGAACTTCCAATAAATCATATTAGCGAGGCTGGCGCTCTACGTATTTGCGAACAGAGTTCACTCAATGAATCAATCAATTCCTGTTTGCGCGGAAAAAATGGCCAAGGATGCGGTAGATGTTGGAAATGTTTTCATAAAAATGGGCCATTAGGCCGACCGGTAGACCCTACGAGCCGGGAAATTCAAACGTTTCTCATGAAAAGACCTCTTCGCTCTGCACAACATGCGCTTTGGGCAATACAGGTGCAAGAGTTCGAACATCTTGTCGAACATCTCGCACCTTATCTCAAAGAAGACCTTTCTTGGTGGGTTCAAATATACGAACCTGGCTTAAAACTTATTTCAGAACAATTACGTGAAATTATTAAAACAAATACGATGAAGTATCTTTCTATGATGGACCAACCTTATCTGCTTGAATCAGTGAATCTCTTTGCCCCTGATTAATCATTACAATGCATAAGAAATTGTTTAATCATTCCGAAATATCAAGAAGGTGAGGTTATGACCCTTTAGCATGGGGGAGAGTGAAGATGAAGCCATTCTTTCTTCAAAAGAATCTTCCATCTCAAATAATGAACGATTAAAGATTCAACTTAAGCGAAAAGAACGGGAGGTGAAACGTTTACGTTCCACTGTATCTTTTCAGTTAGGAGTTCATCTCACTTCAGTGGTACGAAGGCCTTGGAGATTATTGATTCTGCCAATTTCGTTCCCAGTTCTCACTTTAAAACTAGGATTACAACGGATTGGTCGCCGCCCAATACTCTCTGAGAATGCGATAGAGGAGGTCGACGAGCCTGAACGGAATCACTGCATTGTATTGTTTCCAACGAATGGAGTCGGTTTTGGACATTTCACTCGCATGTATGCGTTGGCAAGGGCATTACGCAAAGAAGATCCTTCATTGGAAATTGTTTTCTTTACTCCGATGCCAACTCTTCATATTCTGTACAATGAACAATTTCCAACTTATCACCTTGCAGGCAGATATAAGCATGCCAATATGAGTGCTTCACAGTGGAATGGTCTCGTCGAGGACATGCTCCATATGGTGTTTGATATGCACCGTCCAAAATGGTTTATGTTTGATGGTGCCTTTCCTTACAGAGGAATGCTCAATGCAATTGCTTCACAACCCCATATGAAGAAATGGTGGATGCGTCGCGGATCAATAAAAAAGAGTAAAAGCGTGCCAGTAGATAGCTTTTCTTTCTTTGATGGAGTTATTGTTCCCAGCGAGGAGGAAGGGGTTCAATCAGAGGGTGACCACTCATGTCGTTGCACCTGTTATAGCCATCGAACCTAATGATGCATGGGACCGTTCCTTTGCTCGTTCGCGCCTTTCGATTCCTGAGAATGGTAAAGTGGTCTATGTTCAACTCGGAGCAGGCCGTATAAATTCTATCGAGAATATTCTCAAACAAGTTCTTGAAGCGCTCTATGCTTATCCAGATATTCACGTCGTTCTAGGCGAATCTATGCTTGGTGAACGTCTCATGTTTACTCATGATAGACTACGAGTGATTCGTGATTACCCCAATGCTCTGTATGCTCATGGGTTTGATGCCGCAGTGCAAGCTGGGGGTTACAATTCGTATCAAGAAATGCGAATGTTTGGGGTGCCGACTTTGTTTATTCCGAATATAGAGACAGGAATGGACGATCAAGTTGCTCGATGTAAAGAATCTGAAAAGGAAGGCTGGGGAACGGTATATCTGCCAGGAGGGGAAAGTATTGAGGACAAAATCACTGAACTTCTCAAGATGACTGCGATTCCAATACCGAGTGAGAACGGCGTTCATTCAATCATGGATTTGCTGGATATTGGGTCGACATGAATGTGTCAAATCTGTTCTTTGCCTGAATTGCCGCATCCGATTCTAACCACGGCGTCATGGTGTATGAAGTGATTTCAGGCCAGAAACGTTCTTCCATTGGCATCAAAAATTGTTCCAACTTTGATTTTGTTGTCAAGCGATGCTGTTCAGGCATCAACTCAAATGCGTCAGGGAAAAATGTTTCAAGAAATTCGAGGTTACGCTGGTTTCCTTCTAAGCGTTGTAAAACTATTTGTGAAGTGTTTCCAGTGCTTTTTCCGAGTGCCCAAGCCAGTACATTTTCATGACTTACAGGGAATGATTGCATTTTCTTTTGAACTTCAGGAATGCCTAGTCCTTGAAGTAAATACGCATCATCAATTTTCGTTCCTTTTATTCTCGCTTCAAGCATATTTTTCCGAAAGCATTTCCAACAATTTTCACACGCTTCGGGCCACTCTCCTCGAATACATGATCTGGTAAATGGGTGAAAAGAGGAATTTAACACGATGGTACTTGTACCAACCTCGCTCACACCTGAAACTGGTAAATAGAGCGGCAAACCAGCGGCTAGGAACATTCGCCCCCAAAACCGATAGTGGTGAGATGATGCATAGTTCCTCGCCTTCTCATGTCCAATTCGATATGCGGATTCCATGACTGTTCCAAACGCAATGGAATCAATGTTATGACTGGATGCAAGTGCAATAATTGGAATCGAAGGAACAAGGTCAGTTGGAAATCCAAGAGGTTGTCGAACATACTCGACATCACACTCGAGGGCATGGACTTCAAATCCACACTTCTTGGCATGTTTGATGGTTGCGTAAGCCGCAGATTTGTTATACATAGAAACTTTTTTTTTCAACGGCCGGTCCATGAATACGGACAAGGTATTTTCTGGCATCACAAGGAGGCTCGCAGTTGAGTCTGCTCCACCTGAAAAAGCAAGTGCTGGCCGAGCATTCGGTGATGGAATGTATGATTTATAACCGGTCTCATCAAAAACAACATTATATTTTGAAATCTTGGCGCAGGATTCAGCAAATCGAGTACTCACATTCCAAGGGATAGTGACTGAATCCTCAACAAAGGGGTGGCACACTAACAAAGCAATAAGAGCAAGATGATCGGGGTGAACTTGTTCAATTGTGATTCCTTTGGGCAGTTCATTCGAGAACTTCGTGCCAATCATTGAGATCTTATCGGTGTATTTGCCATCATTTTCATCAAAAGTAAAGGTCCAATACAGGGTGCTGCGTATTCCAACCACATCCACCCTCATAGCAACGCCATTTTGTTCTTGGATATAGTGATTAAGCCTTTATTTCTCTGTAAACATCATATGCTATGGCATTTAGGATTAATCATGCCTCATATGATTCATATCGTAGTTGGCGCTCGACCAAATCAAATGAAGGCTGCGCCACTTCTGAGAGCGCTCCGAGAGCATCCAGATTTCGAACCAATACTCGTCGATACAGGACAGCATTACGACCATGAAATGGCAGGTGTTTTTATGCAACAATTCGGCATGGGCGAGCCGGATTATTCTCTTGAAGTTGGAAGTGGTACACATGGTGCCCAAACTGCAAAAATTCTCGAGAAATACGAATTATTATTACTAAAAAAGCGACCTGCCACCGTTGTCATTGGCGACATCAACAGTACCGTAGCATGCGCATTAGCAACGGTAAAGCTTGGAGTCCCCCTAATTCATCTTGAAGCAGGTCTGAGAAGCGGAGACAGAACCATGCCTGAAGAGATTAACCGTATCTTGACCGACAGCATAGCAAATCTTCTTTGGACGCCATCTCCTGATGGGGATGAACATTTATTGTCATCCGGAGTACCCAAACACAAGATCGTTCGAGTAGGTAATATCATGATTGATACCCTCACTGCGATGCTTGATCAAGTTCGCGATTCAAAGTTCCTCGCAACACTTCAACTTCAACATGACCAACATGTGGTGATTACTCTTCACCGACCGAGCAATGTTGACGATTCCTCGCAACTTTCAATCTTGCTTGATGAAATTAGAACAATGTCGAAAAGTTTTGATATTATCTGGCCAATCCATCCCCGCACAAAGGCAAGGATCGAAGCACTGGGGGAATTCGAGAATCTTGAGCAAAACCCATCCATTCACATCACCAAACCCCTTGGGTACATTGATTTCATGAAATGCATCTATGAAAGCCGAATGGTTGTTACCGACAGCGGTGGCATTCAAGAAGAGACTACATGGCTTGGAGTTCCTTGTATTACATTACGCCCGAATACAGAGCGTCCAATCACCATTACAGAAGGAACAAACGTTTTGGGTGAACCTAAAAACCTTCATCGAGAAATTAAAAGAGTGATTGATGGGCCTCGGCGAAAGAAAATTACCATTGATTTATGGGACGGTAAAACTGCAGAACGTTGCGTTCAATCATTGCTTGAATTTTTACTCTAGGGTGATTAGATGAACTTTCTATCAAAACGGAGGTTAGGTAGAAACCCAAACCCAGTTGTGCGACTGGCGGTTGTTCATTTTGACAAACCTACAAACCTGAAGAAGGCTTTTTTAGAATTAGACTTAGATTCTAGAGGAGTGCATTCCGATATTGTTGCCTCGATTCAGATTTTTCAAAAATTTCCAGGGATTGGAAATGATATACGTTTAGCATATCTGCGAGCGCTTTGTAGCCTAAATTCATCAAAATATGCAGCGATGGTTACAGAGTTTCCAGAACTAATGAAAGATCCACGAGCAATGGAATCGATTGAATTTTACAAAAATAAAACGCTGAACCAATTTCTAGGAATTGATGAGGGCATTGAGGAAGAACTTGCGACCAACCTCATATATTCTTTTGATGATTCTATTTTTGAGAATATTGATTATACTCAGTTTGAGACATCTTTCGATGATGATTTTGGCCTCATCGAATTTGCTGACACGGGTGATAGAACATTGAATCAACTTAGGGATAGAATACAAGATCTCATTTTTTCTGAAGGGATTGGTCCGGTTTCAGAACTTCTTCAAGGACTGCAAGAATATTTGCTGAGGGGAGATTATTCAAAACGAACAAATTCAGATTTCTTCGTGGCATCTCTCAGAGCGCTTGGTGATATCGATTATGAGCATGGCATAAGGTTCGGAAAGAATTTTTTTACTGTCATGCCAGATCACAGGGGAATGCGTTCCATGGTCGTCTTTTTGAGGCGCAAAGGCGATTACATCGATGCACTCAAACTCCTTCACCATCCCAAATTCAAGCATGATGAAAAGACAGCAGAATGGGTGAATGACTTAACTGAACTGCATAAAGAAATGTTGCTTGAAGGAAAACTAAAGCCCAAGTACGACCAATTTGGCACAGATTGGCCAATGCTCAGCGAATACATGGAAACGCTCTACGAATCTATGGATGAGGACTTAGGAATTGCACGATACAATTACAGTTATGCCCTTCGAATTCACAAAGATAGTGCCGACAGGCCACTCACATCTTTAGTCATAAAATGGGGTGAATTAATTCTAGAGGCAGCTTCTACATATTCTGACACGGTCTCAATCCATGTTTCAAACGCCTATATCAATCTCGGAAACATAACTCAAGCGATTGAGATACTAGAGACATATGGTAATCCAAAATCCGTTCGAATCGTATCAAAGATTCGAGGTTATAATGATTTATTAGATTTGAAAGAACATGGGCTCAAGGTATCTTTAAAGATTCAAACAACCGACTTCCAACCAATTCCTCGTCGAGTTCTCTATCTTCTCCACAACAGTCTACCTTACAATTCCGGAGGCTACGCAACAAGAGCCCACGGTTTAATGCGGGGAGTAAAAAAAGTGGGCTGGGATGTTCAAGTTGTGACCCGACGAGGTTATCCCCATGACCGGAAAGGAATGAACGATTTACCAACAGGTAAATTACAAGTTGTTGATGAAATCCCCTATCATCGATTGATTGAATTAGAGAAGGGGTACGGGCAAATAAACATAGCAGCATATTTACAGGCCTATGCCGAAGATTTAGTAAAATTAGTTCTCGAATTACGCCCCTCAATTATTCACGCAGCCTCAAATCATCTCAACGGTTTAGTAGCAAATGCGGTTGCAAAGCACTTCAATATTCCTTCGATTTATGAAGTACGCGGATTATGGGAGATTACTCGTATCTCACGACAACCCGAATTCCATGGCTCAGAATATTTTCAAATGATGTCTAATTTGGAAGTAAGGTCTTCTTCGAATGCCAGTTATGTGTTTGCAATTACACATGCATTAGCCGATGAATTGAAAAGACGCTCCCCCGCGATAAATGAAGTTGGTTTCTTGCCTAACGGCGTGCATTCGAAACGATTCATTCCAATCCCACCAAATCTCATCTTAAAGGAGAAATTAGGTATCAATCGTGATGCAGTCGTTCTTGGATACATTGGAAGCCTTGTTTCGTATGAAGGACTAGATCTTCTGCTCGAATCATTGCCATTGATTAAGAAAGAAATTACAACGCCTTTCAAACTAATGATCGTTGGTGACGGTGCATATATGGAAAAATTACAGGCATTGTGTAGTGAATTGGATTTGGATGATGATGTAATTTTTACCGGAAGAGTCCCTCATGAAGAAGTGGAAGATTATTATTCAATTGTGGATATTGCTCCCTTCCCTCGTCTTCCCTTGCCTGTAACAGAAATGGTATCTCCGCTCAAACCATTCGAGGCAATGGCCATGCAGAAAGCCGTTATATCGTCGAATGTTGCAGCATTGGGGGAGATCGTTATTCACCAAGAAACAGGTATTTTGTTTGAAAAAGGAGATGTAGATGATTTAGCATTAAATCTGTCAAAATTAATTGAAGATTCGGAATTAAGACATCAATTAGGAATTAAGGCCAGGGAGTGGGTTTGTGAACACAGGGACTGGAATATAGTCGCAGGTACCCTTGATGGTGTGTATCATAATTTATTAAAATAAATATTAGTCGAAGATACTTTTGTGTTCATCTAAGAAAGCAAGTATATGTTCATCCGAAAAATCCTCCTCTTGCAAATATAATTCTCCGAGAAGTAAATCCCATTCCTTTGAGAAACTTTTGTACGCACCTGGATGAATCGTGCATTCACCGAATGCAACGCCTCGATCGGTATTATACATGTCCATAGAACAAAATTTGAATGGTAACTTCGATGCCAAATACTCCATTTTTTCTACAATTTCCCTTCCTTCTTTTGGAGCTTCTAATTCATCACTGTAATTAATACCCATACGTACCTCTCCAAGGGGCTTCCAGTCGGGAGTATAATATGCAAACTTCCACTTCGAGTACTCTCGGCCCTGACTCACATCTCGTTGCATAACCAGTGCAACTTTACCCCCGAAACAATATCCCTTGTAATCCAAAGGAACCGAATATTTCGGATTGGCAGAGTTAAAACGCTCTTCGATGTAGATTGGAGAGTATCGATTGAAACGTTTGAATTCATCGAGATAAGCATCCACAATCTCAATCTCTGTATATGTTTTTCTTCTCATACTATCAAAATATGTGCCATCAGTATTTCTTTGTAAAACAAAAACACCATTATTTGATGCACCACTCTGAGGTTTAATGACAAATTGGTCAGGAAGAATTGAAAAATCAACTTCTGTAATTCGGCTAAATGTTCCTAGGTTTAGGGATTTTACCGGAATAAATGTATCCATAAATCGTTTGATTGGGATTTTTTTCCTCAATTTTGATATAAGTTGAGAACGCGGGGATTTCGGGGCACTTTTCCATAAATGGATACTGTCTTCGATACATTTTTTGAAGGATGGTTTATCGGATACAACTTGCAATTTAGATTTTGTTCTTGGTTCAGGATGAGGGGCCTTCATGAGTTTGGCATACTTTTTCATTCCAGATTCAACATCTCCGTAATGTTCAATCTCTCCATTTTCTAAAACTAATAATTTTGTACAGATTGACTTGAGTAAACCCATCGAATGAGAAACAATCACGACTGATCCAGAATCTTTGATTAATTCTTTAACCTTTGATTGACTTTTCTCCCTAAACGCAAGCATCCCCTACGCCAAGTACTTCATCGATTAACAAGAAATCTGGCTTAAATGCTGTGGCAACAGAGATTCCAAGCCTCGACTTCATACCTGATGAATACGTTCGCAACGGACGGTCAAAATGGTGAGCCAATTCTGCAAAGTCTTGAATTTCATCGATAAGTCGATCAATTTCAGTTTGTCTCCTGCCCATCAAGGCACCATACAAATATGCATTTTCTCTACCAGTGAGATCCTTGTGAAAGCCTACACCGACCCCGGCAAGAACGAAACGCTTCCCCGAATCGAGATTGTTCCGGAATCTGGGGGAAAAACTCCTGCCATGAGTTTGAGAAGTGTACTTTTGCCTGAACCATTTCTCCCGATTATGCCTAGGACTTCCCCTTTCTCAACATTGAGATGTTATGTTTCTAACACCAGAAGGCAATATTTTTTCTTTTCGATATTTCCGTGGCATCGGATATTCAAGAGAAAGATTGACGATTTCCATTGCTGTAGTCATACATTCACCACCGCACTGTGTGCCTTTCGCTCAAAAATGATCGAACCAAGTAAGAATCCCAATATCGCTACACTGAAGCACATCATGTATCCATAGTTGGGAATGTTGGAACTCTCTCCAAGAATCGCATCACGCATTTCAGTAATAGGGACTACCGTTGGGTTCATGTGAGCAACCACGGAATGCCACCCATCACCAAACCGTCTGAACATATCATAGGTCCACATTACAGGAGATAGGAAAAAACCTGCTCTGACCAAGAAATTTACCAAATTAATTACGTCTGGAACCTTGCAGGCTATCGGGGCTAACATCAATCCAATCCCCCAACCAGTGAAACAAATCACAAAGAGCCAGAATGGTACGAGAATTAGACTAGTGGAGATTGGTAGGTCATAGATGAAGAAAAATGGAATAAGACAAGTGAGTGAAATTATGCGAGAACATAGTTGGTCAGTAACGCTACTTGTGGCGAAGACTGTTTTGGGTATTCTCGCAAATTGAAATAAATTAATAGAACTGCTGATTGAACGGGTCGAAGTGGTAATTGACCGAGCAAAAAGCTGCCAACCGATAATCCCGATGATGATTTTAACAGAGTAGAGATCTATCGTAGAACCTAATAATATGGTGAACAAAAAAGTATACACAATTGCTAGCAAAATGGTTCCAATACAGACCATGCATAGCCGAGGTGGGCTCTTCTGTATCGGCCGTGAGGTCGCGTTTTACCAATAAGCGTAGTAAATGCCTTGCTTGAACCACATCTCTCAAGACAATGAAAGGCAGCAGAACTATCGGACGCTTGCCCCATAACGGAGTAAGTGGTTCCATCCCTTGTTCGGATTCCATATTAGGCGGTATTTTGCCGGCGCACATAAAGGCGGCGATGGTATCGCAATTAATCTGCCGTATTTGACTCACAAACGCCATCCCCACCACTATCTTGAAAACCCCCGCCTCAAGCCATTTACCATGCAGAAGGTCGGCATCATTGGATTGGGTTACGTTGGTTTACCCACGGCTATCGGTTTTCTTGATGCCGGATTTGAAGTCTGGGGTGTAGATGTGTCTCAACGCACAGTCGACATGGTCAGGGCAGGAAAAAATCCAACAGGAGACCCTGATGTTGATGATATTATGCCAGCACCAGGTACGCCTAATTGGCACATTACAACTCTGCAGCAGAAGCAGTACCGCACTGCGATTTTATTTTGGTAACCGTTCCTACACCAATTACCCATGACCTCAAACCCGATCTTTCCTATGTTGCTGGAGCTGGTCGAGATGTCTTTGAAGCGATTCCAAAAGGCTCTGGCACGATAGTCGTTCTTGAATCAACAGTTTATCCGGGCGTAACTGCACAAACTTGGCATCCAATCATCGAAGAATTGGGACTTGTCATCGGTGAAGATTTAGAGATTGCCTATTGTCCTGAACGATTCAATCCCGGCGACCCTGCACACGGCGTTCGTCAAGTCGCACGTGTCATCGGTTGTGAAAATCCCGAAATCGGAGAACGACTCGTTCAGTTGTATTCGAAATTAACAACTGAAGATGTCCGCTATGTCGGCAAACTCGAAGTTGCTGAGGCTGCTAAAGTTATCGAAAACGTTCAACGTGATCTCAACATCGCCCTAGTCAACGAACTTGCTCGTATTTTCCCTGCCTTAGATGTCGATGTTGAAGATGTATTATCAGCAGCAGCGACCAAATGGAATTTCCATCGATATACACCTGGTGTTGGAGTTGGAGGGCACTGTATTCCAGTTGACCCATATTACCTGATTCAACGAGCTGCTGATGTCGGAGTCCCTGCAGGATTGATTACCGCAGCACGAGCCGTTAACCGCTCGATGCCAAGCCATGTTGCTGGTGTCTTAAGCGACTTGATGTGGAATGCAGATGTTCCTGCTAGTGATGCCAAAGTACTCTTACTCGGCTGGTCATACAAAGCAGAAGTAGGCGACCCAAGAGAAACACCCGCTGAGCCTTTGGCGGAGACTTTGATGGCGAAAGGAATCTCTGTTGGTGCATGGGACCCGCATTTAGAAGATACAATGTTCCCCGAAGGCATCGAAGTGATTTCCGATATATCAGACGCAAAAGGCTACGATATGGCCGTTCTTGTTACCGCTCACAAAGTATGTCTTGACCTCGATTGGTCTGCGCTTCTAAAACAAATGCGCACCCCACTCATCTATGATGGACGCAGAGTGCTGAACTTAGATGAACTGACTTCCAAGGGCTGGAAGGCATATGCAGTTGGCCGCCCAGTGTGAATCACTGAGCATTGATGTAGGCCAACACATCATGGAACACTTGTGCGATTGTATGCATGTTTTCCTTTGTTAAATGAGGTTGAAGCGACAAGTCGCAAGCAAATTCAATGTTGGCAATAGTTTCACCCAATTCTTGCTTGTGCGCTTCGATATATTCCCATTGACGGTAATCGCGAGCGTTGCGCTTGGCTCCGAATATTTGCATTGGGATGCCTTCGACCTTCATCAGATCAATGAATTGGTCTGCCTTCTCTCTAGAAAGTCCGTTCAAGTGGAATTGCATGGTATCACAGAAACTTTCAACTTGCGGCAATGGCATTGGAATTTCGATATTAGGATGGTTATCGATGAGGCTGTGAAGTAAGTTCCAGTTCTCAGTATGGGTTTTCTTGATTTTTTCTAAGCGTTCGATTTGAGGGGTTAACATAGCCGCAGTAACTTCTTGCATGCGCATTGAATAGCCAGGGATTTGATTTTGTAAACGATTCATTATCTCGGGGTCAAGGTCGAAATGTTTGGCCCACAAGCGCTCATATGAACCAGCATAAAGAACAGCCTTTGCAGCAAATTCATCATTACTTGTAATGTAAAGTCCACCTTCACCAGCACTCAATCCTTTCGAAGATTGGGTCGAGAAACATGCTATTTCACCAAAGGTTCCGAGCATTTGACCGTTCCATAATGTAGCATAGGCGTGAGCACAATCCTCGATAAGAATGAGATTATGCTTGTTGACAACTTCCATGACCGCATCCATATCTGGAACGTGACCTCTCATGTAGGACATCAACAGCACCTTTGCTCCGCTTTCACTTGCTTTTTTGTCAAGGTCTTCAGCATCCATGGCCCATTCACGATTGCTTTCAACCAAAACTGGAACTGCATGCGCATGATGAATCACGGATGGAACTGCATGAAAAGTGAAGGCATTGGTAAGGATTTTATCACCAGGTTGGACACCAACCACATTGAGTGCGATATACATTGCAGAGCCACAGGAATTGGTCCCAACTGTATGTTTTACTCCCATGTATTGGGAGAAACTACGTTCTAACTTTGCAGTGAGAGATTGCTCATTTTGTTTCGGTTGGTAGCGGTACATTACACCTGTGCTCATCGCTGAGACGGCAAGGTCAATTCCAGATTGAGGAATAGGCTTGAAGGCCTTGTTATCGAAATCGACGATAGACTCGCCACCATCGCTCACAAGGCGTCGTGAATCGTCTCCCATAAAACCACCGACAATACGGGTGTATAAAACGCCTGTTCAAGCCTTGCGTCCTGCATCAAACATTTCCTTTAGAGAGCCATCTTCGAGCATTTCCAAAACGATGTCAGATCCTCCGACCAATTCGCCTTGAACAAACACTTGCGGCATTGTAGGGAAATCAGACCAAGCACAAACCGAGGGAATTGCTCTAGGGTCGCTGAGAATGTTTACTGCAGCGAATGGTTCACCAAAAGTCTGCAAAACCTGTGCAGCTCTACTTGAAAACCCACACTGTGGTTCATTAGGGTCGCCTTTCATGAACAACACCAAAGCGTGTTCGTCAACTATTGCTTGTATTTCCTCATTGGTCCATTGCATATTTATCACTCCTTGTTTAATTTCTTTATTCGGCGAATGTGGATTCCTTGTCCACCGCCATGAGGGTCAAACGCTGTATCACCAGCAGTTTCTGCTTGTGCTGGAGTCATACACTTCAAATCAAGTGCATGAACTGGGTGAGGAATATGTTGCTTCATGTGCGCTAAAACTTGCTTTTGGCGTTGTAGTGGGCGCATACCCTCAAATTCTGCAGCAATAATGCGAACATGAAAATGGTCTCCTGAGCCGTGTAAATCGATGACTTCAACATCTGCATCTGGGACTGCTACAAGGACTTCTTGTGCTAACCAATCAACTGTAACCATTGTCTCGCCTCATCATCGCCTCGCGCCAAATGGCTTTGAACCTGTGCTATCCAATACGATGCTTGAAAACTCACCAGTCGTTGCGATAAGCATGTCACAACCGGGTGGATTCCGTCTACCCGAGATGAAACGAGATTCTACTTGGCTTGCTGGTGCAGACCTATTTGCTGTGTTTTTAGCACTAGTCGGTCAAGTCATTCTGACTCGTTCATTGCTATCAAGTGATTATGGTTTATTCATTATTCTGCTTGATTTATTTGCCACTACTTTCTTAATAATCGATTTAGGGCTTCCAACATTATTGGCAAGAGATGGGGTAAAAGCGCCTCATCTAGTATGGCCCGCTGTTTGGCGAGTATACGGAATGCAACTAAAAATCGCCATTCCATTCTTTTTACTAACTCTTTTACTAACACCACAACTCATTCCATCTTGGCAAAATGAAATTCCACTAT
This sequence comes from uncultured Candidatus Poseidoniales archaeon, assembly GCA_905182185.1. Lineage (GTDB taxonomy): Archaea > Thermoplasmatota > Poseidoniia > Poseidoniales > Poseidoniaceae > MGIIa-L1. Next base: position 151,116 of record CAJJAP010000005.1, on the reverse strand, counting down.
TGGTTCTAACATCCATTATCGCTATTGTTCATATTGCATCATATGCGCCTAGAAGTGCACTAAGGGCTATTGGAGAAGCGCGTATTGAAGGCGTTACTAAAGTAATCGAGCGTGCGATAACCACGGCACTGTACTGCTTTTTATTCATTAAAGGATATGATAATGTTGAGTATTTCGCAGTTGCATTTTTATCTGGGGCTTTTATTTCATGGATATTCTCATTAATACAATTAGCAAAATTATCTAAACCGCTTTGGCTATCTAAAGAGATATGGAATTGGAGTGATTTAGGAGAGTCATGGACAAGCCCCAAACAACTGTTTTTTTCAGCAATGCCATTCGCAATAACATTAGGAATATTGCCATATGTGATCAGAATTGAAAAGTTCATTTTAGCCGGATACATGGGTATTGATGCCGCTGCATTATTCCACGTAGCACAATTGGCATGGCTGGCCGGATTAGTTGTCCCCCAAGCGATGCGTTCAGCATTATTGCCGGTACTCGGTAATGTCCGTGACGATGACTCAGCATTCAAATCTGAAATGGTCAAGTCAATGCATTTTTGTTTCAACCTTATGCCGATTGGATTTTATTGCGGCGCTATCATCGTATGGTTGCTTTTGCCGATTGCATTCCCGTTACAATATACCGATGGAAGTCTAGGTGCGTCGGCAGTCGACATCTTCTTCATACTCTTATTTGGGTGGTCAATGACGTTATTGTCCACTCCTTTTTACACGGCATTAAAGGCTGGGAAAAAACCTTGGAAATTCACCTTATTCGTGTCACTGGTAGTGGTTTTCGGTAGTCTAGTTGGATGGGTCCTAATTTCACATTTCTCTGAAATAGGCATAACACAAGCGATTGCTTCCGCAGCGTTCGCTTCATCGATTACTTCATTTTTCTTGCTAATACTTTCCATTCATTTGAGTTGCTCTTGGTCTCTTGTCAAGGGCAATATGAGCGCTTGGATTCTATTGATCTCATCGGTAGCAATCGCAAGTTATTCACTATGGAATCGGGACTTTATTATCGGCGTTTCACTACCTGCAATCTACTTCATTGCTTCACTAATCTATTCAAAAGTGAATCCCAAGAGTCTTGACAATGCTTGATGCTAAAGCGCTCGGGTAATTCGATTTTATCTTTTTTCCAGTCCGCAGCGATGGCATTCTCAACCGCATCGGCCAACTGCAACTCATCATATTCTTGAGAGATGAATTTACTGGGAAGCCATTCGCTCAAATCACCGACATCAACAGCAACAACAGGAGTACCACAGGCGATTGATTCCCGCGCCACCAATGGTCCAGATTCTCTCTTGGAAGTTATCAGAGTAACCGATGCTACAAGCATTCTATCCCACACGATACTGCGCGGTTGTTGATTCAGGGTTGTGACTCCTACAACCCAACCTCTTCGTTCTAATTCTTCACCGGTTTTTAATGCTAAGTAATGGTTTTTTTCTGGACGTCTAGCATCGCCAGGGAATAGTATTTCCAGTTTGTCTTTACGCCATCTACCTCGCCAATTCTTGATATCTTTGAGCCATTCATTTTCTACTGAAACATGGCATGGGATGACACTACAATTTTCTTCGGCGAAATTATTGGAGATGGCAATATCCTTCAAACGATTAGACACTAAGACGAGATGATCTATTTTTTTCAATATTTGTTGTAGCGATTTTTTAGTATTTTTATGTGAAAGGGCTACATCAAAATCATAGCCATGAACAACACCTACGCAAGGGACATTCCATCTCTTTGCAAGGTGGGTTGCTAAGAATGCACTGGGCCATAATGTGTGAGAAATTATTACTTCTGGGCGCCAATCATCCAACCATTCCTCGATGCCTTTGCGGCGTCGCTTAATGCTTGAAATTGTAAATTCTGGATAGGGGCTTTCTGGAAAAGCCCAGTATCTTGGAGAGAATATTTTATCCTCTCCATGCTCATAAGATGTAGGTGCCTTGGCTACTCCAGTTAATGTTGAACGGCCAGTTTCGTAATATCTCAACATTCGCGGAAGTGGATTCAATACTCTTACTTCATGCCCCGATTTTTTCAATGCATCAACATGATCTGCAACAAAAGTACCCCTTGCAACATTTGTTGGAATCGGGTAAAGGGTTGACGCAATCAAAATGCGCATTTCAAAAACTCCTTCTCACTCTAGTGCTTTGTGAATAATAGCAAGATTGTCTACTAGGGCACGTGAATCATTGAATAAACCTGAACCTACAACACAATTGCTCACACCCCAATCTCTTAACATTGCAATGTTGTGTGCTTTTACTCCACCATCAACTTGAATCTGAACTGGGCGACCTCCCGCAGAAACTTGTTCTTGTATTGCGGCGTTTAACCTGCGGATTTTCTTTTCGACTGATGGGATAAAAGATTGACCACCAAAGCCAGGATTAACGCTCATTATCAATATCAAATCGATTTCAGAAAGGACCTCAAGGGCCGCATCTATCGGAGTTGCAGGATTTAGTACAACGCCGACACTCGCTCCAGCCTCTCTAATAGCGGTGACTAAGCGGTGAAGGTGAGTTACAGCTTCAACATGGACTGAAATGTGGTTACATCCCGCATCAATATATTGTTGGAATGATTGTTCAGCATTTGTAATCATTAGGTGGGCATCAAACACTGGACCATCTCCAAGTGCCTTTCTCAATGCCTTAATTACAGGCGGGCCAAAGGTTAGATTTGGCACAAAGTTCCCATCCATGACATCCAAATGAAGCCAATCGAGACCTGCATCTACTGCCTTTTGGCATGCGTTTGCTAAATCACTTAAGTCGGACGTCAAAACACTGGGTGCGATAATCAATATTGTCCCTCAAAGCGAGCCAAGCGGCGACTTCTCATTAGGCTGCCGCGAGAATTTTTCAGCATTTTGCGAAATTATGCTAAATTTGTCGTGCAAAGACTCATAAAACTCACCCATTGAGATATTGATAGGTGAGCCAATGGGTGAGGTTAGAGCAGTAACAGATGGAACATATGATGAAACAATCAACGAGGGCGGTTGGGTACTGGTTGATTTTTGGGCAGCTTGGTGTGGTCCTTGTAAGGCAATAGCACCAATTCTTGCTGATGTTGCTAAAGAAAGAGAAATACTCATCGCAAAGGTTGACACTGATGCAAATACAATGACTGCTGGAAAACTTGGAGTTCGAGGAATACCTGCATTGTATCTCTATCATGATGGTAAATTGATTTCTAACAAGGCTGGCGCGTTACCAAAACCAAAACTATTGCAATGGATCGATGAACACATGTCGGCCAATGATTTTTAATCATCAATCCAATTGTTTTTTGCGCTCATTCTGAGCAGTTCCGACATCTCTCAATAAGCGTTCTCGCATTGCTTCATGAAGCCACATCCCCTCTTCTAATTCCAACAACAATCCATGAGATATCAGGTTCTCAGGTGGAACACCTTCCCATCCAACGGCCTTTGCTAATTTGGCCCAAGCGACAGGTTTTTTGGCAACAGCAAGGGTCAGTAATAATTCTCTTTCGCCATCGGGCAAGTGAGTAATAATCTCTTCATCCAAGAATCTTAACCAATCGCTGTGAGTGGGATTTCCATAAAGTTCCAGTAGTTCCAATGCGAGAGGATGCCCGCCTGTGGCGGCATGTATTTCACCGACTTCAAGTGATGATTTATTAGCCAAATCATCCAACCAATTGCCAGTTTCTTCTAGGCTCAATCCACTCAATGCAAGTTCTCGTCACGACATCTCTTGTATGAACGTCTCTTCTATCATAGATGTCGAGAGAAGTTCTGCTAATAAATAATAATTTCAATGGAGTGTTCTTAGAAATTTGAATCAAAGCCCCTAACAGATCTCTTGCTTCATCAATGATGTGATGAATGTCATCAATTACAATTAACCAATACGGAGGAGGGCCACCTTTTTCACTATTAAAGCGCTCTCTGATGGTATTAGCATCGGTTAGATATGTCAACAATCTCCGCCTCCATGTGTCAACATCCATTTTTGCACCTGGAGTTAGCGGTAACGTCTCTATCAGATTGTAGGGGTCGTGTGATTCATCGATTCCGAATCTATGGAGGAGGCTTGTCGCCAAACCAAGTGCTGTATCCCATCTTTGGCATGGATACCAGCAAACAGAGATATTTGGATCGGTATCCATTCTCTTCTGTAACCAATGTGCAACTAAGGTTGATTTTCCAATTCCTGCAATTCCATGTACTACTGCGCAAGGTTTTCTTTGCGAGTGCCAACTATCCAATTCGGCGACCTCATCCTTTCTGCCATGGACAGGTCGAGTGACTGGAGGCTCGGTGTGATATGTTGCATGTGCACCTACAAGGGGCGTAAGTCTGCCTGGTTTTGGCACGTCATCGGAGTCGCCTTGACTAATTTTGCCAAAACGGATATCTCCGAAAGTTAGAATCCCCTCGTGTTGAGCATGAAGCAAAACTTGTAGTATGGAGATATCAGCAGAAATCCTTGTTGGTGCTTGTTTTGCTTCCACTTCAAGTAAATCTCCTTCAACATCTCTTACCAATACTTTGGTTAAGCCTAATTCATCCTTTCTGTTTTTTGCGAAAACACGTCCTAAATTAGTTAATTGCCATGTTTTTTGCCGCCTATCATCGCCACGGATACTACGGGTATGTTCGGTAACATACTCATTTTTTAGGAGGTCTCTCATCGAACGGCTAACATTTGGGGGGTGCTGCGCACATGCATCAGCGATTCCAGGGCGTGTCAAAGCATAGGAAACAACGTATCTATCCGCTTGATGGTCTTGTTGAAGAAGATGGAGCAATACGCGGTCTGCGACTGCAATATTGACCTTCGGCAAGCCACCGCTCATATGTTGCGGTTGGGTAATTTGGCCATGAACCATTCGCTTGTTTGATTTATTTCACCTCATTTCGCATGAAACATTAGTGAGCAATTTCACCGCAAAGCCTTTTATGACCGCATTATACCAATGCTGAGGCCAGTACCGTGACTTCTACAAATAGCAAAAAAATCGCCCTACTATTGATGGTAACAATGGTCAGCATGTCATTATTGCCTTATGCTTCCGCATATGACACCGACATGGATGGGACCGACGATACGGTCGACGATTGTATTAGGGCCAGTGGCACATCATCTATCGACAGAACTGGCTGCCCAGACCGAGATGGCGATGGAGAATCGGACATTGTAGATGGATGGACCACTCCGAATCCGAATTTCCAAACCGAATATGTGTTAACCTCGCAGAACGACTATCGCGATATCGATTATTCTCCAACGGGTGAATTTTTAGTTACCGTTGAAGATGGTACATTTGTAAGGAAGTGGAATTCAACTACATTCGTCAATGCTCTATCGGTCAGTCTTGGCTCAAGCAATACCGGTACAAGCGTGGCTTATTCCCCGGATGGAAATTATGTTGCTGCAGGATTAAGTAATGATGCAATAAATATCTGGTATGCTGACAATTTCACTAGCGTCAATGGCGAAATTAGTGTTGATGTTGGCGGTGGTGACTATGTTAACGATGTTGAATTTTCACCGGATAGCCAAACATTAGCCGTAACAATAGGACGTTCTGGAAACCAGGGAACCAATGGTCAAGTGAAGATAATTAATATCTCAAGCGGATTACAAGAGGCATCATATAATCCAAGCGGCGAAGATCGATTCTATGATGCAGCATTCTCCCCCGATGGAAGCATGATAGCAATGGGTGGTAACGGCGATTGGTTCATTGTCAATACTTCATCCGGCGCCCAGGCCTACTCAAACTCGGGACCAAGTGCTTCAGTTAATGGGATTGCATGGTCCCCCGATGGTAACTACATCGCCCTATGTATTGGCTATGATTCTGGTAGTTCCAAGATTCAATTGATGAAAGTAGGCGTCGGAAGTGGTTGGACACAACAATGGATACAAACACACACAACTAGTTGTTATTCTGTTGATTTCTCACCGGATGGAAGTCAAGTTGTTTTCGGATTTGGTTATTACCAAGCGAGTGGCTCAACTGCTTATGTCTATAAAACAGATAGCGGATTAAGCGTCGATTCATTTGACTTCAGACCTTCACAAGGTTGTAATTCATGGCAGGGGAATCCTTGCGGAGATTTCAGGGGAATAGCATGGCATCCCGATGGAGTACACATCGTTACCGCTGTAAGCCGTAATTTCGAAGGCCTATACTACTGGTATGCAGATTTGGATGAAGATAATGATGGATACAATACCACTGACCAAGGAGACGGTTTAGTAGACGCATTCCCTGTAGATGGCACTCAATGGGATGACACAGATAATGATGGCTTCGGAGACAACCCAGCGCCTGCAAATCAACCCGATGCTTGTATTACAATATGGGGCAATTCAACACAAGACCGATACGGTTGTCCAGATACAGATGGCGACGGCTACTCTGATGAAGGCCCTGGTTGGACAATTTTCGATGGTGCGGACACTTTCCCTAACGATGGCACACAATGGATTGACACTGATGGAGACGGTATTGGCAACAATAATATTCAAGGCACTCATTATTCATTGACGGGCGCCCAAATAAGGTACAATCAAACCGGAGATTCATTCCCTGATGATGCCACCCAATGGAACGATACCGACGGTGATGGTTGGGGCGATAATTTCGTTAATACTTCTTGGTTGAGTATTAGGCCAAGTGAATGGCCAGGAGACCTAGTATCGGTTGCAAATGTTACTGACACTTTCCCGTTAGATAGAACACAGTGGTTGGATACTGATGGAGATTGGGTTGGGGATAACGAACTTAGCGATCGTCCTGATGGTTGCCCTACGATTTGGGGTAATTCCGAATTTGACCGCTTAGGGTGTTTGGATAGCGATGGTGACGGATGGTCAGACCCAGATGGTAATTGGCCAGCTAGAACTGATTGTTATGGCGCTGACGCATTCCCTAATGACGCTACACAGTGGTGTGATGAAGATAATGACGGATACGGTTCTAACGAATCTGGAAATAATGCTGACGAATGCCCCAATGAGGCTGGAACATCAACAGAAGATCGTGTTGGATGTTCAGACCGCGATGGTGATGGTTATTCCAATGCTGGCGACCCATTCCCTGATGATTCAAGTCAGTGGTCTGATAGAGATGGTGATGGACGAGGAGATAATCCAAATGGCTCTAATCCAGATGCATTCCCAGATGATACATCTCAATGGAAAGATACCGATGGTGATGGATATGGGGATAACCCTGGCGGATTTAATGGAGATAAATTCTCCAATGATGCCACTCAATGGGCAGATACAGATAATGATGGCTATGGAGACAATCTCGATGGTGTTGAAGGAGACGTATGCCCATTAAAGGATGGTAGTTCCACAAATCCGGTCACTAGAGGATGCCCAGATACTGATTTGGACGGATTCACAGACCCTGAAGATGCATTCCCAGAAGACCCATTCCAATGGGCAGATAGCGATGGTGATGGATATGGCGACAACCAAGGAGTTCCTTCCGGAGATGAATGTATAGATGAGGCAGGAGCCTCATTTGAAAACAATCGTGACGGTTGCCCTGACTACGACTTTGATGGTTGGGCTGATGTCGATGATGCATTCCCTGAAGACCAAGAACAATGGGTGGATACTGATGGAGATGGATATGGAGACAATTACTTCTATACCAATACTACAATTGAAGACCTTGACTATCCAGGGATTTTATTGAATATCAGGGAGCAAAGAGGAGATGCATTCCCCGAAATTTCCGACCAATGGTCAGACATGGACGGAGATGGGTGGGGCGACAACCTAACCAGTTTCTACCAACCCGACACCTTCCCTCTTCACCCTTCTCAATGGAATGACTTTGATGGAGATGGATATGGTGATGAAGCAAAGTACGATCCTGATGGCGAAGCAGGACCACTACCGATTATTGATGCATGGCAACCGGATGGATGCCGTAAAGAAGCAGGAACATCTGTTGGAAACCCAGCCTTAGATTTGGATTGGGGTTGTCCTGATTCCGACAATGATGGCATTCAAAATTCAAAGGACCCATGTCCATGGGACCCTGAGATTTCAAGTGGATCGTTCGGACAAGAATGCACAATAAAAACAGATCCGAGCATTAACAGCGATAACTTAGATGAAACGGCGGCACTTGGAGTGGATAGCGAGCTATTGACGATGATGGGTGGAGTGATTGTCTTCCTATTGGCTTTGATATTTGTCGCACAAGTCGCTAAGGCAGCCGGAAAGAAGAAACTCGGGCGTGCGAGGGCAGAAGAGAAATTAGTCAATGATGCGTTCGCAGAAGAAGAAGGACGCCGACAAACTTGGGTAGAGCATTATGTCAACCAAGGTGAACTCGACAAAGCGAGAGAATTGGGTTGGAATGGATTAGCACTACCATCACAAACCCAAGAAGCCGCAGTTCCGCAATGGAAGCAACATGAAGCAAACCAGCAAATACAACAAGACGCTGCGGTTCCAACAATGCTAGACCTGGATAATTTGTGATTATTGATTCCTTGCTCTTTGCCGTTTAGCCTTCTCAGCCATGCTATCATCAAAGGCAAGGAAATCGAGTGAGTTCCATGCTTGGTCATCATCAATAGCCAATATCGCAGAGTTTGAGAGTAATAGGGCTCCAACGTCCATCATCGAGGGTAATGTTCCATCCTCTAACGCATATTGATGGCCTGGTAACACGATATCACTCGACTTTAAAGTTGTAAGAACACCGCGCAAATAGTGTAAAGTTTGTCTTTGTTTAGTCGCATCCCCTCCGAATAAATCGCAGCGACCACATCTTCCAAGGAATAAACAATCACCTGATAAAACAAGACCATGGCCAATGAAAGTGGTATGCCCAGGCGTATGTCCTGGTGTACAATGTGCCATGAAACTCAATTGACCAACCATTACTTTCTCAGCACTCATTTCAGCACAGGTCAACAAATTGGTATGCGGACCTTGCCAGCCGCGTTGCATTTCATTTTGATGAATGTAAATCTCGAAATGTTTACCACCGATTTGTTGAGCTTCTTCAACTCCTTTGGTATGGTCCCAATGACTGTGTGTTAGCCAAGCAGAAGCCAATCTCCAGCCATTTTCAGCGCATATATCATGCCAATATTTGCCATCAAATGGATCAATGATTACAGCATCTTTGGTTTTTTTGCATATCAGCAGATGATTTAGGTTGTCCCATTCACCCAATTGTGCTTGCAGTACAGTGATTTCCTCAGTATCAAGGATTACCTTTGGTGAATTATTTAGCATCGGATTCACACATGCCATGCACCGCTGGCCTTTCAAGTGATGAGCGATACTGTCTCCCCTATGGGGAGGATGATGCAACCGCAAGTCTTGCTGCTGCTGGCGCTGCTGGTTATCTCCGCTTTCAGTACAGTTGTTACTTCAGAAGGCAGCCAAGTACACCTCGAAATACAAATTGATGAAGCCAGCGCTAAAGACTGGTATCAGCAAGGCGATATCATTTCGCTCTCCGCCGATCTCGTTAATGACGGGGCATCGCAAATCATCGCAAATGACCCTTCATGCAACGTAATTCTTCAAGTCCTTAACTCAAATCAACAGTTGATTTACGATGGTTCAAATTCTTGCCGTGGCCAATCACAAAGTCTTGATTTTGAAAGCGGAGAGATAAAACAATTCAGTGGATTGAATTGGGATTTGAAGGACTCGACAGGGAATTATGCACTTTCTGGATTTTACACACTCAAAGCAGTTCACCCTACTACAGATTTGAGCGATTCAGTAGAAGTCGAAATTCAAACTTCAATCGATAATCCACAACAATTAGAATTGGTATTGACTATCAGTAACCGCCAACAGGTAATACTCGATGATCAAAATTTGATACTCGGCGTTTCATTGTATAATCCGAGTAAAGAATCTGTTACTCTTCCAAGTGAATCCACTTGTAAATTAATTTCACAAATTGGCGACATTACAACTCTTCAATTGCCATGCTTCTCCACACGTAACAATCTTACTGCAGGGGAACTGGTTTTGTTGGGCAGCATCTTAATTCCAGCTTCACAAACAGAAAGTGGTGACTTGAATATTGAAATATTCAATGTCGGTAAATCTCTCAATCAAAGCCTCACTGTCAATGTTTCGCAAAGCGGTATTGGTGGTATTGAAGAAATGGCTAATGGCTTACAAACCGATATTGTTCTCCAATCCAATGACAATGTCTTCTCCGAAGGCGAGATTTTTGAATCGTCTTTATTACTAACCAATATCGGTGAAAGCGAAAGAGTGCTGACATTCACAAATACCTGCAAGGCAGAAATGTGGATAATAGACGACCGCGGCAGAGTGGTCTTTGATTCAAGGATGACCAAAACTTGTAGCGAAATAGAAGTTGACAATGTACTCAGCAGCAACGAGCAACTCGTGTTTGGATTAGTAGATTGGTCTTTTACAGATTTACAGGGTTGTGAAGTGCCTTCTGGCATATACAACATAATGGTGGAAATACCAGAATACTATGCAGTTTCTTCTCATCAAATAACTTATCAAAGAGTGAGTGCTACTGATTGTTCCTCTCCTCTAGAACTAGAAATTGTAACTAATATTAGTTCCTCCAATAACAATTTGGACATCACCCTTGACCTTCTCCCAAAAATTAGTGAAGTAGAGATGAGGTGGGTCGGACCTTGTGCCATTTCAACAAAGATTTATGATGACTCAGGGCAGGAAGTACACCGCCGCCGTTCACTTTGTGATGATAGAGATGGACGGTTGACACTTCTAAAATCTGAAGGATTTGATAAAACTAATACAATCAATCTTGATGATGTTGCGATGATTGATATGATGCAAGACGATCTTCCAGATGGAAATTATGTTCTTAAAATAGAATTGCAAACCGACCCGATTAGTTTGGTCGAAATAGATTTTTCATGGCCTCTTTCTGAATCACAACAAAGTTTTACAGTGGATAACACAGAAACCCAACAAACACTCGATGCGAGGGTGTTAACAGGTTTCTGGAGTGGAGTAATTACCGAAAGTGGAACTTGTTGGATTTTTAATTCCAATGAAGAAGGACAGATTCTACTCAGCCGCGGCGTAGGTGGGTGGATGCCTCAGCAAGGCTGGAGTGGTGCTTATCAAATCCAAAATGCACCAGTGGCGCCAGAATGTCAGAATTTCAACGTTGCAAGTATACAAGTTACAAGTGTTGAAAGTGAGAGCCCTGAACAACAGATCATAATTGCTGATGCTGAAGATGATAAAACGATAGCAACAGCAGTTCAAGAAGAAGTAATTACAATCGCACCTACAATTGTCATCGTCGCTTCAACGGCTTCATTATTATCAATGCTAGTAGTGGTTACTCTCAATACCGAATCAATACGAATACCATCAACGGCTGCGGGATTATGGTTCCTTGGACTAATTGGTAGAACACATGAGACTACGGATGGAAGATTCCAACGAGGGCGTCTTATGGGGTACTTAACCGCAAATCCTGGTTGCCACTTCCGTGCTTTAATGGGCGCCTTGGAAATGTCTAATGGACAAATCACTCACCATCTTCGCATCCTAGAAAACGAAGATAGTATTTGGCGTAGAAAGGATGGACGCTTGGTCCGTTTCTATCCCTTAACAAATCAACTGCAGCCACATATGACCGATGACATCTTGCCAGTTCCACCATTATCACCAGACCCAAATAGTCTGCAAGGTAAGATACTCTCTCTACTGGATAATGACGGAACTCTAGGTGACTTCCCAACCCAATCTGAATTAGCCGATAGATTGGACAAATCACAACAATTAGTCTCACACCATTTACGAACTTTACAGAAGTTTGGACTTGTTGAAAAGAGAAAGATGGGTATGCGTAATAGATACAAATTGACCAGGGAAGCAATTTTCTTATTGGAAACAAATGGTGATTTTTCAAAGGAAAACTGATTCACGATTGTTGATCAATTCCCGTGTATTCAATTTCCCATTGCAAATGTTCCCATCCTGCCAACTCGGTCGCTTGAATTAGTGACGATTTTGCATGCTCGCTATCTTTGACTAATACCCCTACAATCCCCCCGCCTCCAGCCCCCATTGCTTTCCAAGCCAACACGGAACCAATTTCTTCTAAAGGGTTCAAAGTCTCACGAAACGGGTCATGTAATTTTTTATCGATTAGATCAATCCCTAACATCACCATTCTAATCGAATTGACAACTTGCGAACTATCTTCGTCATCTATAGCAGAAGCCATCGCTAAACCAGCATCTCTTATCAGGTCCAATCCTTGTATTACCTGTTGCTCATGGTTGTGAAATTTTTGCCAGATATTGTCATGTATCTGTCCAGAAAGATGTTGAATATTGGTGTCAAATAATAGCAGATGCGTTTGCAGCCATGTACAAAATTGTATGGAGGGATTCAGTCGTTTAATCTCCACCGCATCGCCTCTAAATGTCAAATGATTAATGCCGCCAAATGCACTGGCCCATTGGTCTTGGCGCCCACCAGTATTTCCTAATAGAGATTCAAATTGAAAGGCTAACTCAGCGATTTCTCCAAGTTCCTTTCCCTCTCCAGCAATAGCGGCTAACAAAGCTACATTCATCGCCCCCGAAGTCCCTAGGCCAGAACCAATTGGCGTTTCGGTTGAATACTGAACAGTCATTTTTCTATTTTGGTCGATCACCTTTTTTGCAGTCACATAGTGATTTATTGCAACGTTGACCACTTCTCCACTTTTGATATTACAATACGCTGGAACATCACTCCAGCCCCCTGCTAAATCTATCCTCACCGGACAGCGTACGGAGATTTCTCTACCCATGAATAAGGCACATCGGATGCACCTCATCAAGAGTCGCATTCAAGAATGTGGTATCGCTCGCAGACTCGCCCCCTATGGGGGTGGGTGTTTTCATGTCCGACGAATTTTCTCCAAGTGATGAAGTTGCTTGGCAGCAAAAGTGGGCAGATAACCATATTTTTGAAACAGATTTGGATAATCAAAAACCTCCATTTTACTGTTTAGAAATGTACCCATATCCCTCTGGTAAAATGCACATGGGTCACGTTAGGAATTATTCAATAGGTGATGCAATAGCCCGATACAAGAGAATGATGGGCTTTGATGTTCTATATCCAATCGGTTTCGATTCATTCGGTATGCCGGCTGAAAATGCAGCGATAAAAGAAGGAATACATCCCCACGACATAACTCAAAAAAATATGGAAAGTATCACCGAGCAAATTAAGCGAATGGGTTTCTCTTATGATTGGCGACGCATGCTAATGAGTCATGATCCAAGATATTACAAATGGAACCAATGGTTTTTCACCAAATTCTTAGAAAATGGATTGGCTTACCAGAAATATGCACCGGTCAATTGGTGTGATTCATGTGAGACCGTATTGGCTAATGAGCAAGTCAAAAATGGACGCTGTTGGCGCTGTGCTAGCAATGTGAGGCAGAAGGACATGAGCCAATGGTTCTTGGATACTCCAAAATACGCTCAGGAATTACTAGATGGATTGGAAACGATTTCATTCCCATCAAATGTTAAATCTCTACAGCAGGATTGGTTGGGTCGTTCAGAAGGTGCTGAAATTGAATTTGCTATCGAAGGTAGTGATGAAAAAATTAGAGTGTTCACGACAAGACCTGACACATTATTCGGAGTTACATTTGTGACTCTTGCACCCGAGCATCCTCTCTCACAAATCCTAGTTGAAGGCTCTCAATACGAAGAAGGTTGGAAGCAATTGAAAAATGAAGTCGCCTCAATGTCTGATTTTGATAGAGAAAAGATGTTGAAGGTCAAGAAAGGAGTGCCATTGGGAAGAAATGCCATCCACCCCCTTACAGGTGAATTAATTCCAATATGGGTTGGGAACTTCGTCATCGCCACCTATGGTACAGGTGCAGTTATGGCAGTTCCAGCCCATGATGAACGTGATTTTGCTTTCGCTAAACAATACAAGATTGCAATTAAGCAAGTTCTCGTTATGCAAGAAAATGCAAATTGTGAAGATGAATTAAACAACGCAAAAACCGAATTAGGCTGGATGACAAATTCGGGGTTAGACGGTTTTGATGGATTATATGGGGAAGAGGCAAAAAGAGCTGTTATTTCCAAACTTGAAGAAAACGATAAGGGAGAAGGTTTAGTTCAATGGAAAATTAGACCTTGGTTGGTTTCCCGTCAACGCTATTGGGGTACTCCTATTCCAGTAATTCACTGTACTGACTGCGGTGCTGTACCTGTTCCAGAATGTGACCTTCCGGTTGAATTGCCGAGAGATGTTACCTTTGGACATGGCAATCCATTGGAAACCTCCGAATCATTCTTGACTGCAGATTGTCCTAAGTGTGGCAAAGATGCGAGAAGAGAAACCGATACCATGGACACATTCATGGATTCTTCTTGGTATTACTTACGATTCACCGACGCCTTGAATGATGAGAAATGTTTTGAAAAGGCTGTTGCTAATCACTGGATGAATGTAGATTTCTATTGTGGCGGTATTGAGCATGCACAAATGCATTTGATTTATGCTCGCTTTATGACAAAAGCATTACGTGATTTAGGACTTCATGATATCGATGAACCATTCAATGAGTTGTTATGCCAGGGAATGGTAAACATGGGGGCGCCTTGGTGCAATACATGCTCTATCACGTTATCAGTTGATCACGCGGGCTCTCCATGCCCGCAATGTAACTCGGAATTAGGAGAGCGTAGTGCTAAAATGAGTAAATCACACGGCAACACAATTTCTCCAGAAGACATGATTGAGAAAGTCGGTGCTGATACTGTTCGATTATTCATTCTCTTCGCGGCGAATCCAACTGCTGGAATGGATTGGTCTGACAGCGCATTAGAATCAAATAACAGAGTTATGCAATCTCTACGCAATATGCCTGAAACGATTCTCTCATGGGATGGAGATGAATCGCCAATGGACGAGTGGTTGCGAGCAAGAATCTGCCAGCGTAGTTGTGAATTCCAACTGGCAATGGATGCATACGACTTACGTCGTGCTGTTGAAATTTCACATTATGAAATTACCAAAGATATCAATTGGTACATTCGTCGAGGCGGATTGAATCCAATAGTTGGCCGCGAATTACTCGAAGTATGGACTCATTTGATTTCAATTTCGACCCCGCATATGGCTGAAGATTGGGGTCAATTATTGGGCCATACGGAATTAGTATCCGCCTCTCAATATCAGCACCCAGGAGATGTAAGCAAGCAAGATCAATCTGTTTTAGATGCAGAAGCATACATGCGTTCTTTCTTAGAATCGGCTAGAAAAATCAAAACTATCGCTGAGCGGCATTTGGATGGTGGGGCGCGCACAGCAATAGTGGTAATCAGTCCTCAATGGAAACGTGAATTGGCCAAAACAGCATTAGATTTCGTCATCGCTGGAGGAAGTCCAAAAGCATTTATTCCAATCTTATCGCAAATGGAGATATGCCAAGGTCAGAGAAAAGGCGAGATTATGGGTTTTTGGGGCAAGAAAATGCTCCCACAATTATTCAAGTGGGACGACAAATCACGGGCTGTTATTTTGAGTCAGTTGAATGAATTAGAAGTTCTACAATCGCGAAGTGAATTTATTACTACTAATTTAGGCCTTGAAAGCATAGTTTTCGTCAGCGGAGAATCTACAGAAGACACTACTCAACGCGCAGCTTCAGCAATGCCTCTTAGCCCAACTGTGGTTTACAATTGAATCATTCTTCTGCTGAAGTTGCAGCTTGTAGTGCTTGAAGACTTGCAGTTTCCAATGTTTTCACTTCGGACATAGATTCTTGGAAATCCATTGGATTGACTGGCGGTGTTATTGTTGCATTGTTCATCTTCGGCTTCATGTTGGAAACATATAATGCAACAATTCCCATTACAATGGCTGATAAAAAGAAGAAATTAGTCAAATTGAATGGTGACTCCTCATCCACTGATTTAGGTTTATTCTGATCAGATACCAATTTCTCACAACCTTGCTCATCAACAGCAACGCTCGGTTTACTGTTTAGGCAAATATCCTCTGCGTTAACAACACCATCTAAGTCGTCATCTAATTGGTATTGGCTGCAACCGGAACCAGAAACCATGGTTAGTTTAGGGGTTCTAGGACATTGGTCAATCAAATCTACAACTCCATCTCCATCATCATCTTCATCTTCAACAGAATCAATACAACCATCCAAATCTTCGTCTTGACC
Organism: uncultured Candidatus Poseidoniales archaeon; assembly: GCA_905182185.1. Classification (GTDB taxonomy): domain Archaea; phylum Thermoplasmatota; class Poseidoniia; order Poseidoniales; family Poseidoniaceae; genus MGIIa-L1. The sequence goes on along the minus strand of CAJJAP010000005.1, from coordinate 134,860 downwards.
GGCTTGTGAGACTCCAATGATTCCATTAGGGCAATTGTCATTATCATCAACGAACCCATCATTATCGTCATCATCATCCTCTAATTGGTCATGACAGCCATCACCATCATGGTCGAAATTACTAGCATTATCTCCCCAATTAATATGCCCAATAGGGCAATCGTCATTGATATCCAATACTGCATCTGCATCATCATTGAAATCATTAACCGAGTCTTGACAGCCATCTGAATCATGGTCATTCAGTAAATCTGATGACCATAAAGTAAGGTCGTGGGGGCAAAGATCTTGAGGAATTTGAATTCCATCTCCATCTTCATCATCATCACAAGCATCTCCCAGTTGGTCATCATCTAAATCTGTTTGAAGTGGATTGTATGCCATCGGACAGTTGTCCATCTGGTCAACGAACCCATCTTCATCTGTATCCATGTCCGCGCAACCATCTTGTTCAACATCCTCTTCAGGGCTTGAAACCCATCCGATTGGACCCAAAGGGCAAAGGTCATTGCTATCAAAAATACCATCTTCATCATCATCATAATCTTCGCTGGAGTCTTGACAACCATCGCCATCATGATCGGTTGAAGGATTGCTTTGCCATTGTGTAATTCCATATGGGCAATCATCAGCAACATCGCTAATACCATCGTTATCATCATCTATATCGCATAAATCTCCAGTATTGTCTTGGTCGTAATTGTCTTGCAAAGGATTACTATCGCGTGGGCAATTATCAGCACCATCAACAATCCCATCTCCATCCAAATCAGTTTCATATAACCAAACCCCAATATCCACGTTTACTGGATTTGCTTGATAGCCGCCGAATAGACCATCTTCAAACAATTGAATAGTGAGCAGTGTCGAACCGTTAGGACCTGAATTCAACGAACTAACCTCCTCGGTACCCTGTCCTCCAGCAATAATAGCCCATTGCCAACTCAGGTTTACATCGGCATGTGCAACATATACATCGTAATGATAAACATCTGTAATACCGTCTAAATCCTGAAGAATATCTTGTCCAAAGGTCAAGCCACCTGAAGTAATTCCAGCGATTGTAATTTCATCGAATTGGTCTATTAATACCGAATTAACCTTATCACTACCAATACCACTAACTTTCTGAAGTGATTGCCATTCACCATCCGAACTCAATGATGCAATATATCCATCAATCCATTGACTTGACTCAGTAGAAAAATCACCAAAGCTAGCATTACCTAGAAATTCACCCACAATTATTACGCCAGAACTAGTTCCATCACAATCCCATACAACATCTTCTTCTGAACCACCCGCGCTATTTGCCCAAATCCATCCTGTAGCATCGTATCGGGCAACAGCGATATCAGAATCTCCAGTTCCATTAAGCATTATTTGGTCAAACATTATTTCTTCAATGTAATTTACTACTGCGTAGGTGTTGCCCACATCATCAGTACAAAGTTCTCCGACAAATCCAATTCCTTGGGGGGATATGCTGCCAAGAGATGCGATCTCTTGGCCCTGTTCATCATAAATTGCAATCAATAGGCTGGGTTGGTTGCCACCAGGAACTATTTTTCCATCAAATTCAACCATTCCAGTAAACATTGAACCCAGATGTATCTCGTCTTGTGGAGTGACAACTAGAGAAAACTCGTATACTTCTTGTGGAGATTCAATTTGAGTGACCCATAGCCAAACTCCAGCAGCAGACATACGAGCAAGGAATACATTACCATCATCATCGTTTTCTGATTTATTTAGTGGGTAAAGTCCTTCCAGAGTCATACTACATTCATCTCCAACCGTGTTATAGCAATAGGTTCCAGATACAATAATATCTCCCGAAGAGAGTTTCTCAATAGAATTAAGTTTATCAAAACCTTGACTACCGCCTCCAATACTTGCAAGCCATGTGCCATTTTCATCAAGCCATGCTATGAAGAAATCAATATCTATTTGCCCATTAGTAGATTGAGGCCCGGGGAAATCAAAACTGAAATCGATATAGGATTGGAATGAACCAACTACTGCCGTAGTGCCATTTTCGAAACTAACTGAATCCGTGATTGATTCCTCATAAGGGCCGGTGGCTTGGGCAAACCACCCCAGTGAAGAGTTATTTTCTGAAGAAAATGAGTTTTGTAATTGCTGTAATGTAGTATCTTTGCTACTCTCTGTCAAAGGCCCATCAATCTCATTCCCAATCATTGATAATTGAGATACAGATATCATCAAAAAGGCAATTGCAATACAAATTGTTACAGACCGCATACTTGTTGCAAGGACGGTGAACTTATCAAACCGCCTTATCTGTGATTTACCCTTTTCTGTTGCTTTTAGTAGCAATACTGGGGAGTCTTCATGGAGTGTGAGCGTAAAGCCATAGTTATGAGCGAAGACACCGGTAGAGACTCGGCTAAGTCTAAGCCAAACTCAGAACGGAATAGAAATAATAATTCCAATCGCGGCAACAGCACTTCTCCGAAACGCTATGGCACTACTCTAAAAAGCGTCATAATGAGTAAAAATGTTGCTGAAATAAAGCAAATGAACGCACAAGCAAATAATCGATTCACAACCAGCCCAAAACCCCTCGCATTCCCAGAGGATATGGAGGAGCCAAAGCACTTTTCATTCGAATGGAAGGTCTTACCCGTTGCTCTAAAGGCAGAGGCAGCAATGGCTGGCGAGGTTATCCGCAAGGGTGAATTCGGTTGGCTGGACAATGAGAGGGTGGACGAACTTGCTGAAATTGTTAAGCAGCATGATATGAGTTTGGACCAAGCATTATCACTTCGTTCTGCATTATTGCAGCAAAAAACTGTTTATGGGCACGGAAGATTACAATCTCGTAGCAAGGCACTAGCAAATCTATACAAAGAAGGAATAAGTGTTGTCGACCTTTCAAAACGTTTTGATTTCCCTCCGATGAATATTTTTAGAATTGTATTGGCAGAATTGAGGTGGTCCAAATCTAAAATCAAGGAAAGTTTACGCTCACCGAGTAAATTGCCGGAACGAGAAAGAAAGGAATTCGAAGAGGCTGAGGCGGCGGATAGAGTCTCAAATGTAGACCAATCCGAAGTACAGGTCAAAGCGGATAAGTTTGAAGATATCCTCTCGGATTGGTTTGAACAACAGGGAGTAAAACTCCGACGCCAACCAGAAATGGTTCGTGAACAATCAGCCCAACACGGAAGACCTGTCGCCACTCCGGATATCTTGTTCCTCGACCATGTTGAAATCAACGGCAACCCAGTCGCTTGGATCGATGCTAAACATTTCTATGGCGCTGATGTAAAGTTTCAGCGAAAAAAGATGGCATCTCAAATGTCACGCTACATCAAAGAGTGGGGCAGTGGAGCAGTTGTCTACCGTCACGGATTCAGTGAAAACCTTTGCATGCCGGGTTGCACATTACTTGATGCGAGTCCACTAGACCTTTCGGACCTATCACCAGAAGGCTATGATTAACTTTCAATATTAGTGATTTTAACACCAAATCCTCTTTCTCTCAATTGTTGCGCTAGTTGTTCTAATTGTTCTATTGCTAGAGGTTTGGACAATTCTTTTGGCAAAACGCACAACGAAACACCAAGCATACACAATCTCGTTGACATGATTGTATCGAGACCTAAGCGAGTAATATCTTGTTGTATCTTATTTAAAAATTCATTTCTAACCGGCTCATCTAACATTCCTGATGCAGTGGAAAACTTTTCTGAACATTGTAATAACTGTGGCCATTTCTCATGGTTCCAATCACCTTGCTGTAAGAGATTTACTGCTTCTTCACCAGCCGATGTAATTGTTTGTTGCCATATTGGATCATCAATATATTCGCTAGTATGGCGAGATTCTTGCGGAATCCATGCTAAGAGTATTTTTTGATTACAAGGAAATCCCACTGCCTTACCCGGGGATACAGGAGCCCCGGCGCTTAATCGCAATTCCACTCCACCTGCATAAATCCCCAAAACATCGCCTAGGCCTCCGCTATGAATTCTTTCAATTCGGTGAGCCAAGCGGTAATATTGCTCAATATTTCCTTTTTCAGTTAATTGATGAAAGGCCAAAGCAACTGCGACAAGTCCAGCTGCTGACATACCAAACCCTTGGCTAGTAGGTAACTCCAACTGTACGTTTATTTCGTATGCATCCGCCCTGTCCAGTAATCTTGCATACCTTAATCCTTCAATTAATTCAAGATAGATTGCAGTCCCATTTTTTAGTTCAGTTCCATCCATTGAAGTAACGTTAATTCTAATATCGGCCTGTTTGATGTTGCCTATCTTATCGTCAAGGGTAGAGCCAGCAGAATATCTGATGGCTGATGCTGGCTTATTTGTCCACAGGTGGCGAACAGTGGCTTCCACTCCATCTGTGACATTGAATCCGGCACCACGACTGCCTTGGTTACGAGGAAGTTTACTATCTTTACAAATTGAGAACAAGAGAGTAATATGACCCCCGCACCTCTTGCTAACCATATTACAGCCCCAACAGAGATAGCAGACTAAACTATGTTGATGAATACTCGCATCATTGTTGATGCGTGGTATAGTTCTCTTCGGATATTATGATTAAGCGATTGCTCTTTCAATATCATTTGAGAGATTCTCAAAGCGGCCTTTCAATTCCTGCATTGCTCCATTGAATGCTTGAACCGGAGTTAATGCTCCATCGGTCTCAAAAGTAAATACGAATGCATCTTCAACTTTTTCAAAAGTGATCGCATCATCAAAGTCAGAATCTCGACCAGTTCCAGCTCCAACTTGATGAATTGCTTTCTCTAAATCAAATACAATGTTAATATCTGAGACGGTCTTGTCCTTTCCAAACAACTTAGCATCGATTGGTTGTCCATCGGTAGTTTTCAAATCTAAGTCAAACAATACTTTCGCCTTCTTAGGCGTGTTCAAGATTGCTTTCATCTGTGGGCGGAAAGCAACTGCTGCTACCGGTGACCACTTTGCATGGTCACGGCCGCGACCGAGTGTTGCGAATGCGTAAAATTGTAGGTATTGTCCTTTAGAAAGTAAGGTAATTGGAATACGTTGGTGTTCTTCCTTAAGTCCGAACATTGGGTCTGAAATGACACTCAGGTCACTTGCATAAACGTATTTTAATTCATCATCAGAATCCTTAGGATTACCTTGGACTTTCAAAGAATATAGAATTTGGCAACTAGGACATCCCTTGTCCTTCTCTACCATGTCCTTACAATTTACACAATCTTCAGGGAATACAATTCCTTCTTCAGGGTGTGTTGGGATAGGGATCATTGCAAGTCTGTGTGCAATTACTTCATCTGGAAGAGTGTTAACAGATTCATAAACATCACCAGTTGCATTGTCTTGGTTAATTCCTTGTGCGAAATCAACACGAGTAATTGCCAACTTAGGGACATCTGCAATCAATGCACGACGAATCGAATTGACCTGTGCAGTTGATGTTTCTGTCAATAGAATGCGAATAGAGTTGCCTTGTGGCCAGCCGTTTACGATTTCTGCTTTCATCTTTGTACACCTCTTTAATCAGACACGACGACCACGACGGCCGCCCTTTGCCTTTGTACCATCGTGAGCGATTGGAGTGACATCTTCAATTCTTACTACTGTCATTCCAGCACGAGTAAACGCACGGATTGCTGCTTGTGCACCAGGTCCTGTGTTGTTGGCTTTATTGCCACCAGGTGCGCGGTACTTTACGATTAGTTGAGTGAATTCCTTGTCTTTCAAAGCATCAGCCATTTTCTCTGCAGCACGAGTTGCTGCAAATTGACCACCACTGTCCTTGGAAGACTTGACAACTTGACCACCAGTACAGGTGGTAATTGTTTCAGCACCGGTTAAATCGGTTGCTGTCATTAGAATATTGTTGTATGAACTGAAAATGTTTACAATTGCCTTACGAGTCATCATCATTCACCGCCAGTTTTTTTTGCGGAAGATTCTGCTTCTGCGGAAGGTGCTGCTTTTGCCCCTTCAACGACTTCAGTAGCAAATTCTTGTGTTGCCTCTGGGTCAACTTCTTCCGATGCATACTCTGCCAATTCACGGCGTCCTTCGATCATCTTACGGATTTGATGGTCTGGGTTGTTGAGTGAGGAGCCAGGGTGGTAGCGAACAGATTCTTCTTCATCACGAGAAACAGGGTAAGAAGGGATTGTGACTTTTTGGTCGCCAATACAAATCTGGCCATGGGTTACAAGTTGACGTGCTTGCTTCATTGTGCTTGCAAGACCCTTGTAGTATACTTGAGCTTGAAGACGTCGGTTTAGGATATCTTCAGTTCCAAGGGTTAGGACGTCATCCAGAATTGCTCCTGTTGCAACTAGTCCCTTGTTATGTAGTGAAGCCAAAAGGTCATTCATTTCTCTCATGCCGTGACCTTCGGTGGTATCGACTGTACCGATCAAGCGCATTGCTTGGCGGCGATGGCGGCGAAGTTGAGACTTAGCCTTCCAAATCTCACGCATGGTCTTGAGTCCGTGGTTATCACGGATGGAATGTTCTTCTTCAATACGAGCTTTCTTCCACGGGTGGGAAGGTGTGTCGAATTTTGGACGTGCGAATTTTGGCTCTCCCATAACTTATCCCTCCATATCACTTCTTTCGGCTAACTCCAAGAGTTAGTCCACCACGGCCATTTGAACGACCGCGTTGTCCACGAACTTTGTTTCCGCTAGCGTGGCGAACACCACGGTAGCACTTCATGGTACGAAGACGACTGATGTCATCCTTTAGAGTAAGTTTGACCGCTTGGCCAGTCAGGTGCAGTTCATCACCTGTTTCGATGTCTCTTTGGCGGTTGAGCATCCAGAGAGGGACAGTCACTGCATATCCTTCAATTGCTAAACGAAGAGTTTCTTGTTCTTCCAAGGTTAGGAAACCAGCAGCCTTTGCTGGGTCGAACCCTGTGGTTCTGCAGATTTGAACTGCGGTGCGGTTACCAACACCCTTGACGGATGTCAATGCTGTTGCTAGTGGCTTGAGGCCATCCATGTCTGTATCTGCCATTCGCAAGATATAGGAAAAATCATCTCCTAGTTCTGCATCCTTTGGTCGTGCCATTCCAGTTCACCTCAATGTCCTCAACACATAGTGTTAAGCAGGCCTCCGACCAACCACCCCTATATCAAAACCGCGATACACTATCCGCGACACTGAGCCTTGAAAACACCGTCTTTTAGGCGCTTAATTTTTTGATTCGTTTGTAGACTCTTCCAATCCCCATAACTTCCTCAAAATAATGTGAAATCGAAAACCTTGCCGCAGTTGCCGACCTATGAAATAGAAATCGTGCGTATTTGTTTCTCTTTTACTCTACAATGCACAGCAAAAGCATCTCATCACCAGGTTGTTGAACGACGAACGCAGTTCTCTTGCCATGTCTTCTGGCCAACTGCCGGTCGATGGCCCCTTGCACCTTCGGTTGCAGCGCGGGTTCGAGTGAAACGCGGACAGTCAATTTCTTAATATCATGCTCCAAAGCGATCTTGACCAAAGAGTCGACATCATCCAATGTTAGGTTGGTATGGGCGAGGGCTACTATTTTGCCCGTGGCTTGTACCAAAAGGTGATTTTTATCTTCCAATTGCAGTGGATGGTCGTGATGAATCTGTGGCCTTCTCCCCTCGACCACACCCCAGTGAATCGCCTCAGATTTTGTCACTTTTCCGAGCCAAAACTCTGCTAAACCGCTCTCTACAAATGCTGCATCTAACAGACTGACCCTCTCACCTTTTCTCGGTGGGCGTCTTGATTTGACAGGCAATCCATCTCCGGCCAATATTGCTTCGCCGCCATCTATAATCAGTGGTTCTTCCTGTAAATCAGGAGAGATTCTAACAAATCTTCGAGCGACATTCGGAATTGAAATAGAGCCGAGCCACAGTGCCAATCTGTCCACTCGGCCACGACCTCTCGATGTCCAAATCCAGGTTCTATCAATTTGCGGCCAAACAGAATCAACCATTTCCTCAACTTGCAATCTTTGTTGGTGGCTAAGGCGTGGCGAGAGGTCAAGCAGTAGAGAAGGTCCACGAGCTCCCTGTGAAAGGTAAGGTGCCCAACCAGTGAAGATTTCATCCAAGCGCGGTGCCATTTCATCAAGTCCGTGGCTACGGCTATTTCGTGGCCTTGCAGGGTCTAAATGTAATAATGAAATCTCTGGCATTTGTTTCAGATTCAACTCATCCTTCAAGGTTTCTAATGCACCTTTGCCATCTCTTCCATCGCCACAAAGAACTCTAGTTGCAGCCATTCTCAGACTATTTTGTTGTCTCGAAGATAATGCTATTGTTTGTAAATTCACCGCACTTGCTAGCGCCCGCATAGGCTCTAATTCTATGCCGAGAGCGGCTCTTTGGAGATGAATGGCATGAGCGGCCAATTGAATACCACTACCACAGGCACAATCGAGAATAATTCCTTTACCTAGGCTTGAATCATCGATCATCTTTGAGCGAGTTAATGCAACTTGCCAAGGTGTTGCAAGAGGTTTGCCTTGTTCCGCATGATAAAAAACAATTTTTTCCGCTGAAGTTGTGTCTGGTGCAGATTCGGTTAAAGTTGAGGATTCAACTTCTGCTGGTCTAAGGACTGTATGCAATGATTTCCCCTCCTTGCCTAATTATTTACTAATGTTGCGATTATTGGCCGGTGACATCGCTTCGTGTCATGATGCTTTCAAAATGAATTCCGGCCGCTGTAAATGCTTCTACAGCCCCTTCCTCTCTATCGACGATACTGATGACTGCAACCACTTCGCAATCAGTTGCCTGATGAATCATTTGTACTGCTTTAATAGATGAACCACCAGTTGTAGTAACGTCTTCAAGAATGACTATTTTTCCGCCTCCAGCGAGCGATGAACCTTCAATTCCAGGTGGGTTATTGGTTTTTCTTCCACCCCTTCCTTTCGCCTCCTTTCTTACCATGAATCCTCGGCGTGGAGAATCAGCATCTGAAGAGGTAATGACGATTGCAGTTAGGGGTACTGCGCCCAATTCCAAGCCACCCACGAAATCAGCACCAATTTCATCAATTCTAGCATTGAATAATTCTCCAAGCAAATGTGAACACTCTGGGTGCATCATTACAGGCTTTGTATCAAAAAACCACCTAGAAGTACGGCCACTAGCAAGGGTAAAAGCATCATCGCTTCCACCATCGAGGAAGGCTAATTGACGAACATATTCGACAAGTTTAGCCCAACTGGGGTGGTCTCTAAGCGCAGGATGGACCGTCATCGACCAATCCTCTCACCCAATGAACATGAAGTTTGCTTTGGTATATGTCTCGTGAAATTGATATTATTGAACCGACTTTATCATAAAGGGTCGGCTATTAGTGTGCTTGGATTGCTATGGGTGATGTTGGGGTTAATACAAAGTCAAGAGGGCATAATCCTCTTCTTGGTATTGATGTCGAACGTTTGGAACATGAAATGGAATCATACCAAAATTGGCTTGATGAGAGGGCTGATGAAGCATATGCCATCGCTGAAGCAGCAAGATCATTGGGAATGGACCATCGCGATTTCGTAGAAATTCCTAGGGCTGCAGACCTTGCTGGGCGAACTGAAAAATTACTCATCGAATACTTGGATGGTTACGAGGTTGCTGACGATATCCGAAAATTACTCCCCGTTCATGACAGAGAAACCACTTCTATCATGATGGCCCAATCTGTGGCGAGAGGATTTAGAGAGAAAGGGCACGATCTACAAACTGCAATTGATGTGGGTCTGCGGGTCGGTTTAGCAATTCTTACCGAGGCTGTTCTAGTTGCACCGCTTGAAGGTATTTCCGAGGTTAGATTATTGAATAATCTTGATGGCTCACAATTCGTATCCGTTCACTTTGCAGGTCCAATTCGTGCGGCGGGCGGTACCGCCCAAGCACTTGCAGTGCTTATTGCAGATATGATCAGGCGCGAATTAAATGTTGGACATTACATTCCAACACAACCAGAGGTCGAACGTGTAAAGGAAGAATTCGGATTATACAGGGGTAACTTGCAATATCGCCCTACTCCTAATGAAATTGAAGAAATTGTCAAAGCATGCCCGATAATGATTAACGGTGAATCTACTGAAAGTATTGAATGTGCAGGTTATGGCCGTGTTAGGAATATAGATGAAGCGCGAATCCGCGGCGGTGTTCTTCTTGTCATTGGGGAAGGAATGTGCCTGAAGGCTCCTAAAATACAGAAGCATACCGAAAGAATGAACATTCCAGGATGGGAATTCATTTCTAAATTTGCTAGTAGAGGCAAAGATGACGATGATGGCGACTCCGCTAACAAATTCAAATCAAGAAAGGTAGTCCCGATTACGAAATTCATGAGGGATATTATTGCTGGAAGGCCAGTATTTGGCGCTCCATTACAACCGGGCGGTTTCCGCCTTAGATATGGCAGGGCAAGACCATCTGGTCTTGCAGCCGCTTCGGTTAACACCGCATGCATGCTAGCGATGGATGATTTCATCACCATCGGGACGCAGATGAAGATTGAACGACCGGGTAAAGCCTGTGCGATAACGCCATCAGATGATACAGATGGGCCGTGGATTGTCTTGAAAGATGGTCGCTTTTTACGAGTTGATGATGCAAACTCATATCGAGCGATTAGCGATAAAGTCTCGATGGTTTGGGATAATGGTGAATTGGTTCTTGGTTATGGCGAATTCATGGAAAACAACAAAAATTTAGTTCCAGCAGGATATTGCATTGATTGGTGGGCAAGCGATTTAATAGAAGAATTATCTACTCAAAAAGCGATTGATGAATTCATTGAATTATCTAATCTAAATCAATCGAAATTACCCCCTGGAATACCAGGAATACATCCAGAGGATAGTGAAGATGGAAACGCCCAATTCCATATTCGCAGGAATTGGCATAGTGCATTGACAAAAATGCAACTTAACTGGGATGAAGCAAGAGATATCGCTATTCGCTTCAAAACATCATTATCTCCTCCTCATAATCCTTGGTTCTTAGACCTCCCACTCGAATGGGTTCCATCTCTGCTCAGCATGATTGAACAATCGATTATCGAGCCATTCGGAATTACAAAAGGCAGTACAGTAGAATCTGAAAAAACATTGAATGCAATGCCATTACCTGAATCAAGGCAACTTAGAATAGTTGGCGGCGTTAAAGGATGGGATGCTAAAGTAATGGATATTTTACAACCTGAAGTATTGCCGGACTTTGATTCCCAACCAATACCTGGGCTTAATGTAAAACTAGAAACACCAATATTTGCAGATGAAATGCCTGAAGGATGGGCATATATCCAGCATGGTTTCGCTAAAGCCAGTGCAATGATACTTGGCCTTGGGCACCACCATGATGGTGATGACCTGGTAATAACAACCGGCTGGCCAGCAATGTTGGAAGGATTTGGATTCTCTAGTGAAGGAGAATCTCCTTTGCGTATTAAGGATGCGAAAAGTCACTTTTCACAGAGGATTTCACAATTAAGGGATGCACATACGGTGCTAGTAAGTGAAAGAGCGAGACAAAAAAAGTTAGCACAGGAAAAAGCGGTGGTTAGAATAGCCGCTGAAACCGATGCAAGACAACGAGGCCTTGGTATTACGGAAACCGATAATGTTGGAATAGCGGCTTCTGATAAAGTAATTGACAATGGACCAGATGATCCAAAAGGATATCTAGCATCACAAATCCACGAAGATGACCATGCAGTCGATGGGATTTTGATTGAAATTAGAAAAATTTCCGACTTGAGATGGGAGCATAGTGCCCCAGTTAGAATCGGATGCAGAATGGGCCGGCCAGAAAAAGCCGCACCGCGTATAATGAATCCACGGACTCATACTTTATTTCCAATTGAATTGCATGGTGGTAATCAAAGGTTATTAGCAAATGCAATGGAAAAAGATACCATTAGTGTACAAATGGGTAAACGTGTTTGTACAAAATGTGAAAAAATATCGCCGATGGTAATCTGTCATCACAGAATTCTCAACCAAGAAGGAAAAGAAGAGGCGGGATTGACTTGTGGTGGAAGAACTCTAATGAAACCCGCTGATGGAAAAAAGAAGCGTAGACGTGGGGAGTTACAAAATGTCAACCTTACAACACTGATTGAAGATGCTAGGGTTAAATTAGGCTTGGATAGAATCCCTCGTCAAATCAAATGCATGAAGAAAATCGCCAGCAGGGACCAAACACCAGAGGCGATTGAAAAAGGTATTTTGCGAGCTAAGTACGATTTGCCAGTTTTCCGTGATGGCACCATTAGATACGATATGTCGGATGTCCCGATCACACATTTCACTCCTAGGGAAATCGAAGTGCCGTGGAAAACTCTGAAAGAACTAGGGTATAATCACGATTGCCACGGCAAGGAATTATCAGATGATGAACAGATGTTAGAGATTTTTCCACAGGATTTCATCGTTGCTAAAAATGGCGGCGATTTCTTTGTCAAGGCTGCCAAATTCATCGACGAAGTATTGGTTCGCCATTACAAAATGAAACCGTTTTACAATGTAGATACTCCTGCTGATTTAGTAGGTCATTTGATTTGCGCCTTAGCACCACACACATCCGGTGGGGTATTGTCAAGAATTATTGGTTGGACCGATTGTTCAGGTGGCTATGCGCATCCACTTTTCCACGCTTCAAAGCGAAGAAATTGTGATGGGGATGAAGATGCAATAATGCTATTGATGGATGGTTTACTCAATTTTAGTAGAGAAATACTTCCAGCAAACCGGGGTGGTCTAATGGATGCACCTTTGGTTTTAACCACCAGGCTAAACCCTACTGAAGTCGACAAAGAGGCATTGAATGTTGATACAGGCTGGTTCTATGAACGTGATTTCTATGAAGCAACATTGAACCAACCTCATCCGAAAACTATCTCCGATAGAGTTGATTTTGTTGAAAGAAGGCTAGGCTCAGTAGCCGCTGTAAGAGGCTATGGCTATACTCATGGGTGCCATTCAATGGATGAAGGACCAGCCCTTTGTGCATACAAAACACTAGACACCATGATCGACAAAATGAATGGCCAACTGGACCTTGGCCATAAATTGAGGGCAGTCAATGTGAGAACAGTTGCTTCAAGCGTAGTCCGTTCTCACTTTTTACCAGATTTAAGAGGTAATATGAATGCGTTCGCAAGACAAAAAGTGCGCTGTTTAAAGTGTGCCCATTCATACAGAAGATTACCAATTGCCGGTAAGTGTATACAGCTAAGGAAGATAACTGGGAGAGGGTTATCTGCGGTAGGTGTAATGAAATCTGAAGGTGACCAATGCGGTGGAAAGTTAGCCCTCACAGTTTCAGAAGGTGCTGTTAGGAAATACATTAAGGTCACAAAGCACGTTATGGCAACTTATGGTGTTGATAACTACACCAAACAAAATGTTGAATGGTTGTCAGATAGCACGGATTCACTATTCAAGAACGACCGTGCAAAACAGATGTCATTAGCCGATTTCCTGTGACATCACTCGTTTGTTGGCGAACGCCATGGGTCATCATCGTGGAATTGATCATTCTCAGGCATACCGTCATTATTGGATTTGAATGGATTTTTCTTCGATTTAGAAGTTCGTGGTTGCTGCTTTGGAATTATTTTGCCAATATTCTTCTTTACAATAGGCTCTAAGAATGCCAAAACGATTAACCCTATTGAAAGTAATAAATGGCCCTCTAAACGAAGGTTCTCAAAAGGTTTGATGAACAGATTTTGCTCGGTTAGAAATCCTTCATCCATAGTGGTATTGATGGTATATGTGCCCGGACTTAATTGCCCTTCCCAACCCTGTTCTTGGCCGATAGAACCTTGCCATTTTGCAATTAATTGCCCATTCTCATCAGTTATTTTCCAAGAAGCATTACCAGAATCAGCACTTACTTTAAAAAAATCAACAGAAAACGTGGCACTAATTTCTTTGTCTAAACCAAATACACTGGAGATGTCGATAGTCCTGTCCTCTGTTGAATGTAGTTGGTCGTTAATCTCGTGCTTAGCCTCGCCGCCAGCAACGCCATACCAAGTACCGTTGATGATAGCTAAAGCAACAAACCACAACAACGGATTGAACTTCCCCGCTTCGGCCATAAAAATCCTCTGTGAGCATATTGTTCTTCAAAATGATGTATTGATGTTCAATCTATTTGCTGTTCCAAGCCCAACATTTGAACAACGGTTGCCATCCATTGCAATTTTGCTAATTTTATACCCTTTTGAGTTCTACCCGACCATTGCCCAATACGGGATAAAGTATAGCCGACTAAGTATACATTCTCAAAATCAACCCCCAAAGAATGGGCCATGCACAAGGCCCTGTCGCCATCAGTAAAACCACCCCAATTGTGCATTCCTTGCAAATAATGAGGGGTTTGATGACTTAAAACCAATGCCGGGGGGTTGGAAAACTGAGACCATGTTTTAACACATTCTTTCCAAGCCTCCATGTTATCTCCATGCGCATGTGCAATGATTGTGGCCCCACTTTTTGCTGCTAGTTGTAAATGCGGTGTGCCATCAAAATCACTAACGATACAAGCTAAATCTGCATGTGCTGGTAAAGCACCCACTGCTCCATCGGCCGCGATGAAAACTACTCCATCACCAACCATCTCTTCGAGTTGTTGAGATTCTACTGCAGCCCCTACAAAAACCACTGCAGTTGCCTTTAGCAATTTTAGTTGTAAATCACCGAGTGCTTGATTCCGCTCATCGCTATTCCACTTACTAAGTCCAAATGGTTGATTATTGGTGAAGGATAGTTTCATTGATTCCGCGCTATCAAGATCCGCCTGTAATTCCCAGCCAAAATGGTCGCGCACTTCGTCTTGTATCGCGATGAGAGGATTGACTTCAGTATCGCCCATGCCGAGGTGAATAGGCATCCCTTCAAGAATACATCTTCTTTGATTGAAGTTCATATGCTGTCACCCCTCATGGAGTATTATGCCAGTGCCGACATCTCATCCGAAAATCTCGGACGAGGTTACCTTTGCACGCTATCCATTCTTGCCTCAGGCCGCTGGATGGATTAGGCAAATGGCCATAGATCATGAAATCGATTTGGATGAATTACTCGATGGCGCATGGATGGAAAAGGCAAGACAAAGAGCAAGAATAAGATTGGTTGACTCAATAAATTCTAAGGATGGCGTAGAGGTTATTGGTGGCGACATATATACCGAGGAAGGAAGAATAATAGAAGCATTTTCATTTTACTATGCAAGGTTAGTAGTTTGTGCTAGTGAGGACGAAAGACTGATTGCGCGCTGGGCACAGGCTGAAGCTGCGCGTGCTGAACAATTACTAATCAGAGATAAAACCTCATTAGATATCATTGCACGAACCTATATTTCACAAATTAAATCGGAGGATAAGCACGGTCTGAATAATCCAATGCTGGTCGATGCTAGTGGTGGGCTTAGAGAAATGCGACAATCATCTTCCGGCCCATTATGGAAGATTGGACTTTCAGATTTCATTGAAATCTGCCCCAAGATAACCGGTGCAAGATGGAGATTGCCCAATTGCGATGTCAACAAGGGATGGATTACTCTTTTTGATGAGCCCCAATACGGTTCTTCTGCTAAACTTGCTCGATTGCTGAGAGAGAGAATTAAGCGAGGAGTCGAGGCTGAGGCTTTGGAAAAAATGCAGGATATTACAACTGATTTGGCAATTAGATTGGCAGAACCGGTTGGGATGTTGCGAAACCTGATGTCCAGTAAAACCAGTGAGGCGATTGCATTGGTTGGCGCAGAGGAAAGTGAATGGCCACCTTGTATGAGAACACTCGTCTCGGATTTGTCTAGTGGAGTAAACGTTAACCACTTCGGCAGATTATTTCTTGCTTCTATCTCTGCCACAATCGGATTACCTACTGAATCAACTGTTAATTTCTTCCGCGGCGCACCCGATTTTAGTGAAAGCACGACAAACTACCAGGTCTCTCACGTCTATGAACACGCATACACTCCGGCTGGATGTGGTAAATTGAAAGTAAACCACAATTGCCCCGTATTACCTGGCGATGACAGATTATGCGACCAGCCATGGCTAGACCATCCACTCAAATATATCAGGGCCACTCAACGAAGGAATGCCAAAAACAAAGTGGCTGTAATCGCCAGTGGAATCCCTCAAAACACTTCAGAAGATGATAAACCTCTGCCAACTGAAATTTCAAAAGATGATGGTAAAGCCTGATTGGTTCTCTTTTATTTTACTAAAAAGGGCCTTATTGACATAAGCATTCGCGCGAAGGTTTTGAATTGGAGGAGCAGATAGGTTGTATCAGCCACAGGTGAATAGCCATGACCCGAATTCTAGTATTGACAGTTGACCGAGACAATGATCTTGGAAATAAAACGTCGATTCGAGGACCGGTAATTGGACGTCGTCAAGTTCTTACTGCTGCTTTGAAGTTGGGAATTGCCGACCCAGAAGAAAGCGATACCAATGCAATTCTCGGTGCTTTAAGACAGCACGATACTCTAAAGGAATCAAATTCAGAAGAGGATGAAGTTGAAGTTGCGATCTTAACCGGTGATGAGAAAGTTGGAATGCGCTCAGATAGAGCGATTGCAGCACAATTAGAGGAAGTAGTTGCAGCATTTCAACCAGATGAAGCAATCCTAGTTACCGATGGCGCTGAAGATGAGTCAGTTCTTCCAATCATTCAATCACAAGTGAGAATCAACCATGTTGAAAAGATAATTGTCAAGCAGTCCAAAGGTATCGAAGGAACATATTACTACATTGTCAAGGCCCTTGAGGACCCTAAGTGGAGAGGCAAAATCATGATTCCATTCGGCCTGGTATTGGCTATTATTGGTCTCGGAATAATGCTTCCAGATACAACTGGAGACTTCGTTATCGGCGCCCTGCCTCTAGCGATTGGATTGTATATCTTCAGCAAGGGTGCAGGCATTGAATCAACTGTAAATCGAGTCATTCAAGAAATGAGAGAAAATGCTGACGCGGCAATGTTGTCAACTTTACTTTGGTTTTCAACACTTTTCAGTGCGATATTTGCCGTGGCTGAAGGATGGCGACAATATATTGAAGGAATAAATCAAGCGACTATTAATTCAGTACTTTGGCTTGAAGTAATTCACGCATCACTGGCTTGGATCATCGTAGCATTTCTAACTTCTATTGCAGGATTCATGTTACTGAGGCTGAAGAGAGGTTCTTTCTCTGGACGCTTGGTCGTTCTCAGTATGTTTGCTATGGTTGTTTATTCATTCGTTGATGTAGGTTTGACGATATCCATAGATGTATTAGGAGATTCAAATACAGCAGGTTATGAATTAGGATTCATCAACATAGTAAATGACTTATCAACGCCATTAATGTGGGTTGGACTCTTATGGGTTACAATGACTATCGTTAGGGCATTAAAATCAAAACAAGCTCTATCCGATCGCTATTGGGGAATTTGAGCAGTTATTGTTCTAATCATATGATGAACTTAGGCATATGCCTTGCCATAGTGTGGTGCCCTACTACGCCAATTAATATTCCATCATCATCTACTACAGCGATTTGATTTAGATCGTGTGCTAACATCAAAGCGCCAGCCTTGAGGAGAGGTGTATTTTTTCTAACTGTCATCGGTGGAACATTTACCAACTGCTGTGCAGGTACTGCATGCATCCAGGCAACCGAGCGATTGACAGTTTTGCGTGCAATTAGTTTCAGAATATCAACTGCATGAATTCGACCCATAGGCACTCCATCTTCATTGATGATGAACACGTGGTCCCAATTGTTTTGAGTTATTTGTTCTAGAACTTCTGCTACAGAATCCATTGCGAATAATGTGTGTGCTTCAATCATGGTTTCGCCGCAAGTGACAGAGCGTGCTAACATAGAACGCTCCTTTGCTGACATCTTTGCAATCGCTTCGCGAGTGAAGCGTACGGGGGCTGCTGACTTCATCATCATATCACCTATTGAGCGCCGGCGCTCGCCCTTCCGCTTAAAGGCCTTCGGTGGTATGTTATTTTCCACATCATGTTAATCGGTTCCCTAATTGCGGCGAGATACGTTTACACAATATGGGTCAAGGCTGAAAGGTGATACGCTGCTACGAGGCACTATGAGCACATTACCTGCTGCTGAATTAACCGCATTGGCATCCCTTTCTGGCTATGAGCAGATGTTGCAAATTGACCAAATTGCGAGGCAATATAGCATCGATGAAAGCGAGGTCAAAAGGCAACTTGCAGCGCTATCTACTCAAAGTCATAACGCACAATCAGACACTTCTAATGCTACAACTGAATACGACCCCTCGGGTGGAAGAGGTCACATTTCACAGAACCATAAAGAAGACCCTTTTGCGTCAGTAAATCCACAACAAAGCACAACATCATCCCCTCAAATGATAGATAAAAATAACCTTCATTTTGAATACGATCCAACCGAAGGGGTAAAACAACGCCGAGCGCAAATTGACCAAGCGATATTATGCCCCGCTTGCGGGGTTAGGCTCGGTATTCCTTCGACACGCCCCATCAAGGTGACTTGTCCACAATGCTTGCATGAAGCAACCTTCACTGCATAAGCGACTAGTTCTTGATGGAGAAGTAACCCCGGCTAATCATGAGCGATTCATCTCCTCGGCTGTGGCCATATTCCCCGGCCTCTTCTCCGGTCTCTTTACCAGACAATCCAATTCTGTTTACTCAGAATGAAGTTATTGATTTGACTTGCACAGTGGCTGAAATAGATACTACTCTCATTTTGCAAGGTGCTGAATTACAATCATATCTTTGTTCATTTGCAAGTGATTCTGCTACAGTTGAACAATTGATTGGCAAACATGGTGGTGCAGCAATGAGTGAGCGCAGACCATTTTTGTTGCTGGGAGAACTAGCAAACCCATACCGATTACAAGACCTTAATATTGGTGTATTACCCGTTTTTACTATCCGTCTTGAGGGATTATGCCGAACTTATGCAGATGCCTTAGACAACCGCGATATGATACCAGGGGTACACCATGTGACCTTAGCAAGAAGTACGGGCTGGTGGGAATTATCTCATATTGCAATGGCTACAATTGAACAAATGAAAGCTATGGTGAGTTGGCTTGACAATAATCAAAGAGGTCGATGGAAACCAGTAAAACCAGCCGAAGGATCAATTCGTTTGCACATTGGTCAGCCATTTGAATGCCCTACCAAAGAGATGGTCAGTTATGACGGAAATACAGAAGGTGGTTGTCCAAGAAATGCCACCTGCAACAGGGCCAAGTATTGATTTAAGCAAAGTGATGGTTCCAGTTCATACCGCCTATGGCTGCTATGACCACCGCGGTAGACTTGCCCGCACTGCTCATTACCAACAACGCGATTTCCATGAAAACATATTCCGCAAAGGTTCCTCAAATAAGTGGAATTCTGTACTAGAAATAGTATGATTTTCATCAAACGGTAGTGGCTGTATCGGCCCACTGAATACCCTCTGATACGAAACTTCATGTATGACTGGACATATCGAAAAGTATGGCGACCAGTAAGCGTAAACATCGTCATGGTATTTATCGATTCTATGCACCGTTTTACGACCGGGTATTTGCTCCTAGTTTTTCGGATGGTCATTCGAAATTGTATTCTTCACTTGTTCTTGAAAAGAACGACCACATTCTCGAAGTAGGAATTGGAACAGGGATCTCATTGACCCACTGCCCTGAGTTTGTCCGTGTCGATGCCATAGATTACAGTGAAGCAATGCTTGTAAAAGCCCGAAAACGTTTTCAAAAGGGAGAGATTTCGGCTCAAGTCGAGTTCACAAAAATGGATGCTCACTCACTCGAGTTTGAAGATAATGCATTTGAACATTCGATCGTTGCTCATGCACTGGCCGTTGTAGCAGAACCAAAAGTGGTATTGGATGAGATGATTCGAGTCACCAAAAGAGGTGGTAAAATAGTCATTGTAAATCACTACAAGAAAAATGGAGGACCCCTCATCTCGATGTTCAATCCATTCCGAAAACGTCTCGGTCTTGGAATGCATGTTGAGTTTATCAAACTCATTGAAGAATGCGGTCTCGATGTACTCGAAGAAATGCGGGTCAATCGGGGTTCTACAAGCCTTCTCGTTTGTGGAATACCTTAGTACTGAATCATTCAAGGAACTTCGAACCAAAATTTCATTGAATTATAAGGGTCTGTGCTCATACCCATGAGTTCAAAATTAGTATTCTCAAGTGTTCGCAGTCCGTCCTTCACAACGCTAGTGTCTGTACTGACCCACTGCAACCCCTTTGTATTGGAACATAAAAGGCAAAGGGGTTTCGGATGACTCTTTGCAACTTATCCGAGTTGGTTTGATGATGATTGTAACTGTCTTAGCACCAAGATTCACTTACGACGGGTCGCAATAAACGCAACTCCGAGTGCTGCGGTAGTGCTGAGGATGATACCCCATCCTAGGACGCTTATTCCACCTCCATCATCTCCACTTGCTTCAGATATTCGTGCGTAATCTGATTCAGAGCAACCGATCTCATCAATAGTCTCGCCTTGTGGTGTATCAGGGCAGTACAAGTCTAGTTTGCCAACCAATCCATCTCCATCACCATCGAATATAGTGTAGAACACTCCATCTTCGCAGATACCTCCCACAGCGAAATCAAAGTTCATAGAGGTTCCAATCGGTTCACTATTTCCTATGTCACCTGCACTATCATACAGAGTGGCATACATGCGATAGCATCCACTCAACAGTGAAAATGTCTGATTGTATTGGTTGTGGTATCCATCGCTATCTTCATCGTAACCACCTTCCCAGTCGATAGCCCATGACCACTCAGGGCCTTCCCATGTAGTATCGTCAATAAGATTCATGTTGATTACAGCAGTATAATTGATATCCATACGAAGGTCACTGACCTCAACCTGGTAACTGTAATCCCATTCTCCTTCTTCTTGTGGGGGGGTCTCAACCAAGATGGCATGGTTCACTGTGATGTTTTCGCTACCGCTGTCAGTTCCAGAGTTTTCTCCATCCCCGATTTCAGTCTCGGCGGTTGGCTCCCATAGCCAGACCATGTTGTTTTCATGCTTGCCAGTGTCTTCTCCAACCAGAACCCGTCCATCATCAAGAACGACGAGGTTGTCCGGTCCAGCGAGATTATTCACATCGCATTCGTATGTGGCTGAGGATGTGTAAGGGCCTCCGGATATCACTGGCTCAATCCTATTCACATTCCATTGATCATTCAAGGTCATGCGGTAAACGATTCCACAATTATTGCGTGTGACATCGATGTCTCCTTGTCCATCACTCATATCGTAACCAACAACAGACATCGCCAGATAGAGATAATCGGGTGCGTTTGGATTAAACCCAACCCCTTCCATTTTGTTCCATTCATCACTGGCTCCAAGCGCAGCAGCAGCCTTACGAGATTCAAGGAAAGCCACCCGATCATCGGCTGCCTGTCCAATCATTCCATCATCATTCAGGTCTTCGTTGAGGCGTCCTTCAGCCCAATCTCTGATATCTTCATCGCTGATGTAAGAATTCTGTCCATTGATGAAGTCGGCTGTGGTAATGCCATCGTATTCTTCAATCCATGTTTGGATAACCGAATTTGACGACGAAGCCATTTCTATCCACTCTACATCAAATCCGGTAGTGGCCGAGTCGCTGCTATCGTCTTGAGCGACTTTGGCAGAGTAGAGAGTTCCTGAACTGAGGTCACCAGCAGTGTCGGCGACGAATTTGAACAATACCGTGTCGTAGCCATCGTCGGAGAGATAAACGGTTCTCTCATCAGGCATCACCTGTGCATTTTCATGTGAGAATCGGCCCATCGCGAAGTGCTTGGTGAAGTCGGGCTCGGTAGTGGCCGGATTATCAATTTCCATGATATACCCGTAATCATATGGGTTAGGATAGTAGCCGAGATAATTCTCCAACTTTTCTTGGTCGGAGTGATAATTGTGATTCTCGTCATTCCAATTGCGAGTATCGGTGAAGTAGAGTTCTTCGGCCATAAGAGGCGTCTGCCAAGGGCTCATGCTGCCGAAGCAGAGAACCCAGGCACCGTTGACGCTGCTGAGATTTAGCATCTCACCGCTCAATACATCCCACTCGGAAGAAGAAATATTCCATTCAATCTCCAATTGGCTGATTCCTGCAGGTCGTTCTTCCCAGGCGGTGTAGAGGTATCCTCGGCTGCCATCGGCATTCAGGGGCACGAAGGCATTGTAGTCTGGTTTTTCACTGATGAATATTCTATTTCCATCATCGGCGGCGTAGATCCCTCCTGCAACTTCATCTTCAGAGATGGCATCTCCACTTTGCATGAGAACCTGATAATCTCCGTAGGAAGTTCGAATGCCATGCCAGATATCGCCTTCGCTGCTGGACGATGCTAATTCTGGAACAGAACTTGGAAGGTCATTCCAATCGATTCCATTAATCACTCCGATAGTTGCTTTGTAGTTGTCATTATCGGGATGCATAGCGTTCACGAAGAAATTACCATTGGCGTTGATGTGCATGCCAGTGACTTCAGCATCGGGTGGGAGCATCATGATACGAGTCATCGATTCGGGTGTTGTCTCCTCACTACTTTCGGCGTCTGCAAAAGGTGCGATAAGGATAGTGAGCAGCAAGGCGATTGAAAGAACGCTCGCGACCGACTCGTTTCGCATGGATTGGACATTATTGGGGGGGTGAAAAACGTTACCCAACAAACCGGTATTGAATGCTAGCCTTATGAAAATCTGAAAAATATCAAGTCGTACGTATTTGTCCATATTGCTTCAAACCAAATACCGAACCCATCGGCCCCATTGATGCTGATGAGGGTCACCAGCAAGATGGCCATAATATTAGCTGGAATGAGGAATATGACGCTGAATGGGAATCCAACCTTTTTCAGATCGGTTTGGTTCATGTGAAAATCATCTTTGAGACTAAAGTAATAGAAACCCATTGAAAAACCGGTTAGAGTTATTACAAAATATGAAAATGGTTCTGCAATTAAAGTTGATGCGCATGCGATGATAAGCGGAAGTAGTGGGAGAAAATAGGGACCTATCGTAATCAACCAATTGCCTTTACCTCCGTATTTGACATGACCTCCTTGGCAACGGCTTGCTCTAATTTCTTCAACCGTGCAAAAGCAACATAGAGCAAGGAAAGCATGAATTAATTCATGATGAAGGACTTCAAAGGTAGATGTCCAACTACGTTTGCCTAAGAATATGTGGCGAACAGCAGCATATATTATGATTCCAATCGTTAAGGAGGTGAACTCGATCCAATTTCCAGATACACTTGATGCAACATCTACAATTGACATGATCAATGCTGGAGTCATAGAAAATATGAGGACGCCAATTGGCCACTTAAGTACGGTTGCAGAGTTCGCCATGAATGTATTGGCTGAAACCCTCCAGCCATTCCACTCACGTCCGATTTCAGTTGGCATACTTCTCTACCCGTATATGCCAATAGATTGACACATATAATGCTGATATCATATTTCAAACTAAAAATGGAGATTCTCTAATAGTCACAATTCTATTTGAATATTTTATATTTATTTCTGAGTTCCTTTTCAAGAAGCCTCGCTTTTTCAATTGATTCAAACCCCATGTCAATGCCATCAATCGACTCAAAGAATGCAATCCAAGTGTCTATACTTTGATCTGATATCTCTGAAAAAGCCAAAAGCTCGTCTCTTTTTTCATTTTCATTACCAAGATGAGCCATATACGCGGCAATAACATAATCGATGATATCTTTCATAATAACTCATCGAATCGACATTACTTGAACTTAGGAAAGACCCTTGCAAAAAGTCATTCAACAGCCACTAAATCAACTGTTTAGGCCGATTAAGAGTCTGCGATATCATTTACTTGATTAGAACTTGTAAATTTCTTCTCAGCAGTTGCATAAACTTCAGCATCTAATGAACCATCTCTAACCAGTGATGAAAGTGCAGCCAATGTTACTGCAACAGCATCGATTTCAAAGAAGCGGCGTAGGGCGGGTCTAGTATCAGACTTGCCAAAACCATCTGTTCCCAATACTGAATATTCTCCACCAACCCATTGACGAATCATATCTGGAACTGCAGCCATATTATCTGATACAGCAATAGTAGGATATTTTCCACTTCCAAGTTGTTGTTGGACCCACGGTTGCTTTGCTTCTTTATCCGGATTTTGTCGATTCCAACGGGAAACTTCCAGTCCCTCTCTTCTTAATTCACCATATGATGTTGCGGACCAAATCTCACAACGGACTCCAAACTCTTCCAATAATTCTACAGCCTCAAAGGCTTGTAGCATAATCGGTCCTGAAGCGACTAAACGTACTACAGGGCCATCGCCCTTTGGCGCAACACGCAATCGGTACAGGCCGCGAATTATCCCTTCATCGACATCTTTTGGCTTGGGTGGCATAGGATGGTTTTCATTGTAGATTGCGATATAGTATAGCAAGTCCTTGTTTTGACCATACATCTCTTCTATTCCATGTTTGATGATTGTCGCTAACTCGTAAGCAAACGCAGGATCCCATGCTCGTACAGCGGGATTTGTATGAGCCATCAGTAGAGAATGCCCATCTTGATGTTGTAATCCTTCACCATTCAGAGTAGTTCTTCCAGAGGTCGCTCCCATCAAGAATCCACGAGCGCGTTGGTCTGCTGCTGACCAAATTAAATCAGCAACTCGCTGGAATCCAAACATTGAGTAAAATGTGTAGAATGGTATCGTTGGGCAATCATGTGTCGCGTAAGAGGTCGCTGCGGCAATGAAAGTAGATGTTGCACCAGCTTCGTTTATTCCTTCTTCAAAGATTTGACCTTGTGAAGATTCCTTGTACTTCATCAAAACTTTGTGGTCTACTGGCTTATACAATTGACCTTTAGGGTGGTAAATACCGAATTCGGAAAACAGTGGGTCCATACCAAAGGTTCGACCTTCATCTGGGATTATTGGAACGATTAGGCTACCAATTTCTTCTGACTTCATTAATGATCTCATCAATCTAACGAAAGCCATTGTTGTGGAAACTTCTGATTTACCTTTTGTTCCTTCATCGAATGCTGAATATGTTTCATGCTGTGGCAGTGTTAGAGTTGATTGGTGATTGAGTCTTTTCGGAACAAAGCCATCCAAAGCAGCACGACGTGCTTTTGCATACTCGACAACAGCTGGAACACTCTTTGGTAGAATGTATGGATATGATTCCAATTGCTCATCAGTGAAATCAAGAGACATATCATCTCTCATCCATTGAATAGAAGCCATATCAGCCTTTTTCTTACCGTGTGTAGAATTCTTTCCAGCAAAGGAAGGGCCAATTCCATGGCCCTTGGTAGTACGCATTATCACAACAGTTGGCTGTCCTTTGTGTGCAGTGGCAGTAGCATATGCAGCGTGCATCTTCAGGAAATCATGTCCGCCTAAGTCAGCACATAACTCCTCTAATTGTTCATCGCTTAGATGGGAAATAAGTGCCTTTAATCCATCACTGTTGAATAGGTCATTACGGATTATTTCACCAGTGGAGGTCATTATTCTTTGTTCATCTCCATCAACCAATTGTTCCATTCTCTTTGCGATTAGACCTTCATTGTCCACTTCAAACAAAGCATCCCATGAACTGCCCCAAAGAACTTTGATGACATTCCAGCCAGAACCTCTAAAGCGTCCTTCTAATTCTTGGACTATTTTTGAATTTCCACGAACAGGTCCATCAAGACGCTGTAAGTTACAATTCATTGTCATCGTTATGTTGTCGAGACCTTCACTTGCTGCCAAAGATAGTTGTGATAATGATTCAGGTTCGTCAGATTCACCATCACCCATGGTATACCAAACACGAGATGCAGTTGTTGAACAAAGATCTCTGTCTTCTAGATAGCGATTGAATCTTGCTTGGTGAATGGCGGTCATTGCCCCCAAACCCATGCTGACGGATGGAAACTCCCAATATTCAGGCATCAAGCGGGGATGTGGGTAAGATGACAAACCCTTTCCTCCAACTTCTTGTCTAAACAAATTCATTTTCTCTTCAGTGAATCGCCCTTCTAACCAAGAGCGGGCATAGATTCCTGGGGAAGCGTGGCCTTGCCAATATAGGTGGTCACCCGATCCATCTCCATCCTTGCCTCTGAAGAAATGGTTGAAACAAACCTCCCAGGCATGGCTGGTGGAAGCATAAGTCGAGATATGTCCTCCGATGCCATCATTGGCATTGTTAGCACGAGTGACCATCATCATAGCATTCCATCGAATAACTTGGTGCAATTTTATTTCCAGTGCTAAATCACCTGGATATTTTCCTTGCATAGAAGGATGTATTGTATTCAGATATGGTGTATTGATCAAGTCGATATCAACGCCAGCATCTTGAGCAGCATTGACGGTTGCGAGAAGTAAGCGACGGGCTTCTTCGTCTCCCAATTTCTCAGCAACTGCAAGAATAGATTCAATCCATTCTTGCGTGACAACAGGGTCAGGGTCGGGTAATGTGTCACGAACGCCGAATCTCATGTCTGCATCTCCCTCAAACAGTCCTTTAGCATTGGGGTTTTCAATTATTGTATGAGAATCTTTCAAAACCGACAAATCTCATTACTCAAAAAAAGATTTTTAGCAAAAACACGAACTTGCTCTCAGTAGTGCGTTTATGGCGGAAAACCACGAAACGGCGTAGGCGCAATAGATAAAGGCCGAAGGCGCTGCGCTGTAATTATGTCCGTAGAGGCTAATGTTCAGAAGATGATTGACGATTTGACCGCCGCACTTGCCGATGCTGTAAAGCACGACAAGGGCAACAGTGCAGCAGGTACACGAGTACGAAAGGCTATGCAAGCAATCAAAGCTGATTCACAAGGAATCCGTGTTCAAGTTCAAAACGACAAGAACAACTGAATAAAGAATAATTCTTTTTCAGATTCAATAATACATTCAAGTGCGCTTGAATGAACCCGAAGTTATCAAGGTCGAGGCCTTGATAGCTTCCCAACCATTTCTTTCATAATTTAGTAACTGTAGGGTGTAGCATGCAAGAGATTCTAGCCGGCGTTAAGGTTCTAGATCTGTCACGTATTTTGGCAGGCCCATTAACAACTCAATATCTCTCCGATTTCGGGGCAGAAGTGACCAAGGTAGAGGCACCTTGGGGAGATGATACTCGTAATTGGGGTCCTCCATTTACTACAGGTTTTGATGGTGAAAAAGTAGCGGCCTACTATCTGTCGGCGAATCGCGGCAAACAAGTTATCACTGCTAATTTGAAAAATGAGAAACAACGAATTCGTCAACTGATTGAACAGAGTGATGTGGTGGTTGAAAATTTCAAACCTGGAACTCTGCAACGCTTACTAGGTCCAATGCCGCAACATGTCATTTTGTGTTCAATGTCTGGATATGGGGCAACAGGTCCTCGCAAGGATGAACCTGGATATGATTTGGCAATGCAAGCACAAAGCGGATTGATGAGTGTTACCGGTGAAGCGGATGGCCCACCTAACAAAGTAGGCGTGGCACTGATCGACGTCATTACTGGATTGAATGCAGTATCAGCAATTTTGGCAGCATTATTACATCGGGAAAAAACAGGTATAGCAAAGAACATTGAGATTTCATTATGGGATTGCGCAATCGCAGCACTTGTCAATCAAGCACACAATTATCTTGAGAGTGGTAAATCACCTCATAGAATGGGTTCTGCTCATCCGAACTTAGTTCCATATAGGGCATTTGAAGTTGAAGATGGATGGTTTGTAATAGCAGTTGGTAATGATACACAATGGCATAAGATGGCTGAGATATTGTCGATTCCAACAAAGCCTCAATGGGATACAAATGCAGGTAGAATCGCTGAGCGAGCGGCGATAGAAACACTTGTTCAAAATGCCTGCAGACCATTCACTAGGGTACAACTTGCGCAATTGCTTGAAGGTATTCCAAATGCACCAGTCAACACTATCGAAGAGGCTCTCAACGACCCTCAATCAATAGCGAGAGGAAATGTCACGCAATTCGCAGGCGTCAATGTATTAGCAAATCCACTTAGATTTATGAGCGATGATCAGAAAGAGAAAAGAGATGTTTGACCACCTTCTCTAATCAAACCGCCTGCTCTTAACTTGTCAAATGCATTATCCATTCTTCTCTGACTAAACTGTCTTTCTTCCATTAGGAATTTATTGAGGCCAGCAACATCTATCACTCCAGGTTTTAGGTCTTCATCAGATACTTGGTTGACCGGATGGTTGTGGAATATTTCTCTAATTTCATCCAACCGTTGTGGAACTTCTTTATCCTTGGCTGCACATATCGCTTCAATAGTATTGAATTCTTTAATCAACTTTAGACCAGTCTTTGGACCGATTCCTTTGATTCCAGGATGGAAATCAGTACCGATCATTATCGCTAAATCAACTAATTGTTGTCTGCTGATTTGATTTTCCTTCAACACATCTTGTAACATTATTTTTTCCGCAGTAACAACCTTGCCATAACTCTTACTTCCGTGATTCATTAGATTTCTAACCAAGAACGGAGTTCCATAAAGCACAGCATCCCAATCTTGTGTAGCGACAACATCTAGTTGTCCATTTGCAGCCATTACCGCCGCCTGCGCTTCACCTTCAGCCTTAGCAGCAACCCAAGGAACGCCCAATAAATCTAGCAACCTCTTCGTTTCTTCAACCATCTCTGGGCTATAATGCATAATTCGTTGAGCCATTTTTTGTGCTAACTTAAAATCACCAGCAGCCAATGCTTCTTTGTGGATATTTTCAGCCTCTACTCTTCTTTTTCTTCTCGAAGCGATTTCATCTGCTTTCAACTCAGGAGCGCGGCCATCAAAGACATAAACGGGTTTGATTCCATGCGATAATAATGTGCATGTGCGATTTAGAAAACCCATCAAATGTGCAACTACTTTCCCATCCTTGCTTCGCAATGGACCACCGTCACCTTGGGGAGATAAGTCTCTCATTGTCGTTAGAAATTGGAAGGCTGTAAGAAAAGCATCGATGCCTACACGCTTGCCGGAAAGGCTCGCAAGTTCTATTGCTTCCTTGGGCGCGATGTCCTTCAGGTTACAGCCCATATATTGACAAATAAGGCGACAGTATGTAGCCATTGGCCTGCGAGAGCATCAAGAAGGATTGACGCTGAGCAGTGAATATGGCGCAGCATATTGCAGTCCTTCGCGGATGGCATCCAGCTCTTGCCTTGGCAGAGTTGGCAGCCTTGTTGCCAAACCATAACCCGATGGCAAGCGAATCAAATCGCCTTGCAATATTAGAGGGTCCATTGAATTTGAGTGAAGCGTTTGAAACGCTATCGGTATCTAGCGGTTGCCAAGCAATTTTACTAAATGGGTTCATTCATAATTGGCAAGATGACCAATCTGTTTTACTGGAAAAAATTGAAAATTACTTACAAAACAATCAACGAGATGGCAAGATGGCGGTTGTACCGCTACGAATCGAAGGAAAAATCTCACAATTTAGTTCTAGCAAAATCGCTGGAAAAATTGGTTCCATAATGAGTGAGATGGGGTGTCAAATAGATCTGTCAAATCCTCAGCATCGTTTTTCACTAACCATCGATGGGGCCTCGTCTCAAATCGCCTGTGGCTGGATGGTTGGAGGCGATGCAGGCTCGGATGGAGTGGCAACTCGGAAAGCAACACAGCGACCTTTTTTCAAGCCGGTTAGCCTTTCTCCTCGCTTGGCATTATTAGCAGTAAATCTCGCTACTGGGCCTATTGGGCAAGGCCCAGTAATTGATGCAATGACCGGAACTGGTGGATTCATCATGGAGGCAGCAGCGACCAATCGTCAAGCATTGGGTATTGACCTCAGTTCAGAAATGGTTGAAGGTGCTAATCAAAATCTTAAATGGTTATTAGAACAGCAAAAAATCACCGAGTCTTCGGCACAAATAGTGCGCGGAGATGCAACAAATATTGAGGCTAGTATTGATAAATCGTGGGTTGGTGAAGTCCAAGGATTTGTATTAGACCCCCCATATGGGAGAAACTCTCAAGGCTCATTAAGCCATGATGATCTACTAACTAAAACACTGACTAGCGCCCATCGGGTGGCATCTAGTGATGCTAATTTGGTAATGATTGTACCCATTAATTCAATGCCTGCGCAGATAAACTCTCCATTAGCAGATAATTCTCAAGTTGAGTTATTACACGGTGATTGGGATTCACTACAACAATTGATGAAATTGAGTGGCTGGGTAATAAAAAACCGATGGGTTGAACATGTTCATGGCAGTCTTAATCGTCTTGTGATTCACTCAGAATACGTTCCTCTAGATTGAGTAGTGTCGCAGCATCATCATCACTTGGTGGTGGGAATTGGTCTCTATGTGGACAACCTTCATCTAAAATCGCAGTATCATCTTCGGTTAAAACATAAGGATAAGTTTGGCAACCCTTTGGTCTTGCATCATAAACCGAACAAACTCCTTCTGCAGTTGTTTCGGCAGAATCGGTCAGTAAAAATACACAAGCGCGAGTTGTTTCATCATTGAGCAGAGTTAGAATTCCTGCATCATTAGCATAAGAGAATTTGTCGACAGACATTCCAGTTCTTCTTGCTAATTTTGCAGCCTCTGCTTTGGTAAGAGGCATCGTTGTCTCTCTACAACATGCCGAGCAGCCCATTGGAATACAAGGAAGTGAGCGACCCATATTCCCACCTGTGCACCCAACTTATTCAAAAAGGGTGGGCTGTTGGAACGAAATAAGGGCGGTTAGGGTAGCCTGGATATCCTGATGGGCTTCGAACCCGTCGACGCGGGTTCAAATCCTGCATCGCCCATTCACAATAATTTGTGATGTGTCGTGAATGGGCTGTGCGTCTTTGACCTTCCTTCGCAACTATTGATTGCTATCAGTCCATCTCAAAGACTGCATCGCCCACTTCCAATGAGTTATGATATGAGTCGCGATAGAGATTAATTTTCAAAACGGAACCATGGAGATTCATTTTCAGTACGATACCATTGAACTCCTTCATGGATTAACCAATGATATCCATTAGCATCTATTTGCTCGGCCTCAGTCTCAATAGCCGGACCTGTAGATATTTGTGGAACCATTTTTTCTTGAGCCTCAACGAGTGGAGTCTGATCGACTTCTGTCATCGGCTCAAGCTCTTCGCTAAGCATTAGATTTTCAGCATTTTCAAATCGATCATCAAGTTCGGACCTAATTCTCTCTAAACGGATACCTTGGTGTGGACCTATCATTCGCAACATAAGGCTGAATTCCCATCGTAACGCGACTCCTTCAAGTTCTTCTCTAGAATTTGCATTCTCAAGTTCTTGTTCAAATCGAGAACATCGAGAATTTCTTGTTACGAAACCGAAGGCTAACCATGCGAAAACAGGGATTCCACCAAACATTCCGATCAAATCCCATGCGCCTAAGCCGACGCTTGTCCCAGGAATGACAATTTCAAAACTATCAACTGGTGTATCGTTAGGGTTTAGAGCATCTGTACCTTCTCTTCCTTCATCAGCATCAGTCCATCCATCATTATCATCATCAGCATCAGCGTTGTTGCCAATTCCATCACCATCTGTGTCTAAGCACTCTAGTGAATTGGTAGGAAATACGTCCTCTTCGTCCATGCAACCATCATTATCTAAGTCACCAGGTGAAGATAGACGTGGGAGAATATCGATAGAATCATTGTAGCCATCATTGTCTAAGTCGTTTAGATATGGGTCAGCATCGGTTCCAGATTGATTGTCACCAAAGCCATCACCGTCTTCGTCAAGCCACTGAGTCGGATTCTCAGGGAACAAGTCATACAGCCTGCCTGCAGGATTGTCTCCATACCCGTCACCATCGGCATCAGACCATTGTGTGGCATCGGTAGGGAATGCATCAGGATTGGTTCCATTTTGGTTATCTCCATAGCCGTCACCGTCGATATCGCCCCATTGAGATACATCATCAGGGAAATTGTCAGCCCCGATTCCCATTGGGTTGTCACCCATACCGTCACCATCAGCATCGACCCCATTGAGTCGGGGTCAAATGGGGAAGTCGTCCAAATGATCTGGGAAATTGTATCTCCGTCAGTATCTAGATGAATAGCAGGATCGTTAGGGAAATCATCACCAGCATCAGACCACCCATCGCCATCAGAATCTAAGCAACCTCTTCTGTCAATCGTTGAATTACCAAATATAGTTGGGCAAGAATCTCCACCATTACCGTATTCCTCATCCCCATATCCGTCGTCATCAGTATCATTCCACTGTGTTGTCAGTAGGGAATAAATCCTCTCCATCTGCAAAAACCATCGTTATCGGTATCTTTCCAACGTGTAGGGTCGTTAGGGGAACTCATCGCCGTTCAGTTTCCGGTTGGGTTATCGCCATAGCCATCACCATCAGTATCATTCCATTGAGTCGCATCATTAGGGAATAAATCGATCATCTGGGCACCTTGGGATTGGTTGTTCCCATAACCATCTCCGTCACCATCTAACCATTGTGTTACCTCATCAGGCAAGCCATCGCCATCATTTGACCAACCATCACCGTCATCATCGGGACATCCATGGGTATCTTTGGTACTCAATCCGTAATCTTGCGGACATGTATCTCCTTGGTATCCATTAAATTGATCACCATACCCATCTCCATCTGTATCTAACCACTGACTAGATTCTGTTGGAAAATAATCCTGATTATCCGTCCATCCATCAAAATCTGTATCCGGGCATCCGTATGTATTGTTACGATTTGATTCGCCATATTGATTAGGGCAAGCATCACCTCTCAATCCCGACATATTGTCCGCCATATCCATCTGAATCAATATCACTAATTTGAGTAGCATCTATTGGGAATTGGTCTCCTTGATTGGATTGGCCATCGCCGTCTGTATCTACACACCCAAGAAAATCAAGGGTTTGAATTACCTGCTTGACTAGGACAATCATCTGCTCGAACCCCGGTTGGATGATCTCCATATCCATCACCCATCGGCATCTGACCATTGGGATTGTTCGAAGGGAAATGCATCAACTCGATCTGCAACTGTATCATAATCAGTATCGATCTCAAATATCTTGAAATTAGTATATTTAGTAGCATAAGGTCCACCCTTTAATATCATCAAACTTGATTCGCCGCGAACCATTGGCCTAGGAACTGCTAAACCTTCAACTCTTCTAGGTGACTCATCATAGCCTGGACTCTTAAATGGAAAATAACCCTGTTGATAAATTGTCGACACGTTACTAGTCAAATTAACTTCAATCGTCATGCTTGTAAAAAATCGAATGTTTGTTAATGTTGTAAAGGCCATATTTGTGAATGTAACTAAAATCCTATCACTATCAATGGCAATATATCCTGAGTTGAAAATATAGGAATCATACGCGTCTGCATACCCAATATGTTGAGCCGACATTGTGCCAGATGTTGTGTTATATGCATGAAAATATACTGGATATAATGTAGAAGAGCCAGAAATACTACCAGCTAAATAACCACAGAGGAAAAATATCGATTCATTGTTCAATGCAACAATATTCCGTATACTTTCGCAATTAGTATTGACCGTTGACCATGAATTTGAACCTGGTGCTAAAATGCGCAGTTTATCATCGGCACTAACCCAATATTCTCGCAAAACAGCATATCCATTTTCTAGCAGTATCGGAGTTGACTGTGCGTTGTCACCAGATGGAACTTCAATTGAATTTATTACCGAAAGATTGTGGCCCATAGTCACAAGAATATTAGTCGATAATACCGAAGTCGCCGAATAAGAAGTCCCACCTATGGAAATACTGATGCAGCGCGGATTAGTAGATTCAACATATGACGTAACGACAATCTTGAATGAAGTAGAATTAACAAAACTTTCCTCAAATACCGCTACCTTACAATGCTGGTTACTATTACCGCCTAACAGTATAAAAAATCGTATATGAATCAATCTCAAATGTCGACAAATTCACCTTGGCAACAAAAATATGTTCACCCTTTGTTGATGAATTTATTACTCCACCGATTGATTGGTATTGTTTATTTTCATATCCTATCGTTCCTGCAAGTACAATATATTCCTCATCCAGATTTATCATCGTATGAGCCCCATAAGCATGAAAATACTCGCCAACAGTTGCAGTGGTCATACTACTTAATGAGTCTCCAACATAATTTGAATAAGCCTTAGCATTAACCATGTCTCCATCTTGGTTAAGCATTATTAATGCATTACCGCCATCATAAAATGGTTCACCATTGGTAAATGTCCCTGATGCTTCAGTAGTAATTAATACCATATAACTACCATTTTTGAGTTGGAAAAAATCTTGAACACGAGGCTCCAAAGAAGCCCCAAATGACATATCGGGAAATGTATCAATATCCAAATAAACTGTATTCAAGGGATAAGGTATTGTTCCATTAAATGAATTGATTGCATTAGACGTTACAGAGTTATTATTTCCAGTTGAAAATGTTTGCCAGGGGTACGACAAGGTGAGCAGTTTCGTTGAATACGGTTGCTGCAGCAGCTTGCTGTAGTTCAAGAACTACTGAATTAGAAAGGCTGGTTGAATGAGAAAGGCCAACAGGGTCATCGCCAGTTATCGTTGCATAGATTACTAATCCAGCAAGGTAAGAGCCAGAGATTGAAGGGTGACTTCCATCGCTACTGTACAGGTCATAGAATGTGTTGCCAGAATTGGTTGGCGTACCACCATTTGCAATTATTTGGTCATGAATGTGCTCAAATGCAAGTCCAACAGGAGCAACCCATACATCTCCATGTGAGGACATATTATCTCGGTAATCCAAATATCCAGCCTCAAGTTCATCCTGCATAGTTGAGAAATCAGGGAATCTCTGTGTATTGACGCTGTCTCCATCACGGCGACCCCAAGTCATCATTAAGACAGAATCTGCTCCTTTAGCATCGATAGTTTGTGCAAGTTGTACCGCTCCATTTTTGCTACTAATCCATTCTTGATGAGCGCGAGGGAAACCAGGAATCTGACTTTGGTCCTGAAGAACTACCCAATCCCATACCCCATTATTGAGCGTAGTATTCCATTGATGACCTGCTGTGCCTACATTGCTAGAATGTTGTGAAAGGCGCATTCCTCCACCGCTCAAACTTGTGACATTGGCTGAGTTTGATGCAGCACTCATCACTCCATCTACGATTGAATCAAGAGAATTGGCTGAAGTGTAACTATTTCCCATCATCAATATTTCTAAAGAAACAGAACTTGCTTCTAAGACTCCATCATCTGCTTGCAAATGGGATGAAAGTGGGCCTTGCATCGGTGAAAAACAAAATAATGCCAGAATAGAAATTACCAGTATTCTCTTCGCTGACATGGTTCTACGAGGAGTGGAGCCTAATTTAACCGTTCGTCAAACAATAAAAAGTAATTCAACGGCTCCAATATTGAACGGTTTCATCTCCCCATTTTCGGTCATCAGCACGAATTAGCCCCGCATCGCTAAGAACCTGAGAATTAATTCCACTCTCATATGGGGTTAGATGTTCCACTGTGGATTGAATCAAGAAAAAGTCATCCACTAACTTATTGTCAAGGAAATATTTGACAGTAATTGGACCCCCTTCGATCATCAATGTTTGAATCTCCATATCGCCTAATCGATTTAGAATATTAGGTAAATCTCTAAAATCATCTTGTAAAACAAGAGTTTCTTTTCCATCGGTTAGAACTTGACAGTCCTCAGGAATCCTTGAATTAGGATCTATTATGATTCGTAGAGGCTGTTTAGAAGTTTCAACTCTTGATACCAATAGTGAGGGGTTATCGCGTATAATCGTCTCAACACCGACCAAGATAGCATCACTTTCTGCCCGCATTTGATGAACTAAATCTAAACATTGTTCAGAGGTAAAACGTCCAGCATCCTTACTTCTATCATCAACGCTACCATTACAATCAACAGCCATTTTTACAGTTACGATTGGTTTTCGGTATTGGCACCAATGTAGGAATGGCCTCATTTGGTCAGCAGCTTGGCCTTCTAGGAGTCCAGACTTAACAGATATCCCAGCATCTTGTAGAACGGTGATTCCTTGACCTCTAACGGTGGTGTTTGGGTCTGGGTGGGCTACGACTACCGATTTCACTCCAGCCCACATTAAAGCCTCAGTACACGGCGGTGTTCTACCAAAGTGATTACAAGGTTCTAAGGTGACATAAGCAGTTGAACCATTAGGGGATTTACCTTTGGTCTCAGCATCATGGATGGCCATCTGTTCAGCGTGCAGTCCACCAAGGTGGTCATGCCAACCCTCAGCAATGATTTGCCCATCCTTGACCAATACGCATCCTACCAATGGGTTGGGGGAAACTTTGCCTTTACCGCGAATAGCTACATCTAATGCAGCAGACATGAATTTGATATCATCGTCACTCCACATCGCTGCGCCCCTATTGTCTGCCAACCTCTATCATATGAAGAGTCATTGCCTAAAACAGATAAAACGGGAAAGGGTTCATCCATGTGTTGAGTTGTGCCTTAACTATGGGATTAGTACATTGCATTGTCAATCCGGCCAGTAGAGATTTCCGCTGTGGGAAGATGTGGCCAGAATTGCTAACAAAAATTATTGCTTCTGGATATCAAGTTGAAACTCACATGACCGAACGAGTCGGTCATGGTGGACACCTTGCTTATGCGATTAGGCAGCGATGGGAATCTTCACAACAAGGTGGAGAGAGTGAAGGCAAGCCACCACTTGTTGTAGCGGTTGGTGGTGATGGAATTGTCCATGAAATAGCCAGTGCCCTAAGAGGTTCAGATATCGTGTTGGGTCAATTACCATACGGTTCAGGAAATGATTATTGTATTGCTCATAACATTCCAAGGTTTGATTTGGATAAAGCCATTGAAATTCTAAAGAACGGAACAGATAGAAGCTGTGGGGCATGGAGATTAGAAGGAGTTCCTTGTCCAAAAGAAGGAGATTATCCCGCACCAGAATCCAATGTTTGGGATGGAGAGCCTACACGTGATGGTAATGTCGTCAGGTGGTCATTCTTAGAAGCGGATTGTGGAATCACTTCAGATATTGGGAGAGCCAAGTTGAGAAGAGCCAAGTGGATAAAGGGTGCTAAGAAATACACCTATCTTGGAGTCACAACAATTCCATTGTGGAAGAGAAGAAAAGTCGAAGTAACAATTGATGACGGGAAACCTGAGATTAGAGATTTTACTTTGATCTCTGTAACTGTGGCTGAAACCTTTGGTGGTGGCTACAAGATAAACCCTGGAATGAATCCAGTTAAGAAAAATGGTTTGTTAATATTCGCACCTCGCCTAAGTAGGATTGCCATGCTATCTCTAATGGGTCCTATCAAGAAAGGAAAGCATATTGGCAAATGGGGCATAACTCAAACCCCCGCAAGCAAATTGAACCTTAGATGTGTTTTACCAAATGGAGAGCCTAGCGATTCTTCCACAAAAATAACAAGTTATCTCAATATTGATGGTGAACCGGTTTTGCAATTACCTGCAAAATTAGAATGGCAGTTGAACCAAATTACTGTTAGAGGCGCAAACCAAGTAGATTGGCAATAGTTCTAATCAAAAGGAGAAGTCAGAGAATTCTTCCTCTTCTTCAGGTGAATTGGTAGTTTCTTGTTTACTTTCAGTCCAAGTTTCAGGTTCCGGTTGTTGCGCTTTCTTGGTTGCGCGTTTCTTGACAACCTTCTTTTGAGGTTGTTGCTGAGGCTTAGAACTTCTAGGAACAGATGATGAAAAGTGTGAACGCTTACTAGCAGTTGGTTCAGTATTAGAGATAACAGAAGACTGAGCGGTAGTCACCGATGAAACATTTACCGCTGAAGAAACAGGAATACTCCTTTGCTGCGTTACACTTTGTGGGATTGAAGTGGCTTGGGATGCAATATTTTTTGCTTCAGTAGTTGCTACTGCACTTGAACTCTTAGAACCAAATTCAGAAGTAATTGATTCACTAGGTCCAGATTGTAAAGCACTATCCAAATCAAATCCAGCTAGGCTGGGTGAATCAACAGTTTGTTTCTTAGCAGGCTTAACGCCTTCCTTT
Source organism: uncultured Candidatus Poseidoniales archaeon (assembly GCA_905182185.1). Lineage (GTDB taxonomy): Archaea > Thermoplasmatota > Poseidoniia > Poseidoniales > Poseidoniaceae > MGIIa-L1. The sequence continues at coordinate 96,723 of CAJJAP010000005.1, read as the reverse complement.
TTAGCCTCAGTTGAAGCATCTTGTCGAGCCTCAGCATTGCGTTGTGTAGAACTTTTCATCCCTGCCGATCTTGCTTGTTTCATATCAGATTTAACTCTAGAAACTGCAGCCATCGCTTTCTTTCCGACTAGTACTTCCATCGAATGAGATGCACCTTTTGCAACTGCGATCTTGGAGAGCATGAACATAGTAACTGCGCCACCGATTCCGGCGATTAAGAGGAACATGATGAAGCCGCCACGGCCTAGCATTGGAACATCTCCCAAAACCCATTCATCTGAAGAACCCCCGTTTGAGGTAATAACCGAATCTTCAAATTTGATTGAAGTCACCATCAAATAAACTGATTCTATGTTGTTCTGACCTATTTTCATCTCACAGTTATCGTTTACTTCATGGTATGAGGAGTAATATCCAGCCGTAATTGATTTGTTTGTGTCAACTAGGTACCCTTCTATTTGGATAGGTTGGTGCCATTCTCCAAGTGCTTGCATTCCGTAAAGAATATTCTCTGTTGTTGGGATAAGTCCTAGAACAAACCATTTTGAACTTGAATCCATATCAACTTCATCGAGGTCAATATTTCCAGCTCCAGTCTCTGGATACAAAGGTAAGTTCCAATTCTTTACTTGAACGCGTGGGATTTGCTCTCCATCAACACTTACTGCTTCGTTCATACTCATTGATTTTATTGCAACTGAAACAGTTACAGCAAGATCAAGTTCTTTTGCACCGTTTAGTTGGTCATGCGTCTCGTAGAAGTGACTTGCAGCCATATATCCAGTGAACTTTACTGGACTGCCACCATTGTCAAGGACTCGAGTTTCATTGCAACCGACAGGTAATAGTTGATCAAAAGATTCTTTTTCATCGCCTAGAGAACTTGTAGCGGATGTAGATTCGATTGAGAAATCAACTTTTACTTCACCATCGCCTTGACCCCAGCCAGCGGTTGTTGGAGATAAACAACCGGCCAAAAGCATGAGGGACAGAAGATATAGGACAACAAGACCTCTGCGCATATTGTTTGCAGAACGGCTTCAGTTTGAGAACCCTTTGCTTCACATTTGCTGCAAAACATCAACATCTCAACGATAAAAAAAGAGGCGCAGACGGAGAGATTCGAACTCCCGTGCCACTAAGGGCACCGGATTTCAAATCCGGCGCAATACCAGGCTATGCGACGTCTGCAGTGGTTGTGCGAAGAGCCTCCCTTTCATCCCCTTTTCGGCTCAAAACTTTGGCCGGCCAAGTCAGAATGGTCACTCTTCATCCTCATCGGATGAACGGACATTTATTGCTATTGCTGTTAAGCCAAGTGCTGATACTGCCATGGCAATACCAAATCCAGGCAATCCAGGTTCTTCAGGTAAATCGTTTTCAGAACTGTATAACTCTTCAACATCTGAGATAAAGTCTTCAACATGCCAATCATCTCCAATCCAAGCAATACGTGGTTTTCGTTCATTGTCTAGGATGTAGGTTATTGTCGAATGGCCAACTTCAAATTGATCTGCTGGAGTTGCTCCGACACAGGATAACTTGTCTCCTTCTGCCCATTCAAATCCATCGTCACACATGCAATGCTTTCCTTCACCTTGACCCATTTCCCAACCATTACCACCGCATTTAGTAATTTCATCTTCTTCGCTATGATGTTCATTTGTTTGGTTCATCCACATTTTACCAGCATTTTCACAATTAATTTGCTGGCTATGATTTGTGGTCATGTTAGTTGTAGAGTCATGGCAAATCATTTTACTACCAGGAATTGGTAGATATGAAAGGATTAGAATTTGATGCAGCCCAAGCGATATGGTCCGCATCTTGACCCAACATTACAGAATCAATTCCAACTGGACTTTCTTGCCAAGATGAATTAGTTTCATTCCAAAGGTATAGAGCCCACCACCAAGAATAATCGGAAGGAGTACTAACATTTGCGATTCCATTTACAGAAGTTCCCCATGTTTCATGGACGGAATAGTTGAGTGATACATTATGCATTTCCAATGTTGATTCAGTTAAATTCCACCCTGTTGCATTTTCTGAAGGTAGCGTTTGTGTGTGCCCATCAAGTAACATTGTTGTATTGTCTGGGTAAAGAATTGAAACTTGATTCTCCATTCCTTGGCTGGAATTAATCGATACATGGGCATCGATTACCTCTTTAGCAACAACAACGCCAAAAGAATTCCAAACCGCTTGCAAACTCTCTTCTGAACCGGTAAGGTGTGGCCAATTTACATCATGAATGTGTGTGTAATTATGAAGAACTTCAGGGGTGTCATATGCTGGGTCTACTGTAATAGAAATGATGCCAACATCATCGGCAACATCAGAAGAAAGTCCAGCTTGCACCGATTTTAGATTTTGGGTAATAACTGGGCAAACAGAAGTACATCTTGTAAAGATGAATGAAACTATCAGGAGGTCACCTTGTATGGTGTAAAGAGAAACATTTTCTGAGTGAGCGTCTACTAATACGAAATCATCAACTGCGGTTCGGCCTAAAACATGTCCTTTGTAAGCCGAAGCAGTAGGGACAGAAGAAAGCAGCAAACATGCTACTAGCGTAACGGCAATGACAAATCTACTGTTCATGACCAAAGGGGTTTGAAGGCTGTTGATAACAGTTGTTCACTATTACTTCGCTCAACGAGTAGCGTAATCCCAGTTAGGAGTACACCATGAAGGAAGTCCATCAACACCATCTGGGTTTGACAGACCAATTCCGAAAATCATCAATAGTACGAATAATACTGGGAACATTGCAGTTCTGAAATAGATACTTGGATCTCCTTTCAAATGCATAAAATATGCGCCAATTCCGTATCCTTTGATTATTCCAACAACTATTAGAATCGCCCAAACCATCATCAATGATACCTTGATATCCGTTCCAGGTATTGTTTCAAAGAATACTGCTCCGATTTCAAATAATGTGAAAAACATCAATACGAGAAAATTCCAGAAATAGATGTCCATTCCAGTATTATCTTTAAGCCACTTTTCTAATCCAGTTACTGTATGTTCGCTCATCATCTTCACCTCAATACAAATAGAATGCTGGGAAAATTATTACCCAAGCCAAATCAACAAAGTGCCAGTATAATCCAAAGTACTCAATACCCTGTGCATTGTCCTTATCATAGCCAACAGTGTCAGCTTTGAATACAAGATAGATCATGATAAGCAATCCAATGAAGACGTGCAATCCGTGTGCCCCAGTTGCGATATAGAATATTGAACCTGCTTGTGATGTACCAACGGTAAATCCTTCAGCAACTAAGTGTGACCACTCAACCAATTTCAATACTATGAACAGTGAACCCAGTAATAGGGTTGCGAATAAGAAATTTCTAACAGTTCTCTTTTGGTCTGGGAAAACAAATTTCATTACAGGTTCTGGGATTAACTTGGTCATAAAATTATCAGGTCGACTCCAATCATGTGCCTTTGCAGTCTTTAGAGCAATGACAATGGTGTAAGAAGAGATAATTAGCGCAAATGTATTGATTCCTCCCGGAAGCATAGTCCAGAAGTCTCCAGTGCCACTTGCACCACCTGGCCTCAAATAATCAGAAGCGGTCATGATATCATAGCCTGTAGCATCAGAAGCACACATGTCATTGTCCCATGCCCACTTTGTACACCATCCAGTACGCATGCGTAGGTATGACGAGAAGAAGGTTGCGAAAATCATTATTTCAGACATGATGAAGACCCAAATACCAGCCTTGCGAATGTGTTCACCTTCAAACGGTGCAGAAGTAGCAATTTGTTCACCGTATCCATTGAATGGCAAATCTTCTTTCCACCAATTTCCTACGCCTATGATAATGACTAGTAAACCGGCTACACCAATCAGCATTTCACTAATTACTGCATCTGTTCCAGTTAGCAATTCGGTTATAGTATTTGAAAAACCAGGGAATCCAATCATGAATAACATGATACCAAAGGTGAAAATAATCGGTGAAGCAGAGCCATGATGTTCATGTTCATCATCACTATGTTCATCATCTGCTTGTAGTGAATTAATCAAACCGCCAATTCCAATGAATGAAGCGAAGATAATACTCAGTACTAAGATAGTATTTCCAGAAACTTTCCAATTGAGGTAAGATAAATGTGCATCTACTTCATGATGGTGCGCCTTTTCCATTTCTAAATATAATTTATCGTAGTGATCACCTTCAATAGAATCTCCTGTAGCAATCGATTCCTTGTATTCATCTTCTGCATGGTGGTAGTGCTCAATCGCATCCATGTATTCATCATGGGCAGGTCCAGCAAGAGCAATACCGAGAATGCTGAAAGCAATAATTCCGAAAGTAAGGAATCCTCCAGCGTATAGTAAAGCGCGCACCCAAATTGAATTTTCTATATCCGCTCCGTGACCGCTCATACATCCACCTCCTTTTTCTTAGATTTCTTAACAGTCCACAACTTATCACCGATACTGGTTTCGGAATGGTGTCCGAATTCGATGTTCTTGTCCCCTTGAACCGGGTTGACGTCGAATGAAGGTGTAGGTGGAGGGCGAGGTAGTTGACCATTCAAGTGACCATCCGCCCCATGGATCTTTTCCACAAGGTTCTCCATGCCGAGAAGAGCGAATTAGATTCCATACTAGAATCAATTGACTCAATCCAAAGATTATGGCAAAGATGGATATTACCATGTTATATTCGGCAAAGCCACTCTCCATGGTATAGGAGTGGGTTCTACGAGGCATCCCCATTATTCCAAGTGCATGCATTGGCCAAAATGTAGCGTTGTATGCAGTGAATCCAATGAGGAAGTGCCACATTCCAAGAGTTTCGTCCAACTTCTTACCGGTTACCTTAGGGAACCAATAATACAATCCTGAAAAGAGTGCGAATACAGTACCACCAATGAACACATAATGGAAGTGAGCAACTACATAGTAAGAATCGTGGAAGTGGGTGTCAAGTCCTGAAACAGGCAAGAACATACCAGAAATTCCACCGAGAGTGAATGTGATCAAGAATCCAAGTGCCCACAATGTATGAGCCTTCATTACCAATGAACCGCCCCATATAGTTGCTAACCAATTGAATATTTTAGCACCAGTAGGAATTGCAACAGCCATTGTTGTAATCATGAAAATCCCTCTCCACATTGGGTCCATACCGGATGTTAGCATGTGATGTCCCCATACAATGAATCCTACGATTCCGATTCCAGCCATTGCGATGACCATAGATTTGTAACCGAAAATAGAACGTCTTGCCGAAGTTGCTAAGACTTCAGAAATAATTCCGAAAGCAGGTACAATGACAACGTAAACTTCGGGATGTCCGAAGAACCAGAACAGATGCTGGAACAGTAGTGGGTCTCCACCACTGGTAAAGAATACAGTTCCAATAGTATGGTCGAATAATAAGAAGAAAACGCCGATAATAAATGCTGGGAGTGACATATAGAGCATGAAAACAGATACGAAGACCGACCATGTGAACAATGGCATCTTCATCCAGTCAACACCCTTTGCTCGCATAGTAAATACAGTTGTAATGAAGTTAACACCACTGAGTGTTGAAGAAGCACCGAGCATAGCCATACCGGCGATGAAAGCAGTAGTTCCAACACTTGAGCCATACTGGGACATCGATTCTCCAAGAGCGCCAGCGGTCAAAGAGGAATATGGTGGATACATTACCCATGAGATGTCGGCAGCATCTCCGGTCCAAATACCGGTATAAATTAGTGGCGTGGAGAATACGAGCATCCATAATCCCATTGCATTGATTCTTGGGAATGCTAAATCCTTAGCACCAATTTGTAGAGGCAAGACATAATTCATGAATCCGGCAATCATTGGCATAGCTGCCAAGAAAATCATTGTCGTGCCGTGTAAAGTAAAGAATGAATTGTATTCTGCTTCAGTTAAGAAATTGTTTTCTGGCAAAGCCAATTGAATTCGGAATAGAAGTGCTAACACTCCACCAACAAGGAAGAACGTGAAACCAAACAAGAAGTATAGAATTCCAACTTGTTTGTGATCTGTTGTTGTTAGCCATGGTTTGATGTAAGCAAAGAACCGATTAACGCTGAAAGTTTCAGGAGAACGGTTGTAAAAGACCCACATCAATCCGACTAGGACTAGGCCTAATGAAAGTCCAATAGAAGTGACTAGGACTACCAGCGAACGTGCTGCAGGTGCTATTGCACCAGCATCAATTCCCATGCTTGTCGTGGTGAACTCATTCCATTCATCGCCACCAGATCCATCTCCGCCATTAACTGCGTTTCCATAAATAGTGAAATCAACTACAGCCTCTGAATCAGCAGGAGCAGTCCATTCAAACTCCCATTGACGGACAGTATTTGCTTCTACTGTATGAGTTAATGCTCCATCCATTTCTTGAGAAAAAGTATCTGGAATTGAAGAAATAGTTCCGCCATTGGACATGATTCTAAAACCACCCATTCGACCGTTGTTATCAGCAGCCCTTGCCAAATCATCATTGACAACTGTTACTGTAAAAGAATAAATTTCACTTGCATTGAATACTGCAGGAAGTCCATCTACCAACACTTGAGTGTTTGAATTTGCGCCACCGTGACAATTACATCCGCCATCAGCAGCACTTCCAATTCCACCCGGCATTGCGGTATAGGACGGTATTGCAACCAATGAAATCATTACGAGGCCTAGTAGTACAATTGCCCTTGTTCGCATCATTACTCGCCTCCATTTGAACCTTCAGAGTCCGAAATCAGTTTTATCCCGACATCTTTGTCACAATTTTCGCCATCTCTAGCGACAATGTCGATATAGCCTACCATTTTAGCATGATTTAGACCACAATATTCTGCACATCTAATATCGAATGTACCCAATCGGTCCGGTTCGAAAGTTATCACAGTTCCACCTTCTAGGCCAGGTACAAGATCTTCTTTTACACCCCATTGTGGGAGCCAGAAAGCGTGTTGAACTCCAACATATGCAGGATTTGATTGGTCATGAGGTCTGGAGTACATTGTTAGAACAATATCTTCATCGCATGGAATAACCAAATGTTCTCCAGCAGCGGTTGAAAGTTGATGGTCGACAGGTAAATGTTCCCATGTGTGAAGTAAATTTCCATCAGCATCGGTTACTTTGACGCTTTGATAAATGTAATAATTACTTGTGAGGTCAATGATAGTAGAATTTGATTCAAGGTCTATTGCATAGTCGATTGCCCCCCCATCTTGAACGACGGTTGCATTAACTGCCGAGGATCCCAGTGTATTGATGGTAAGAGTGGTTGAACCAAATTTCCAGTCAACGTTGACATTGGTGATTCTCGAGTCATCTTGCCAAGTCAACTCCTCAACATAATCGAATTCCCAAAACCATTGCTTCCCAACAATGTCGACATCAAATGAGTCTTCATCGGCAGGGATATCCCAAACAACGGAACTAGAGGAGGTTGCAAGTACAGTGAGCCAAACAATAAGTATTGTTGGAACTACATAAAATGCGATTTCTAGGCGAGTATTATGCCTGTCAACCGGAAACGTTCCAACTTCAATGTGGTCGGGATTAAATTCCTCCGACCCAGGTTTAGCACGGTAGCGTAGAATCGAGTAAAATAGCACACCAAAGGTGATTATTCCCACGATGTCTGACCAAAACATGAACTTATCATATAGCACGGAGAAAACAGTGTCTTCAGCAATCATTGTACCACCTTGCTCCAACCCCTGCGGAGGTCTAACTTAAGCATTTGTTGAGTCCGTCATAAAACTATATTAATTTTCATTGTCAATTAATCGCCCACAGTGTCCTTTTCTTCATAATTTTTCAAACGAGTTTAGTAAAACAGTATAGCGCGAATAAAGGGCCGCCGAATTTGATAATAATCACGGGCGATTATGGGACAAATAACTCCCATGACAAGGGTTCTTTGACTAGCATATCTGCGCAATGCATGATGGAGTTATCCGGATGTGTTCAAACCACCCTTGATGGGAAGGTTTTACTGGACATTGAAGTGCAACCAGGTTCCACTCGGCAAGGAATTACCGGGGTAAATAAATGGCGTTCTAAACTAACAGTCGCGGTCAAAGCAGAAGCACAAAAGGGCAAGGCAAATGAAGCAGTTTTACATGTTTTAGCTAAGTCACTATCATTAGCAAAAGCAGATTTGGAAATTGTTTCTGGACAAATATCTCGCTCTAAGAGGGTCAGTATCAAATCTATTACAATAAGCGATTTTTTGGCAAGATTGAATGATGCCTTGACACACCAAGGTGAATAGAATGGCCGATGTTCAATTACGATTCAATTTAGCAGCACAAGCCCTTTCAAGATTGTTGGAAGAAAATTCACTTGGCTTACCAATAATCGTAGAAGGTAAAAAAGACACAGATGCATTGAGGGCGCTTGGCTTCACTGGTACCATTGAGCAGTTAAATAGAGGCTGGGATTTAGACCGCTTCTGTACCTATTTATTCGAGACTTATGGTGCGAGAAATAGCGAAGGTGGTGCGGTGCTTGAATTATTGATGGATTGGGATAGAACCGGTACCACATTGCAAAAAAAGTTGGTTGAAAAATTACAATCATTAGATGTAAAAATTAGTCAAGAAGCCAGGAAAGTACTTTCCCGAGCACTCAAGCCCGAAACAAGATATGTCGAATCATTAAATTCAATTGGACTTGAACAATTTATTCACTAGTGGGCTTTGGCAAGCCATCTTCCTTGACGGTGTTTAGGACTACGTGAGTGAAAGATCTTGTTACTCCATCTAGTGTGAAAACAGTCTTGGTAAGGTCATCTAAATCTGCGCGATTCTTTACTCTCGCCAAGACCATAGAATCCCAATCGCCTGTTACGTCATATACTGCAAAGACTCTCGGGTCTGAAGATATTACTTTTTGAACAGAAATCATCTTTCCTTTTTCGATTCTTAAACCGGCCATTATCGTCATACTCCAACCAACCATTTCAGGGTCTAGGACTACTGAATAACCTTTTATTACCCCACTTTTTTCAAGTCGCTTCAACCGGTTTGTAATAGTGCCTTGCGCAACTCCAACCGCTCTTGCCAATTCTCTTTGAGAGGCTCGAGAATCTTGTAATAATTCAGCAACAATTGCTCTGTCGGTATCATCAAGTTCCATTTGGCTCACAACCCCTCGCTCATTTGTCATTGTCTTCAACACTTTGTAATTGGTTTTCTTGTTGTAACTGTGGTGGTGAAAGTCGCAAATGTTGCGTCCAACCACCCAATTCCTCAATCACCATGGTCAAAGAAAAACTCAAATCGTCTGGATGCCCTTGCTTGAATGAAATATTTATGTCATATTTGCTATTTTTATTGATTTCCAACTGTTTAAATCCGCCACGGCTTTTCCATGGTTGTTCAATCTCAAGTTTAGTAATCGAGACCTTTTGATTTCCAGCTTCTATTGAAATTATTATTGCAGGGTTAGAAGTTTTCTTCCAATTTACATTGACTTTCGGCATCCCTTTTTCTCTAATAGAGGCATTGGAATATACGATAAATGCGATGGCGATGGTAAAAAGAATCAACACGATTGGAATTAGGAACTCGGATGACTGTGGATCGGACCACTTGTTCGGAAGCGGAGAATTATACAATGCAAGAAGGCCAGTTGCTTCATCATCTCCTTCCACGCTGCCGATGAATGCTAAAGTCAAATGCCACCCCAATGGATTTTCTTCCAAATCAATACCTGCGGCGATCAAATGCTCCTTTGGCATTATCCAAGTTGTATTGGTGATATTATTTGCTTCAACAGAAAAACCGACTTCTGGCTTCATATCTCTTATCAAATTCTTAATCTGCCTTCCATGGATGTCCTCTGCATTATCTTCACTGAGGAACACATATAGCATTGTATCATCGCTTAAATTGACCAATGGTTTGAATTCGGCTTGAATTTTAACCTCATATTCTCCTTGCTGATTTATTGTTAAAATGATATTTCCAGACAATTCAATAACAATCTCTTGAACAGAAAAATCACTTGCTCGTTGTATTGCTTCATCAATATCTTGAAATTGCTCAATATTAGAATTCAATACATATTGAGCCTGTTGTTGAGATTGTTGTTCCATTCCTAGTTGCCCTGCTCTAGCCTTTGCATCATCATCCGGCCAATCAGAACCTGTTTCATCAGACCATTTCCACCAACTTAGGGGGAGAACATCATCTCTGGCCTGATATTTTCTCCACAGATCTTGTTGTTCATCATCATCCGCATTAGGAGTGTCTTCAATGAATTGCTCTACTAATACGATGTTCTTGGCAAGAGGAGAAGGGATTGCAGTGGAAGCAAAGACAACTTCTTCTGGTTCGCTTTGAGCAGAAACAGATGAGGCCAAAATCGGGGCTAACAGGAATAAACAACAAGTGATTGCAATTAGCAATGAGTGATGAGATTCCTTAGTGTTGGATACCATCATAGTCAGTCCTCATTCTTCCTCATCCTCAAAAATGAAAGGCAATCCCAATTTAATTCGCAAGACATCTTTGCCAATGTCGTCTATCATCATCGTAATTCTTGCACCAGACCATGCTGAAACAACATGTTCGACTTCATCAATGTCACAACCAAATAGCAGAGGTCCCGGTTTAGGGGCTTTAATTTTCAATTCTTCAATGAATTCTTCGATCAATGGTGCCCACCCTTGTAATAATCGTTTTAGGGTTTCCTGCGAAATATTGAGTAGTACATCACCCATATGTTGTTGGATAGCAGGAATTGATTCTTGCCTAGTTCGCCATGTACCATTTTTCTCAGTGAAAACAGGAAGACCAACATGAATCATTTTCATTGGATGAAAAGTTCCCTCCGGCCAAATATTTCCTTTCTTATTCGGGCATTTCTGCATGAAGAGTCGCTCATATGCCATAATTGGGGCAATATTTGTTCTCTTTCCGCGATGCCACCATGACCATCCAGGGTCGTTTATTTTGTATCTCGATATCGCCTCATTAATTATTTCGTCAGCAGCAGGGAAAACTGAATTCCGGTCCGGTTTTGGATGGTCCAACATTTTCGGTTGCCAAGTTGATTCAGAAGGCAAAGCGCGTTTGTGAATGAATGTGCGGGCAATACCCTCAGGTGTCGCATCTTTTTTATGGACAAACATTGCAACAAAGAATCCGCTAGTATTGTTGTCTTGATGGCGTAATCTTCGGCATAGCGGCAATAAAGACTCGATTTCAAGTTCCTTAGCAACATCAAAGTCTTCCTCTAAATCAATATTCTTTGATAGTTCAATTCGTTTCTGAGGTGACAAATGTGTTGCTTTTAGCAAGGGCAAATTTGGTAACGTTCCATCAAAGGTAACCTCTTTGCCTTGTTCATCTAAAATGCCCCAGTCACTAATTCCTTTTTGCAAAGTTAGTCCTGGGACTAAACTTTCATCTATTGGGACTAATTGTAAATATGGTAATTGGCGTAATAACTCAGCAACAACCGCTTCGTTTTCAACAGGGTCAATACTACAAGTTGACAGCATCAATTTACCACCAGGCGCTAACAAACTCGCGCCTCTTGCTACAATGTCGACTTGTAATTTGAATAAACCGCGACCATTTTTAGGAGTCCATCTCCACCATAGGTTTCGGTTTTTGCGTGTGGTCGCATTACCGGTGCAAGGAACATCAGCAACTATCGCATCAAATCCCGGAGGGGGGATTCTTCCTAGATGTCGACCATCGTGTTGCGAGATCAGCATATTACTCAGTGCCAAACGTCCTCGATTACTAACTAGCATATTGAGGCGACCAGACACTGGTTCATTTGCGACAACAACACCACTTGGTGCAATTGTTTCCGCGATTTGAGTGGCCTTTGAACCAGGAGCTGCACACATGTCCAATACCAATTGGTCTGGCTGTGGTTGTAATAATACAACAGGGAGCATACTGGCTGCTTCCTGTCTTGTAATACGTCCAGAATCATGTAATATTGTCATCATGTGCTTTGTGTTTTTATCGTCCGCTTTGCCCCTTGAGAATGGCATTTGGAAGGCATTATCTGAGCCAAGCCACGATAGTTGAGTGGCGCCCATATTGCGTATTTGTTGTATTGTCCAAGCCTTATCATTTCTATTTGAAGTAATCCGTAGTGTTTCGGGAAGAGGGGTAGTTGCAACTTCTAGCCATTGTTCCATTTGGTAGCCAAGACTTTCGGCGAGCCCTGCTAATGGTGATAGTTTTGCTGCATCGAGGAGGTCCTCATCATGCCAACGGTCAGTCCCCATTAGCAGCGCCATCACTTCTTCAGCCTCATAGTTTCCGCCATGCTCAAGGGCCGAACACTTGTGCCTCATACTATGTTGGGAGATGATGTGCCTTGGCTAGTGCCTTTATTCGCCATCTCCCTCATCGCTTGGCTGATGACTCCGATAATTGAAAAGATGGCCATTAAAAAAGGAAAATGGTTGAAATCGGTGCACAATTTATTACCGCTTATTTTCCTAGCATTGATGATATTAGACCGCTTAATAGCAGTATTTACAAACGACCTTACACATTCAGATATCGCCAAATATAACGCGGGCGTAAATGCAATGAACGGTGGCGCATGGATGACATTTTTGAGAGGAGATGGGCTCTCAGAATTGTCCTTGATGGTATTACTAATTTTTTCATTATTTGTTGATAAGTTGCCAAGTATTTCACAAAGCCCCCAATACATTAGAACATTGGTTAGGTATAGAGTGATGTGTTTTGTTTCACTCGTTGCATTATTTTCATTTACAGTCTTCTTCCCCGATAGTTCATATCTCAATGCACAATCTATCACTAGCCAATCAACATGGCCTACCGATAGCATAGGTCCTCTATGGTATGCATTATTGAGCAATAGCAATTCTCATTATTGCAGCAGAATTATTCGCTACGAGTACAATCGCGGCTGTTGATTCAGGGCTGGCCAATTTAGCTAAGAAAGCGAAATATAAACTGGTTGTTATCTTTCCAATAGCGATGTTTCTTTTCATGAAAATAGATTCAATAACAAATATGGATACTGACATTTGGTTAGATCTGGAGCATTATTACCATCTAATCTTCATTTCAATATTTTTACACATGGCAATTAGTTTTGCAACAATACTAGAGCCTGCTAAACAATTAGATCCCAAATTAGGTGCCGGTGATGGCAGGACAAAATCGTTGATAATTACTTCACTATTAGCATTCATATTTTTGATAATAATTTCATTGATATTTTCTCAATCGTTAGACATTTCTTCAGGCAATGGTGAATCATTAATGACGATTTGGCTACTATTTGCCACAATCTCCACTTGTGTTGGTTCAATGTTTTTACCGACTATGGGCTTTGATGCAACCCCAAGACCTGAACTTTGGTGGGTAAGATTGACACTGAGTTTATCGCCATTATTTATTGCTGCATTTTCGCCATATGTACTAGTTTTGTTGCCAGCGATTTGGTTTTCCTTGGCAGTGACATTAGTTATTCCTTGGCTTGTAGAGGAAGATGTAAAGAGTTTAAATTCAAAGCAATTGTACGTTTCTATCGCTTTGGTAATAATTTTCACCCTAACTATCGCACCAAGAATTCTTCAGCAACCAGGTAATCAATTATTCTTAATATGGTTCTGTATGCCGCTAATCCCTCTTTTGCTGAGTTCTATTCTATTACGTCAAATGCGTAAACAACAGCAATTAGGTGCATAATCGTGTACTTGAATTAGTTCACGAGGGTGTTCTAATCAGCATTCGCGGCTGCTTCGTCGTCGCGCTTCTTATTAGTGTAACAGATTGGCTCAAAAAATGGAGTTAACCAACTCCAAGGGATGGGACCCTAAGATGACAAGAGCATTTAGAGAAGGCATAGATAGAAGTCGGCGTATACAACAGCCAGCAAGGCGAAGAACTTGGAAACCGTTTAGAGACCTACAAGGTCTTTCGGCTAGGACTACTACAATCGGTCAAGCGATGGGTCCACTTTCAGATGTTCCAGCAATGGTTACCATTGAAAATGAACATTGGGTCTTCCAAAGAATCGAGGAAGGCGTTCTTTACAATCTAACTCACCGATTGATAATCCATGAAGAAGGGGAAGCGAAAACAATCGGTGCAACTTCTGGTATGAAAACCGCAATGCAAGTGGCTCAAGCAATGGCTTCTAAAGAAGGAAAGATAGTCTTAATCAAACCTTTGTAAAATTATCAATTGCTAAAAGCAATGATATAATTCAAGCGAATATATTCCAGATTGCTTGTGCAACGCCTTCGTTAACAAGGTAAAAGAATATAGAAATTGAGATACAAGTGAAGTATACTTGGCCCTTGGTAATTTTCCAAGCATGTTCTGATTCTTCATCGAAATAACGAATCAAACCAGCGGCTTGCTGGATACCACTGCCATCGGACTTCTTCTTCTTTGCAGCCATTGTAACCGATATGGGCGAGTGGCCACCCCCTTATCAACGCTACCCGCAACGAATTGAGGAAAAAAGTAATTATTCTTCTTCAAATGATTGTGAAAAATCGGCAATAATGGCGTCTTCAGCGGTTAATTCAATATCTTCGTCAGCATTTTCGGACAGGTCTACAAGTTGCACATTTTCATCAATTACAGCTTCTCCGAACTGCAAAATCTGCCCATCAATCTGAGATTCCTCTTGCATCTCATCATTATTTTCAAGTTGTGTCGCTGGGTCTGCACTGATCAAAGAAGCCTCAACTCTAGCCAGCGCACGGCCGACCGCAGGGGAGTTGTCATCTGCTTGAGCAGCTCTAGATGCATCCAAATCATGTAATGCGCTTTGTAGTGCAGCATTGGCATTTTGTTGATTCCAATTTTTCACATCTTTATTCAATGTCATTCGCTTTTCAACCATATTCGCACGCTCAGCCATAATCGAGATTTGCTCCTCCATATCAGAAGATGCAACTTGTATTAGATAGCGCCAAGATTTTTCATTTTCCGCAAGTGAATTAGATTCTTTTTTCATCACTCTTCTGGCACTGAGTCGATGTGAGAATTCCCAAGGGTTATGTGATAATGTAGCCACTAGATCAAACAAAACCTTTGCTCGCTCCTGTAGAGGTCCAGTAATTTCAATTCTGTTTAGATATCCGGAATTGAACAGCCCTAAACCCCAATATGAAATGGATTCAACTGAAATGGACAAGGAACTACTTTTGCATGTAAATCGCCAAATTTGTTCGTTAAAAGAAGGTGGTTGGATAAAAAATGGAGTGTCTGGCTGGGATAATTGCGAAAGTAGGCGAATCGCTACATCTCCTAGATATACTGGCTTACCCATATGGAAATGTTTACTTCGTAATAGGTTACTTTCAGGTTCTATTTTGTGGTCGGAGGTGGCCTTTTTAACCTGGGCGAAGAGTACACTCGAATCAACACCAAGAGCCTCTCTCATATGTCCTATGTGTTGGCTTATAGGCAATCAATTCAACGGTTGTGGATTTTAATTGAATCAAAGTATTGAAGTGTGAGCGCTGTTTTCCATTACCATAGGGTGAGTCTATGGCTGCTAAGGGAACTGATTCAAAATCTGGTAATTTATCTGCACTTCCTAATGTAAGCGCAGCATCTGCAAAAAAATTAGTAGCTGCAAAGATTGATAGCGTTGCCAAATTAGCTAAATCTTCCACCGCATCTTTGCAAAAGGCAGGTTTGAGTGAAGCGATTGCGAGTAAAGCCATCGCTGCTGCAAAAGCCGCAACTAAGGTAAAATCAGTAGCAAAGAAAACCACTACTAAGGCTAAGGCGGCTGCAAAGAAAGCCACTGCTAAGGCTAAGGCGGCGGCAACAGCGGCTAAATCTTCAGCAAAGAAAACCACTACTAAGGCTAAGGCGGCTGCTAAGAAAGCCCCTGCTAAGGCTAAGGCGGCTGCAACAGCGGCTAAATCTTCAGCAAAGAAAACCACTACTAAGGCTAAGAAGGCAGCAACAGCAACACCTAGTAAAATCAGTAAGGCTGCTAAAGCCTCAGTTAGCAAAGTGAAGAAGGCTGCTAAAGAAACTGGAAGAAAAGGTGGAACTATCAAAGTTCCAAAGAGTGTCGAATCAGATGGATTGGATGAAGCGTTTGAAGAAACGTTGAATTGACCACCAATCAATCGCAATAAACAAAAGCCGTTTGGCTTAGTTGTCTATTCATGCCGAGGCGTAAGTACGGAAGACTTCGCAAAACGGTAGAATTACCTGGTAAAGAAAATTGCTCCCGTTGCCGATCGGGGAAATATTGCCCAATAGTAGGACACGTCGGACAAGAAATCCGCCCACATAGAGAATGGTTTGGTCCTAAATCTATTTCTAAACGCAAACAAAAGAGTAATTGAATCAAATGCCCAGTGAACTGGTAGAAGGTGTTGTTTCAATCAATTCCTCAACATTATGCTGCTGTTGGGCAGCTTCAGCTTCAATTGTTTTACGAGTTGCTTGAGCGCGATGGTAAACTTCGCGTAGTGTTTGGTCTGAAATCTCCAAGTAATTTCTAGTAGTTGCTATGCTGGAATGACCGAGTAATCGTTGAATAGAAACCAAATCAGCCCCTCTTTCAAGTAAACCGGTAGCAAAATTATGCCTCAATACATGGGGTGTTAGTTTTCCTTTAGGGATAGAGGCTTCAACAGCCAAGTCGTCCATCAGTCTTTGAACGCCACGAGGTTGTAATCTCCTACAACGTGTATTGAGTAAGAATGCTAATTCATTTGCAGCGGCTCTTTCATTTCTTACAGGCAACCATGCTTTGATTCGATTGAGCGTTCTATCAGTGAATAATACGAGTCGGTCTTTATCGCCCTTTCCTTCTCTGACTCTAGCAGAACCATCGGCGAAATCGATATCGCCAATATCCAAATTGCATATCTCACTCACTCTCATGCCGGTGTCTAATAACATGACAACGACAATTGAAGCAACGGCATTTTCACTCAATCGTGAGGCTTCCAATACCATTGACAATTCGCTACGAGATAATACTCTTGGTAGTCTTTTACCAGTCTTCACTCTTCCAATATGGTCTGGCCAAATTTGACCAATCCATTTCAATAAATGCTTTGCAGCAGCAAGTTTAGCATTGAAAGTTGTAGGTCTTAACTCGGCTTGAGAATGCGACCAACGGTCTATTCTGCCATTCAATGGCTCTATCCTTGATGCCAATTCAAGGATTGTCATAAAATCATAATCATGTTGTGATAATACCAATTCTCCAGGTAATGTAGTTTCGATTAAACTTCTAAGATGGCACATATAATTGCGTCGAGTATTTTCAGACTTATTTTCGGTACGCAATTGCTGTTGATAACAACTGATCCAATCTAGGTCTTGTAAGTGAATTAATCGGGCTGGGAGGCTAAGAGATTCAGCATCCAGCCTTAGTTGGCTTGGTCTTATTGCTTTGCGTGACCGCATCTCTCTTCCTCCTCGTTTTTTTGGCGAAATTCGCCTACCGCCGAAGCGGCCGTACATCCCATTTGCTCCTAAGAGCATGAAAGAGGACAGTGGCCTATCATAAGAAGCCACCGCGCGCTAACAGCAAATTTCACTATACAGTTTGACGGATAATATTGGCAACGCTGTATTAACTAATCGTAAATTGGTTACAATTAATGCGTATTATTCAATATGATTCCTAATTCAAGTTAGGATTCTTGTTCAACTTCAGCAACATTCTCGCTCGGAATTTCTCCTATTGCTTGCCTTAGAGATGAGCGCAGTTCTGTAAGTTCGCCATAGCAAATTAGAACATCAGCATATCTTAATTGTAACTCCGAGTCTGGATTCCATAACAAGGAATTATCCCTTGACAATGCGAAAACAGGAACATCCACACTAGTTTTGAAAAGGTCACACAATTTTTCCCCAACAAGGTTCGGATGATTTCTAATTTGTAAAGACACCATTCCTTGGCCTGGGACAGTGCGCATTAGTTGGTCTAAATCTACTTTAGAGAATGAAGCCTCTGAGGTGACGAAATCAATAATTTCACCAGCGACATTGACCCCGCTAGCCTTTTCAATTCCTTCTAGGCCAGGTGACGAATTTACTTCTAGGACCAATGGTCCTTGGTCGGATTCAAGCAGATCTACTCCAGCGATATGCAGCCCTAGTACGCGTGCTGCACGACAAGCAACCTCAGCGATGTCGTCAGGGAGGTCAACCTTTTCTACAGTTCCATTGAGGTGGTAATTACTTCTAAATTCTCTACCTCTTGCCTTTCTGCGCATACTAGCAACTACCTTGTCACCAACGACGAGGGCCCGAATATCTTTACCATGAGATTCTACAATATATTCCTGGATTAAAATTGAACGTCCAGTCATTAATAACCCTTGAACTAGATTCTTTGCTTCGTGTAGAGTGTGGCGTAAGAACACACCTTGCCCTTGTGTTCCAGAAGTAACCTTGATGACGACTGGTAGGCCACCGACCGAATTAATAGCAGCCTCAATATCCAATGTATCTCGCACATAGGTGGTTTTTGGAACTGGAATATTGTTTCGGGCAAGGATTTGGCTGGCGTGTAATTTGTCACGACTTTGCAATATTCCTTGGCCAGTATTTGCAGTCCATACATCCAATTGCTCTAAATGTCGTAAAACTGCGACACCATGTTTTGTTATTGAATGTCCAATTCGAGGAATTATTGCATCATATGCGAATGGTTCACCTTTGTATGTGACATTGATATCCCCATTTGCAACGAAAAGAGAGAATTTCATCGGGTCTACAACTTCGACATCGATTTCCCGCTTTTTACCCTCTTCAACCAATCTTCTGGTACTATACAAGCGAGGTCCACGTGATAGCACAGCAACACGAATTCCCATGTCACTCGCAATTAGGCCTCATTATTGAGACCATCGCTACCACGTTAGTCTGACTTTCCGTTTCTTTCAAGTGCTTGGATAATGTGGCAACGGATATGACCGACGATGAGGAGGTGGAACTCAGCAACGAAATTGTTGTTGATGACGACATGGATGAGCAACTAGAAGACATGTCATTGGAGGGGCGTAAGGGTGCATTAAAACAGGCCCGCTGGAATGTTTTCCTGTATTTGGGGGTCGCAGCAATTTTGTTTGGTTTTGCATTGTTCCCAATGCCGTTTGGAGCGGATTATGATGATTTTACTAATTCAGCAGAGAAAGATGTTGGATATATTTGGGGATTGCCAATTCCAGGTGATGATTTTACAGATGTACCAGTTACGATATCAGTCGATGTCATCAATCCTCCAACAAAGTCTGGAGTTTTACTTGGTGCCTATCTAATACAAGCGGATGATTGCCAAAGCAATCTCGGAGAATTCACTCCACTGGCAAGGAATGGAAGCGATCATAAGCATCATTATCAGGTTACAGAAACCACTCCAAGTGCAGGTGTTACATACGATTTCGAATTTGATGTTGACCCTGCTGCTTATTGCATGATCGTTCAATATGTAGATTCTAATGGAGACAATCTTGGTGATGCGAATTCAGATATGAAAGTCAACGGAAAGATGTGGCCTAACCAAATATTCGCAGGAGTGCTTGGATTATGCTGTTTATTCCTCTCAATCTTTGCCTTTATCGGTGCTCAGAAGCATGGTGAAACAGTGCGCTCTATGCTAGAAGGTACCAATGAAACGACTGAATCGAAAGTCTTGTCTGAAATTTCCAAGGACAAAATTGCAGCAGGGCCAGCCGGTGCACCACCTTCAGGCCCAACAGGCGGCCCTACAAGTGGGCCAACATCTGGTCCGTCGGGCGCTCCACCAGCAGAAGTGGAAGAAAGTGAGCCGGTTGCCGAAGAAGTAACTGAAGCCGGTAGTGAAAGATTCGAAGAAACCGAGAATGGTTACTATTTCAAAATATACGCTGATGGCACCTACGCACAATCAGTCTATGTCAAGTCAGAAGATGGTTCATTCAGCGCTTACGAAGAATGATAAGGCCTTTATTGCTAATTCCAATTAGTAACCTTGCCTTTTTGATAATCGTTGGCGAATGGCCATTTAATTGACCCAACAAGGGCAGGTCTTGAAAGGGATTAATGCGCGCCATTGGTTTGGAGTTCACTATGGTGGTAGAAGAGACATCCTCTTTGACGGTTGCCAAATTGAAGGCCTTGTGCATTTTAAATGACTTATCAACTACAGGTAAAAAAAGTATTTTGGTTGAAAGGTTAGTCGAATTTGGACTCGATAGAAGTGAGATTGGCTTATCCGCAAAAAAAATGACTAAAGCAAAACCTTCTAAGCAAAAAGGGTCCAAAGTAGTCGAACAAGAATCTGTAATGTCATTGGAAGATGAATCTACACTAACTCCCGAAGAAGATGATTCTGAAGAGGATGAAGCGGTATTACAAGAACCAGAATTTACAGAAGATGATTTCATTGATGCTGAGATTCTAGATGCAGATCTCATCGATGAACCTGAGGTTGAAAAAGCGGCTCCAATTCCTCGTAAATCAAAGGGGGATGGCAAACCAACAACTCTTCTTGATATTGTCAGACGTCCACAAGTTGCTGCTGTATTACTGACTGCAATGATGCTTGCAGCTGGAGGTTGGTGGTTCATCAACAACCAACTCGACCCATTTACAGGGGACCCTCTAAAATATGGAGATGAGATGAAATATTCGATTTCCGAAGGAGAATTGATTGCCACAGAAGGATTCTTAGATCTCGTATTGGACAATGTAGAGACAGAAGATGACATCTGTAAAATCCGCCTAGAGTATTCTGGAATGGGTCTAACTTCTATTGCTGAAGGTGGCACTGATGAATTATCTTCACAAAGTTCGATGGATAGATTAGGCGCCGTCTCGGTGCGTGGTGGCCAAGGTGGTGATTGGCTTGCTGTTGAAGCAACCAATTCGTTTGACTTTGATCGATTTACAGTACAACGCCACTTACGTTCACCAATTCCTGGTTCAACAGCCTGTTCAGATACATTTGCCAGCGTTAGTGGTTCTTCAGAATTAACCTCGACAAGTTGGACAGAATTAAGAGAACAATCATCTATTGCTAATCAGGTTCAATGGAGCGTAACTCTAGATGATGCTTACCAAGGTAATGTGATGTCTTATGGAGTTGGCTCATTGTTTGGCGGGCTAGAAACACTCGCACCTGGACTTGCCCTACTTTCCCAACCTGTTGAAGTCAAACAATTATTTGCTAATGATTTAATTGATAATGACGCAACTGGCTCTAACCTTGGATGGGATTGGAGAGTTATCGGTATTGAGGACATTGGTGGTGACCCAATGTGGAAAATTACTGCAACTCATCATGATTTGGAAGCGTATTGTCTTGGCTCTGCTTCGATGACCCTTTGGGTTGGAGAAGGTAGTCCATGGGTTGCTAAACAAACTGTTGATGTGGTAATTTCAGGAAGCGATTCCAATCGAGCAGGTTGCTCCACAACTTCAAAATTACTAGGTGATTATGTATTGCCTGATGGTGAATTAGAAATTCACCATACCTTTGATCGCATCACTCTTAAGAGAGGTGTTAAACTACTTGATTTGGGTAAAGGTTACGATAATCGCCCCCAAGCAAATGAATTCAAACCAAGCAGTAACGACTTAGTTAATTGGGGTGATTCAGATACTCACCTGCCAGATGAATCTGATAAAAGAGGCTATAATTTAGAACAATCAATCCAATGCTTAGATTATTTTTCAGGTGAGGTAACCGGCGCAACAGCAGCACTGAACGATGACGGTTACATCTGGCGAGCAATCGATGAAAGGGCAAATGGCGTAACTACTTGGAATCTATCATGGGTGGCGAGTGACAATACTGCGGGTTGGGTTAAATTTTCAATAAGTGGTCAAGCCAGTGAAGATAATTGCGATTATATTGACAAAGGTGCATACGATGAAGAGATATCACATAATCGCAATTCAATTCCGAGCGTATTGAATCTTAGCATGATGGAAGCACGATTAATGGATAATTCCCGCTTCCCACAACTAACAGGGACTGATAAATTTTTCACTACAGGTGGAGATTATCATCCAGAGACAAGAATTGGGTATTTGGTAGTGGTTCCAGATAGTGGTCTAAATTCAATTCTCAACAATTTAGTTGATAGTTCAAGTGGAGCAACTACGGTTGACATGTCACGTGAATGGGACTCCGCGCAATGGTCCAATCATCTTTCTTTAGTTGCAGATGCAAGCGATGGGCGATTGATTGGTTGGAATCTTATTCAAGGACCATTGTGAGGTGATTATTGTGAAAGAGAAAATCGGTCGCGGCTTAGACCACCTCATAGAACAGAACTCTACCGAACTAGAATTTCTTTCCGCCTATGGCTCAGGTGCAGTCGAATCTGATGTAGATGTGAACTCATTGTTGGATGCGTTGGTGCGCTTTTTGAAAGCCGGACAGGTCAAAACAAAGCAATCTAAGGGCAAAGTGACATTTTCTTTTGGAACAGCAATGATGACGGATAAAGGCCTGCTGGTAGAATGTAATGGCAAGAATTTACCACTGGTTAATAGTGATTTGATACAAGTTGGTTTTGTTGATGGCAATCTATCCAAAGATAAGTCAAGTGTTTCAGTAGTAATGCAAAATTGGGATTATGAACAGCGACGCTTCATTGAACGTTTAGCTGAACATCTCAATTAATCGCGGCGATAATATGCGATTGCCATTACAATTGATCCTAGTATCGTCGGTAATGCAAATCCTGGAAGAATGCCATTATCGCCTCCAACCTTGCACCCATCATCTGTGGAATCTGCGCCGCCCCACACATCATTGTTGAGCCAGCAAGATGACCATGTTTTGAACCAATCACCTTGAGGGAAGTTTTCTTTATCGCCGTTTTCATACTCGGCATTAACTCTCCAATTGACATAAGTATGGTCTGATTTAGGTTTGATCGAAATTGCATAATTTTGACCATCTACAACGGCTTCTTGTGGGACTGGAGGGTCACACACACCATCATTAGTACAGACTTGTGTGGTAATCATAAATGTAGTTCCATTTGCATATACATCATCATCCATTCTAATTTCAATGTTCCAATCTTTGCCATCGACGCTGGGATTGGTTCTTTCAATTATTGAGAAAGGGACTTCTGATTCATCCGGATTATTATCAACGCCCCCAGTTAATGAGGAACCAGCAACTAAGGGTAATAGTAGAGTGACTATCAACATCATTGAGGTGAGGTGGCGGCCGTTCATACCACCTGCTCATCTGGGTACTTCTTGATACTTACTAGGAATCCATATCCCAAAGTTCATCGCCAACCCAATGAAGAGTTTTGATTCC
This sequence comes from uncultured Candidatus Poseidoniales archaeon, assembly GCA_905182185.1. Lineage (GTDB taxonomy): Archaea > Thermoplasmatota > Poseidoniia > Poseidoniales > Poseidoniaceae > MGIIa-L1. The sequence goes on along the minus strand of CAJJAP010000005.1, from coordinate 73,436 downwards.
CTTTCCTTTACTAGAAGCAATCAATTCAGAACTATCCATGGTGGTCCAACCAATCGCAAGAGGGCGTTTATGCTTCATATCGCGAATCCAAACCAAATCTCCAACTTCAATACTCGGGTCAGCATCTTGTATTCCAGCGACCATACAATCTGCTCCATTCATCAAGAATGGAATTGCCCCGTGGTCAACATTTACCCATTTTGCAGAATCAGAATGTTCTAAAAATCCACGCAAAGTCAAAAATGCGAATCGCTTTCCGTCATCATTTTTTAATTCAACTGACTTGGCTATTTTGTCTACAAAAACCATTTGCCAAGGCCCATATTCAGCCATTTCAAGGAAAGCACCATCAACTGCTAAATCAATTCCAAGAGCAGATTCCAATTCTTTTAACAAAGGGGCGATTTGTTTTCTGCGAACTGGACGTCGCTTTTTGATATACCATTCCTTTGCCATCAACGAATGCTATAGGCGACTACTTTTGACCCTTAGCACTACCCACTTGTTCATTTGGCGTTTTGTCTTGGGCAGGGTTATGGCACTATGGTGTACTATCCGAACTTTTGCTAAACACGCTGAAGAACTTGGCAATCAGCAACCGATAGAACCGGTATTTTTTGTCAAACCGCAAAATTGTATCACCCGCCAAGGCCCCCTGCAGATATCCCAGCACCCGGGAGAAGTTCATCATGAAATTGAATGTGTTATTCGTTTGGGAAATAATCTCCAACCGGAAGCGGTAGCAGTTGGTTTGGATTTGACCGATAGAGCTGCACAATCCATCTGTCGGGAACAACAAATTCCTTGGGCCAAAGGAAAGTGTTTCACTGGTAGTGCAGTGATTGGTCCGTTTTCAGATTGGACAGAAGATCTGCACTCACTGGTAGATGAAGAAAAAGGACTTGCACTCATTTTAACAGTAAATGGGGTAGTTGTTCAACAAGCGCCTCTTTCGCAAATGAGCATTACTCCGAGTATGCAACTCGTTGCACTGCAGCAGTGGGCACCGGTCTGTCCTGGTGATTATTTGTTCACAGGCACACCCGCAGGAGTTGGCCAATTACATGCTGGAGATAGATTAGTTGCAATATTGCAGACGATAGATGGCCGTTCAGTATCGCGCTTTGAAGCGAATTGTATCTAAGGGTTGCTTTCATATATGGTTGGCCGGTCGGATGGAGTCGTAAGGATTGGATTATTATGGCACAATGGCATGGAATCTCTCGTCGTAAACCCTCCGGTGGTCGTCTAGTTAGGGCTCGCAGTAAGCGTTCAACTGAAATCTCGACCGAAAAGCAATTCGCATTAGTTGGCGAACCAAAGCGCAAAATCTACCGAAAGACCGGTGGAAATCGCATGGTTCGTGTCATGTCAGAAAACCGCGTTTCTCTGAATGATACCAAAACTGGAAAGACTACTCTTGTAAAGATTCATTCGGTAATCGAGAACCAATCTAATCCAAACTATGTTCGTAGAAACATTCTGGTCAAGGGAGCAATTATCGAAACCGACAAAGGTCGTGCACGTATTACTTCTCGTCCAGGTAAAGATGGCGTTATCAACGGCATCCTTCTTGAATGATTTGATAACCCTGTTATCCTCACGGTATGATGGGGCATTACCCCAGTGAGGTGAGATGATGGAACACAACCCAGACAGACTCAGTATCTGGCCAGGTTATTTTAATGCTAAAATCTCTCGTCGTAACGGCCGCCGTGTTCCAAAAGACGCTTCGGTAATAAAACCAGATTTAGAAGGATTATTTCTTGCTGCAAGAAAAGTAGGTCTCCGTAAAATCAAGCGTGAAGAAGGATCTAACCATCCACGTCGCCCTCATGCTGGCGAGGGAAGATTGTGGGTTTCCAGAGTTGGTTCCAAGCAGAGTATCGGTGCAAATTCAAAAGAAGAAATTTTACAATTAATCGGTGGCGAATGGCGCCAGATGCAACGCGACTTGAAAGAAGCACAAGCAGACCGAGAAGAAAAAGGTCCACAAACAGGTGACCGCCGAGCACGTTCACAAAGAAAAGGAAGTAACCGCCAGTCCAGCAAAGAACCTTCTACAAAGAAGAGTTTCAAGAAAAGAGGATTCAAGAATTAAACTCATTATTGAATTTAATTTGTAGGTACTTCGTGCAACCAACCGAATATGTCAGGTGAAGTTTCACTTTGAATGCCAGTTAGTTGATCGTAAAGAGAAGTTGTAATTTCGCCTGGGATTCCATCACCATATACTGTTTTATTTTCACCTTTGGTTATCGAACCGATAGGAGAGATTACCGCAGCAGTTCCGCAACAGAAAGCCTCATCTGCATTCATTGCGAATTCAGAAGTTACCTTTGTTTCAATTACTTCCATCCCATTATTGCGAGCTAATTTGATAATCGAGTCACGAGTAATGCCTGGCAAGATTGTTCCAGTTAATTCAGGAGTGTACAATATTCCATCTTTTATGCAGAAGAAATTAGCAGCACCGACTTCTTCAATACAGGAATGTGTTTCAGCATCTAGGTAGATTACTTCGGAAAAACCAGCAGCCTTCGCTTTCTTGCTTGGCATCATTCCAGGGGCATAATTTCCAATTGCCTTGACTCCACCAGAGCCGCCAGGTGCAGCACGGTGATATTCTTCTGAAATCAGTAAATCAATTGCAGTAACTCCACCTTTGAAATAAGGCCCTACTGGGGTAACATAAACCAAGAATGTGTATGATGGAGCGGGTGAAACTCCCAGAACAGGTCCTGAACCCATTAGCAATGGGCGCACATAAAGTGCGCCTTTACCCATAGGTGGGATCCACTTCAAATTCGCTGCAACTACCTGTTCAACAGCATCGATGAATACAGATTCTGGAACAGGTGGCATTCTCAAACGGTCAGCCCCTCGTTGCATTCTCCTAGCATTTTCTTCAGGCCTAAAAAATACGACTCTATCGTTTGCAGTTCGGTATGCCTTCATACCTTCAAATAAGCCTTGACCATAATTTAGAACACCAGCGGCTGGAGAAATTGACATATTACCATATGGGCGCAAATCTCCCGGCATCCAAGCCTCATCTTGCTTAGTTTCTGTCAAATACATTGTATCTGTCGGAGTTAAAGAAAATGTCAGGCTATCCCAATCGATATCATTACTCATAATTTCACCAAGCCCACATTTGTTCGGGAGTATAGACACCTTTCAAGGGTTGTGGCCGTTTTGCTAATCTGTTGGGGAGGAAAAAGTTGGAGATAAATCGGCAGTGCTCAGGCATATCATGGTTAAGGACTGGGCGCCGTTTTGGTTGTTGGGGGAGTCTATGACCTGGCACGGCGACATCGGAATTATCAGTGGCCGTTATCATTCCACTGAGGTTGTAGAGGACGGCCAAACAATTCCCCGTACAGTGGTAGAGTTATTTGGCCGCAGTAAAACTGGACAATCTATTTGCTTGCTAATAGAGGGCCTTTCACCGACTTTTGAAGTGGCGAGTTTAGGAGCTTGGGATGAAGGAGAAGACTTACCAGAATATCTGGTGAACCGGCTCCGAAGCCTAGATGCGCACGAAGATATTGTCAGTCATAAAGGCCCTGTAATGAAATTAACAGACTTGGGTATGAGGCCAACTTGGCAAATAGAAGTCAAACAACCATACCTCGTTCCCCAATTACGCAAAAAGTTACAACAGCAAGGCTGGAGTATTTTTTCTGGAGATATACCTTATCTGAATCGGATATTTTTGGATTTAGATTTAGGAATGCATGTTTCTGTTGAAGGACAATTAATCGATCAAAGAAGTGCTGATGATGAAGATGGTAGCCGAATGGCTGCAGTAATCGAGGCGGGTGGAGTTGGCCGTTATCCGGTTGATGTCACAGTTAGTTGTAATCTCTCCAATTTGGTAGCAGCAGAACCATTCCCAGTCCCATTCAAGGTATTTTCATTTGATTTGGAGACCAGTATCGCCCACAATACTGTACTTTGTGGTGCTGCTTGGATTGAAAATATGCAAGATGGTACGCGTCAAGAGTTCTCATTCATCGGAACAGAATCTCATATTCTTGAGCAGATGACTCTTGTAGTTCGGGCAAATGACCCAGATATTATTACTGGCTACAATATTGATAATTTTGATTTGCCACGTCTTTTCGAGAGAACTGAAGTATTGGCTAAGAAAGTAGAATGGAGAAAAAGAGCCCAATTATTCGGCTGGGGTAGAGTCCCTCAAATTGAATCGGAGTTGAAACGAACTAGAGCAGGGCTAATGCCAAAACGTCAATCCACTCGTGCTTGGAATATAGCGGGGCGAGCAATAGTAGATTGTTGGTGGCAAGCAAGAATTGCACTCAAGCCGCAAAGAGAAACTCTAAGTTTCGTCTCAAAATTATTATTTCCAGATGATGATGAACGCCATAAAATGGATATTGATGCATCGAATATGGATGTTGAATGGGCCAATCGCCCAGATGAAGTTCTTGAATATTGTATCAGAGATGCAGCTTTACCATTAGATATTCTAAATGCGATACAAGTAATCCGTCGTAAGGAAGCGGTTGCCAGTGTTGCTAAGGTCAATTTTGATACCGCTGCCAATGGTAGCACAAGTCAGTTAATCGATTCCTTGGTTATTCGCCTAGCCGATTCAAAGAATATCGCAGTACCATTAACCGGCTCAGCAGATGCCAAAGAAGGTCAAATTACAGGTGGATATGTTCACGATGTTGAAGCGGGTTTACATCCATGGATTGCAGTATTGGATTTCAAAAGTATGTATCCATCAATTATGATAGGTCACAATATCTGTTATACCACAAGGAGTTGACTCCAATCAAGACATCCAACCTGCAGAAGATGACTTGATTCATACTGCGCCGACCGGTGCAAAATTCCTTCATCAAGATAATCGTAAAGGATTAATTCCTTTATTATTAGAAGATTTAATGGCGCAGAGAGACCAACATAAAGCAGGTATGAAGACCGCTAAAGACGATCAGGATGACAATGCCTTGCAATTTCATGACTCTATGCAATATGCGGTAAAGATTCTAATGAATTCTTTTTATGGCGTTTTTGCATCAGGGTTTTATCGTTTTACTCATCGCGATTTAGGTTCATCAATTACCGCTTGGGCGCGTCATAACATCAAAGCGATAATTGCCAGTTTGGAAGAAGAAGATCATTCAGTAGTCTATTCCGATACCGATTCAATATTTGTTCGGTCACCGGTTGGTGAAGACGCAATTTCAGTTTTGAAAGAAGATTCAACCGAAGCAGAGATTGAAAATTGGAATAATGCAAAACAATCAATGATAACTTTTGGATTAGATATAGCGCAACGCTTTAGCAAAGATTCAGCAGTATTAGAATTTGAAAAAGGATTATCCGTATTTTTCAGTCATGGTGCTAAGAAAAGATATGTTGGTCAAGTGGTTTGGCCGAGTGAAGAAATGTTAATCCGCGGCTATGAAACCCAAAGGACAGATACATTTTCTTATCTACGAGATACGATGAAACAAATGTTTAATTTTGCACTGGCCGATGAAGGCGAGGAGTTGGTGCAATACGCGTTAAGCAGAGTTCAAGCGGTAAAAAACAAGCAAGTCGATGCTTCGGAGTTAGTGCTTTCAAAATCTTGTAAAGGGAAATTGAATAAAGATGGCTCTATCGATTTTACTAAACATTATGCAAATCCAGATTCTATGGCGCAAGTTAGAATCGCTCGCGCTTTGATAAAAAAGGGACTTGGTTTCACACCTGGTATGAAAGTTGCTTATATCGTAAGTGATGCTAGTAATAGGCCAATGAATGTAGAGCCGTGGCTGGAGAGTGAAGTGAATGGCGGCATTAGTGGGTACGATGAGATATTCTATGCAGAACGAACTGCCGCAGCAATCGGCCGTATTACGGAGGCATTTGGCTGGAGTGCCAAAGAATTAGTTGCGGGTAACCGCCAAACCTCACTATTTTCATTCTAAAGCGTACTTGTGAAGGAAGGGCTTTTCAAACAGCAGGCTTACCAAGTAAATGATGAAGTTACAATTTGGCCCAGTTTTGATGGCTTTCATGATGTTATTGGTCGGTTTATCAGGCTGTATTTTCGAGGAAGAAAGTACCTCTTCAGGTGAACTATTTGCAGTTTTCAGTTTTTCATCAAGCAATGAAAATATCAGAGTCGGTGATACCGTCTCGTTTGATGCCAGTAGTTCAACTCCGGCCGATGGAAGTTTGACATACCGTTGGGATTTTGATGGTGACTTATCAGTGGATAAAACAGGAAAGACCGCCGAATGGTCTTATGATTCAGTCGGAATCAAAATGGTAATATTAACAATTTCAGATGGCTTTGGATCTTCAGAACAGATTCGGGAGATAACCATTGTTGATGCTACAGCAGTTGCACCAATAGCCGAAATAACTCAGTATAATGATGCTGAGGATTGCGAAGACAATGCAATCGATGAAAGCACAAAAATAGTAGTGTGGATGTGCCATTACGATAAAAGTCAATCCGATAGAGATGTATCGGAAACAACGACTATCTCATTAGATGCATCTAATTCAGATGCAGGCGATCCTAACGAATATATTCCAGATTATCATTGGGACTTAGATCTAAATGTTGATGCAAATAACGATGGAGATTCTGAAAATGATGTCGATTTGAGCGGTGAGTCTGCAAATTGGAACGATGTTGAACCAGGCGAATACGAAATAAAATTGAACATAGTAAATAGCCAAGGTTTAGTTGATTCTGATAAAATCAAAGTCTATGTCTCATATGCTGCTAAATGGTCGGATTTTGAGATGGGGGGAAATACTTCCGGAAGTGGTGTTGAACTTGACTTTGATGTCAAAATTTCTTATGATAGAGATAGTGGGAATACAATTCGCAAAGTAGTAGCAGAGTTGACTTATCCACAGCAAGACGATGACTGTCAAGCTGTATTTGGTACAAATAATTGCCGCGCTAAGTTAGATACATATGCATATAATGAAGAAGATGATGAAGCAGGTAATACCTCAAACGTTGGATTAGACCAACGTGATAATGGAGATGATTGTGATGATTCCAACGATTGCGTACACCTCGCCATGTCATCTTATCTCTTTGGTGATGCTGAAAACGAGAACACCTATGGTGACGGAGATTGGACTTTCAAAATTAGAAATGATAAAGGAATGACCTTCAAGTGGAATCATTCGTCATTAGATTAGTATATGTTTGATAACATTGCAATTTTGTTACGTAATTGCTTTGCGCTATCAATTTCTTTGCAAGAGGCTAAATAGATTTGCCAATCCACCACAAAATAACACTACCATGAAAGGGCAAGGGGGGGAATGAAATGGATTTGAAAGACACTGCTGAAAAACTAATCCATGGTGATGTCAAAGGAGTTATTTCAGATGTTTCCAAGCAATTGGAACGGACAATAGGTTTGGTTGGAATAATTATCATTTCACTTTCAGCAATGCTAGGTTCCGGATTATTCGTACTGCCATCTTTTGCAGCAGCGATGATGGGCGAGGGTATTTGGTTAGCATTCTTACTCGCTGCCTCTGTAGTATTGCCGGGTGCGCTTTCTAAATCAGAATTGGCCTCAGGAATGCCTTCTAGTGGAGGATCATATGTTTATTTGGAACGAACCTATGGACCGCTTGTTGGTACGATTAGTGGTTTAGGATTATGGGCATCATTCATGCTAAAGTCTTCATTTGCTTTAATCGGTTTCTCGGCCTATTTGTATACGGTTACCACATATTTTGAGATTGAATTGAATACATATCTTGTGTCCATAGTTGCTTTGGTTTTAATTACAATAATAAATATTCTAGGTGTCAAGAAGGTCAAGATTATTCAAGCTCCGATTTTAGGTTTTACCCTGTGTCTTTTGCTAATTATTACAGTAATGGCTTTATTCGACGATTCGACTAATTTATCTCGGCCATGGGATGCTGCGATGGGTACAGACCCTTGGACAATTGCCGAAACTGCAGCATTTGTATTCGTTGCGTATGCTGGGGTGACTAAGGTTGCAGCAATTGGTGGTGAAGTCAAAAACCCGGGGAAAAATTTGCCTTATGGAATAATAATTTCATTGACCATAGCAACCGTACTGTATTGTAGCATCACATACATGATGATGGCGACAATACCTGGGGAGTGGTGGATAAGCAGTAATGGCAGCACAATCGAAGACCCTATTTACAAATTTGTAGAGACGGTTGCAGGTTCAAAAGTAGGTGTTTTTGCAGCATTTTTGGCAGTTCTAACTATGATTTCCATGGCTCTTGCAGGAATCTTAGCCGCATCTCGGTTTTTGTTTGCAATGGCTAGAGATGGTTTGCTCCCACAATCTCTAGAGGAGGTTAATGCAAAGTATGAAACTCCTCATTGGCCAATTATATTGACTTCAACAGCCATGTGTTTGGCGATTCTTTTACTTCCTGTAAAAGATGTTGCAAAACTAGCATCTGGGTTCAAAATAATGATTTTTATTATGATTAATTTATGCGTTATAATTTTACGTCAGACAAAATTCAAACATGAATGGAATCCTGAGTTCAAGGCTCCGCTTTATCCATTCATTCACATTTGGGGAATTGTGGCAGGGTTGGCTTTGGTTTACATCATGGGTATGAAAGCAATAATTGGTGGAGTTGCAGCTATAATCATGGGTTTAATTGTATACCAACTATATGGGAAAAACCACGCACACCCAAGGGAAACCCCATTCCACACCTTCAAACAAGAGTTCCTCAATCCAACACCTGAAGAGCATAAACGTCGCGTGAGGAAATGTTCCACATGGCAGATTTCGGCGGCAAGAACCACTTGACCCTCAAAGAATTCCAGCACGCATTGAAACACCTTGGCTTTGAATATAATTCGGATGAAACGCGTCTTATTTTTCACAAGGCTGATACCAATGAAGATGGCGTGGTTGACATTGATGAATTCCTTGAAAGTTTTGAAAAGAGCGATGAGGAATAAATTCTAGAGTTTAATTACATATCTTAAAACATTAGAGCCACTAGCGATGACTGATGAGAAGAACACGTATCGTGTCTACCATCGGACCATCTTCCGACTCTCCTGAGATTCTAGAGTCGCTTCTTAGAGCCGGTGTTGATGTCTGTAGATTGAATTATTCACATGGTGAACCAGCAGATAAAACTTCACTTTATGAGCGAATTAGGCAATTTGAAGAAGTCCTCGGTAAGCCCACTTGCATACTTGCAGATTTACCAGGTCCTAAATTGAGGCTAGGGGAGTTTCCTGGCGTAATTGTATTGGTCAAGGGCCAATCTGTCGACCTTCACTGTGGTGTGGCTAAGATGCGTAACGCAAGTGCTGCAAAGTTGCCAGTAGAATATGCAGGTCTTAGTTCAGAATTAAACGTAAACGATCCAGTTCTTATCGCTGACGGCCTGATTAGGTTAATTGTCAAAGGAACTGAGGCCAAGTCTGGAGGAATTGTTACTTGTGAAGTTGATGATGGAGGCCCTGTTAGTGCAAGGAAAGGAATCAATGTTCCAGGTACAATGGTAGATTTGCCAGCGATTGGTCCACATGACAAACTTGCATTAGAACATGCACTCGAAAATGGTGCAGATTATATTGCGGTCAGCTATGTTCGTACTGCTGAAGATTTATTGCCGGCTAAAGAAGCGATAAAAAAGGCTGGACAACATGTTCCAATTATCGCTAAAATAGAACACCCAACCGCTTTAGAGAATCTAGAAGAGATTCTAGATGTGGCTGATGCTGTAATGGTGGCAAGGGGTGATTTAGGAGTGGAAATTCCATTGGAACAAGTACCGTTGGCCCAACAAAGAATCATCGATGGTGCGTTACAAAGAGGTATGCCAGTGATTGTAGCAACGCAAATGCTGGATTCAATGATTCTCAATTCGCGGCCTACAAGGGCTGAAGTGAGTGATATTTCTAATGCGATTCGTTTTGGTGCTACTGCTGTGATGCTCTCGGGTGAAACCGCCTCTGGAAACTATCCGTTACAATCGGTTGAAACGATGGCGAAAATTGCTATTGCCACCGAACAAGGATTGGAATCATCAGGTGCCAGTCCAAGCGGATTGGTAAGATACAAAGCAACAAGAGCAGTTGCACATGCTGGTGTTGAATTAGCAAAAATTAGTAATGCGGTAAGACTTGTTGTTGCTACTGAACATGGAAATGCACCGAGATTGGTTGCTGGACACCAACCAGGGATTCCAATTACCGCGGTTAGTGATAGAATTAGAGCGACTAGAAGAGTCCAATTATTGCCGGGCGTTGATAGTATAATTGTCAAAGAACATCAACGCGGTTCAGCATACGATGGAGGCAGCGGTCTCAGCGCTCTTGGCGGATGGAAGGCTCAAATTCGGAGATCGTGTAGTGGCAATTTCAGGAAGCCCTCTTGCAATGAGGGGCGTGACTAGTACAATTCGAATGTATCGCATCTCCAAAGATGGAACTATTCTTGGAGCCGAATAATCGGCCGCAATAACCGCTCTCGCTAATGTTGCGAATTTGAGTCATTTGAGATTATTTTACCAATTATTTTGAATTAACAAGCCCCCCGTGGCACGATTATGTTTATTTTCATTTACATTAAGTTAGATAAAAACAGTCGCGGTCTTCAAATAGGGGTTTCTTGTCGGCTGACTCGCTAAGGAGTTATCAATATGGGATCTCAATGGGAAGATAGAAAGAAGTCACACTTGAATATCGTGTTTATTGGACACGTAGACCACGGAAAGTCCACTACTGTTGGACGCCTACTTTTGGACTCCGGTCACATCGAGACTCACGAAGTCGAAAAGAACGAAAAACTCGCTGCAGAATCTGGTAAGGCTGGATTCGGTCTTGCATACGTTATGGACGGACTAAAGGAAGAGCGCGAACGTGGTATCACCATCGACGTTGCTCACAAGGAATTTTTCACACCTAACTACTACTGGACTGTTATTGACGCTCCAGGTCACCGAGATTTCGTAAAGAACATGATTACTGGTGCTTCACAAGCTGACGCAGCAGTTCTTCTATGTGCAGCAAATGATGGTGTTAACTCCCAAACCAAGGAACACGCTTTCCTTGCTCGAGTGTTAGGAGTTTCACAACTCATTGTCCACGTTAACAAGATGGATATCTCTGGTGTTGACTGGTCCGAAGACAAGTATAAGGCAGCATGTGCAGAAGTTAGTACTCTACTAAAGCAAGCAGGATACAAGCCTGATGACATACCAATGATCCCAGCATCTTCTCTAAACGGAGACAATGTATACAACAAGTCCGACAAGTGCCCTTGGTACAACGGACCTACACTTTTCGAGGCTATTGACAAGGTTACAATGCCTCCTAAGCCAGTTGACAAAGCACTTCGCTTGCCGATTCAAGATGTCTACAAGATTTCAGGTATCGGAACTGTACCAGTAGGAAAGATCGAAACCGGAACTCTAAACGTTGGAAAGACAGTTGTCTTCAATCCATCACAGAAGTCCGCTGAAGTCAAGTCTATTGAGATGCATCACACAATGGTTGACAGAGCAGAGCCTGGTGACAACGTTGGATTCAACGTTCGTGGCCTAGCAGCTGTTGACATCCGCCGTGGAGACGTTGCAGGATACACAGACTCTGCACCTACATTCGTTCGTCATGACGAAACATTCGTTGGACAGATTAGTATTATGGGCATTCCAAAGGCAGTTTCAGTAGGATACACCCCTGTATTCCACGCTCACACTGCTCAAGTTGCAATCCGCTTCTTAGATCTTCTAGAAAAGACCAACAAGAAGGGTAAGGAAGCCAATCCTGCTTTCCTAAAGACTGGAGACCAAGCAATGATTCGCTTCCAGCCTACCAAGCCTTTTGCAATCGAGCAATTGGACACTTTCCCGCAACTTGCCCGCTTCGCTATTCGTGACATGGGTAAGACAGTCGCCGCTGGTGTTTGTCTAAAGATCGAAAAGAAGGCATGATTGTTTTCATCTGATACTTTGGAGGAATGATTAATGGCAGCAGTAACAATTATCAAGTTGACCGGTGAAAACCACTCTGACATTGATTTAGTCGCAGCACAAATCAAGAACATTTGTGAAACAGGTGGCATTTCACTTCGTGGACCAATCCCACTACCTACACGCCGTTTAGTCGTACCAGTTCGTAAGGCACCATCCGGTGAAGGCAGTGAGACATACGATCACTGGGAACTGAGAGTTCACAAGCGTCTTCTTGAGATGGACATTACCTCTGGTAAGGACGAAAATGCACTTCGTGCAGTAGCTCGTATCCAAATCCCAGATACTGTAAGCATTGAACTTTCAATGCGCGCAGTTAACTGAACGGTAGTTAACAATTGTCAATAATTGCATTGGCCGTAAGGCTAGTAATTTGATGATTAACTCGGCCAATGAAATGTAATTCTTACATTCATAGGGCTGCAATCTTTGCGAACCCGCCATCGACTAACATCTCTGCTGTTAGTGAATCTAGGAAGTGCACATCACCCACTTCCAAAGTAACTTCTTCACCCGTAGCGTTAATTATCGCTTCAGGTAATGACTCCAAAATTCTAACTCGGACTAAATCATCAGTCTCAGCCTCAACTTCTTGAGCCACAATCGTATCTTCTAAGATTATTTCACTAGCCTTGGAAGATGGCGCTAGTTCCATCGCTGCTGCATGACGTACTTCACCAGCTATTTCTTCCATGAAGTAAGTCATATCCTCATCTTCATCTTTAAGGCGCTAGAACTGGTTTCTTGAATTCTTTTCTTATCATCTAAATCAGCATGGATGTGCTCATCTAGGTCAGGCCATTCAGCATCACTAAAACGCTCTTCCTCATCAGCATCCGTAACTTCCATTTTTTCAGGTTTATCATCTTCAAAAGCCAAAGCCGGAGGGGGGTTACCGGTCAAGTTCTTGTTGGAGAAAGAATCTAATTGCATAGTTCCCGGTGCATGGCGAATTTGGCTTATTCCTCCTTCCCCAGCAATACCATTCTGCATTCCGTTCCAATCAACTCCCATCTTAAAGCGGTCTATTTGAATCTGTAATGCATGATAGAAAGCTTTCTCTTCAGGATCGTGACGATGCCAATCAAGTGAAGGTAATTCTTGGTTCTTAGCAGTATTTGCAGTGGCCCTCATCGATTGACTAGCAGCATGTTGCATCATTGCGACCATTCTTTTACGCGCTAAATCACTTGCAATGCGACGAATATTTGCTTGTCTTTTCTGGAGGTTTTGCAAGCGAATACCAGTTGCACCGACCCTTAGCATATCTTGGATGTCCAAATCAATGTCAGAAAGTAATTTTTTAACGTTTTCCCAGAAGTCAGTTCTCGGCAAACTGATGGGAACATTTCGCCCTGATTGTTGCCGATTAGTGGTGAATAATTGTTCCTCCACCTCGTGCGCTTGGGCGCTATCGAGTTCTCGTGGAGGCGACATTATGGTAACCCTGTCGCCCACGATTCTTGAACCCTTCACTAAAATCGTTTCACACATTTCATACTCACTTTGATATTCAAAGACCAAACCTCGCTAAGCGAGGTCAGTTGGAGATGAGTGCTAAGAAAGGATTCAAAGGTGATAAAACCCCTCAATGTAATGCTGCACTTTTCATTGTATTCATCTTATTAATCACAGCCTATACTCCTCTAATAGGAAACTCCCAGCCAGATGAGATGTTGGAAAAATCATCATATTTCAAAGCAGGAGATGCATCAAAATCAACATTAATTGAGCATTGGTCGGGGCCAGATTCGTTCTATCCAAACTCCAACCAAACCGGTGTGAACCAAACTCTCAATTCCTCTATTAATATTCCATATAATCAAAGCGTTAGCACAGCAGAAATTTCAATGCAACCTCTTTTCAGTTCAACTAACAGCAATGGAACAATGTTTGGTCCCCAATCTGCTAATAATTGGAATGGCACCCATAATGGCACCAATGGCATCGGACATACTGGAATGCTTACGCTAGCGACTAATTCTTCACTTGGAACATTAACAGATTTTGAACAGAATGTCCACACTCCTGTCAACTGGATGGGAAATGGAGATAATGATGATATCTGGCATATATTACGTCCGACGATAGACTCACTCAATACTTCAAGTAATCAGTCTGTACCACCTAGTACGAGTCAAGGAATCGGATATTTGAGTTCAAGGGCATTAGGAGACCTTTCTCAAAACTTCAATTCCTGCCTTAGTTCATCAGTATTTGAGGTTCCTAATTATGTTAATAATTATTCTTTGACAACAAAGGTATGGCTTTCTCTTTTAGATTCAGATGCTGTTTGGATTGAGGCGATGAATGATTCGGGAATCTGGCAAGTGATCACCCCAGATTCCAATTATAGCAATTCTAGTTTACTAAATGGTTCACCTTCAATGGTTTGGTCGGGTCAAAGCGATGCCTGGCTTTCACAGCGTTTCCAATTAGATTCGATAATTTCATCACAAAGTAATGAAATCAAAATCAGGTTCTGCTTACAGACTTCTTCAATTGCTAGTGCCCGTGCAGGAGTCTTTTTTGATGAGTTTAGGTTACACAATGATGGAGACCAATCCGGTGCCTGGCTACACGGAAGTTTGAATGGAGATTATGCACCAAATGCAAATGGAAGATTGATTGTTCCAGCAAATCTTAGTAATTTGAGTGGAGTATTAGAGGTTGAGTTATTTACCAATTGGGATATTGAAGGCGGTAATAACGATGGAATGACTACTTGGTTATCACTTGATAATGGAACAAATTGGTTTTTACTTTCTCTTTCCCCAGGGCATCCAGGAAACGGAATATGGTACCAAGGAACCTTTCACCAAAGCGAATCCACTGGTTGGGTGCCAATTCGTTATACACTACCAGCGAATGTGTCTAGCCATGTCAATGCAAGTAATGCCCTATTCAGATTCCTTGTTCAAACCGATTTGATTGTAAATTATGGAGGACTATCTTCATCTGGCTGGGAAGGAATGGCCATTGATGATATTGCGGTTTATGCCAACCGCAGTACATCAAGTGCTCAAAAAAGAATCATTGCTAATTTTACCAGTTCGAGTGATGGCCTTTATGGTAATCAAAGTGGTTGGCTAAATTATTCAGGAGCAAGTGACAATCAGTGGAATTGGACAAATCTTCTAGGAGCCAATGGCCCAAACGATATATTCTACCACTTTGATGTCGGAAACCTAGCACCTGCAGGTTGGTCGGTACAAACTAGTGATACCAGAAAATTTGAAGTTGGTGCGGTAAGTAATGCTGCTGGATTTGGACCAGCATCATGGCCTTCGGGAAATAATGGAGCAGGAATATATCTGGCCAACAAATATACCAGTAATATGCGTACTCATTTGATAACTCCAATTTATGATCTTCCTGAAAACGCTACTGCAAGACTTTCTTTCAAAAGTTGGGTTTGCACCGAAGCATCTTGGGATGGAGGAGCGGTTTCACTTTCAACAGATGGTGGAGATAATTGGTGGTATATTCCACCAGATATGAATGGATTCCATGACCAAATATCTCAGGTCAATACCCTTTCACCATTCTATGGTGAAGGAATATTTGATGGTTCTAAAGTCAATGGTGGTTGCCATAATGTCGTTAGAGGATTTGATTTGAAGCAATCAGACATCAGCAACCTCACCGGACAAAGTGTTAGGGCGAGGTTCACTTTCTTCTCAGATACCTATGTGGAATTGGATGGCTGGTATTTGGATGATGCAGGTGTTGAAATCGATGTTTACGAACCACAAGGAGAATGGATTTCAAATTTGATTTCATTTGATGATGATTTCCAAAATGGTGGGATATTGGACGGTTTTGTTGAAGAAAAAGAAGGTACCAACATCAGATTCGATATCCTGTCGGCAAACGGAAGTGAAATCTTAGGATTACAGAACAAAACCCTTCCATTATCAATTGATTTAGACCGTAGTATTCATTCACAATTCCAAGTAAGAGTAAGAATGAGTACAAACTCTCCATTACAAACTCCACTATTGAAAAATCTAAATTTCGGTTCAAATTCATATTTTGATGTATTTCACTTACAACATCAATCAAGAGATTATACTATTTCTGGCCAATCCAATATTAATTACTCGAGTGGATCAGAAATCATAACCACTGGTCAGGCTTCAATTTCATGGGATATTAACGCAGCGTGTCCGATGAAAAATGGAAGATTGACTATCGTTGGTGACAACACTACCATCTCCCATCCAGGATTGATCGTTAATCTTCAACAATGGGAGGGTTCACCAGCGAGAACCATCTATGAAATGGCAAGCAGTACCTCCTATAGAAACTCAACTACATTGAGTCTAACCATGTTTGCAGGTGATGAGATAACCTCTGTACAGTTTGAACCAGATTGCCTTTTCGCACCTAGAGATACAAAAATAACACTCGGTAATAGTCTGGTTATTTTTGAAGCGAGTCCAGGTCAAATGATGTTCAACGATATTCTACAATCTGTCAACGCTTCATCAGTTGACAATTTATTAGACCAATATTTCCAAGGAGGAATGAGAGAAGTTGTTACAATTCCAATGACCATCCAAACGTCAAGGGGTGCAATTAAAGTTGATTTTGGTTGGGTCGATGAGCCAATAATGGAGGATAGTATTTCTTCAATCAGTGCAAGTCGTTGGGTTCCAGAGCAGAACATAAAACTGACCACCTTAAGTTGGCGAACAGAGAGCAGCGACCCATTATTCGACTTTCCAACCAAAATAGATACTATCAAATTAGCACTATCGACTTCACCTTTACAGAGTGATTCCTTTGTTGAGGTTGAAGTTGTTAATATTCAAACTAACCCAACCTTCCGCCAAGTCAAGGGGACTGGATTAGCAAGTTTGAATACCGCAGGTTGTCAAATCCAAGTAATGCTGAATAGTGTAGAAGTGGATTGGTCAATCGATACACATTGGCTAATGGATGATGTCGATGAAATCCATTATTTGGTTTTGTCAACAGATGAGGAAGGATTTGAAGTTGGCCCAGGCCATTTAGTACGTTCAACGCCATTTAACGAATTTGAGAATGATTTAGAAATAATTGATTTCAATGTTGTTTCGGGTGATTCCAAACAATTAGGAGATGCGTTTAATCCGATGTGGCCTTTCCATTTACAGTCAAACCAAACTCTAGCAGTATCTGGTAAAGTTAGATTCGAAGGTATTACCAATGCATGGGCTCCACAAGATTCAGCAGAGATAATAATTGAGATGAAGGCAGTACCTCCAAAAAATGAATCGGGTGGGGTAGATGAGTGGATTGGTGAGCCAGTTATTTGGTCGCAAACCTGGTACTCGCCATTGAATCAAAATTCTCTATTTGAACGAGAGTTAGTCGTCCCTCAATCATTTGGACAATTTCCTAGTGGAACCCGTTTTGAAATACGCCCTTCAATAAGTCGTGTAGGTCCATTAAGCGAGAATTCGTCAACTAGTATTGATACAACTGCAAACTCAATTTTTGTCCCATTTATCATTGATATTGAAGTACCAAAAATAATTTCAATATATGCACTTGATTCCGGAGGAATCACTCCGGCTGATGGGCACGTCTGGATGTCGGGGCAATCTCTTGCATTACGATTATTCATTGAGGATTCAGATGGGCTAGCAAGTCCTCTAAAGATGTATTATTGGCTAGAAAATCATGATGATAGTAATAACGATGGAATAATGCAAGCCAATGAATACAGAGAAATTAGCGTTACACTAAATAACGGTTTATTATCAACCGATATTGATTTGCCATTATTGGATGATGAACAAATCAAAGCACCTTCCGAAATGGTTGGCCGCGCTAGTGTATATTTTGTTGGTGAAGATTTAGCCGGGAATTACATCGCTAATGGTGGTTCAGTTCGGCGAGGAAAATGACCTCGCCACAATCACTGTTGCCAACCGTCAGGATACGGTAGTCGACCTAGATTCTCTGGAGTTTGATACGATACAAGGAACTTTATTAGCAGGAAAAGAACACCACTTTTCTTTCAACCTCACAGATGGAAATGGTATCCAAACACTTGATAGAATCGAATTGGCATTGCTGGGAAGAGATGATTCTTCAAACTGCTTCATCACATACTTCCCGAGGAATATGGTAATTGAATACGACCAATCTTGTATAATTTCAACACCGCGAGTGATTATTACGAATCATCCACAATCTGCGATTTGGAATGTTGATTTCACATTTAGATTGGATTGGAACGGTTCATATAATTCAGCACAAAGTGGAGGAATTCCTTCTCTAAAGATATTTGATGAAGGTCAAGACCTTGGCCTTGGCCTTAGCAAAATAAGTATTTTCTTGTGGCAACCATCATATGATGTTGAAATGGAACTCATTAATCTGAAAGATATTACAGATCCAGTTGGAGTTATTGAATCTAACAATATGTGGCTACTCAGAGGTGATGAGATTGAACTATTCGCAACATTAATGCACAAGGGAACTGGATTGGCAGCAGAATATTTCCCGTCTGAAGCAGTATTGAATTGGCATTTAAGTGATGGCGAGAGAGATTCATATGGTGTAATTGAACTTGGTATCGATGGTAATATTCACCTTTTATTGGAGATTGATAGTGAAATTGTTAAGCATAGATTTGCAACTTTGCAATTATCTATTTCTGAAACCAGCATTGCCATCCCTCAACCACTAGTAATCAATATGACAATAGATGAATCTCCGCCATTATTAACAGTCCCAACAGGTTATTTGACAATTATAAATTCTGATGAAATGGAAAATGTTGATGTCGTTGTATTAATTTCTGATTCAGGTGGGATGAAATACACGGAAATCACAATGAATTGGCATTTCCGTCGAGCAAATCAAATAGTCATGGGGAGTCATGGGCAAGCTATAGTTTCCTATAATTCACATTCAGGGACTACTACGACCTTCTCGGCAATAGTCGATATGGCCTTAGAAGACCAATCTGTATTGCAAGCCTTTGACCGTGTTGAGATTTGGTTTGAGGCTACGGATAAAGCGGGATATGAATTACAAGGCTATGGTAGTTCATTATCACCAGTTCAACCATTATTTAGATGGATTGACTTTGAACCAAGATTTGATATTATCCAAGCAACACCTTACCGTCCGACCATTGGAGAGGAAATAAATATCACAACACGAGTAGTAAATGAAGGGGTTTTGGGTGGTGAAATCACCTTATTGTTAACCGACTCCGATGGCAAGATATACGCAACAGAAATCGTCTATCTTGAATCGGGTCAATGGCAGCAATTCAACTGGACAATAGAAGCCTGGAAAACAGGAAGACTTGGCTTAACATTGCAAATCCTCAACCAAACAGGGCAAGTGCCGATACCGCTTGCCAATGTGCAGATAATCCGAAAGTCCTATCCAACATCGGATTATTAGGCCTTTCAATTCTGATGGTCTTATTCTCAGCAATTGGCTTATTCATGGCAAGCCAAAAGAGAAAACGAGTGGTTGATGAATACGAAATGAAGAGAATTGAGCGATTGGTCGCAATACACACCTCTGCCCATTCACCCTCTTCTCGCTCCGTTCAGTCTAGAGTTCAGGCTCCCCCAAGGCCTGTGGATTTAGATGAAAATAGTCAAGAGGAATAGTCAAGAAGAGAAGGCATCACGCCTCAACTACTAGCCGAGGTACCCGAGTGGTCAAAGGGGGTGGATTCAAGCTCCTCTGCATAATGCTTCGCAGGTTCAAATCCTGCCTTCGGCACCAAAATAACTGATTATTGAGTAATATCTCAATTGTTACTTTGTTTTGGATCACTATATTTTCGCACTTTCAAATCATTTTGATATCTATTTCCAAAGGTAGGTCCATGTTCGTTAACCCATCTCCCTGAGTAACCAAATACACCAGTTACTACGTGTAATTTCTGTTCCACGATATAACATAAAATATTCTTCTCATTAAACACTCTTGGACAAGTCTTTTTACCAATATGGTTTTTCTTATTGGTTTAGAATTGCATCTACAAGTGGTTGAAAAGTATCACCATGCGGATACGGTGAAATTACATCTGCTGCGTCTTTTAATTTCTTGAAAAGAACCACCGACTGCAATTGACCAATTGGCTAGTTCAAACATTGACAAATCGTTTGGAGCATCTCCAACACATAACAAATCTTGAGGCGATAAATTCATTCTATCCAAGATGAATTCTATACCCTTGCCCTTTGACAGTTGAGGAGACATCAAATGAATGGCAAAGCCAGTACGAATTACATTTAGATGCGACCACTTGCTTTGCGAAATTTTTTGTTCTATCAATTGTAAATCTTCTGAAGGAAATAAACACCACTCGCTTTCTCTCCAAGCATTGCTCTCAATTCCTTGTGGATCAAGACCTGGTATTTCTTCGGCGAGCCATAAAGCCGCCTCCTTTGCCTCTTCACCATTTGCACGCATAACGACTTCCGGCCATTGTAGATGCCATAGAACTCCTCCATTCTCACAACAAATCGGGCCACTGAGTTGTAAAAACCTCCACAGCCCATAGGTGATTGCTCTGACATTTCCAGTAGCAAGAATAACTGGTATTCCAGCCCCTTCAAGTCTCCTCAGTGCTAGAACAGCATCCGTATTGAGGCGCTTATTTTCATCGGTTAGAGTTCCATCGATGTCGACGGCGACGACCTTCGGTCTCCAATCATCTGGAAGCCACTGCATGTGTATGGGCAACAGCCATGTTTTCATCAAGTTTGGCAAAGAGGCATTACAATTTTTATTAATTTTTATCAACTTGAGGTGAAATTGGATACTAGCCTTCAAATGAGTTTTGTTGGAGCAGTGTATATGGTCGGAGACGATGATGCTGAGGTTTTCCTTTCCATCGAAGACGATGACCAACTCATTAGAGGATAAAAAACCAAGGTTTTCCAAAGCTAAAAAAGTCACAAAGGAGAAGCCAAAAATCGTTGAAACGTAGAAAAAACTCCAGAAGAGGAAGTTTTTGATGGCGAGATATTAGATGCTGAAATCATGACACAATCTGGTGGTGTTTATGACGTCGCTTGGCCACTACTAGGAATGGATTGCCCTGACTGTGCATCAAAAGCAATGAGGGCAATGTCCTATCTGCCACAGGTCAAAACAGTCATTAGTTTCGGCAACATCTGGTGAAGTAAGGGCAACTGTTGATTTGGCCGATGGTTCAATTTCAGAAATATCCTCAATTTTCCATTCTCTTGGCCATGCACCAAATGTTGAGCATCACCAATTGGTTGGAATCAGTGCTGGCGGTGTTGCGAGAAGAAATGGTGTTGAAGTAAGGAAATTGGAGAAAGTTATTCGTCTACAGCCAGGAATACTCGATTGTGAAATTGATTCCGACAATCGTATTTTGGTACAACTGGTTAGTGATACATCATCGCAATTATTGAAGCAAGAGATTCTGCATTGGATGTAATATTAGGGGCGGCCCCAAAATATGTTGAAGCAAAAAGTGCAAAAATACGCCCCGATCAATGGAGATTAATTGGTGGCGGTTTGGCACTTCCAATTCTGTTGATAGTTCTTATCGCGGAGTTTTATTCGCTCTCACCTACTTTAATTGCAATAATCGCTCTACCTGGATTGGTATTAGGTGGATTACAGATGTTCAAAGAAGCCATTGCAAGTATTAGAAATCGCCAACTCGGTTTTCAAGTTCTCACTAGTCTAGCAGTTATCGGTGCAGGAATCTTAGGAATGTGGGAGGAAGCGCTTATCGTGGCTATACTAGTTGCCTTTACAGCCCATTTAGAAGGCGATGCACTCATCAAAGCGAGGGAGGCAATGCAAGGCGGCTTGGATAGATTACCTCGCACAGCCAGAAGATTATCTGGAAGCAAGTTACTCAATCAACAAGGAATCGATCAAGCGATAAAACAAGTGGATTTTCGTTACAAATGGTTCCTGATACTATCGACATCACTCCTGGAACTGGGCCGTTAGCAACCTGCCAAGATGAAGGTGAGGTGTTGAGGTCGTCCAATCGATTTGATTCGAGTAGGTAATCAAATAGAGATTAGAAGTGGTGAATTAATTCCTTGTGACGGAATCATTCTAGATGGAATCGGCGCTTTGGATAAAGCGCCTTTAACCGGAGAATCAGTTCCAGTAGAGGTTTCAAAAGGAGAAGAAATTCAAGCAGGTTTGGTTCTTGCAAAGGGACCACTGGTCATCAAGGTAACCGCAGTTGGCGACAATACTAGATTATCGGGATTAATTGAAGCGGTTCATACTTTCAGAGAAGAATCACCGCGTATTCAAAGTGGTATTGAGAAATTTACTGCGATTTGGGTGCCAACAGTTCTGTTTGGTGCCTTTGTTGTTTGGTATCTGATGTTCCCAGATAATTGGAAAGTTATTCTTCTGTTATGGGTTGTGTCTTGCCCGTGTGCCCTCTTATTGGCAACACCAGTGCCACATGCTGCGGCATTAGCAAATGCTGCACACATGGGAGTAATCGCACGCGGGGGCAGTGTATTGGAACGACTGAGCAAAGTAAATCACGTATTGCTAGATAAAACTGGAACATTAACATCTGGTAAACCAAAAATCGGCCAAATAATTACAGCAAAGGGCAAGCGCAGTGATTCTGCAATAAAAATCGCTGCTGGACTAGAGGCTCGCTCTAACCACCCCTATGCGCTTGCAATCATGGATTTGGCAACGGAAAAAGGATACAAACCAAGCCCGATTCATGGGCATAGTGATGTTGAGGCTGGAGTTGTTGGTATGAGTTCAGGAAAGCAAGTATCGTTAATACGACCTGATAAGTTAGCCGGATTAGGAATTAAAATCCCAAAGGAAATTCAAACTGCGCTTGATCAAGCCAACAAACAAGGGCACGGTGCAAGTATTCTGTGCAAAGAAGAAATTCCTATTGCATTGTTTACATTTATTCACGATGATACTCGTAAAGGTTCAGATACACTAATTCCTAAATTATATCAGCGAGGAATAAATGTTGAAATCCTCAGTGGAGATTCTCAAGCAGCAGTATCAAAGTTTGCTAAACGCGTAGGATTACCAGAAGCCGCTGCCCATGGTAATTTGAGCCCTGAAGACAAAGTTAAGTGGGTAAGGGGTAGAAGTAAAACGCACATTACAATGATGGTTGGAGATGGATTCAATGATGCTGCAGCCTTAGCTGTTTCTGATGTTGGAGTTGCGGTTGGTTGTGGGGAAACAGTAAATTTAGAGGCTGCTGATGTATTGATACCTGCAGAAGATCCAAGCATGTTATGCGACTTGATTGATTTAGCGAGAAAGGCACAACGAATCTTAATTGGAAACCTGGTATTCTCGGTTGCGATAACAATAGCATTAGTTTTCGCGGTAATCAACGGCATGTATGACCAATTATGGGTTGGAGTCTGATTCATGAAGCATCGGTAATAGTCGTCATTTTGAATGGTGCAAGGCTTGCAGGAAATTCTGGGGCATTACAATTACTATCTCAAATCTTCAAATCATTATATTTTGATACTAGAACTTCCTTCGATGCCTTATTTTTGAAGTATCGTTCTAACTAATTTCCCGCGATATGTTCATACCTAAAGCGTGCCTCTTCCCACTTGGTGAGACAATGGCACGACTACACGCAGACCCTGTGACTACTGCATTAGTACACCCTACACGGCGAAATCTTTACTCTGCATTAATGGCGGTTGAAGAGATGAGTACAGTTCAACTTCAAGCAGCAGTCAATGTTGACAGATACAATTTATACCACCATCTAAAGAAATTAGCATCTCTAAATTTGGTTGAAAATCATAGAGATGTAGGAAGGGCACGTTGGTGGAAAATCACTCAGCGCGTTACTCTACCGGGAATCGTTGGTAGCAACGTACCGGTTGCAGCACAACCAGTAGCAAACGTCTCCGCTAGTGAAATTGATACCACGGGGCTTCCAAGTGAATTAGCAACTGCAATTTCCGAAGGAAGAGACATACACATTGTCAATTTAGATGGTTCCCGTGAGCAAATTGGAGCAAAGAAAATGCTTGAGGCATTAGCCAACGATTACGGTATCGAACTCAACCTACCGTTCACTTTCGTTCCAGGTGGAATCGCATTAATCGGCAAGAGTCGATGATTAGTTCAATAATAACCAAGAACAATATGAAGGTGGCCTAGGCATGGAAGAAGAAGGAGAAGCAGCAATTGTAGAATCAAGGATTGCACCACCTGCATTATCCTGTCCAAAATGTTCTTCACTACTACCTTCAGATTTGGGTGTGTTAACCTGTTCCATTTGTTCATCACAAGTCAAAGTTGAACACCCTGTAACTAGACGTAATTGGAAAGATGAAAAAATCGGATGTCCCGAATGCTCTAAAGTGCTCATAGTTGGAATTGACAAGAGGCCAGCCCACCTACAATGCGCCTCTTGTTCAACACACTTCACGGTCGCGAAAAATATACCTCGTACCGAAGTCGCCTGCCCAGGATGCGATCGCCGTTTAAGAATGAAAATAAAACCAGGTGAACGAGATATTGATTGCCCTGCCTGTTCCACATCATTCAAAGTTAAATTTTGAGGTGAGAATTTGAAAACAACATATCGAATGATGGGAATCGCCGATTACATCACGTTGTGCAATGGATTACTCGGAACTGCTGCTATCTTGTTCATCATTTTAGCAGTTGAAGATTTACACCAACCATACTACCAGGGTGGCTTGAAAACACATTATATTTGGTTGGCAATGCTCTGTATTCTAGCCTCGGTAATCGGTGATATCATCGATGGACCTATCGCTAGACGCTATTCAAAAAGAAAACTACTCGGCGGTTCCTTGGATATAATGTCTGATTGTATTTCATTTTGCGTTGCTCCAGCATTATTGATATTCGTAATGTTCGGCCGGTGGGGGGAAGCATCACCATTTTGGACAATATCTTTAGGAATTGCTAGTTGTTGGATAATTGCTACTGGAATGTTAAGGTTAGCACGTTTCCAGTATGATGATGGCTCAGAAATTAATTATTTTGTAGGTTTATCCAGCCCCGGAAATGCATTATTGATACTAAGTTTTGCAGGCCTTATTTGGATTCAACCATCAGTAGGTTTTGGCCCAGATTTAACAACTTGGGATTGTTCAATCTGTTTTGGAAAAGGTACACCGAAACCATATTTTGATTTTATGATGTTGCCATTGATGTTCATCAGCGGTGGATTGATGATAGCGGATAGACCGATGTCAAAATTGAAAGGAGGGCTTCCTATGAAATTGAGTGTCATACAATTAGTCCGCTATGCTAGTTGCGATAACATCAGCGTTAATTCATACCACTAAATCTGAACATGGTCATGAAATGGAAGGTTTGAATTTATCTTTCTATCTATTTATTATTTCAGCACTATTGGTTCTAGCCTACATCATCTCAGGTAAACAAGTCGTTGAAAAGTCCAAACAAATTGACGATTCAGTTTCATCTGAAGAATAATAAAATTATCAAAAGTATTGTTTTCAATAAGATAGTTTGGCTAGTCGTATAACCATGCGAAAAACTGCATTTTATGGGTCTCTTTAGTCGCGCTCTTTAACTATGATGAGACGAGGATGAGAGGTTGGATGGGATACAATGGGAGTCAGCGAAAGCAAGACGATTGACGCAGTTGGCGCAAGCCCTCCTGCTCTCAATGGGTCTGATTCAGTATCCTTATCGTCATTGAGATCTCAATTCACTTCTAGCAAAACAATGTCACTTGACCAAGCGACATTAGGTAGCGCACGTTTCCGCCAAGAAGAGAGGCTGCGCGGCGATCTTCGTAGAGAAAAGCGAATACGTCAGCAAGCAATGGATGAAAGAATAGCAGCGATGAAAGATTCAGTTGCTACAGATTTAGCAGTTAGTCACGAACTTACGATGGACGCATTAGAGAAAGAAATGCGAGAAGACATGGAACAAGAACTCGCTGAAATGGAGCGTGAATCCTTGATCCAGAGAAGAAGGACGGATGCGAATGGAACTAGATTTGCGCCTCAATCGCCAACTAGACTCATTACGTGAAGGAATTGAAGTTGAGCAAGACAGAAGGCTCGTTGAACATAAAGAGCAGATAAAGTCCAATATTGAGGCACAATTGCAACAAGAGCATCGTCAGCGTCTCGATATTCAAAAAGAGAGATTATCTCTTGAATATAATCAAGAATTACAACGAAGGGTTAGAGAGATTGAAGGCAACATAGAAGTTGAAATGGAAACACGATTCAAACAAATGGAAAGTGCTGAAATCAACCGTCTAGAAGAAGGCCACATCGCTCGTCTAGCAGAAAGAGAAGAACAATTGCGCAGAGGTATTAGAACTCGCCTGGAGCAACAACTTAGAGGACGACTAAAGCAAAGAGAAGCTAGGCTCAAATCAGAATACGAACGCCGTAGCCTACGTTTAGAAGAAGATATTGCTCAACAACTACAAGAGGAACTAGAAGGTCGTTTGCGACAAGAAACAGACGATCTTGAAGAGAACATGCGAGAAGATGTCGAACTTGCAATAGCGAGACGTCGTGATGAGTTGCGTGTAGAAATCGCTCGTCAATTAGAGGAGCGCCATTCCGAAAGACTCAGTGAAAGGAAATCACGACTTCGCGAAAAGTATGATATCACCTTTTCAAAGGCAGTCGATGATATCTCCCATTCATTGAAGACAGAGGTTGAGTCTGAACTCGACCTTAGAATGGAAGAAGAATTCACTAATTATCGTAGTGCTAGAGAAGCAGAAATTCAAAACCGTCTCGCCCGCTTTAGATATGACCGGGAATCTGAGTTACGTGATCAATTGGGCGCTCAATATGAAGCCAAGAAGGTCGATTGGTCAGAACGACTTGAACTTGAATTCCAATCACGAGAATCAGCAGCGAGAAAGGCGATTATGTCCGAAGTTGATG
Source organism: uncultured Candidatus Poseidoniales archaeon (assembly GCA_905182185.1). Taxonomy (GTDB): domain Archaea; phylum Thermoplasmatota; class Poseidoniia; order Poseidoniales; family Poseidoniaceae; genus MGIIa-L1. The sequence continues at coordinate 46,518 of CAJJAP010000005.1, read as the reverse complement.
CAGGGTTGCGCAATGAACGCTTGACCTTTGAAACCGATCTTGACCTATTGAAGGAAGAGACTTCTCTCGAACTTGAAATTGATATGGAAGAGAGGCTTAACGATTTCAAGGCTCGCAAAGAAAATGAAGTCGCTACTCAACTTGAAAGGCAACTTGACAAACGTGAAGAGATTATGCGAAACAAGGCTCTCATCGATGTCAGAAAAAGAGAAGCTGCAATCAGAGCGGAAATCGAAGCACAACTTGGACTCAAGCGTGCAGAAATTCGTGACCGCCTAAGTGGCCTAAGTGAGAAGATGGATTCATTCAAGGAAATGGCAGAAGAGAAGATGCGCGACGCGGTCACCAATCAAATCCAAGGTGAAATCGATAGCGAACAATCAGTCCTTCAAAGCCGTGAACAAGAATTCCAAGAATTACAAACCCAAGACAATAAGGTTGACAAGCGCCAAACTTGGATGCAAGCAATTTCGGGTCAAGGAACTCAAGGAATGCAAGCAACTGGGATGGACCCATTTGCATTGGGAGCACGCCAAGGAGCACAATCAGGTGGAAGAGCATTAGGCGGCACTTTAGGTGCTGCTGCACAACAACATCAACCAAGAATGGGGTTGGCTGGAATGAGATCACCTACGACAAGTGCAAAACCACTTTCGTCGGCATTATCAATGGCTAGACCTGTCAAATCACCTCTGGTCAATCAACAAACTAGCGCTGCTACTGCATCTGCATTGCCTGAGCCTATTCATCAGAGAGTTGTACGCTCTCCAATAATTCCAATTCAGCCACAAGTTCAGCCGGTTACTCAGATTGAGCAATCACCTACTATTGTTCAACCCACTTCAATACCTGTAGAGCCAATTGAACAAGTTGAAGAGATTGTGGCGGAACAAGAGATTGCAGAAATTGATATTGAAGATGAGATTACAGAAATTGACATTGAAGATGAAATGGTAGAAGTAATCTTAGAAGAACTAGTTACGGAACTTGAAGATGAACCAAAGACAGCATTACTTAATCCGATCACAACTAAACTTTCGGTTGCAAACCCACAACAACAAAAAGCAGCATCATTAACTCCGGTAAGACAATTACAACCGGTTAACAAAACAGAATCACCAGCAGCAATGTCTGGTCCACCTGTATCGGCTATTAAGAAACCAGCAGCAATGTCCGGTCCACCTGTATCGAGTGTTAAGAAACCAGCAGCAATGTCCGGTCCACCAGTGAAAATGAATGTTGAAACTGCAATGGCAACATTGATTCCAATCAAAAAAAGGACCCCTCTTAAAATCGAGAGAAAAAAGATGCAACCTTCTAAAGAAGAAGATAATTGATGAGTAATTATTGACCTCCAGAGCAGATTCATTACACTTTTAGCAGTCTATTTCATATCTAAATGCGTTTTCGTGTAATACATGAAGCGTGGCGTTTGTTTAATTCTAACATTTTTGCTGCTACCTCTTTCAGGATTATTACCAAGTATTTCTGCTGATACAAGTAATTTGATTGAAGCAGGAGTTACCGATGAATTTGATGAAGAATTAGTTTTTTGGCAGAGGATGGCTGATGGCACAATTTTGATGGTGGATGAAACTGGAAACCTCAGTGTTAACAGTTTTTCTAATGGCCAACATGCTCTGCAGTGGAACATTGATTTGAATGTTTCAGCAAACTCGGCTAGGCTCGATGATGCTCAACAATTAGTTGCAGTCGCTCATAACAATGGAGTCTCTATCATACATCTGGGTCTGCAAATAGTCAATAGAAATATCTCGTTGTTATGGCCTGTAGATTCAGTGGATTGGGACGATCAGGGCGATTTATGGCTAGCCCATTATGCGGGAAGGCGCCGTGCTGAAGAGTATAGTCCAGAAGGTTCTACAGGAGTACATACTACCCCTGTAAGTGCCGGTTTGAGCGCATTTCAAGTTCTAAATGATGGAAGAATTATCACTGGAAGTTATGATACTAAGGTCTACGTCTATGATGATGGGGGTTCAATGTTGTATTCATTGACGGATTCAAATGCCATAATAAAAGTATTATTTGAAGATTCAAACGGTGATTTAATCGTTGGAACTGCAAATGGAAAATTGCTCAGATATAACACAACTTCTTGGGCGGTTGAATCGTTAACTCTTTCACATGGTAAAGCGATATCTTCTATTCAGCAATATGAGAACTCGACATATGCAATCGGTTCAAAAAGTGGTCATCTAAGTATAGTAGATGTGTTAACACTTAGCGAGCAAAACACACATGTTGCAACTGGGTATGTGATTGGTTCACTTCAATATTATACTACTGCAATTTATGTAGCAAGTACAACTCCTACAGGTTCAAAAATTTACCTTTTCGACATTGACTCGGATTCTGATGGAGTAACTGACCGTTTGGACAAGTTCCCTAATGAACCAACTCAATGGGATGATGCAGATGAAGATGGATATGGAGATAACCCTCTTGGCTTTGCTCCAGATGCATTCCCACAACAAATCTCACAGCATATTGATACTGATGGTGATGGCCATGGTGATTCACCTATCGGATTTGAAGGCGATTTATTCCCTAATAATGCCGACCAATGGCAAGACCGTGATGGAGATGGTTACGGAGATAATGAAAATGGCCAAATGGGTGACAAATACCCAGATGAACCAACTCAATGGGAAGATACTGATCAGGATGGATTTGGAGATAACCCAGTCGGCTTAAACCCAGATGGATGCCCTCAAATAAATGGGTTTTCAACTATTGATCGATTTGGATGTTTAGATTCAGATCAAGATGGGTATTCTAACCCATCCTCGGATTGGGGTATTTCTAATGGTGCAGATGCTTTGCCAAATCAAGGAAGTCAATGGCTTGACGGAGATGGAGATGGATATGGTGATAATGCGGACGGACTACAACCTGATGCTTGTCCTTGGCAAGCAGGTACTTCGGTAAAATCTTGGTTGTTAAATGAAAGTTCAGTTGTTGGCTTCACAGAAGTTACTGCCTATGGCTGTGAAGACCTCGATGGCGATGGTTGGGTTGATTTCTCCGAATCACAAGGTATGGAAACAGACCCTAATGAGCACTATGATGCAGACGGTGATGGTGCTGGTTCCAATTCCGATTACGATGACAATAAGCCATTGATACAAACAGAGCAAGACCATTGTAATCTCAATTATGATGATCTCAGTAGCCAATGTGAAGGATGGCGTTCAGGCGATTATCAAAAATACTTATCGCGTGATAGAGAAGTTAATCAAACCGTTATGTCATTCTTTGCTTGGAATGAAAGCAAAAATGCAGGAACGTTATCCGAGCCAGGTGAAATTGATGAAGGTATTTTGGCTCAAGTGGCTACCGTTGGTGGAATTGCCTTTATCTCACTCACAGTGGTAATACTAGTGATCGCAATGGTGGTCAGAAAGCGAAAGATTGCAGGATTAATAAAAATGTATGGAGTTCCATATGTGCCAAAGGAATCTTCTGCTAGTTTAGAAGCATTACAAGGTTCAGCCGGTTCTTCAGCAATGGGTGGCGTAGAAGCTGATTCCGGATGGGAAGACAGCATTGATAGCCTCGATTTCTCGTTAGAAAACAAATCAGGTTTAGAGGTAGATGGTTTGGAAACAGATACTGTAGATGCAGGTCAAATAGATCCTGATTCAATATATGGTGATTCAAGTTCAATTGAGGATATTGCAGGAATGCCGCAATCACAAGCACCTGTTGAGGAAGTAGCCGCAGCAGCCCCTGAACCTAGTCAACCACCTGCACAGACTGCACCACTACCAGAAGGTGGATTGCCGGATGGGTGGACTATGGAACAATGGCAATGGTTCGGCCACGAATGGATTGCCAAGAATGCTAAGTGATGTCCGCTGCATACATTCAGGTTCCACGCTGATTCTGGTGAGTTGGTCAATTTAGAAGGGATTCATGTTTTGTCGATAATCAATAACGCCCTAATCAGTGGTAAATGATAGACTCTACCCAGTGTGATACCAATCTCAAATCCAGTCAACGGTGCTAACAAACATATCAATGTAATAATGATAGTTTTTGTCAATTTTCTTTTTGGTGTTGTAAGGTTTTGCATGTTTATTTATATGTTACCCGAAGTATATTAATCAAAACAAAGGGAGTCTTGGGATATCCCAAATCCATTAATTACTATGATGGAATCGATTTATAAGAATTAATAAAATGAAGAATTATAACCAAACGATTGGTAATGATTGCTTTAATGCGCCGAGTTCTTCACCACTATAAACTGGCTTTCCATCAACTTTTAGAGTATTCATTATCAGCCACAGAACACCATTCCAGGCATTCGGTGCGACGAATATTTCAACATGGCCGCATGCAGCAGCTTCGAGTAATTTTCCTTCTTCGGTATTGGTATCAAATAATGCACGGACTAAATTGGCCGCTTTAAATTCAAATCCATTTGGTCTCCAATCCATCATAAATTTCACACCTTGAATGGGGCTAGATTTAGCCGGTCAGCCAATTGCTCAACCGGAACATTCGCAATATCCTTCATTCGCTGGCGCAAAGTGTCAATTTCACCTTGCATCTTTGCGATTTTATGAGCACGTACCATGTCGTTTAGCAATTCATTTACACTTTTGTGGCCACTACTGGTGCGCATTGTGTTAAGTTGTCTTCTTACTTCATAACTTACGCTAATCGATGTCATTCCTTCTGCAGTCATATCTCATCCCTGTTACGCTGTGCGTTCTATAGCATACTTAAGCCACGCGAAGCAAGTTTAGTAATAATTAGCAATTGTGCTACCTTTTTAGTTAGGCGGAACGGTCGGTTCTTGACGATTTTGTCGATCCAATAATAGTCTTGGAACTTCATTAACTCCAAACTCTCTCCTCATCTCTAAGGTTCTTTGATGGAACTCTTTAGCCAAGGTCCAGTATTCTAGTGAACCTGCTCCAGAGCCAGAGTTTGTTGGCTTATTGAGAATCACAGTAGGTGCACCACTCCATGGGGCTTCTGCAACCTTTACCAATCTTCTAACGGTGGTATTGAATAGTTTATTAGGCATTTTAGTATTGACTTGGTCACAAACATGGCGACTCAATTTAGAGCGTGAATCAACCATGGTCATCACCACTCCAAAAATCTTCAATTGGCGATTAATTCTTCTCTGTATCATCTTGATCGAATTCATCAGCATGCTAAATCCTTCTAGGGCATAGTATTCTGCTTGAACAGGGACCATTACCCAGTTAGCAGCACACATTGCATTTATCGAAAGTAATCCCAAACTAGGCGGTGTATCGATGATAATATAATCAAAATTGTCAACGATTGGAAGTAATGCTTCTCTAAGTCGCGTTTCTCTTCCAATCTTGTGGCTTAATTCTATTTCAGCCCCAGACAAATGGATATCGCTTGGCAATAGCCAAAGATTTCCTGATGAAATATTCTCAGGTGCTTTTTTGCCTCCATTACGTAGGCTCCAAGCTGCCCTCATCGCCTCTGTTAATTTTCTAGGAGATAATAGATATTCATCCATCAGTGGTAATTCATCACCTAAATCGTTACTCAGTAAATCGTATGTGGTTTTTTTGACTGATTTCTTCTCCACACCAAATGATGTTGCACAATTTCCTTGAGGGTCTAAATCGATTAGCAGAACTTTTGCAGGAGGTAGTCCCATTTTCCGATTTCCCTTCGCAAGGGCTGCCGCTAAATTAACAGCAGTAGTAGTCTTTGCACAACCTCCTTTTTGATTTGCAACTGCTACAACCATTTTGTACGGATTCATGTGTTCACCTCTTACGATGTTGATGAGGGGACTCCTCCCCTTTCAATGCAAGCCTCATAATTGGCTTAATCAAGCCGATTGAATAACAGGCACTGGAACTTCGGACAGGATTTTCCTGACAATATGCATACCAGTAATTCCACGTATCTTCGCTTCCGGCTTCATGTTAATTCTGTGGCTAATAATTTGTAGTGCAATACCTTTGATGTCATCTGGAATGACATAGTTGCGTCCAGCAATTGCTGCTGCTGCACGTCCAGACTTGAATAATGCCTGTGAAGCACGAGGTGATGCACCATTTGTTACTCGGTGGTCTTCACGTGTTCTCTGGACGATTTCAACGATATAGGATAGAATTGCAGGGTCTACATGAACGGTTTCCAATGCTTTCTGCATTGCAACGACCTTCTTTGGAGAAGTAATTTGCTCAACATCATGACCATCTTTTCCACGCATCTTTCTGCGAGCCAAGATCGCTTTTTCCTCAGCACGGTCTGGATAACCCATACTCATCTTCATTAAGAAACGGTCCATTTGTGCTTCAGGAAGCGGATATGTACCTTCTTGTTCGATAGGGTTTTGAGTTGCAATAACAACGAATGGTGCAGGTAATTTATGAGTGATACCCTCAATAGTAACCTGCTTTTCTTCCATCGCTTCAAGCAAAGCTGCTTGAGTCTTTGGAGGCGCTCTGTTAATCTCGTCAGCCAGTAGAATGTTGGTGAATAGAGGTCCAGCACGTAGTTTGAAATCTCCAGACTTTTGGTCATACATGTATGTACCCATAATATCTGAAGGAAGTAAATCTGGGGTGAATTGAACACGCTTGAATTTACATCCAAGTGCTTGAGCAAAGGTATTGGCGAGAAGTGTCTTTGCTAGTCCAGGGAAATCTTCAAGCAACATGTTTCCATTGCTCAGTATACCTACAGTAACTCTTCTCAAGTTCTCATTCTTTCCGATGATAACCTTACTAACTTCATTCATCAAACTGTGAGAAATTGCTGCTACTGTGGCTATCAAGTCTTGTGCTTGGCCTGCTGGTGCTGCAGCCAGTGTTGGTTGAAATCCTGCTTCCATGATAATTAACCCCTAAGGACATATTGCGTCCCTACCTTTCCTTATATGAATGTGCGCGGTAATTATGTCGTTAAATCTCATGCCAATAACTCTTCAGCCAAACGCAGCATTGCATCCTATAACCCGATATTATTCACCATGTCGGAACAATGTTTAAGGGGGCAATTGAAATCACAAGGGTATGAGTCATTTTTCTAAAGAACTATTGTTGGCAATCATCACCATCTTATTGCTGCCTTCTGTCCAAGCAGAACAAACATTTCCAGTTGAACCGGAAGGAGAATGGTATGTTTTAGATGCTGCAGATGTCTTGGATAATCGAACTGAAATGCAGATGAGTAGTGAATTATCCGATATTAGGAATCGGACAAATACACTTGTTAGAGTCGTTACAATAGAATCGATGGCTGATTATGGAGTAGATGAAGGTCGTGAATATTTCATGGGTGATGGTGGATATGCAAGACAAATGTTTCAACACTACAACATGGAAGGAAATGAAGAAAAAGCCCTATTAATTACCTTTTCAGAACAAGATAGAAAATTCAGATTCGTGATGCCAGATCATGAAGTTCCCAATCAACAAAGGTCTGGTGATGTCTATGAAAATGAAGTGAAGCCGTATCTTGCGGCAGATAATTGGCAAGTAGGAACATGGATGGCGATTGACAATGCGGAATATATTATTGAAGATGTTCCAATGGTCCCCGTTTATGCGACATTAGCGGTAATTTTAATTCCATTGATGATATCTATTGCACTTGTTTATTTTTCCTACATGAGGATGAAGCCCCACAAGAACGATGGTAAAGAAGCGAGAAAGGCATCACTAAGAATCACTCAAGAAATGGCAAAGGCAAGAGGAATGAAGGTAATGGAGCATTTGGATAAAAAAGAATCTGGTACCTTCCAAATGGAGTTTTTAAATCAATTAAATACTGTTTTGGAAGCCCAAGATTATAGAAAGGAATTGATTGATATTAGAGAAGCCATGTCATGCTGCCAAGAAATATGTAACTGGTTCAATTGGCGAAGGTTCGTGAACTAGAGAAATTACAAGAAGAATTTGATAAGGCCAATATTGGAATAAATACTAGGGCTGATGAGTTCGGAATTTCCTATGAATTACCATTAGACTATGCCGAAGTGGATAGTGATTTGGCCGAATTAAAGAAATATGACTTATTTTCTAAATACTCCTCTTTTGGACAGTATTCTTTATCTCTATTTGTGATTCCAATAGTATTCATAATAATTTCGTTCGGAACTCCGGGTCACATTTTCTCCTCAACTAGTGTTGAGAATTTTGTTTTCGCTTTGATAATTAGTTTCATTGCCTCTGGCATAGGTTTACTGATGACATTTATGTCACGTAGAGAACTGCGTGGCCCATTTTTACCAATGGCGTGGCTTGTGAACAGAACAATGCCACCAATGCCAGAAGGTATTGCAACCAAAGGGTGGAGCAATATTAACGCTCAACGGTCATCTTCTGGTATGGTGCTGATGGGAATGACTACAGCATTGATAATTTCCAAGCGATGGAATGTTTCAATTTCAGGTGTTGATGAATATGGAAATAATATGTATCGCTATCGAGAGAACGCAGAAACAGTAGTACGGCACGGTGGCGAGTGCGGTGGCAGTGTGGCGGCGGTTGCGGCGGTGGCGGTTGCGGCGGCGGCGGCGATTTCTGAATAGTGAAGGTGCGATAATGGAAGTTGAGATTCTTGATGCACCGGTTGACGGAATAATTCCTGTTGATGCACATCGCCAATTACTGGATTATCATATTGGTCCTGTGGATATTGAATTAACATTCAATCATAGGATTGGCTCACGAAAATGGCTGGAGTCATGGTTATGCTGATTATGTGGTTGAAGAATACAAACGATTCGCATATTTGTGCACCCATGGCAATCAAGTCTGTACCCCATCAAAAGATGTTGACCAAGCATGGCACTTACATTTGACATATACCAGTGATTATTGGGGTAGGTTTTGTCCTAATTTACTTGGTAAAGAGTTACATCATGGTCCTACAATTGGTGGGATGGAGGATGAAATGAAGTATAGACAGCACTACATTGAAACTTTGCAATTATATGAATCTGTATTTGGACGTAAGCCTCCAAGCAATATTTGGAAAGATGTTGATACGAGGTTTTCCCATGATAGTAACACGCAATGGGTTGACTTAGCAAGTAATATTGTAACCACAAAAGTGTCATTAATGCTCAAAATAATTGCAGCAGCAATCATTGGAGTATTGATTGGACGATTTATCTAATACTGGCAATCATCTTCCCCAGAAGTGATTCTCTTTGCGGTGTAATTTGATTAATTGTTCAAAAATTTCCTGTTCTTTAGGATCTAATTCTATATTCTTCAATCGCTTTGCATGGGATTCAGGTACATCGACATAGAATTCATCCAATTCCTCGATATGTCTTCCAACGGTTGGCCCATGGACTGCAACAGCCAACTCATCACCAGTAGAGCCTTCTTTGACATCATCCCCACCACGCGTCCTCAATGATTTGATTTGACCAACAGGAGTTCCATCCAACTTCATAATTCTCTGACCGATGTGAACTCTTCCACCAACAACTCTCATTCCGACAATCGCTGGACCTTTGGCTCTGAATGTGTGGTCTCTAAGATAGAGGAGATGACCTGGATAAACTAACGATTCTCTTAATTCAGCCTCAATTTCAGCCTGTAACTTCTCTCTCCACTCTTCATATTCATCTAAGACGTGGTAAATGATTTCACCACTGATGAAATTAATTTCAGAGTCTCCTGATTTCAAACCATCAGTAACTTCGGAATTTGCTTTGGTAGAAAAACCTAAAATTATTTTGTATAATGGGTCATGAGCACTCTGAGCCATCAAAATATCTTTCTTATTTACGACTCCAACCGTTGCTCTGCGAACAGGAATCTTCAATTTGAATAATTCGAATGCGAGTGCTTCTAGGCCACCAACAGTATCAGCCTTGATGACAATTCCTTTCTTTTCTTCTTCAGCATCTTGGCAAGGACCTACCTCTTGTGTATGGGTCTTGAAGTCAGTCCGTGAGAATACTTCACTACATTGAGTGCACATAATTGGCATTTGATTGAAAACACCTCTCCATTCATCTCGTATTGCTTGCTTGGCAACTTTTATTTCTTCTTTTGTATTTGCAATGTGAAGAGTAGTTCCAGGAATTGTACCCTCTAGATTAGGTGCAACAATTTTGACTCCGCAAGCAGCCTCGACACCATCGTAATTGACCCAACGCTTACCAGCGTCACGCATTTCAGACATACCCTTAGGACGTTTTAATCCTTTGATATGTGTTTGATATGGGCCATCAGGACCTGCCAGCATTATCTTGTCTCCAACCTTTAATCCGCCTCGGTAAAGAATAATATCAATGGTTTTGCCCATTCCTATTTCTTCCCTAACCTCAAGAACAGTCGCTTGGGTTGAGCCCAAAGTATCAGTTAATCTCTCCTCCAAGAATCTCTCAGCCAAACCAACAGTGACCGTCAACAAATCTTGAAGTCCTTCACCTTCTTTAGCACTCATTGGGACCAGTGCGACGTTATTACGGAAATCTTTGATCTGGTCGTATCGCTCAATATTAAAACCATTTTCAGCAAATTGGCCAAGCAATTTCCAATATCTTGCTTCAAACAAATCGATTACATCTTCACGTTGATTTTTTAATGATTCACTAAAAGAACGGTTCTTTTCGCACATCCAGCCATGAATCCTGTCGATTTTATTAGCAGCGATTACAAAGGGAGTTTTTGAATCGCGTAATACCTTCAATGATTCAATAGTTTGCGGTTGTAGCCCTTCCATGATATCTATGACCAATATTGCGATATCAGATACTGAGCCCCCTCTATTACGAAGTGAAACGAATGAATGATGGCCAGGGGTGTCGATAAAAAGTAATCCCGGTGACTTGAATTTATTTCCTCGCATCATCTCTGAGCAGGTTTCATTGAGAATATCGGCTGGAACTTCGGTAGCACCAATGTGCTGAGTAATTCCTCCAGCCTCTCTATCCATTACACTTGCTTGTCTTTCGCTACCGATAGAACGAACTAAATCTAAAACGCTGGTTTTACCATGGTCAACATGGCCTAAAACAGAAACAATTGGTTGGCGGTTATGTCCCTTCTCAACTTCCTCAACCGCTTGCTCAGCAGTATTAGTCTCAATTGAATCAGAATTGTCCTGCTCTTCCGTCATATTCCTCACCGTCCGTCCAGCAGGTGGTTGAGCTGGTTTGTTTCATTCGTAGACCCAAGTGCCCATCAAGTTGTCCCATTGCATGAGACCTTCAGGGAACCAAAGGTTGAGTTCAAACGCAGCAGTTTCAGCAGCGTCAGAGCCATGAATCATATTGTAACCCATGTCCATGCCAAAGTCACCTCGAATAGTTCCAGGTGCTGCTTCACGTCCATTAGTCGCTCCAATAAGGGTACGAGCAACAGCGATTGCATCGACTCCAGTCCAAGCCATACAGACTACAGGTCCAGATGTTACGAACTTGATTAATCCTGGATAGAATGGGCGTTCTGAGTGGCATTCATAGTGAGTTTCAGCGATTTCTTTGCTTGGTACAACAGATTTTAATGCAGCCAATTTGAGTCCTTTGCGCTCAAATCGTCCGATAATTTCTCCAACAAGTCCACGTTGTACGCCGTCAGGTTTGATCATGATGTATGTAGTCTCCATAGTGTTCACCAAAGCGAGCCACCAGCGACTCCTTTAAAATCAAACCCCTCAATGAAACTTGAATTAACATTACAATAACATATATTCATGCTATTATTGGCAACAGTGTCCCAAAAAGGGACTGTCGGATCATAATCTCTGAGAGAGAAATCAAATTCCGCCCTTGACAAAGTGGCGTGTCCACTTTACCTTACGGCTATTTCTCTTTAGTTTGATTAAGTTCTTGCGGGCCTTGGAGTTCTTGAACCACATGATGCTTCCATCACGTCGAATAAACATCATCCCAGTCCCAGGCTCGATTTCCTCACCAGAGAAAGTACAAATTCTGCGTTCAGGCATAATAATCACCGTCCACCAATCTTACGGGCCTCGCGACCTGTATCCTTGAGCATCAATAAATCGCCAACGCGAATTGGGCCCAAAACATTTCGAGTAATAATGCGACCCACGTCACGTGGGTTTGGCGCATCGTTGACACGGACCTTGACTTGAGTAGCTTCTCCGGTCATACCTGTACGACCAACAATCTCTACTACTTCAGCAGGCCATCCACCTAGTTCTTCGCTCATATTTTTCATCTCCTAATAATAATGAACTCACGCCTTTAAGGCTGTGATGAGCTCTACAACTTCATTGAATTTTTCTTGTGCACCTTTGGTTATTTCCATAACAGCGATTGATGCTGCTTGGACACCCTTTGGAAGGTTTGCTGCCAAAGCAAGGAATTCTTGAGTAGGGACATATCCGTATGGGATTCCTTTCTCTTCACAAATTAGAGGAATGTGAGCCAATAGTTCTGGAGGGTTCACATCTTCTGCAAGAATGATGAATTGAGCGGTCCCGCGCTCAGCCGTCTTAGTCACTTCATTGCTGCCTCTTTTTAGGCGGCCGTTTGTGTTTGCAGTAATCATCTCGTAGATTTTATCAGAGACTTCGCTTGGTGTTTCAAATTTAACGTGTACATTCATTGGATATCACTCCGTCCTCATGTAAGGCAGTCTTGCGCCTATACTCACATATTAAAGCGCGACGGTTAAGACAATAAACCAAATCTTGAACTAAATCTCCTAGTAAACCCTAGTAAAGAGGTGTACTGGACCTAATTATTCAATTCTAAAGTTTCCATTAATTGGTTGACCCCGCGCGCTAAAGCAGGTCCGCCGGAGATGACATCTCTAGGGTTGGATAAACTACCGGTTGCATGTACTCCGTCAACATATCTTAGCAATCTGGCAATAGCGCCACCGGTGAATAATCCATGTGAACATGCAGCATGAACTTCGATTGCTCCCTGACTTCGTAGTGCTTCAGCCGCACGGCAAATTGTGCCGCCGGTAGCGATCATATCATCGACGATTGCAACCTTCTTACCATCAACATCCAAATCCTTGGCCTTGTGAATAATCGTGTGAGCGTCAATTCGAGTCTTTTCTAGATAACTGAATTGGCAATTGATTGTTTTTGCAACTTCACTGGCTCGCTCAATTGCACCTTTATCTGGTGACAAGATGAAATCAGGTGCCACAGTATCCTGTAAATGCTTGGCGAGTTCAGGCATTGCCGAGGTAAATGCTACAGGAACTGGCAAATCCTCTAGTACCTTAGGGGCATGTAGGTCAAAAACTACAATTCCATCACAACGAGATGCCATTAATTGACCGATAGCACGTGCAGAAATCGCTTCACCGGGTTTGAATCTCTTATCTTGCCTAGAATATCCGAAGTATGGTATTGCAAGAAGTATTCCTGGGCCGACATCAGGTAATTGCTGAGGTCCGATTTCTCGGAGGTTTTCCATTTTTCCACTTCGGACATCATTGATCGCTTCCAACATTAGCAATGTTTCAATAATTCCAGCATCAGGGAATGTGTTAGAAACCAATACTACTGGTCCACTTCGGACATCATCTATTATCTCTTCTGGGATGCGGGTATAGCCTTCAGTGTCGGGAAAACGTCTAGTTTCAAGACTATGATGTGCCCATCCTAGTGTTTCAGCAAGTTGGGTTGCTAGCAACCTCGAATTACTTCCGGATAGGACTACCATAGGGACTGCCTCATGTATGGGTGGGCGCCGCCCCTTCATGTTCTTTACTTCTATAATCTGAAATCAGATGATGCTAAAAATCACAAGAATAAATGAAATTTGGTGCGCGAGGCAGGACTTGAACCTGCGACCTCCCGGTTATCAGCCGGGTGCTCCAACCGACTAAGCTACCCGCGCTTGGGTAATTCCGCCGACTCGCAACCCCGTCATAAGAGTGACGGAATAATACTGCTCTGTTGTCATTCGCTGTCAAGGCGAATCATATGGCGTTTTTGCCACATTCACTCTTCTTCTAAAGCATTGATTGTAATGTATGAAGGTAAGTTCAATACTTTGCCAAATGTCCGTGATAATACTACTTCGTCAAGTTTGTCTCTTGTGCGTGAAAAGGCAGTGATTGGGATTCGGATGAACATGTCGACGCCGAATTGTTTCTGTACTGCGACTCTAGTTTGGACTATTACGCCCTTGTAGGTTCGCTTGACTTTGAATAAATCGGTGATAACACCGATTTCATCTCCTTGATTGTCTAGTACAGCTCTATCTAGCATTTCGTCAGGTGCATACAACTTCTCATCAATTCGTACTGTGTTTCTCCATCTGCGTTGTAATTCGCGCATTGACTTTGAAAGCCTTATAGTTCCATCATTGCGGATACTATGCACTAATTCCTTTGGTAGTGGAGCAAGTGTTGCGGGCTTGCGCATGTATTCTCCTGCTATCTCGGAATCGACTTGAATCCTCATAGATTGCACTCTGGCTTCGTTAGGATGATGTCGTTCTCCGACTATCGTCCCAACTTTCTTATCATTTACATATACATCTCTTTGGAGTAACTCCTGGATGTCGTATTTGTCGTTTGGCATTTTCCCATCTCCTTGTGCCGCTGTGGTTCGGCTTGCTTAATGCTCGTTAGTGGGGGGTCTTATACTCTTTGCCTGTAAAAAAGCGATTTTCAATTGGAATGTCGTATAATTAATTCTAACTTCAATTGAAAAAACGATGTAAATTCAATTTTAGTTAATGTCGTATAATTAATTTTACAATAGGAATTAGGGATGTATTGGGCATGTTTGTGTGGCGGATTTATTTCAATTCTAATGGGGTGCAATTTTAGTTCTAATAGTGTGAAATCAACTATTTGTCAATTGGAAACTCATTGCAGTGGAAGATGGTGTTATTGGATTGTTCCAGGTTGCGTTAATGATCTATTTTGTGTGGGCAAGTACTGTCAATTCAGTATCGATTTAGATCGCCTCTTGGATAAGATTTTTCAATTGGAGATTCGATTTTTCAATTGGTTTTTCAAAGTACTTTACTAATGTTTATTCAACTTTTTATGACAGTTATAATCTTACTATGGTTGCTTTCAAATGATGAAGGCTGCTGGGTAGAATATGGCAACCCCAGTCGTCCATCTCCGTGGCAGCGATAGCAGCATAGGCAGGGCAACCATATCTCGACTGCTTCGTACAGATGCTAAGATAGTAATTCCAAATGTGGATTACCAATGGGCTACCGAAATGTATTCTACCGAGTTGGTATATTCACAATCACAATTTATGGTCTCGGAACAAACACCGATTACAGAAGGCCATAGGGTGGTTTTGTTGGGTCTAGGACCATATCTAGATGGGGTAGAACAATCCTCAATCGGTGCAGATGGTAGCGAAACGATCTTGGTAACTGCTGGTTTTGATAATACCGAAATAGATACCAGTGAGGTAGATTCGCATCTGATAATCAATCACATGCTTCCAAGTTGTTTCGATGATTCTTGGTGTTGCCCAATACTTCAAAACTGGTATGAGGCGATAAAAAACAATGATAATATCGCATCTGATTCTCGTCCAAGGCATTGGTGGGTTTCAGAAATGGATGTAGTTGACTCCATTGTAAGGATTCTAGTAAGCGAACAACCATTCCCTAAAATTGCTAACATCTCAGGTAGGAGGGCGTGGTCAGATGATCAAACGGTAGAGGAGATGCGAATCTTATTTTCAAGGACTATGGCAGGGAAGAGCGGGGAATTTTCGGCACATCATCTTACCACTCCTTCTTCACCAAAGATTGAGGTTGAAACATTGAGCGAGGTCGGTGAAGAGTATTTGTTACGGCCAGATTTAGAATCAATTCACCAAGTACTAGTTGCATGTGATGGGGATGGTTGGAGGCCACTAATGCCTATTCGCAGTGCATTGATGGTGTTTTTAGTTGGAGCGATACAACAATGATAACGGCATAGTTATTCTGCCATGGACGTCTCAATCATATTATGGCAAAACTGTTGAAATCATCAATAGCTGGTCTGAGGAAGGACGCATGTCAAGAAAATAGTAGAGTTTGAACTATTTGTGGGATGAAATAAAGGCGAAGAACTCATGTCTTTGGCATTGCTGGCATTGGTTGTGATGGGACGTCGTTGGTTCTCAAATTCCTATGCCGAGGCGGCAGGACGATTTGCAATTGCTTGCCAAGATTTGACATCTGCAGGCCATAATGTGACCCACCAACGTTTGAAACTTGGAATGAAAGGTCCAGAGGCGGAGGAATTAGCGATAGATATTGCAGTAATAGGCTCACTAGACAGTGGAAAGGCCATAATTTCAAGCAGCGGAGTACATGGTGTTGAAGGATATCCTGGCTCTGCAATTCAGTTGTCGATAATGGATAAATTGGCAAAATCAGAACCTTTTGATGACCATGGCGTAATTTTTATTCATGCAGTCAATCCCTATGGAATGGCTTGGTGGAGGCGGTTCAATGAGAATAATGTTGATTTGAATAGAAATTTCCTTCGCTTAGATGAACTGTATAGTGGAGTTCCCGATGGATATGAAGCGGTTAAGGATTTCATTAACCCAAAGACGGTTCCCAAGAAGAATGAATACTCATTCAATATTCGGGCCCTTCTATTGATTTTGAAGTATGGTTATCCTAATCTTAAACAAGCTGTAGCAGAAGGTCAGTATCAGTATCCTGCAGCGATTCAATATGGCGGTTCAAAGTTGGAAAAAGGACCTTCTATGCTGATAGATTGGCTCAACGCTAATCTTGTTCAGGTCAAACAAATATTTGCAATCGACCATCATACAGGGCTGGGTCCAAGTGGTCATGATACGCTATTATTACCACTTGAACTAAGGAATAAAGACTTTGATAAATTTGTAGAATTGCAACAATTATTCCCGGGCCACATTGAATTATTATCCAAAACCGGAGTTGGTTATGAGATAAAAGGGGATATTCATCAAGGCTTAGTCAATCGCTTCCCGGGTATTTCTTGGACTTATTTAACACAAGAGTTTGGTACCTTCAAATCAATCAAAGTAATCAGGGCCAATAGGGATGAAAACCGATGGACTCAATGGGGCGACTATGTGGACGAGGCTGGTGCAAAGTCTCATTGGAGCAGGTTAAATTTACTTAGAATATTTAATCCAAATGATGCAGTTTGGCAAGATAAAATTGTCTCAAGAGGTAATACGGTGTTTGAAAGTGCAACTCAATATCTCCGAGATGATCAAGAAGATTCCTGAATCACAGGGTTTGAGGTCCACCAGCAGCCATTTCTGAAAGGGGTAGAACTTCTCCACGTAGGCTTGGGCCAATAGTAAGACTACCATATATTCCCGAATCCGTTGGGTTGTGGGCTAAAGCAAACCAAACTCTTCCATTTGCATCAATTTGCATATCAAGGAAATCGCCAAAGCCACCGCAGCGTTCGTATCCACAGGTAGGACTTGCATCATCAAGTGGGTCATTTACCTCGTTTACCATCACAGTAGTAATCAGTGGAGTTTCATTGAAAGCATCGGTCATCATGGAGATATACCCATGCCAAAGCCCATCTCCAGTTGTCCCAACATAGCCGAACGCAACTTTTCCAGTATCCCCTGCGATAATGACTGGAAAACCAGTTCCTTCAAGATGCGAAGGGGCTATCATTTGCGCTTCAGACCATGTATTTGCATCATCTAGGGAATATGAGAAGTATGGTAAATTATCGACTCCCATCCACATAGCATAGACATTTGAATCACCATCGACAGAAACTTGTGCTTCTTCTGCATTCCAAGTATCAGCGGTTCCACTCACTTCAGTAGGTAATACATGTTCACTCCATGTCAAAGCGCCATCTTCTGTTTTGTACATTGAATAACCGCTTCCATCACAACCGTTTTGACCTCTGTAGAAGTTTCCGTTATCCGCTCCGATTAGGTGTGCTGAAAGACCACCGCTTTGGCAATCTATCGGGGCGCCAGGCAATTCTGGTCCCCAAGTTGCTCCACCATCTTGTGAAGCGGCGCAAACAGGGAATGGGAAGTTCCCATTGATACAAAATACCCACAAAGTTTCATGCAATAAGGCAGGGTATGGTGAAGAAGCAATCGTTTGGTGATCTTGTACTGAGTATCCTGTGGCAACAGTTGGACCAACCCACGACTCGCCTTCGTTATCAGACCATTCTACGGTCATTCCAAGTAGGGCATGCATGTCAAATTTCATTATTCTGTCCGTCCATGGGTCAACATAGATGTAAGGGTCATTAGAATTAGCTACTGGTAATACTGGGCCATAGACATTTTGACATGAATAATCTAAGTCGGCAGTCATCGAAGTTAGTCCTGTGCATTGTACTACTGCGGTGGAACCTGAAGGACCATTGCCGTGACTGGCCATGTATAGGTTACCTGCAGACGTGATGCCCATTGTAGGCTCAAAGGTACTCATTCCAATGCCGTAATAACTTCCAGCGGAAAGGAATGGAATATTATCTCCACCGAGTGCTGAAGTGTTATTCATTGCATTTAATCCACCAGGATAATGATACCATGTATTGTTGCCCAATTGGTCTTTAAAGGTGAAGAAAAGATCTTCCTCAACAGTTTCTCCTCCAGAATCATCTGAGCCAAAGCAACCTGCTAGCATCGACATCGAGATTAGAACCGTTAGAAAAGTGGCCTTGAAAACTGCTTTCATAATATCACCATTGAGTTTTCATTGGCCAAAAAAATCACTACCGAGAAGCGGAAGTAATACGCTCGCATCACCTTCTACGCAAATATTAGGGGCGTCAGGGCGCATTTTGCCCCAAGAAATAGCCTCGCGTAATCTTGCACCAGAAAGGCTACCATCGTGTTCAGGAGCGGTTGTGATGTATACTGCGCTATCAAGTCCACCACGATACTGGTTCCACCAGATAACGTGATGCTTTGAGATGCCTCCACCGATCATCAAAGCGTTAGATGTCTCAACATCCCATGCTATGTCGGACATATACTGTTCATCAGCCAAGGTGTCGATGTGGAAGCTACGATGCTTTTGACGGAGCATGAATAGTTGTGCTCCAATCGAACCATCGGTAATTCCTGGAATTACAATCGGAATCTTATGTTTTGCAGCCCAGTAAATGATGGTGTCAGGTGTTCCGATTCTCTTACCCAATTCCCAAACCAATTGGATGGAACCGAATCCAATCCATGCATCAGCACCAGTTTTTCCAGTTTCTTCTAATCTGCATTTGTAAATGTCTTCCAAAGCTGGCATGACCATCGCTTCAATAATTTCGCCATATGATTCATTTGGCACGATTACATTGCCTAGGCGCATCAATGAATGCTCTCCCAGTTCGATATCATCCAATTCGAAAGAACCGTGATAATAGTGCTTGTAAGCTCTGGCAATATCGTGGTCAAGCATTCCACAAGTTGTTGAAACTACGTTGAACATCTGTTGCTTTAAGGCTTCAACAAAGAATCCTCGAGTTCCAGTGGCACACAAACAAGCGGGGAATGAAAGCCAGTTACAGACCTTGGTGATATCACCATCTACTGCGTCAATTTCAGATTTCATATCACGTAGAATATCTCTCGCAGTAGCAAGTTTTGTTGCTGTAAATCCGCCAGCAGTTGCCATTTGGTCTATCAATGAGGAAGGGGTGGTTAGGGCCGAGAAATCATAGTCCACTACCGGGACGTCAAAGGACTCAGGGTCAATTGCCATGTGCAAGGGCTGGTGTGCCCCTCATATCAAACTCGCGATATTGGTCGGTCGAATATGCTTTCACATATCGAGTAATTGTTGCAACTCGTAAACCCTATCACGTAGTCGTGCAGCCTGCTCAAAGTCTAGGTTTTTAGCAGCAACTTTCATCTCTGCATTGAGTTCCACTATCAGTGTTTCAATTTGATGGAAATCAAGTCCATTGAGGACATCATCTGGTTCATCATATGTCAATTGATTTTTTAATTTTTCAATTGATAAATCGTCATTGTTAATTGCTCCTGTAGAACCATCCTGTCCAGAGCCACTACTCCATGCTCCAGCACCCAATTTCAGGCCTTGAGCCCAATCTCCTTCTTTGCGACCACCCTTCTTGGCGATAAGGCGTTTACCTTCGGAACCAGACGTAGTTCCTGCGATTAAATTCTCAGTATCTGCTCCCATTGTAGGTAGGGCTTTTACGATGGTTTTTGGAATAATTCCATTGGCAATATTGTGTGCATGTTGGCGTTCTCTGCGTTCAAGTGTTTGTCGAATAGCGGCTTCCATCGCCGGACTAAAACCATCAGAGTATAGCAAAACTTGCCCGTTCTCATTTCTTGAAGCTCGCCCAATAGTCTGTAATAGCGAGCGTTCATTTCTTAGGAATCCCTGCCGGTCAGCATCAAAGATTGCAACTAAACTCACTTCTGGTATGTCCAAACCCTCACGCAGTAGATTGATTCCAACGATTACATCGATGTGTCCTATCCTGAGTGCATTGATGATCTCAGTTCTTTCAATAGTATCTATTTCAGAATGAAGATGATGTGCTTTGACTCCCATTTGATTGAGGTAGGCTGCTACTTCTTCAGCGAATTTGATGGTTAATACGGTGACCAGAGTTCTCTCACCAATCAAGATTCTAGCATTTATTTCAGATAGTAAGTCTGCAATTTGGCCAGTGGTACTTCTAACCTCAATCTTTGGGTCAAGTAATCCAGTCGGTCGGATTTCCATCTTTGAAATCCCTTCAATAGTTTGTAGCATGTCATACATTGCTTCCGCTTGTGGATGTTTCTTCTCAAGGTCTGGTGCAAATGCACCACCACCTGACTTTGCATGAAGTAAACCATTAGGGATTTTCTGGCCAGTTATTTCGCACAGATGCCTTAATTCTCGTTCGCCAGGTGTTGCTGAAACATAGACCATGCGTGGTATCAGTGACTGGAATTCAGGCATTTTCAATGGCCTATTATCTGCAGCGGTAGGGAGTCTAAATCCATGTTCAATGAGACTAATCTTGCGTGACCGGTCTCCAAAATACATTCCTCCGACTTGTGGTAATGATACGTGTGATTCATCCATTATTACCAAGAATTTATCCTTATCACCATGAAACTGCTTTGCACAGGCTGCAAAGAAATCCAGCATACAATATGGCCGTTCGCCCGTCTTTCTTTCATCGAAATGTAATGAATAGTTCTCCATGCCATTACAATGGCCAATCTCTCTCATCATTTCTAAGTCATATCTTGTTCTCTGCTCAATGCGATGCTTTTCCAATTCTCTTCCTTCACTTGCATAGTGTGCGATTCTATTATCAAGTTCATCTTCAATAGAGACCAATGAGGTTTCGAATTTGTCAGGATCGGTCATAAAGAATTGTTTTGGATGGATCCATGCTTCATGTAAATCATCGAGGACTTCCCAAGTTACTGGGTCGCATACTTGCACCTTTTCCACACCATCTAGGCCGAAGCGGATGCGGATTGGGTCATCACGGCTCGGCATCCAAATATCGATTACTTCGCCTCTGACCCTACATTGTCCTCTGGTCAAATCACTGGTGCTTCTTTGGTATTGTAGAGCGATCAATTCCTTTAGCAAGTCCCTTGTTTCAATTTGTTGTCCAACGTGACACCTTATGTGGTACTCAAGGAATGTCTCAGGAGGATTCAACCCGTAAATGCATGAAACAGATGATACTACTACACAATCAGGGCGGGTAACTAAACTGGCAACAGAAGCGAATCTCTCCTGCTCAATTCTCTCATTGATTGAAAGTTCTTTGTCAATAAACAAATCCCTCTTGGCCAAGTATGCCTCGGGTTGATAGTAGTCATAATGGGAGACGAAGTATTCAACTGCATTTTGAGGGAAATAGCCAACCATTTCGTGGTGTAATTGCCTTGCTAATGTTTTGTTGTGGGAAATGATTAGTGTCGGGATATTGAGTTTTTCAATAACTTTGGCCATAGCGAATGTTTTTCCGCTTCCTGTAACTCCCAATAACACGCATCTTGACTGCTGATTTTCCAATTGAGAAATCAAATTTTCAATTGCTTTTGGCTGGTCGCCTGCAGGTTCGAAATCAGAATGTAGAACAAATCGTTTTACATCTGGTGATAAATGCTCAAAAGCAGCACCTTCCAATGCTCTGGAAATATCAAATGGATCACGTTCCAATAAATCTGAATCACCGGTATTATGGTTAGCAACCTGCTCAAAGGTGCCATCATCATCCCATTCCTCAACCAAACTTATCCTCTCCAATTTAATGATTAATCAATTTAGAAAACAACTGGCTTTGAAGTATGTCCTAAAACACATTCAAGGGAGGTATAATCCCCCATTAACATGGATGATTGCGCCTGTGATATATGATGAATCAGGTCCGATTAAGAATGAGATAGTTCCAGCCATATCTTCAGGTGTTGCTACACGTTTCAATGGGACAAGTTGCTCTCGCTCCGCTCTTTTTTGCTTTGAATCTCCAGCCAATATAGCAGTATCAACAAATCCAGGTGCAAGGATATTGACTCTCTTCCCCTGAGGTCCAACCGCCTGTGCTAAAGAACGGGCCCACATTGCTAATGCTGCTTTCGATGCAGAATAATCGGCGCCATGCGGTGAGCCACGTGTGCCTAACTGAGAGCCAACAACAACGATTCTTGCACTAGCGGTTAGATGAGGTTGGACTGCCTTCCAGACTGCAACAGCGCCTTCAAAATTAGTCTTCATTGTAGTCCTTAGTCCTGCTATAGTCATATCTTCAGCAGCTACTCTCTCATATCGGCCATGGTTCAATACCAGAGCATCAATTTCTCTATGCATCCAAGGGTGAATTCCCAGTAGAGCAACTTCTGCATCGTCATTACAATCCACTTTGACCGCCAATGCATCTGCACCAGTTCTTCTGATATCATCAACTACCATCTCGGCAGGTTTTGAAGATGTATTGTAGGTCAACAAGATGTCGTATCCATCCTCTGCTAAGCGTTTACTAGTCGCAGCGCCAATTCCACGGCCGCCTCCAGTTACCAATGCAATAGGGCGGCTCATGCCCTTGCCAAACATTACTAAGTCATCAAACCAACCGCTGATTTGAGATTATTCAATTCCGATGTGAGTCAATATTTCACAGTTCAAAACCGCAGTGTTTGCAGAATTTAGCATTGAAATCATGCCCTTCTTTTGAACAATTCTTACAAGCCTGAGTACTGATGTCTCCCAATTTCATCATTTCTGTTGAGATGATTCCAGTAGGGACTATAATCAAACTATAACCCATAATCATGATGAAAATAGCCAGTAATTTGCCGATTGGAGTGATCGGAACAGTATCGCCATAGCCGGTACTGGTAAGCGTTGTAATGGCCCAATAGACACTTTGAGGTATTGAGGTGAATCCGTGCTTTGGACCTTCGACAAGATACATACCAGCACCGGTGATGAAACTGAGTACTGTAATAGTCGATAAAAACACGACAATTCTTGTTCTAGATTGAATGATGGCTTCACTAAGGATATTTGCTTCACCTAGATAGCGGGATAATTTGAACACTCTAAAAATGCGTAATAATCTGAGTCCTCTAATGACCAGAAGACTTTGCGCTCCGGGAATAAAAATACTGAGGTATGTCGGTAAAATAGCCAATAAATCAACAACTCCGAAGAATGAAGTGGAATATTTTACCGAATGCTCGGTAGAATAAAGGCGTAATATGTATTCAATTGTAAATAGAATTGTGAAAAACCATTCTATCATAACCAACTGTGAATGATATACTTTGTCAATCGATTCTATACTTTCCAATGAAACGGCGATAACTGAAACTATGATTGAAAGTAATAATGCAATATCGAAATATTTCCCTGATGGCGTATCTGCTTCAAAGATTACTTCGTGAATCTTTTCTTTCATTGTCGAGGAGGTTGCCTTGACATCCGATGTAGTGGGATTAGCCATATGCTAATCACAAAGTATCGCACATATAGGTTTCATTCAAGCAAGACAGCAGATTAGGGGGATTACATTATGTTGCAATAACTACCATAGATGGGTAAAGAGTTATTCTTTGATAACGAATTGAGCCAGTTGTGGAGCAGTCCAACCTTGCGGTTTCATGACCTTTCCATCTTCTCTGCGCAAGACCTTACCATCAACCAGTTTTGCCATGTTTGAACGGTGTACTTCGTCAAATGCATCATCATAGATGTTCTGCATTCCGTGGTTTAGGATTGTTCCAGCCAAGATATATCCGATATCGGCAAGAGCGTCAATAACTTCTACGAGATCACCTGCACGAGCAGCTTCAGCATACTCCTCAACTTCTTCTCTGAGTAACTTTATTCTTAATTCAATCAATTCTTCTGGTCCAATATCAGGGGAGTCAAGTTTAGGGATGTCAAAGGCTTGATTGAACTCAAGAAGAGATGCAACAATAGGGTTCATGTTACTCCGTGATAGACTAAGGCTCATGAATCTTCCATAGGGTAGAAACTGTCAGATTAGCAAGATAAAACAAATTATTGACAAGATGAATTCGAATTCAATTGAATGAAATGGAATGAGCGCTGATTCATTTCAAAGTTTGACATCTCGAACGTGTTCCCAGTAAAGTCACCTTCTGCGATTAATTGCCAAGGTTCAGAATCGCTGTTGACCATTCCCCAATGTTGCCAAGTGTAAGTACAAGAGGCATCCAATCCATCCATTGAGAGATTGACAGTATCGTTAAATTCGCTAAAACCGTTGGGTTGACTTGCATTTTCATCGACATAACGAGAAAGTAAGATGTTTACTTGAGAACCATTTTCAGATTTTCCAGCCAGAATATTAAACTCGTTTGAATCAATAGAATCTGATGGAAATCCTCCTTCGTTTTGTAATCTGATAGGGGTATTAACAACCATTTCACCGTACACACTCCAGGTGATTCCAGGTGGCTTAATCCGCCCATTTTCCTCCCAAAAGAAACTTCTCGCTGCGAAGAAATGTGCCATCCTTAGGGTACTCACATCATAGGATGAATTTCCTTCATTCCCTTCCCATAGATCATTGTAGATTGTTAAAACACTGGTCAAATAGGCTTGACTGGCAGGACTTTGCGCATAAACTGGAATATTCCGATTCCATTCTGTAATGTAAACAGGGGTGTTTTTTGAATAGCCATATTGTTCCAAAAACACTCCGAGTGACTCAGTTTCGTGAGTGAAAAAATAGGTTGTTTGAGAGGGGTTTACCCTGTACAAATGAACATAAACGGCATCTATGGGTTCATTGTTTTGTTGAGCCAATTTCATAAAACTATGAGAAAATCCATCATCTCCTAATGTAATGGCAGCGACAACATCAATTTCATCACCAAATTCATTGGTAACCGCTGAGTTTACTGCATGATAGAGTTCATAATATTGTTCCGCAGTACCGCTCCACCAATCGGACAAATACGGTTCATTCCAAACTTCAACCACATCAAAACCATCATAATAAAATCCATCATTCCAACCCTGTCGATAATGCTTCAATACTTGGACTGCCGCTTGTGCATAGACTGTGAAATTGTCTGGAGGACTCCGCCAATCAGAACAATCTTGGTAGGCTGGGAATGCTTTAGAGTAGCCCATTCGCCAATAGACACTCGTATGAGTGGTCGCCATCGTAGCTTGAACTCTCTGGTCAGTTTCAGTGAAGTCATAATTTGAAAGATTAAGGGGGTCATATCCATCATAAACCGGCACTCCATCTTCGTCAGCATGTACCCATATCCGGTTCATATCTCCAGGGCCTTCACCATGTGTACGGGAAGATGGAATTTGCATTTCGTTATATTCTTCGGTATAATTAGAACCATACCAAATCTGTTGGCAATCCTCTATTTCCCAGGAGTTTCTAATCAATGGACCATTATTGACGCCATGAATTGGCGCAATCCGACCGTACTCTTCAGCGAAATGAATCGTTGCATTTAGATCAGCAGGCGGGATGGCGATATATTCGCAAGAAGAGTCATCACTATTCGCTTCAATATTGAAATTGATTGCATCACTATCCATGCAGCCAAAGATTTCGTCAACACCTCCATCGTCGCCATCATCTGAACCGCCTCCATTACCAAAACAGCCGGGTAATACAAACATGATTGTGAATAAATACGCGTAAATTGCCTTGTTCACAATACCTCTATGGAAGTCAATCTAATGAATGCTTGTAATTAGCAGATGCAATGTAGTGTGGTTTCGTATTAATTGCTATGGTGGGTTGAAATGTTAGCCAGTTTGAATCCCCTCTTTCTATTACCGGCTGAAACTTTATGACAGCGTTAAGATGGGGCAGTCTAATAGAGAGGCCACTATCTTGTCATCTGAAAAAGCACGGGTTCCCGAACGCGCACCATTGCTCACTTTGATTCTAACATGCACCATCCTCGCCATCTGGAATTATAACCGCGGCCTGAATCTCTGGGCGGGATACAATCTCGGAGGTGCGGTAATGGCCTTGATGGCGCTAACCTTCTTGTGGAGCGGGCGTATGCGCATTCCTGCATTTCCGTTGTGGATCGGCTATGCTACGACTTTACTGCACTTCGTCGGTGGTTCGCTCGGCGCTGCAGACAGCGGCCCAGGACCCTTCTGCTTCGAAGGCATGCAACCGGGGAGAATGGTTGTGTGCTGACGGCGTAAACGGAATGTATCACGTCCACCCATGGTGGGACAAAGTGGTCCACGGAATGAACAGCGCCTCCGCCGCTATCGCTTGGTCATTCGCATGGCGCAGAGTTTCCGACCACAACGGTTGGGAGATTTCTTCACGCATGATAGCAGGTATCTGCTTCTCACTCACCGTCGCTATCGGAATGGGTTACGAGGTCTACGAGTTCTTTGGTAAGGTATTTTTCTATACGATTGACCAAGGGGGTTACACAAATACGGTGACCGACTTAATCAGCAATTCCTTGGGCGCAGCATCGGGCGTAGCGTTCGCGTTCTATTGCGATCCACTGAACGCAAAGGCGCCGAGCGTGGGCACTACACCGTTGCCATGGCAGGCATCACTTACACTCACCGGAACGCTCCCACTAACGATAGTCGCTATCCTGCTCTCGCTCGACATGATTCTGCTAAGTGGCATGATGGTCGGTTCAGACTATGACCGAGTGGGAGAAGTACTACTCGCATCGGTGCTGATTTCCTCGTTGTTGGTAACTGCGCGATTGGCTCAGCAATCACAGATGAAAAAACAAGAAGCATGAATGAAAACAATCAAACTGCAGAAACCATCGCAGAATTGGAAATTGAATTCATGGGTAATGGTTCTGATACAAAGTGAGTTGACCCACAAGATACAAAATATATTCAACACCAATACACCGGTTACGGTGCCTTCATGAGCGAATCTGAGATTGTAGATTTAGAGGGCAAAACCGAAATATTTCTTCTTTATATTCATTGTGAATTTGTTTTAGTCATCCAAACAGCCCAATTCTGATCGAGGTGGTCATTCCTGAGGAACGATGAACAACTTTCTACCGAGTCACAAAGCAGAGTTTGAGTATTGTTACTTAGTACATCAAATACATCTCCTAAAACGAGTGCAGAATCTGTTTCGTATATTCTATACATTGCAGTATTATTCAGCAGATTGAAATTAGAACCAACTTCTAACCAAACAAAATCTCCATAATGCGCACCACTACCATTAATTTCAATGGTGCTGTTTCTCCACCAGTCAGACTGGTCAAGTCTTACTGGATCTACCTGCCACAATCTTCCTGTGTAATAATCGGATGAGTAGACCTTAACTGGCTCTATTGGTGAGCCAAACAAGAAAGTTCTGTTGGCATCGATATCATACCTGTAGTGCTTATCTTGGGTGAATATATGAGTTGCGTCAAATTTATTTATCGCTTGTAGCATTGGATATTTTGGATCTTCATATCTGAAGCTAGGTGTTTCCGAATACAACCCCAATGTGATATCTCTACCTGTAATAACTGTCGATTGTTCATTCAAATCAGAACCCAATTCTATGTATATCTCAGACCAGCCTTTTTTGGTCTTATATTGATATTCTGAATATGACTCGATATCTTCGATTGCAAGAAGTACCGGGCTAATGGAACTCAAAATAAGAATACTTATCACTGCTGATGGTACTTTCCAGCGCCTTAGTCTGTCACCAAACTCATCTTTAGAGTACATTATGGCTGCTGGAATACCCACGCAAAGCAAGGCTAACCAAGGGGTTGAATAACGTGGCCAGCCAAAATCTAAGATATATCCATGCAAGAATATTGCTGGGAGAATTAAAACCCAATAATTGAGAATGTATTCTTTTTCTCTTTTCACAATTAAGGCAGTACCGTATAACGCGATACACAGTAAAACAATCGACCACTGTTCAATATACTCAGAAATAAATCGCTGCGGCGTGTAACTGATGGTATTCGCTGAGATTGCATCAACGCTGGCCATAGTTCCTGTTATTTGTGATTGTAAGGGACCTAATATCCAACCTGTGTGTATTTGGTTCTTTAACAGGAATAGGGTAATTATAATCGCGTAACCGAGTGCAATAAACTTACTTTCCTCAATTTTCTTTCTTAGTAAAAAGAGGACAATAATCCAACCGCCAAGATAGAGATAGGGGTATTTAGTCAACCCAATAATCGCAGATAATACTCCTATTAAGACAAGTTTGTAGCGTTCAGATCTATCGATTAACTCAAGATGATGAAAGACCGAAACTATCATTCCAGCCACTGCAATATCAAGCAGCATAGTCCTGCCGTATATAATCACAATTGGGAACATACAGAAAATTGCTCCTGCAATGAATCCATACATCCGATTACTGTAGTGCTCCCCGAGATGTTGAATTGACCACGCAGCAGAAATTAAGATGAGGGTCGGTACTACAATTACTGACGAGGTATTTCCCGTAAACCAAAGTTCAACCGCTGCGATTCCAGGGACTATTTCTGGTCTGAACGAGTAACTCATTCCTTGATGTGTTGGTTCCCAATCCCACCTGTCGAGGATTCTGTTGGAAATTTGCAGATGATATGCTTGATCGTAAAATGCGGGCGTTAGATGATAATAGGTTAGGAATCCTGCACTCAGTACGACGGTTGGAAGAATTAGAAATCTTAGATCTTTCCATTCAAAGCGAAGTCCCCTCATGCTATAAATCCAATACAAAATGAATAAAACTGTTGCACTGATGAGAAAAATAGGAGGCAACCAAAAACTCGCGCCAAGCGACATTATGGCTCCAATAAACATCAAAACAGGCATTAGTTGTAGGGTTAATTGGTGGCCAAGGCTTAAATTATCCCCCATCTATTCTATTCGAAGTTCCCTCGCCTTTTTACGGCTTCTCTAATCAAAACTCTATGCCATCAATTCTTAAACTAATAGGCGATGGCATAAATGTTCACAATGGGCCCTATATTGAGTGACGAAATAGAGAGAGGCGTAGACGAAGTCTTAGCCTATTCTAGTATTTTCAATCATCATATGAACATTGAAGATATTTTGCGAAATTTGCGAGTAAAGTCATCCCGAAAAGATCTGATTGAGGCCATTGAATATTCATCTCACTTGAGTATTGAGGATGGCGTAGTCCTTTCAAAACAATACCCTCGGAATTCAAAGCATAATCAATCTAAAAAACTAGCAATTAAAAATCTTGAGGACACAAAAGAAGTACTTTCAATTCTCAACTCTTGTCAACAAATCACGGGTCTTGCAATTACCGGGTCTGTTGCAGCTGGTGTGAATGCTGAAGACGGAGATGTTGATGTCCTAATAATCACAAAACCTGGCTGGGTTTGGAGGACGAGAGCCTTAGCGATATACCTCTCGCACAAACATCCCAATGGTAGTTTACTTTGTCCGAACATGGTCATGTCAGAAGAGTCATTAGAGTTTGAAGAAAGTGTCTATAGTGCTAGAGAAATGATGCAAATGATTCCAATTAAGGACGTTGATGGAATAACTGAACTCTATGCTAATAACAAATGGGCGCAAGATATGCTGCCAAATGCAATTCAAAAGCAACCACTTGCCCTCACCCCTATTCGAGATTATCCGTGGTGGTGGAAGGTAATGAAAACCCCAATTCTTGGTTCAATAATTGAATCTTGGGAGGCTTCTAGAAGAATTAAAGAATTGAACACCTCAACGAAATCCGGGGAATCGATTTACACAAAGTCGATATGTAGGGGTCACGAAAATGCACACAAAACTCGAATTGAAGCAGAATATAGCGACGTTATTGAGGCGATATCGTGAACGCTGAGAAATATCACAAATCTGTTGCTGATTACTACGACGAAGAGGCTGAAAGTTTCGAATCTCGTGCCAATGACAATCATGTATTGATGACACTTAGAAATAAGTTTAGACAATTAGTCCTCCGAGGAGAGGTCGAACATTTACTGGAAATTGGCTACGGACCTGGCCTTGACATGGTTTGGTTTGCAGGTGTTGAAGGAGTGGAAACTGTCAGTGGACTTGATATAACGCCAGAATTTCACAAAATAGTCTCAAAGAAAGCAGAAAAACTGTCGAAGATGAATCCACTGCTCGGGGGTCCTGAGGACTCTACAAAGTATCTCGAGGCAAATTCTATTGACACAATCTATGTCTTCTTCGGAGCCTTGAATACTTGTGCAGAACTTGAAAAAGCAGTCGCAGAAATGTCGAAAGTTCTCAAACCAGGTGGGAGAATTGTGGCTACTTTTGTTAACAAATGGTATGCATTCGACATAATATGGAATTTAATGATGCTAAGACCAAAAAAAGCAATAGCTCGGTTGAGGGATGTGTGGGGAGGATACTCACCAACTCGTTTTTTAGCCTCAAGGTGTTATTCGTCAAGGCAGATTCATAGATTCTTTAGAACAGATTTAAAGAAAAAACTCCGCCTTGGTTACTGCATAACTCATCCAGCATGGTATCGTCATCACTGGGCTCCATACCAAAGTCTGAGAAGCAAGTTTTTGTACGCATTAGACTCAGTACTGCAGTGGACTCCATTTTGGAATCTTGGCGAATATAGCCTATATGTTTATGAAAAACCGGAATAAATTTCCTCTATGGCGGATTTCAAATTCATTTTTGAAGTTTGGTTTTCCGATTGATTGCCCATGCCATCATCCAGTTTAATCGAGGCAAGAACAGATTCACGCATTTGCTTCTCCATCCACATCAATTTGAATCTACCAAGTTTGTGAGTTTGTTTTTTAGTGACTTCTTTAACGAGACTCGCAAACTCTTTTTGCCTACATCTATAGATCAATTTTGGATGAAGAATGCCATTTCTCTGTGACTCAACTACTTGCCAGACAAATTCGGCTAAACCTTCTACGGAAACCACCGAAACCCACTGCTTTCCTTGTCCGATAATTGGTATTTTGTCTGGTTCTAGATACATCTGATAGAACCAGGAACCCGGACCGATGACCCATGGTGCTCTAATTATGGCGATTTTATTTGTTAGTGCTAAAAAGTCTCTGAATGGTTTTTCAGCAATCGCATAAGATCTCGCAAAACCAGTTGGGTTGATTTTGTCTCCAGTTTTTACCGGTTCTTCAGCGCGATGGCCATAACTCAAACTACCGTTAAGCGCTACGATAAAAGGCTTTGATTTGCTCTCTATCACTGCTTTAGTTAGTTGTTCGAATGCAGATTGTGCCCTTTTGGAAATCTTCTCGCGAACCGTTTCTGTTCCAGCATTAGCACGTGCTGCTACGATTATGCATTGATACTTCTCTACGATTTGCAGCCAATCAATATTTGCATCAAGATAATCTAATTGTTCAATGTTAATTTTTCCAAAGTCTGGCTTGTTTGTATTATATGTGCCAGTTAATTCGATATTCGCGGGTACCTTTGATACAAGGCTTCGGCCGATAAAACCGGATGCACCGAGTAAAAGAACTCGCATAAGGTGGGCGATGAATCAGTATGAATTGAATATGTTGGTCATTGAATCAACTCACGATTCACGTGCTGACAAGTATGTGGCCTTAGGGGAGTGTACTCGAGAACGGGTCATTTTACTCATGACTCTTGCTTTGAATGGGAAATCGTTCTAATTTGGAAACAATAGCATAAGTATGATGTGGTTGTTCTTAACACTATGAGACTCGCGCTTGTAGTAGTAGTTTTGATTGTTTTTTGCGCTATTCCGGTTGTCAGCGCTGACAATACCACCAATGCCACAATTGTTACTGTTGATAGTACGAATCTTCGTTTTAGCCCTTCTACAGTAACTATTACAGAAGGAGAAACCATCCGCTTCTTTTGGGATGGGCAATTACTACCACATAATGCTGTAGAAGTGAATGAAACATTTGATTCAGGTGATACAGCCTCCGATGAAGATTACAGTTTCTTATTCACTGCTGGCTTGAATGGTACTTTTGATTATTTTTGTGAGCCTCATCGTAGCGTCGGTATGGTCGGACAAATAATTGTCAATCCTTTGCCACCCGCAGAAAACAACACCACAGAAGATCCTGTTATCGATGAAATGATGGATGATGAGTCGTACATGCCGTTTATCTCATTACCATCAATCACTGCAGTTATAGCGGCAGCAGTACTGTTTAGGACTGAAGAAGAATTATTCTAATCGCCTACATCCAGTGGCAGATAGTATCACTCAATCGAATGTCCCAGGGGTTGGGTCCATCGCTAGAACTGCTGCGAGAAGAACCCATCCTGTGAGCATTGATATTCTGAATAGTGTTGTTTGGAAGTCGGCTAACTTTTGATGCCTCAATATTACAATAATGTTGAGGATAGCCATCGTTCCTGCAGCCATTAAGAACCATGCTTCGTCCATAGGGTTGGAGATTGCAAAACAAGCAAACCAAAGCAGAGTCATTTGAATAGAGGTCCTTGTTGTAGCGATTTCACCGAACTGCGCAGGGAATGAATGAATACCATTTTCTTTATCACTTTCAACATCCATTCTAGCATAATTAATGTCAAAGGCAGCAATCCAAAACATCACTCCTAGTGAGATAAAGAATATTGTCGGATACCACATTAATTCGCTAAATCCATCGTGCATTCCAGTGATAGCTGCCCAACCATGTACGTCAGCAGCAACAGCAACCCAGGCGCCTGCAGGTGCCAATCCCAGGCAAAGACCCAACCATATGTGGCAAAGCCAAGTGTATCTTTTCATGTATGGGTAGATGATGAAGACGAGTACAGGTAGCCAAGACATCATCAACGCCACTTCATTGAGTTGCCAAGCACCGAACAGTAGCATTACAAGGAATACTGCGCATAGCGTCCAAGCGGTATTCATCGTCATTGAACCTGAAGCAAGATGTCTTCCAGCAGTGCGTGGGTTTTCAGCATCAATGTCTTTATCGATAATACGGTTCAATGCCATTGCAAGTCCTCTTGCTCCGACAGCTGCAAGAAGAATCCAGAGCAGATCTATACTCGGAGGGATATTGAATTGCACAAGGGCAATGAAATAGCCGATCAGAACAAACGGTAAGGAGAACAGAGTGTGTTCAATTTTTACAAAACTTGCTACTTGTTTGAAATCCATTTACTCACCCCTCTTTGAAGTTGCTGAATCATGGAAAGTAAGGTGCTGAGGCCAACTATAGCCGGCTAATTCGGGATGTGATGCAACCTTCTGTAATGTCTCTTCATCGTGTAGTGTAATCGCAGGCCAGCGACGAGTTCCATGCGCTTTGCTTGGAATTGGCGTAGTTGCATTCCAGCATAATCTAGCCTTATCTTCGTCGAAGGACAATCCTCTTTCAACATCAAATCTACAAGTAAGTTGCCAAAGCAATCTCTTCTTTGCTCCTGCAACATGCAAATCTAGGTCATCATCGGTAATAAATAACCAACGAAGTGCATTTTCGTTGTCCAATTGCCAAATTGAATTTCGCAATTGAATAATTTGTTCTCTTCTGGCTAATTCTTGGGAATCTAGAAGGGCGTTTTCTTCATCATTCAATTGTGAAGGGTCACAACCTGTTTTGACATCAGGTCTTCCTGCAATAGATGTGCTAACAACCAACATCGAATCTCGTAACATTCTCGCATCGCTTACTAAATCAAGTCGCAATACTTCTCTGATAAACGAAGGGATGTCATCAGGTTTTTGTGCAGGATATTGTGATGCTAATTCAGTGCCAGCATGGCGCCTCCAGTTAGGAGTGTGCTGAGGGAATGAGCCTTCCAAAGGCTCGTTATCGGCACGCGGATCGTTCTTGGCCAAAGTAGTAGCATCAATGATTAATTTATCATGGACATTTTCGTAATTACTCGCAGCTTCTAATGCATCAGCAACTTGGCCTGGTAGGACTATAATGTCGGTAGCAGGGTCTACTTTGTCATTTAGGCAATCCAACAACGCTTCCAAATCACTTGGGTCTTGGTTCTCATCGATTGTAATTATCGATTTTAGGAACATCATTTGTCCAGCACCTAATAAACCGAGAGCAGTTTTTCTCGCTTGTCTTGGATATCTCTGCTTACTGGCAACGATGGCAAGGTTGTGGAAGCCGGTCTCCATCGGTAGATGAACACTGCTAACATCTCGATGCTGGAACTTCAGCACAGGAGAAAATTGACGGCCAATCGCTTCACCCAAATATCCATCTTCCATTGGAGGAAGGCCTACGATTGTTGCAGGCAATACTGCATCCTTTCTTGCAGTGATCGCAGTAACGTGTAGAACAGGGTATTGTCCAGTTAGGGAATAGAATCCGAAATGGTCACCAAAAGGCCCTTCGGTACGAGTTTCACTAGGAATGCAATATCCTTCTATGACTATATCAGCATTAGCAGGAACCATCAAATCCTGAGTTAATGCTTTGGTTATTGGTAGGGATTTTCGTCCGAGAATTCCGGCAAATTGATACTCGGATAAATTGTCAGGTAGGGGGGAAATTGCTGAAAAGATTAGTTCTGGCGGCCCTCCAATACAAATCGCCACTGGCATTTTTGCATCTTTTCCAAGCATAGCGGCATGGTCAGCTCCATGTTTGTGTATTTGCCAATGTAGACCTATTTCCTTTGGGCCGAATACTTGAGCCCGATACATACCCATATTGTGTTCTCCAGTTTTTGGATTTTTTGTGATCACTAGGGGTAGGGTGACGAAGTTTCCTCCATCTAAGGGCCATGTTTTAGGAATCGGTAATTTTGTTAAATCTAGTGGTAACTTGACGCGTTGACAAGCACCTATTCGCTTTTTCTTTGGCGGCATTGCCATTGCGTCTTTGAGTAGCGGCAATGCTTTCCATGGCTTTTTGAAAAATAATCCAATGTCTGGTTTCATCATAGCAACCATCCGCTGGCCAATTTCATCTTCTCGGCTAACTCCAAGTGCTTGCATTGTTCTTTCCTCGCCTCCGAATAAATTCATCACCAGTGGTATTTTAGAAATTGAACCATCGGCTAATCTTGGTTGAGAAAAGAGTACTGCGGGGCCATTATTTTTTACTAATAGTTCTGCAATAGCGCCCGCTTCATACTCAACATCCACTGGGCGGTCTATGTAGAGCAACTCTCCTTGAGATTTGAGATGGTCAAGCCATCGCCCCATCGTTACCCACGCCATAACTCCCCTACGGGGAGTGTCACCTTTCACTTCTCGCATTGTTAGTTTTCACAGATATTTGCTAATTTTTACAACTTTCTGCAATGAATAAAGACCGTTGGTTTCAAGGGCTGCCCTTTACAACCGAAGGCTATGGGGGGCGAAGTGAGTTACTGCGATGTTCTCGTAATAGGTGCTGGTCCAGGTGGTGGTTCCGCTGCTCTTCATCTGAGGAGAGCAGGACTTTCAACAATAATTGTAGAAGCTGACCCGGAAGTAGGGACGCCAGTTCATTGTGGTGAGTGCCTTAGCCAAATGGCAGTCGATAATTTGGATTTAGAATTGCCAGATCATGTCAAAGCCCTTGATGTAAAAGGAATACGGATTATTTTCCCAGACGGAACAAAGAAGCTTCTTTCTGAAACAGGATATGTTTTGGACAAGCATCTTTTTGAAAGATGGTTGGTTCAGGAAGCATGCGATATCGGTGCGGAATTACTACTCTCTCACAGGGTAACTTCGATGGAGAGAGTTTTCAATAGCGAAAATCAATTTACCAATTGGAAAATTGACGGGAGAGGAAATGAATTTCCAATTGAATGCCGCGCTGTAATCGATGCCTCTGGAGTGGCAGGTGCGGCTTCAAAAATACTTGATATGAAGACTGAAGTTGAAGTCATAGCAGGATTCCAATACGAAATGCTTGATGTTCCAAATGAT
Organism: uncultured Candidatus Poseidoniales archaeon; assembly: GCA_905182185.1. Lineage (GTDB taxonomy): Archaea > Thermoplasmatota > Poseidoniia > Poseidoniales > Poseidoniaceae > MGIIa-L1. Next base: position 10,279 of record CAJJAP010000005.1, on the reverse strand, counting down.
GGATACCTTGACTTTTATCTCTGGCCTAAATATTCTCCACATGGTTATGTTTGGATGATCCCCAAAGAGGGTGGAAGGGCAAATGTTGGTTTGGTAACGACCGATAAGAAAGGTGCAATAAAGTATCTAGAGGACTTTATTCAAGACACATACTTGGCCGGTAAACCCAAAGTAAATCCTCCTTGGCGCAAGGATGGAATTAAAATTAAGCCATTCGGCGGCACAATCCCAATCTCTGGGCCAAGAGAAATCACAGTTGAAACCGGGGTCATCTTAGTTGGTGATGCTGCAGGTTTCACTTCTCCTCTATTTGAGGGAGGCTCGCATCTTGCACTTTGGTCGGGACGAGAGGCTGCACAAGTAATTACACAAGCGATTGCAGAAAACGATCTTTCTCAAAAACGCTTGATGGTATATCAAAAGGCTTGGTTAAAGCGTTTCCCACCATACAATAAAATCCTCAAAGGTAAGACTGCATTGTATGACTTGAGTGATGAAGAAATGTCGGTTATGGCTCACTGTCTGCCGGAAGAGTTAGGCAATATGTCTCCGCTACAGAAATTAGGAATCGGGATAAAAATATTGTTCAAAAAGCCAATACTGCTGACCAAGCGGGTAATTCCAGTTCTTCTCTCCTTTGGATATTCAAGGGCTAAGCACTTTGGCTGGTAATCCTCCAGTACCCTATGTGGGTTAAGATAAGAAAACGACATGAAGGTGTGGTGGTTAGCCTCGTCTGTGTGGACACTGACATTGTGGCTGGCAGTTTTTGCTGCCGCCCTCCTCATTTTGCAGCCAAAGTTGCATGAGAGGAGTAAATTATTGTCTTTTCTTTGTCATTTTGCTTTGGCGGTACCGTTTATTGCACTGTCAAGCCGCTTCTTGGTCAATGATACATCGATTGTACACGTAGCAGCATACGGAGGAGCCGCTCTCCCCCTCAAGTATCGCTTTGCCGCCACTTGGGCCGCTAGAGAAGGGCCGATTTTACTGTGGGTTCTTTGGATGTCATTACTATCTTGGATTTGGCGTAAACCATTGTCGGGTGAAAATGTAGAAGTCGAACAAGGCCCTAGTGCTCATCAATTAAGGCTCAGATTAGTTCATGGTTTCAGTTTGTTACTGTTGATAATTTCACTGACCTTAGACCCATTTAGAGTCAATGAGTATAACTGGCTAGGACAGGGCTTAAATGAACTATTGCAAACCGATTTGATGGTTATACATCCACCACTTATTTTCTTATCATATTCTTTATGCCTGCATATTGCAGCAATTTCTATCTCCAGTTTTTACTCCAGTGATAGACAAGAACTCGATTCTCGTATCCTAACAGTCGCTCGCCCTGCATTGTTTTTCACAACACTTGGTGTTGGCCTAGGTGGGCTATGGGCCTATTTGATTCTCGATTGGGGCGGATATTGGGCATGGGACCCAGTTGAAACAGGTTCCTTTTTGCCTTGGCTAGCATTAGTGGTTATCGTTCATTTGAGAACTCGCCCGGGCAAGGTCTCCGATAATATCTGGATGGGATCTGGATTGGTTGCAGGTGGACTAGCAATTTTCGCAACACTGGTCACTAGGTCAGGAGGAGTATGGGCATCATCAGTACATACTTTCGTAGTCAATGAAGGAGGAACTCCCCCTTCCGAGGTATTCGGTCGTTTCATGGTTCTAAGAGATGGTTCAGCAGGGGTGGAAGTAATATCTTATCTGATGATTATTTTGCTCTTCATAGGAGTCTGGCTAACCATGCAGAGGCGTACAATTAGAACTAGCAAAATTAATCAAAATGGCATTTATATCTTCGCTGTACCATTGTTATTAGCCACATTCGCATTCTTATTTGAACTGGAGATATATTCATTTATTCCAGTATTCATTTTCCCAATAGTTGTATATTTGCAGTTGGCGTTTGATATTTCAAATGATAGGGAAGAAGAAAACCGCTTGCCATTAGAATGGCAATTTCCAGCTGCTAAAATCGTACCAATTTTGATGGTTACTCCAATTATATTGAGTTTTATCAACGGAGATGTATTCTTTTCATTAGTCTGTTTGATTTTCTTTACCCCATTATATTATTCAGTAAATCCAACCAAACAATGGGGTTGGGCAAGTGCAGGAATAATGTTGGCTCTATCTTCTGCCTGGGCCGGATTGGTGGAACTTCCAGTTGCAGCAGCAGTATTGATTGTATTTGTATCACCTTGGCTATTGGCTGAAGAGGATAAAACAAAATCTACTAAACGCTTTAACATAACTTCTCGCAGAGACCAACAGAGATTAGCACTTTGGGCCACTGTTGTTGTTTCGGGATTATATTTGATCTTAACACTAGCAATCTTGTTGGCTAGCATTGACTCGATCAATCTGACCGCTCACGAATTATACGGTGCACCGTTCATGCTTGCTATCGCCCTTGCAATGTTTACCTATACGATGAGAAAAGAGCAACCAAAGACTACTCTTTCAGTGGCATTGGCGGTTCTAATCGTTTCAATAGCCCTTGCAATTTTTGCTCCCGAATGGCTGGGAAGCGATGCAGAGACCACAGTTTCTGAATACATAACCAGAGGTTCAATCGCGTGGATTTCATTACCAATGCTTTTGGTCACGATAGCGCCTATGGTCAATGAGGTAATCACCCAGATTCAACGCAAATCAAAAACATCTATTTTGAAGAGAATCCCAGTTGGAGCTCATGTAGTCCACCTCGGCTTGATATTGCTAATGGTCGGCCATATTTTCACTACTACACTGGTCAATAGGGGAGATGCAAGCCATCGCGTTTCATTGGTTCAAGATGAAATTACTATCAATGGCGATTACGGTTTCGAATTCTTAGAAATTATTCTTAAAGATGATGGGCTTGAAGTCGGAGATGGCTATGTTGGTATTAGAATCGCTGTTTACGAGTTTACTGAAAATGCAGATGGAACAATAGATTTCACTCAAATCGCTATTGTAGAGCCCGGGATGCTTAGATTCGACTCATCTGGAACAGCACGTTCTGAAGTTGATACATTATCACGATGGCACGGAGATATAGTATTCATCTTTGATGGTTCACAAGCAAATGGCTTGATGCAACAGGCGACAACAGATGGATTAGACTCTATCAAAATGGTCAGAGTGACTATCTATGATTTGCCGAACTCTCATCTTGTTTGGTCCGGCTGGAGTTTGATGTTAATCGGTATGGCTCAAATCGCAATCGTTTCAAAACTAAAAAAGAGCCCACTGAGCCTTGAAGAATCCCATATGGAGCAAGAGGAGTGAACCTTCTTTCAGCCAATGCCATTATCAAGGGGGCGTCGGTCGCCGAACTACCCCTAAGGGAGGCTTATACATGGAAGAAGGAACAATTATCCACGTCGATTACGAACTATATAACGGAGAAACCGGTACTATTATCGAAACTACTCGCGAAGAGGTCGCTAAAGAACACGAAGTTCACCAAGAAGGGCGTACGTATTCACCAATGGTCTGTATCGTTGGTGGAGGAATGCTAATCGCAGGTTTCGAAGAAGCATTAGCAGGAGCAAAAGTAGGCAAAGAAACAGAATGCACTATCGCTCCTGAAGACGGATATGGTGAGAAGGATTCAGAGTTAATCGACACAGTTAGTATCGACAAACTCCTTCAATCTGTAAAAGACCCTAAGTCACTTTACATCGGAGCACCGGTAAACATCGGTGGGAAGCAAGGAACTCTATCTTACCTTGCTGCAGGACGCGCTCGTATTGATTACAACCACCCAATGGCTGGAAAAACTTTGAAGTACAGTTTCAAGATCATCGCAGTTGTAGAAGGAAAGGAAGAAAAGGTTACAGCACTACTAGAATCTAACACAGGTCACACTGACTTTGGCGTAGAATTCACTGGCGATGACCTTGCTATCACTCTACCACAAACAATGCTCTTTGATACCAATGCAGCAATGCTCAAGTTCCGTTTGGTAACAACTATCCGTGATGCAATCACTGATGTTTCCAAGGTTTCATTCGTTGAAGTTCACGAACCTCGTGGATTCGGTGTTGAAGAAACTGAGGAAACAGAAGAAGAGCATGTTCACGATGAGAACTGCAACCACGACGAAGACCTATCTTCTCTATCTGTAGCGCAACTCAAAGAACGTTGCAAGGCAGCGGGACTACCTGTTGGCGGCAAGAAAGCAGATCTAGTAGAGCGTCTTTCTCAATAACCACAGCACGTTCACGATAAACGAGAATGATTTAAACATCATTATCTTCATTTGCTTTTGCTTAGGGATACACTTGAAAGTTAGTTCTCTTCCTTGTTGTACAATCTATTTTCTTTTCGAGTCAGGCTCACAAGCCTTAATTTAACTACGAAAAGATGGTATTGATTGCGGATTGTTGATACCTTTTGTCATTGAGGGTACATCATGACAGAGCTGGTTAAGAGTTCAGGTGGCTTTCGGCAATCCACTATTGAAAAGCGGATTTTGGCCTTAGAAAACGAGGGGACTACTCGTTGGATACATCTCGGATTAGGATTTGGCATAGTTTCTGTTTGTGTGGCCTTAATGGTAGTTCTTGCACCCTTTTCCCCAGTAGCAGATATTGTTGAAAAGGTATCTGATTGTTCAGAAAACCCATCCTTATTTTCGAGTGATCAAGAACTATCCGTACTTAACGAATCTGGAATCAGAGACGGAGACTGCCTACATGATCTTGAAATCGCTTCATGGAATGTGAAGAGATTCGGCCCTTCAGGTGCTGAAGATGAGGCGAGAGTCGCTGAGATGGCAGGTAAAATTAGCAACTATGATATCGTCGCTGTTCAGGAAATAAAAGATATACAACAAACAGCACCCTACATCCTCCAAGATGGAATTGACGAAATCTCAGAGTTTGGAATGGTTCTATCCAATCGGACTGGAGCATTTTGTGAAAACAAGTCAAGTTCCCAAATTTCGGAACAATATGCTTTCTACTATGATGTCAAAACCATAAGATCCTTAGATTCTGGTAATCACTATCCAAATAATGACTGTGAATATACCAGGGAACCATTTGCAGCAAGGTTTGTATCTGTTGAGTTCAACCACACCTTTGTATTAATTACCTTACATATTGACCCAGATGATGTATTGAATGAGACTGAAGCACTGGTAAATGTATTCGAATGGGCTAAGTTCCAATATCCTGGTGAAGACGACTTCATTTTGCTTGGAGACCTGAATGCAGATTGCAGTTATGCAAGGTCTTCAGAATTAGATGAATTGGCTATTCGCAATGGAGACTATCAATGGATAATTCCCGATGGAACCAATACCAACACTGCTGAATCATCATCTTGTGCATATGACCGGATGATTATCGGCGATGGCGGGTCTGATGAGTACCTTGGTTCATTCTCAACCGATTGTGAACTAGAAGCATCAGACCACTGTATTATTTCAGCCAGATTTTCAGCACATGAATCGAGTGCTGTTAGCAATTAGCGAATATTATAGAGAACCGGTGTTTACGATTGGTGTCGTGTCGGTTTCCGAACATAATACTACTAGTAGATTACTAACCATTGAAGCCTTCTTATCTTCATCTAATTCGATGATGTTTTTAGCACTTAATTGCTCTAAAGCCATCTCAACCATTCCAACTGCACCTTTGACGATTTCACTACGTGCTGCAACCACTGCGCTTGCTTGTTGGCGGCGAAGCATTGCTTGTGCGATCTCTTGTGAATATGCTAAGTGGCTGATTCTAGCCTCTAAGACTTGAATTCCTGCTCTCTTCAATCTTGCTTCAACTGAAATTTGCAGTTCTTGGGCAATGACTTCTTGGTGACTTGATAGTGCAATTCCGCCTATGTCTTTTTCTTCGATGATATCATAGGGATATTTTGTTGCCATAGCACGGAGTGCTGCTTCACTTTGGATTTGAACATAATTCTGATAATTATCAACTTCAAACAAAGCCTCGGCGGTGTCTACAACCTTCCAAACTACTACTGCGGCGATTTCAATTGGATTTGCATTAACGTCATTGACCTTGAGTTTGGCCGATTCAAAGTTTCTAATTCTTAGAGATATTTTTTGTTTTTCGTATAATGGATTAATGAAGAAATGGAATCCTTGCTCATCAACTGTTCCTACATATTCACCAAAAAATTGGATGGCAGCACCTTCATTCGGATTTATGATTAAATAGCTGTTGAACATTAGAAACCAAACAATTGCAATTGCGATTTGTAATATTATTCCAATAACCATCAATGGTGTCCACGCGTAAGTGACGAACATACACACGAAAATGACTGGTACAGCAATCCATTGAATGGCCAAACCCAAAAACCCATTCAGTGTTTTTATTCTGGCATCTTTGAACATTATTTCATCATTGGACAATTTATGCTCAGGAGTTATTGGAACTGGCGCTGGCTGCATGTAAAGGGGGTAAATTCGTTAATAATTAAGATTTCCTGCATTATTTATTCACTGATAGATTGGGTGTTCAAGTTTAGACTCACAAGCCAAACTTTCACCAATAAAGGTCTGTAGGGGCGTAACTTGAAAGCACACGAAGTAGCACCCAGCGCAAACCATGGCGGTTGAAAAGCCCACTTTCTGAACAAGAGCAAAGGTGGCTTGATGGCGGCAGAACCGCGTTGAATACAGGCCGCTATAGGCACGCACACGAGTGACTGGGAGGAGATGTGGAAGTCATCTCAAGGCGAGAGCAGGCTGACCAGCTGATATCATCCTAGGAATTCAAGGGCTCATCCAGACTGGAGCTCTAATGCTTCAATATGAGCGAGCAAAAAACCCGAGGCATCGTCAAGATGTGGGGTAAACTGACCGATAAAATAGGCACGCCTGAATCACCCTTGTTCGAGATGTTATGGTGTGTGGACATTCCAAAAGTGCTTTGCAAGCACGTGCTGGGCTATCTTTCCCGCAAGCAATCCGCCGAGGAACCCACTTGGGGGCTCAAACCGAAACACGGATAGTCTAATCTGACTGAGGGATTGCGAAATCCGAATACCCATTGCTCAAGTATTGACAAATCAAAGGGGTTGCAGTGGGTCGGTGCAAACGCTACCGTTACATCTGCAGACGACTACAAGGGCCACCGTTGTATGTTTGACTACAAGTCGGCGCCGCAGTTCATGCAGTGCTTGCCTTGTGAAGGCGTCAACTCACCGCACGTATTGCAGTTGATGTAGGCGTGAAGTTCGAGGACGGCCTTTTGCTTGATCATCAGCCAGGCGACCCAGGCATAGGCCACGGTCAGCAGCACGAACAGGCCAACGACGGTAAAGGTGCCAAGAGAGAGAAACTGAACACTTAGAGCAAAGGCGAGGAAAACACCGGCAGTAAATGCATAGACGGGCCATTCCAAGCGCATATTGGGCGCTTCGACTGCATGTATTTGATTTGTATTCAGAGAATGTGTCAGTTTCGTGTATACATTGGTAGTTACTATGCATACTCACTAATCCAAAGGGTTTCGATGCACAAGGGTCCGGAATTTTACATTATAGGAGATAACTCAAACCCCGGTGTTGAGCGTCCGGTCCGTCTCCTCTGGGTCGATGGACAAGGCGGCGAAGATCACGAATGTTTCGAGCACGGCAGCGATGTAGAAGATGGTCTGATAGTCGTACTGGGCGGCAAAGATGGGCGCCAACTGGTAGCCGATGATGGCGGAGAGGTTCATCATCGCCATGTAGCCCGTGAATTGCGTTCCACCCACTTCGGCCCAGGTGACCCGCATCATCAGGGAATAGGCACAGATGGAGACGATGGCCCAGAGGAAGGTGTGAATAATCCACACTAACATCATGAACCAACCTTCGCCCCACATAAAATCGAGCATGCCCCAAGTTAAGGTTGTCAATGAAGCACTGAGGGCCGCAAACATCAGCGTGGATTTCCCCCCAAAGCGACGACCAAGTTCGCCACCGGCCATGGCCCCCAACATCGTCACCACAAGGATGATGCCGCCCTTGGTGGCGTTGAACTCTTTTTGGGTCCAACCCAATTCTTGGAGGAAGAGCAACGGAAGAATGGGAATGAGAATGAAGGCGAGGGAAATGACGAGGCTGACCACGATACCGAGTTGGGCTGAACGAACCGAAAAGGCCGTTCGGATGTTGCCCAAAATGACGCTAAAGTCTCGAACTTCCTCGGCGCCTTCCTCGGCATCGTCGACCTTCTCAACAGCGTCACCCTCGTCCCACGGGAAGCGCTTCTCACCGGGACGTTCACGCATGAAGAGCGGCACCATCATGATGGCCACCAAAATCGGAATCTGAATCAAAAAGGCGCCGCGGATGCCAACAACACCGATGATGGTGCCGAGCCCTGCGCCGCCGATGATACCACCCAAGGACTTGGCCGTGAACATGTAACTGTTGACACGCTCAAATTCGTGAGATTGGAGCACATCAACAGCAAGGGCGTCGGTTGAAACATCTTGCAGGGCCGTGAACACGTTGTAGACAAAGAACAGCGCACCGAGGAGTGAGATGTTATTGGTCAAATCGGGAACCATCAGCATGGTCACGAGCAGCGCCACCATGCCCGTTTGGGCGATGAGGATCCAGGGACGACGGCGTCCAAGAGCCGGTACTTGGAAGCGGTCAATGATGGGACCCCAAAGGAACTTGAATGACCATGGCAAGGTGCCGAGGGTCAACAGGTAGGCGAGGTCGCCGGCGTCAGCACCCTCTGCAGCGAGGAAAGTGACCATCGTCACGGTGATGAAGCCCCACGGAACGCCTTGGGCCACATACAAGGCGGAAAGGGTGATGACGCGAGCACGGTAGCTGTCGACGAGGGTTTCACCGTCGGAGGTGGATTCGCCCTCAACAACCTCGGTTTCCGGTTCGCCAAAATCAAGGTCAAGATGGAATCGGTCGCGCTGCTTGGTGGAGACATAACCGACGAGGAACACAACGGGGAAGATCCATCCTGCAAACAAGAAGACTGGGAGAGAACCGTCACCGACTGCCATGCCCGTCAACGCTTCACCGTCTTCATCGAGAATGGTGAAGTCCAACACGAGCAGACTGACCACGGAGGCGACCTCTTCGCCATCGTCGTTGTGTGAACAGAAGGCACTGTTGAAGGCCTCCGCATCAACCGTTACAGCAAGATTGTAGACACCCAATGCATCTTCACCAAAGGCCAACTGGTCTTCGATTTCACTCTTGGTCAATCCTTCGATAACACCTGAGAGAAGGGAAGCGTTGTGCCAAGTTAGGTTCACCTCATGGGACCCGGGATTTTCTCCCGACCCCGAAAGGGTCCATTCACCCTTGGTAGCAGTTCCTGTAATCGTGTCGGGTGCATTGGCCTCGCCGCCCGTACAGAGCGGACCTCCCGAGGTCTCGTCTTCACCGTATGTAAGGGAGAAGAGAACGCCGACAACGTGGCCACCAGCCGCCTCAATGGTTTCGACGATGGTTGAGGAATCAAGGCTCCATTCAACGGTTGCTTCGTCTTGATAGTCAGCGGATTTAGTCTCCAATTCAATGGACGTCATGGTCGACTCAACCGTGTAGGTGCCGGTCGTTTCTGAGCCACCTCCACCGCCGCCGAGGCATCCGGTAACCGGTGCGAGAACGACCAGCATCAACAAAAGATGAACCGGTCGCATGGACGAAGGGTGGCCCTGTTCATCTTCAAGATTGTTCACGCCTGTTTGAGGCGTTCCGCCTCAATCCCAAATGCCCATGTCCATGCGAGCGTCTTCGCTGGCGTGGATTTTCGGGTCCCAGCGAGTCGTCCAGACCAGGTTGATGTGGACCGATGCGAACTTCGGTTAATGTTCGGTTGAACTTCGGTCGAAAAGGCGGCTCAGGAGGCTTGTTGCCTCATCGATGAGTCCTGCTTGAAGCAAGGCCTGGGCAGATCGAATGATGGCCTCGAGTTGAGCTACTTGGGTAAGGTGAGCGGAGAACATGGGTTTCGCCTCACAAGGGTCCGAGCATATTCTTTTACACAGTTGATTACATCACTTGATATTAACAGCGCAAGCGAAACTTTCACCAATAAAGGTCTGTAGGGGCGTAACTTGAAAGCAAACAAGTGAAGCGCAAACCATGGCGGTTAAATGCCCACTTTCTAAACAAGAGCAGAGGTGGCTTGATGGCGGCATTACCGAGTTCAATACAGGCCGCTATTGGCACGCACACGAGGACTGGGAGGAGATGTGGAAGTCTCTCAAGGCGAGAGAGGCTGACCAGCGATACATCCTAGGAATTCAAGGGCTCATCCAGACTACAGCTCTAATGCTTCAAT
>CAJJAP010000004.1 GCA_905182185.1 uncultured Candidatus Poseidoniales archaeon | reverse complement strand
TGATGTTTTGATGTCCTCGGGGGTCGGTCTTGAAGCTGCTTTGCATACTATCGGGCAAGGTGGTTATGGAATCATCAGTGAAGATTTTTCTAAAATAATGAAGCGATTGTCCGGTGGTAAATCTCGCGGCCTTGAATATGAACTAAAGAGTATGATGAGTACTTGCTGAATCCGAGGGATACCGCAGATTGTTGAATACCCTATACAACAATGTAACACAAAATACCGATGTTGTAGATACTTTGAGAAAGCAAGGCTCAAGAATGGAAGAAGAAAGGGCAGAAGAAGTCAAAAAATACATCGAAGAACTTGGCGGAGTCCCTGAAACTTTACTTTCAATCGGAATGATTGGACCGATCATATTGTCAATTGCAGGACTAATTCCTCAATTATTAACTGGAGATATTGCAGCATTTATGTCAATACCTGACCCTGCTCTGATCAGTGGAGTCGTAAATGGTGGATTGGTTCTTACTCTAGCGGGCATGATTTTGATTGGTCTGAAAGCCCACACCAAGGACCCGGGATTGTGATACTATGTTTTTCCGATTCTTAGAAGCGTTCAATGGTGAACCATTATTACTTTATTTGGGTGTTATTGGAATTGCAATAGCAGGTGGTGGTATTCCCCCTATTATTGAACGGAGCCGTAGACGAAAGATAGAGAATTCTTTGCCTGGGCTGCTTGAATCACTAGCCAGTTCGGTTGGAGCAGGTCATGGATTGCAAGAGGCTATGATGGAACAATCAAAAAGCGCACCAGGTTTGCTTAGTGAATTATTAAAAGAAACATTAGAAGAGAGTCATTCATCTGATATTAACTCAGCATTAACCTCATTTTCCGCAAAAACAAGGTCTTCTCAGGTGCAAAGAGTGATGATGTTACTTGAGACCGCGATGGAGCAAGATGCACCGCTACAAGGGATTCTAGATAGTCTAAGTCATGATTACGAGAGGCTTAATGATCTAATAAATAGAAGAGAAAATGAATTATTGGGAAGAGGGATTCTAATCATAATGTTCGTTTCTGTCGGCCTTCCAGGGCTAATTGCATTTATCGTTGGTCTTTTCGCACCAGCGAGCGCTGGATTCAAACTAGATGATTTCAATTCCACATTTGGTACATTCTTTGCTGCTGCTTCAGCAGTTGGAGTCGGTGTATCTGGAAGAATGTTGGGCCGCTTGAAGAGTTATCTATGGTTTATACCACTGTGGATGGCCATCTCAATGGGATTATATTTAGGTGCGGTTAAGGTAATAGGTGGCGGTTAAAATGTCTGAAACAATATTAGAACAATATGGAAGAGTAACGATTTACATGGAAGGTAATCATCCATCTCCGATTTATCATGTTGAAGGGGCAGTGGAACCAAATCCATATGGGGATTTGGCAATTCTGCTAGAAGATGATGCACTTGAAGAAGTAATGTATAATGGGGGTGGACAATGTGTGAAAGTCGCCCACAGAGAACACGGAATGTGTAGAACTAATATTACAATCGACGATGTATCTGGTTTGATAATTGCCAAGAATATCGCCGCATTTACTAACGTACCACTTGGAGATGGACCAGGATTGGTCCCAATCTTTGATGGAAGGCTACCAGATGGTTCTCGTGTAAATGGTACAATACCTCCAGTGACTCCAGATGGACCTACATTGACTATTAGAAAATTCAAGGAAGACCCGCTTACTATAATCGATTTAGTTCGTTTTGGAACTGTAAACTCAAGACTTGCTGCAATGATGTGGGTTTGGATTGAGGGATTGGATAGTCGTCCTGCGAATTTCGTAATTGCAGGCGGTACAGGTTCTGGTAAAACTACTACTTTGAATTGCATGGGAATGTTCATCCCATGGTCAAGGCGCTTGCTAACAGTGGAAGATACCGCTGAATTACAAGTTTACCACGACCATTGGTTGAGAATGGAGACAAGGAGAGAGAGACCGGACGGAACTCCAGAAGTTGATATGAATGATTGTCTGAAATCTTCACTACGTATGCGCCCTGACAGAATAATCGTGGGTGAAGTGCGTGGTCCGGAATGTGCAACTCTATTGACTGCCATGAATACTGGGCACGATGGTTCGTTCGGTTCATTGCACGCAAATACTGCACAGGAAACAGTAACAAGAATGATCAATCCTCCAATGAATGTTCCACCCATTATGCTTTCAGGACTTGATTTAATTATAATCCAGGGACGTCTTCACATCAATGGTAAAACGGCTCGTAAGATCACAGAAGTTGCTGAAGTTGCAGGTATGGAAGGGGATAAACCTCGTCTCAATATAATTTGGAAGTACAATGCTGCTACTGAGCAGATTGAAGAAACAGGAATTCCTAGTAAGTTAAGAGAAACTATTTGTAAGGCCGCAGGTGTTTCTCCTGCAGTATTTGAAAAGCATGTAGAACAAAGACAGGCTATTATCAACGATATGGTTCATAGAGGCATCGATGACATACAAAGAGTATCAACTGTAATTCAAAACTTCTATGCATCTAGAGGAGATTGAATACTTAAATTCTCAATCTTTCTAAGATATTGTCAACTCTGTCAATCTTTGCCCTAACATCTGTTAAGTGGTCAGCAGCATTTGCAACAGATTCTGCAAGTTCTTGTTCAGGTTCTAAGGCAACGGTTGCTTGCTTTGGTTTGAATGCATCAGCAAGTGCTTGTAATTCAACAACAATTGCATCGACTTGGTTATCTGAGATAATAATTCCAGGTGCGATACGTGGTATTTCACTAGGCGAGATAAAACCTAATTCGGAACCGATAATTCCTGCACAGGCAAGTACCCTAGGTCTCAATGTAGCAGTATTTACCTCATATCCTCTGGATTCAAGGAATCTGATAACAAGTGCTTGCTGAGCTTCAGAAAAAGTACCTTCACTTGATTCTAATACTGTCTCGACAAGTTCTTCAAAGGCTACAATATTTCTCTCAATACGGTCTAGAGTTCTGCACTCGGCTGCTTGAAGATGAACCGTTCCATGCTGAAGAATACGAAGTACTCGGTTTCTCCTTGCGATTGAAGGGTCTTGTAGAGCCTGTGCTTCGCCGATATCGACATGTAGATCAAATAAAGCATGAATTCTTCCAGATATGCTTGGAATTCTCAAGTCGAGGTCCAATGAGCGACCTACTTCTTCAAATGCCATTCTCGCCTTTACTAAATCACCAGGGTGGGCGGCCAAAGTATCTGCCAATTGCCCCCTTAATGAATTTCTTGCACTCTCAAATGCTCTTAGTGCTTCTCTTTCAGTCCATGAAGTGGGAGTTGAGTGTAGGGCATTCTTTTCATTCTGGCTTCTGAAATCTAATTCCATGATGGTGTTACGGATAGAATCTCTTACTGCAGCAATATCACATGCAAATCCATGATTGGAAAGGCTGGATATGAATACTTCCAAGTCTTCACTGTCACTGGTTGAAGAGATCATTAGGAAATCACGACCAGCCGCTTCAATTTCAGCATTTCTTGAGTTTATTTCCATTAATGCAGCTTCAGTTTCAAGACTGTGCTTGGATTCTGAATCCATAATTTGTGCCGATTGAATCATCGGGGGAACAGAATTCTCTTCTTTTCCTTGTTGACCTCTCAATGCGAGATCAATATTTGCAGAAACTGATGCTAAGGATGGATTCAATCCACCTTCAGCCAATTCAGTTCTTAGTTCAGTTTCTTCCTCGAAAGTCCACCCAGTTGGATGTTCAGAAACAAAATCACCAACAGTATTCTCAATTGCTGTAATACTATCTGTTTGTTGTTGTGGCACTGAATCTTCGCTTGGGTATGGGATATTCGGGAGATGAATTTCGCCACGTGGCCTCCTCAAACTCTTCTTTACTTTACCCCAGCCACCTTGTTGGCTTGCAAGAACTCCTGCTATTCTGACAAGCAGAGACTGTTTATTTCCCGAAAGAGGTAATTCTAATGCTTTGCACATTGAATGTAATTGGTCTCTTGTGCGGTCGTCCAGTTTCTCAACCAGTAGGACCTTTGGGTCATGGTATAAATGGAGATATAAGCGCTGTCTACGTGCTCTAATAGAACCAGATTTCTTTATTCCAAAGACTCCTATTATCTCTCCCATTTCTGCATTCATTAGATTATTAATACCATCTTCAGACAAATCCCATTGGTCCAAAATGAGATGTTGAATTAAGCGAGCACGAAGCGATTCTACGGAACCAGACTTGGGTAATTGATACGCTATTGCGATTTCCTTCAAACCGTCAAACCTAGCCTGATAAAGTTCAGTCAAGAGAGCCCCTTTGTCGACCATGATATTACCTTCAATTACCAATCCGTTACTTAGAGTATATGTGTCTTCGCTGTAACTCTGACTCTGATTTGCCGTTTTTGTGGGTGAAATGGGATAATTCGGCGACCCTTTAGGTGGCGCTTTTTAACAATTGTTACGATGGTTTGAAAGGATGAATGTGTAGGCTGTGTTGGTTGAACATGGGTAATGAGGAACGTGCTGCTAAATCTTCTCTTAAGGAATCACAACTGTTAGCATCGGCTATTAGTAGTACGGTTAAAATTGATTTCAAAAGAGAATTTAAAATTTTTGAAACTAATTTGATGGCTCGTGTTGAAGATGGTGAACAGACCTTGATCAATGCTGCACGAAACAAAGATGCGATCATTGCAGGCGTGGTTGTATTGAGAAAGCAATTAGATAAAGCCCAAAGAAAGTTTTCTCGTAGTAATGACTCGAGCGAATTAAAAGAAGTTTTGCTTGAAATAGCAGAAGAGCTGTCCCGATTAAAAATAATCAATGGAAAGGTTGCAGAATCATTATCCTCAGTAATTAATCCAGTCCACTCGGCAGTTGATCTAGTTGAAAAGTTTACGCTGACCATGCAAATGAATTCTGCTGTATGGGAATCAGATGCACGTAATTTGGATGCTAATCTGTTTGAATTGTCGAATGATAGTTCTCCATCTGAGATGGGTGAATTACAGAATTACATTACAACACAAGGATATGATGTTTTAATTGCAGGTGATGACCGTTCAGCCAAAGGAATTAGGATCGCTAAGGATAAATTAGGAATTCAATCTTCATCTTCTGAAGAATCAGAGTAATCGATTCCTAAATCCATCATCGCTGGTTTTGCCTTTGAGAAGTCTTCTGGTAATCCGTGATAGTTAGGAGCCAACTCGTCTTGGTCATTGAGCATAGCATCTAGGAGTAAATTAAATTCTTTGAGTAGTGAAACCATGCCCATGTGGCTATCTGCGACGGGGCATACTCGCTCTGCTGATGCAGAAACCATACCTAATGGATCCATTATTTCAATTTTCATCTCAAGACGTGGAACTGTATTTCTGACCTTCTTATTCAAATCGAGAACCGAATCAACGACTTGCTCATCCTTTGCTCTTTTTGCTTCTCTAAGAATAGTTGAAATTTTTCTTTGTTCTACAAATATCCCAACGATTTGAGACATATTCTTGGGCAATGAATCCCAAATTGCACTTTCCATTCTATGAGCGATGAATGCTCCGGAATCACACCAGTTTTGTATTTTGAATGAAGGGAAATCATTTCTCGCTACCATCAGGGTGAATCCATGAAGCGGAGGAGGAACAAATCTTGAGCGCTCAGGATTGTCCCTTTGTAGGCCTAAAGTATGGCGGCGTGCTTTGAATGGTAATGCTTGATGTTCACCTCTATTGACTATGTATCCGTCTAATTGACCTTCCTTTCTCAATTCTTCAAGCCATGGAACTCGTTCATCAGCAAGCAGCAAATTATATTCCTCTAACTTGTCAATACTCTCGGCAAACTCTTCACTGGTCAAGATAACACTATCAAACCGGACTCGTAAAAATTGTCGGTGAAGCAATGGGTGGTCACAGACAATAACTGGTTGACCAATCAAATATTCCGGTTTGTCATCACTTACCAGTACCCATGTAGGTTCTCGGCGAGGTAAAACTCCGACAATAGAAAGTCCAGTGGTATCAAAATCTCTCCAGTCAAAGGCACTCAATGCGATCAAGTCACAATTTCCATCCTTCAAAGTCTCAATAGCAGATTCAACATGGGGGACTTGGCGCATTCGCAAATCCATTTCTTTGCCCATTTGCTGGATTGTTTGCTCCAGTTGCAATCGGACCCCGTCTCTTCGAGAAGGAGTAGTGAGGACTTCTAATCTCTCGCTATTTTCCATCCAATCGCCTCGGCTAGAGTAAACCCTAGCATGCCGAGGGCGGAGACAACCGGTTAAGAATGCCACCCTTGTAGGATGGTTCGTGGCGAGTAAAGATTTGCAGGCAAATGATCGCCTAGAATTAATGCGCCTAATCGTCGATGCCGAACTTCAATCATTAATCGATGAGGAGATTGAAAATGGCGCAGGGGAGGTTGGCAAGTTATGCGGAGAAGTACTTCTTGCAGGTGGTAAACGGCTACGACCTCTACTCATTCTATTAGCATACGAAATCGCTGGAGGATTAGATTCAGAAGAGGTCATGCCACTAGCATTAGCATTCGAATTAATTCATACAGCAACCCTTGTTCACGACGATATTAACGACCAAGCATCACAACGTCGTGGCGTTGAAACTATTCACTCCAAAGAGGGTCTAGCTAAGGGTATTATTGCAGGAGATTGGTTATTCGTTCATGGTTTCGGACTTGGAGGAAGGTATGATGAGAAAATTGTTCGCCTTATGTCAAAATGCTGCGCTGATATTGCAATTTCTGAATTTGAACAATTAGACCATATTCTCGATTTGAAAACATCACCTGAAGATTATTTACAAATAGTTAGAGGTAAGACCGCAGGTCCATTTGCTTCAGGATGTGAGGCAGCGGGACTAATCGCAGGACTAAGTGATGATGATGCCAAAAAACTTGGGCATTTTGGAATGGAATTGGGAATTGCATTCCAACTGGTAGATGATCTACTAGATTTGAGAGGGGACTCGCAAATGGGCAAACCGCGAGGCGCAGATGTCTTAGAAGGAAAAATGACATTGCCATTAATTCATGCATTGACATTGTCACATGGAACTGCAAGGAAACGACTCTCACAAATCATTGAGAACTTTTCTGATGATGATTTTGATGAATTAATGCAATTACTGAATCGTTCCGAGAGTATGCATTATGCAGAAATACTAGTTTCCACTCATATTGAGAGAGCAATTTCATACCTAAATGGTTTCTCGGATAGTGATGCAAAACAATTGATGCTTCAAATTACAGATTACGTTATTGAAAGAAATAGGTGATATTATGGCTATTGAAGTCGAACACAGACAAGTCATCGTTATTGGAGCGGGTCCAGCGGGAACTGCTTGTGCCCAGAAGTTATCTGAATCGGGTGTTGATGTCCTCGTAATAGAAAGAAGAGATATTATCGGTAATCCAGCGCAGTGTGGTGAATGCATTCCCAATTGGGGAGAGGTTGTTGCAACCTTTTCTAATTTAGATGACCACCAATGGCTAAAGACATATTTTGATTTTCCAGATAGATTGAGATTGCATCGCCTGGACAATATGCGGGTATTCTTGCCATCTGGGAAATCATATAAGTTTGAATTAGATGCATTTTCAGGTCATCGCTTGCAATTTGACGGCTTTCTTGGAGAGAAAGCAATTCAAGCAGGTGCAGAAATTCGCTGCGGTGAGGCTTTGAAGAAAATACAACATCAGAGTAAATTAAATCGTGATCTATTGGTCACAGATAAAGGAAGATACTCATGTGATTACTTGATTGATGCCAGTGGTTCACTGGCCCAAGTAGCAAGACTAACAAAAGGTCAAGAAGACCTCTATAGACCGAAGGACCAAATACCGACAATCTATGCGCAAGTACAAGGCGAAATACCAGAGTCATTTGATGTTTTCATCGGTTCTGTGGCGCCTTCAGGATATGCGTGGATAATTCCTAAAGGTCCAAATTCAGCAAATGTCGGTTTGGGTGTGAGGGCAGGAAAATTAGAAGGCAACCTCAAACAACATCTACAAACATTTTGTGATGATCTCAATTTGGAAATACTTTCTTGGGGAGGTGGATGGATTGCAATGGGTGGACCTGTTGAATGCATGGTTAATGGAAATACATTAGCGGTTGGCGATGCTGCGGGCCTAGTAATGCCCAGTAATGGTGGTGGAATCAGCCAAGCGATAATATCTGGTTGCTTTGCAGCTGAAGCAATTATTGATAATCTTGAAAATGGAACTAGCCTATTGGAGTATGAAAATAGGGTTAGAGGATCATTTGCTCGAGCGCTAAATAATTCTCTGCGTTCAAAAAAGATGTCATATGCATTCATGAATGGCGATTTGATGACTGAGGTGTTGTTGAGAATCTTGGGACCAATAGGTGGAATAAAACGAGCGATGGAATGCGATAAACCTCTTTGGTTGATTTGAAATCACAAAAAAGATTGTTACTCGGTGATTGATAATCATAATCCATATTGGATGATATTAGCGCTGATTAAGCGCATGGTTCAAGTCTCATGTAGGCTAGGGAAGGTTATGGCGAGAGCACTGGAGCAAGATGATGAGGCGGTAAGCCCTGTTATTGCGACAGTTCTATTGCTGGCTATTACGGTCATGCTTTCGAGTATGGTTTTCGTAATGATGCAAGGTGCATTAACCACTACAGAGAAATCGCCGCCTATGGCTCAAGTTAGTGTTCGTGGTTTAGAAAATGGATTCCATGTTGTCAAAATCTCGAGTTTAGACCAATCTATTGACCCTGCGAAATTGAAGTATGATATTTACCCAGATGGTGGACAAGGTGACCCTGTAAGAGGTCATGTTGCTGATTCAGGTGTCTATGGGGTCGTAGGTGCAAATGTGTCATTCCATGATAGAGATGCTGGTTATTCGGTGACAAAAGGGGATTATTTCGTAATTGATTCAACCGCGATTGGCTCAAACCTTGGAACTTGGAGATTCAAATTAATCGATGAATCAGCAGGGATCGTTTTGGTCGATATCGTTTTACCAGCGATTGAAAATTAACCGCCAATATATGACATTTCAACACGGTCTTCTGTTTGTTCAACAGTTCCTCTCTGTTCGCTATAATTGTCATTCCTACCTTTCCAGATTTCGCTAATAGCATTACCGATTTGCTCTTGGCTAGCATCCATTCTTAGAATTGAACGAATATTATGTCCTTCTGTAGCAAATAAACAAGTGTAAATTGAACCTTCTGCAGATAGTCTTGCTCTACTGCAATCACCGCAAAATGGATTGGTAACAGATTCGATAAAGCCAACCATAGAGCCATTTTTCATTTTCCAAAGGTTTGCAACCTCGCCTGGATAATTGGATTCAACCTTTTCTAATTGACCGAATTCTAATTCAATTATTTTTCTCATTTCATCACCACTTACAACAGAATCATAATTCCATGAATTAGTAGTTCCAACATCCATGAATTCGATAAAACGTGGAGTGATAGAGATTTTATTAAAATAGCTAATAATTGGGATTATTTGGCTTTCATTAACGCCTTTTTGAATTACGCAATTGACCTTTACTGGTAGTTCTATTTGTCTGCAGAATTCAATTCCTTGCAAGATTTCATCAACCGAGTTTGTAGTATCCGAAAGTGATTGAAATACCTCATTCTCGAGGGCATCAAGGCTTACCGTAACTCTGCTTAAACCAGCCTCTTTGAGTTGAAGGGCGTACTTTTCAAGTAGGATTCCATTTGTTGTTATCGCGATATCTATTCGACTATCTAATGCTCTGATTTGGCGAACCAATTCAATGACATTCCTGCGCATTAATGGTTCTCCGCCAGTCAATCTAATTTTCTCTATTCCCAATGGTAATAGTGAACTGACGATTGTAGTTATCTCTTCATAGGTCAGGATTTTTTCCTTTGCTAGAAATTGGTAATCATTTCCAAAATGTTCTCTTGGCATACAATATGTACACCTGAAGTTACAACGATCTGTGACCGATATTCTCAGGTCACGTAGAGGCCGACCTCTAGAATCGTTCAACCTCATGGGGATTGCTGAAGGTGCCTGCTTTTTGAATATGCGTTCCCAAATTTGATGACACCCAGCCGCGTCGCTGACAATATGGCCAAACGCTGGGTTTCCAAATGGAATGACTCAGTTGATACCGCACCGGTCAATAATATCGAATATTTGTCTATTAATGAATCGGCAAAAGGTGGTAATTTACAGTGGAACCTACCACCATCAAAATCTCACTTAATCAGATTATTGGCACTTAGTGCTCAAAGTAATCAAGTAATTACTTTAAAAAATGTAAATAATGCTGGAGAAGACTCACGTAGCATGAGAAGATGCCTCCAGCAACTCGGAGTCAAGATTGAAGATATAGCAAATGGTGAGGTTTTGTCTAAGCCAGGTTTGGCGGAAGTTGCATTTCACCCTGATTCAGTAGATTGGCGGGTTCATGGGGTTGGAAGTGATGGTTTTTCTAAGCCAGCTAGTGTATTACATGCGGGAAATTCAGGAACTGCATTTAGAATTTTAACTGCCATTTCTGCTAATATTGGACAAAGTGTAGCAATTGATGGGGACCGCTCATTGAGGCTTCGAGACTTTTCAACACTGATTGAAACATTAGAAAGTTCAGGAGTAACAGTTTCAAGAGGGCATGGTGAGGAATCATTACCGTTAATTGTCTGTGGACCGATTGATTGTTCACAGCAAGTAGATCTGGACTTATCAAAATCCAGTCAACCATATTCAGCATGGATGTTATCATCTTCAATGTTCAGTGCAAATAAAAAGTTGAATCTCAAAGGGCAAGCAGTGTCTCGAAAACATAGTGACTTGACCTTTCGTTTATGCGTAGAGAGTGGTGCAGACTTCTCCGATGAGGTTCTACGCCCTTGGGTTCCACATTTCGCAGATACAGAAGTATTAGTTCCAAGAGACGCCTCAATGGTTAGTTTTGCAATGCTGGCAACCAAAGTCCTGCAAACCAAGACCATTATTTCTGGATGGCCCCAAAGCGAAGATGCACTTGGAAATGACATACTACAGCAATACTGCAGTGAATTGGGTTTTACATGGAATGAAACCAATTCGAATGTTGAAATTACTCTAAGCAATAATTCAAGCAATAATGGTGATAATGAAATTAATCTTAGAGATGCAAATGACTTACTTCCACCTCTTGCAGCCTTGATGGCAATATCTTCAGGTGGTAGAATCATTGGTGCTGCCCATGCAGCACATAAGGAGAGTAATCGCTTAACAAAGACACGATCAACTACTACTTCAATTTGGTATTGAAAGTAAAGTTTTGCAAGATGGAATTGAGGTTGTAGGTGGACAGCAGATAAAATCACCAGGCAATATTGTCTCAACATTTGGCGATCATCGACTTCAGATGACAGCGGTTATCCTCGCTTGTGCTTGTTCAGCCAAGGTATCTGGTCCTAATCTACACAAAGTTGCAGATGAAGATTTGTTATTACGACTAATTGAATACGGAATTAACATTGAAGAGAAATTATTCAAAAGCAAATAGAGCAACTCCAAACTTGACATCATATGCAAGGGGACCGTACAATGATTTCTCACACATGGGTGTACAGAGGGGGATTCATCTTTGTCAAACCATTGCACCAATCGCCATATATAGGTGCTTTGGATTGTTTCGAAATATGTGGACAGACGAACAGTTGACCGAGCAGGGTTGGACTCAAGAACAAATCAAAACAAGGAGAATTGAACAAGTTTCAGAGGCTGCTGCAAATGTCGAGTCAATTGCACCGACTCTACCAGTAATGCCAGTTGCATCAAATGAAATGGAACTCACATCCTCCAATGGTATCCCCCCTGTTCTCTCTGCAATTCTGCTCGGTGCCATGCTCCTAATCGTGCCTTTCTCGTTATACTCTATATCCAATGCTGAAGGAACCCAAGGCCCTGCAGGAATCGACGGGGAGTCAGGCGTCAACGGCTCCGCAGGTTCCAGTTTCCACCTCGTCGAAACCTCTTCTGCGTTACCAAACTGCGACGAAACAATTGACTCGCAAATATTTTTCATCGCTGCTGAAGCATCTTTCCAAGTTTGCCAAGCTAATACATGGTCGGCCATTGACCTCGTAGGACAAAATGGCTCCAACGGGAACTCTGGTGCCGATGGAAACAACGGAACGGATGGCCAAAACGGTGCTGACGGGCAAGACGGTACTGGCGGTCAAAACGGTTCAGATGGATTGAATGGTGCAGATGGGTCGAATGGTGCAGATGGATCGAATGGAAACAACGGCCTTACATCACTCATTGTTACCAGCATTGAACCAAGTGGAATCAATTGCCCCAACGGCGGTACGCTTGTTGAAAGTGGCGTCGATGACAATGGTGACAATTCACTCTCAGTGAGTGAGGTTGATTCTATGGTTTTCGTTTGCAAAGGTGATTCCGGCCAAGATGGAGCCGACGGTTCTGATGGCACTAATGGAAGTTCAACCGCCTCCATGATGGTTGCTCGTCTTTCCATTGCACCCGCTTACTTGGGCTGCAATGGCACTGGGCAATTACTCCAGCAAGGAATGGACAACGGTGCGGGAAATGGAATTGCTCTCAACGGGGTTTTGGAAGCAGGAGAAATCATTTCCAGTGCTTTGATTTGCACAACATTTGAGGTTACTCTGGTCGCTGACATCAATACCGCAGGCAGCAGCAACCCCTCAGATTTTGTAACCATAAACTCAACGATGTACTTCATTGCAAGCAACGGAAGCGCAAGCGGCATATGGTCGCTCGATGCAAACGACACATTGTCCTTGGTTTACAACGGTGCGGCCATGGAACTACATGGGATTGGTAACCAACTGATGTTCTTGGGCAGTGGATTGGAACCGTGGGTCTACAATCTATCGAATGGAACCGCATGGCAGGTAGCCGACATATTCCCGGGCACATCCGGAAGTTTTGCTGCTGATTTCACGCTCATCGGAACAACCGTGTTTTTTTCGGCCCGAGACAGCGCTGCAGCGTTCGATCTGTGGGCATATGAAACTGGAAACTTCAGTGTGTGGAAGGTCGAAGATGGTATTCAGCCAAGCGAACTCACGGTTGTTAATTCTCAGTTGTACTTCGCAACACCAGATGAATTGTGGAAACATGATACAACGAACAACTCAACCTTTGTTGTGAAGGATATCAACCCTGGTGTACTCTCATCGAGCCCTTCTAACTTGGTCGTGATGGGAACTCGGATTTACTTGGCTGCCAACGATGGGAGTGGAGGAGGCATTGAATTACAGGCCTATGAGACAACGAACAATTCCACATGGCAGGCTGCAGACATTCGTCCTGGATTCGCAACAAGTTCTCCCTCAGATCTTGCAGTTCTTAACACACGAGTCTACATGAAAGCAACGTCAGGTACTCATTTCGAATTGTGGGTCTACGAAAGTACAAATAATTCGTTTTGGGAAGTATCCGATATTCAATCCAGTTCAGGAAGCGGTGGCCCATCCGGACTAACAGTGCATGATTATACGGTTTATTTCACCGCAAACGATGGCACCACTGGACAGGAATTATGGGCTCATAATTCGATAAATGGAACAACTTGGCAAGTCATTGATTTGAATCCAACACCATCTACTGGATTCATCGGTGACATGTATGTGCATGAAGGTAATCTTTACTTCTCAGGCCAAGACAATTTGGTTGGAACAGAATTATGGCGCCTCATTTTCAGCAAAGACGTGTCCTTTGTATGATGGAACTTGGGAACATCTGTTTTTAATCAGATAACCGACATATAGTTTCCATGAAATCGCAAGGGTTCTTCCAACACCCTTGCAACCACCCATGGTTGGATGGGTTCCCATGGGTATGGCCGATTGCTAAGATACGTCTCACGCATGGGTAAAGGACCGGGTAATCAAGCCCAATACGATAAGGACTACATTATTGCCACCCATACTTATCAATGCTTATGCAAGCGAGGCACTAGGTACGTGGATAGTTATTAGCGTCATTCTACTCTTCCTGCTGTTCTCTCTCGGAGTATTGGCGTTCCTTCACCATCAGGTGAATTGAGAGAACTGATTGCGTTCTCGGAACTCGCAGGGGATATAAAAAAGGACGTTTGTGACGGTGAAACGCACACATACGTTCTCGAAAAAATACGGTAAAGCAAGAGCCGTTAAAATCAAAACGATGAACACTGCCTGGGACTCTATTTATTCATCACGATTCTCATCCGGAAGCCTTTATTTTGGCCTAAAGCGAGAAAAAGGCCTTCATATTGATTTTTCGGCATGGACCGACGGTGCAGATGATTTCATGACATTAATAGAGAAGGATGGAACTAAAGTCATTAACGAATCGGAATATAATCTTGATAAAAAGGGCCTGGGACCTTCTGTTTACGCATTGGTAGATCTCGTACAACGAATGAGTTCTACTTCCACCTTTTGGGATGAGGTATCTTTGGATAGGGATGAATTTCAAACCCTAAAATGAGGCATCTCCTAGATTGAATGGGCGAACAAAGGGTCGGTTGAATGCACCTTGTTGGAAGCATCAACTAACCAACTCGGATAGGTTGGAAGGGTTATCCGAAACCCCATCCAACTGAATATGGTGGTCTATGGGCTTTCAGTGGGTCGGTGCTAACGCTACCGTATATACTTGCATGTGCAAAGATATCTAATACTTACAATCAACCATGTCTACCAAAATGATGGTCTAAGGAATTTAACGGAAGCCGTAGAGCAGTTGGTCTTCCGTGAACACATGCCCATGGGTTTGGAATACGTCTCATATCCTCAAGCAGTCTACGCATTTCCGCGATTGTCAATTTATCATTAGCCTTTACCGCACCTCTGCAAGCATTGAGGAATGCGAGGTGGTCTTTCCTTGCATCAACTGTTTCCAAAGGAGCGCCATCTTCCGCAGTATCTTGTAGTAAGTCGAGCAAAAATGGAACGACATCATCTCCTTGTAACAGATTTGGGGCAGAATTTAGTAGCCATCCATCTGAATCTTCGCTCAACTCAAATCCAACTTCTTTCAGTTTTTGATGAGATGCACTTATTCTGGCATTTTGTCTTGGGTCCAATTCTAATTTCAAAGGAATTAGCCGTTTCTGAGGTAGCCACAACGTTTCATCATTACGTAACCTTTCATATCGAACTCTCTCATGCAGTGCATGTTGATCTATCAATAACAACTCATCTTCTGCCTGTACAAGGATATAGGAATCAGCGAACTGCGCCAAAGGTTCCATCTTAGGTAGTTCATTGATTATGCCTTCTAGTGGCTTTTCTTTACTTGGAGAATGAGATTGACCAGTGCCAGCATGACGGTGCAATTCCCTTTCTGCGGAAGAAAGCGCAGGTGCAATAGGGTTCTCATCCATTCCAGGAAGCATTTCTTGGTCGGCCATTGAAGTTGAAATAGGTCGCTTTTTTTCCTGTTTACTAGTTTCTTCTGCAACATTGCCTACTAGATTCAATTGAGCTCCAGCAGCGATTGCCCAAGAAGGAACTGAAGTCACAGACTCTTCCCCCTCTATAGATTCGCTTATGACAGATGGTATTGTGCTAGTTCCAGCCGCTTTTAGAATTGGGTTCTGTGGAGAATCAGCATGGACAATTCGCTTCTGGCCACCAGCCTTCAGCAAGTCTTCAACTGGTTGAACGGCGGAATTATGTGATAACCCTTGCAATTCAGATATTCCCCCAGCGGCATCGGGTTGTGTTGGAACTGATTCAAGGGTATGAGAAATTGATCTTTCCAGTCTTTCTAGAACTCTCCAAGAGTGCCTCAATCGGACTTCTCTCTTGGTTGGGTGGACATTTACATCGACTTCACTGGCTGGTATAATGAGACTTAGTACGGCGATTGGATGACGGCCTTGCATTAGTCTTGTCTTGTATCCTCTACGAATCGCTTGCAAAAATGGTCCAGCAGAAACTGGCCTGTTATTGATCAATATGTGGACATCATCGCCTTTGCCTCTAGTCGTATCAGGAGTACTTATCCAGCCACTCCACGATTCTTCACCTGGAGCATCATCATCTATGGCTGGGCTTGATAATTCAAGCATTGCGGAAGCCTGACCGCCAAGAAGATCATACAAACGGTCGCTCATCGTTTCACTAGCAGGAACATCAAGCATAACTTTCTCATCTATTAGCAGCCTAAATCCTACATCCATATGGGCCATTGCATGAGATACAACAACATCGACGATTCGTGAATTCTCAGTAGCAGCTCTGCGCTGGAATGCAAGACGTGCAGGCGTGTTGTGGAATAAGTGAGCAACTTCTATTCTTGTTCCATGAGCCATACCTTCCGGCTCAACTGACTCTTTGTCACCATCCTTCATCGATATGCTTCTGCCATCACAGTTTTCAGGGCGGCTTGCAATTTTAAGATGCGAAACCATGCCAATACTAGCCAAAGCCTCACCTCTAAATCCGAGAGTATGGATTGCAGATAAGTCCTCTAACTTGCGTAATTTTGAGGTTGCATGTCTGTCAAGGGCAAGCGGTAGGTCTGCCTCATCAATACCTGAGCCATCATCTTCGATGCATATCAAATCAAACCCACCTCTTTCAATTGTGATTACAATGCGAGAACTCCCAGCATCCAAACTGTTCTCTAACAATTCTTTTACCACTTGAGCAGGCCTTTCAACTACTTCACCTGCTGCGATATGACCAATCGTTTTGTCATCAAGTTGAATTATTCTATTTGCTTGACTCAATTTATTCACCTCCAAGCATTTTCTTCAATCTGTAAAGTTCATCTTGCGCCTGTCTTGGACTCAAATCATCAGCCTTTATGGTCGACAAATAATCCAGTACTTCCTGCTGTCCTGGTTCTAAGGATGCTTGCTGAATCTCAACTGTTTGGCTTGCAGAAGAACGACCCATTGCAGCAGCCGCAAAATAGCCCATGAGGCTCGCTTGACCGCTATCTCTAGTGGCAGGAGCACCGGTTTCACCCGCTTTTGCACCCTGGGCTTGACTTTCTAGGAACGCGAGTAAGTCGCTAGCCCTCTCAACGACTTCTCTTGGTAAACCAGCTAATGCAGCAACCTGTACCCCATATGAATCATCACAAGGCCCATCGGCAACGGTATGCAAGAATTTCAATTCACCATCAGATTGAGCAACTTGGACATGGACATTTATCAATCCCTTGACCTCTTCCTCCAATCCAATCAATTGGTGGTAATGGGTTGCAAATAGTGTTCTAGAGCCGATTCTGTTACAGATGTCTTCTGTTACAGACCAAGCAATAGATAGTCCATCAAAGGTAGAAGTACCTCTGCCAATTTCGTCTAATAGTACTAGCGAACGTGAAGTCGCTCTACGTAAAATGTGGGCTACCTCAATCATCTCCATCATGAATGTTGAGCGTCCTCTTCGTAAGTCATCACTTGCTCCAACTCTTGTGAAAACACGGTCAACCAATCCTAGTCTTGCCTTTTTACAAGGGACGAATGAACCGGATTGGGCCAATATGGAAAGTAGGGCTGTTGTACGCAAGTAGGTTGACTTTCCACCCATATTTGGCCCAGTGATCAACAAAAATCTTCGTTTTGCATCTAGGTGGATGTCATTTGGAACAAATCCACTCTGTGTTTCTAATACCGGGTGTCTTGCTCCTTCAGCCTTTAGATGGTCCCCTTCGGTCATTTCTGGGCGTGACCAAGCTCGAGACCTTGCGACATCTGCAAAGCATTGTAGTACGTCTATTGAAGCAACTCTTGCAGCAATGTTTGCTAAGGTTACAACATGCGTTCGACATCTTTCTCTCAGGGTTGTAAACATCCGATATTCTAATTCCTTTACCCTACCACTTGCGGTTAACAATAAATCATCACGCCGTGATAATTCATCGGTAACAAAGCGGGATCCATTGGTCAATTGTTGTTTTCTTCTCCAATGTTCAGGGGTTTTGTCTTCATATTTTTTTGTGACTTCAATAAACCAACCAACTTGCCGATTCATTTTAATCTTCAAACTAGGAATCTCCAATTCAGCACGCATAGTTGCTTCCAAATCTCTAAACCATGAATGGCCATTCTCGGCAGTGTCTCTTAGTTCATCAATCTCGTCATCAATTCCACTTCTAATCAGTCCTCCATCCTTCAATCCCAAAGGTGGTTCGTCGACCAAAGTACGACGTATATCCTCGCCCAAATCACTTAGAGAATCTAAATCTAGGGATAGGTGTGATAACAATTCATTGTCTGCTTCCTTACATAGATTGATGACCGCTGGCATTCTTTGCAATGCAATTGCGGTAGCCAAAAGGTCTCTTCCATTTGAGCGATTATAGGCTAATTGAGTTGCAAGCCTTTCCATATCTCGTAAACCTTTCAAAGCCTCTCTCAGCGCATCAAGTCTTCTAGATGAGCGAGTTAATGAAGCGACTGCATCATGTCTTGCAGAAATTGCATCTATATCGGCAAGAGGGCGTAATATCCATGTTTTCAACAAGCGACGACCCATTGCAGTACGGCATCTATTGAGGCTAGAAAGCAAACTGCCCTCATATTCTCCGGTCAAAGTTGAAGTTAATTCTAAATTTCTTAGAGTGGTCTGGTCGAGTACTAAATGACCTTCTTCCTCAATAATCTCGACATCTCTTAGAGGAACATCATCGGTGATATGCATTGTTGAAAGATAATCGGCGGCCAATCCTGCAGCGGCTATTGCCAAAGGAGCATCATCTAAATCTAGATGGCCAAGGTCTGCAACCTTCAGAACTTTTGTCAAACGTTGCCTTCTTTTCGCCTCGCTCGCTTTATGCTGACTTATTGTAACGCCATCCAAATGCGAGAACATAGCGCAGAGCGTATTGTCCTCAGCATCGCTTGGCGAGATAACGATTTCACTTGGATTCCAACGAAGAATTTCATCCAATGCCTTTGCGAATCGATCTGCACCGTGGCATGTGCTGGCCCATGCCTGTCCAGTTGAAGCATCAACAACTCCCATTCCGAGGCTGTCGCTTGCAAGGCAAATTGCTATCAGCAGAGAGCGTTCATCAGTTCCTAATAGCGATTCTTCATACAAACTGCCTGGGGTATAGATTCTGCTAACCGCCCTTTCAAGAATCTTGGCACCTTCTCTCAATTCCTTTTCTTGCTCAGCAACACAGACTTTGTGTCCGGCTTTTAGCATGCCACGAATATTTTCTTCCAAGGCATGCCAAGGGAATCCTGCCATGCGGGTTGGTTCTGCGGATTTTTTATCTCTGGAGGTTAGAGTTAGGCCAAGTACTTCGGAAGCGATTTCTGCATCATCGTGGAATAACTCGTAAAAATCACCCATTCTAAAGAATAAAATTGAATCTGGGTGGGATGATTTGATTTCATCAAACTGGTCCATCATCCCTCTTTTTGTCATGCTAAAACCCCGTCAATGCTCACGCCGGATGTAGTGGTCAATGACGAGAGCACATGAAGATTCTCGCTATAACTTTCTCCGTAGGAGGACTTATACAGTGAATTAGCAGAATATTTACGGACAACTAAAAACGCAAGTTGAATAGATAAATCTGCTTCAGTAATTGCGAAATCGATCTAATACAGTCCAGCCCATAACGAGTAAAACAATACTAAAGAAAGTTAGGAATGCAAAGTTCAAGAATCCCCGTCCACTCTCTATAGAGTCATTTACAGTAGTGTCTAGGGTCATCATTTCAAATGCCCCATTGACATCCATGCCATGCATAAAAATAATCCCGCTTTCATATTCAGAGATTTCTATTTCTAGCGGTATTGGTTTTGCCAATTCCTCAATCTCGATTATTCCATTGTGAAAAGTCGCAATCGAGGTTGTTCCCTGATTCCCAATAAACCAAGTTTTACCCTGTGAATCAGTTACTGCAGATTGTGAGGGTATATCGATTTCATTGATTGAGCCATCATCTTTAACTTGATATGCACCAGTATTTGTAGCGACTATTACTTGTGAATTACCAGTGGAAAATAGGTTGTGTATTTGCCCTTCATCACCAGTTGAAAAAGATGTTAAAATAGGTGCCACTGAGAGGTTTCCTTGCCATTCAATGATTCCAATTGCAGTGCGAACACTTGGACTTGCAGGGCTGTCTCCTGAACTTTGAGTATTTGCGATCGTACCTGTTGCAACCCATTTTTCTTGAGACAAATGAACGATGTTATTCCAATTGACTAGATTTGAATTTGCTAATGGTGGTGATGTGACGTAATATGATAATGCTCTTATCGATGAAGTGCCATCACTTTCTTGAGTGACTATCATAGCAGATTGTGGCCCCATGTTCTCTTGGTAATCATCTATCCAAAATTCATCACTAGAGTTGAGATTAATTTCTGTATTTTGTAAGTCCCCTAGGGTGATTTCAACCAGTTGAGTACTGGCAATTGATAACATTGCCCGATTATCTCCCATTCCATTGATGAAACGAATTTCATCACCTTTGTCATATTCCGATGGTTGGTATATGGGGTTCACGTGATCAGTACTGGTTTGGATGAAGAGATAATGTCCTTGACTTGGATCATATGTATGTGTTAATTGGCTAGCAATATCTCGCACCATCGTCAAAATAAACTATGTCCAGGACTCTATAACCATCATGGGCGGCGTCACCAGCCCCCAAATCAACGCCAGCCAAAGTACTGGTGCCTTCAATAGCGACTCCACCCAGTATGGCGAATAAGAAAAAAATGCCAATAGCGAGCCACTGATGCTCACTTTCTTGCTCCAGCAACTTGCGCCAGCGTCCTTCCATAATCGATTGGCAGTGTAGGGGGCAAAAGAAGGCTTTCATCAAAGTGTTAGATTGAGCGCTATTTTGCAAGTTTCATATCTCATACGGATAAGGCTTCAATCAAAGCAATGATAAGGGGACCATTGGTCGCAAGGTTACTTAGAGGTTTACATATGGCAAGAAAACCAGCATCCATGTATCGTCAACTCAAGGGACCAGCATATACTCGTCGCAAGTATATTGGTGGTGTCCCAAATAACCGTATCATGCAATTCCACGTTGGAAACCGTAGAGCTGCAGAAGTCGGTGAATTCAAAGTAATCATTGAACTCCGTTCTGATAACAATGTTCAAATTCGTCACATTGCTCTTGAAGCAGGCCGTGTTATTGCAAACTCTACCATTCGTAAGGTAACAGGAATGGAAGGATATTCACTACGTGTTCACACCTTCCCTCACCATGTTCTACGAGAGAATAAGCAAGCAACTGGTGCAGGTGCTGACCGTGTATCACAAGGAATGCGTTGTGCATTCGGAAAGAACGTTGGAACTGCAGCACGTGTAAAGCGTGGTCAGAGAATCATGTCTATTCAAACAAACCCTGAAAACTACCTATTAGCACGTGATTCATTGCGCAAGGCTAGCATGAAAATGCCAACACCTTGTACAATTCGTCTTATTGCAGGCCACGAACACCTCAAGGGTCTAATTTGAATGAAGATGCAGGGATTCGCTCCCTCATCAAGCATCACACCTTGTTGTCTTGGCGCGGATATCAAATACCGATGGCCAATACGAATGAATAAAAGGAGGTGAGAATGTGCGAGTAGCAGTTTTGAAAGAGGACAGTTGTCAACCAAAGAAATGTAATGATGAATGCTATGCATTCTGTCCACCGGTTAGAAATGGCCAGGAATGTATCATCTTAGATGACCATTCAGGCAAACCCATGATTTCAGAGAGTCTGTGTATTGGCTGCGGTATATGTGTCAATAAATGTCCACACGATGCTTTGATCATCGAGAATTTACCTAGTGAATTGGAACAAGATATGATTCATCGATACTCAATGAATGGATTTAGATTGTTCAGACTCCCTACGCCGAGTAAGGAAAGCGTGGTAGGTATTCTTGGACCCAATGGGATGGGTAAATCAACAGCAATCAATGCACTATCTGGAAGAATAGTGCCAAATCTTGGAGATTGGATGGACAAAGAATGTAATTGGGATGGAATCATTGAAACTTTGCCTAGAGGTGAACTACGTGATTTCTTCATTTCAGTGCGAGAAGGGAAAATAAAAGTTGCACTGAAACCGCAAAACATCGACCGCTTGCCAAAAAGGGTTCAGGGAACAGTTCGTGATTTATTGAATAAAGTTGACGAGAGAGACATGTTTGAAGAGATGACCACTGATTTGGGAATATCTCATCTTCTAGACCGAACAGTTCAACAATTATCTGGTGGAGAATTACAGAGGATGGCTATCTGTGCAACAATGTTGCGTGATGTTGATGTTTATTTCTTTGACGAACCATCTTCTTACTTGGATATCCATGAGCGCATGAGAATTGTAAAGATAATTCAAAAATTAGCAGAGACTAAACGCGTTTTGGTAATAGAACACGACTTAGCAGTTCTAGATGTGCTAGCAGATTTAATTCACATCGTTTATGGGAAGAAAGGTGCATTTGGAATTTTCACTCCAGCCCGTTCAACTCGTCAAGCGATTAATTCATACCTGGATGGGTACTTACCAGAACAAAATGTTCGTATCCGTGATAAACCAATAAAGTTCCTAAATCACCGTGGTGGTTCGGCAGAACTTGGCAGCAAGTCATTAGTTGGGGTGGTTTGGAAAAGCAGTTAGGCGATTTCAAGTTGAAAACTGGGGAAGGAAAAGTCCACAGGAGCGAAGTTGTCGGAGTAGTCGGTCCAAATGGAACCGGCAAATCTACAATGATAAAAATACTCGCAGGAGAGCATGAATATGACGGTGGCTGGGTTAGTAGTGATTGCAGTGTCTCGTACAAACCTCAGCATATTGATGTAGACATGGACTGTACAGTTCAAGTTTGGTTAGATGCTGAAGTTGGTCCACGTTGGAGAAGTGGAGAGTATAATGTAAATGTTATTCGGGCTTTGGGTATTGATGAATTATTGCCTAAGCGAGTCAAGAAATTATCTGGTGGTGAGAGACAAGCGGTTTCAATCGCAATCTGTCTTGGAAGAGAAGCGGATTTGTATTTACTCGATGAACCAAGCGCTCATTTGGATGCTAACGCTAGGATGGAAGCTGCAAAAGCGATTAGAAGAACTATGGAGGCGAATGAGAAATCTGCCTTCGTTATAGACCACGACGTATATTTCATTGATATCTTAGCCGATTCACTTCTTGTGTTTGAGGGTGAAGGTGGAAAATTCGGTAAAGCAGAAGGTCCATTCCCACTGAAAGAAGGCATGAACCGTTTCCTCGAAGGTGTCAATATCACCTTCCGCCGTGATCATGATTCCAAGCGTCCACGAATCAATAAAGCCAATTCGAGAAAAGATAGAGAACAGCGACAGGTCGGTGATTTCTATTCATATCAACACTGAGCAAAAGATGGTGTGTTGTCTAATTTCTGTAGTGCTTGGTGATGAATAATGCCCGTTAGCACACC
Source organism: uncultured Candidatus Poseidoniales archaeon (assembly GCA_905182185.1). GTDB lineage: Archaea > Thermoplasmatota > Poseidoniia > Poseidoniales > Poseidoniaceae > MGIIa-L1. The sequence goes on along the minus strand of CAJJAP010000004.1, from coordinate 203,320 downwards.
TCCTTTAGGCGGACCATTAGGACGTTCTCGTTCTCGTCTTTCTGCTAGCGCACTGACTACGTTTCTTCGTTGCGATAGGCAATGGTTCTTAGGAAATAAAGTTGGAATTCGAGGGCCATTGAATCCTCCACAAGTTCTCGGTATTGTCTTGGAAGATGCACTTTGTTCTATTTTGATGCAAAGGCCCGTTGGCATTGATTCTATAGAGGGAATTAAACAATGGGCGAGCAGTTTCATAGAAGATTCAGTTGCAACAGTATTATCCGAAGGCGGAAAAATGTGGCATGAAGGAGTTTGGCGTGTAGATGAAAGTTGGGATGATGTTGATGTTGACAGAATTCGAAGAAGAATCAATGGTGGATTAGAATTATTTTTCGAAGAAGTAGAGGCTTGCTTCAAGGCTAACGGCGGCCCATATCTTGAATTATTTCGCAGTGGCCAGCAACCATTCAATGTAGCAGCGCCCTCATGGGGAGATGAACCGGTTTTCCCAATTCCAGATAAGATTCCAAGTCTTAACATTAGAAAATGGTCCAATGGTATTGATGCTGATTGGAAAGAGAAGGGAAGTCCGGTTTCTTGGTCTGAGGCATGGGAAATTGCCCGCCCATGGGTAAAAGACCCAAGGGTGCATCAACCACAAAGAATGTTCCACCAAGATGGATGGGCAGCAGGAGAATTAGATCTAGTCCTACGTTGGGATGGTAGAATTCGTTTGATTGACGTTAAATCAGGTGACCCGACATCAAAATTTGCAGCATCTCTTCAACATCAATTAGGTTTCTACAGCTGGCTTTGGTTTGAAACTCATGACAGTCAAAGAGTAGATGGTATGGAAGGATGGTACCTAGACGGACCACATCGAGTAGAATTCGAGGCCCCTAGTGTTGAAAATTTACAAACCATGACCGGTGTTTTCAAGCAAGTGCATGAAAAGATGCAAGCGATGGGAGCAGGCCTGCAAAAATGCCAGTTTCGCTCGAGGAAGCATGTGATGGAGAATCAGCAGGTTGCCACTGGTGCAGTTTAGCATTGGATGGAAATAATCTGGTAAATGATGAATTGTTGAAATCAATTTATGATGGGCAAGAAATCATAATGTCAACACCTAGTGAAAAATTACAACAAATACCTCAGAGAGTGAGTGTTACTGGCAAGTTTACTGGTGCATGGGGTCCATTGCCGAATCACTTCGGTGAGCCTGTGTTAGGTGCCATGCTGATGGCAGGAATGAAGCAAATTACGATTGAGGAAAGTCAGCCAGGGTCGTTTCCCAAACTACACGATTGCCCTAATGGTGAGATTGTTATTATCGATGCCCTTCCAGGTGTATGGAGGGGTCAAGCAAGGTTGTATGTTGATAAAAACACCCGGATCATAAGTAGACAAGATGCGGAACAGGAGTATGATAACCTGTCACAGAAATTAACACGAGTCGGTTTGTTGCGTACAAGAGCAAATGTTGAAGGAATCATATTGTGCATAGCAAAACGTAGTGGCAAAAGGTTGGATGGAAAACCTTGGGCTATGCTATCAATGCATCTTTGGGATGGTGAGCATGTCGTTGAAGTTGCGGCCTTTGGCTCCAGTATTACCGGTGCGATGGAAGAAACAAGACCAGGTGATACATTGAAGATGACGGGTGCTGAAATTGGTTGGAGAAATGGATTGCCACAGTTGAGAATAGACATTCGTTCAACCAGACTTTCTTTCAAGAGGAAAGAGAGCCTTTTAGAGGGTTGATTTCTACCCACTTTGTATGCCGGTACATTTTGCTAGCGAAGAAGATTCAATTGGACCATATAATCGCTTGTCTGCAAGCCAAGCAAATGCCTACAACAATTGCTCTCGGCTTTGGTATTATGAAAAGATTCTCCGCTTCAAAATGCCTCAAATCCCTGTATTATTCGTAGGTAGAGCTGTTGAAGATGCAGTTTGTAAAATGCTTCGAGAATCTCCAGGACTATTGGTTTCAAGTGCAGATTCAAAAATATTAGAATCGACTCCACTAGATGAGAATGGCCTGCCAAATAGAGAAGATGCAGATTGGCCGGCCACAAAGTTGCTGGTATTGCCTGAAAAGATGCAGCCATCAACCATCGATGAGATCAAAACATGGGGCCGAGAAAGATTAGACATTCACCTTCCATTATCATTAGAAGAAATGAGGCTGGAATGGGAAAGCGAAGAAAGGAAAGCCGGTAATTGGTCTACTGTTAATTCCCAATATTGTCTCAAAATGTGTTATACTGCATTAGATATGCATCTTGTAGAATTACAGCGTTGCTTTGAGAGTGATGGTGGCCCAAATCTTGAAAATTGGCGAGAGGGAAATCGGGATTTTTGGCCAGCCCCAGATGGTAGAGGTTTTGACCTAAAAAGAAGCCACCCGTTGGCTAGTAAGGACTCCTTGACTCTAGTTGAGGCGTGGGAGATATGTCGTCCATGGTTCGTCGATCCGGGTGCACAAAAATTCTCAATGAATGCAATTCATCCTGAACATTGGTTCCAAGGTGAATATGACTTGGTATATCGCTGGGATGGTAAAATAAAAATTGTTGATTTAAAGGCAAGCGTTGGTAAAGGAGACCGCTCTGGAAACTATGTAGATCAACTTCGCATGTATGCGATGTTGTGGTGGGCAACTCATGACAAAAAGGAAATGGTCAATTCACTTGAAATTTGGTATCTAGGAGCAAATGCGGTTAAAGAAATAGAATTGCCTTCAGTTGAAGAACTACAACAAATGGAGTCTGAATTGAAGGATATGTGGAAAATTCTCAAAGAGAATAAGCCAGACATTGAACAATGCTCGCCAAATCCAGCACCAATGCGTGGTTTTTCCGAAGGAGGTAAGTCAATTGATACTCCACAAGATTCACGCTGTATGAGTTGTGACTGGCGAAATATATGCCCTGGAGGCTCTGGGAATGACGATTTACCAAGTGCTGGTATTGTTCATTTACCAGGTTCGAAATCAAGTTTTGATATTACAGGAATTGCTCAATTAGATCCACGTGCGACCATAATAGCAGAGGTATTTTCTGTAGTTGGTGCTAATACAAGGCCAATTCCTCAAATCACTATTTCGCAAGGGAGTCATTTTGCAAAAATTCAAATCATTTCAGAAACTCATGAATCTGGTCAAAGAAGTTGGCCAATTGGAATCAAGAAGGGAGATATTGTCAAATTGGAAGGATTGGTATTTACTGTCAATTGGAAAGGTGAAATAATTCTCAAAGTCGACCCTCATGCAAGAATAATTCCAGCTTTACCGGATGAGGAATCTACTACTGATTTATTATCCTATAGAGCGAAATATAATGTTGCAGGAAGGGTGATTTATCGCTTTGATAAGCGAGGTGTTGGCCGTAATGGTAAGGAATGGCATAGAAAAGGAATGATGATTCAAGATTCTTCAGGAGCCATGAAGGTCGGTGGTTGGGCCAATGACTGGGGGCCTCAATATAGCACAGTAAATATTGGGGATACGGTTGTTATCGCCAATATTGGAATTGATGCTTGGGCAACCGAAGTACGTGGTGAGATCTCACGAAATTCTACGTTTCAAGTAATTGATCGGATTTCGGAATAATTTTACTCTCTAGATTGGTTTCATATTTGGAATAGGTTGCTTGAACATTATTATTTGTTTTACCCACAAGCATAGTAATAATACTCCAAGCAAGTATATTTCGTTCATCAATTCGACTATCAGCCATAAACCTAGGTAGAATAGGCCTATGGAAAATGCGAGGCCAGTGAGGAACATAGGGGCTCCTTTTACCCGCGGTTCTATGAATGAATACACATAATATCCACCGCCATAATTAGCCCAAATATAGGCGAAAATGACATAGATGATTCCCATGATTACTCCCATCAATCCGAATTCAGGTCGCAGATTAGGCTGCGTAGCAATGAGATCAACAGCAAGTAGGATGACTGTCAGATTGTGCATTACTATTTCATGAGGCAAAAAGAGATGGCTCAAATCGCGTTCCATTTTTATTTCGCTAGGGATAATAATGTAACGTACAACAGTTGAAGTTAGGAAAGCAGAACCTAGTGCCAAAGGATAGATCGCTGTAGAAAGTAATCTAACTGAATCTGGAATTTCATTGCCAAGAACAATGTGCCATGTGCCAATACTAGAAAATAAAAACACTAATCCAAACATGATAAGAGTCCAACTGCTGAAGGTTACCAATCGCTCAGTACCAAGTATTTCAAAGAGATGATAATCCCGTTCTTTATGCCTTAATGCAGTTCATTTTTCCTGGGTTTTAGAGCGCACCATCAAGATAATAATCGTATAAAAACTGAGGCGAAGCAAGCAGTACGGAAAATTGCTAGTAATATATCTGGGAAACTATTTGATTGGAATTGAAAGGGGTATTTTCTATCAATGCGAGGAGATCTAATCTCCACCCTGCAAAAACTGATATTAACAATACAAGAGATATAGTTCCATATGTGTATGGGCTGTAATCTTTCACCATAATCTGGAAGTTTGCCCATGGTTAGTGCCATCGGCTTCTAACTTTGAAACCTTGTTTTGTTAAGTCATTGAATTTTCACTTTTAATTCGCCACCTTAATCTTTTCAATTGATATCTTGAAACTTAAACAGCAATAAAAATAAGATTATCTCAATAATAACCGGATAAATCTTTTTACAGATAAAATCTTGTTATGCATATGGTTAGGTTCTCTTCACAGCCAGATACTATCCTTTGCAGGTTTTCTGCCTAAAAAAGTGGTTTTCACAAAGGACATTGCTCCACTGGGTTCAATTCCAAGAAAGATTGATTTCGAGAGACTTGACTGGAATAAAATCACATCGAGAAGTTGGGGATGGAGGATGTGCTATTAGCCTAGCATATGAAGCGAGTATCAAAGCTTTGAAGCGCGGCAATATTGGGGTCAGAGATATTGATTTGATCATTAATTGTTCAGTTTCCAAACTAGATGTAGAATGTAATCAAATGCTTGAACCAAGTTTTGCATCATTTTTAGCTGAACGCTTAGGTGCGATCAATGCGGACCATTTTGATGTTTCAAATGCTTGTTCGGGTATGATAACGGCCTTGAAAGTTGCTGATATGTACATAAAAACAGGCATGGCAAAGCATGTTCTCGTAACCTCGGGAGAATATACTTCACCAGTGATATATGAAGCACAAAAAGTTTCATTTTGGCTGAATCCTAGAGCGATTCCGTCATTATCTGTAGGTGATGGGGGTGGAGCGTATCTTCTTGGAGTATCTTCAAATCCGAAAATGCTTCGTTTCGGAGAACCACAGACTCTTGCGCAATATGATTCATACTGCGTAGCAGATGCAGCTATTGGAGCAACTGGACCTAGAATGAGGACAAGAGGTAAGGCTCTACATAAAGCTGCTATGAAACAGTTAATTCCATCATTTAGGAGAGTGCTTAAAACATTAGAATTAGATTGGCTAGAAATTGATCACATTATTACGCATCAAACTTCAGTAAAAGTCATCGAACGAGGCAATGATGTTACAGTAGATGCTTTTGGACAATGCAAATGCTATCACATCTGTGTTGATGAGACCGGAAATACAGCTAGTACAACTCATGCAGTTGCCCTTGAGAAAGGATTGGAGGATAACCATTTCAATGCTGGAGAGGATGTCCTTCTACATTCATATGGGTCAGGTCTCAGTATTTTTATCGCCCACTTTATTATTCCTCAAGGGGTGAACTCATGGTTATAATCGCTGCTTGGGCCGATGGCAAAATAACAGCTAAAAACAATATTGCGGACTGTGCTAAACTTGCGAGGAAAGCGTGCAAAGAGGCAAATATTTTGCTACAGGAAATAGATGTTGTGATTTATTCAGGAGTCTACAGACCTAATTTTCGTTCTGAACCATCGTGTGCGGCTCATATTCAAAGCAAATTAGGTATTCGTTGTCATGATCTAGAATTATCAAGCGAACATTGTTTCAGTTTTGATATTATTGACGGAAGTCGCGGTGCACATCGTTCAATTCAAACAGTTAGCCATTTTATAAAAAATTTAGAAGTAAAAAATGCACTGATTGTTTGTGCAGATGTAAAACCGTCAAAACACAGTAAATGGCCTTATCAAAATCATGCGCTTGCTATGGTCTTATCGAGCAATGATACTGGGCTGGAATTTGTTTCCAGTGAATATAATGTGGAGAAACTATCTGCATATACAAAATCTTCTTTTGATTCAAATAAGAAAGCAACAATAATTAATTATTTTGGAGATTATACGAATCAAGGAGAAATAAAAACGGAAACAGAATTCACCTCCGATAGTTCTTCTTTAGGGTCTGTTCAAATGCGTGATTTTTTGTTGTGGAGCCAAAACAAAAAAGGTAATTTAAAACATACTATAGTAGATAGAGCGGGTTCCACATCGGCCACTAATTGGAGTGCATAGGTGATGTTGTCGGAACGCGAGTGTATCGAAAAAAGGTATCTTTTTGGTATCCTTCTCGTTTACTCACTCTGGCATATTATTGGGCGAATTGGCCTTTCTATAGATTTACAGTGGCATCTAGATGTTGGTCGAGATCAAATGTTTACCCCACCCCATGTCATGATACTAGCAGGTTTATTTCCAGCTATGATTGTTTCACTGCTCTTTATGATGTGGACAACTCGCGATTTTCATAGGGGTCTCGAAGTCCCAGGATTGAAAATAGGTCCGATCGTTGCGCCAGTCGCAATATGGATGACTTTACTCGGGCAAATTACAATCCTTTTTGGAGCTCTTTTCGATGATTATTGGCACGCACAGTATGGAATTGATGTTAATATTGCAACCCCGCCTCACTTTTGGACTATTTTTGGCGGCGTGTTAGCAGAATTAGCAACACTGGTACTGGCTTGTCAATTGATATCTATTTCACAAAGAGAAGGAAATAGTGAAAATAAATTATTAATTATGATTGCACTTCTTGCAATTTGGACTTTAATGTTTCATTTCTTTTTCACTATTGGTGATTTCTTGAATCCAAGAGAGGCAGTTATTGAACTCGCAGGTTTGAAATTATTACCTCATCTGGCACTTGCAGGGTTAGTGACAATACTACTGATAGAAGTGACAATCCACTTATTCGGCCAAGATGAGATGGTAAAGTTATCACTTATCATTTTCATTTCTCAAATATTGTTATTATTTTCGATTCCAGTTTTTGTGGAGATGTTAATGGGTCCAGAACATGTATATCGGCCAGGTTCTCCACATCAAGTACAGATTACAATTTTTTTACCATGGCTACTATTACCAATGATGTTGTGTTTTAGAAAGTGGCCCAAGTTAATGAAAAACAAATGGATATATTTCTCAATGATCTTATGTATTGACCCAATTTGGTTGCCAGCAAATAGTGAAATTCCACAATTAGCAGGTCTTCTTGGAGTAATTAGTTCCATAATAATTTCAATGGCGGTAATGTATTTTGCATATAGTGCTTCTAAAAAAGTTTCAATCGTTATTGATAATTTGATACTAAGAGTGATGAATAAAAAAGAGCCCTTGGATAATAAAGAAAAGCATAACCGATCTTCAATAAATGCTATTATTGCAATGTTATTGCTGATTTGCATGATGTTTATCCCAGTAGTACAGGGTCATGGTGGCGTTCATCGAACGGAGGAAGGAGAAGGCTTTGATGCGCCAATGAGAATGCTATTCGATATCGAAGGTACTGATTTTTGGGTCGAATTTATGATATATCCCCCGAAAGCACTGGGTTCAACAGAGATAATCATCTTCCCAGTGGATGAAACAGCGAATGTATCTGATGTTTGGGTAGAAGTTATTTTCATTGGTGAAAGGGGAGAGACAAAGATGATTTTTCAATTTGAGAAACTATCTGGCAGAGACATATGGATTTCAACCGTAGAATTTCCATTCTCAGGCAATAATACAATCCAATTCTGGGCCAATATTGATGGTAATTCAGATTACACAGCAATCGACGTATACGTTGAGAGTCCTCCCCTATTACCAGTTCCAATTATGTGGATTATAGGTTTGGGATGGCCTATTGCTATGGGAGTTATATTGTGGAAGGTAAGCCTCCATAAAGCAGCAATTTTTGAGAGTGAAGAAGAATGAGGATTGTAATCACTGGTGCAACAGGTTCACTTGGTTCTTCAATAATGAATCGATCTAGTGGAAAGTGGGCATGAAGTTATCGGTTTAGGCCGCAATGGTAACAAGATTGAGAAACTTAAAGAGAGTGGTTTTGATGTCTTAAAATGTTCATTAGAGAATTCAGATGAAATGGAACAATGTTTCACCAATGCAGATTGTATTATTCATAGTGCAGCTTTTGCAGCACCTTTCGGATCAAACAATAAATTCACTAAAACAAATGTTGAAGGAACTCGTTCAGTCATGCAAAGCGCTCTTAATATGAATGTCAACCGCGTAATTGTAATTTCTTCATCCTCAGTTTTTGAAAAAGCAAATCCAAATGACTAATCATAGCGATGAACTACCATCCAAACGCACCTTCACACCCATACTCACTGAGTAAATATCGGGCTGAGGAAATACTGAGATGATTTCCCGAAGGGTATGTGGATTGGATTGAGACCTAGGGCAGTATTTGGCAAGAATGATACAACAGTTCTACCGAGAATAAAAAAACTGATTAATTCTAAGCGCTATTTGGTTATTGGAAATGGGAAAACATTGGTTGATGTAACTTGTATGAGTAATTTCCTAGATGCTGTTGAATGTGCAATTGATGCAGATGTAAAGGCAACAGGGAGAGTCTACAATATTAGTAATGGCAAACCACTAGAGACCGGTTACATGATGTCGAAAATTGCACAAAACATACATCCTAATGCCAAAGCAAAACATATTCCTCAATTTCCAGTAAAGGTCTTATCACATGCAATTAATGTAATGGGTCATCTAAGTATAGGACTTATTCAACCAAATTTGACTCCATATTCAGTAAATCAATTAACAAAGAGAATGGTGATGGATCTTTCAGGTGCTAAGAAGTTTTTAGGATGGATTCCAAAACAAAGTTTTGAAGAAGGTTTGGAGGAAATAATATGAGTAACAAGTTGCTTACTTTGTGGAGGTATCTGAGGACTCCGAAGAAGTTTAAATCTCGGGCCCAGATTGAAAAGTGGCAAAGAAAAAGAGTTGCTAAGCACATAAAATTCGTACGGAAGAATTCAGTATTTTACGCAAACCATTGGCAGGGTCTTGGTGATGAGGACTGGCAGAAATTCCCCTTAGTAAACAAAGCTTTAATGATGGATAATCTTGAAAACTTATTGACTATAGATCTAGATTTAGAAGAGGCATATAGTATTGCAAAGAGCGCAGAAATAACAAGGGATTTCTCACCCCACATTGGAGATATCTCTATCGGTTTTTCTTCAGGAACAAGTGGTTCGAGAGGAGTACATGTTGTCAGTGATAATGAAGGTAGTAATTGGGCAGGATTTATGCTGGCGAGGGGTCTAGGTAGCAGTATTTTAGGCAAACATCATGTTGCATTATTTTTACGAGCGAATTCAAATAATTATGAAAAAATAAACTCAAAAAGAATAAAGTTTTCATTTTTTGATTTACTGAAACCGATGGAGCAATTGCAAAAGGAAGTTGAAATAGCCAATCCAACAGAACTGATTGCTCCACCCAGTGTTTTGCGTTATCTAGCAGACAATAATTGTAAAATTAATCCTAAGCGGATTATTTCTGCAGCGGAAGTACTAGATCCGATAGATGAGAAAATAATATCCGAATACTTCTCACAAATTGTTCATCAATTTTATACTTCAACTGAAGGAGAAATGGCCGCAACCTGTGAGTTCGGTACTTTGCATCTCAATGAGAGTATCATGCACATTGGAAAACAGTGGGTCGATGAGGAAAATGGACTCTTCCACCCAATATTAACCGATTTTATGCGAACCACTCAACCGATTATCAGATATCTACAAAACGATATTTTAGTGCTACAAAAAGAAGGTTGCAAATGTGGTGATGCAAGAACTGCGATTTCGCAAGTAATGGGTCGCTCAGATGATGTATTCTATTTACAGAAAAATAATTCAGATGAATTTGAGCCTATTGTTCCAGATTTTATTCGTCGAGCTGTAATGAGATTAAATCCAAAAATCGAAGCCTATCACGCGATTCAAAAATCTAGAAGTAAAATAGAAATTGGCCTTCAACCCACTAATCTTGATCCACTTGACTTTAGCGGTTTTGAAGAATTATTCAAAGAAAAAAATGTGCGAAAAGCCGAATTGATTATCACTGAACACTCTCACATTCCTTCGACCAATAAATTGAGGAGAATATACAGAGAGTGTGAAATGGAATAGTGATTTTATGTTCGAATTTGCGTTGTACCTTTTTGGTTGTTTTTTGTTCTTAACAATTGCTGAAAAGTATAGAATCACTACATTTGCCATTACAGTAATTATTGCAATTATCTTCCCCTTTGTGGCAGAAATGAGTGATTTTAGTTATTTTATGCAAATTAAATATTATAGTGTAATTTTTCCAACAGTCTTATTTTCTTTTTCTAAATGTAAATCACATTTTACAGGTGAGTCTTTTGAAAAAGTATTTGCTTTAATGCCAGTAATACTTCGCTTCGCTCTAGCATTGAATATTGCAGAAGCCGTAGTTTACGTATTTTTGTTTGATAAATTTGTTACAGCATTCTTCGGTATTGTTTTGATATTTACCATTCCTAAATTTTCATATGATGAAAACCAGGACATTGGTTTTGAGGATATTTTATGGACGGTTAGTTACTCATTGGGTCTGATGATTGGATTACTTTTTCATCCGATTGAATCTCTGCTCACCTCCAGCGGAATTGCCATATTAGCAATTGCTTTGTTAAGCTGTGGCTATGTCCAAAAATGGAATAAATGGATTTCATTTAGAATATATAGTTTGTATTATTTAATTATTCTAGATGCACTTTTCTCAAGAAATGGATTTTCAATTTATGATTGGTTCTATTCGGAGTTTTTTTCCCCGGAAAACCGAATCACACTAGTATCAGAAAACCTATTCCGTGTAGTTTCAATTGTACTGTGCATGATTTTGCTACACAGATGGTGGAAGATTCGTAATTTTTATTCTCCAAAGACGTTATAGGCGCCGGTTTCGAACAAGCGTTGTTCATCGATTATGTTCGAAAACTAGCCAATAAATGAAGATTCTCATCGCTTATATTTTCAGTCATTGGCGCCAGTTTTTTGAAACTATCAAACGCTATTTATCCTTCAAAAAGAGCCTATCTCCTTTATTTGAAAGAGAGATAGGCGCCAGTTTCGAACAAGCGTTGTTCATCGATTATGTTCTAAAATTAGCCAAGAGAGAGGACTTCTATTGCTCAGAACTTTCGCTAAATAATAATTATTGAAAGTTCTGAACTACGCCGAGAACAGTTGAAGCGCTAACAAGGGTTCAGTTCTCGTCTAGTTCAAATCTTCTCTCGGCGTCTTGTCATCTAATGCTGGATGGCGCCAGTTTCGAACAAGCGTTGTTCATCGGTTATGTTCGAAACTTAGCCAACAACTGAGGATTTATATTGAATATAGTCTCAGTTGTTGGCGCCAAGAGAGAGATTTGAACTCCCGTGTTCAGGGAACAGTGGATTTCGAATCCACCGCAATACCGGGCTATGCGATCTTGGCCTCTATGTGCCCGCTCCTACGCGACGGTCATAAGGATGATGCACTGTCCAATCGCTATGCAGGTGCACTTAAACGGACGCGACCACGATTTAAAAATCGAAGTTGAGCCTGGTCAAACGGTTAGACAAGTACTAACTGAAGCGAATATTTTACCTTCAACAGTAATTGTTAGTTTCGAAGGAACAATTCTTCCCCATTCGACTATTCTAAGCAGCGATGTGACTCTACTTGTCACCACGGTATCTTCAGGCGGTTGAGGTCTCAATCAATTGTAAAAAGCATCTGCCGAATCGGTCAATTCTGCAATAACGTCCTGTGCCTTTTCTGGTGCCATACTCTGTAATTTTGCTAATAGATTTGCTGAGGTATCACTCGGTAGTGATATTCCCAACTCAAACCAATTGTCAATTCTATCAAGTAATCTTTGACTTGCCATAACATCTCCACTAGCACCGACAGTTGTCGCTATTGCTAAGCATGAATCTATTTCGTAAAGAGGGCCGCTGCTAGCCAATAAAGCAGTCAAACCGATTGCTCCAGAACTCGGTTCATCTCTACGAACATCTATTCCTTTTGATTCTAATTCAATTCTGTGTGATGCATTACTTGCAACAACGAAAGTTTCCTTTCTAGATGGTTCACTTCCCAAACCGGCCATTACAACTAATTCTTTGACACCTTGTTTCATAAAAAACCGCATGATATCATTCGCCAACAACCCTTGACTATTGGGGTCAACTGGTTGTGTTGTGCCAGTTAGTGTTAGTACTACCTTCCCAGTAGTGGATTCTATAGAGGACAGGGTGTAGTGCGGGGGGACCAATAAACCGTCTTCATCAAGACATGCTAAAGGTGGTAATGAAGTATCATAGAGTCTAGCAACTTGTGTTGCTTTGTTAACTGAGTTGACAGCATCGATAGCGGCCTTGCCAACGTTGCCTACTCCTGGGAATGCAATTAGCATTAGATCATGGTTTGGGAGGCCGGTATTACCGTTTCTCCATTCAATAGTTAGAACCATGAATCAGCAATCCTAACGCGACGCGTTATAATGTTTGACATTGATTCAAACCACAGCACCCTATTATTAGAGTTAAAATCGGAAGCCGATTTTCTTAATAAAAATTATTCTTCTTCATCAATTACCTTGATTACTGCAGATTCACGCATCTCTTCCAAGGATGGTAGAGTTGGGAGGCTTTGTGGCCAAGAAGAATCTTCAACATTATACATTTTACGACGAAGTTCTGCTCGGTGGTCTTCAGGTGACCACTTTAGGGGTGCAGCGGCTTGTGCATTTTTCCCGCAAGATGGGCAGGTGGTTGACAATGACCATGCATTGCAATCTAGGCATTGTTGTAGTAATTGTTTAGCCATAATTATCACTCTCTCCAAGCTCTTGCTTCTCCACCAGAACTTTGCATTAATTCAATTGCAGCATTTGTCGCATTTTCCCATGCAGACTCTGCACTCTTGAAGTCTGGGGCTTTCAATTCAATTCTGTATTGTGGTGCACCATTGTAGTGGCATGAAATCTCAATCTCATCTACTTCCGAGGAGAAATTCTCTGCAGCAAGTAATGATTCACGAATAACTTCAATCCCATTAACTGAGTCAATACTCAGTGAGATTGTTCCCCGTACTTCAACAAAGTCTGGGATGATGTTCTCAATTGCCACTTCAATGAAGACTTTGATCCAATCTCCTTCAAAACCAGCATCAACCAAAGCACCTTCCTTCATTGCAGCCTCTTCAAAAGATCCATAAAGTGTTTCAAATGATCCAGATAATTCTTCAGCGGTTTCAGCAATTTCAGCTTCATTCCAACTGACTCTCTCGCCGATAACCTTCAACAATTGATGAGCTCTCTTTTCATTCTTCCATTCTTGTAAACGACCACGACGTCGTTCTTCGGAAACTGATTTGAGAGATAGTTCTAGAGATGTGCCATCTTTGCGGGTGCGCATCACTTTACAGATTAGCCTTTGACCTTCTCTAACAAAGCCCCGAATGTTCTTTACCCAACCACTGGCAATCTCGCCAATGAAAATGAAACCTTCTATGTCTTTGAATTCATCAAAATCGACATAACAACCATTTTGTTTAACAGTTTTTACAGTTACAACGACTAACTCCCCTTCTTGAGGGCCGCCAGTTAGATTTCCTTTGCTCATGGGAGGGTAGCCTCCTCATTCCAGGGTTTCTACTATATTGCATCCAACTAGGTCGGACTTTCCACCAGATGGGCTGGTTAGTGTTGCGCCACAAACATCACACGAGATGATAGAGGTAGCACGGGAGAAAATTGTTGATTCATTGCTGCAGTCACGGCATGCGACTTTTAGGAAATTACTTGTCATATATATTCACCTCATCGATCGATTAATTCGAACTTCTTTGCACGCTGACATGGAGCGTAGTGCGCCTTGCCAGTTACGGTGCAGCGGTATAGAATATTTACTCTCTTAGTTGGCTTCTCGCGTCCTTCTGGTTTTGGACGAGGGAAACCTCGGTATCCTGCCATAACCTTACGGAAACGGCGCTGACCCCACTTTAATTCAGAAGCGCGTCTCTTCTTAACACGCTCAATGGTATGCAGAGTGTGCTTACCAGCAGATGGACTGTATCGCATTATTTGACGTGGCATTTTTACCATAAGAACACCTTAAGCATCTCGCCCACAAGGGTCGGGTATTTAGCCGTACCGCAATAGTAAGTGCTATTAAAACGCCACACTGAAAGGGATTTGACGGGCATTATTGATAAGGTTGGGGCCTAAGCACCCTGTATGGATGCGTTAATGCAGGCAGCATTGTGGTTCTGGTTTCCGGCTATTGCAGTAGTGGTTGGGACGGGTACAGCTCTCTCCTCGAAGTCTGATTTGATAAAGAGATTATCGAAAATAATTGCAGTAGTTGGATTTGTAATGGTTCTATTTAGTCCAGTGACAGTCCCAGAATCTCCTTCAAGTGCAGCAGGACATCTACTCGGATCTATTATTGGGCCATGTGCTCTCCTAGTTACAGGGATTTATTTGTTAGCCTTTTCAGGAAATGTGGAAGTCGAAAAACTCTCTCCAACCGATAGAAAGGTTGGTGCTGCTTGTACCTTTTTGGGTTTGGTATGGTTAGAGGGGATGCATTGGTGGACTTGGACTCCAATGTTGAATGGGGAAGTCAATCCCTATTGGTTGGTTTTTTGGCCGACCTTCCTTTTATTGTCAACTGGGTTGAGTAGTGGCGCAGCATTTTCATTGAGGTACCTGGGGGATTCTAGGGAGCAAGAATCCAATTTTATGTTGGTTATATCGTCTCTAACATTCACTCTAACTGCCCTAGGGATGATTCTTGATGGTCCTAATATCAGCGCTGAAATCTTTAGGGATAGTTTTTGGCTCGCAATCTCTGATATCTTTGGATTAGGCTTGGGTGTTGGTTTGTCAATACTTGTGTTTGCCTTAGTGATCTGGATTTATGAATCCAATCTGGAGCCTACAAAATCTTTAGACGCACCGTCACAACAAGAATTAGTACAAGCCTCTTCAATCGTTGCCAAACATATTGGGGGTGAGCAAGAATGAGCGATGTATCAAAGACCTGGAAAATAATTCTTATGGCAATTAGTGCTCCGCCATTGTTGTTAATGATAATTGCAGTGCTAATGGGTGATGACATTACTAGTCAAGCATTCAAAAGATTCGGTAATGCACTGATAACTGGCTACACATTTAGTGCAGGGTTATTATTCATCAATATGTTCTTCTATGCAGATTCAAGACACCGCCCATTAGCACCATTATTTGGAATGATGATGGCAACTTTTTTGGGTTCAATCATCACCTTGTGGTTATTGTCTCAGGGTGATTTATTATTGGAAGAAAATGGCTCTGTTAGAGCGCAAGCCCTTTCCAATATTGTTCGTATATTAGTGTCTTTAGTGGCATTAATCATTGCAGTTGCAGTTGCATTAGGGGGTACTTTTGTGGCAATCACCTCTAGGCCAAAGCGTAAACTGTTCGAGGAAGAATAGGTTCGCAATGACCTTTTATCCGGGGCAGTTTCGTTCCGTTGGTTTCATAAGGAGGAGGTTGGTGGGCTGGCTGTCAAGGTGTTTCTATGTCTAAGGGTACTCCATCAAGAGGTAAGCGTCAAAAGACTGCTCACATTCGTTGCCGTCGTTGCGGTGGCAACTCATATCACAAGCAAAAGTCTGTATGTGCATCATGCGGATATGGCGAGACTGCTCGCATACGAAAGTTTTCTTGGAGCAAGAAGACTCACCGTCCAAAAGCTTGATTATTTTTCTTTTTAGTTAGCGCTCCAAGCGCAATGGCTACAAGCAAGGTTCTGTTGGTCTGTCTAGGGGCAACATCAATGTGTGGTATTATTGGAGTCGTTGGCCGGCAAGGAACACATGTAAATCAACTGATTTACGATGGATTGACTGTTCTTCAGCATAGAGGGCAAGATGCAGCGGGTATCATGACCGACTACCAAGGTAAGTTCCGCCTAAGAAAATCAAATGGCCTAGTTTCTGACATTTTTTACAGTCGACATATGTTACGCCTACAGGGTAGCACTGGTATCGGACACGTTAGATACCCTACGGCTGGTTCATCATCAAGATCTGAGGCTCAACCTTTCTATGTTAATTCACCATATGGGATTTCTTTAGCGCATAATGGTAATCTAAGCAACGCTGAAGAATTAAGGGTTAATCTTAGAGATGTTCACATGCGCCACATGAATACCAATAGTGATTCTGAATTGTTGCTAAATTCTCTAGCTGTTGAATTATACTCTCGAACTAATAGTCTAAACATTGGTGGAGAGCAGCATATCGATATTGAATCGGTATTCGGTGCCGTCTCTGGAGTTCATAATTCTGCAAAAGGTGGATATGCTTGTGTTTCCATTATATCGGGGTATGGTTTATTGGCTTTTAGAGATCCAAATGGAATCAGACCACTTATCTTTGGTAAGAGAGAGCAAGATGGAGAAACCGAATGGATAGTAGCATCTGAATCAGTTGCTATTACTGCACTTGGTTTTGAAATCGTCCGTGACGTTGCACCTGGTGAGGCAGTTTTCATCTCAAATTCCGGCCATTTATTCACTAGGCAATGTTCAGAAAATATACTTCACTCTCCATGTATCTTTGAGCATGTATACTTTGCAAGGCCAGATTCAGTTATTGATGGTATTCCAGTTTATCAAGCACGTTTGGCACAAGGCAAAAAATTAGCAGAACGTCTTCTTGAGTCTTGGCCAGATCATGACATTGATTGTGTAATTCCAGTTCCTGATTCAGGTAGAATCTCTGCTCTTCAAATGGCCAACACTTTGGGTGTCCCATATCGAGAAGGATTTGTAAAGAATCGTTATGTTGGTCGTACTTTTATCATGCCAGGTCAAGCTCTTAGAGAGAAATCAGTCCGTCGTAAATTAAATGCAATTGAACAAGAATTTAGAGGTAAAAATGTTTTACTTGTAGATGACTCTATTGTTAGAGGTACAACCTCTGCCAAGATAATTGAAATGGCTCGTGAAGTCGGTGCTAGTAAGGTCTATTTTGCTTCAGCAGCCCCTCCAGTTCGACATCCAAATGTCTACGGAATTGATATGCCAGCAGTTAATGAATTCATTGCAAATGGTCGAACAATCGATGAGATCAGTAAGAAAATTGGATGTGACAAACTATTCTACCAAACTCTTGAAGATTTAGTTGAAGCAACAAATATTGGTGAAGTAAAGTTAACTCGATTTGATACTTCTTGTTTCAATGGTGATTATGTTACCGGGGATATTAGCGCAGAATATTTGCAACAATTACATGATGCAAGAAACGATGGTGCAAAGCAGGACAATCAAGAAGAAGATGACGTCATTGATATGCACAATGACGATGAATGAGGTTGATTTCATTGACACAAAATTCTTGGATACTTCGATTCGGAGAATTAGGACTGAAGTCTAAGCCAGTTCGTAGCGCTTTTCAAAAAGTATTGAGAAGGAATTTGGAACAATTAGCAATCAATTCTAACACTCCAATGATTCACGAATTGATACGCCAGCAAGAAATCATATCTTCAAGTGCACCTATTGCAGTTGTTGAAGATTTATTGTGCCACGTATTCGGTGTTGCTGCGCTTGATAGAGTTGTAGTTTTGTGTGATGAATTAAATCCAAGTGAAGTTGCAAAATCTTTCCTCAGTAGAGACGAAAAAGTTGGAAAGGCGAGATCATTCGGTGTTAGAGTTCGCCGCGTTGGTGAAAGCAAACAGTGGAACAGTCAGTCTTTTTCAGCGGCAGTGGGTTCCGCATTACAGGCAGGGGATGATTCACTTAGCGTTAATTTACGCGAACCAGACATGTGGGTAAAACTGATTATGGAACACGATAGAGTTTCTTTAGTTGAAAAGAGAATCCAGGGTGCAGGAGGTCTTCCTTCAGGAGTTCAAGGAGATGTTCTTATTCAAATAAAAAATAGAGATGACATGTTAGGTGCATTTTTGATAATGCGTAGAGGTACGAGATTAATTCCAGTATTGGACTGTGATGAGGAGTTGGTTGCAATGTTGTCAAAGTTTGACCCATTCATCGGATTACGTACACGTGTAAATAACGATAATGGAAAAAGACATCAACGCCCAGCATGGGGTGTACTCGGATTGACAACTGAACAGGCAGAACCATTTGTTGAAAAACACGCCGATGCCGTAAAAACAACGCCTCTTTCAACATTGGAACCACTCTGTGGTTGGAGTGAAGAAGAGAAAATAGCACTTCTTAATCACATTGAAAAACCGAGCACCCATATATCCCACCCAGATCTAACCTCTTGGATAAATGTTTGAATTAAATCCTGCACTTTGTTGCGGAGAGGTTTTCAGCAATGAGGTATGTGAAGTTGCTATGGTAAAGACGCTGACATGTCATCCTACTGCGGTTGAGAGCAGAGTCTTCGCACTTAGCATGTCATCAGTAGGAGATGAAGTCGCTTGGTCAGAAGCAGATGGTGTTGTTAAATTAGCAAAATTATCCGATACCAAGTTGAATCTTATTACAACAATAAAAGGTCCATCGCAAGTTAACGAAATTATACTGCGAGGCAATAGCCTATACATTATTGATGAGATGGAAGGATTGCACTGTTTCGACTATGATGGCCGTTTGCAATGGACATATGATACTGGGGCGGGTGGAAGAACCTTAATTCGTTTTGAGCAATATTTGGCTGTATTAGATTCAATTGGCAGAGTACATTTAGTAAGTTTTCATGGAAAGGATTATTGCCAGAACCCAGTGCAAAATAATTGTGCTTTGATAATTGGAAGAGAACAAAAATTACTAGTCGCTAGTGAAGATGGTATTGTCAGATGCTTGGTGGAAGGCAAAGAGGTTTGGACTAGGCCAAGTAGAGGGGATTTGGGAGAATCCATTACTGCAATGGGTTATACTTCACAAGGTCTTGTGATGATAGGTAGAGAAGGATATGCAATTGTAGCAGGTGATGAAGAAGCATTGGAGATGGAGTTATGGTCAGGTGACCAACTTATTCAAAGGCATGATTTACGAGCTAGATTAACTAGCATCGCAAGTGATCAAGATGGTACATGGTATGGCTTTGACAATGGTGATGTCGGTAAACTTTCATCTTCAAATGAATTGTCCACAATAACGAATTTACAATTTCCAATCAAATCGTTAACAACATGTGGTGATTTGGTAGTAGCCGCATGTTGGTTTTATCTATATGGTGTCGATAATGATGGCATCAAATGGCAAATCGAACATCAAGGAATGCCTGATTTTGTATGTACAGATAGTAAAAATAATTTCCTTGTTTTTGCCGGAGAAGACCAAAATGATTGGACCTCTGAAGAACCAATAGGATTAATCGATTTGAACGAAGAAGCATATGATATTGATAAATCTGATATTGGTCTATGGTATCAAGAGAAATCTCTCATTCCACAATTAACTGCGGATGAAATCTATAGAGTAGATGATTCAGTGGCCAATTTATTGACTGAAAAAGAACGAAAACAGATGGATGATAATGTTGAAATCGGATTTGATGGACTTATGGAAGATCTTGAACACGAGGTAAAGAATATTGATATTACTACGGCTGAAATAGAATCCAGTCAATTACTTGATGAATTTGAGGATAGCATTCAATCAATGGCTATGCTCGATGAAAATGACTTATTAAGTGAACTTGGTCAAACTGTTAAAGAAATGATATTACCTCAAGCAGATGCAGGTGATGACAAAGTTATTTCAGCAACAAAAGATGGTACTGTCGTTGTTTTACTAGATGGTGGCGATTCATTTGACCCTCAAAACAGAATTACTAACTGGTCTTGGATTGAATCTTCAGGAAAAGAGATTTCAACATCAAGAAAAGTCAAGGTGAAATTATCAATAGGCAGGCATAGTTTTGAGTTAAGAGTTCAAAGTGGGGAAGGAAACTGGACATCAGATGTTGTTTCTGTCATCATTGAATAAGGCTCAAACTAATTTAGATGGTACCGGAGGGAGATTTATGGCAGTTTCAAAACCACTTATTGAAAACTATTTTGTCGGTGCTCTACAAATGCGCTGCTCAGTGGTCACGGATACGGCTAGTGGTGATACGATAATTATCGATGGCGGAGCAGAGCCAGAGAGGCTGATTGCATGGATCGAAAATTGGCAAGGCAGAGGGCCAGATTGGTCAACAGGACCTAGCCGTGGTGAATATTCTAGTGGTGATTTACCCCAAAGAAAGGTGGTCGCATTAGTGAATACGCATGCGCATTTTGACCATAGCGGCCACATACCGGACTTGCTAGAGAATTACAATGTAAAATGGTACTTACATGAAGATGATACTTACCTGCAATCACTAGCTCAATCATCTGGTCAAAGTTGGGGATTTGAAATACCCACGCCAGCAGTTGCAGATGAAAAGTTAATTTCTGGTTCAGTGATGAGTTTCGGTTCCATTGATTTAGAAATTTTACATACGCCAGGGCATACATTGGGAGGATGTTGTCTCAGACTATTGATAGATGGGGAAGCAGATCACATCTTCGTTGGTGATACTCTGTTTGCAGGTTCTGTTGGTAGAACTGATTTACCTGACACAGGTGGGGACTTTGATTTACTTTCAAAATCGATTCATGATAAATTATGGCCACTTGCTGATGAAATAATCGTTCATCCCGGACATGGGCCATTGACAACTATTGGTGAAGAGAAAATGAATAATCCCTTTGTAGGACTATCGGCTAATGGCGGTGCCTACACTAGAGGGAAATACCTCTGATTAGAATCAATTCATCATTGCAGAAAGTGATGCTTGAAGGACAGGTAAAGCTTCTTCCCAAGTTGCAACGATTCCATAATCTGCATGTTGGAAAATTGGAGCATCTGCATCTTTATTTATTGCAACAATATATTTTGAAGAACGCATTCCAGCAAGATGTTGGATCGCACCAGATATACCGACAGCGATGTATAGGTTCGGATTGACAGTTTTACCAGTTTGTCCTACCTGCATGGCGTGAGAAATAGGTTCCCAAGTATCAACAGCAGCACGTGATGCCCCGACAGCAGCACCGATTGTATCAGCGATTTTCTCAAGATGAGAGAAATTATCAGGGGATCCCATTCCTCTTCCTCCAGAGATAATGATATTTGCTTCTGCAACATCTAATCGAGTACTCGCTCTAGCCAAGAACTCTTCAACAGCAGTAGCCATATCTCCCGTAGCATCAACAACTGATACATCAGCAGAAGCACCTTGAGGGGATGCTGCAAAAATATTGGCTCGGACACTGACTGCAGCATCTCCAGCAAGAGAAACAGTTTGCATTGCCTTTCCAGAGTATATTGGCGATACTAAATTACCGCCTTCAATAGCGACAACATCTTGCACTACAGAAATATTTCTGCGGGCTGCAAGTCGGGCAGCCAAATCCTTGGATTGTGGGTTGGCTGAAGTGATAATTATCCCGCTAGGAGCAACAGCATCGATTGCAGTAGCCCAGCCAGATGCATCATATTCAGCGAATATATCGGATTTTAATGCAATGACTTTGGAGATTCCTTGAATAGATCCAGCCGCGTCTGCGATTGTAGAATCGGTACAAGGTACTATGACGATTGGAGCGGAACCAAGTGCATTTGCTGCTGTAACTAGTTCTGCGGTTGTTGGATGGATTGCACCCTTTGCTATTTCTGCGATTACAATTGTTTGACTCATGATATTCACCTCAAATTACGTTTGCCTCATCTCTTAGAAGTTGAGCAACTTCAGCTGCTGCTGCTCCACCTTCGTATGTTTTACCAGCAGGCTTTGAAGGAGGTAGACTGTGAGAAATAATACTAATGGATGAAGAAGATGGGCTGGCAGATTTAACATCAACTTGTGCTTTCTTGGCTTGCATGATTCCTTTGACATTTGGTTTTCTCACCTTGACATTACCTTTGTCGCATGAAATCACAGCAGGGAGCGAAACACTGATTCTTGCATTACCACCTTGTACTGGAGCGACTACTGAAATTATGTCTGAGAACGTTGCAGAAATGATATTTGATACGCTTGCCCAACCAAGGCGTTCTGCAATACCTGGTCCAGTTGAACCAGCGCCAGTATCGGCTGCAGCCTTTCCACAATAGACTACTTCTGCGCCGATTTCACTAATTACGCTTGAGATCATGCTCTGGAGAGAGTTTGAATCTAAATATGAGTCACAATCAATACGGACAATATGGTCGACACCGATTGCCTTTGCATCTTTTAGTACCTTGTCAGCAGAAGCACCACCGACTGTAATTGCAGTTACTTCTCCACCACTTGCTTCACGGTGCTGTAATGCCGTTTCTACCGCAAATTCATCATATGGAGACATGACCATTTTGACTGCGGATAAATCCACTCGGTCGTCTGAAATAACGATGCGAGCATTGGTATCTGGGACTTGCTTTACGAGGACTGCGATATTTGTCATAATGGGTCACTCCTCCTCTACACTATAGGGGGGTAGTTCTCCGACTTGAGTCGGATTGATGAACCTTACCGAAGAATAAATTATATTTCTTTGCGCAATGATTGAAAGCCTTCGGCCCTCGCAACTAAGTTCTATGGCGAAAGAAGAAGGCATTGAACCAGACGAAAGAATGAGAAAAGTCCTAACTGCATGGAGGTTATTCTTCACCAACAACCATGCTGATGAAATTGAGAGGCTGAACGGGCTTGAAGAAAGAGTATTTGGATTAGAAGTTGAACACTCACTTATTTGCCTAAATGATACACTGAGAACTGAATTCCATACAAGACCAGAGTGGACATTAGATATTGGAAATATGGTTCTCAAAGAGCAAGTGATGGAAGGAAATGATTCCCGTTTGGTAATAAGGGTTGTAAACTTCTCCAAAAATCATCATTTTTCACTCGATGAATTAAGGATGAGACACCGTTCAGCAATGCTGACCTTTGATGTAATCATTAGTCCATTGGGAGGGCCGCTTGGATGGATAAAAAGAGCAGTTTATGAATGCAATGAATGTGGACATCGTTCTGAAATAAAGCAAAGATTAGCTAGGGAGAGAGAAGCACCCAAAATGTGCTTTAGTTGTATAGATATTTTTGCTGCGAAAAACAAAGGTGAATTGCCACCTTATCCACCAAGAGACATCAAATTGATGGTTGAGGACTGTTATTATGAAGATATTGAATATCTGAATTTACGCCAAATCTCTATCGATGATACTGGTAATTTGATTCACTTGGGAGATGAAAAATACATCGGAGTCATCAACGATGAATACGTTGGCGAATTAGTAACAGGTTCAATTCATAGAATCAATGCAGAGATTGCAGTTGACCATTTACCAAATAGGGATTTCATCAAAGACACAAGAAGAATAATACTATTAAATATTCACAGTATTGAAGAAAGTCCTTTCAATGTTAGCAATGCATCAGAAATGAGCATTGAACTTGAAGAGTAAGAAAACTAATCAATTAGTAATCTTTGTAACAGTTTCTAATAATTGTGGATTGGCTTCAAAGTGGTCAGCTACGGATTGAAGGCCTCTTGATATACCATTTGCAACTCCCATTTTAGCATCAAATGGATGTAATGTTCCATCTTTTATGGCGGCTCTAAATGATTCTAGGTCAGTCCAAGTACTCTCTTCTCCATATCTCGGATCAGGAGTCACTTTGATTTCACCAAACTCGGGTAGTACGATATATTGTGCTAATTCGTATACGGGTGAATGGTCATCTTCAGGGTCTAAGTATGCCTTTCGGAATTTCTTTTGTAACTGTTTTTGTGTATCGTGGACCAGTACAGCGCCGGATGGATCGGACTTACTCATTTTATGGTCAAAGGATTCCATTCGTACGCCGGTAGCCTTTAGTGAGGAAATAATTGGAGTATGCAAACAAGTAGGTTTCTGCCATTTCCATTTACTTGCCATATCTCTCATGAACATGTGCGCTTTTCTTTGGTCCATTCCACCGATTGCAATATCAATATTCATTTCAAAGATATCAGCTGCCTGCATAGCAGGATAATAGAATTTGGATAAGTCATGGTCACTTGAGGCTTCATCTCTTCCCATTATTGTGAATGTTTTTCTCACCATGGCCAAAGTAGCGCCTTTTGAACATCTCAATACGCGAGCCCAATATTCACCTGAATCCATTATTGTTGATGCCCAAACAAATCGTAGTTGTCCTGCTCCATCACCTTCTTCAGGGTGGTTCAACAATGCTCTAAAAGTATCTTCCATATATCTTGCAGTTGTTTGAATGTGTTCCATATTGCCATTGAACTTATCATTGACCCAAGCGTGCCAATCTGCTAAGAAAATCATTACATTGGTTCCGGAATCTAGCATTCTCCGTAGTTGAAGGGCAAGAACTTTCCAGCCAATATGCGCTTTTCCACTCGGTTCAAAGCCAACATAGCATCGAATGATTCCATCGCCACCCATACTAGTTCCATCTGTAAGACATTTAACTAAATGGTCAACTCCTACAGTCTCATCAACAAAACCAATAATAGATGCTAATTGCTGACGCTTATCATCGCTTAGTTGCGAAATCTGAGGGCACTTTTCAAGATGAGGTGATAGAATAGTTTCAATATTCATTTTATCACATCACGCTTTATTGCCGGCTCTATAGAATTAATAGTTGATTAAAACATGTCATTTAATTTCTTGACTTTGCCTTCACTTGGAGGGGTTCCATCATCTATCATCTGCTGGAGTTCATTGATCATAGAGGTGACTTTTTCTTCCTTCTCTGCAGTCAAGTTCTTCGACATCTGCATAGTCTTCTGAGCGACTTTTATTGCGCCTTTAGCCTTTGAAAACTTCTTAGCATTCTCCTTAGCCTTGTCACTTCTTTGCTTTGCATTATATCCGGTGACTTCGTCCAAGAATGTGGACCAACGCTTACGAGATTCCATTGCGATTTCTCTTCCTCCATCGGATTCGAGTAAATCACCAAGTTCTGCCCCTTTCATTTGAGAAACATCAACTGCTAGTTTTCCTTCTTCATCAAAGTGACCAGATACCATTAACAATATTCCGTAAGAACCTGTGAATTTCCCTTCCGCATCAGCATTAACATCGTTAAAATAGCCAGTAGCAATTTTAGCCAATCCAGCGCTTCCGCCCATTTCTTTCTGTAGTCCACGCTTTACAGCAAATCGTTCCATAAGTCAATGGCAGAAGTCCATTTGACATAAGGCTCACCGTCATTAACATTGAAAATCACAGTCTATTTCAGTAATCTGTTGATACGATGGAGTTTTCATTGATTGGCTTGTGGCAAGTACATGCGAGGGCAAATCATCTACTCAATTTTCCTCGCAATTTTACTATTGCCAATAGTGGTTGCTGAACCAAGTTCAGTGATACAAATAACTTCTTCAAGCACATTAGAGAAAAATGATATTGGAATCAATTCCGGTTCAATTTCTCCGGATGGAGAGGCGGTACTACTAGTTGGAAAAGATGGCTATGCACATAGGATTTCAGCGATTAAGCCATTGGATAGAAGCAAGGATATCGAATTAAATGCCGGTACCTCAAAAGAATTTCAAGATGTAGCATGGCACCCTCGAGGAAATACTGCGCTAATTACTGGAGAGAGCGGCATGGCATTGAGATATGATACATATGACCACAGTATTAGCAACGTCAATGGCTCAGGAGCAGTTAATGGCTTAGATATGACTTCAGTAGCTTGGAGAACTTCAGGTGATTATGCTTATTTTGGAGCTGTTGATGGAAGCATTTGGAAATTTTCAGAAGGCTCTGGGTTTGAGAAATTAGACAGTTATGAAAAGCCTTCACCGGTGAGTGATATCGCTTGCCATAGAACAAACAACATTTGTGTTGTCGTTACTCTAAATGACGGAATTGCAGTAATTGGAAAGGACCACCATGTGACTTGGATGGGCAACACCAACAGTGAAACTTGGATGGCAGTAGATTGTGCAGACCCAACTTTGAGTGAATGTGTCGCATTTGCAAGTGGGCTGAAAACTAAGGCCATTCACTTGAATTTCGAAGATTCTTCACTCTCCTATGGGAAAACAACAATGGTGTTGACAACTCTTGAAGGAGATCTAACCGGAGTTTCAAGAGGTTCTGACTCATCTTCATTGATACATCTTACTCCATTTGGGCTGGTCAGGCAACAACCTATCACAAGTGAGGCATATGCTCAACTTGTTTATTCCGATGTCGAGGAATGGGATGCAGTAGTGGCGGGCAGGGCCATAAAATTAACTTGGGAAAATAAGCCATTAAATGGCTATTTCATTACCGATTATGGAAACATTATTGCTTTTCAACCGGCTACAGTAGAAATCGATAATAGTATTATGACAATGATGATTTTGATTGCAGTAGCAGTATCTGTGCCTGGAGTCATTATTGGTCTAATCTACATGAATAGTCCATTTTTGCAGAGAAAATATGCAGAGCGAAGAAAGCGTATTTGGAAAAAGAAGGAATTGCAACGGTCGGATAATCGAAAGTGACGTTTATTGTTTGATTATGAAAGGGGTATGTTGAAGAAGCGGTTGCTATTCGTTCTCAATAGGAGTGATTGTAGTGGAGCCATACGAGGGACTTGATTTTTACGACATTGAAAGTTTGTTGAGCGAAGAAGAAATAATGATTCGTGACATGGTTCGAGATTGGGTGGATGAAGAAGTCCTGCCAAATATCGAAAAAGCATGCGAAGATGGGGTATTCCCAGATGAGTGGCGTGTTGCTCTTGGTGAAATGGGAGTGCTAGGTGCGCCGCTAAAGGGATATGATTGCCCAGGACTTTCCTATGTCGCCTATGGTTTAATTTGTCAAGAACTTGAGAGAGGAGATTCAGGACTACGTTCCTTTGCTTCGGTTCAAGGTTCATTAGCAATGTATCCAATTTGGGATTTCGGTACAGAGGAACAGAAGAATTACTATTTACCAAAATTGACAAGTGGAGAATGGATTGGTTGCTTTGGCTTGACCGAACCAGATTATGGTTCAAACCCGGGTGATATGATCACTAAGGCAGAAGATAAAGGCGACCATTATTTACTAAATGGAGCAAAGATGTGGATTACCAATGGAACTATTGCACAAGTCGCAATTGTTTGGGCAAAATTGAGATGGAGTAATTCGTGGTTTCATCGTTGAGAAAGGCGATGAAGGTTTTAGCGCCCCTGAAATGAAAGGGAAGTATTCTTTGCGAGCAAGTGTTACAAGTGAATTAGTATTCCAAGATTGTAAAATCCCTAAAGATCGTATCTTACCTGGTGTGAAGGGCCTTCGTGGACCGTTTTCTTGTTTGAATAATGCAAGGTTTGGAATCTCATGGGGGGCGTTAGGTGCTGCTATGGCGTGTTTCCACTCAGCAAAAACTTACACTCTATCTCGTATTCAATTTGACCATCCAATCGCATCATACCAATTGGTTCAAAACAAATTAGCTTGGATGCTAAGAGAAATTACCAAGGGACAATTACTGGCTTATCATCTGGGTAAGAAGAAGGATGCTGGAACATGGATTCCAGAACAAATCTCGCTGGCCAAGATGAATAATGTAGACATTGCTTTGGATATTGCTAGAATGGCTCGTGACATGCACGGAGCAAATGGAATCCTTGATGAATATCCTATCATGAGGCACATGGCTAACCTTGAGTCAGTAAAGACTTACGAAGGTACACATGACATTCACAATTTGATTATAGGTAAGCATATTACTGGTATTCAAGCATTTACAAGAACTATTTGAATTTGTCACCAGAATAAGCCCCAGTATTGGTGCTAACATTCTACCATCGAATTAGATGTAAAGGTATAATACGCTCTAAAATTATTAGAGCGTTTAATAGAATCTATTGCAGACACAACAAATTAATCATACTGCTGGCAGTAGTCCTAGTTTTGAAAGTCCAGTCCAAATTGGATTGAGGAATTCAGGGAGTATTCTATGGCGGATATATACAGCCGCAGCAAGAGAAATCTTCTGAACCTTGTTCAATTTTACTCTTTTAGAGAATACATCACCTTGCTGTTTTTCTATTTGGTGAAGTATCTTGTCATAGAAAGCGATCATTGCGGCAGGGGAATATCGTGTTCTTCTTGGGAGAAGCGGAAGTAGTAGCCTTGCTTCATCCAAGTATGTTCTTGCCCTCTTTGCATATGCTGCACAATATGATTCCCAATTCATATTTAGTACGACCTTACCATCCAATTCAGATTCATTTAGGCCATTGGCTTCTAATTCGTTTAGTGGTAGGTAGACTCTATCCCTTGCAATATCTTCTCCAACATCACGTAGAACGTTTGTTAGTTGCATGAATATTCCCCAAGACTCTGCATACTTCTTTGCCGCTGGGTCTTCGTATCCATATATCTCAATGCACATAAGTCCAACAACAGATGCGACTCGATAGCAATAAACATATAATTCATCAAATGTTCTGTATCTGTTATTGTAAAGGTCATCTTCCATTCCTGAAATCAAATCATCAAAGACAGTACGAGGAATAGAATAGCGGTTTATTGTATCTTTCAATGCCAGGAATACAGGGTCTGTTGAGTAGACATCAGTATATGCAGTTGATAACTTCTTTCGGAAGAAGAATAGTTGTGTGATTTTGTTCAGGTATGCCTCTTGGTCAAGAATTGTTCCTTGTTGTTGTAAACGTTCTAATTGTTCTCTATATGCAACTGCCTCAGGGTCAGTTTCACCCTTTCCGCCTGGAAACTTGTCTGCCCAATCACCGTCTGCAATATCATCTGCTCTTCGACAGAATGCATAGACTGCACACATTGCAGATCTTTGTTCATCTGGTAAATATTTGAAGGAGTGGTAAAAATTACCAGCCTCTCGCATGGTCAATTCTTCACAGTAGCGGTATGCTAGCTTCAATAACTCAACAGGAGGTCTTTGTGACCAAATAGGTGCATCTAGATGTGAAAATGGATCTACTAATTCATCAGCCTCACCAACTATTCCGATGTAAGTGGCACCTTCACGGATTGCTTCCATCGCAGTTACGCTTACTGCTTTGACAGTATCTCTGGCTAATGTTACACCAGCTCTAAGTCTGTCAAGAGTTGTCAATTGTTTTCTATCACCCGCTGAATTATTTGAAGTCGCTCCACCCTTTAGAGGGAAGAGTAAATCCAAAGGTTTGCGGCGTTCTAGCATCTTGACCGTACAGTCCTTATCGTCCACCCTTTTTGAGGTCATCCCCTAAATGGCCAATTTTTCTCATTACAAATTAATTTTGATAGCTGTTTAGAAGCGCATAATTTTTTTATGTAAGCAAAAACTTACAAAGTTGTTATTTGCAAATTAGTTTGATTTATTTTGCATCTTCTGGACCTTTTTCCAATCCTTTCTGGCGGTAAAAAATAGTTTTAATTGACTGAATTTACTTACTCTAGGGCGCTTTTTCCAAGTATTGTATTTCTGCTTTCTAATTGAGTTCAAAATCGCCTCTCCACCAAATGTGAACATGCGTAGGTCAACCGCTAAATGGGGGTCAACTAAATCCCATAATTGCTTACCGTCATCGAACCACTTCTGCGCTCTATCAACTTCATGCTTCATCATTGAGCACCAGCGTTCATCATATACTCTATTCTGATAATCTTGTGGAGTGTAACCAAACATCTCCATTGTTTCAATTGGGAAATACGAACGATTCTGGTCTAAATCTCTTGCAACATCTTGCCAGTGATTGGCCAACTGAAGGGCAGTACAAGTATAATCACTAATTCTTCTTAGGTTTTCATCATCATGGCCGTATACGTAGAGGAATAAATGACCAACAGGATCTGCTGATAGAATACAATATTCTCTCAACTCCTCAAAATTTGAATAAGTTGTTTTTGTTTGGTCGAGTTTGAATGCTTGAATTAGGTCCACATATGGTTTCAGAGGAATATTAAATTCTTTTGAAGTATGAGCAACTGCTAGCAATATCGGATGCCTCGGATTGCCACCCCAATCATCTTTTGCAGCTTCTTCCAAATCGCTTTGCCAAGTTTCAAGCAATGCAATTCTCCCCTCTCTCTCAAACGGTGCTTCATCTCCTAAATCATCAGCATATCTACAAAATGCATAGATATTTTCTATATGTTGCCGGATGTGCTTAGGTGTGAAATAATTGGTGATGAGAAAATTCTCATAATGTGCCTTGGCTATTGCAGTGCAATATTGCTGCGCGGAATCTATGTCAGCATGAGTATCCCATCCAGCAAGATGAATATTTTCTCCATCAATTGTGTGTATGCCCCAAGTGAACTTCTCTCCCATCATCTCTCCTCCATCATCGCTATTTGCTCACCAAGTAGGCCATTTTGCATCGCCCCTCTGTGGACGCAGTGGCCATTGTTGCCAAGGTTTGTCACTGTCCCATTCAATCTCTAGAATATGCGCTGCTGCATTGAGGCCAGAACGAACTGCACCTTCCATAGTGCTCGGCCAATCAGTTTTAGTCCAGCATCCAGCGATTGCAATATTATTGCCCAAAAATGAAGCGTTTGGTCGTAATTCGGCACTACCGGGGGTTGGGGCGAATGTGGCCTTTGGTGTTCTTACTATCAGGTGATCAATTCTTTCAACATCGGCATTTTCCGGCCATAATTGAAGTAAAACTTTGTCCAATTGTTGTAATATTTCTTCATCTTCCATTTTCAAATATTCGTCAGCAGCACTAACAGGTACAGTGACCCATTGAACTCCTTCTTCAATTGGGCTGGATAATTCTGAATTTCTATTGAATACCATTTGTATTAAGGGCTGATCTACCATTACTGCGAATGTAAAATCTTTCGGAACTCTATCACCTCTATAGAATGAGTGTATGCCGATGAGTGAGCGGTATTCCATACGACCTATATCCGTGCATAATTTGTCAATTTTAGAACCCATTTCTTCTAAAACTGGTATCTTCGATTTGGTGACACTATTTTCTAGAATTCTGGCGGTGATGTGGTGTGGGGTGGCGAAGATTACGTCGCTGCATTGCAAACTTTCATCCTTCAATTCGACAGAAGTGAAGAACATTATTTTCAATAACCACAGACTTTACTGTTGAATTTCTGATTATCTTGACACCTGCTTGTTCAAGGGCAGAACTCAATGCAGGTTCAATGGAATCGGATAGGTCTGATGTAAAAGCACCAACGTCAAAAGCATCTGCCGCCCCAAATAAACCATTTTTGAATAGCATACATGCCTGTGCGGCACTTGCTTCTTGAATACTAATGTTCAATGCAGCAAGTACAAAGAATGCCCAAAACCGATCAATCGCTCTCTCAGTTTGGCCATTTTGTCTTAACCAATCAATGAATAAAGTGTCATCCAATTGCCACATCTGTTGATTATCCATCGAAGAAAGTGCTTTCACAGCCTTACGCATTGCCAATTTATCACGCATTGATAAAAATGGGAATGACAGCATAGAACCCATCATGTGATTCGGAGGGGAAAGTCGGCCTGTAGTTAATGCAGAAAATACCTTTTTCTCTGGTAGTGCAAATGGCAAGTGGGTATTGGCTTGTAATTTGATTGACTGTTGAGCATTTGCCCTCCCCATTAGTTGTAAAAAGCGGTCATATACTCTAAAACAAGCATGTTGGCAATTATCTAGTTGCCAATCTTGTCTCGGGTGTTTAACACTGCTAACCCTGCCTCCCAAATGGCTTCTCGCTTCAATGAGAGTGACCTTGCGTCCAGCATCACTGCATGCAAGAGCGGCAGAAATTCCCGCAAGTCCGCCACCAATGACGATGACATGCCCTTCATCCATAAGTCAAGGCGGGTGGTTATTTGAATTGAACATTGGCATTTATTGGCGCTATTATGCTGCTAAATTGAATTGCACCTACCAAGCCAAAAAGGCTCTTGAAAATTATCATTTATCCAAAATTTGCTTATTATTCTAGAGTTACTACACAATCCTTTATTGAGGGTTGCGCAAGGCAAGGCTAAGGGGTGGCGTTGCGATGGAATGTGGTTCATGTGTTGAAGTCATCCCCGATGACAGTATTTTTTGTTCTGAATGTGGTGCTAGGCAAGAGATGTCTCGTGCTGGTGGATTTACTTCACACAACACAGTTGGACTAGGTGGGCAGGAAGTTTCAGGTGGTCGTTCTTTCGGCGTAGTTTCTGGAGAAGCGGTACGTCAACAACGTGATGAACAATCTGGTGCTACTGGAAATATTCCAACTGATATAATGCAACAAATTGCACAAGGTATCCAAAATCCACAAAATACGCCTCCAGGTATGTTACCGCAACAGGAGATTCCTCAAGACCAACAATTCCCTCCACAGAACCAACAATTCCCCCCACAGAACCAACAATTCCCTCCACAGAACCAACAATTCCCTCCACAGAACCAACAATTCCCTCCACAGAACCAACAATTCCCTCCACAAAACCAACAATTCCCTCCACAGAACCAACAATTCCCAACAACAGTCTGATTTCCCACCATTGAATCGAAGCAATATCCCCTCTAACCATGAGGGGCAGAGTCTAGGTAGTGGTGCAATGCCAAATAGGCCGATAGATGAAACCGAAGTTGTGGGTTCTATCATCGGTGATAATCCAAGTAATTCACCGACTGATCGGATGGTAAATCAATTAGCTGAGGCTGAAAGAGCAATGAAAGATGAACGTCGTAGTCAGTGGTTAAACATGAACCAGTCTTCGGCAACAAATGTTTTGGCCAATCTAGGAGCTGAACTACCCGCACATCTCCGCCAGGAACAAGTAAACCCGGCTGCAAATGTAATGGCAGGTGCTATGGGGCAAACTGTAGTTGATGGGCCAAGTGAAGCTTTACTACGAAGAATATGTGAAGTTGCTGTTAGAAGGGTTGCTAGAAAGAGAGGTGTTGCAGTTGAAACTCCTCAATCAAGTGCAGAGGGTGACCAACTAAATGTCACAGTAACCTATGTTGACGATGGTCGTGTTTTGGATACTCCTGAAGATTTAGCACAAGCCTTTGAACATTCAATACAAACAGAATTAGCATTGAAGGGATATGACTATTCTGCAAGTATTAGCCTATTTTGCTCCAAGGAAGGTGAGATCGAGAAACTCATTGGAGAAGGGTCAGAAGAAGTTGTCGAAGAGGAAATGTTCGCCTGCGAAATTTGTGATGGTCTGGTCAAAGAAAGTGATAATGAATGCCCACATTGTGGTGCAATGTTTGAAGATGAAGACGCCGAACCGAGTGCTCCTAATTCCAACGGCCCCCCTGGTCCAAGCAAATCCGGCGGTCCACCAGGCCAAGAATCAGGCGGTCCACCAGGCCCAAAGAAATCGGGCGGTCCACCAGGCCAAAGAAGTCAGGCGGTCCACCAGGTCCAAGTCCAAGCAAATCCGGCGGTCCACCAGGCCCAAAGAAGTCAGGCGGTCCACCAGGGCCCAAAGAAGTCAGGCGGTCCACCAGGTCCAAGCAAATCCGGCGGTCCATCAGGCCAAAGAAGTCAGGCGGTCCACCAGGTCCTAGTAAATCGGGCGGGCCTCCAAAGAAGTCAGGTGGTCCACCAGGTCCTAGTAAATCGGGCGGGCCTCCAAAGAAGTCAGGCGGTCCACCAGGTCCTAGTAAGTCGGGCGGCCCTCCAAAGGGCGGTCCTAAAGGTCCTAAGCGCAGCCCGCCAAGATGATATTGTGATTCAAAATCACAATCATATTTCTAATCAATCTTTAATTGATGATGTTTCAGCGTAGTCCAGCATCTTTCAATGCTTGAAGAAGAACAGAACCAATTTCACTTGGATCATTTGCACATGCAATGCCCGCTTTCTTGAACGCCTCGAATTTTTCTTCAGCAGTTCCCTTTCCACCAGAAATGATTGCTCCTGCGTGGCCCATTCTCTTCCCAGGAGGTGCGGTAGCACCTGCTACGAATCCGACAATAGGTTTGGTAACATTTTCCGCAGCAAAGGCGGCAGCTTCTTGTTCTGCATTACCACCAATTTCACCAATCATTACAATTGCAGCAGTTTGTGGGTCGTTTTGAAATGCAGCAAGACATTCAATGAATCCAGTTCCGTTAACTGGGTCACCACCAATTCCAATACAGGTCGATTGACCCTCATTGATACTCATTGTTTGTGCAACCGCTTCGTAAGTTAATGTTCCAGACTTTGAAACAATTCCAATTCTTCCTTTGGCATGGATGTGGCCAGGCATAATTCCTATTTTTGCTCCGCCGGTTTCACCTGGGGTAATAATACCCGGGCAATTTGGCCCAATCAACCTAACACCAGGTCGATTATCAACATATGCAACCGCTTTGACCATATCTAGAGTTGGAATTCCTTCTGTAATACAAATTACTATCCCTTCTCCTTTGACCGAATCAAAGGCTTCCGCAGCCTCCATAATTGCTTCTGCAGCAAAAGGAGGAGGTACGTAAATAACTGTAGCATCAGCATCAGTTGCTGTTATCGCTTCGGTCATTGAATCCCAAACTGGAAAATCCTTTCCTTCTAATTCAACAGTTTGTCCACCTTTTCCAGGAGTGCAACCGCCAACAATATTTGTACCATATTCAACCATTTTTCCAGCATGGAAATGACCTTGCTTTCCTGTAATTCCTTGAACTAGTACCTTTGCATCTTCTTCAATCCATATTGCCATCACTCATCACCTCCGATTAGAGATACAATCATTTGAGCGCCTTCTGCTAGGTCATTAGCAGAATGAATATTCAACTCAGACGCTGCTAATATCTCCTTGCCTTGCTCTACATTTGTACCTGCGAGACGGACTACTAAGGGTACTTCTAGTGACAATGCTTCTGTAGCAGCTATTACTCCGCGAGCAATAATATCACAACGCATAATTCCACCAAAAATATTGACTAATATTCCTTTGACATTTGGGTCTTCCATAATCATTGAGAATGCGATCT
Organism: uncultured Candidatus Poseidoniales archaeon; assembly: GCA_905182185.1. Lineage (GTDB taxonomy): Archaea > Thermoplasmatota > Poseidoniia > Poseidoniales > Poseidoniaceae > MGIIa-L1. The sequence goes on along the minus strand of CAJJAP010000004.1, from coordinate 168,148 downwards.
TGACCTGTTCTTCATCAGCGCCACCACCGACATCAAGGAAGTTTGCAGGCTCTCCGCCATACAACTTGATGACATCCATTGTAGCCATTGCCAATCCTGCACCATTTACTAAACATCCAATATTCCCATCTAGTTTGACATATGATAATCCAGTTTCTTTAGCACGTATTTCAACATCTTCTTCTTCTGACAAATCGCGCAATTGAGACCAGTTCTTGTGTCTAAACTCGGCATTTTCATCAAATGAAATCTTTGCATCAAGAGCAATTATCTCATCACTCTTGGATTTAACCAGTGGGTTAATTTCTACCATTGCGCAATCTTGGCTGACGAACATTTCGTACATCGCACCCAATGACTTTCCGAAAGACCTCAGGGACATCCCTGATAACCCGAGTGCAAGTCCTAAGTCTCTCTTTTGGAATCCCAATAATCCGGCATTAACATCTATTATGACTTTGTGAATTTTTTCAGGTGTGTGTTCGGCTACATGCTCAATATCTACTCCACCTTCAGTCGAAGCCATAATGAGTACAGATTTGTTATCTCTGTCAACTAGTAATGCAAGGTAATATTCGTGAGCGATATCACATCCGGATTCAATATATAGGTTCTTTACAACCTTTCCTTCATCCCCAGTTTGAATAGTGTTGAGGATATTGCCTAAAATATTTGTTGAATATGTTTCAACTTCATCTCTTGAAAATGCAATCTTCACTCCACCTTGCATTACTTCCTCTCGAGTTTGAGGATCATACAGTGTCCCTTTTCCTCTTCCACCAGCATGAATCTGAGACTTTACTGCTACAACCTTCGAATTGAGATTGTCGTAAGCGGCTAGCGCTTGTTCTACTGAAGTACAATGTACGCCTTCTAATACAGGTACTCCGAACTCTCTTAGCATTGCTTTGCCTTGGTACTCGTGGATATTCATGACTCTCTCCAAGCAATGCCAATTGTAGGCCGTCTTTGAATACTTTGATTCGGCAATGACATTTATGCAGAGCGTGAATGGGGTTTATTGATAGGTTAAAGCATTGAGGCAATGCCATGCAGGTAGTTGTTTTGGCAGGAGGAGTTGGCTCGAGATTGCGACCTTGGACCAACCAAATTCCTAAACCATTATTGCCGATGCTCGATAAAACACTGCTTGAAAGAGTGGTTGAAGGTGTGCCAAGTGATTTGGTTGACGAAGTTATTGTTGCTGGTGGATATAAAATTGATATGATTAGGCAATATTTTGCAGATGCAGATGTAGACTTTGATGTAACTATAATTCCCGAAGATGAACCGCTTGGGACTGGTGGCGCACTTGCAAATTGTTCAGATATAGTCAGTGGGACATTTGCTTGCTTCAATGGCGATATTGTTTCTTCATTGGATGTCACTCCAATGATTGAACTGCATAAAATAAATGGCGGTATCGGGACACTAGCACTTTGGGAAGTGGAAGATCCAACTCGTTTTGGAATAGTTGGATTAGATGAAGATTCAAGAATAACTCAATTCAAAGAGAAGCCTAAAAAAGAAGAGGTATTTAGTAATTTAATTAATGCCGGATCTTATATTTTAGAAGATGATATTTTTGATTTCATGCATGATGGCAAGCACTCTATAGAAAGGAGATGTATTTCCAGTTCTCGCTACGGAAGGTAAGTTGAATGGTCTGCAATTTGATGGATATTTTGTCGATGCAGGAACGCCAGAATCATGGTCGGAAGGTGTGCAAGAATGCATACGTAAGAAGAGGTTTAGCAGTGGAGAAGTATGTGGAGGTTCATGGTTCTCTAATCCGATGGCCAAGGTCACAGAAGGTGCGAGAGTAGTTGGGTCTATGGTCGAAGGTAATGTTGGTATTGGCAAAAGTGAAGTAATCGAAAGCACGATATTATCAGGCTCATTAGTTGGTGATAACACAGTATTATCTTCATGCCTAATCGGACGTAATGCAACGATTGGAAATAATTGTAACCTAGATGGAGTAGTTGTAGATCACAATTCTATAATTCCTCCTGAAACGAATCAAATTGGTGGGAAATGGCTTTCACAACAATTGGATTAACTCCACTCTTGCATAGTATTTGATGAAAGCCCTCAAGTGATATTGCGTTTTGGCAACACTATGAGCGTTCCTTTAGTTGTTGTAAATTTCAAGACTTATGCTTCAGCAAGTGGCTTTCAAGCCAATGCACTAGCCTCTGCAATGGCAAAACAGATTTCACAATCTTATAGAATGGTTGCAGTTGTTTCAGCATTTGATTTAGATTCGGTTACAAACGAAAACCCCGACTTAGAAGTTTGGGCACAGCACCTTGATTGTGCAGGAAATGGTAGTTTTACTGGATGGCTTGAAGTGGGTAATGCGATTGAAAGAGGCGCAGTGGGAGTAATAATCAATCATGCAGAACACAAAGTACCATTATCTCATGTCGAGGAGTTGATGAAGATTCTTCCAGATAACTTTCCAATTTGTGCCTGTGCAGCCGATGTTGAAGAAGCAAAAGCTCTTGCAGCATTGGGTCCAACATTCATCGCAGTTGAACCACCAGAATTGATTGGCGGGGATATCTCTGTAACATCAGCAGATCCATCTATTGTTTCCGACACAGTTGCAGCAGTGAAGTCAGTAAATCCTAATGTTAGGATTTTATGTGGAGCCGGTGTAAAGAATGGAGAAGATGTTGCTATGGCAATTAAATTAGGTGCAGAAGGAGTGCTTCTTGCCAGTGGAGTTACCAAAGCAAATGATGTTGATTCAGTCTTAGCTGATTTAGTAAGCAATTTTTGAGTTTCCCTTTTTAGTGAACTCGGCTAGTTCCAATACACTTTGTTGCATTATTCCAGAACTGAGGTTACGACCTCCTGGACATGACTCTCTTAATGCACATTTACGGCATGTTGATGACTTCTTGGCCAAGGGTATTTGGCTAAATGAGTTCTCCAATCCTAGTTTTGATAACATTTTTTGCATCTGATTGATATCAGATTCAATTAGATAATTAGATTGAGTAAGCTTGTCATTACTTGAGGTGATGCGCTGCTGATTCCAAAAACCGTTACGCCAAGCAATTACTCTAATGGTATATTTATTTGCTAAAATTGGGAAATTCTGTTTCCCTCTTATCCATGAAACCATTGCCATCGCTTCTAATTCTTCAAAGGATGAATCCTTCTTGCCTTGCATATCTATTCGAATCAAATGCCAATGATTTTGAATTTTTACTGCTATATCGGGACAGCAATAGAGATCTATTCCATTTACAGAACTACGTTCTATTCTTTCAAAAACCATCCATTGCTTGTGAAATCTACTAACAAGGGCTTGAATAAAATCATTATTCCAGAGAGTGGTAATTCTTTTCATAGAGTGTTTAACCAAATATTCAATGTCGACATCGTCTAATTTTAGATTCTCATCAATTGCTGTTTTTGTGCCAATTACTTCATGTATAGACAAAACCTTTTGCTGATGAGATATTTTTTCACTAAGATTTTCTCTTATTTTTCTTTCAATAAATAATGGCGACCATTCAATATTCATCTGAAGGTCTTCCAGTCGCTCAAAAATGGTCTGTTTGCATGAGCGTAGCATTAAATCCCAATGTGGGCGAATATCGCTCATAGAATGCCATTCTCTTGATTTAGATTGACCCCAATTTGCTTGATTAAGTCCATATCTAATTACCCACCAGCGTGGGCACGCAAGAAATAACTCTCTTCTGCTCTTACTCCACACTTTGTGGTATTCCATAATCGATATGCTCTGTAGTCAACCTGTATAATACACTAGTTTGTTCAAAGTAAACCGAAACGATTAGCAGCAATAATTGAGTTAACGAGTGCCCATAGCGATACAGGCACAACACACCATCCAATAAATTCAGCAAATACTTCTGAACCGAACTTGCCGAATAAGCGTGAAAATGGGCCGCCTATTGCTGCGATCCAGCGTAAACACAAACCAGTCAATCCGCCCACTAATACGATTCCTAGTAAGAACCCTATTCCATAGGCTATACCAAAACCACCACTCAAGAGGCTAGCACCTACACCTTGTTGAATGAGAGAGGGGAAAGATAACCATCCAAACCATCCTAGCCATGCACCGATTAGTACATCGCGCTCCATATCCTCAAGTTCTCTCCAGTCGGAGAAACTATCGGGCATTAATCGATGAATTTGTTTTGCAATTATTTTTACTTCGTAAGGGCTACCATTCTTTGCGGCGAAGAAACTCATTTCAAACATCCAAATGAACATCAAAATATTGAGGTAGAAGTTGATATTACTAGATATTGGTAAAATAGTTACAATCAGTGGGATTAGGTTGATTGTCAAAATAGCAGCAGCACCTGAAACAATTGTGCTGAGCCACAATAGTCCTGGAGCAATCGCTTGTTCCGGAGGCTCCCAATTAGACCTAGGTAGTGCAAGTAGTAGCAGGAATAAGCCTGGGCCAAATATTAGGGATAAGTAAGTTGCAATCCCGTGAGAGCCACCATTATCGATGGTGTCTATGGCATCTGTATATTCCTTTGAGCCAGCAGATGATGCTGTTGAATAGGCAATGTGCATTGATGGGTCGATCACGAATACTGCATCAGCCACACCTGAAGGGAAACTGGAAGTCAGCAAATTATCTTGATCATATAATATCGGCCATGATGCATTTAATTGATTTTCATAAAATGTGACATCTCGCATCGTAGCATCAGGTCCAGCAACGATCTGAACGATAGAAATTCGCTCAGGCATCTTTCCTAATGTGTAATTGAATTCGGCAGCTTGGTCTTGAGCATTGACAGAACCAGGTAGTATTACGCCAACAATGACTGCATCCTTGCCTTCCATTAACTGGGATATTGAATATTCCTCACCTGCTGTGTTTTGCAATGTTCGGTCAACGATTCTAGAATCCTGTTGAATATTCTCAGCACCTAAATCGATTTGATCAAATGCTGTAGGAATGAATAGTAGCGTCAAAACAAACATTGCACCCAATATTGGAGGGGGAAGTACAATACCACTACGGAATAGGAAGGCGAAATATCCAATGAAAGAAAGGAATGTTGTCAGTGAAAGCCATATTGCAGCGTTTGCAAAGCCTTCATCCGGTTGCAAAACTTCAAACCGAATTATTCCATATGCATGACAATCCTCATTAAGATCTCCACCGATTTGGTTTACACAGATTTGGACATTTGAATCTCCATTAGGAACTTTTTCAGAAGCAGCCCAAACCCAAACAGTACGATTATCTCCCAAATCTCTTTTCATCATAACATTTGTTGAAGATGTTTCTACTAATAGGTCAGCATCATTGACATACTTTTCATCCGATGCTAAAGGGCCCCAAATTTCCCAGCCGACTTCAGAAACATCGAATTCGCCCCATGCTAAAGTTGGTTCAAATTCGATGTGAGCCCTGTGTTGTTGGTCAACGTATACTGATGCAGTGGGCTCACTTAATGTGCCCATCATCACGATTCCGCCGCTATTCTGTTCAAAACCGCCCCAATGAACATTTGCTCTAGTTCCAATGCAATTATGTTCTATTTGCAGGTCTAATGTGAAAACATCACCTTTAGACATATTGAGAATTAGATTTTTGACTTCACCCTCAAATGGCATTGCCGCATTATCTGTTGTAACATCAACAACTGCATTTACAGTTGATTCATAGATTACATTTCCACCGACACTAACAACATAAAATAACGTGGTTGAGGAATCACCTATGGGATTTGATTTACAAGTATTGGCTGATGATGCATCAATTGTTACTGAAAAATAAACTTGCATGGTGATATTACTGTTAAGAGGGCTTTGTATTGGTTCGCTATCAAGGTTGAAAACAGTGACCGGTCCATTGGTGATTTGGGTAGTAAAACTACCAACTGCAGCATCTGGGCGGGCTCTTTGCAGAACTGCTTCTCCAACATTTAGTCCTTCAACGAATAGATGTTCCTCTTGGGCAAGTTCCCATTCAACGAACCCAGGTTCATATTTTACATCTTTTTGTATTTCAATTGCGCTTGCAAGGCTAACAGTACTCACCAATGCGAGTAGTAGTAAGGCCACAATCTGCTTGCGCATGACTCATGGCAACTGTCATGAGTTCAAGAAACCGATGCCTCAATATTTTCAGAATGGTTAAAATTGGGATATTTCTAATTAAGACCCCTAAAGGGGTCTAGTAATATTTGATTCAAATTGGAGAGTATTCTAGGAATGTGGCCATAGCGATCATTCCAAATGAAATTGCTAACGCATTAACAGAGCCCTTAGTGAGGTAGCCTCTATTTTCAAGAACAGCTCCTAGAACGCTGTCAACTTGACATCCAAGGAATCCAATAATCGCAATAGTTATTGAAGCAGATATCCCCCAAACAACATTGTCAGATAAAGAATCGATATTGATAATAAGCCAAGCACAAAAAGTCAAAATCGAGATAATAAGTGAACCCAATGCAGCAGCCTTTTGCCCACTCGGAGAGTATCCGCCATTGATTCCCTGTTGACATGGTTGTAAGGTTGTAATAAGCTTGACATTACTGTCCAAGCATCCGATTTCGCTAGCAAATGTATCGGATGCAGCAACTGCGACTGCAGCGCTGAATAACCATAATCCATTACTCCAATCTTCATTGATAAAAGCATAAACAGCAACTAATCCAGGCATTCCTCCATTTGCAATTACATTGCCCCAACTGCGGTGGCCATCAGAAGATTCACTCAACCCTAAGGCCATTTTTTCTTCAAATCTCCACTTTGTTGCCTTATGACTCGACAATAAGAATCCAAGAAGAATCAATAGCCAACTCCAATGACCCATTCCTCCAACAACAAATCCGAGAAGTGATGCCGATAAGATTCCTGCTTTGTCAAGGATATTAGCCTTGGTTGAAACGATAATTAAGCCAAGGAGGATGACTGAAGTAACCGCTAAATTGCCTTGGTTTAAACCACCTTGCAAGACATCCATGAGCATCCCTCAAACTGCGCGTGTAAATTAATCATTGAAAGGTGCTTTGCCTATATTGTGGCCGTAAAGTGCCCAATTTCACAGTGTGTGCCCGTCTCCATAATCCAAACTCTTTTCCATGTAAGTTGGTTTAAATAAAGAGGGTAGAATACGCAAAGAACAATACCACAACATGAATATGAGGATTACCAACCATCCTAAAAAGGCTAGAATACCCAGCACTGGATTAACTTTTACTGAAACAGCATAGATAATGAATAAACTACCGTTCCAAAAAGAATGTCCCGATATAGCCAAAAGAATGGCAAATATGGGTGACTTGGGAAGTTTCCAACCAGAGCCTACATGGCGCATCCACCACAATGGTAAATCTGCAGTTACAGCCTTGCTCTGATTCGAATAAGAAACAACTTGTCGTGTATTCTCATCATAAAGAACCCATGAAGTATCCTGGCTTGCATTCGGAAAGCCCCGTTTTTTATGCAAATAATGGCCAATTCCATAACCACTTATCCCCGTCCACATGGCATGGCCTAGAACCGAACCGATGCCTCTCATTATTGATGTAAATGCAAATGCAAGGCCGGATACACCAGTTAATGATGCCATGATATAAGACAGATTTTCAATTAATGCAAAACCTAGGCCAACAGTTGTACCTACATAGAAACCTTTCTTTGCAGAATCAATATATGAGTATAATAGCAATACTGCAAGGGCTTTTGATAACTCTTCACCCACTGGAGCAGAGATGGCGAGGCTGAGAAATTCTCCAAGGGCACTACCCATCGGATCATCAACTCCTAGAAAATTTATAGAAATAGGGAATAATGTAGTATTAATGACAATAGCGGGTAATGCCGAAATCATTCCAGCCATTAGCATTGCCTCGCCTTCTCTTCTTGTCAATCTAAATCCGAAAAATCTCGTAGATGCAGACCACCAAGCAAATACTGGGGTTGAGAATCCAATTATCCAAGCTGGTATTACAATGATGAAAATCAATAACAATAATATTAAAAAATTATCCATAAATGCAGTTGAAATAATTAATGAAATGGCAGCGATAATAACCCCACCAAAAAATAGTGCCCACAAGTGGCTAGGTTTTGGCATTTCAAGTGGAGTGGAATCCTTTACAATATGATGTTTAATCGTTGTCGGCATTGGTGATGTGACTACCGTATTGTTATCAACAACATGGTGTGTAACACCTTCTATAGAGGGTGTTGCTTTTACTAATTGCAATAATTTAGGCCTTCTGATATAAACTAATATTATTAATAATGGTGTTAGGCAAATTGCTGAAACAAGAGTCAATAGTGAATCTGTTGGGCCAAAGATTCCATTGAAATTTGAGTCGAATATCGAGGCGAATAATAGTGCTGTGAATTGGGTAATTAATGAGAGCAGTAAGACCAACCAGAGCATGCTACGAACCGTTTTCCATGGTGATGATGGATGCCACAGTGCAAAACCTGCAGGGGTTGGGCTAAGAGGGATGCCCGCACCTTGCATGTCAATGGATTAAATCAGAGGGATATCAATGATTTGTAAGAATTGAGAAATTGAGTCCCGCTCAGTTCGCCCATCACTCGTCACTGAATAAACAGCAGTCGGCATAAGCACTCATCATTGCAGGGAATGGAACCAACCGTTCCCCTTTCATCAAGCCTTTGATTCAATTCATTGCTGTGAATGGAAACCATAAGTCCAATCGTGAGGTGGAGCGAATGTTTCTTTGATGGAACGAGGAGAAGCCCATCTTAACAGATTAAGTGGAGATCCAGCCTTATCATTTGTTCCACTTCCTCTAGCACCACCGAAGGGTTGCTGACCAACAACTGCGCCAGTTGGCTTGTCGTTAATGTAGAAATTACCAGCACTATATCTCAAGGCTTCCATGGCTGTGACAATATGTCTGCGGTCACGAGCGAAAATTGAGCCAGTTAATGCGAATTCAGAAGTTTCATCACAGGTCTTGAGTATTGCTTCAAACTCTTCATCAGGATAGACATAAACAGATAATACTGGTCCAAATATTTCTTCACTCATAGATTCATATTTTGGATCTGAACAAACGATGGTAGTTGGTTCAATGAAATATCCAACTGAGCCATCATAGCCTCCACCTGTTACTATTTCACATCCAGGATCTGCCTTTGCACGGTCGATATAGCCAGTGATATTGTCAAAGGATTTCTTATCGATTACAGCTGACATAAAGTTGGTGAAGTCTCTTGGGTCACCAACGGTGATTTTTGCAACATCTGCGCAGTATTCATCTTTGATAGCATTCCAAACCGATGTAGGGACATATGCTCTTGATGCTGCGGAACATTTCTGTCCTTGGAACTCAAATGAACCACGTAGCATTGCCACAGATAGTGCTCTTCTGTCACAATCAGGATGTGCGACGATGAAATCTTTTCCACCTGTTTCTCCGACTATTCGAGGATATGAACGCATATTCTCCAAATTGTTTGCCACAGTTCTCCACATCTTGCGGAAAACAGGGGTTGAGCCAGTAAAGTGAATACCTGCTAACATGTTGTGCGTCATACAGATATCACCAATCATTGCAGCAGGTCCAGGTATGAAGTTGATGACTCCAGCAGGAAGTCCAGCATCCATCATTAGGCGCATCAATAAGTAATTTGACAGATATGAATTACGACTTGGTTTCCACACACCGGTATTACCCATCATTGCAGCGCTCGTAGGTAGATTTGCTGCGATACTTGAAAAGTTGAATGGGGTAACTGAGAAGACGAATCCTTCCAAAGGTCTAACCTCGCTTGAATTCCACATGCTTCGAAGGTGATACCGGTGGTTGTAAATCTTCATAGATTTGGCGAACATAATCAGGGTTAAATCTCCAGAAATCAATTAATTCACAAGCAGCATCAATTTCTGCTTGGTGACAAGTTTTTGATTGATTGAGCATTGTTGCTGCGTTGATTTGAGCACGGTAATCGCCCCTTAGTAATTCACTTGCTTTCAAGAAGATTGCACAACGTGCTTCCCAATCCATGTTGGACCACATATCGTGCGCATCTAGTGCTGAATCTATTGCAGCGTGAACTTCTTTTTCTCCAGCCATGTGAACTCTTGCAATTACATGGCTGTGATCGTGAGGCATTACCTGTTCAACAATATTGCCAGTGAATACTTCTTTTCCATTGATAATACAAGGTATTTCGAGTATTGTTGCTTCTTGACGCTTAATTTCTGCCTTCAGAGCTGCTCGCTCTGGGGAACCGGGAAGATATCCCAGAATAGGCTCGTTAATTGGGGTCGGTGGCTTTGGAACATTGTTCACCATAATACGAGGGGGGTGCAACCGCTTCTTCAATATCTCGCTTGAAGTTATTGTTTGTAGAGGTGAGAATATTTACTGCGAACCTTGGAAAGTTTCGGACTAACCACTGCGGTACAATATCCTTGATTTGGATTTCTTGCATAATAATCATGATGATATTCTTCAGCGATTAAGAAATTGGTTGCTGGCTCTATTGTTGTGACGATTCGTTCATTGTATAGTTGCTGCATTGTATTGATCACCTCTAGGGCAATCTCCTCTTGGCCCTCTTCAACAGGCATGATACAACTGCGATACTGAGTTCCAATATCTCCACCTTGACGATTTAGTTGAGTCGGGTCATGAACTGTGAAAAATATTTCTAAAATAGTATTGTAATCAATTATAGATGGTTCAAAAATGATTTCGACAATTTCAGCATGGCCAGTTTTACCAGAACATACTCCCTTGTAAGTTGGATTGGGCTTTGGCCCACCTGCATAGGCTGGTAATGCAGAACTAACACCCTTTAATTGTTTGAATGCACCTTCGACGCACCAAAAGCAGCCGCCACCGAGAATTGCTCTTGCCATGGTCATGCGAGCAGTTTGTTATTGTTGAATGCTCTCTACAATTGATTTGGTAACTTTTTTACACCTATGGCGTTTGGTTTGGTCTGTGCGCAGCCGAAGCATTGTCTTAGTTACATTTTTGTTGTTACAATCTATTTCTATGATTGTAGTAGCCGAAGGTAGAGCGACAACTATGCAATGTTCAGTACAGAAATACGATTGGTTAAGTCATGAGACTGTAAATATTGATGTATTGATGACCTCGCCACCAAATGGAGTGCAATTACAAGCGCAATGGGTTGTTTATGATGAAAGTGGAACTGATATCTTGAATGGTACAGTCCAATTCCAAGCAATTGGTTCTACGGATTCAATTCAAATCCCACTTAAACATTTTTTCAACGGTGACCACTTACTATCGAGATTGAAGTGGCCTTGGTTGATAGAAACAGCCTGCAATGATCGCTCAAGATGAAATACAATTTACCATGTTCCAAAATAGTAAACTACCTCAAATTGCCAATTTGTTAGTTTTTGGAGATTCACTCTCAGATATGGGTAATGCCAAAGCATCATGGCTCAATGTTCCAGATGTGCCGCCATATTGGCAAGGTCGATTTTCTAATGGTGCAGTTTGGGTTGAATACTTGTCAACTGCATATTCGGTTAATACCACGATAGGAGCGAGTACTCAACCGGGTGATAATCGTGCCTTTGGTGGTGCGCAAACAGGTCAAGGATATTCGTATTTAGTTCTACCAAACGTTGGTGCACAAATCACTGAATATTTGGCAAATGTACAAAGTACTATTCCTGCTAATACGGTAATTTCTCTTTGGGCTGGTGGTAATGATTTCCTTTACGGTAGTGCCAATGCAAATACTATTGTAGCAAATATGGAATCACATATTAGGGCATTAGCCACTGCTGGAGCAGATGAATTTATCGTTCCCAATTTACCACCTTTAGAGACCACCCCCGAAATAGCTGGTAAATCACAAACACAGCAAAATGCAATCGCAAATGAAGTTCAGGTCTATAATACCAAACTAGCCAGTTTATTGGTTAATTTAAGTGCAGAATTATCTATAACTTTTCACAGTATTGATGCATATTCAGTCTTCAATGACATAGTTTCAAACAAACAGGCTCTGGGAATCACAAATGTCCAGGATGCTGCATGTACAGGTGGAGCATCACTCTTGCCATTACCAATATGTAATGCTGGTGATACTGTAGTTCAAAATCCAGACGAATACTTATATTTTGATAAGGCTCATCCTACTAGAGTAATGCATCGTATTGTTGGACAATATGCTATTGAATCAGTAGGTGAAGCAGATACAGATGCTGATGGAATTATTGACCAATATGACAATTGTGCATGGACTGAGGATATGTCCACAGTGGATTTAGAGGGCTGTTCATGGTCGCAAAGAGATGACGATTCTGATGCTGTCAATAATGGTAATGACCTATGTCCAGATACAATAAGTGGTGCAGAAGTAGATTCTGAATGGCTGTTCTGCAGAGCAAAGAGATACTGATGAAGATGGTTTGAATGACGCCATTGACCCTTGTCCTTTCAGCCAATCTTTACCTGACCACGATTTAGATGGTTGCGAAGATGAAGTTGATCTTGATGATGACAACGATGGACATCTTGACAGTGAAGATAATTGCCCTAAGGGATTAATTGGAACTCATTCTGCCGATTTAGACGTTGATGGCTGCCATGATTTGGAAGATGATGATGAAGATGGTGACGGGCTTAGTAATTCACAAGAAGATTTGATTGGAACTGATTCACGAAATCCTGATAGCGATGGCGACTTAATTATTGATGGTGAAGATGCATTCCCGCTAGACCCATTGGAATGGACAGATAGCGATGGGGATGGCTGTGGTGATAATAGCGATGATTTCCCATTGGACGATTCTGAATGTTTAGATTCTGATGAAGACGGATTTGGCGACAACATTGACGTGTTTCCCGATGATGAAAGCGAATGGCTAGATAGTGATGATGATGGTTTTGGAGATAATCGGGACGGCTGTCCAACTGAAAGTGGTTCATCACTAATTCCACAAGGTTGTCCAGATAGAGATGGTGATGGATTTGGCGATATTGTTGATTTATTCCCTAATGACTCTGAAGATTGGGCCGATATGGATAATGATTCTGTAGGTGATAATAGAGATTTATTCCCGACAGACCCAACAGATTGGGCAGACCGAGATAATGATTCATATGGGGATAATAGAGACGTCTTCCCTAGTGATCCGAATGAGTGGAATGATACTGATGGAGATGGTATGGGCGATAATGCAGATGCATTTCCAACAGATTCCACTGAATGGTATGATAGTGACTTAGATGGCTGTGGTGATAATTCCGATGTTTGGCCAAATGACCCTGAAGAATGCGGTGATAGAGATTATGATGGAATCGGTGATAATGCCGATGCTTTCCCGGATAATACTGGTGAATGGAGTGATATTGATGGTGATGGTTTAGGAGATAACAGTGACCAATATCCGACAGATCCTAAGGCAAAATACGACAGTGATGGGGATGGAATCGCAGATGCCTATGACATGTTCCCAGATACTTCAACAATGGATAATTGGTTCGATGTTGCTATCAGAGTGGTTGGCTTTAGTGTTCTAATAGGTGCATTATTATTTGTTTTGAAAAAGAAAAATCCTCCGATTACAAAATATACCGATTGGCAGCAATTACAAAATGAACAAATCGAACAAGATCGTTAATGATTGGTCTTTGAATATTCAATCATCTCTTTGCTGATTCTGCGCTCTATCTCTGCGAGATGGACTTCTTGATTGGTCGCTATTATTTCTTCTCTGTGAAGAATTATTATTGGTATTTTGATTTGAACGATTGTTATTGCTCCGATTCCCTCTACCTTGGCTTTGATTCGAATTAGTTTGACCGCCTTGTCTTCGATTAGAATTATTATTGTTAGAACTGCCCTGCTTTGGAGCACTCTTTTTATTGCGGTTATTTGGTTTTGAACTCTTGGCTTCTTTTATCTTACCAGCCTTTTGACCAGGCTTTGGTATTGCATTAGCGTAATGAAACTCTTGTGTTAAATCACGAGGAATTGTAGTTCCTGTCACTTGCTCAATTCCGACCAAATATCCACTTTCGCTTTCGTCACAAAATGCATATGCGATTCCATCTTTCCCAGCACGAGCAGTTCTTCCGATTCTATGGACATAACTTTCAGGCTCATTTGGTAAGTCGTAATTGAAAACGTGAGTAACATCATCGACATCTATACCGCGACTTGCGATATCAGTTGCTACCAGTATTGGTATCTCTCCATTTTTGAATCCAGCAAGTGCCTTAGTTCTCGCCCCTTGACTCTTATTACCATGTATTGCTGAGGCATCGACTCCACTTTGTGCTAGTTGCTTTACCAAGCGATTAGCACCATGTTTTGTCCGTGTGAATACAATTGCACATTGAACTTTTTCAGCTTTGATAATTTTGACCAATAATCTGCGCTTATCGGCCTTTCTTACAAACATAATCTTCTGAGTGATACGTTTAACAGTTTTTTGTTTTGGGCTCACATCGATTGTGATTGCATTTTTTAGTATTGAGTCTGCTAATTCAGCAATTGTCTTAGGCATGGTTGCGCTGAATAACAAGTTTTGTCGTTTTTTCGGTAATAGTAGGAGAACTTTACGAATATCTCGAATAAAACCCATATCTAACATTCGATCTGCTTCATCAAGAACAAAGAATTCAACTTTTGTAATGTCGATATGTCCCTGCCCAATCAAGTCAAGAAGCCTTCCAGGTGTTGCTACTAAAATATCAACACCTCTTCTAAGTTTACTTACTTGCGCTCCTTGTTTCACTCCTCCAAAAATAACCATGTGGGAAATGTCCATATGTTTGCTATATGCGGCAAAGCGTTGGTCAATTTGTGCGGCTAATTCCCTCGTAGGGCTGAGAATAAGTGCTTTTATTGATTTATTTGGATGAGTTCTGTTGTTCATTATTTCAAGAACTGGAAGCGAAAAAGCAGCGGTCTTACCAGTTCCAGTTTGAGCAACTGCTAACACGTCTCTTCCATCCAAAAGTGGAGGTATCGCTTGTTCTTGAATCGGAGTTGGAGTCTTATATCCTTCAGCTTCGATTGCTTTTAGGATATTTGGCGAAAGGCCTAGGGATTGAAAAGTTGACATAAAAACACCTGAAAAAAATCACTTTGAATGGTAGGTACAAGGGACTTACATTTGCATGGCCCAAACCACCTGCTATTAACTCGCTTGTAATAAATGGCCAAATAACTCGCTGTTGAGGATGATAATTCCTTACAGGAGAACATTATTAATCATTAAAAGTGGACATTTGTGCAAAAACTTAGTTGGAATCTGATTAATCAGTTTGTTGTACACCTCAATCATTCGCGAATTGATAATGGATTGAATGGTGGACATTACGGCAACAAAGGTTGGATATCAATTAATTTTTTTGTTGTCTACGGCCACCATTTGCAGAATTAGGATGAACTAAATGGTGGACGAGACGAGGGTGAGTGTTGGACTGAACGAAATAATTATTCATCGAAGGAAACACGAAGCCAGTCGCGTCCACGAGAACATTATGAATAATTAAAGTGGACGAGACGAGATTTGAACTCGGGAACCACATCGCGGAAAGAAGCGTACAAAGACTAATTATCTGTTCTCCCCATTCTATATGCTTCAACAGCAGCCATACTTTATTCAATATAACAAGGTGGTTAGTTCATGGCAAAGGTACTTGTGACATGTGCGAGAAGCCCTGCAGCCATACATCTAGGTAGATTGTTGCATGAATCAGGACACTCTGTAATTTTGGCAGATACTAAAAGATTTCACTTGGGTAGGTGGAGATCCTGGCCAAACAAGTGCTTGCGTCATCCATCGCCTCGTTTCGAGAGTCGGCAATTTTCGCAGTGGTTACAACAAGTTGTGAAAACAGAAGCCATTGATTGTGTAATTCCAGTATATGAAGAAACCTTCCATCATGCATTGAATCATGGGTCTTTAGATTGTGATCACTTCTGTTCGAATATTAAGACTGTGGATAGATTACACAATAAATTTGAGTTCATTCAATTTGCAAAAAGCATAGGTATCAATGTTCCAGAAACGATTTTAGTAGAACATATTTCACAAATCAAATCAAAACTAACTCCAGATTACATTCTAAAACCGGTGTATTCGAGGTTTGGTGAAAATGTTATCATCAAACCTAATCCAAACAAATTGAAAATCGATGTAAGCGAAACAAATCCTTGGATTCTTCAAAAAAGGCTGGATGGAAAACAATACTGTTTGCAAGGAATTTGCAAGGATGGCAAAGTTTTGTCATGCGTGGCGTACTCTAGCGATTTTACCGTTTCTAAAAGTTCAGTTTTCTTTGAGAAAACCGGTAAAGGCGACTTAGGTGGAATAGTCGAAAAAGTCGCATCGAATTGTAACTACACCGGATTTCTTTCATTCGACGTAATACTTGGCGAGGATGGAATTGTACGGCCAATAGAATGTAATCCCAGAGCAACTAGCGCCTTACATCTATATTCAACTGAAGACAAGATCGATAATGCTATTTTGAAAGGGGATGATATCCAATGTACTGGCACCAGTCGAAGATTGGTTTTACCAATGTGGATTAACCTAGTATCTAACCTCTTCAAAAAAAGTCATTTCAAGAATTGGAGAAAAGCAACCAAGCGATCTAAATCGGTTGAATGGAATGCTTTTGATCCGCGACCTGGCATTTTACAATTGATTCTACTGCTAGGATTTACAATGGTTGCTCTCAGACGTAGAATTTCTTTGATTTCTGCAACAACTTATGAATTCGAGTGGAACGGTAAGTGACTGTCGGCTCGAACTTTTTTATGTAGAAGGAAACACGAATCCAGTCACGTCCAAGACAATATCAAACATGACCAAATGGTGGACATTACGACCACCAATTGCTTTTAATTACTGAGTTAATTGGTGGACGAGACGAGATTTGAACTCGCGGCCTCTACCATGCCAAGGTAGCGATCTTCCAACTGATCTACACGCCCATAGGTTGCTTCAAGCAAACCGTCCACCTGCGGGAGCATCATAAGGATTTTCAATTGCTCAATATGATTTTTGGACTAAAAACACTGAATTAACGGTCTAATCCGCTTTTTCTTTATTATGTGTTGAATGCATGATATAGAGTTAGTATGAGAAATAAAGAAATGGAAAAGGATTTGCAAAGAAGTTTGGATGATGGCGCATCAGTTTGGGTAATTGGTGATATCCATGGATTTTCAGTAACCTTTGAAAATTTAGTTGACATCTTGCAATTATCAGAAAACGATAGAGTTGTTGTTTTAGGTGACTTGATAGATAGAGGGCCTGACAGTTACAGTGTCGTAAAAATAGTTCAAGCCGATTCAAGAATCTATTCGACCAAAGGAAATCATGAACAAATGATGGTCGAGGGTTTTATTCCAAAAGGTATATCTCACAAACTTGAAGCAAATTTATGGCTCAGAAACGGTGGTATAGAAACTGCTGCTTCATACATAAGGGCATTTACTAATCATAATGGAGAAGAAGATAGTGCGGCATTAGAGCAAGAAATAATTGCTGATAAAAAATGGATGAATAGTTTACCTGCACATGTTATTCTTGACAAGTGGAGATTAGTTCATGCAGGATACGATCCACGAACCGACTTAGATGAACAAGGTGAGGCTGAGCATTTGTGGATTCGTACTCCTTTTCATAATTCAACAACAGCAATAGATGAGCAGAGATGTGTTGTATTTGGCCATACCCCTACTATGCTTTTATTTGCTGGTTCAGATGATTCTTATGGTCAGATTTGGTATTCAGATGTTAGGTTGGAAGATGGTCGAGCAGCGTCTATTGGGATAGACACCTGTCTTTTCCATAAACAACAATTGCCAGCATGGCTGAGTGCAATCAATCTACAAACAATGGAGATCAAACAGATGCCAAGAGTTGAAGTTTGGGATGACCGAGAAAGACATCTAGCAAAAACACCGTAAATGAATTGATGATGTAGATACGATTGGCTTGGGATATGGGCAAACATCCAGGTGGTATTTTGGGTGATGTCAAGACTCCAGATAAACCACCTCACGTTCCTAATGATATTGTTGAGAAAGTAATCAAATCATTATCTGGAGAATTAGAAGCAGTGTTCACTCCTTGGATCGCAGATCGATTCGAACTAGTATGGCTAGAGGTTGACGATGACCGTTTAGGAATGACTCGCTTTGAAGAAGGTGCTAATGAATTACTTCGCCGTCGCAGGTTGCGACTTGACCCAGGACAGGTCACCATCGGACTCCACCCAGCACTTCTTGAGGATATTCTATTGTATGAGCATACATTTGTTCATGAGTTGCTACATGCTAGTGGATTAACGCTCCATTCAAAGAAGCATGATTCTTTGACTACTATGCTTGCACCTGCTCCGAAAATGAGTGAATCAACTCTATTGCGGAAAATGAGAGATGGGTTGCTTGGACAATCCAAAATCTCGCATTGGAACTGCAAAAATTGTGGCTTTGTTTGGGACCGTAAAACAGTAAGAAAGCCAAAACGCTGCCTCAAGTGTGCAAAACCTTTGTGATTTGCTTAAAATCTTCTTTTGGAACGATTTTGAGCAACTTTATTGTATCACAATTACACGTAATTGCTATTTGTTCATGTGCAACATTCATCAATAGTTGGCTACCGCCTGTGGATAAGGGCGTATAGTGTAGCTTGGATATCACTTTGGCCTTCTAAGCCGAAAACTCGGGTTCGAATCCTGATACGCCCGCTTCCAATAAAAGGTGCTGATGCTGTCTTGCATTAGGCTAATTTTCTGAAAGAGTTGTAGTGGATTAAGGGCGGCATAACCCGATGCACTCATATAGGGATGGTCAGTCGGCGACTTGTTCACTATGAAGCGAGGTTCACGTGCTTGGAAAAAAACCGGAAACCAACGGTGGAAGTGGCGACGCAAGAAGCTACGACGCCGTAAGCGCGCTCGCAGACAAGCCAAGGCTTGATGTGGTGTACAATCTATGGGAGTATAGTATAGCTTGGTAGTATCGCGGGCTCCAGTTGCACAGGAATGACGACGAGTGGGTTTGCTGACAGTTGATGACCAACTGGAGCGCCGACCTGTTGCAATCCTGCAAACCGTAGCCTCATCTAGAGAGGTGGTTTCAGAAGAAATCCGCTGGGGGGGGTTCAAATCCCTCTGCTCCCACCATTTTGATAGATGTTGATTTCATCATGGTGTGAGCGAGTGATTTTCATTTCGCATTTGTTTTGCTTTTATCTGTTTCAAATGCTCAGGCTTCGATTGAACGGTCGTTTTGATTGTTGATGTTCAGTCCAATCTCGGTTTCGTTTTGTAAACAAAAATCAACTTCAAATCTCACTGCTCCCACCAACTTAACATCGGTTCTGCATAGAGCCTTTTTTACCCGATTCACACTATTCGATAGCGCCTTTTTGGTGGTTCAAGAGGTTGGTTCAAACTATACCGATCCAACCATATTTTTTTAATAATTTCAGCATATCTATTTTATTGCTAAAGTAAAAAATCAATCCCTTGCGGATTAAAAAACTGTTACCACAATTACTCTGATTTCTATATCGATTTACTAATTTATAGTGATTAAACTATTGCTCAATCAGAAAGTGGCAATCCATCGCCATCTCTAAAATTAGATGACGCCAATGCCAATATTCCTTCAATAAAAGACCAAGGAACTGTAATTAAAATGCCAATTCCAAATGTAAGGACGGTGAGAAGAAGTTGTGCAATCCCAAGTCCTGTTTTGCCAAGATAGAAATTATGAACTCCTAAATAACCCAAGAAAAACGCTAGAAGGAAAGTTACTATTTTTGATCTTGAACCTTTAGTAACTTGCTGCATCATTCCCTGTTGGCCATATGCTTGCATTGGTTGTCCTTGCATCATCGGTTGTTGTTGTTGAGGTACATATTGCTGCTGCTGATTCTGCCCACTCATCGGTTGTTGTTGTTGTTGTTGCTGAGGTACATATTGCTGCTGTTGATACTGCCCACTCATCATTTGTTGAGGTTGTGGGTTTTGGGACTGCTGAGGGGCTTGATGAACTGCATTAGTTTGGGTTGTTGGAGTTACTGTCACTGGAGTCGGTTGTGGAACTGAATTTCCAGTGCTAAAGAAATGGCTCCATGTACCATCTGGTCTCTGTGTAAAGGTGTGTTTAAGTGCTGGTACTCCGTTAGAAACTGAAAAATCATAGCGAACAGGGTCATATCCGATAGGAGGGTTTGAATGAGCAATAACTTCGATAAACTCTCCATTATTTGTTATACTGGCAATAGTGAAGATTGCACCTTCATCATCAGGATAACATTCAGCAGCAATTTGTTGAAAATTCTGATGTAGCCAATTATCGTAGTTTATTGGCTCCTCTACATTAGCAACGGGATTCAATTTGAACTCCGGATAGTGTTGATTGGTGTGGGTTAATGCCGCACCATCATCGAATCCTTGTGATTTGAGGCTATTGAAGTAGGTCAGTGCATCCATTGTAATCAATACGCTGTGGAGGTTCTGCTTTTTATTTTATTGGATAATTAGGCCATCAAATAGAAACATTATGTGCAATATATTGATGTGTGTGGTGATAGCCCTTTGGGCTAAGGGGTTATCATGCAAAGAGCGATTGCAATTTTCTTATTTTCATTATTAATGGGTCCATTAACCGGTTCATTGACAAATCAGCAGGATTCCAATCTATCCGATTGGGTCGCAGTAGATGAACAACAAATTCAGTGGATGCCCAAATCTTCAACCTTGCAAATTCCACAGCAAATCTCTCCACAATGGATTGATAATGAAACTTCATGGTGGGAGCGAACCGTTCTTGACCAAGACCGTAATGAAATTCACGATTCTCTTGAATCAATGATAGGTGTTACAGGTATTGCTTTGGTCTATGAAACAGATGTCACAGCAATTCATTTGAATGCTTTAGAAGAACTTGGATTGACTGTCGTCGATGTAATTGAAGCAGTTGATGGTGTTCTTTTGGGGCAAGTCAATACTTCTCTTGCCCCGACTCTTGCTGCACTTGATGGCGTTGTCATGGTTGAACAATATGGCAAAGTAATTTTCTATGGAGATATTCAAACACCTTCTGTAAAGGCTAGCAATTCCAGCTTTTATCCAATCGGTGCTTGGGACCTTGGCGTTTCTGGTGCTGGGATCAATATCGCCATGGTAGACACTGGTGTCGACAATGAGCACCCAGGACTTAGTGACAAATTCGTTGCTGGTTACGATGCAGTTTGCTATCTCACCACTGACCCTACTTGCTATGGTGACATCTTACGCCGAACAGATGGAACTTATGACCCGGATGACGGAAATCAACACGGAACAGCATGCATGGGCATGGCCGCTTCTACTGGAATTGATTCTAATGGAGAACAAACAGAATTCTATGGAGCAGCGCCCGATGCTGCACTGGTCGATGTTCGCATCGGCACTGATGCAGGTGCAGGACCGTTTGAAAATTATGTTCTCGAACAAGAATTCTATGAATCTGCAATGAACGGGATTCAATGGATTATCGACAATAAAGATACGGCTTGGCAAGGTGCTGACGGAACTAATTACGGTATTGATATTCTTTCTCTTTCTTGGGGTATAACCTCGCATGAAGGCGGTGGTTCCGATGGTAACGATATGCACAGCCAAATTCTCAATGTGGCTATGGAGGCTGGAATTGTTGTCAGTGTTGCTGCTGGAAACGATGGCCCTGATAACGATGGACTTTCGGGAATGGGCTCATCTGACCTATCGATTACAATCGGCGCTACAGATGATCTAAACACCATTAACAGAGAAGATGATACGGTTGCAGGTTATTCTTCAAGAGGACCACGTCGAGATAATGGCGATGGCAATCCTTTGAACGAACTCAAACCTGAACTTTCAGCACCTGGCTCAAATATCATTCAAGCTGAAGGATGTGTGACTTCTGGATTATGTAACAATCTATTGGGTGGCGATGCGGCTGATAACGGCTATACTGGTCGTGGTTCAGGAACATCTTATGCTACGCCATCAGTCTCAGGAATCATTGCCTTGATGCTCGAAGCCAACCCAGACCTTTCCCCTGCAGAAGTAAAAGAAATTCTCAAATTCACAGCAGAACGTCGTGGTGAAGCGACTCAACCTGATGTTGACCCGTTCTGGAATCGTGATTTTGGCTGGGGTATGGCGGATGCATACGAAGCAGTAAAACTTTCCCAATACATCAACCAAAGTGGATTGAATGGGGCACTGGATGTTTATACTCAAGTTCATCTAAGCAATTCCAGTGTCAATGAGTCAACTGGATTACTGGAATTAACTGGGGAAACTTGGGGCCAGATGGGTTCAGTAAGTTCTGTTGAATATAGAATAAATGATGGTGGTTGGAACAGTGCTTCATTCCAGATGGAAGATAATGTTACTGCTTTGCAAAGAATCTCTTGGACAATTGCATTAGACCCAACAAATATTGCTAAAGGAAATCAAACCATAGAAATACGTGCGCTTAATTCGGAAGGAATGCAATCTTTACCAATCTTAACTCAAGTTGAAGGAACAAGTTCCTCATCTAGTTCCTCAATGTCATGGACAGTAGGACAGTATATTGCTTCGGCAAGTTCGTTGTTAGTGATATGTCTGATTGGATTAATATTCATCTCACGCACTGAAGCTCCACATAGCCTTGCTTTGACTTATTCAGATAATGGAATTGATGAAGTTTTAGAAGCTGATGATGATTTAGCGGCAGTAGTCGATGCTGAATTAGTAGGCGACGGCGATTCAAATGGTTGAAGTTTCACAATTATGCCGTGGACCTTCACGATGATTGAAATGCAATATGGGTGAGGGGTCGTTATGCGAACATTCAGTGACAGAGTACTTTCAATCCAACCAACAGGCGTTCGCAAGATGTTTGATTTGGCTGGAGATGATGTTATTTCCTTTGGTTTGGGAGAGCCAGATTTCCAACCACCGAATGTAGCGATTGAGGCTTTCTATCGAGCAATGAAAGATGGACATAACAAGTATACAACAACCGCAGGTCTTCCTGCTTTAAGGCAACAAATCGCAGAAGGTTGGAGCGCTTATCAGGACGGACTTAATTCCGACAATGTCTGTATTACAATGTCTGGGACAAATGCAATACTAAATCTCTTTTTGACACTTGTAAACCCTGGCGATAATGTTTTGATTCCAGAGCCATATTTCCCCCTATACGGACCCGATGCCAAACTATGTGGTGGAGATGCCAAATACTATCCATGCCGCTTTGAGGATGAATTTGTTCCTAATGTCGAAAGTTTAGAACAACTCATTGATGAAAATACAGTGGCCATTTTGTATAATTTTCCTAGCAATCCTACTGGTGGAACTCTAAATGTGGAGCAGAGAGATGCACTTCTTAATTTTGCCAAAAAGCATGACCTGTGGATAATTACAGATGAAGTCTATGACCGGATAGTATTCGAAGGTGAACACGTTTCATTCATGGGAACTGGATATGACAAAGTACTGTTGATCAATTCTTTCTCCAAAACATTTGCAATGACTGGCTGGAGGCTAGGATATATCATGTCAACCAACCTAGAAGCGATGGAACAAGTAATAAAAATGCAATACTACATGACTGCATGTTCTAATGATGCAATGCAATATGGTGTTTTAGCAGCAATGCAAGAAGCTTCAGATTTCCCAGAAATTGTTTCTGCAGAATTCAAGCAACGTTGTGACTTGATAGTTGAACGACTCAATAATATGGATGGGGTTGAATGCCATAAGCCGAAAGGTGCAATCTATGTATTTCCAAAGGTAGAAGTTGAAGGCATGAATAGCGAAGAAATCGCCTTAGAATTGCTCAAAGATGGAGTATTGTGCTCCCCAGGTAGCGCATTCGGTTCAGCAGGTGAAGGCCATCTGAGATTTGCTTATACAATTTCTCAGAAAGATATCATTCGGGGCATGGATAAGGTTGAAGCAACATTAAAGCGCCTAAGATCTAAAGAGGATTGAAGATGATAGAGTCAGTAATTCTATTTGTTTTAGGCAGTTTTATTGGTTATATTAGTCCCAAATTGCCGATATTAATTATTACCCGCGCAAAAGGATTCAATTACCATTTCCCACGTCACCCTGAGCCGATTTCTCTTAGTCCGCATCTCACTCAAAGGCTATTGCACATGCGGACCTTTTACTGGTTAGGCCTTGGCTTTGCTCTAATCCCAATAGCGGCAGGTTATGCATCGCTTGTTTGGGGTTCTGCAGCACTTGGATTTGGGATGTGGTTAAGTTCGGGATGGTCGGTAATCAATAAGCTTCAAACTTTTATTGGTGGAACTCCACCACCTTGGACTTATGAAATGGCTATTAGGTTACAAGTTGTTATGAATAAGTCAAAGCAAAATCCATGTTGCGATTTCCCCGAGCCAGAATGGCAATTAACTGCGGTTCGTTGTTCATCTTGTAACATTACCTTAGATGAAATGCCAAGGCCGGACTTAGGCCGGAAGAGGTCTGATGGAATCTTTACTGGCAGTATACGGTTATTGGCAAGTGATGGCTACCCTATTGTTAGTGAAGAAAGTGAAGAATAGCCTTAATTGTGACTTATCCGAAAAACTATCAAACTGTCGTAAAAGCACTTTTTTGGCTGTTGTTAAGGGCAACCTTTGAGGATTGAAGTAATACCCGGAGGTTATGGGAAGGAACTCTGGCAAGGGTCCGTTAAGCACAAGGTTGTGGTTAACGATAATCGCCTTTGCACAAATATTCCTCACTCCACTAATCGCATTTTCAATGACATATCTAGTTAATTTCGATAATTCGGGGGATTCGATTTCTTTGTCATTTCAACTTGAAATGGTTCCTTGGGTAGGTGCAGCATCGTTGTTTTATGGGATGTTGGCATTGTTATTGGCATTGATTATGGGGGGGTATACTCCAGTTTCAATCGTTGAGAGAGGCGGTTGGAGAAGATCACTTGGGCTAAGCCGGAATCCAAGGAATGCACATCAACGTAGGGGGTCTAGAAAAATAGCTGCAAATTCGCCACATGGTCAACTGGCTATATTAGCCTATGATCGAGATGTAATGGGCTACAAATTTCTTTCTACACATGGTGGTTTGATGTTACTGGCAGTCCCTTTCCAAGTCCTATTAGCGACAATTCCATTGACCGTTTTATTACTGCTACCAGAAAATGTTGTACGAACTCATAGAGGTCTAGAATTGGCTCTATTGGTTTACCTAATCTGTCTTGTTTTTGTGATGAAATATTTCCCCCGAATTGCATACAGATATATTGGGGCCGCATCTGTAACTAGAAAATGGTTAGTTTCAATGACTAGACTCTCTTGGTTAGCACCGATTTTAGTTTTGTATATGATGGGGCGTATGGCTGCAATAATTGTTCTTGGCTGGATAGGCGAAGATGGTGGGTTAAGTTTCTCTTTTGAGAAAGGTTTCTTTGAATCGCGATTGGGGGTCTCCTCTATTCCAGATACATCATTCATTGATTTGCTAACAGCGTTAGCGGTTATGCCGATGGCAGCCTTCACCACTCTAGCAGTATTAGGGGGGTGCTCGGGAGAGCCTCCTGAATGGATGAGAATGGGTAATGAGCCGGTTATCGAGGAAGCAGGAAGCGAAAGAGACAAGCCAGCATTTCTTGACAGCATGGTGGTCAAAGGTGCAGGCATGATGCTGGCAGGTGGCGCTACAGCCGCTTTAGTCGCAGCAACAGGCGCTGCTGGGAAATCACAAATGGCAGTTCAAGGTCTTGGTGCAATGGCGGCAGGCACCCCCGGTGCAACCACTGCAGCAACTCAAGGGATTGGAATGGCACAATCAGGCGCAGAAATATTATCTGAGAGTGATAGTCTTAGTGCTGCTAGTGATGTAATTGGTGGTTCAAATAATCAATTCTCATCAATAACGGATTTGGCTCAAGATGAATTTGACTTTGGTAATTTGGGTGATGTTATTTCGGCAGAATCCGACCTAGATGATCATAAAAAACCTGCGATTAGGGGATTGGGGCCTAGTTGAAATCATCCGACAATAGATTGAATCAAGGCGATTCAATCCATTTGGACCCCTTAGGGGTCTAGTTTTAGTGACAATCATTTGATGGCCATCTTCATAACCCGAACCAATGTGCGATAGTCGTTGGTGCTTATGCGTCGTGTCTCAAATGTTGCCCTTGTTGCTTTACTATTGTTACAAACAATGGCTTTAGGATTGTCAAATCCTGTTCACGCAGGTGGTGCTAATGATGATTTTAGAGTTAGTGATATCAGTATTGGAAATGGTAGCATAATGCCGGATACATGGGTTCAATCAGATGGTACCACAGTTGAATATATTTTTGAACAAGCGCCAATTGAAATCTCAATGTCGATTGTACGAGGTGGAAGCCAACTAGGTGCGAAAGCAACATCAGCAACACTGGAAGTAATCCATCCAATAGGCTTCGTAATGGAGACCTTTAGTTGGACTAGTGGCGATTTGATCGGTGGCCAGGGTGCATCAGAATCATTTGTATGGACTCCTTCAGCAGCACATTCAATTCTTAACACTACGACAAATGACCTAAGTGGTGGTTTGATTCTAAGGGCAACTGTTAGTTACCCAGGTGATGACAGAAATGAGAACGACCAGATGGAACAATCAGTTCCAGTTGCGATTGCAGAAGATATTTTTGATGGCTGGGCAGGCCCTGGAAAGTTAACTTTCTTATCCGCTCGCTATCCTGCTAGTGGTGGGGATGCTACTGCTGCGGGTTCATGGCAAGATGATTCCACTGGTGCAGTTGGCACAAAACATTGGAGACATTCTACTCCAGGTGGTTCAGATTACCCATCAAGTGCTAATGACCGCTTAGTAAATATGTACCAAGTTAATGATGGGCAATGTGGTTCAGAAGGACAACTTGATTCAGGTATGTCTCAAATTTACCAAACATGGATTTGCCGAAAGCAATTTTACTCAAGCAATTATATTTCATCCCAATTCCATATTCAAGCATGGGGGAGCATGGAAGCAGGAGACTCCGTCTCAATTGAATTATGGCGTAGTTCAGGTAATATCAGTAGTCCGATGGAGTCTGTACACTGGGATATCGCAAATGGTAATCCAAGTCCAGCACCGGGCCAGTGGTCTAACATCTCTTGGGACCCGCAGGTGACATGGGCACAAAATCCAAGTTTGAGTAACCCAGACTTATTCCTTGGTGGCAACTCATTCTTCATGGGAATGCTTTTCAATTCAGATTCAGGTGGTGCAAGTGAAGGATTCCATATTGATGATTGGATTCAATTCGGTGTTACAAAAGTTTCAGATTACACATTAGAATTAGACTGTGATAACCCATCTGGTGGGTATTCAGGTCCACCATTGGGGATAATGCAATTAAAGTGTGATCTCACCAATAATGGATATTCAACCGCTATTGTTAGAGTCGAAACAAATGTAACAAATGCATCGTGGATGAGTCCTCAAATGCCAATGATTAGAATTGACGTTGCAGACTCTAACGACCACGATTTTAATGTCTTAATGCCTCCAATCCCAGGTGGAGCAACGCGTGAAGTTTATGTTAATCTTAGCATACCAGCAGGTGCCGATGTTCAACAAGTGATTTGGGAACTTTGGTTTACTGATGCCAGTAGTTCTTCTACAGGAGAGAAAGGAAGATTGACAATGGATGTCGCAGTATCAGAACAATTCGGTGTATCACTTACATCTTCAGTCTCTCTAAATGCTGGAAATGTTGGTCCAGGGGAATCAATGGCAGTCCCATTTAGATTACAAAACTCAGGAAATAAGGATGCTGCATTTAATCTCGCAACAACATTTTCAGAAGATGGATGGCTAGCACTAATTGAAAATGAAACCGGAGTATCCCAATCGCTACCAATTACTCTTAACCGTGGTGATTCTGACAATTACATGCTCAACATTACTGCTCCAAGCGATGCATCACCAGGTATCGCATCTTTCAATTTGAGAGCAACATGTGGTTCTTGTGGTGCACTATTCGGAAATGATGTGCTGGTACGTAATGTTGAAGTTCCGATCTTCCGTGAATTGTCGCTAGAATCTGATGTGGTAACTATCGAAGGAGCAGCAAATGGAGTTGAAAAGAAGGTTTATATCACCATTCTAAATCAAGGAAATGATGATGAGGTATACAATTATTCAATAATTCAGTCTAATTGGCTACTAGGGGCAGAAATAACCGCTGCTCAAAGTCCAGTAATGGATGCATGGGATGGGGAATCAACAATTATTCTCAATTTACCAATGCCAATTGGATTAACTCCAGGTCTATACAGCGTCAGAGTAATCGCTACCAATTCTGTTGATAATTCTATCAAACAAGAACTAATTGTCACAGTTGAAATCATAGATACTGCAGCAGTATGGGTTTCTAATGAAGATGCGGAGCAATCCTATATTCCAGGAGATCCAGCTCAAACGATGGCCTTTGAAGTTAGAAATGATGGTAATAATCCTGACCGCTTCACAATGTCATTAGATATCCCAGAAGGAATGAATGCAGAATTCACAGGATTGGATGGATGGAGTAACATCTGAAATTGAGACTGGCGCAAGCGTCAATGTGTCGGTTAGATTCTCATTCGTTGAAGGAACAGATGGAGAAAGAACACTTGGCGTAATAGCAACGAGCGTATCGGATCAAAATATTTCTGCTAGAGGGGAAGCGATTTACTCAGTCGGTTCACTTGGCTGGTTGAGGATTATCTATAACCAACCAACATTAGAAATCGTCGATTCTGAAGAGGATTATACAATCACGGTTTTAGTTCGAAACCAATACACTGGTTCACAATCGGTTGCTATGGAATTGGACAATCGTGAATCCGGTTCTTGGTTCCAAGCCAGAATTCAAAGTTCTGACAGAGGATTTGTTTTAGCAGCTAATGAAGAACGCTCAGTTACTATTGTGTTTGATATTTCAGAAACTACACTTCTAAATCTAGATTCAGATACTTTATCTACAAACCTCACATTGTGGGCACGTTCGGAGACTGTTAGCGATGCAGCCAATTACAATTTGCAAGTTAAATTAATCAAAACAGACTCAACTTCGGGTGAGGGTGTCAATGGCGAATCATCCGCTTTCGATTTCCAAAATATCTTGATTTGGATTATTTTCATAGTGGTTATGGGAGTCGGAGGAGTTTTCCTCAAGAACCAAATATTCGTGGAAGAAGAAGAAGATGACTACGGTGGCTGGGGAGAAGACGGCTACGAAGAGAGTTTACAATCAACCTATGGTTCTGTAGCATCTGCCCCAACAGTGACATCTCAGGGTGTATTCTCTGACCCAGATCCCGTCAAAGAAGTTCCTTCGGTAGCACCAGTCGCAGAAGCTCCAGTGGCCCCTGCGCCTAGTTGCTGAAGTTCCGGTCACCCAAACACCACCAGTTCCTGCTGAAGGTCTGCCAGATGGTTGGTCAATGGAGCAATGGGAAGCATATGGTCAGATGTGGCTAGAGCAAAATGGTCGCGCTTAAGCGATAAATTCTACGAGTTTTGTTAAATAAATTGCTTAACGAACAAGCGTAGGGTTCAAGTCGGGAGAGCCGTCGGCAAAATTACAGGGAGATTCAATCCAATGTACGGTAATGGACAAGCACCAATTTTCATTTTAAAAGATGGCACACAAAGAACTCGCGGAAGAAGTGCACAATCGAATAACATTGCAGCAGCAAAAGCCGTTGCTGATGCGGTTCGTTCAACACTTGGTCCAAAGGGAATGGACAAGATGTTAGTAGACTCTATGGGTGATGTAGTAATCACCAATGATGGAGCAACAATTCTCAAGGAAATGGACATAGACCATCCGGCTGCTAAGATGATCATAGAAGTCGCAAAAACTCAAGAGCAACATTGCTTCGATGGAACCACAACTGCGGTTGTTCTATCCGGTGAACTGTTGAAGAGAAGTGAAGACTTAATCGACCAAAATGTACATCCAACTGTAATTTGTGAGGGATTCCGTCTTGCAGCAGAGAAAGCAGTTGAATTATTGGATAGTCATGGAATACCTACCAATAATGATGATTCGGTCTTGATGGAAGTCGCAAAGACAGCACTAACTGGCAAATCTGCTGGTGCGGTAAAGTCTTTCATGGCAGACATCTGTGTTCGTGCTGTAAATGCAGTAGGATTTGTTGAAGATGGTGAGAGGATAATTGACCTTTCCGATATCAAAGTCGAGAAGCGCCAAGGTGGCTCTATCAAAGACTCTAGCCTAATAGATGGAATTATTTTGGATAAGGAGAGAGTTCACTCTGGCATGCCACGTTCACTTAGCGATGCAAAAATAGCATTGGTTAATTCTGCAATAGAGGTAAAGAAAACAGAAGTAGATGCAAAGATTCAGATTACTGACCCGAGTCAACTCGCTCACTTTTTAGCCGAAGAAGAAAGTTATATTCGCGGACTGGTAACAAAAATCCAAGAAAGTGGTGCAACTGTATTGGTCTGTCAAAAGGGAATTGATGAACTAGCACAACACTACATGGCAAAGGCAGGAATCATGGCTATTCGTCGTGCTAAGAAATCTGATATGGAAGCTCTTTCAAAGGCTACAGGTGGTAAGATTGTCACCAACTTAGATGATTTAACTGCAAACGACTTAGGAAATGCTGCAAAGGTTGAGGAAAAGAAAATCGGAGAATCAAACATGACTTTCATTACCGGATGCCCTGAAGCAAAATCAGTTTCTGTATTACTTCGCGGTGGCACAGAACACGTTGTTGATGAGATTCGAAGAGCATTTGATGACGCAGTAGGTGTTGTTTCAGTTGCTTGGGAAGATGGTGCAGTTCTAACCGGTGGAGGTTCCGTACTAGCCGCTTTGTCAAGAGACTTGCGAACATATGCAGAAACAGTTGGTGGATTGGAGCAAATGGCTATTGAGGCTTTTGCTAGCGCTTTGGAAATCGTCCCTCGCACATTAGCAGAAAATGCAGGTCTTGATCCAGTTACGACTCTAATTGAGCTTCGTAAAGCACATGCAGATGGCGCAAGTCACACAGGAATCAATGTCTATGAAGGTGGAGTAATAGATATGAAATCCAAGAATGTGCTTGAGCCAATGCGTGTTGTTGAACAAGCGATTCAATCAGCTACTGAAACAGCGATCATGATTTTAAGAATTGATGACGTCATTTCGTCCAAGGGCGTACCAATGGGCGAAGGCATGGGTGGAATGGGCGACTTCCAAATGTGAAGCCCGTTCACTTCATTTTTAGTGGTATTTTTGTTGTTACGATATAAGGTATTGAATACATTTCATTGCCGCAATTGTATGACCGGTTTGTGGTAACCTTGAAAGGCCGTTCTTAGGTGGAAAGATTGCTCAGCGTATGCTTGAGCGTCGGTGGCCCGAATGTCCGTAATCGCAAAGGTCTGGATTGAAGAAGACTGTATCACCTGTGATGCATGTCAGGACATTTGCCCTGAAGTCTTCCAATTGACCGATGAAACCTCTCAAATTGTAGCGGCAGTGCGTGTTGATGGAGTATTTGACCGCAATATCGGTGGCTCTTTTTTGAAGGCTGACTTCGGTAAAGAATTCGCAGATTATATCGAAGAGGCAGCAGAAGCCTGTCCAGTTGACATCATCAAGTTCGAAATGACTGGTGCCGCAGCACCTGCTGCGGAAGAAGTCGCAGCAGTCGCTGAAGTCGCACCTGCGGCAGTAGCAGCACCAGTTGCAGTTTCAGCAGGAACAAGCGATGCTTTAGCAGCAGTATTAGCTGGAGATAGAACACTAACCATTTTCTTCGGTTCTCAAACAGGTAATGCAGCAGGACTTGCAGAAAAAACTGCAAAGTTGGCTGCTAATTATGAATTGATTGCTAACGTAGTTGATATGGATGGATACGACCCTGCAAGTTTGGTTGGTTCCAAGAGAGTACTGATTATCACTTCTACTTGGGGTGAAGGTGATATGCCAGATAATGCAGAAGATTTCTGGCAAGGAATAAACAGTTCATCTCCTACTTTAGCAGGACTTAATTATTCAGTTTGTGCGATTGGAGACTCTTCTTATGACGAATTTTGTAAAGCCGGAGTGGATTGGGATCAAAAGTTTTCAGCACTAGGGGCGACTTCAATTCAGGAAATACAACTATGTGATGTTGATTTTGACGAACCTTGGGCTGCATGGGTCAAAACTGTGTTACCTCGCATCGCTTGTGTCGATAGTGCCGGAGTATTCCACGAATCATTAGTTGAGGAAATGACTGCATATGGTGCTGGCCAAGATGATTCAGTATCCTCTGGTGATTTCACACCTGGTACGGTAGTAATGGATGAAATTTCAGTAACCATTGAATTATTCAGGTATTGTCCTAGCGCAGCACAATCAGGCTGGGACACAATCTCGTGCGCTGTACCTGCTCACGCAACAGTTGAAGATTTGTTGCTTGCAATTCAGCAAGATATTGATGGTAGTTTGGCATTCAGAAGAGGAACAAACGGCGGTACGCCAACTACTGGAGTTCGTGTTAATGGAAGAATTGTTCTTGCAGATATCACACGAGTCTCAGATTTAATTGGGTCTAGAGGTAATTTGAAGATTGAACCAGCACCAGGATTACCTATTATCCGTGACTTAATTGTTGATTTATCAGGATATGAGGCAGCAAGGGCAAGAGCAGAGCCTTGGATGAGAGCCGACCCAAGAGAAGGGTCTCGTTTATTGAACGGCGCTGCTGTTGGTACAATGGAAGCATCACTCGCTACTGAGTTGCATCAAAAGAGTGATATTTTATCTTATCAATTAGTTCAATCAATGTCGGATACTTCAAGTTATGACAAGGCATACGAAGGACCAGGCATTCATTTACAGCAATGGCTACGTGCTGAAGACCCAAGGTGTGGGGTAGAGCAAAGAAAGAGCATTCTCTCTTCATTGAATGAAACAGACGGAGTATGGGCGGAAGCAGATTTATCTTCAATCGCACGCTATGGAACAGATGGGAAACTTGCAGCAAGAGGATTGAACTCTGCAAGAGCACATCTACTCAACTCAAGTAATTACGGTGGTAAACATGGTCGCTTAGTAAAGTGGTATGGACGCAGTGTTAAGTGGACAGGTAATGTCAATGAAACTACACTATACCGTCAGGTGCTTGGGCCACTTGGCTTGATTGGCAACATTTTCAACGGTATTTCTGCACGCATGCTATTAGGATTCACGCGTAATGGAGGGCCACCAATCCGTGGTTTTCAAGGACTATTAGTGCCACCATCAGGAATTGGTAAGATACCAAACATGATCAATTCAAAGGTTGATGCGCATCATGAAGTTGTCAGCCTATTCAATGAAATTGACAAGAGGTTCTGAGTGATTGGTATGGCAAAAATAGCATATTATCCAGGCAATACTGCAAGGGCAGCTTCTATGGAAGTTGAGGATTGCATCATTCCTTTGTGTAAGACACTTGGAATTGATTTGATAGAAATTCCAAAGTCATCGAGTGATGGCGGCAATATCATCAGCCAAGCATCGCCGAAATTACAGCATTCATTGGTTGCTCGCAATCTTGCTCTTGCTGAACAAAAAAGTATCGATATCATGACTACCTGTGCAACATCTCACGCAATAATGTGTGATACTGCGGAGATCATTGCTTCCGATCCAGTATATGCTTCACAATTGAATAATCTAATCTCTATGACATCTGGAATCGAATATTCAGGGGAATCTAAATCTCGCCATCTTCTTCACTACTTGGTTGAAGACATTGGTTTAGATAAAATTAGTGCCGCTGTAGTCAATCCGATAAAACTCAATGTTGCAGGGTACTATGGTTCTAATATGCAAAGAGAGGGTGCTTGTGGTGATGACGATGCTTTCCTTCCTAATTACTTAGAACAGTTAATCAATGCAATGGGAGGAACTCCGGTAGATTACGAACTCAAGTGCCAAAGTGTTGGCGCACCTTCACTTCTTACTCTAGAGGGTACAACAATGGCCATGACAGCAGCAGTTCTTGCAGATGCAAAACAGAGTGGAGCAGATATCATGGTAAGTACGTGCACTATTTCTCATTCGAATCTTGATTCTTATCAATCAAGGGCTGGTAAATTAACTGGGAAGGATACTGCAATGCCAGTATTACATCTTGCAGAATTAGTTGCATTCGCCTTAGGACACTATCCAGATAGGTTTGCACAACTAAGAACACGTGCGCTTATTATTGGAAGTTGAATCTCAAGCATTGAGTATTTGTTCAATAGTTGCTGCCGTGGATGGCCCAATTCCTTCAACCTTGGCCAACTCACTCTGACTAGCACATAATACAGCTGCTATCGTACCAAAATGGTCGAGAAGTAATTGGGCCTTCTTATTTCCTAAATTTGGGATCGCAGCAAGAACTTCGACTCTTTGCTTAGAAACTAGTTTGTTCCATCGCTTTGCCAAGGGTCCACTTTCTTCCTGTTCATTGATAATGGAGATAATTTCTTTATTTGCAGCGTTAATACAATTTTCAATCTCTCCTTTCTCGGAATCAGCATTTGATTTCTTGTTCAATGAATAAGTTGCCAATTTTTCCAATAAATCAAATTCACGCTTTGCTGCAATACTAACAAAGTGAGCAGATTCCTTGGCATTTTGTGTCATCATTACTGGCACGCCTAAATCTAATGTAATGTGTGCTAATGCACCAAGAACTGCATTTGGGTGGACTGCGTGGCCAGTTTCAGTTCCGATTTCAACTAGCAATAAGGGGCGGGGTGCGGCAGCAAGTAATCTTCTGCACTGCGATAATAATCTTCCATCCATCAACGAGGAGATAATATCTCGAGAACTTTTTCTTTCGATCAAGACTCTATCTGAAATGCGTACATCTCCGTTGTACAGATGAGTAAGTTGAATATTACATTTCATACTACGCATATGGGCGACAAATGTAGTAGATGCTTCGCGGTGGTCAACTTGTATAATTCCATAATCAGCATCATCCTTTTCGATGAGTTGTTGTTTGGAGCCATCTAAGGTCACTTTCCATTTCGAGTTCAATTGTTTACTATCGAGAATAATTTCCTTTTCAACATTGGTCGTTTCAGTTTTCTTTTCACTGAGATTGGAGAATGAATCTAATCCCATTTGATTGCTTGGCCTTCGCATCGCTGGAGTGATTAGCGGAATACTGTCACCAGCCGTAATATTTACTCCACCGCTACCTTTCTTGACCTCTGGCTCTACTGTTTCTAATACAGGGTATAGTTCGTCAAGTCTATTTTTTTCAGAGGAGAGGTAATCGGCAGCAGTGACTATACTTCCATCCTCCTCAGCAACAGAAAAGTCGGATAGAACATCACCAGTTGTATGGTTATCTAAAATCGATATAATACCACGCTTTATCTTATCTAGGTGGATGTGCATTTTCTTCTCTCTACTTTTTGAAGCCATGTAGACGAACACATCTCGTGTATCGCTTGTGATTAGAATATGGACTTCTCCATCCCGTTGTCTGGCAGTTCTTCCTCTTCTTTGTATGGTTCGAATAGCGCTTGGAACGGGCTCATATAATATTACTAAATCGGCAGCAGGGACATCTAATCCTTCCTCTCCGACAGAGGTGGCAATTAGGACATTGATGTCTCCTTCACGGAATCTTTGTAATTGTGCTAATTGCTGTTTCTGATTCATTCCCTTTCTGCTTCCAGTTCCAGATTGACCAATAAAACGGTCAGCAATGATTCCCTCTATAGAATTGAACTTGGCTGTTAACAATTCGACCGTATCTCTGTATTCGGTAAAGATTAGGACTTTACTTTCGGGGGAATCTTTCAATTGCTGTGATAATAGGTTAGCTGCATGTTGAGGTTTTGGATGTAATTCATCGAATTGCTTTGAAACATTTCTAAAATTATGGATGCAAGGTAATGCAATGAAACTATTTGTGCCCCTTTGCCCACTTCTGCCATCTTCTTCTGCTCTATCGACAAATGCCTGGGCAGATTTCAATCCTTGAGTTCTAAGGAGGTCCAGCAAGATGTGAACCCTACGCAGATTAGAGATCTTCCTTGCAGCATTATACCCTCTAGTATCTCTTCTTTGAATCGCAATGCTTGCCTTACGTTGTGCATCTTCTATCAATTTCGAAGATAAATGCCCAGTAGGGGCTAAGAATCCCATTTTTCTCAATTGTTCTGCTTCTGCGTTTTGATGGAGTTCTAAAGGTAGGATGATCTTATTGAGTTCATCTCCAAGTTCCAGATAGTGAGGGGTGATTTTCATGTTGACCTTATATGGTTGCAAAAGAGAATTTTCCTTCTTACTAACGGAGTAAGTTTTGATATTCAAATTTTTAGCGACTTGTCTAATTCCAATTTCAGTAGAACCAGGGCTAGCAGTTGCACCGATAACGGAACATTTGGGATTAGCGCTAAACATCAACTGTCCAACTTGAGAATAAGCATGGTTGCCCGTTGCATGGTGTGCTTCATCAAAAATTATTAGACCTAAGTCGGCCAAATCAATAAGTCCATTTTGGACATCATTGCGAATTACTTGGGGCGTTGCGATAATAATTTTACCAGTATCCCATAACTCTGGTCTGTTAGCAGGTGTGTTATCGCCTGTGTAGGTGATTATCTCATTCTCATCAATATCGATCATAGCCCTAGCCATTCTCTGTTGTTGTTCAACCAATCCGGTAGTAGGTGCGATAAGTAATACCTTGCCTTTTTCATTGTGCAGACAATTGGCCATCGCCATCCATTCTACTGCGGTTTTGCCAAAACCGGTAGGCATCACCATCATCGTGGATGCCGTTAAACATTGCTTCAGGGCCTTAAATTGGTATGCTCTTGCCTCAACGCCATCCTTTAGGAATGGGTGTTGAACAGTTGCCATATCCTTTCCTTTACGGCGAGGGTAAAAAAGGATAATGCGTGGGGTTGCTGAATAATGAAAGTGAAATCTGAAATCTTTTTGTAGCATTGGGGTGTTTTTTTATGGGATTGCTAGGTGGGTTGGATATTAAAGAACCACGCAACTAAGCCGCATTTAGAGACCGAACTCCTCATATAGGGGAGGTTTGTCGGAGGGTTGCTTAAAGGTGAGTAGCCAGACACACAGGACC
Source organism: uncultured Candidatus Poseidoniales archaeon (assembly GCA_905182185.1). GTDB lineage: Archaea > Thermoplasmatota > Poseidoniia > Poseidoniales > Poseidoniaceae > MGIIa-L1. The sequence goes on along the minus strand of CAJJAP010000004.1, from coordinate 131,019 downwards.
ATCCCGAGAGGAATCCTATAGTCTCGTTTTCCAACAGTGGAAACGGAACGCAGTGTCACGGCTTCTCTCAACTTGAGAGCCCTCGTACGCCCCTTCGGTGGGGCCAATTCGTTGTACAAAAAACTGGAGGAATCCCATATGGCAAAGAGAAATCACCCACGTCGTGGATCGATGGCGTTTAGCCCGCGAAAGCGGTCTGCCCGCACATTCGGTCATGTAAATTCGTGGCCAACAACCGATGCGAGCGAAGTTAGAGTGCAAGGATTTGCTGGCTGGAAAGCTGGCATGACTCACATTCTTTCTCGTGATTTAAACCCAACTAGTCTTTCTGCAGGTCAAGAAGTTCGTGTTCCAGTAACAGTTGTTGAATGCCCTAAGATGAGAATTCTTGGAGTACGTGGATACGAAATGAGCCCCTATGGTATGAGGGCAATCGGAGAGGCTTGGTCAGATGCAAGCCAAATCTCTGATGCTTTCCCTGAATTATTCAAGCGCCTACCAGAGCGCAAAGAGCACGATGCAGAGAAGCACTTCGAGAATCTAGAAAATGCAGATCTCTGTGAAGTTCGCTTAATCGTTGCAACACAACCTGCTACAGTCGGCGGACTCTCAACAAAGGTCCCTGATGTTATGGAGATGGGACTTGATGGTGGCACTTTCTTAGAACAACTTCAATTCGCTAAGGAAAAGTTGGGTGAAGAATATTCTTTCGCAGATTCATTCAAGGAAGGCGGACTAACAGATATTATCGCTGTAACCAAGGGCTATGGATGGCAAGGTGTTATCAAGCGATTCGGTGGAAAGCTTCAATCTCACAAGAACTCCAAGAAACGCCGACAACACGGTAACATGGGAGCATTCGGTGACGGATATGTTCGAAAGTCCATCCGTCAAGGTGGTCAAACTGGATATCATCAAAGAACTGAGTACAACAAGCGTATCATGCGTGTAGCAAACCCAGAAGAGCATTCAATTACGCCTGCTGGCGGTTTCCTTCACTATGGTGAAGTAAAGTGCGATTACATTCTAGTTCATGGTAGCGTTCCTGGTCCTGCAAAGCGTTTGATCAGATTCCGTGACGCAACTCGTGGTAGCGATAAGGCACTACATGATTACGAGATTACCTATGTAAGTACAGCATCGAAGCAGGGGGTCTGAGCATGAAAGTAACAGTTATGGATATTACAAATAATGTCAGTCAAGATGAACTTGATGCAGGACGCCTCCAAGAAAACTTCTCTGTTGAAGTTTCTCTAGGGGAGAAAGTAACTCTTCCTGAGGCATTCACCGCACCACATCGCCCAGACATGATCAAGTTAGCAGTAGCAAGCGCTCGTGCTAACCGAAGACAAGCATACGGTCAAAGAGCACACGGAGGAAAGCGTGCGCCTATGTCTGGTATGAAGCACTCCGTCGAATGGTGGGGCAAGGGACGAGGTGTCTCTCGTATTATGCGCCGTACTGGTCAAAGCCGTGGTGCACAAAGCCCGCACACTCTAGGTGGTCGACGTGCACATGGTCCTAAGGTTGAGAAAATCTGGGCTCGTAAGTTGAATTCCAAAGAGCGAAGAATCGCTAGAAACTCAGCACTCGCAGCTACTACTAATCTTGATACAGTAGCAAACCGTGGTCACAGATTCTCTGGAGATATTACCGCACTTCCACTGATTCTAGGGAATTATGTAGAAGTTCGTGATGGAAAGAGCGAAGAATTCGATATTGAACAATTCAATCATGGTAGTGCTACAAGAAAGGTACTATCCATATTCAACGAGATTGGCCTTGGAGATGATCTGATGCGTGCTCGAGATGGAAGAAATATCCGTGCTGGAAAAGGAAAGATGAGAGGGCGTGTTCACAAGACACCTAAGTCCATTCTATTGGTCGTTAAGGATAAATCCGGACTTGCAAATGCTGCAAGAAACCTGCCTGGTGTAGACGTAGTCGCTGCTCGCAACCTATCTGCTGAAGATTTGGCACCTGGTGGCGATGTCGGTCGTCTAACCGTCTTTACCAAGGCGGCTGTGGAGGCTCTTAACTGAGGTGAATATCATGGACGCATACAGTATTATAATTCAACCGTGGCTAACAGAGAAATCGATGGAAGCTCGTTCAAGTCAAGGACGACTTGAATTCATCGTTCATCGCAGTGCAAATAAGAATCAAATCGCAAGAGCGGTTGAAGAACTTTTCGAAGTTGAAGTTGCAAAGGTTAACGTTCGTAACACAAAGCATGGAAAGCACGCATCTGTGCGCCTTGCTGAAGGTTACGATGCAGAAGACGCGGCTATGCGTCTAGGAGCATTCTGAGGTGATTTATCATGGGTAAGAGAATTCGTGCACAACGTAAAGGATCCTCACCACGTTACCGCGTGGCGAGTCATCGTTTCCCAGGTGCTAACCGCATGCCACGCGCAACCGACATAGTCGGTGAAGTAACAGAACTAGTACATTCTCCAGTACATTCAGCTCCACTTGCAAGAGTGAAGTTGCCTGGTGGAGAAACAACACTAGTATCGGCTACTGAAGGAATTGCAATAGGAAGCAGTGTCGCAATCGGCGACAATGTGGCTCTAAAACCTGGTAACATTACTAGGCTTGCTAATATTCCAGAAGGTACCGCAATCAACAATCTTGAACTTCGTCCAGGTGACGGGGGAAAGATTGCTCGTGCAGCAGGAAACTCCTGTATTGTAGAGGCTCGAATTGGAGGCAAAGTTCGTATTCGTCTTCCATCTGGGGCTCTCAAAGAACTTCCAGCAAATTGTCGTGCTACCATCGGTGTCTTAGCCGGTCATGGTCGTGACGAGATGCCACTGCGTACTGCTGGAGCAGCATACTACAAGGCTAAGGCCCGTGGAAAACTGTTCCCTCACGTCAGTGGTGTAGCAATGAATCCAGTGGATCATCCGCACGGTGGTGGAAATCATCAGGCTGTCCACGGACCAAGCTCAGTTGCACGTGGAACTCCGCCGGGTGCTAAGGTCGGACTTATCGCACCAAGCCGCACTGGTAGAGGCCGCGGCAAGAAACTTTGAGGTGAATTATTATGGGAAGAAAGAAGAAGAAGTCGTTTATGACCCCAAAGGCAAGCCGCCGAAAGGCACGCAAGCGCCTTTCAACTACATCAGGCCGTGTAAAGAAGGAATTCACATACCGTGGATATACTGTCGCGGAATTAACAGAAATGCCACTATGGCCTTCTGAAGATAACCCTGATGCGCCATCTGTAATCACTCTACTACCATCTCGTGCACGCCGTTCTATCGCACGTGGCCTTTCTCTTGAGAATGAGCACTTTTTGGAACGTGTCCGCCGTACTACTGGAAAATCTATTCGTACGCATCGCCGTGACATGCCAATTCTACCTGAGTTCGTGGGTAAGAGAATCGCAATTTACAATGGTCTAAAGTTCGTAGAAGTCGAGATCGCCCCAGAAATGATTGGGCACTATCTCGGTGAATTCGGACAGACCCGCCATAGCGTCACTCACAGTGGCCCTGGTGTGGGTGCAACTCGTTCTTCTCAGAACGTAGCATTGAAGTGAGGTGTTTATTATGGCTAAAGCAAAAGAATTAGACAGACGCAGCAAGAGAAGTGCACTTCCCCAAAAGGGATACACGCAACTCCTACAAGGCAGCCATTTAGCAACAGCTCGTACAGTCGATGTCGACATGCACGTCAAGCATTGTTTCGAAATCGCCCGCTACATCAAGCACATGAAGGCTGGAAAAGCGATTAATTTCCTTAACCAAGTACTGAAGATTGATTCAGACCGCCCAGATATTCGCCGTAAGGCCGTAGCAGTCCCATTCCGTTTGGGAAGTGGCAACCTGAAAAAGAAACGTTCTGGACCTAGTATGGTCGGACACCGTAAAGGCGGTATCGGACCTGGACGTTTCCCAGTAAAGGCAAGCCGTGCATTCATCAAGTTGATTGAAAGTGCAATGGAAAATGCTCGACATCAATATGAAGATGTAGACGCAGAGGAAATGGAAATTACGCATGTTGCAGCACACAGAGGACAGATCAAGAAGGGATGGATTCCTCGTGCTCGTGGACGTGCAACTCCTAGTAACCATTACCGTGTTAATCTAGAAATCTTCCTTGAAGATTTCAACGCAACTGACGATGAGTTAGAGGATGAATTCTGAGGTGAATATCATGGGTAAACAAAGTACACTCCGATCAATAGTTGACCGTAACGTCGAACGCCATCTTGTTAAGGAATTCTTAATGAACAACACTAAGGGTTCAGGTTTCGGTAGTCTTAAATTCGAAAGAGTTCTAAACAAGAATAACAACAAACCTCAAGATATCCTTACAGTAACTGCAGACAGACCTGGTATGGTCATCGGTTCAAAAGGAAAAATCATCAAAGATCTTCAACGCCGCTTGAATGAAGAGTTCACACTTCTACAACCTAAGTTAATGGTTGAAGAAATTGAAAATGCAACTCTTAACGCTCAAGTAATGGCTGAAAAGATTGCAAGCGCTATGGAGCGCGGCTGGTACTACCGCCGTGCTGGTGCAAGTGCTGCAACCAACATTATGGATGCAGGCGCACGTGGTGTTTTGATTACAATCGCTGGAAAGTTGACCGGTTCAAGAAACCGCACACAGAAGTTCCTATTGGGTCACGTAAAGTTTTGTGGAGAAACAGCATTACAACACATGGACAAGGGATATTCTGTAGCGATTAAGAAGCTTGGAACAATCGGTGTTACAGTTGAAATCATGCGCTCAGGAACTCGTCTACCTCACGAGATTAGTATTTTCTCTGAAGAAGAACTGAGAATCCGTGAAGAAGCAGCAGCTGCGGAGGCGAGCGCATGAGTTTCGTCTCCAACCGAGAAATTGAGGCTATGAGCCGAGATGCTCGCGAGTCCCGATTATTGGAACTCCGAGAGGAGTTGCTCCAACTTCGTGCAGAAAAGGCTCTTGGTGGTACACCAGCGAGTCTTGGAGAATACAAGGCAACACGTAGAAGTATTGCTCGTCTTCTAACACATTTGAATAATTGATTAAAGGGAGGTGATTTGATATGGCAGCAATTTGTAACGTTTGTGGACTTCCTGACGAACTATGTATCTGTCAGGAGATCGCTAAAGAGCAGCAATGTGCAATTTTGTCAACCGACCATCGCCGATATGGAAAGATCGTCACAAAGGTGGAAGGGATCGAAGACGCAGCTATTGATATCAACAAACTCGCTAAACTTCTCAAGAACAAGTGTGCAGCCGGTGGAACTGTCAAAGGTCGTGTAATCGAACTTCAAGGTGACCATAAGAAAAAGGCTGCTGGAGTTCTAAAGGAAAACGGATTTAATGTGGAGGTGCGCTGATATGAATATCTACAACTCTACATGGATTGGTGAACAACTCACAGTTGTAGCATCACCAGACTCTTCACTATTGGGTCGTATTGGTGTTGTTCTTGATGAGAGCAGAGAAACTATTACAATACTCGAGGAAAGCAATGAAATCAGCCTCGGAAAACAAAGTATTGATTTCAAAATCGGCAACAGTGATGTTGTAATAAATGGGGCACGTGTTGGACAACGCCCGGAAGACAGAATCAACAAAAAATACAGGATGGCATAATCATGCGAGACATCGGAGTAGACGTAAAGATACCTTCAGGGGAATGGGATGGCGACGCTAATTGTCCGTTTTACGGCAGTTTGCGTTTACGAGGACAGATGCTAGAGGGTACAATCTCTGGCATTGGTATGAGCAGAACGATCACGATTGAACGTCATAATGTTCGATACATGCAGAAGTACGAGAGATTCGAAAAGCGCACAAGTTCACTTTCCGCACATCTCCCTGCTTGTGTTGGTGAAGTTAACGTTGGCGACAAAGTCAAGGTTATGGAATGCAGACCACTTTCAAAGACGGTTTCATTCTGTGTTGTAGAAATAAACGGTGGTGAAGAACAATGAAGGGAATTGCAGGACGTCAAACCCGTGGTCTTCCAACCGCTGCACGTCTACACGTTGCAGATAACACAGGTGCAAAGATTGTACAAATCATTAACATTCTAAAGTTGGGTAACACAATGCGTCGTTACCCTGCTGGTGGAGTAGGTGATCTTGCTAAGGTTTCTGTCAAAAAGGGTACACCTGAGACACGTCGCCAAATGTTCAATGCAGTTATCATCCGCCAACGCAGACCTTTCCGTCGTGTTGACGGAACATGGGTACAATTCGAAGACAATGCTTGCGTCATTACAAATGAGAAAGGCGATGTCCAGGGTTCCGATATTAAGGGGCCAGTATCAAGAGAGGCAGCAGAACGCTGGCCTCGTATCGCAGCAAACGCGAAACAAATTATCTGAGGTGAATTGAATGGTAAAAAGTATGAAACCAAACAAACAACGTAAGGCGCACTATAACGCTCCTCTTCATGAGAAGCGCAAGCGAATTGCAGCAAGACTTCTTCTTGACAAACCAGATGCACGTTTTGCTAGTGTACGCTCTGTCACAGTTCGTGTAGGCGACACAGTTCGTGTCATCCGCGGCGATTTCTCAAATGGTGGAAAGCGCCATGGTGGAAAGCGTAACGCAAACCCACTAACTGGAGCAGTTCTAAGAATCGAATCTGAGACTGGACGCATCTTCATCGAAGGTGCTAAAGGAAGTAAATCAGACAATAAGGAAGAAGCGGTACCGGTCCACTCTTCTAATGTCGTAGTCGTCAAACTTGACGAAACCGACAAGTTGCGTGTGCAACAACTAACCGGTAACAGGAGTTGAATAGAATGGGAAGCAGTAATCACTTGAAGCGTTTAGCAATGCCACGTAGCTGGCCTCTTCCACGTAAGACCACTATTTGGGTAACTCGTGCAGCACCTGGTGCTCACGCACTCGATACGTGTATGCCTATCAATGTCATCATCCGTGATGTACTTGGAGTCGCACGATCAACTAGAGAAGTTCGCCACATCCTACACAATGGATTAGCACTAGTTGATGGCCGTATCTGCAAAGATACACGTCGTGGTGTTGGTCTAATGGACGTCCTAACTATTGGTGAAACTAATTACCGATGTGTTCTGGATGTAAAAGGAAGACTAAGATACCATCCTATATCCAGTGAAGAAGCTTCTTGGAAGATTTGCCGCATTGATGGTAAGACTACAATCAAGGGTGGTAAGACACAAATCAACTTACACGATGGTCGTAATATTATCTGTGAAGATGCAGCAGAATACAATACAGGGGATTCACTAAAGATTTCTCTTCCTTCTCAAGAAGTAGTTGAACACATTCGCTTCGGTGAAGGTACTCGTTGTTTCTTGACCGGTGGTTCTCACGTAGGAGAATATGCTGAAGTTAAGGATTACATCGTAAAGCGCTCCAGTATGCCAAACGAAGTTCAATTCGAAGCATTTGGTACTACTTTAGATAATGTCTTCGCAGTAGGAGAAGTTTCACTTCCAATGTCAGAGGTGGTTGAATGAGTGAGAAAGCAAATCCAATGTCTGAGCCGAGGATTACCAAGGTTTCAGTCAACATCGGTGTTGGTGAAGGTGGAGATCGCCTTGTCAATGCAGAAAGTGTATTGCAATTGGTTACCGGTATAAAACCTCAAAGAACTCTTGGAAGAATCCAAAACCGTGACCTGAAGGTTCGCCTAGGCGCTCCGATTGGTTGTAAAGCAACCATGAGGAACAAGGAATCGATTAAGAAGTTCTTAACCGATGCTTTTTGGGTCCGTGAAAAGATTATTCCTAAGTGGAACTTTGACCTCTCGGGTAACCTTTCCTTTGGTATCCGTGATTACACTGATTTCCCTGACCAGAAGTATAACCCTGATATCGGAATCTACGGAATGGATATCACAATTGTTCTAGAACGCCCAGGACACCGTGTCTCTCGCCGAAGAAAAGGCAAGGCAAAGGTTGCAATGAGCCACCACGTAACTGCTGATGAAGCAAGAGAGTGGTTTAAGAAAAATTACGATTTAACAATTTTGGAGGACTGAAAATGGCAAGAGATCATGGAGAAAGAATTGGCCGCACAATTGGCTGCCGACGATGTGGACGAAAAAGAGGAATGATTCGCCGACATGGGCTTCGCTTATGCCGTCAATGTTTCCGAGACGTAGCACCACAAATCGGATTTAAGAAAATGAGTTGAGGAGGAATTAATATGCAAACAGATCCACTAAATGACGCTCTAATTAAGATGTACAATGCCGAACAGGCTGGAAAGTTCAATGTTGAACTTAAACCGGCAAGTAAGTTGCTTGGCAATGTCCTAGAAATAATGCAAAAGTCCGGCTACGTCGGAGCTATTGACCGTACTGAAGACGGTCGTGGCGGAATGTACGTAGTTGAACTACGCGGTGCAATCAATCGCTGTGGTACGGTAAAACCTCGTCACAGCGTACGCCGCCAAGAATACGACCAGTGGGAAATTCGATACCTTCCTGCTCAAGACTTCGGTCTTCTAATACTAACAACAAACTCCGGCGTAATGCATCATTATGATGCAAAAGACGCTCGTATCGGTGGTAAGCTACTCGCTTACGTATATTGAGGTGAATAATATGGTAAAACTCGACAGAATCGAAAAATCAGTAACCATCCCTGAAGATGTGAATGTATCTCTCAGCGAAGATGGCGTCGTAACAATAACAGGCCCGAAAGGAAAACTATCAAGGCAATTCCTAAGCCCAGTAGTAGATCTATTTCATGAAGGTTCAGAACTAAAAGTTCGTGTAGATATGCCACGCCGCAAACAAGCGGCAATGGTTGGAACCTGGGTAGCACATCTGAATAACATGGTAAGAGGAGTAACGCAAGGATTCACATACAATCTGAAAGCCTTTTACTCTCACTTTCCTATGACGCTTGCCCAGAAAGGAAACCAATTTATTGTAAACAATTATTTTGGTGAACGTGTTCCACGAACAGCAGCAATTCTAGATGGAGTTACTGTAAAAATCAGCAAAAAGGTCGAAGTGACCGTAACTGGAATTGACAAGGAAAATGTTGGTCAAACAGCAGCGAATATTGAACGCTGTACTACGGTGAAGAATCGTGACCGACGTGTTTTCCAAGATGGTATATATTTACTAAACAAGGAGTGATTTGAATGACAGAAGATTATGATAATATGACAGTCGCTGAACTTAAGGTTCAACTGAAGGAAGCAGGACTTCCAGTTTCTGGAAAGAAGGCAGACCTCGTCTCTCGTTTGAGTGATGCAGGGAATGCACCTGTTGAAGAAACAGTTGTTGAAGAAGCAGTTGTTGAAGAAGCAGTTGCTGAAGAAGCAACAGTTACCGAAGAAGACGAGAACTGGGACGATGAAGAAGACTGGGACAAGGATGTCGCAGAAGTTCACGTCGCAAAACAAAAGCCAGTTCTAGATGATGCTACAAAAGCAGCACTAGCTTTACGTGCAGAGCAAAAGAAGGCAACCCCTTCCTTCCGCCGTACTGAGTGGTTCCGATACAAGCGTCTTGCACGCTCAGGTTGGAGAGCACCTCACGGAATGGACAACAAACAACGTAAGAACCTCAAGTACCGTTCTTCATTGGTTAGAGTCGGTCACGGAAAAGTTTCCGCTGCTCATGGCCTACATCCATCTGGATTTAGAGAAGTAATGGTTCAAAATTCTGGGGATTTGGAAGAGATTGATCCTGAGACAGAAGCAGCACGTGTTGGTGGTACTGTCGGTAGAAGAAAGTGCGGACACATCTACAGTCGTGCTGATGAATTAGGTATCCGTGTTCTTAACAGAAGGAGGGATGTTTAATGCAAATTACTAATCAAAAGCGTTTAGCTGCAAGAATTCTAAAATGTGGTGTCCACCGTGTTTGGATCAACCCATCATATGTTGACCAGATTGCTAATTCAGTACAAGCTGATGACATCCGTGAATTCATAGAAGAAGGCTGGATTAAGGCCAAGCCGATCAAGGGGACATCTCGTGTTCGTGCTCGCCTACGTCTTGCTCAAAAGCGTAAGGGTCGCCGTAAGGGACATGGTACTCGTGCAGGTACTGCTAACGCTCGTAACCCAAGGAAGAACCGTTGGATGAGAACAATTCGTTCCCAACGCCGTGTTCTCAAGGCTTTCCGTGCAGATGGTACTATCGAACCTTCTCAGTATCGCCGTTATTATCTAAAGGCAAAGGGCGGTTCATACCGTTCTATTGCTCACATGCGCTCACAGATGACTGTTGAGGGTGTAACTTTCACTGGAGGTGAACAATAATGCGAGGAAATAGACAACGCTCAGTATTTAGACGACGCAGAGCAGGACTGACAGATTACCGTCGCCGTTTGAAGTTACTTCGTGGCAATAAACCTCGTGCAGTAGTTCGTATCTCAAACACTCGAACAACTTGCCAATTAGTTTCTTGGGCAAAGGACGGAGATTTGGTTGCAGTTACTGTTACCGGCTCTGATTTACTAAAGAAATACGGATGGCCTGAGAGTTTCTCTCAAAAATCTGTTTCTGCTTCATACCTAGTGGGCTTTGCAATGGGCAAGGCAGCATTAGCAACTGGTGCAACAGAAGCAGTTCTGGACATCGGTCTTGCTGCAAGCACCCCTGGTGGGCGAGTTTTCTCTGCCCTAAAGGGTATGGTTGATGCTGGATTAGAAATTCCTCATGGCGAGAATGTATTGCCGGATGAAGGCAGGATAGCAGGCGCTCACATCAGTGATGCAATCGCAACTGCGGTAGAATCAACAAAGAATGCAATAGAGGAGGCTTACTGATATGACTGAAGAAGAAGTAAAACCAATGGCGCCAGGTTTAATCCAGGCTCATGCTCCTGAACCAAAGGAAGATCCATCAGACCGCCGCCGTAAAAGAAAGCAGAATGATCCGATTGCAAATTTGCGTAAGTGGGAACCACGTACTCGTCTTGGCCAAAAGGTCATGGCTGGTGAAATTATCACCTTTGAACAAGCTTTGATTTCTGGATTCCCTATTAGGGAAGTTGAAATCGTTGATGCACTAATCCCAAATCTTGAGGATGAAGTAATTCAGGTTAACATGATTCAAAGAATGACTGACAGTGGACGACGTGTCCGATTCAATGTAATGGCTTGCGTAGGCAACCGTGATGGATATGTTGGTCTTGGAATGGCAAAAGCAAAGGACGTTGGACAAGCTATCGAAAAGGCAATCGTCGCAGCAAAGTTGAATGTTATCTCAGTACAACGTGGAAATGGTTCTTGGGAATCTTCTATGGGTCCTGGAACATCTATTCCTTTCAAGATTAAGGGACGCTCAGCCTCTACTCGTGTAACTCTAATGCCTGCACCATCTGGTAAGGGATTAGTTATTGGAGAAACTGGAAAGCGTGTACTTGAACTTGGAGGAGTTACCGACGTACTTTCAAGAACCAAGGGACAAACTCGTACCACAATCAACTATGCCGCAGCAACATTTAATGCGCTGAAAAATCTTAACACAACCCGTGTTTCGAACGAACAAACAGAACGTCTGTTTATTCACAAAGGGAGGATGATTGAATGAGTTTTATCGTAGTACGTGCAAGAAGTAATGTAAATGTTGAACGATCTATTCGTGAGACTATGAGCCATCTAAACCTGACTAAGGTCAATCATGCAATCATTATTCCAAATAATGAGCAATACCGTGGTATGTTACAGAAGGCCAAGGATTACATCACTTGGGGAGAAGCAACAGAGGAACTTGTTGAGAAGATGCTTGCTGAGCGTGGCCGTATGGTCGGTGACAAGCCATTGACAGATGAAATAGTTGCAGAACACACTGATTTCAAGAATATTAAGGCTTTTGCTAAGGCAATTTGCGCTGATAAAGCGACAGTCAAGGCAGTACCTGACTTGAAGCGTGTGTTTAGATTACATCCACCAGTTGGAGCAAAGGGATGGGGCGGAATAAAGCGCACATTCGTTATTGGCGGTGGACTTGGCCCTCGTGGCGATAAAATTACAGCTCTTGTAGAGCGTATGATTTGAGGTGATTTTGAATGGGAACTAAAGCAAATAAGCATCGTGGACGAAACCGTTACCACGGTCGTGGAAAGAAAGCAGGTCGTGGAGCAGGAAAGCGTGGTGGACGTGGTAATGCGGGTATGAATAAGCACCGTGTTATGTACCGTAACAAGTACATGCCAAATCACTGGGGAATGCACGGTTTTAACCGTCACCCAACACTTAGAAATTTCAGTGTTACTGTAAATGTAAGTCAACTCGAAGAATTGGCAAATGGTGCAGATACACTGGATTTGACGGCATTAGATATCGACAAGGTTCTTGGAAGTGGACGAATGCAGGTTGCATTGAAGATTATAGTCGCTGAAGCAAGTGCAAAAGCTATCGAGAAGATTGAAGCTGCTGGCGGCTCTCTAGAAATGGAAGAAGCCGGAGAAGAATGAACTTATCCAAGGTTTTGAACCTCAATACTCATAAATAAAAATAATATCCAACAATAAGAGGCGATTTCATGAAACACAAATCAATACCATGGGCAATCGGATTAACCGGTGCATTATACTATGCTCTGATGATCTATTGGCAATCAGATGCTCTATCCACAGAAAGTGGTCCAGCATTCGAAGCAGCAGTTGTTGGTCTGGTTTTGTCTGTAATTTATCTTGCGTATTGTATCTTCTGTTTCCGAACAGATGTCCCAAGTAATTTGAAAGAGAAGTTTGTCGGCCGTTATGGTAAATTAATGGGATGGTTGGCATTTGTTGCATTCGCAGTTTACTATGTCCGTCCTGCAGCATGGGGCGGTTATGATGAAGCAGTAGGTTTCTTCCTTGTGGGGGTTATTCTCCTTGGATTCGGGGCTGCTGCTATCCTTACTTGTTTCATGTGGAGTGGTGATGAAAGCAGCCGTTTATACGCTCTACGAAGATTCGTAGATGTTTACCCAACTATTACCAAGCCAGACCGACACGTTAGATTTAATGAAAAGATGTGGACTACCACATTCGTTTTGATTATCTATTTCGCAATGACCAATGTCATGCTATTCGGATTGTCAGGTCAAGCACTTGACCTATTCAGTGGATTCCGTTCGATTATGGCAGGTGCTTCTGGTACCATTATGCACTTGGGTATCGGTCCAATCGTTACTGGTTCCATTATTATGCAATTATTCGCTGGTGCTAAGATTATTAGATTAGATCTAGGTGACTCCGATGATAAAGCTCTTTACCAAGGTGTTCAAAAACTACTTGTTCTAATAATGATCCCAATTGAATCGATTCCACAGACCTATGGGTTCTTAGATCCTAGTGAGTGGCTAATCGATGCATATGGAATGGGTTGGGCTAACTTCGTTATCGTCGCTCAACTATTCGCTGGTTCCTACCTGGTATTCCTTCTCGACGAACTTGTCAGCAAGTGGGGTATCGGCTCTGGTATCTCCTTATTCATCGCTGCAGGTGTTGCACAGTCAACATTCGTTGGAACTCTCTCTCCTCTCCCTGCTACAGCAGGACAAGCATACAGTCTAGCCAATCCTCCATCAGGGACACTACCGATGATATTCTACATGTTTAGGGAGGCGACGGCAACCCAAATGGTTTCACTGCCTGGCGGTGGTAATGGTTTCGAAACCATTTTACTGACTCACGTCAACCCTATGGCTGCGCTATTCTCTTCCATCGTTGTGTTCCTAGTTGTTGCATTCGCAGAATCAAGTAAATTGGAACTTCCTTTGACTCATGGTAAAGTCCGTGGTCATAGAGGTAAATATCCTATTCGTTTAGTTTATGCGAGTAACATTCCGGTCATTTTAATGGCCGCTTTATTAGCAAACGTCAACATGTTCACACTCTTGTTCTGGAGCCATCCTACGCTCTCGCAGACACCAATATTGGGTCGGGAGGGTATCGCTTCTATGTCGAAATATATCGGTACATATGATCAAGGTCAAACGACGGCCTCAGGTGGATTTGCCTGGTATGCAAGTATGGTAAATGGGGTGAATGATTGGTTTATGCCGCTGCTCAATCAAACTGGTGATCAATTCGGCCATTCGCTAACTCAAATCATGGTACACGTAGTATTCTATGTAGCCTTGATGACTGCAGGTTCTATGGTATTCGCTAAGTTCTGGATAGATACTACAAATATGGGTACGAAGGACGTAGCAAAGCAGATTGAACGGACCGGAATGCAGATTCCAGGTTTCCGTAAGAATCCAAAGATTTTAGAAAAGATTCTTGAGAATTATATTCCTCCAGTGACATACTTCTCTGGTGCTTTCGTAGGATTGCTAGCTGCTGGTGCCGACTTGTTAGGTACGGTGGGTAATGCTACGGGTACAGGTCTATTGCTAGCCGTTGGTATCATCTTGCGGACCTATGAGCAGATTCAGAAAGAACAGGCGATGGAGATGCATCCGATGATCCGCCAGTTCTTCGGCGCTGAATGATTTACAGGGGCCTCCGGCCATCGATGCCTCAACATTGTTAGTATCGGTCCTGTTGTCAATTTTGCATCAGAACTTGTCTTTGAACGATAGTTGTCCTAATAGGGCGAAAATCAGTCTTATTGCTTCATAATCAGTCGCCATTTTGACTAATTGGAATGTGGTTATTGGCGCCGGCCTATAATTGAAGAGCCAGGGCCGGAATTTTTTGCCAATAATTGCTTAGCAGTGCGTCATTTCTCGCCCCCTGCGAGATAGGTTATCTTGATATAGGGGAGGTGAGACGGGGGGTTGCTTGCGTTGTGTAGAACGGCGTTGGCGGCTGAGTCCCTCGGGACAATGACTGCCGCCATCCTCTGCATACGTGAAGCCGAAGCCATTGCGATTCAGAGAAACCTCCTCATGGAGCAAGCTCAGGGTCAGGAAGGTGATCGAGATTATGACGTATTTTGTGCAAGAAGCTCAAGTGCATTATTTTCTCGCCAATTTTTTTAGGTCAGCTATTCATTAAATTGAAAAAGTGACAAGTAGCCCAAAGGATCGTAACAAGAGAAATCTGGTTGATCCTGCCAGAGGCGACCGCTGTTGGAGTTCGATTAAGCCATGCGAGTAGAATGAAATTAGATTCATTGCAAACTGCTCAGTAACACGTGGATAACCTGCCCTATGCTCTGGGATAACCTCGGGAAACTGAGAATAATACCGGATAGATCACAACGCCTGGAACGGTGTGTGGTTGAAAGGTTACGGCATAGGATGGGTCTGCGGCGTATCAGGTTGTAGGGGGTGTAATGGACCCCCTAGCCATCGACGCGTACGGGTGTTGGGAGACATAGCCCGGAGACGGATTCTGAGACACGAATCCGGACCCTACGGGGTGCAGCAGGCGCGAAAACTTCACACTGCAGGAAACTGTGATGAGGGAACTCCAAGTGGATGCACATAGTGTATCTCTTTTCTTTACTATTAATCGGTATTGGAATAAGGGCTGGGAAAGACCGGTGCCAGCCGCCGCGGTAATACCGGCAGCTCGAGTGGTCGTCGCTTTTATTGGGCCTAAAACGTCCGTAGCCGGTTTGGTAAATCTGTGGGTAAATCAACTAGCTTAACTAGTTGAATTCTGCAGAGACTGCCAGACTAGGAACCGGGAGAGGTGTGGGGTACTCAAGGGGTAGGGGTAAAATCCTGTCATCCTTTGAGGACCACCAGTTGCGAAGGCGCCACACTAGAACGGATTCGACGGTCAGGGACGAAGCCTAGGGGCACGAACCGGATTAGATACCCGGGTAGTCCTAGGTGTAAACGCTGTGAACTTGGTGTCGGGAGTCCGCAATGGGCCCCCGGTGCCGGAGTGAAGATGTTAAGTTCACTGCCTGGGGAGTACGGTCGCAAGGCTGAAACTTAAAGGAATTGGCGGGGGAGCACTGCAACGCGAGGAGCGTGCGGTTTAATTGGATTCAACGCCGGAAAACTCACCATGGCCGACTGTTAGATGAAGATCAGCGTAATGAGCTTATCGGATTTTCAGAGAGGTGGTGCATGGCCGTCGTCAGTTCGTACTGTAAAGCGTTCTGTTAAGTCAGATAACGAACGAGACCCTCATCTCTATTTGCTACCCTTCTCTCCGGAGGAGGCGCACCATAGAGAGACCGCTGGTGCTAAACCAGAGGAAGGCGAGGGCAACGACAGGTCAGTATGCCCCGAATGTCATGGGCTACACGCGCGCTACAAAGGACGGGACAATGGGAAGCCAGATCGAGAGATCGAGCTAACCCGAAACCCGTTCATAGTTCGGATTGTGGGCTGTAACTCGCCCACATGAAGCTGGATTGCGTAGTAATCGTGTTTCAACATAGCACGGTGAATATGCCCCTGCTCCTTGCACACACCGCCCGTCAAACCATCTTAGTTGGGGGTGGGTGAGGCTGCGCTTTATGGCGTATTCGAGCCTGTCTTTAACAAGGAGGGTTAAGTCGTAACAAGGTACCTGTAGGGGAACCTGCAGGTGGATCACCTCCTAAGAAACCCGGAAACGGGGGCTTCGGCCCCCGTTTCCACCCTTTTTTAATCGATGCCAAGGTTTACTTTTTACATTAAGTAACCAAATGGATTTAACTTGAATTATTGCAATTGTATAATTGGTATAGGCTGATCATCAGCCCAGGTTGCCGTAACTATCCTATTTGCTCAAGTTGTGAAGACGTTGACTCATCGATTGCCTAAATGTTAACAATCTAATTCTCGGTGCTTCTAAATTAACTGTAATCGTAGCACCTCTATTGAAATGGACTTCATCCCATCCATCAGGGACAATCATTCCCCTATGCATATCAGATGTTAATGTGGTCGTTTCAGAGGTCCAAGCTAAAGATGCCCAAGGATTGTCCTTTCTTTGCGAATGCGGTATGTCTCTTGCTAGCATAAAATAATGAGAATCTGTTTCATTAGATTCTATAGAGTCGGATATTTGATTGTATTGCTGCTCATTTGCAGCATGACTTAGCCATGCACCTTTTCCAAGCCAAGTAGAAAATATTAATCCACTACTATGCTGGACCAATTTATCCTCTCCTCTTCGCAAGTGATACCTGCTTGGAGCATATTGATGTGTATTTGCAATTAGTAAATCATTCATTGCAGGGTCAGTTGTAAAGCGGTTACCAGATGTAGTGTCGATGATTGCCTGTAAGCGTGGTAAATCATTTTCAATCGCTGTCCCATCTAGTGCTGATTGAATATCTTCTGCAAATGTGTGGATGTTAGAATCCATATAAAAACCAAAACTTCCATCCTCATCCTCATCTTTTGGATGAGAATTAACTCCCATTACCGGAGTATTTGCGTCAATGTTGTGAGATATACTGGTTAATGTTCCATCTCCTCCAAGTACAATCACCAGATCACGTCCAATAAAATCAGCACGACGAACTCTTTCTCTTGCTCGTATGTCCACTCTCAGGCCTCTCTCAAGTCCGATCTCATCAAGAATACTGCTAATTTGGTTGAGGCTTTCATCATGAACTGCTTCAAAGTTCTTCTTGTAAACAACTAAGATGTCAACCATAACATTACTCCCTCATTACAATCCAAGAGGCACTCCTTCTTCAACACCACCAATGGAAATTCCAGTCCTATGCCATAATAATGTACGAGTATTAAAAGACCTAATCACCCTACATAGTAACATGCAGCCAGACCCATGGGGAGGACAACAACCGGACCACAAACAACCTGAATCAGCAATTCAGGATAGTGTCGTAGGTGGTGATATACACACAGGCGATGTGATTAATAATCACTATTCTCCTGAAGCAGTAATGATGGGGAATGTAAGTGCAGTACCTTCAGTCCTCGGCCACCCAGGCATAATTCCTGGTCAAGTAATAATGGTGCAACAACCATCAGGTGCTGCTAAAGTCATTGGAGTATTGATAATTATTTCAGGCTGCTTCGGAGTAATGTCTGGGCTAATGGATATTGTTGGTTCCCTGTCATATTCCTCAGTAGTGATTCCACTTATAATTGCAATTCTTGGTTTAGCGGGAAGCGCCGCTTCTGTTTTGGGTGGCTATTGGATGACAAATTACGAAAGAAGAGGGGTTCAATTAGTTCTAATAACTGTCTTAGTTGGTTTTATCGCTGCATCAGCATCGTCTTTTATTATGGGCGATATCATGCTAGAAGAGATTGATAATGGCAACATGACACAGGAAGACTACGATGCCACTCAAGGATTTGGTGGGGCAATACTTGGTGGTATTATGATTGCAGTTTCAGCAGTCTGTTATGGAATATGCGGATTGATTGTTGCGATACCACTTATGTCAGCCAATGGTGGATTAGACGATTCAAGTTTATTCTCATAATCATAGATGAAAGATGGAAAATACCATCAGTCGTCGCTGATTTTTCATTAATATGGGAACTTTAGTAACAGGGACTGCAGCGACGTATGTTGAAGAATTATGGATAAATACAGACAAAAGATATGAGATAATGTGCATCACTCAAGATGTGCAGAATGTCATAAAACAATCTGGAATCAGTGATGGTATCGTATTGGTCAATCCAATGCATATTACAGCATCGTGTTATGTTAATGATCTTGAATCTGGCTTACATCATGACATTATGAATTGGTTAGGGAAATTGGCACCATTTTATGGGGCAGACGGCAAAACAGGAGAAGAATACCATCATCATCAGACTGGAGAAGATAATGGCGATGCCCATCTAAAGCGGCAACTTCTCGGTCAACAAGTCACAATGGCGGTAAAAAATGGTCAATTACACTTAGGAACTTGGGAACAAATCCATTATGCAGAGTTCGATGGAATGCGCAATAAAAGAATACTGGTCAAAGTTGTAGGTATTATTGCCCAGTGAGTTGAAATTGAATCACTTGTTGAGGTGTAGTTATGGCAGAAGATATTTTCTCACAAGCTCCGAATTTATCGGGTATGGCAAAATCATTATCTATTGAAAGAGGTCAATGGTCTCCGGGTCACTGTAGTGTCTTTGTCAATGTTGAAGAATTCCATTGTAACAAAGGTGGAGTTGCACATGGTGGGCTATTTACAATAATGCTGGATATGGCTTGCGGTGGTGCATTAGTTTCGGGTTTGTTAAAGGAAGAATGGTGTGCTACGACTCAACTAAATGTTTCATTTATTGACGCTGGAAGAGTCGGTGAGAGATTGGAAGCAGTAGGCTCTGTTACGCGCAGAGGAAGAAATGTCGCTCACCTTTCTGGTGAAATTAGAACACAGTCTGGAAGATTAATCGCAACTGCAACTGGAACTTGGATGATTTGGCAATCAAAGCCAGAAAACTTTCCAGGTAGAGAAAGTGACAAACAGTGAATTCCAAACTCATAGACCCTTAGTGAGTATTATTGTCATAGGTTGAGTTTTTGACCTAACCCCTTCTCGGCCAGTTTAATGAGTGAAGATGTTGTAATTATCGGCGGGGCTCGCACTCCCTTCTGCGAATGGGTTGGAGGAAAGAGAGGCGATGGTAAGCCAGGGGGCTTACTGAAGAGTCTCAGCGCACAACAACTCGGTGGAATCGCTATTGCTGGTGCTTTAGAAAAGACTGGAACCGACCCAGCAAGTGTTGACCATGTGGTAATGGGATATGCCCTACAAACCTGCGCTCAGTCGATTTATGGTTCACGTCATGCAGGTTTGCAAGGCGGAATACCTCAAGAAGTTCCGATGTTAACTCTATCACGAATCTGTGGTTCAGGAGTTCAATCAATAATCACAGGCGCACAAATGATAATGCTTGGAGATGCTAATACAGTTGTTGCTGGTGGAATGGAAAACTTATCCCAAGCACCTCATGTACTTCGTGGTGCAAGAGATGGATGGAAATTAGGTCGCTCACCCCCTGTTGAAGATTATATGATGACAAACTTACAAGATTTGACTTGTGGAATGTATATGGCTCAAACATCTGATGAAATTTGTAATAGAAAAGGTGTAACAAGAGAGGAAATTGATGAATATGCAGCACTCTCTCATGCCCGAACTACAAAATCAATTGATGAAGGTTTGTTTGAGAAAGAAATAGTTACGGTTACTATTAAGTCGAGAAGAGGAGATACAGTAATTACTCACAAAGACGAAGATCACGTTGTTTCTGGTTGTACTAGTGAGTCACTGGCTAAGTTGCCTACGGCATTTGGCCCTGAATCCTTTGTAACAGCAGGTAATGCTTCAGGGATTGTTGATGGTGCAGCAGCGGTTGTAATCAAATCAGCAACTCAGGCTAAAGCGGATGGCGATTCACCACTGGCCCGTATTGTTTCTTGGGGAATCGTTGGCCTAGAACCAGCAATAATGGCATATGGGCCAGTTCCTTCATCTCGTAAGGCTCTTAAAAAGGCTGGATTGAGTGTTGATGATATTGACCGCTGGGAGATTAACGAGGCTTTTGCAGGTCAAGCAGTGGCCTGTATCAAAGACTTAGGAATCGATGTTAGTAAAGTCAATGTAAACGGTGGTGCAGTTGGCCTTGGCCATCCATTAGCAGCAACAGGAACTCGTCTTGCACTTACTCTTGCATATGAATTACAACGCAGTGGTGGCAGATATGGTGTCGCTACAGCATGTATCGGTGGCGGGCAAGGAATTGCCATGGTTATCGAGTCTCTTTGATCACCACGTCTTAACCATCTTTGAGCATGATTGACTCAACCATCATGTTGCAAATCAAGAGAACAATGTTCGGTCTATTTCTTCACGTGTGATTGTACAAAACTGGCCTGGTTCAAGGTTGTAGTCTTTCAACACCATTTTCTCGGTTGATAATCGGTGTAAGTGGGTAACATGGTTTCCAAGAGTCGTGAACATTCTCCTGATTTGCCTTTTCTTCCCCTCATCTATAGTCAAAACAGCACTTGTTGCATGTTCTAACTCAATAGTCGCAGGTCGAGTTTGAAACTCTTCTAATGAACCGTATTCGGTGACGGACACATCAACACCTTGGCGAATTGATTCAAGTTGAGCTTCAGTAATCTCTTCCTCAGTCTCCACTCGATAAGTTTTCTTAATTTTCTTATCAGGTTCGGTTACTGAATGGACTAATTTTCCATCAGTAGTAACCAAAAGCAAGCCAGTTGTTTCTTCATCAAGTCTGCCTACAGTGATCAGTGATTCGTAGATAGATGGCTCTACTTCGTCGCGGAAAATCTCATAGACAGAGGCTTTGCGATGTTCGAGTTCTTGTGAATTGAGGCGAGAGCAAATACACCCTGAAG
The DNA here is from genome assembly GCA_905182185.1 of uncultured Candidatus Poseidoniales archaeon. Lineage (GTDB taxonomy): Archaea > Thermoplasmatota > Poseidoniia > Poseidoniales > Poseidoniaceae > MGIIa-L1. Next base: position 109,856 of record CAJJAP010000004.1, on the reverse strand, counting down.
GTTTGTTGAGGAGGAAATAAACATCATTAGAAGGGAGAAACAATTCCTTTCCACGGTACTTTACAGTACGTTTTGCAGGATTGAATTCATAGGCAATGTGCTTCACAATGGAATCATTGACTGTGATATCACCACTCCAAATGGCTTGTTTGACATCTCCTTTTGATGAAAACTCGCCACATTTTGAAAGAAATTGATGAATTCGAAGTTTCATGACGATTGCCTCATTTGCCGGTGTATTGATTTTGTTCTTAGCAGTTCCCCTTTGAGAACAGAACTCTATGAATCAATTTGTTGTTGGTTCAGATGAATACATTCAATACATCGAACTTACAGGAGATGTTATGCAGTTTACTGTAGTTTTTGACATGTTATCTAATCTTGGAGATGGTAGTTTTAGTATCCGATACCACCCTGCAGCACACTGGATGCAGGGAGGAAAAGGATTGCCTGTAAAAATTAAGAGCAGTCCAATATATGAATCCGGGGGCCTCAAACCATTACTTGAATTCGCCAAATTAGATGAAGATACATTGAATTCTAACAAAGTAGTGATAGTTGTTCACCAATCTGGATCTGGAGATTCGGAATGTTTGGAAAATCTAGTACGGGATTTTAGAAAAGAAAATTTTGAACCAATCATTCTCAGAATCGACTGATTAATCATTAAAATGCTTAAAAGCATCATATCTGGGTGTTAATGTTGAGCATATACACTTGTAAACCGATGTTAAGCAGTTAACCAAATTCAGTCATGAAATAAAGCACAAATACTACAATTACAGTAAAAACCATTCCAAGGATTATACAGAAAATCATTCCAATAGTTGATTTCAAATTTGATCGACCTACTGACAATTCCCAATCAGATTTACCTTTGGAGTACGAAGCATCCATGAATAAGGCTATTGCAAAGGAAAAAAAGCACAATGTATTTCCACAAATAAATTCGGGCCAAGAACCAATCCACCATGATGCAATACATGCTATAAGTCCGATTACAATCGCAAAATAAGAATAAGTTCGTAGATTAACTTCAGGACTATATTTTAGATTAATGGGTTCTATTTGTTGTTGTGAAATTATTGGGCTCTCGTTTTGTATTTGAGAAACAGTTTCAGAAACATGGCCAACAAAGAGAGATTCTGGCTGACTATGTGGGTCAACTTCTTTGGACATATCTTATCCTCATTTTGCTAGTATTTAGCCAATCGCCCGGACACCTGAAATAGTGATATTTCCTCCTATCTGCAAGAGGTCCTCTTTGTTCGTATGCGGCTAAAACGGTTTGTTGGTTAGTTATTACTTACTACAGTGAATTAATCTCCCTGCCAATTAACATTACTTTATGTCTAAAGTGGATTACGGCAACTTATGAAAGTCAATTTCAACCTACGGGGAATCCTCGGCTTCGGCTTAGGTTTGGCTTTCATTTCTATTGGAATTGATCATTTCATCCATCCCTCTTGGTATCAACCGATTGTACCTGAGATTCTCCCATCACCTAAATTCTGGGTATTGCTTAGTGGCTTTTTCGAGGCTTCTCTTGGACTCTTATTGATTATTCCACGGACGAGGGCTTTGGCATCTTTTGGTATCGCTTGGATGCTTGTAGCATTATATTGGGCCAATTTCAACATGTGGTACAATGATATCCCTTTGAATGAAACACAATATGATAACGTTTTCCACATCTTTAGATTTGTAATTCAACTCATTCTAATCTTTACAATTGCTTGGATTGGAGAGATTACCCCTTTCAAAGGACAAGAAAGAAATATCAAAAAGATGGATGTATTTTCAGGAAGAATAACTTCTTGTGGTTTTGAGAGTGGTGATAGAATTGTCATCGGCGATTGGAAGGACTCTCCATTTGGAAGTTTTACCGATGTGATGTGGGCAACAAGTGAGGGAAAGAGAATTCTAATAGCCCCCAATACCCAAATATCGGATTATGTACAATCATTGTATACTTTTGAAGAAGTATTGATTGAAGAGATAAACATTGCTCACCGCCTCCAAGAAATGACCTTGAGTTCGGAATCACTGAACCTTGAATACAAATGGAATAGAGGATGGTCAATACCATTTAGCCGTTCACTGTTTTTCATAGCAACGGTAGAATTAGTATTTGCTAGAATCTTTTGGGGAACAAGGACTCATGGTCGTTCCAAGAATAACCGCAAGGAATGGTATGCGATTGACCGAGTTTCCAAAATTATAGAGGCTAAGGCAACGATCAATGGCAAAGATGCTGGCAAAAAAATGCTAATGACCGAGCAATGTAAGTTTGGATTTAGTGAAGCTCCCAAGAACCCTTCATCGGTTGTTGTTCGTACTTATATTCAGAAAAAGTCCGATTAAGTTATGCGGTAATTTCGATTGGCTCATCTATGGATGATGACAATAACAACGATGCCGGTATGCTAAATTTAATTTGGCTATGGTTTGGTTTTGAGGGATGGAAGCAACTTTCATTGGGAAAAAGAATAGGCGCACAGATTCTTTACAGAGTATTTTTCGTTGCAGGGTTTGCCGCTTGTATCATATTCTACACTACGGTATTTGGCGAAGACCCTCCACTCGCTCCACTAGTTGGGATGCTATTGGGATGGTTTCTCTTTTTCCAAGCGTTGTTAAATTTCATCTTTGTAATTGGTTCACGTTGAAGTAATGCTTCAAAGAGTACTTGGTCCACCAGGTGAGAGTTCAGGCAATTGCCTCAATTCTCCAAATAGTGCTGGTCCAGTAATGAATGTTCCAACTATTCCAATTTCTCCATTTGTATTATGTGCTAATGCGATCCATGGTCTTCCTTCATCATCAAATTCAACGTCGATGAAATCTCCAAATCCACCACAGCGTACATTTCCACAATCATCGGTAATGTCTAGTGGGTCATCAGGTGAATTGACTGCAACAGTTGTAATCAATGGATTTTCTGCGAATGCATCGGTCATAACCGACATGTAACCGCTCCAGCCACCATTGTCATCACCTTCGCCGATATATCCGACGAGGACTCTACCTTCTGCGCCAGCAAAAATAGTAGGGAATCCTGTTTCATTAACTCCTGGTGGTGCCACCATCATCGGTTCCGACCATGTGTCTCCTTGGTCACGAGAATATGCCATCCAAGGCATATCATCAATGCTAATCCATGAAGCGAATAGATTGCCGGCATCATCTGCTGCTACGGCAACTTCATGACTATGCCAACCTTCTTGCATTGGAACTGTAGTGGTAATAGTATGTTCAGTCCATATTGTTCCACCATCTAAACTGCGATAGACTGCAGGTCCATCGCATGAAGGGTTTCCTCGATATATTGCACCATCAGCAGATCCAGCTAGGTGACCATGTAATCCGGAACATTGTGCAGTGTCGGTAGGGTATCCTGGTCTCTGAATATCCCATGTAAGTCCTCCATTTAGAGAACGGGAACATTGAGGTCCTGCTGCAGAACTGCCGGTATTAATACAGAAAACAAATATTGTATCATACAGCGCATTCCCTTCAACATCTGGCATTGAAGCAATTGATTGGTGGTCTTGTGGAGTATAGTATCCTTCTGCTGTGAATGGAATAGACCATGTTTGTCCATCGTCATCAGAATATTCAACGAACATAGCGGTTAGAGCATGCATGTCAAATTTTACAATTCGGTCAGTCCACTTATCGACATAGATGTAAGGGTCATTAGATGAAGGAACTTGCCCTATATCTGGTAATACTGGATTGAATGGACCCATATTAGTCCATGTTTGACCTTGGTCCATCGAGGTATAGACCATGCTTCCTCTACCGGCTCCGCCAAAAGATGCGTAATGGATTCCGCCGGTTGATGTAACTCCAATTGTAGGTTCAAAAGTAGTATCTCCTATTCCGTAATAGGTTCCACTAGCAGGGTATGGAGTTGAGTTTCCAGTTAGGTTGTCATATCCTATTGTATCATTACTAGCATTTACAGCTCCAGGGTAATGATACCATGATGTAGATGTGAATAATCCATCTAGAGGATTATCAATTTCTACTACGTTCTCAACTTCTTCATTTCCAAAGCATCCTGATAATGTGGCACTTATCATGAGTAGAGTAAACAATACCGCAGGTGATTGATGTAGTCCCATAATGTTGCGGGGATGACAATTGCACATGATACTAACGCATAGATGGAATACTTTCAATTCACGTGGTCATTGTTATTTCCTATATGATACAGGGGATAGTTCAAAGAGGGGAGACGATTTGTCTAAAACACGGACTTAAATCCTGTTATTGAAAATGCGAAGATTGCATAACATTCAAACACCATTGGCATTAATTGTAAAATCGGAGGGATTTGATGTTCTTAATAATCGGCTCCGGAAACCTCGCAATTCGCTTGGCTACTTGGTGCCAGAGCAGTAGAAGTTGCATCATCGTTGGTTTGAGTGAAAAATTGCCAATTCAGCAGCAAGACGAACTTAAAAATGTTGAAGTAATGGCATTGCCGCATGCAGTTTCATTGAATTCACTACCACTTGGAGATAGAAGTCCAACAGCAGTATTATTACTTGATCCGAGTGCTTTGGAAGATTCAAATCCGATTCAAGCACTGAATACAATGTGGCCAAATGTTCCGATATTAACCACTTTACCGCTTCAAGGAGATGGAATTGATTTAGTTAGTATCGATGATGTTTCATTTGCAGCAATACAAGATAGGATTCGGGCATGGGATAGAAAAGATGGTTCAACAGTAGTGCAGCATTATCTTTCAAGCGTTCCTAGTGGGTCTAAGGTTGCAATATTTTGCCACGACAATCCCGACCCCGATGCCCTTGCAGCAGGTCTTGCAATCCATGAATTTGTCAATACTATGGGTCTTAATGCTAAATTATACCACGGTGGATTGATTGAACACCAACAAAACAGAGCGATGGTTCATCTGCTTGACATTCCAGTACGCCGCTTAATTCTAGATTGGGAGGTGGCGGATGTTCTAAGGGAGAGTGATGTGATTATCACTGTTGATTTCCATAGACCAGGGGCAAATAACATTCTACCAGAGGATTGTGTGCCTCATATAATTATTGATCATCACAGTGTTGAAACTAGTGTCGCTGCCGACATCACAATGGTTCGGCCTGAGTTTTCCGCAACATCCTCACTGGTTGCTAGTTTGTTAATGAGTATTAATTTCCCAATGAATACTAGAGTTGCAACCGCATTAGCATTTGGGATCAGAACCGATACTTTGGGTTTTACAAGAGACTTCAATGCGGTTGATATTAGGGCATTATCATGGTTGAATGCATGGGTCGATTCAGACTTACTCCGTTCTATAGAAGCTCCACCTCGTTCACAACAAACACTCGAATCATTCAGTGAAGGGCTCAATAATCGAATTCTAGTCGGTAAGACTCTCTTAGCGCCAATTAGGCAAATGCCAAATCGCGATGCATTAGCTCAAATCGCAGATTTTTTACTACCGACTGCAGATGTTGACAATGTCATCGTCTTCGGTCCAAGGCGTGGTAGAATCATTCTTTCAGCAAGAACTAGCAACCCGGACATCCACATCGGCCGTTTATTGGCCGAAAGATGGCCTGATGGATTAGCAGGAGGTCACAAGGCCCTTGCAGGTGGGCAAATTCCATTCGAATTACTATTGGATGAAGTAGTAGATGATGTAGATCAAGCAAGTGATGATGCATTGAAAGCCATGGCAATAGAACTTGAAAAAGTATTCAACTAAATCGGAGGGATTGAATGACTACTTCACCATTTATTGATATAAGTCCCAACCTCCGAATTCTAGGAACTGCTCACGTTGCTACGGCGAGTGTAGAAGCGGTAAGGCATCATATCGCTGAATATCAGCCAGATATAGTCGCTGTGGAATTATGCAAATCAAGACATGAGGCTTTGACCAGTGACCGCAGATTGGACAAAGAAGGTTTACTCAAAGTCGTCAAAGAAGGCAAGGCACCTCTAGTCCTAATTCAGTCACTATTGGCTGCTGAGCAGAGAAAACTTGGCTTGGATGAAGGCCAGCAACCAGGTGCGGAATTGATTGCTGCAGTCGAAGAAGCAAAAGCAGCCGGCTTAGAAGTTGCATTGGTTGATAGGGATATCCAAGTAACATTGCGAAGAGCATGGAAGAATATGCGATTCATCGAAAAGTTTAGAGTTTTGAAATCGTTGTTGGGTCAAGATGATGATGAAGAAGAAGCCCCTGATGTCAACACACTTCTTGATGATAGTGATTTGTTATCCTCGTTGATGGAGGAATTGAGAGGTTTTTCTCCAGGTGCTGGTAAAGTCTTAATCGATGAAAGAGATGAATACTTAGCAACAAAAATATCTGCTCTAAACTCGGAAAAGAAGGTTTTGGCAGTAGTTGGTGCAGGTCATCTAGCGGGTATTAAGGAGTACTTAGTTGAGAATAAATGTGACATTAATCGAATAAAACAATTACAAAATCTTCCTCGAAAAACATTCGCTATGAAGGTAATGCCATGGGCGATACCAATGCTGGTAATGGGATTAATGGCCTATTATTTGTCCACTGGCACCGATATTGACTTGGTTCAATTTTTCACAGTATGGACTGCGGCAAACGCTATTTTTGCCGCAATTGGATGTATTCTTGCAAGAGGCCATCCATTGGCAATACTGACTGCAGCACTCGCCTCCCCGATCACTTCATTGAATCCAGCATTAGCAGCGGGTTGGTTCGCAGGATATGTGCAATTGAAAATGGCAGAACCTAGCGCAGAGGATTTAGCAGATTTCTTAAAACTAGATAATCTTGGAATGTTTTGGTCAAATAAAGCTGGTAGAGTTTTGCTGGTCACAGCACTGACCAATCTTGGTAGTATGGCCGGTGCATGGGTGGCTGCGGCAGGATTGCTCGGTGGATTCGGATTGTAATTCACAAATTATTGAGAACTTTGAGTAAATCAATGTGCTCTTCTACATCATGAACACGTAGAATATCTATGCCTTCATTATGGGCAAATGCTGCAATGGCAAGAGTTCCAGGCAACCTGTCATCTGAATTTGTTTTTCCAGTTAATTGGGATATCATTGATTTTCTTGAAACACCCCATAAGATGGAATAGTTATTGACTCCACGAAACATTTCATGGTTTTGAAGTAATTCCACATTATGCTGCAGAGTTTTCCCAAAGCCGATGCCAGGGTCCACACAGATCAACTGTTCGTGAATGTCCAGCCATGATCAATGCGTTGGCGATTTCTTTCAAGTTCTCTGAAACTTCTTGGCTACAGTTTTGGTAGTTCGGGTTTGCTTGCATGTTACTTGGTTCACCTTGCATGTGCATAATGCAAATAGCACAACCGCTGTTAAGAACAACTTCAATCATTTCAGGATCACGTAGGCCAGATACATCATTTATCATATCGGCACCTGCTTGAATCGCTTGTCGTGCGACTTCTGGCCTTCTTGTGTCAATAGAAATCAACCCGTCTGGATTTGCTTGCCTAAGTCCACTAATTACAGGAATTACCCTGTCAAGTTCTTCCTGCAGTGAAACCGTTTCAGCATTGGGCCTTGTTGATTCACCACCAACATCAACCCAAGTTGCACCCTGTTTCCACATTCGCAATCCATTTTCAATAGCGCTATCTAGACTGTCTTGTCTTGAGGCAGCATGAAAGGAATCGGGTGTGATATTGAGAATTCCCATTATTATGCATGAGTCTTCATCATTTCTGCGTAAAGCCGCAGAAACGCCCTCTCGGCGTGAATCATTGGGTCTAGAGTCACGCCTCATCAGTCAAGGCCAGCGCGGCAGGTTTCATAAGATGTGACGGTGAAGCACTCCGTATGTCCGAAGAGGCCGAAGTATTGGAATTTGAGGATAGAGCACATATTCCCTCCACTCATGAGGTAGATGAGCCCAGTGAATCCAATCTCGAATTGGCCAACCGTTTGATTGAAAGATTGAGTCCAGAAAACCGAGGTGCATTGAGAGAAATGATCTCTAAAAAAGGGTCATTCGGAGGCGGATTGGTTACTTTAATGGTGGTCTTTTGGTGGTTGTCAGTACATTCTGTGACCGATAATTTAGATGTTGGAGTTTCCAAGTTCTTTGCATTTAACTTCTCAGAAGTTGCCCTTATCGTTATTGGATTAGCCCTAATGTCCTCAATTCTTAAAGATTTTAGCAGAGAACTTGGGTTATTAGCACCTTCATTCATTTCTGGTGGCATGATAATATTCAGCGTACTCTATGTCTTTGAACCACTAATTAACGGTATATGGCCAAATGATTTTGACTTGGAAGAAGGACTATTCAGGTCAATTAGATTGGTCATTTTATGGGTTGGTGTTACAATCGGAGCAAAATTATTAGTAGATTCAGCATTACTACTGTGGCTCAAACAATTCTGTGATGCTAAAGGAATTGATATTCAATCAAACAATCAGGAAAAACCTCAAGAGATGACTGGGGATGCTGATGTATTGGCAGAATTGTTGTGACGGCATCCTCTTGAAGGGCTGATTGTTGGCTTGCGGCATGGCAGGTGAGCGACTTGATATTTTGCGCTTAGGTTATCGCAGAGGACGTGACCCGCGCATAACCACTCATCTAGCACTTGTTGGAAGGGCGCTTGGTGCAGATAGATTCCTACTCGCTGGCGATGATGATGCTAAGATGTTTGATAATGTTAAATCAGTCAATACCCGTTTTGGTGGCGATATGCAATGTGAGCATATCAAGAGTCCAATGAGTTGGCTTCGAAGATTTGTATCGGAAGATGCGGGTGATGGAGAACCTGGAGTTGCGATCCATCTAACCATGTATGGTGAACCATTTAGGGAGGCGATTCCTCGAATTAGAAGAGATAGACCAGTGGCAATAATTGTTGGTGGTGCTAAAGTCCCAGGGGATGTATACAAATTATCACAATATAATGTTGCAGTTGGAAATCAACCACATTCAGAAGTAGCCGCTTTAGCGCTCTTTCTTGATGCGTGGTATGGAGAGGCTGCAAGCGAAAGAAATTTTGATAATGCCCGCTTGGTAATTGAACCATCGCCCGATGGCAAGAACGTTATAGATTTAGACCGCCAAGAAGAAGAGTGAGTAGATTCTTACTCATAGTGCTAAGCGCTATTATTACTTTGTAATAGTTCAATGCATGTTGCTTGATAATCTATGTATCTCATACCTAATGATTATGAGTCGCCGGTAACGACCAAAGTTGATGTCGAAAGACGGTTCGCAGTACGGCAGTTTCTCCCCTGGCTCTAGAAGCCGCGGAGTTGGCACTACTCCTACGTTTTTTGATGCCGCAGATGGACTGGTTTTAGGCGATGAATTACCACCTTCTGCAAACGGTGATGGAATTCTATTAACCGCAGATGGTGGCCGTTATGAGGGTTCACTTTTCGGTGCAGAAAAACATGGCGAAGGTGAATTGGTATTTACAACTGGAATGATGGGGTATCAAGAATCATTGACAGACCCATCATTCGCTGGACAAGTACTAACCTTCACTTACCCATTGATTGGAAATTATGGTATTCATCAAGGAAAGTCTGAATCATCAAGTGTATGGCCACGTGGAGTTGTGGTCCGCCATGCAATGACTCAGCCAGACCATCGCGATTCGATTGCAACTATTGGAGACTTGATGAGGTTGCATGGAGTTCCTGGGATCGAGGGCATTGATACTAGATCTATTACTCGCAGAGTTAGGGAACTTGGAACTGTGCTGTGCGTATTTGGACCCAAAGATGCGGAACAACAACTCAATGTGAGATTACAACAATTGACCTCTCCGGATTTGGAAGACCTTGTCGATGAAGTCTCAATCAACTCACCTGTTATTCTCAATGAGGGTGCAGTCGATGAGTTAAACCGGCCACTGCCACGTCTTGGTGCCTTGGATTGCGGGATTAAGTACAATATTTTGAGAAACCTTTGCCGTCACTTTGAGGTTGTTTGGTGTCCACCTAATACAGATTTTAACACTTTGAAAAATAATTATCAAATCGATGCATTATTCTGCTCAAATGGCCCAGGAGACCCTGCTCATAGTGGGATGGCAAGTGATGCTAAGAATACCCTTGCCGCTGCTGTAAGGGACCATATGCCTGTTATGGGAATTTGTTTAGGTCATCAACTAATGGGACTTGCTTCTGGTTTACAGACCTACAAAATGAGATATGGACACCGTGGTGCTAACCAACCGGTAATCGACTTAGCAGATGGTACTGTTTTGATAACCAGCCAAAACCATGGCTTTGCAGTCGCTGACCCCGACTCCGGGATGTTAGCAGCTCATCCAAGTGGAGCCTGTTCGCAGTTGGTTGAAAACCAGCATGGTGCAGAGGTAAAAGTTCGCTATGTCAATGCTAATGACAGAACTGTTGAGGGGTTGGATATCGTAGACCACCCCTCATTTACAGTCCAATTTCATCCTGAAGCATGCCCTGGTCCTAATGATGCAGCACCATTATTTCTACGCTTTAGAGAAATAGTTGATTCTCATTTGGGAGGTGGATTGTAATGCCAAGGCGAGATGATATAGAAACGATTCTCGTTCTCGGTAGCGGTCCGATTAAAATTGGTCAGGCTGCAGAGTTTGATTTCTCGGGGAGTCAAGCAGTAAAGGCATTACGAGAGGACGGATATCGAGTGATTTTGGTTAATTCTAATCCAGCAACAATTCAAAATGATCCGGAGATGGCAGATGTAGTCTACATCGAACCTCTGCTACCAGAAACAATAAAGAGAATTATGGAAATTGAGAGGCCTTGTGCATTATTGGCCGGAATGGGTGGACAAACCGCTCTAAATATTGCTAGTGAACTAGCACATAATGGTACTTTGGAAGAATTGGGTATTGAGTTAATTGGTTCAGATTTAGATGCAATCGATAAAGCAGAAGATAGACAATTATTCAATGATGTATGCGAGTCTATAGGTTTGCCATTGAGTGAGGCTATCGCCTGTACTACTATGGATGAAGTTATTGCAGCAGCAGAACAATTAGCATCTTGGCCGATTTTGATACGACCTGCATTTACTCTAGGTGGGCTTGGTGGAGGAACTGCTTGGGACATGGGACAATTAGTGGAAATCGCTACTTTGGGTCTTAGAAATTCAAGAATAAGTCAAGTTCTTATTGAGGAATCAATTCTTGGATGGCAAGAATTAGAATATGAGGTGATGAGAGATGATGCGGATAATGCAATCATCGTTTGCACGATGGAAAACATTGACCCAATGGGAGTTCATACTGGAGAATCAACCGTGGTTGCACCACTTCAATCATTCAGTGATGCAGACCACCAAATATTGCGAGATCAAGCACTTAAATTAATTCGGGCATTGAATATCAAGGGTGGTTGTAATGTTCAATTTGCTTTCAACCAATCTACTGGTGAAATTAGAGTAATCGAAGTTAATCCTCGCGTTTCACGTTCCTCAGCACTTGCCAGTAAAGCAACTGGATATCCAATTGCTCGCATGGGTGCGAAAATTGCGGTAGGTTATACCCTTGATGAATTACCAAATCCGATTACTGGAGAGGGGACAACTGCTGCTTTTGAACCAACTCTTGATTATTGTGTTGTTAAGATTCCTCGTTGGCCATTTGATAAATTCCGAACCGCGGATAGGACGCTGGGTACAAGCATGAAGTCAACTGGAGAAGTAATGGCAATAGGACGCAACTTTGAGGAGGCTTTCCTCAAGGCTTGGGCCAGCCTTGAGCAAGGTTATGCGCATCCAAGACCTCTGACTAGAGCAGATGAATCAGAAGGAGAAGGCATGGCTTCAAGAGCTTTGGAAACACTTCCTGATAGTCTTCTTGTAGAATGGTGCAGAGTTGCAACAGATAGAAGAATGGGTGCGTTAATTGAAGCCTTTAGACGTGGCTGGAGCGTAGAGAAAGTTCATGAGATTACTAGAATCACTAGATGGTTCCTTTATCGCTTTGAGAATATTGCTCAAATGGAAGCAGAAATATCTGCAACTGAATCTTCTCCAAGCCAATTAGAGTATAGCCAAATTAGAAACTGGAAAAGTTACGGATTTAGCGATGCTCATATCGCAGATGCATTAGCCAATTTCCCAGCATCGGGTCCGAAATCACTGCCAAGTAGCCATAATGAGCAGGCGGTAATGCTGCGCCGTCACGAACTAGGGCTACATCCGAAATACAGGATGGTCGATTCTTGTGCTGCTGAATTTGCAGCTAAAACCCCTTATTATTATTCCACATATGAAATTAATGACGAGTTAGGGATAGATAAGTTATCCGATTTGGAAAATAGAACAAAGCAGAGATTGGTTGCTATCGGTTCAGGACCGATTAGAATTGGACAAGGTATTGAATTTGATTATGGCTGCGTACACGCAGTTAAGGCGATTCGTGAAGCAGGTCACGATGCAATATTGATAAATAATAACCCTGAAACAGTATCTACAGATTTTGATACCTCCGACCGGCTCTACTTTGAACCTTTAACCCTAGAATATGTCTCTGAAATCTTATTGCGTGAGAATGCACATGGGATTTTGCTACAATTTGGTGGACAAACTGCAATTAATTTGGCAGAACCATTACAACAAAGAATGCCACATCTGGAAACACTGGGGCTAGAATTGAATATAATGGGTACATCATGTGATGCGATTGATGAAGCAAGTGATAGAGATCGATTTGAGAAGTTTGCTAAGCGTAATGGGATACGGATGCCACGTGGACAAACAGGAACTACAGCCGATGATGTACGCGATGCTGTCAAAAATATTGGCTTCCCAGTATTGATTCGACCATCGTATGTTCTTGGCGGGAGAGGAATGGAAATTCTCTCAAACGACAAGCAAGTTGATGCTTACTTGGAAGAGGCTTACTTGGCTCCAGACAAACCATTGCTAATCGATGAGTATCTTGGTCATGCGACTGAACTTGATGTTGATGCTGCTGCTGATGGTGAACAAGTTCTGGTCGGTGCTATAATGGAACATTTAGAACAAGCAGGGATTCATTCAGGTGATTCCACTTGTTTCATCCCGACACAGAATATTTCGCAAGAAATGCTCAAGAGAGTCGATGAGCAAACAAGAATTATTGGTTTGAAACTAAAGATAAAGGGTTGCTATAATATTCAATTTGCAATTCAGGGCGATAACTTATACTGTTTGGAAGTCAATCCACGTTCTTCTAGAACAGTTCCATTCGTTGCTAAATCCACTGGTTTACCAATGGCAAGAATCGCTGCAAGAATCACAATCGGTATTCCATTGTCACAACAGGAAATACCTCGGCGAACAACAGGTCACGTTTGTGTCAAGGCACCAGTTTTCCCATTCATTAAGTTAAGAGGATTAGATCCAGCTCCCGGTCCTGAGATGAAATCAACTGGAGAGGTATTTGGCTCGGATATTAGGGCTGACTTGGCATATCTCAAAGCCCGTTTAGCAACTGAGATTCCAGTTGCTACAGAAGGCGGTGCTTACCTTACAGTGAGGGAAGAAGATAAGGCAGCCCTGGTCCCTATTGCACAGTCGCTGATAGATATCAACTTCACAATTTTCGCTACACCGGGTACGGCAGATGTATTGCGCAAAGCCAATATTCCTGTTACCACATCCTACCGTATTGCAGAAAGAATGCATCCGGATTCCTTAGATTTAATGAGAAAAGGCGATGTCAATTTCATTGTAAATGTGCCAACCATCTCCGGTGGAGCAGTTCGAGATGGAAATATGATGCGACGCTTAGCAGTTGAATTGAATATACCATTTGTCACAACAATGCGTGGTGCGGTAATGGAAGTTGCAGCAATGAAGGCGAGATTGGAGAATAATCTCGAACCAAGGCGCCTAGAAGTGCACTATTGATTTATTTAACAAGCATCGTATGCTTCGATGATATATTTGGTTAGAGGACTTGTCCAAGCGAGTTCACTAATTCCCGCTTCTCCTTCAACCGAATAGATTCTAACAACATCACGAACACGAACGTTGCCCTCGCTTGAACGGGCAACAATTGTTGCAGGCTTCATAGTCTTCCCAGTTCCATGTGGGTCGTAAACGGTATCAAGTGCATCAGAAAGGAACCAATCAGCCTTGCCCGCAGCCTTACCCTCGTATGTTTTCTTAGGGGTCTTGGAACCAAACATGCCGCCACCGGTCTTCTTCTTGGTGCCACCTGATGTTGGTTTCTTTGCGGTGGAAGTTCCAGATGATTTACCAGCACTTACACCCTTAGTTTCTGATTTTGAAGAACTTGCAGCACCTCTTCCAGAAAATTCTTGTTCCATTTCAGAGCGGATTTCCTTTTCTAATTCTTTACGAATCTCTTTTTCTAATTTGACTCGCAATTTTTCTTCAATCACAGCAGGATTATTCTTTCCAGATAGGGCAATTGCATCATCTCTCTCATCGGTTAGTATTTGCAATGTTCCGAGATAGTGAGATGCTACTTGAATCAGAGCAGTTTCCATAGAAGCCTCAAGTTGCATTGATACAACATCATTAGAAGATTCTCTCCACTTTCTCCACTGCAGCATCGTATTTGCATGAATGTCTGAACCACATTTAGGGCAGAAACTTCTCTTTGGTGGTTTTAGGACTGGTATTGCTCGCATTGCATCGGGGTCAATCCCTTCATGTTCACCACTGGCAACATCATGAATGTGTGTGGAAGCTTCCATTCCATTGTCCATTGCTTCTCTGAACATGCCCTCTTTCAAATCCAATTTTCCTGATTGGATCAAATTCCAGCCATTGGTATCTCTTACAACGGCCATAACCGCAGCATTGGCGGCAGGTGATTTACCCCATTCATAGTTTGCGAATGCCTTTGAGGAACTATTTGCATCATCTTCAGCAAGTGTAAGGTCAATTTCATCACCTTCTGCTGGCGCAGCGATTCCCATAAGAATCGGATTTGCACCTTCCTCTACTTTGGCGATCATATCGAATTTTTGAGCCATTGAAAGGTCATCGCGAATACGAATTACATCCTTCAGTTGATTCAAATCATGCCCAGTTGCAGTGATTGGACCTTGGCTGGTCAAATCATGACCGCAGGACAAACAGAATTTTCCTGCCGCCTCAACGCCTGCTTCACAGGTTGGACAATAGACGCCGGCCATAGTGTGCGAAGACACTTCACCACATTTGAAGGGTATGCCTGATTTCGACACAAGCGGGCAGGTTACTGACTTCTAACGAAAAGCCGTCAATAGTATACAACTTTCTTAGAAATTAGTAAATCTTTCTAAATAATTAATCGAATTCACAACAAGAATCTAATTGTTTTAGGATCTCAATCCTATCCATCTCAGCCAGAATTGGAGCCAGGCGAGGCCCTCTTTCAAGGCCCATTAATGCAGCATAGGCAGCACGGTATGCGCTTCTTGGGCTTATGTCATTGTCCTTGGCAGATTGTGGTATTGCACTGCCTATTGATTCAGTATCCCATTGACAATTATGTAGGGCGGTAGTCAATCCTTTTAGAGCAGATTTCTCATCACTATCCAGTAGCGATAATGCCTTTTCATCAGGGGAGGACAATATTCTGATCCTCATTTCTTCTGGGAAGTGTTCACTCTCAATCCAATACCTCATGCGGGCGAGTCTATCTTCTAATTGCTTAGTAGGCTCAGTAATCACTGCAGATGAGATTAGGCTCTGCCAGATTGCATCGTCGCTTGATTTGGTTTGGGCCAATAGTGCCAGATGTCTAAATGACACTGAAGTGGCTTTTGCTATCGTTCCAGGCTCAACCATAGACATTCGTAGCGCTGCCTTTGCATCCTCTACTTGAACAAGTTGTCTGCGGCTGATATTTTCATCATTTATTTCATTATCAAAATCTCTAGTGCAAAGTCTTTCAAACTCGTCTGCTAAAGTTACTAGACCCATTCCAGTGTCAAATTCTATAGCCTTATTAGGTTTTGAATTGGCAATTAATAATCTTAGAATCTGTGGAGGTACTAAGCGCAATGCTTCAATTGGACCAATGGTGTTTCCAGCCGATGATGACATTGCGCCCTTTCCACGCAAACTAATCCATTCATAGGTCAGAGGCTGCGGCGGTTGGTGTCCTAGAAGTGTGGAGATTTCTCTGCCGGTTGCATATGAACCGCCTGCAGCGCCATGGTCTTTGCCAAATGCTTCACAAGTGACTCCAATCCAACTCCATTTTGCTGGCCAATCGATTCTCCAAGGTAACTTTCCTTCCCCTTTTGTAATATCTGAAGAACCCTCAACTCCATGTGAATCTAGCCAGTGAACTAGTGGGTATTCGTAACCAGTGACTTTTACGTCATCTAAAGATTGCTTGCTATCAAGCGGGCTCCATGGAAACCAATCACTTGCTAATTCTCTACTTGATATCCTTTCGATGATCTCTCTAATCTGTTCGGCCGAATCACAAGCGATTTTGGTCATTTCTGCGAACTTGCCGTCTCGATAAGAACTCAAATTATCTATGATTCGTGGCCTTACTCCAATTTCTGCCAATGCTTCCATGAAGGGGGTTAGGAAATGGTCTGCATAGGTCCATCCTTCATCATTGAATCTCTGCCAATCAGGATTATTATCGCCTTCTTTTGGTGCTGGTATCGCACCAATTTGGTGGCCAATGAATTGTTCGAATTCTGGACCTAGGAAACTGTAGACTTTACGTAACGGGTCTGCTGAATCTACAATAAATATGAAATCAACATCAAGGCCAGCATCTCTCGCTGCTCTTGCTAACATGTCTCCAGTTAGTATTTCTCTTAAGTGGCCAATGTGAAATTCACCACTTGGGGTGATGCCAGTTGAGATGACATGAGTATTGCCTCTATGCGACAACGATTTTGCCGCTACATCTGCCCAGTGCATTATCACTCACCTCAGACTGCAACAGCTCTAATGATTCCACGTAGGGGGACGCCGTCAATTTCGTTACGGGTGGTTTTGTTTACCAATACCACTACGAGTCCGACCTCTCCACCTGACTCGCGTATTGCCTTTATGGTGCGTGTCATGGTGACTCCGGATGAAAGTACATCGTCAATAATAACAACTTTCTTACCAGCAACTTGGCCATATTTATTGGAAAGAGAACCTTTTCCATTTCCACTATCAGTGGTCCTATAGACAGTCATTTCCGAATCGATCATACGAGCTACTTCGTGACCAAATGCAATTCCATTGATTGAAATTCCTACGACAGTATCAGTTTCTCCGAGTCCCATTTCTTCATCAACAACATCGCCCATTATTGCACCAATCGCTGCAATACGGCCAGGTTTGACACCAATGGTTCTCCAGCCGATTCTTACATCAGTTGGATGATTTTCTTTTTCTCCAGTGAGAAGCCAGGCTATCGTATCTTGTGATAATGATAATTCATCAGCAATCTGTTGGGAGTTTAATCCCTCAAGGCGCAGATTAGTTGCGAGGGTGCGTAATTCTTCGATACTTAATACCATCAAACCAAAGGGGGTTGCCTCACCCAATTCAAACCTTTGCTTGTAAGACCTCCATGCAAGCGACCTCTAGCCCTACAAAGGCTTCAAGAAAGGTCGGCACAGGGAAGGGGCATGGGCGACTTCGAATATGAGACTCTTCTCGACCGAGCCAGAGAAAATATTCCAGAAGAGATTTCTTCAGGTTCTCGTTGGAAATTACCAATCCCTCAGATAATGATTGAAGGTTCAAATACAATCCTTAGAAACTTCAATGAATTGGTCTCTATGATGGATAGAGATGATAATCACGTATACCAATTCATCCTAAACGAGTTAGGGACTTCAGGTTCAAGAGATGGACCACGTGCTAGATTCAAGGGAAGGATTCCACCAAAGAGGATCAAGCGAACGATTGCTAATTATGTAAATACATACATCAAGTGTAGCCAATGTTCAGCCCCTGATACTCACTTTGTCAAAGAGGATAGAACCACTCTTCTAAAGTGCCAAGCATGTGGTGCAACAAGGCCAGTTAAACTTTGATTAGTCTAATTTTAGGAGTTGCTTTTCAGCAATCTTTCCCGTTTTGAGATGCTCAATGATTGGTAGTAGGTCATTTTCATCACTGATTGTATACCATACACCTTCTGGATAAATAACACAAGTAGTTCCTTGGTCGCAATAATCTAAGCAACCCGATTTCTGTACTCTTATGTCTCCCAAGCCTGCTTTAATAGCTGCCAACTTTAGAGATCGCATGTAATCTATACTTCCTCTGTCAAAACAATTTGCTCTGCCAGAGCCCTCTGGTCTTTGATGGCCACAGATAAAGACGTGGCGTGAATAACCAACATCCCCTTCGGGCATTGATTCTCATCCCCAAAGGTGTGCGTCATCGTTGCCGCTTTTTTGCTTCTCTACTTTTTCATGCAAACTGCTACGGCGCTTCATATCGTCTCTTTCGAATGCGAGTAATTCTGAATCGTCAATATATGGTGGTCGTGTATGAGCCACTAAAATAACCTGAACGATGACATCTCGTGAGATATAGTGATTCTTACCATCCTCGGCTAGTATCTCAAGGCTTGACTTACCGCTTGATAGCAAACGACCTTTAATCCAGCCATCGTTCCCTTCAGCGAGTGCTCTTGCATCCATTAGAATCTCTATCAAATCATCACGGCGCAGGCCGTGGCGTCTTTCTAACAGATTTCCATTGTGTATTCCAACATTGGATTCAAGATCTGGAGAGCCCATTTCTTCCCACAAGGTTTGCGCCCATTCTGGTAACTCAACGCTGTTCTTCTTCTTCGCCATGTTGTAGTTGATTAGGCGACGCTACTTGAACGCTCGTACCCATCTTAATGGATATCTTTGACAAAAAGTTCATTGAGATGTTAGATTTAACATTCGATGTACAATAATTGTCGCTTATCTAGGGGAGTGCCTTCATCAAGGATGGGCTACCGGCATGGAATGGAGGAATAGGCTTGAAGGTCTCATGGCGAACAATACCAACAGTTCTTTTGGAGGACGAAGTTCTCGACAAAGCCTTCTCTAGAGCGCGAAAAGCAGCTGATAGAGTCGATGATCCAGACAAAGTTTTTCGTGTAAGAAAACAGATGAACAGAATGGTTCAGACCGCTGCAGATGTAATCTATAGTCAGTTTACTGAGATGGTGGAATGTTGGCCAAGCCTAGACCAATCACCTCAATTTGATGTAGCAATGATAGATGCCTGCGTAGGGTGTGATGATTATCGTCATCATCTTTCAATGCTACAATGGGCTGCGAAAAGAATCACTGCTATCTCTGGACAGAACTCCAAAAAAATTGTCCGTACTGCGAGGACTGAATTGATGCATGATGCAAGAAAGGAAGCATATGGTCGGATCAGTTCTGTTATGCGCCAAGTAGGCAAATCGTTACTATGGCTAAGTGAAGCTAGAGAGACTCTCAAGAAATTACCAACAATTAATTCTGAGTTGCCATGTGTTGTGGTCTGTGGTGCTCCGAATGTCGGTAAATCTGCCTTTATTTCTGCATTGAGTTCAGGTAATATGGAAGTAAATCACTATCCATTTACTACTAAACAAATACATGTTGGGCATTTCTTCCATAGAAGGCTTCAGCATCAATTAGTTGACACGCCTGGTTTGCTTGATAGGCCTATGATAAAGAGAAACGCAATCGAAATGCAAGCGATAGCAGCATTAGAAAATACTGGCTCTTTAGTTCTATTTTTGCTGGATGGAAGCGAGCAGTGTGGGACTCCAATGGAAGAACAACTGAATCTTCTTGAAGAGGTAAAGGGATTATTGCCTGAGACTGATTTATTGGTTGTATCTTCAAAAGCAGATTTACTAAATCCAAAGCCAGAAATGTGGGATGAAGTTATTGCAGCAGAAAAGCTATGGCAAGATGAAGGTAGTGAAGGTGACCCACTATTGCCACTGCTCTATGACACTCAAGGCCGTCCGACAATGTCAGCAACTGAATTCGTTGGAATGGATGCTATGCGGTTAGAAATTGTTCGCAGAGTGAAATCTGCCCGAGATATAGACCCTCTAAGTTTGCCAGAAGGATGGTATCGAAGAGATCTTGACATTGCTAAACCGAAGTATATGAAAACAAGAGATTGGGACCGTCGTGAATGACTTACATTTGTTCAATCGGAATTATTCCTACACCTTGCATTCCTGTTTTCAATAGGTTTCTTGCTACTTCTGAAACCTGCAGATAAAATGGGTTAGGAACACCTTCAACTAGAATGTGGCAATCTCTGTAAAATCCATTGTAAGCATTTGCTAAATCTAGTAATTGAGCGGCAAACAGATGTGGTTTTCTCATATTCACTGCTTTGTCGAGTATATCGTTATGTCTTGCTATCGTTCTTAGAAGTTCTATAAGTCCAGTAGGCATCTCTTGCTGTGAATAATCAATTTGAGATGCTATAATGGAATCAACATCAGCACCCGCTTCAATACAGCGTAGCATTACAGAATGTGCTCTAGTGTGGCTGTACATGATGAATGGTGCTGAGCCCGCTTCAAATGCAAGTGCTTCTTCCCAACGGAATGTGAATCCTTTGTCCGGGCTCACTTTTATGATGTTAAAACGAACAGCAGAAACACCTACAGCCTCGGCAATTTCCAGCACCTTTGATTCGGAATAATCAGGGCGCAGTCCCCTGACAATAGTTGCGGCTTGTGCTTGTGCTTCTTCAAGTAAATCATCCATGAAAACAACGTTTCCTTTTCTTGTAGACATCTTTCCTTCTGGTAGTTTAATAAAACTATAGAACAGTACCTCTGGGACTCTTTCTCCCAGTTCGGTAAGAGCCATTGCAACTTGCTTGCCTTGTAATTTATGATCTTCTCCTAGAACATTTATCAAGTCATCACTCTGTTGCCATTTCCACATGTGATATGCAATATCTCTAGTTGCATAGAGGGATGAACCATCTCCTCTTCTAAAGAAGAATTCAGTTTTACCCTTTAGGCCACGTTGTCCCAAATCAAGGTAACCTGCACCATTCTCCGCTTCACCATAAATCTCCATTTCACTGAGTCTTTGCATCAATTTGGCTACATCTCCATCGATGACGAATTTGGATTCTTTAGTGAAGGTGTCAAAATCTATTCCTAATCTGCTAAGAGTCATCAGCATTCCATCAAGAACTGGTTGGTAGGCTGCTTCAAATCGATTTAGGACCTCTTGGTCACCATTTTCGCTAGCATGAACTAATCTTCCGATTTCATCCTCTATCGCTTGTGCGTTTTCACCTTCACGCATTTTTTGTGCAGCTTGGTACCAGCGAACTGTTTCATGATCTGCCTTGCCCGACCAACGAGGATTGACGCCGTCTCTTCCGGACTAGGGTTTGCTCAACTTCCTCCTTGCTAAGGTTTGCAAGAGCCCATGCTAATACTGCAACTTGCTTACCCATGTCATCAACATAATATTCTGCTCTGACCTCGTTTCCAAATAATCGATGAAGACGAACTAAGGAATCGCCGAGTATTGCATTTCTTGCCCTACCAACGTGAAATGGTCCATTTGGGTTTGCAGATGTATGTTCAATGAGGACTTTTCTTCCCGTACTATTCATCGTTCCCAAAGGATCACCAATACGAACTTTACCAGTCAAGACTTGTTTTGCTAGCCAATTCATATTGGCTTTGATGTTAAGATATCCACCAACTGCAGAAACTTCACCTATCGCTGGGTTAGAAGAGATTTCGTCAGCAATGGCTTGCGCCAATTCAACCGGATTTCTTGACAATTGTTTTGCCAAAGGGAAACATGGAAGTGAAAGGTCTCCTTGAGATGTATCACGGCTAGGTGCTAACATTTGGCGCCAATTATCACCAGAAATACCGGCCTTGACAAGGGCCTGGCCAATCAGTTGTTCAATCTCATCTCGTAGAAGTTTCAATCAATTCACCTCACACCCACGGATAACGTAATATTGCTGCAAGACCGCCAAATCCCTGCATTAGTTGAGACCCTTCCTCTGTATCAACCGAGATATATACAAGTTCGGTATTTGATTTGACTGCCATTACACTCAGTTCATCAATTAGGGAGACATTTTCAAGTTCCTTGGCTTTATCTCCAGAAACATCACAAGAAGGACAATTTGGCATTGCTTCCATACGGCCAATTGTAATTTTCCATTGATGTCTACATCCGGCGCATTGCAGGGTTATTGTATTCTTTCGCAATGCTTCGGAAATAAGTAATTTTTGAACTGCACCTTGGTCAAGCGCTTGCTTAACCATTTGTTGGCCATATGTTGCCTTTGGGTGGGTTTTAATCAATTCCGAAAGGAATACATCCATGACTTTACGCTCAGCGTCAAGTTCTATTTCTCCCATCATCTGTCCAGCATTGCCGACCAATTCACGGATTCCACTCTCGTTGGAATATCCTACATCAAAAGTAGTTTTAGCAATTATCTTAACGATTTCGTGATGGAAATAATCGTTCTTGACAACGAAATCCTTTGTAGCACCTGGTCCACCGACAATTATTGCTTGGATGTTTTCCAAATTTGGTAGCCAGTAATCACAGGCATGCTCACTGGCTCGCTTGAAGAACTTGTGTGCAGCCTCTTCAATAAGTCTCTCGAAACGTTGTGCTGATTGACCTCCTTGGCGGTGCTTACCCATGATATTGGAAACTAAATGCTCTTGGACATGTATTCTTTTTCCGGTGGCTATTCCAAATGCAGCTTCAGATCTATCAATAACGAATAATCCATATGACTTTCTGTCGATAAGCATATCTTCAAGTTGGGTTAATTCAAAAGTTGAATCACAACGATAGCGAAATGACAAAAGAGGTTGAGGTGGATTCTCAACCAATACATTGATCATACGATTTCTATTATTTCCAACGATGATTGAACCAACGAATAGGGCGATACCATTTTCTCCAGCATTTTTTATTTTTGAAAGTGAAGAAAGTGCGGAATCAATTGCCCCTTGGACATTTTTACGAGTACCTTTAGATTTGATATTTGCAGCTTGGCCGTGTTCATTTTGAAGTAGTTGCCGAGCATCGGATACTTGGCGGTCTGGTGGAATGATAATACTGACTAGTTCAGTGCCAAAACCCTTCATTTCACGAAGGTCTTCCAATGCCATCTTGAGACGGAGTCGGCGAGAAGCAAGTTCAACATCATCTGACACAGTCTACGCCTCTAATTTAGTGGCAGAGACGAGGGGTTTTCAACCCTCGCACCTTTGTTGAATTAACTTTGAAGTTCTCAAGCAAGTTACTTTGATAAATTTCCTATTCATTGGGATAGAATTTAATTGAAACTTAATAATTGGCTCTATGTCAATAATCACAAGGGATATGCTCAAAGAATAGGGGCTGTGAGGGAAGGCCGATGACAAGTCGTCACATCGTTGCATTAGGAGGCAGTCTGTTGCGGCCGGAGGAATCCGAACAACGCAGTGCATGGTTCGGTCAACTAAGGCAACTAGCAGTCCACTTGGAAGGTAATGGTCGAAGAGTTGGCATAGTCATAGGTGGAGGTCTTCCGGCAAGAGAGGCTATTGAATTAGCAAAAACTTGTGTTTCAGCATCTGATAAATTAGACCGAGTTGGCATTGCAGCAACAAGATTGAATGCAACAGTAATTCAACAAATCTTGCTTGATATCGGCTGTAATGTGGCGCCTTCAATCCCACACACAACTTCTGAGTCTGCCGAATTATTAGAAAAATACAATTTTGTGGTAATGGGTGGGACAACTCCGGGACATACAACAGATGCAGTAGCAGTTGCCTTTGCTAGAGATGCAGGTTCAAGGACCTGTATTATCGCAACTAATGTGAGTCATGTCTATGATAAAGATCCTAGAGAATTTGATGATGCTCAATCACTGACCAAATTGACAATAGATGAGTTGGCGGAGATTACCGGAATCGGTGAGCCGCTTGCACCCGGTGCTTCAGCGGTTATTGACCCAATAGCAGTTGGTTGGGCAAAAGATTCCTGTATTGATTTAGCGGTCTTAGATGGGCGCCAAATTTCAACATTAGAACAAGCATTAGATGGGCAACCATTCGATGGTACACTAATAACTTCATGAGGTGAGAAAATGTCGGAATCAGCAAGTAATACGAAAAATTCACGCAATAGCAACCGAGTACAGCCGCATAAGCATTGCAGGATTTGCCAAGAAGCAATTCCATCAAAAACAGAACCAAGGGTTTGCAAGCAAGAAGAGTGTTTCACTAAGAATGAGAAGAATGAGAAGAATCAGAAACAAATTAGAGTCTTAATGCTTGTATTCTTTGGTATATTCGCTTTACCATTTATCGCTTCAATCGTTCTCCAACTGGTTTAATAATTCGCCGAAAGCAACAGATAACCAAGAATGCAAATACTTGTATTCGCTCTACCATTCATTGCATCAATTGTATTACAACTAATTTGAGAACTAAGAATTTTGGAATTCTCCTAACATTCCTTCAGCAGTACCAGCGATTTGTTCACCTTGACCTGCAGCTGTTAGGCGGTCGCCCAATTTGTATAATTCTTTGAATGCCTCTTTTATTGAACTTGTTTGCTTTAAGAATTGTATTGCAGGCCATCCACAGTCTATGATTCCCGGCTCCACTGTACTTTCCTCAACCCACGCAGCGCACGACGTCCCATGACATAGTGCGCTGAATTGTGATAAATCTAACCAAAAAGTATTGCGTTTACAGACAGGACAAGTTTTGCATTCAATTGTAGATAGAACGGTCATTGCATCATCTCCAACAATATCAATTTCCCAAATAACTATGCTTGCAGATTTTAAATTCATAAGATCACTTTTCTTTAGAAAAGTACGTAATACCAGCCAAGCAGTCTCTTCTGAACTAAAGCAACCCATGCCAATGGCCTTACCATCTGCCTCAACTGCAGTTGGAACAAATACGCGACTCGGAGTATCGGCCATTACAACGCCCTCGATGTGAAGCCCTTCAATACTTACGCAAAAACTTGTAACCAAATTGCAATTTGCTAGCCGGTTATTGGGGGCGAACCCATTGCATCTCAATGACGGCTAAGCCGCCTGGGTGAGGTAGAGGTGCTTGTGGCTTCTCAATTCTAATTTTTATTTTGGAAACCATTTCATTAGTGGAAAGGTTTTTGATTATTCTTTCACTCATTGTTTCCATTAACCCAATCGGTTTAGAATCAATAATTTCAGCATCAATTGCAATTTGTATATCTGCATAATTCAAAGTATTTGTTAACTTACCTGCAATGCTATGATCTATTATTGTCGCCCATACACTGAAATTAAAAGGTTGATTTTGCTCATGCTCGAATTCGTAATAGCCATGCTTGGCCATAACGGTATAGTTCTCTAAAGCAACAGTGATAGTCATAGTGATCACTCAGTCTTCAGAATCTCTTTCGTGAACCCAAATAAGATGGTATCCGAATTGAGTCTTTACAGGTGGTGAGACTGTTTTCAAAGGAGTAGCCCATACCGCTAGTTCAAACTCCTTAACCATATTTCCTTTGCGAAACCAACCCAAATCTCCACCTTTTTGGGCAGAAGGACAAGAACTCTTTTTCCTTGCTAATTTTTGAAAATCTTTCAACTTTGAAATTTTATCCATAATCTGTACCGCTTCAGATTTAGATTCAACCAAAATGTGACTTGCCCATGCATTAGGTGCGACCATGAAAGGGCTATGAGATTCTATTCTTCAACTCTTTTGAATATCAAGAATCGATATTGTAGGCTAAGGCACTCAAATATGTCCCATAAATTGTAACAGATACACCCAGTGATTCTTCGTTAAAACGTTCCATATTGTCTTTGTAAGTGTGATACTCCCAACTTCCACTACCATAGCATACGACGGCTCTACCGTTTGCACCACTCCCTAAATCATAGACAAATGGTCCATGATCCGAATTGTACGGCATTCCATCTTTGTCGCCCTTATCCCCTAATAGCGCAGACATGCGAATTTCGTATCTATTAGCAATATCCGGATATGTGGAAATATATTCTTTTTTGATGCTTTCAACATTTCTATAATCGTCCATACTGTTTGTGAACAATGTCAATGAATTACCACGGTTAGCAAAATCAGCATCTACATGATTCATATCCAAATTTATGTATAGGCGTAGATTTCTTTTCAAATCATCCTTCATTTCATTGACATAGGCTCTACTGCCGTAAAGCCCTTCTTCTTCTCCACCCCATGTGCAGAATCTGTATTGTTCTATCAGGTGTTCCGGATTCGTTAACGATTTTGGAAATTTGTCTTGACATCTCCATTATACTAGCAGAACCTGAAGTGTCATCAATTGCACCAGGCCCGTTGTAGACTGTATCGTGATGTGCTCCAGCGATTACTACTTCGGAAGATTTACCTTTGAATTCTCCACAAGGCACGTATATTGTTCTAGTGCCGTCATTAGTGACATCTATGTCGAGCGAGATAGTTCCTGAGCCATTGATTACTGCAGCTTCTAATATTTCTCCAGCATCCTTAGACATTGCAATGAATGATAACTCGCTTGGTATGCTACCACCGTTTGCTTCTGTAATTGCTTCTATAGAGGTGCCCTTGAAAATTGGTACGCAATCAGTTGCCTCTACTTTTCCACAATTATAATCCTTATTTACTCTGATTAATGACACCAAGTCATTTTCTGCAGCCTTACTCATCAATGCTGTATTACCAGTAATTGAGCCACCACCCCTAACATAGCCAATACCTCCACTCGCTTCTTGCCAAAGAGAATCTTCAGAACCATTTCCTAAATCAACAACTGGGGCATTATCACCGAATTGTATGAAGCTCCTTCCACTGAATCCTTGAATCACATAGTCAATTCGATGTTCAAAGGTATATGCAACACTACCAATATCGAGAGCCGAACATGGTGGTACGAGGAATTGGGAGATTGCCTGGAGTACAAACTTGTAGAGATGGTTCTGCATTTACATGGTGCATCTGGACCTCATATGAATGGAGGGTAGTTGTCATCCCAAGCGATTTGAAATGCTGCTCAATAAATTGTGCAGCGGCTGCTTCTTCATCAGTGCCGCTCATTCTGCCTTCCCAATCTGGGTGGCCGAGATCAACGAGGCTCTGAGCATAGCCTCTAGCCATAGATGCATCAAACTCAATCAATTCAAATTCAAGTTCATCTTCAAATCCAAGCCACGCAGGTTGAATAATAAGAACTGCTGAAATCATCAGCAAAGAAAGACCGATTGCCGCTATTATTTTGAGATTATGTGGACCAGAGAGTGGTGCTATCATTCTTTGCAAAGTGGAAGAATTGCTTGAAATCTCCGACTTTTCTTCTAACTCGAGGTAATTTTCATCGGAATCGGTATCAACTAATATCGCTTCTGTAACCGATTGCGGTGGAATGGATTTGGTTGTCTGATTAGCCGATAGACGTTCAATCAATTGGGCCTTAGTTCCAGATACTGGGAGTGCATTTGTTTTGCAAAGTTCCTTTAACTCGGACACTTTTAATGAATTGTAATCTGTGTCGGACATTTTTGCACCATAGGGGGCTATTAGCCCGACCTTGATGAACTAAATGGTATTATGATTAGTATTATGGGATTTCTTCGCCGGTCCATCGCTTGCCAATGTCATGCTCTAGTCCCAATTGGTCAAGTATTCTTGCAACAATAAAGTCGACCATATCATCGATTGATTGAGGATGGTTGTAAAATCCAGGAGATGCTGGAATAACGATCGTATTCCAAGCTGATAGTTTCGCCATATTTTCAAGATGGGCAGTAGCATAAGGGGCTTCGCGTGGAACTATTATCAATTTGCGTCTTTCCTTTAATGCAACGATTGCAGAACGTGTAACTAAATTATCACCGATTCCTGCAGCTAGTTTGCCCAAAGTAGTCCCTGAACATGGGCAAATGACTACAGCATCAATATTTGCAGAACCAGAGGCAGACTTCGCTGCGACATTTTTTCCATCTTCAAGGATAACAGAATAGTTTGCAGCGATGGTTTCTTTATCGGTTTGACATTCATGTGCGAGTGTAAGTTCTCCAGATGCAGTCACAACAAGTCTTACTTGGACTCCAAGATTTGACAGGCATTCAGTAAGGCGTTTGCCGTATATTGCACCAGATGCGCCGGTTATTGCTACTACTACTTCACCCATGTACTGTGCAACTCCTTTTTGCATATATGCTCTTGTTTTTACTAATTGATTGAAATCAGGGCCTTTTCTAGGTTTATTATTGCCTCAGAAAATAATACGGGCTCTATAGACCAAGCCACTCTCAGCCACCCACTTAACTCTCTTGAGAACATTGAGCCGGGTACTGCTAATACTGAATGCTCTGCGCATGCTTCATCGACAAAGGTCATTGAATCAAATCCATTTGGAAGTTGGAAAGCACCGAAAACCCCGTGAGGTGGTTCATTCCAAACAATATTTTGCCTTTCCAGCATTTCCCTTAATACTGGGAGATTAATTTCTCTATATTTTTTTATTTTTTCAAGAGCTAAGTCCAAGTGCGGGAACACAGCACTTGCTAAGCGAATAGTAGGGCTTGCCATCATCCCTGAAAATGTTAAGAATGCTCTTTTTGCATTGGATATGATCTCTTTGTTAGCGATGATCCAGCCAAAGCGAAGTGGGCCCAATCCATAGATTTTGGTTAATGAGTTGATTGATATGCAGTGTTCGCCTTCTAAGTGGAATGGTTTGTAATCTTCTGTGCCCTTCATCGAATCGATATAGACCTCATCGGAGATGATTTTGATTGCCAATTTCTTACATGTATCTATTATCCATCTTCGGTCACTGCTTTCATAATCCCATCCGCATGGGTTTAATTGTGGGGTTTATCATCAATACTTTTGATTGTTGCAGAACATCTAGCCACTCTTTTTTGTTTATTCTCCATGGGCCAAAACCATCAACAGGAGGGTATCTCTGAACGGGGATTGTGTCACAGTTTAACAATAAGGGAGTTTGAACAACAGGCGCATATGCCGGAGATTCAACTGCGACAATATTTCTTTGACCATTTGTTGTAGGTTCTAAACAAGCCAATAATGCAATGTTTAGGGCCTGAGTGGCCCCATGGGTAATTGCAATTTTGTGAGGACTTATTGCGTAACGTTGTGCAACCATTTGCTCAGGATTAGGAAACTCTGGAATGTGATGATAGCCCACATCTTTCAGATTTGCTGCTAGATATGTTTCAAAATCCCAAGAGTATTGTAGTCCACTAAAAGATAAATTATATTTTCTCATTTGTTGTAAACGAGGAACATACCATTCAAGATATTGAATGGGGTGAATTTCTTTCCCGATTGTAGGACTACCATGGTGGGGCCATGTGTTGTCCATGCTCAACGCTAATCAGTCGCAGTTGTTGAGCATATCCTTGTATTTTTGGAAATTATCTACTGATTTTAATCTCTTGCAATTCTTTTAACTATATTTTGCATGTTTTTCAGCAGAGACTGAGTGAATTGTTCAATTGTAATTTGGTAATCTAATCTTGCGAGAGAAGTAGTTGTCTCACTTTCAAGTCCACATCCTGCCAAACCTTCCACTCTCCCGCTAGGAGTGTCTATATTAATCGAAAAGCCATGACGAGAGACCCATCTAAGGAATGAAAGTCCAATGCTGCAAATTTTCTTTCCATCAACCCATACTCCTTGCATCCGATCATCTCTTGAAGATTCTATTCCTAATTCATCAAGAGTATTAATGATCCATTGTTCAAGTAATGAGATT
Source organism: uncultured Candidatus Poseidoniales archaeon (assembly GCA_905182185.1). Lineage (GTDB taxonomy): Archaea > Thermoplasmatota > Poseidoniia > Poseidoniales > Poseidoniaceae > MGIIa-L1. The sequence goes on along the minus strand of CAJJAP010000004.1, from coordinate 80,134 downwards.
ATTGCAGCGACAGAATTTTCTCCTTCTAAATCCCATTTGAAAATTGGGTATCCAACCAATTGACCAGGTCCATGCCAGGTTAAACCGCCTCCTCTATCGACTGTATGTGATGGGTAACCCTGTGGTGCTTTTATTCCGTCATTTGTAGCACGTGGCCCAACTGTTACGATTTCGGGGTGATGTAGTAATAGTAATGTGTCTGGAATTAAATCATCGATTCTTTGCTGTTGAAGTTCTTTCATCAAATCCAACGCTTCTTGGTAAGGGATTTCACCGAGATGAATTATTTCTACATCTCTTTGTTCGGTCATATTATCGCCTCTTTAGTTAGTCAATACTGGCCTGATGAGCCGAAGCCTCCGCTCCCTCGCTCAGTATTTCCTAATTCCTCGTATGATGTTTCAACTATTGTTACCTTTGGTACTTGTGCGAATAATAACTGTGCAACACGCTCGCCTTTACTTACTGTAAAATTGTCTCCTTGGCCAATCCATGTTGCTAGTACTTTCAATTCTCCGCGATAATCAGCATCAATTGTTCCTACGCCGTTTGGTAGTATCATTCCTTTTTTCCCTAGGGATGAGCGGCATCGTATCTGCCCCTCCCATCCTTCAGGTATGGCAACAGCCAGTCCAGTTGCTATGAATGTGCTTGCGCCTTTTGGGACAATTGTCTCGCATAAAGCATACAAATCCCATCCAGCAGCCAATGCTGAGCCTTGGGTTGGCAATCTTGCTTCATCATCGAGGCGTGCGAATTGGACTGACAATTTTATTTGCTCCATATACGGTCGTTATGGTGGGGGCTTTTGACCCTTATTCTAAAGTTGAAACTTACTTACATAACTCCAGTGGAAGGTAGGGGGTATTTATTGTTAGTTTTTAGCCTCAAATCATCGATTAGTTCTAGGCTACAAACATAAATGCTAATCGTTATGCTGCTTAGTACTTTTCACTTTCGCCGAACACTGCTCTAATGCATGTTTCCTAGGTGTCATTGGGGGTCAGTATTATAGTCTCTCTCGGAGGGCAATAAAATTCCAGCGTGTGAAATATCGGGGGTGTCTAATTATGGTAATCGAAAAACCAAGTACAAATGAAGAAGACTTTGAATTAGACTTGAGTCACGAGCACTTAGAACCAATGCTTCAAACTAATCTTGATCGCTTTGTACTTATTCCCAATTGAGCATTCAGATATTTGGGAAATGTACAAACAAGAACAAGCATCATTTTGGACGGCTGAGGAAATAGACTTAGCAGAAGATCTCAAAGATTGGGATAAGTTGAACGATGATGAAAGACACTTCTTAAAACACATACTAGCATTTTTCGCAGCAAGCGATGGTATAGTCAATGAAAATTTAGTGATGAATTTCTCTAATGAAGTTTGTTGGGCTGAAGCTAGAGCATTCTATGGTTTTCAAATCATGATGGAAAATGTTCATGCAGAGACTTACTCACTACTCATTGATACATACATCAAGGACGATCTAGAAAAGGACCACCTTTTCAAAGCATTAGAAACTGTGCCAGCAGTTAAGAAAAAGGGCGATTGGGCAATGCGTTGGCTATCTCGCAAGAAAGGTTCATTCGCTGAAAGATTAGTTGCCTTCGCAGCAGTTGAAGGTATTTTCTTTTCAGGTTCTTTCTGTGCAATCTTCTGGTTGAAGAAGAGAGGATTGATGCCAGGGTTGACATTCTCCAATGAATTAATTTCTCGAGACGAAGGACTTCATTGCGATTTCGCTTGTTTATTACATAATAAATTATTACGTGGAGCAGGTGAAAAGTCCATTCATGGAATTATTGCAGAGGCAGTAGAAATTGAAATTGAATTCGTAACAAGCGCACTTCCAGTTTCTCTAATCGGAATGAATTCGAACTTGATGGCCCAATACATTCATTTCGTAGCAGACCGCCTATTAATTACTCTTGGAGCTTCAAAGTTGTATAATGCAGAGAACCCATTCCCTTGGATGGAAATGATCTCAATGCAAGGTAAAACGAATTTCTTCGAGAAGAGAGTCGCAGAATACCAAAAAGCAGGCGTTATGGATTCAGCAAGTCTTGGGAGTGTGCAACAGCGCTTCTCAATGGATGAAGATTTCTGAAGCATGGGTTATGGGATAATAATTATCAACAATTACAATGAAATGAAGGGGGAATAATAGATGGCACTACAAGTAGTAAATAGGAAAGGGGAACGTGAAGATGTACGTTTTGATGCAATAATGGAAAAGTTGACGCAATTAGCTGAGGGTTTAGACCCGGTTTGGATTGATCCCGCTCATGTTGCAAAATTAACAATAGAGGGATTATATGATGGAGTTACCACTAGGGAACTAGATCAACTAGCAGCAGAGACCGCTGCTTCACTTGCTTCTCAGCACCCTGATTACAGTCGTTTAGCGGCTAGAATTTGTGTTGATGACTTACATCGTTCAACAAAAACACAATTCTCGGAAGTCATCACCGACCTAAGAGATTACATCGACCCGGAATCACGCAAGCACGCACCTCTAATTTCCGAGGAAGTTTATGCTGTGATAATGGAAAATGCTGAGATTTTGGATAACCACATCAATTATGGACGAGACCATAACTATGATTACTTCGGATTCAAAACTTTGGAACGCTCATATTTACTGAAACTCAATGGCGAAGTTGCAGAAAGACCTCAGCATATGTTGATGAGAGTCTCTGTAGGGATTCACCATGGAAATATAGAGAAGGCATTGAGGACTTATGATCTGATGTCGGAAGGATATTTCACTCATGCAACTCCAACTCTATTCAATTCAGGAACGCCAAAGCCACAGATGTCATCATGTTTCTTACTTACAATGCAAGATGATTCCTTAGAAGGGATCTATGATACTCTGAAACAGTGTGCATTAATCTCTAAATCCGCTGGTGGAATTGGACTTTCAATTCACCATATCCGCTCCCAAGGCGCATATATCAAAGGGACAAATGGCACAAGCAATGGAATCGTTCCGATGCTTCGCGTATTCAATGACACTGCCCGATATGTCGACCAAGGCGGCGGTAAGCGCAAGGGTTCAATCGCAGTATATCTTGAGCCTTGGCACCCAGATATCGTTGCATTCTTGGATTTAAAGAAGAATCACGGTAAGGAAGAAGTTAGAGCAAGAGATTTGTTCTATGCAATGTGGATTTCTGATCTATTTATGGAAAGAGTAGAAGCAAATGCAGATTGGTCTTTATTCTGTCCGAATGAATGCCCAGGTCTCCAAGATGCCTATGGTGATGGATTCAAACAGTTATACGAATCATATGAGGCTGAAGGAAGAGCGCGCAAAACAATTCCTGCACGCACGATTTGGGACAAAATTGTGGAATCTCAAATTGAAACTGGAACTCCATACATGTGTTACAAAGATGCAGCAAATGAAAAATCCAATCAAAAGAATTTAGGAACTATCCGTTCCTCAAACCTTTGTACAGAGATTATGGAATACACTTCAGAAGATGAAGTGGCTGTGTGTAACCTCGCTTCGATAGCACTTCCAAAGTATATTGACATGGAAACTAAATCATTTAATCATAAATTATTATATGATGTGACATATCATGCAACTGGAAATCTGAACCGAGTAATAGATGTTAATTTTTATCCGGTAATTGAAGCCCGAAATTCCAATATGAGGCATCGCCCTATTGGTCTAGGTGTTCAGGGATTAGCAGATACATTTGCAATGCTTGGGCTATGCTTTGAAAGTGAAGAGGCTAGAGTCTTGAATAAGGAAATATTTGAAACAATTTACTTTGCAGCATGTACTGCTTCGAAGGATGCAGCGATTGCTGAAGGAGCTTACTCCACTTTCAAGGGTTCACCCGCTAGTGAAGGAAAACTTCAGTTTGACCTGTGGGGGATGAATGAACACTCCGGTCGTTGGGACTGGGATACTCTGAAGCAAGAAATAGTGGAGCACGGTATGCGTAATTCACTATTGGTGGCGCCTATGCCAACAGCATCAACTAGCCAAATACTTGCAAATAATGAGTGTTTTGAGGCATTTACCTCAAACCTTTATGTCCGCAGAACTTTATCTGGAGAATTTATTGTATTGAACAAGCACCTAGTTCGGGACTTGATTGCAAGAGACTTGTGGTCTCTAGAAATGAAGGATGAAATCTTAAGGCACAAAGGTAGTGTTCAAGCCATTTCTGGGATCCCTGATGATATCAAAGAAATGTACAAAACTACCTGGGAGATAAAGCAACGCTACGTCCTTGATATGTCGGCTGACCGAGGCGCATATGTTGATCAAAGTCAATCATTGAATATTCATATGGTCGATGCTAACCCGGCTAAAATCACTTCAATGCATTTCTATGGGTGGAGAAAGGGTCTCAAGACAGGAATGTATTATCTTAGAACCAAGGCTGCAGCCGATGCGATTCAATTTACTGTCGAAGCCAAGGTAAAGGATGACCAAACAGTTGCAGGTCTGGCAGATCGAGCAGAGGAGCTTAGTAGTCTAGAAGCGATTGCTTGTTCTCTTGATACTCCAGACGATTGCCTAAGTTGTGGTTCGTGAATAATATTGCCTTTGGGCTTATTGCTGAATGCGGTTTAAATGCCATATTGGTGGGATTCTACCGTGTTGCTTCAAATACCCCTTGCTACAGCCCCCGACATGGCACAAGGTACTGTCAAATGGTTTAACTTTACGAAAGGATTTGGATTTATAGAAAGAGAAGGGGGTGACGATCTTTTCGTTCACGTCTCCGAAGTCACTGGAGAAATTACTGACGGAGATGTAGTTACTTTCGAAGTCGGCGAAGGACCAAAAGGTCCTAACGCAGTCGGCGTTTCAAAAGTCGTCTCAGACGAGTGAAATTTTTCACTTTCCTGAAACAATTCTTTGTTAACTTAACTGTTTACATAAAGCAAGCTATTACTGCTTGCCAATTGATCGATAAGCGTGGTTTGCTTTAATGCAATCCCGACTGAAACAACAACTCAATCATTACATTGGTAGTTTCTATATTAGCAGTTTCTTTTCGTACTAGAAGCGAGTGGAATCATTGCTCATTGAGGATTGAATTCATTTTAGCAAGATCGGAATGAGCATTCGGCTCTACTTTTCCCCCCTACTATCGTAGTCGAGTAAATCTTTTATTTGGAAATCAATTTATCCAGGGTGTGATTTCCTGGTAAGTAGAATAGTTCTCTAAACAACGAAAAAACGCTTTTTTTCTAATAATTATCACTTGCGAACAGAGCCATTCAATCGCTTATTCTGTTTTTTTTTATTGAGGGTTCCATGGTATGCTTCAAATACCCCTTGCCGTAGCCCCCGACATGGCACAAGGTACTGTCAAATGGTTTAACTTTACGAAAGGATTTGGATTTATAGAAAGAGAAGGGGGTGACGATCTTTTCGTTCACGTCTCCGAAGTCACTGGAGAAATTACTGACGGAGATGTAGTTACTTTCGAAGTCGGCGAAGGACCAAAAGGTCCTAACGCAGTCGGCGTTTCAAAAGTCGTCTCAGACGAGTGAAATTTTTCACTTTCCTGAAACAATTCTTTGTTAACTTAACTGTTTACATAAAGCAAGCTATTACTGCTTGCCAATTGATCGATAAGCGTGGTTTGCTTTAATGCAATCTCGACTGAAACAACAACTCAATTATTGCATTAGGTGTTTTGTTCACTGAAACATTACTTTAGTTGTACAGCAGATGTATTACTATCTCTTACAACCCAGTAGGCTGGCAAACTATGTTAGTTGAAATTGTGAGTTAAAATTAACTTGAGCAAGATAGCATTGAGCATCCAACTTTACTCTTAGCCCACTCAGGTCGTTTAGTAAACCATTTACTGTGCATATCCATTTGTTCTGAATATGGGTTCTTCAATAACTCCAACAACTCCTCACACAAAGAAAAATCTCCTTTTTCAGCTTCCTCAATTGCTAACTGAGCCATCCAATTACGAAATACATATTTTGGATTTGCTAATTTCATTTTTACTCTATCTGGGGTGGCATCCACTCGATTCCACCATTTCAGCAACCATTCATTCCACTGCTTTACGGGAAGTTTATCCTCTTCATAAAAAGCAAACTTTAGAGATTCAACATCAGGAGTCTCAAGATCTGATAGAAGTCGGAAAAATATAGTCATATCAGTTTCAACTAGTTGCAATAGGTTATTTAATTCCCGAACTAATTCAACATCTTCATCTTTAAATACATCAAATCCAAGTTTTCCAGCCCACATAGAGTTTTGCTGCTCTCCAATGGCTTCAAAATATACATCCAAAATTTGAGACAACTGTTCAGGTTCATCAAAAAGTGGAGCAATCGCCTCTAATAATCTGGCAACATTCCAACCAGCAATACGGGGCTGATTTGAAAATCTATAACGTCTATGGGACAAATCAGTAGTGTTTGGAGTCCAGTTCGGATCGTATGCCTCAATCCATCCATATGGTCCGTAGTCAATCGTTAATCCATGGACGGACATGTTATCTGTATTCATTACCCCATGAACAAAACCAACTCGCATCCAATGTGAAACCATAGTTGCAGTTGATTTTGCAATGTCTGCTAACCATGCTAGTAATTGTTGATCGTTTGAGTATTGATGGCCTGGGAAATGGTTTCTTATCGTATGTTCAACCAATTTTCTAAGTGTCTCTTTATCACCAGTTGCTGTATGAATTTGGAAACTTCCAAAGCGAATGAAACTCGGAGAAATTCTGGATACAATTGCACCTTGCTCGAATGCTCGGTTTCCATCATATAGGACGTCTCTCATCACCTCTTCTCCAGTTGTAGCCAATGACAATGCTCTCGTTGTAGGAACTCCTAAATGGTGCATTGCTTCGCTACACAGAAATTCTCTAATCGATGAGCGTAGTACGGCTTTTCCATCCGCAGTACGTGAATAAGGAGTAAGTCCAGACCCCTTGAGTTGTAATTCAACAATTCCTACATCACTTTCTACTTCGCCTAGTGTAATCGCTCTTCCATCACCCAATTGATGTGCCCAATTTCCAAATTGGTGCCCTCCATAGCGCTGTGCATAAGGGTCCATGTCTGGACTTGGAGGACCTCCGGACAAGATTTCTAAATCACCTTTTGTAATCGATAAAGAATTAGCTATTTCTTCACTCCACAATCGTAGTGATGGATTGGGTGAAGGAGTTGGTAGAACTCTAGACCAACACGCTCCTTCCACTTGGCGTGCAGGGCCTCCGACAACTGAATCTCCAGGTGTTTCATCTATGAAACGGGAGTACCAAGTCAAGGAAGATAGGTTGGACACATATCTTGCACATCGAGAATTGTTTTCAAGATGACTATGCTAAATCAATCAGCGTTGTTGCCAATCACTACCATTCCACCACTGTGTAGAATTGTCGGTCATGGTTCTCCAAGTGTGCCCTGATTCGTCTGTCCAGCGCTGAACTTCAGTTGCAGCAGCCACTATCGTAGGCTGTGGCTCGTACTGTTGAGTCTGAGTAATTGGTTGTGGCTCGTACTGTTGAGTCTGAGTAATTGGCTGCGGATTATCATATTGCTTAGGTGATAATACTAGTTCATCACTACCCTTTTTCTTCATGAAAACCGCTACTGCAGCCAGTGAAAGGAGAATTACAACTGCTGCGATTCCGATCATCATGTATAATTCACTTTGTTCTGCAGCAAGTTTAGCAGCCTTTGCTTCTGCTGCAGCTTGTGCGTTATCTCCAACACCATCACCATCAGTATCCATGGTTTCATTAGCGTCATTAGGGAATGCATCAGCATTGTTACCAACACCGTCAGCATCAGAATCCATTGTTTCAGCAGCATCAGCATGGGAATGCTCAGCATTATCGCCAGTTCCATCAGAATCAGTATCAACTGTTTCAGTAGCATCATTAGGGAATGCATCAGCATTGTCACCTACTCCATCAAGGTCGGAATCCATTGTTTCAGTAGCATCATTAGGGAATACGTCAGCATTATCACCTACAGTATCAGCATCAGAATCCATTGTTTCATTAGCATCATTAGGGAATACATCAGCATTATCACCTACTGTATCATTATCGGAATCCATTGTTTCATTAGCATCGTTAGGGAATACATCGGTATTATCTCCTACAGTATCTCCATCAGAATCCATTGTTTCAGTAGCATCATTAGGGAATGCATCAGCATTATCTCCTACAGTATCGCCATCAGAATCTAAGGTTTCAGTAGCATTATTAGGGAATGCATCAGCGTTGTCTCCAACACCATCAGAGTCAGAATCCATTGTTTCCGCATCATTATTAGGGAATGCATCACCATTGTCTCCTACTCCATCAGAGTCAGAATCTACACTTTCAGTAGGGTCATTAGGGAATTCATCATTCTCATTGAAGACACCATCTCCATCACTGTCAATATCAATTATTGCAATTGCTGTAGTTTCATAAGCAGAACCTAGATCAATTCCATCAGAAGGAGTGATTTTGGCACTCCAAGAATCTCCAACAGATGTTGCAGAGGATGGTACAGTTGTTACATCATTCCAAACCGCTTGCTCTACACTATCCTTGAACCACCTAACAGCAGTTCCAGATTCTAAATCACCATCAATGTCGTCGTAGTCATAATTAAACCACAAGTCCTCATTTACTGGTATCGATGTTCCTGAAGTCGCTGCTGTTATTTCGTAATTTGAAACAGTTGGTGCAGTATTCGCTATAACTTCTGCATCTATTGAAATAGAGTTGCTCTGAACACTGGTACCTAGAGTTGTGCCATCAGATGGCGCTATAGTAGCATACCATGTTTCACCTGCAGTAATTGCTGATGATGGTAATGTTTTGATATCATTGTACATTGGTTGAGTAACACCATTTTTCATCCATCTGATCTCACTTCCGGACTGTGGGTCATTTTCTGGGTCTGAATATGTATAATCAAATTTAACATCAATGTTTTCAGCAACATTTGTTTCGCTAAATGGCGACACAGAAGACTTGATTACTGCGTTTGTTGCACTTGGTGCTTGGTTAGAAACCAATTCACTGATACTATGCGTAGTAGTTCCCCAAGCATCATTACTGTATGTATTATCTCCATTCGAGGTCAACGTAGCTAATGCAACAGAAACAACACCACTTGATGGAGGTGGAGCGGTCCAATCAAAGCTCCAACTTCGTGCTGATGGGTTTGTGTGAGTTGCAGTCATTGGGCCGAACTGGACATCAGGCCCGTTATTGGAAAATACACCTTTATCAACCTCTAATGCAAATCCTCCTTGTGCACCAACAACACCACCTTGCATGGTAATATTAATGTTGTATATTGTTCCAGATGTATAAGTTGTAGGGAAATTATGGTTTGCAGTCACTGATTGCGCAGCATAGTGGCATGTACAGCCACCACTTGCATCAGCCTTACCTGTAAGTTTTCCTTCAATTGAAGGGGCGAATGCCAATAGTAGCATTAGTATTGCAATCGTTAGGACAGTGGATGACTTAGCCATATCTTTTGCAGAACTTCATGTATATCAAATGTTATGGTTTGATGTCAAACCAGAATTGGTCAACAACAATCGTAAAATCAGAAAATACCAAGATTCGGTAATTGGCAGACATTATATTGGGTTGGCAATACTTCTCATTGCTCGGGCCTCCAAAGCCCTATGGGCGGGGTGCCCGAGTTGAGTTCTGTTTGTTCTCAAAATCTTCTAAATTTGCCTCGTTCATAGGCTCCTTTTTCAAGGAGCCAATTACAATCCAATCTTATGCTGAATGAATAGCGTGACCGAGTGTTGCAAGAACTGCTTCATGAGTCATTTCGGTCATAGTTGGATGTGCGTGGATAGTTCCAGCAATATCTTCGAGCAATGCGCCCATCTCCAATGCTAAGGTCCATTCTCCAACCAATTCAGAGATGTGGGTTCCAACTCCTTGTATTCCGAGAACTCTATGGTCATCTTCACGTGCGACTACTCTGATAAATCCGCCAGTTTTTTCTGCTTCTTGAGTAAGAGATCTGCCATTTGCAGCAAGAGGGAATTTTCCGATTATAATCGGATGTCCAGCCGCCTTTGCTTCATCTGGTGAAAGTCCAACACTAACAATTTCAGGTTCTGTAAATACGATTGCAGGAACTGCAACAGGGTCGTATACTCTTTTCTTACCGGCGATTATCTCTGCAACCATCTCGCCTTGGAAGGATGCAACATGCGCTAACATCTCTCCTAGGTTTGTTACATCGCCAATTGCATAGACTCCACGCATATTGGTTTCACAGCGCTGGTTTACTTTGACAAATCCTCTTTCATCAAGAGCAACGCCAGTAGGTGCTAGGCATTCCGAATTTGGTTTTCTACCAACGGTGACGAGAACCTTGTCAGCAATGATAGATTGCATTTTGGACTCATCCTTCTCGTTTTTATCAATGAAGTTAACCTTAGTTTTTCCATCCTTTTGGTCTTCAACACCCTTAGCAAAAACTCCGAGATGAACATTAACCTTGCTTTTCTTCAAGTGCCTCTCTAACGGTCTGCGTAATTCTTTATCAAAAATCGGCAGTACGCTATCCATTGCTTCGATAATAGTCACTTCTGAGCCAAGCATCTTGTAAGTAATTCCCAATTCCAATCCAATATATCCGCCACCAATAACAACAACATGGTCAGGTTTTTCTTGTAGTTGTAGTGCTTCTCGGCTTGAGATTACATTATTTCCATATTTCATAAATGGAAGTTCAATCGGAACGCTACCATTGGCGAGAATGACATTGTCTGCTTGAATGATTATTGCATCCTTACCCTCTCCAACTTTGACAGTTTTTGCATCTTGAAATTCAGCCCATCCGGTTACTAATTCTGCTCCGGATGTCTTGAGAAGATGTTCAACTCCCTTGTTTAAACGGTCTACGATACCTTCTTTCCAGCCGATAAGGCCAGACATATTCAATTCTGCAGGTCCTGGGATTGTAATTCCCATGTGCCCATCACCACTAGAGTGTTGAGCCAAGTTGTGGAACGTATGAGCTGCATGAATCAAAGCCTTACTAGGAATACATCCTCTGATTAGGCAAGTACCTCCTGCTTTATCCGCTTCAACTATTATCGTTTTGAGTCCTAATTGACTTGCACGAATTGCTGCAACATAGCCACCAGGGCCTGCGCCTATTACTAACACTTGACATTTTTTAGTCTGCATAATTACACCTCACATGAAGATAGTTGCTGGGTTTTCTAAGTACGTTTTCAATGTTTGAACCATTGTAGCACCATCATGGCCATCGACTACACGATGATCCCATGATGAAGATAGATTCATCATACGACGAATAACAATATTTCCATTTCTAACTACAGCACGTTCCTTGGCATTGTGAACTCCTAGAATTCCAACTTCAGGTTTGTTGATTATTGGAGTTGCTCCTAATCCACCAAGTCTTCCAAGACTGGTGATTGTGAAAGTAGAACCAGTTAGGTCTTCTACTCCTGCCTTACCGTCTCTTGTTGCGCTGGTAACTCTCATCATCTCTGCTGCTGCTTGCCAAATATCCATTGCTTCTGTATGTTTGACAACAGGGACATATAGTCCCCTATCAGTTTGAGTTGCAATTCCTAAGTTGATGGCTTGGTGTCGTGTAACAACGCCTACATCATCATCGTACAGAGCATTACATTCTGGGCTTCTAGCTAGAGCCTTGACACATGAAAGCATGATGAATGGCAAGTAGGTTAGTTTTGGAGCACCTTCAGGGCGAGTTGCGTTTAGATGTTGACGAAGTTCTTCCAATGCGGTGATATCAACTTCCTCAAAGTATGAGAAATGTGCAATAGTGCTGTATGAAGCCATCATGCTATCTGCTATCTTGCGACGCAATCCAATGACCTTGTGTTCTTCTGTTCCGTTTAGTTCAACCTTGGTGGTTGAACCTACAGGTGATGAACGAGTAGCATTAGAGCCACCAGCGATATGTGCATCTAGGTCTGCATGAGAAATTCTTCCAGCAGGTCCTGAACCAGCAACATGCTCGAGATTGATATTTGCTTCACGTGCACGTTGACGAACTGCTGGGCTTGCAAGTGCTTTTGTTCCAGCAGCCCTAGTAACTGCAGGTGCTGCAGGAACTGGCGCTGAAACCTCAACTGGTGCAGGCTTAGCCTTTGTTTCAGCAGGTGCCTTTGATTTTTCTTCAACCTTTTTCTTTTCAGGAGCAGGTGTGCTATCAGAAGATGCGTTTCCATCGCCTTCTACTTCAAATTCAATACAAACGACTCCTACTGGAAGAATATCACCTGCTTCACCTACTATTCTTTTGACAGTTCCATCTACTGGAGATGGGATTTCTACTGTTGCTTTGTCGGTCATTACTGATAGGATTGGATCATCTTCTTTGATGGAATCGCCTACAGCGACCATCCATTCAACAACTTCTCCTTCAACTACTCCTTCTCCAATGTCTGGCATTTTAAATGCAAATATTCCCATACTTATTCCTCCTGTGTTTTCTTTATTGCTTCAGCGATTCTCTCTGGACTAGGCATGTAGTCCCATTCTGTAGTATGCGGGAATGGTGTGTCCCATCCGGTAACGCGTAGAATTGGTGATTCTAAGTGATAGAAACATCTCTCTTGGATGGATGCACTCATCTCAGCACCAAATCCTGAGGTCTTTGGCGCTTCGTGAACGATTACACATCTACCTGTTTTCTTGATAGAATTGACAACTGTGTCTCTATCCCAAGGTAGTAATGTCTGTAAGTCAATCAGTTCACAATCTACTCCAGAGTTCTTGATCGCTTGTTCGCTAACATGAACCATAGTTCCCCATGCGATTACTGTACAAGCCTCACCTTGTCTAACAATTCTTGCTTGTTCAAGTGGAATTGAATAATATTCGTCTGGCACTTCACCATCAGGATGGTCGTTCCATGTTGGAACATCGTGAGGGTCACCATAGAATGGGCCTCTGTAGCAGCGTTTTGGTTCAAAGAAAATTACAGGGTCATTTGATTCAATGGCGCTGGTCAATAATCCCTTAGCATTGTATGGGTTTGAACAATAAACAACTTTCAATCCAGGTGTATGGGTGAATTGAGATTCTGGGGATTGTGAGTGATGGTGGCCTCCCTTGATTCCACCGCCGGCAGGTGTACGGATTGTCAATGGTGCTGAGAATTCTCCACCTGAGCGATGTCTTATCTTTGCAATTTCATTGACGATTTGGTCATATGCAGGGAAGATATAATCTGCAAACTGTATTTCTGCTACTGGGCGTAATCCATTCAGGCTCATTCCCATTGCAATTGCGGCAATACCACCTTCTGCAAGTGGTGCATCAAATACTCTGTGAGCTCCAAAGTCCTTCTGTAATCCATCAGTGACTCTGAAAACACCACCGAAATAACCGATGTCTTCTCCAAATATGACGATATTTGGGTCCTTTTCCAATTGGCAGCGCAGTGCTGAGTTTAGGGCTGCAATCATATTCATTTTTGTCATGATATCACTTCCCTAATTCCTCGCGCTGTTCTTGAATATGCCAAGGTACAGTTTCGTATACTTCGGTAAAGATTGTACTTGCTGGAGGATATGGGCCACTTGCCAAATCTCCAAATTTACATGCTTCTTTGTAGGCAGTCATTACCTCAGCGTCGATTTTCTTTTCCAAGGCAGCATCTTTCTCCTCATCCCAATCTCCTTTGTTGATGAGGTGCTCTTTCAATCTTTCAATCGGGTCGCCACCAGGCCACGAAGCAAACTCATCCGCTGGACGATAGACACTTGGGTCATCGGAAGATGAGTGAGGGCCAGTACGGTAGGTGTAAACTTCGATATGAGTCGGTCCTAATCCAGCACCAGCACGGTCACGAGCCCACTTAGTAACACTGTATAGTGCGAGGAAATCATTGCCATCAACTCTGAAACTTGGAATGTCATATGCTAATCCACGTTCTGCGAAAGTTCTTCCACCAGTTGCTAAATTTCTATGGGTTGAGATGGCCCATTGGTTATTTACAACATTTAGAATAACAGGTGGTTTGAAAGTTGAAGCGAAATTAAGAGCGTAATGATAGTCACCTTGAGCAGATGTTCCATCACCTAGCCAAGAAATACAAACTTCATCATCACCTTTGTAGGCACTGGCCATCGCAACTCCAACCGCTTGTGAAAATTGAGTTCCAACAGGGCTAGATATAGAGATGAATCTTCCTTCTTTCCATGTGTAGTGAACTGGCATTTGCCTTCCCTTAACATTGTCTTCAGTGTTCCCAATACAATGGCATATCATGCTTACCATACTTCTTCCTCTAACGAATTGAGCTCCAGGTTGTCGATATGATGGGAAAATCCAATCTTGTTCCTGCAGTGCCATAGTCTGTGCAATAGCAACTGCCTCTTCACCCAATGAACGCATATAGAATGAAAGTTTACCAGTGCGCTGCATTTTGATCATTCGGTCGTCAAAAATTCTCAAACGCATCATGTATTCTAGGCCCTCGATTAAAGTTTCAGATTTCAACTTGGGATTCCATTCACCCTTTGCTTCACCTTTGTCATTTAGGACCCTAATTAATCCAGAGGCATGAGAGGCGGTATCTTGTGAACTGCACGTTGCAGGATCTGGGCGGCCCAAATCTTCTGGCTGCTCTTTCCATTTACCCCCGAAATCGGTAGTTTCTCCGGGCCGTGATGGCGGTGCGCCGAGGGTGTAAGGACTCGTAATCAGCGTCTTTCTGTCCGTCATCGTCTCACCTCAATCAATATCCGCCTTAAGTGATGCCGTTTGCTTGTCTTGCAATGCCCCAACATAAACATAGGCGCCGGGCATGGATTCTGAGTTGTTTGGGTCTTGTGATTTTCTTAGCAGTAGGCCTGCTTTGAAAGATGAACGAACCAATGGTCCACTGGCAATACCGCTGAATCCCATGTCAATAGCTTGTTTTGCCCAAGTGTCATACTTTTCAGGTTGTGGGAATCGGTCAACTGTGAGGTGCTTTGATGAAGGTGCAAGATATTGTCCGATAGTCACTAAATCCACATTTGCATCTCTTAGCAATTGTAGAGTTTGAGTAATTTCTTCATCGGTTTCTCCTACCCCGACCATTATTGACGACTTTGTCAAAATATCAGGCCTCAATCTTTTTGCCTCGGCCAAAATTGAAATCGATTGTGAGAAACTTGCCCGATGGTCTCTCACCGCTTTGTCAAGTCGCGGCACACACTCCACATTATGAGCGAATACTGAGAGTGGTGAGTTTGTGAAGTAAATCTGCTAATGCATCCATGTCTCCTGCGAGGTCTGAACAAAGTAATTCCAGGGTGATATGTGGCTGAGCGAGATGAACTGCTTCGATACATTTCTTGTAATGTTCAGCACCAGAATCAGGCAGGTCATCTCTATTTACAACGGTGATGACGACATGTTTTAGATTCATTGAAGTAACTGCTTCAGCAAGATTCTTTGGTTCATCCGCATCAAGTGGTGGTGGGGTTTTGATAGTTCCAACTGCGCAGAAGCGGCAGCCACGAGTACATTCTTGACCTGCGATCATGAATGTAGCATCACCGCTAGCCCAACAATCGTGGATATTCGGGCAACGAGCTTCTTGGCAAACAGTATGTAATTTATTATCTGCAACCGCTGCCTTAGTTTCATTGAAAATGGCTTGCTGTTTGCCATTTGGTAATGAAGTTCTAAACCATTCAGGCAATCTTTCACGCTTTGGTTTTTCTCGCAAAGCAGGAGAAATTGTTTGCGCCATAGGAAGTGGTTTGCCTGTCATTCTTCTTCCCCCTCACCCAATGCCACGATTCGCCTATCAAAAAGGTGTGTGAGGGTGTATGGTTTCAATATCTTCTTCAAAGTGGGAATTACATCAAACAAGACTTGAAAAGCGGAGTGCATTTTAGGATTGATATGGCCAAGCCAGTCGCTATCATTACCGGTGGTGGAAAGAGAATCGGAGCGGCGATTTCCACTGCCTTTTTAGAGATGGGTTGGCATGTCATTATTCACGTTAATAATAGTCTGCAAGAAGCACAACAATTAGTTGATGATTTTGAGCAAAAAACTGGGTCTAAGTCGAGTGCAGAAATCATTCGAGCAGACTTCCAAGTAGATGAACAACTAGAGCGCTTTATCGCAGAGGTAAAATCTTCAAAAAAAGTAATTGAAGCGGATGGGATTTGCGCCCTAATACATAATGCTTCATTCTATAAACCAAAGGATGTAGAGGATATTTCTTTGGATGATTTACGATTTATGAATCGGATTCATGTTGAAGTACCATTCCTCTTGACTCAGGCATTAATACCGCAAATAAAGTCTGTTAACGGCAGTGTAATTGGAATAGTTGACACCTCTTTAGGGCGCTCTTGGGTGGGGCTCTCGCACTATACTTCAAGCAAGGCTGGATTACGTCAATTAATGATGAATTTAGCAGGGGAATTAGCACCCGAAATAAGAGTAAATTGTGTGGCTCCTGGAGCAGTGTTAGCTGCTGATTGGGAGGTCTCTCATTATGCTTCCATTATTGAAAAAGTTCCTCTCGGTAGAGAAGGTCAGCCAGAGGATGTTGCCAAGGCGATATTATTTCTCATCAACAGCCCTCATCTTTCTGGGCAAGTGATCGCCGTCGATGGTGGCTGGTCTCTAAATGAGTAAAATCTCCTTCTATGAAAATCTGTGAAAATAGATGCAGGGGGTGGGATTCGAACCCACGAACCCATAAGGACCGGATCTTAAGCCCGGCGCCTTTGACCGCCTCAGCCACCCCTGCGTAAACTGGTCGGGTCGCCTAGAGTCTTTCAATGATACTCTTTTTCTAACAGAGATTGAAGTCATTATTTTGTTAATAGTTTGACAAAGAACATCACTAGATGAAGGAATAAATACTGATTGTTGGCTTTATCATTCCCCCTCGTAGAGGGGGTGATTAGAGAGCAAATGATGCAAAACGGTTTAACCATCGGTTGGGCAGGCCGAGGTATGAACAAGATGCTGACAAGCAAGAGAAGCGTAAATAGCATGCTTATCCCATTGATTCTTGTTGGCGTAATGATCGGTGCTCTTGCACCTCTTGCAATGTTCTCTAATGTTGATACAAATGATGCAGCAATGGCATTAGAGACTAAATCTGAAGTTTCTAATGTAGTCGGGTCGATTGAATCTTATGACTTGTATCTAGATGAGCCGGTATCGGAAAATGGAGGAGATGGTTCGATTTCTACTTCTGAACCAGACGGAGCCCAACAACAAGAGAGTGCGTTGGGAGGTCTTGAATTCCGCAGCGGAGAAATGATTAGTGATTTACAAGTGTTTGGAGTTGGGACTCAAAACACAGTACAATTGTCAATCTATTTACAATTCCAAGGCAGTGAAGGTTCAACTGCCGATGTGACATACTCTTTGGAGGCAGGTGATTCAGACATTGCCTCATATACCGAAACTCTAGAGGACCCATGTGCTGAAACTGGCTTCCCTGGGTCATCTTCTTGCACTTATACAATGAACTTTGTATCTTTTGACATTCCGGAATCTGGTTTTACAGTTCCTAATGGGAAGCAATTGAAACTTCGCGTTGATGCTCAAGCTACCTGTGAAGGTGGTGGCGGAATCGGGCAAGGTGGAGATTGTGATGTTTCAATCCAATTTGGTGATTTCGATCAAACTGAAACCACCTCGAAACTTGAAATAAAAGCGAATGCACTTTCTGGTTCAGCAGTAAAAGTTCACAGTTGTCATGCAGATTATGGATGTGGATGGAGCGATAATGAAAAAGTAGAATGGTCTCCAAACCATCGCCCAGAGTTTAGGGAAATGCATTTTTCAATTGATGTAAGAGATGCATTTGGAAGAGACGACATCCAAGGTGTAAACTTGGTAATGAGTACTCCTAATGGTGCAACTTCTGTATTTGATAAGACCTTTACCGAGGACGATTTGAGATTGGATAATAATGGACTAGTAGGTAATTTCACAATGACTTATGATGCGGGGATGGCTGCGGGAGACTATCCGTTATACCTTGAAATAAGCGATGTGCAAGGCCATAATGTAATTTTCAATCATGAAGGAATCACATTGGTAGAGCATGATGTATTCCTTAGTTTACCGTTGGTTCAACCAGATGTAGTTCTTATTGCCCCAGGTCAAACTTCATCAGTTCAATTTTTACTTGAGCATACTGGTTCCTCCGAATCAACTATTGAAATCCAAATGGATTTAGCATTCCCTGGATTACCTTCTACTTGGTCCGAACCAATATGGGACCAACCTGGCGGGTATACATTGAGTAGCGGCGGAGCATCGATTATTCCTATTCTCCAAATAGATGTGCCTAATGGTGATTTGTCCAGCGCTCCTGATCGGTTGAAAATAGAGGCCAGAGCATACGCACAAAACGATGAAGGACAAACAGTTGAAGTTGCAATAAAAACACTGTACTTAGAAGTAGAAGAGGTAGGCGTGTTCTCAGCACCTAGAATCTCAATTTTCGAAGATGTAGAGCATCAAAGGCAGATTGCAGATTCAACAAGACCAGAAGCATATGACGAATCTATCTCGCACTATGTAGATGAGAGTGAAACAGGAATGTTCTTCATCGATGTATTTAATTCTGGGTTTGATAATGATTACTTCCGCATTAGAGTGGTTGATTTACCAGATGCTTGGCAATATCGTCTATACGACAATGAGTCCGGTTTAGAATTGACTGAGGAGGGTATTCATTCATTGACACCTGAGATTGGTTCACATCAAATCATGATTGTAAGGATGGAAGTATATCCTCCAGACGATAGAGATTCCCAAGATATTGGATTGATTAAAATGACGTTTAGTAGTTCCGGTGAGGCTGACTTGGAAACTGAAGTCGGATTTACTGTACATCGTACATTTGGAGTTCTTGTCGAAGTTACTGCGGATAGTGATAGCGGTACTTTGGCACACGTGGGACCGGTAGCACCTGATGCAAGTATGTGGTTTAACTTACGCATTACCGACTCAAGTGAAAGTGGAAACTCACAAACAACATGGAGAATAATTAAACCAGATTCACTGTCTAGAAACACAGATACTAATCCTAATTATGCGAATTGGGATTATGCCGTTTCCAATGGTTCAAACAGCGACATAGTAGTGGTCACTCTTATTCAAGGTGAATATGTTGATTTGAAATTGGACATCGGTTTACTCTCTGAAGTTGAAGCTGGAAATCATACCATTTACACCCGCATTATCGAAGAAGGGGTAGATGCTGAAACCGCAAGATACTTCGATCTACCAGTGGTTATTGAAGTCCAGAAAGATGTTCGTGCGGGTCGCCTAGTAGTTACATTAAAAAGTGAAGAAACACGTTTTTCACCTGATGAGACAAAGAATATTGAATTTAAAATAGATAATCAAAACAATGTCCCTCTCGATGTGGTCATCACTTTGGATGAGCCTACTGATTGGGAAGGGGTAATTAGAGCCTCATCCGATCAAGCAGGAGGTCCATTCATCATCCTCTATTTGCCGGCATATTCTATTCGTGATTTCTCAGTGGAGATTACATCTCCTTCTCAATTGAAGAATAGTGGGGAAGTCTCATTTTCACTAACGATGACTCCTATGGATGAGAATTCTCCATATGACGGAAATTACACTCAAATCAAGGAGGTTGTGTTTATGACTGAATGTAGCGGTGTCTCTTGTATATTCACTGAAATAATCAATCCAGAGCCTTCAACATTAGCCATCATTATGGTAATAATTATTCTCGGACTATACAGTTTCTATAACAAGGCCAAATTATCTGGTGAGGCAAAAGAATATGAATTCGAGGATGACTTTGAAGTTGAAACTACTGAAGATACCTTGGAAGAAGAAGTGCAAATCGAAATCGAAGAAGATGATGATTTAGAGTTACTCGACGAGTTAGATGATCTCTAAAGCAACATTTCTAATGAAACATTGACAACTTTTTATCAATTGGGCCAATCAAGCCCCAGTCTGCCGTTTATCTACATGTCGGTACCATCTCTAAATGAGCAATGTATGAACAGCGTACCATTCCCCTTATGAGGTAAAAGAACAACCCGAGGTTAGTGAAAACTATGCGCAAGTATTCCCCCCCCGCTTTGGCGCGCCCAGGATTGCAGATTTTGAAGCATCGTGATGTTGCCAAATCACTCTCATTAGTGATGCTAATGTTGCTATCTACATTCGCAACAATTGATTTTTATTCTTACAGTGCTTTAGCAGCATCAGACCAAGATGGTGATGGTTTGACATATGGTCTTGAATATTTGATGAGGACTCAGCCAAATGACCCAGATTCAGATAATGATGGTCTACCGGATGGATGGGAATGGCAATATGGATTGAATCCATTATCAAGTCAAGGAATAGATGGAGCCACGGGTGACCCTGATGGCGATAGCATGACCAATTTGATGGAATACAACTACCTACTTCCTACTGGGTGGGATTCAACTACAACTGCAAATGTGCTCGATAAAGGAGTTTGGTGGAATGGTACTGTTCCAGTAAACGACTGGGATGAAGAAAACGCAATGCAATACACAAGAGTTGCTTGTGGAGGCAGCGGAAATGATGGAACGGGATCTATAATTTTGTGCGATGAAGACCCTGTTGGAAATATTTGTGCGAATGGATTTGATGATGATAAAGATGGATTCATTGATTCCGCCGATTCAGATAATGATGGTGATCAAGATTGTTCAAGCAATGATGACGATGGTGACGGAGTCGCTGATGAAGACGTTGCTGGATGGGATACTGATGGCGATGGAATGCCTGATGGTTGGGAAGCAGCAAACGGTTTGAATGCCACACAAGCATCTAACGCAGATGGGGCAAATGGAGACCCTGATGGCGATGGACTAAATAATTTAATGGAATATGTCAACCCTTCTTGGACTACTATGTGCGGCGCATCACCTTGTTTCCGCAATGGTCCAGATGGTATAGTGACTGAAACAGTTTCACCTTGTAACCCTGCTCAAGGAATTGGGCCTGGTGCCTGTGCAACTCTTACAGCAGAGGTTGATGGAATAATGTCTACCAACCCACAAAAAGCAGATACTGATGGCGATGGATTAAACGATTCTTACGAGGCACTGACATTATTGACAGATCCTACTTCTGCCGATACCGATGGCGATGGAATCAGTGATGGAGTAGAAATCAATGGTGCTTATGGAAACCCTCCTCAAGCGAGTGACCCTCGAGATAACAATACTGACGACGATGCATTTGATGATGGCGAAGAAGATTTGAACTCTAATGGCATAATGGATGCAGGAGAAACAGACCCAACCCGTCGCGAAGATTCAGGTGATGCAGATGGCGATGGAATTCAAAATTGGGAGGAAAACCTTTCTTGTACTACTTGGGATATCGCAGATACCGATTTCGGCGGAATAAATGATGGTGAGGAGCGAAATGTTTCGCACGGAACAAACCCTTGTGATTCAATTATAAACTATTCAACACCATTTGTTTCATGGAATAGTGGAACAAGTCAACTCGCTGTTAGTGATGGCTCAGGATTTAATCCTGCAGGAGGTGTAGGGTGGTATAATGCATCGGGGGCGACCAGTTCGTTCGCCTATGCGTCAGTTGTCAATAATATTATTCAAGGGGTCTCGACAGGTCCCGGTCCCGGTGTGATAAGTATAGAGAATCGTAACGGTTCCTTCTGTCATTATAGTGCAACACAAGCAGGGACCATACTGACAACTCAAAATTATTGTGATGATGACTACACTGATTCTGATGGAGATGGATTGGCTGACTGGCAAGAGTTACTTGGAACATTTGGATGGTTTTCAAATCCTTCATTATCCGATACCGATGGTGACGGAGTAAGTGATTATGATGAGGTCAGGAGAGATGGAACAGATCCAACACAAGCTTGTTCCAATCTACTAGATGACGACCTTGATGGGCTAAACAATTACTTTGAAGTTACTACTGGTTGCGATTTATCTTGGATAGGAATCTCAAATGGCTCCCTAGACGTTTGGGTTACAGATATATCTGCTACTGATACCGATGGTGGTGGTGTTGATGATAATTCAGAATACTTTGATGGTACAAATCCAGAAAACGACCCAAGTGATGATTTACTCGCTGATGATTTTGATGGTGATGGAATTCCTGATGCAATAGAAAACCAAACTGGAACAGATTGGACCAACCCAGACACCGATGGCGGAGGAATGCTAGATGGAGATGAATGTCCGATACAGTTTTGGTTTGTAAATTGTGTAGGATCACCATTCAATCCATGGGACCCAGCCGATGATACAATTTCAAACGAAGTAGTATTTTGGGCAAATAACACAACAGGTGTCGTAGATGTTTTCATGATGCACCGATGGAGACAAACCACTAACGATTTCTATACAGGTACTACATATGCTCACCTAGGAACAGTTCATCCAAGTACAATCGTTAGTGTACCGACTACTAACAAGACCAATCTCGCTGACTTAACCTTCGCAAATGATACTATTCAGTGGACCGTTCAAATGAATAATCCAATAATGAATGGAGCAGTGCCAATGCCTGATTCATGGACTGAACTTTCATTCTGGGCAGATGCTATTGCTTCTTTAGATGTGTCAAATGATACCTATTTGGTTACTGCTAATCCGGGTCCACTCAGTGAATTATGGGTCAATAATTCAGAGTATTACTTTGATTGGACTAACAACTCAGCGTCCTCAATCGCCAGTCCAGGGTTTGCCTATGAATTGGCACTAGACTCGAGTTTCAAAGATCTAACTCATATGAATTCTGGTGTTTTCAATATTACAAATGCTGTAATTAGTGATGCAGGAGCAACGGATGCTTATTCTAAAGCATCCGCGATTTCAGATTTCTTAATCAATGGTAACTCAACTACCGAATTCAAAAGAAACTACAATGGTTCAGGTGCTCCAAGCGAAGAGGATCTGACAAATATTCTAGTTGGAGATGTATTGGAAGGAACCTGTTCTGAATTCTCCACAGCCTTTGTTACAATGGCTCGTTTGGCGGGATTACCTGCACGATATGTCACTGGCTTTGTCGGTGGTTCTTGGACTGGAAGTGGCTATGAGGTCTATTCAAAACATCGTTCTACATGGGGCGAAGTTAAACTCCAACAAAATTCAGCAAATGGCAATCTAGACATGGGATGGGTTGCATTTGATGCCTGCCCAGCAGCGGAAGAGATTGAAATCGTTAATCAAACAGCGAGTCCATTGACTTGGGATCGAGATGGACAAACTAATCTCAGCGTTTCAGGGCAACTTAGGTTTGTGGCAAATGGTACTCCACTTTCCGAGATCCAACTAATTGGTTATCTCGTCCCTCTTGAAGAAGCTGACCAAGTTCCTGGTGCTGGCGGCGACCCTGACAGGATGTTTTCCTCGTCTATCAGTTCGGCTGATGGTAATTTTACCATGAATGGTATTCCTGTAAACGCGATTCGACCAGGTATACATCGTCTTGTAGTGGAACATCTCCAAAGCGGATATGTTTCTCACGACGGTATAATCTTGGATATGTATGTGAATATCACGGATGATTCTGTGATAAATCACACTAGCCCACAAACGATAGATTCACCGGTTGCCGGTGCTGGAGCGACAACGGTTATCCAAGGATTACTTTCATTCGAAAATCCACCAACTACTTGGAATGGTGAAATTGAAAATCAAACTGTTTGGCTGGAATTTACTTCTTCAGTTAACGGAATCACAAATCTCAGCGGAGATGTAGGCCCTGGCGGAATCTGGAGCATTGTAGTCGATTTAGACCCGTTAGAATTCAAAACGAATCTTTCCGCAACACTTGGGTACTCTGGTTGGGTGGACAATTCTATAACAACATTCACTCCACCTCAATTTCATTTACGTCCATCTACTCATACCATTACTTTAGATATTCGCGATGCGCCTAATCTAACTGCAACTGCAGAAGGCCCGTTAGCGAATAATAGTGTATTTGTACTGGGTGATGATATTTTCATTAACGGTTCTTCTATGAGTATCGGAGCGACTCCAGTTGCTATGCTCGGAAATTTATCTCTTTCGATTCGTCAAAATGATTCTGGTATGGAATGGCTTGAAGTATTCAACCTTACAGTCAATGGTTCTTTCACAATTTCACACTTGCTCGTTGCAGGAGATACTCCTGTTGCCGCAGGTGAAATAGAGATTCAATTGCGTTTCTTCCCAGATATTCTATTAGCAACGGATGATGCAAATGTTTCAGTAAACGTTCCATATTGGTTACAAGGAACTCTTGACTTCTCTATTGAAGCAATGCCTCAGATGCGTGGTATTGCGACAAATGTGCGTGTTCAAATAGAGGATCATAGAGGCGTAACCCAAGGGTTTGAAACAATTGGAAATTATGATTTCTTCTTTGATGGCAACTGGGTAAATACTACTTCAGACCCAGGTTCTACCGTAATAGGGCTAAGTTGGGATTTGAATTCTAGTAAGATCGCATACGATTATGTCCTAGATATAAATTTTAACGGTTCACAATATTTCCAACCTTCTATCGGAGTTGGTACATTGAGGACACAGGCAGAAGTTGGATGGAATATTAGTGTCGGGCAAGATTGGAACCATTTGGGGACTAATACCTATATTTACGGTGATATATTTGACCCAGTCCACTTGACTCCAATTACTGGCAATGATTCAATTCTTGCAATTCTGATGCAATTGCCAGATGGCAATATGATCGATATATCCCAAGGGATGCTCAATAATTCTACAGGAACTTTCAATCTTTCAGTTACAATGCCAATTAATCAACCTAGTAACGCATATGATTTCAGTTTAGGAATGGACTTTGAAACAGTTGCACAAGTCGGAGGCGCGTACTACCAATTGCTTGACCTAAGTCCTCCATCAGATCCACCTCAGCCACCAAATCTACCATCTGTCTTGGTAGGTATTGAATCGGAGTTCGTTGTCCAATCAGAGCGTTCTAAGGTAATTGTTGAGATGAATAACTCGGTTTTCCTTAATGCTTCAATTTTTGATGTTGCCGATATGTCTAATGTCAGTGATGCAACTGTTGAGTTTATCTTTGATTATGGGAATACCAATGTCACCATCGGAAGTGTAATTTCTGATAATTTTGGTAATGTTAGTTTGACATGGTCTCCTATAGGTATTAGTCCAGGATACTACGATCTGCGAATGGTAGTCTATGATGACTTAACAGATGGGCTAAGCCAAGGTAATTCAAGACGCTACGGTAATGATACTATAGTCAATGTTACAGTTCAAGTAGACAGTGACTTCCGAATTGATAGTATTCCAAACACTGTTACAGCTGGAATTAATTTCAATGTGTTAGGACAAGTACTCGATGCAGATAATGGCAGCAGGCCATTGATTAGCGGTGTGGCTTTGACAGTATTCTGGTTAGAGAATCCAAATGAAACACTGATAGATGGGTATATCACTTCATCAAATGGAACATTTAATATTTCAATTCCGACTGATACATTGAATAATGGAACTGTTAGAGGAATGAAAACGTTGGTAATCAGCGTGGTAGAAGGTTCTTCTCCATTCTATCTTACAGCGTCAACACAGAATGGAATCCTAGTGATGGGTGTTTCACGATTTGAAAATTTGCAACCACTTAACCCAATTATCATCAACCGTGGAGATAGCGTTAACATTACTTCTAAGTTAGTTGAATCTTCTGATATGTGGCAACCTCTTGCTGGATATGATGTGGCAATAGAATTCCATGAGACATGGTTGGTACCAACTATTACCGATGGTGAAGGCTTTGCCAACTTTACTCATGTAGTACCTACAAGCCATCCACTCGGTTTGATTTCGGTTAACATCGTATTCAATGGTTCAAGTGATTTATTATCCACTAACGCTAATTTGTCCACTATCACAATTAGAGCCGCTACAATCTTGATCGTCGATACCATCACGGCGAATCCAGTAGCAGGACAATCATTCAATGTATCTGGTAGAGTCGTTTCAGATAACGGAAGTGGCTTAGAACAAAGAGATGGCACAGATTTACTGGCCAACATCCTGTTCACATTAGATGATAATCCAACCGAATTCACAGTTTCTAATGGAACTGTTATGACCGGTGGATTCTGGAATGCAACAATCACCTTGAGCCAAACATTCATGGCAGGAAATCACGTCGTGGAAGCATCATATGTTCCTAATGTTAATTTCTACATAGGGTCTGAAGATAATACCACCTTTGATAGCCGTGGATATACAACATTGGTATTCATCAAGCCATCAATAGATGGTCTTGGACAACCTTCTCTAAACGATAGAACAAACCGTGGCGATAATGTTTCATTGCAAATTTTGTTAAGAGACAATACTGGTGAAAGCGTTCCACAACAAGCGATAACAGTCGAGATAGTTGGTACTAGTATCAGTGCGGTATTCACTACTGCAGCTAATGGGACTGCACTTGGAACCTTAAATGTTCCAAGTAACCTATCAGTTGGCCCTGCAGACCTTAGAGTTACATTTAGTGGAATTGCTGGAACGACTGGATTATTGGGTAGCAATGCGACAACACAATTTGCAGTATTGGCTGAAACCAATTTGACGATAACGGAAAGCCCTAGTGCACTTACGGCTGGAGATACATTCACAGTAAATGGGACATTACTAGATGACCTCGGATTACCACTCTATATCAATGGAGTTGAATCTTTAGCCATCGTCCATCTTTTGGTGGATGGTATCCCAGTATCAAGTGTTGAAACCGATGCAATGAGTGGAACATTCTCTTTGAGTTGGGTCTTACCTGAAGATACAAGTGCAGGAGCACACCAAATCGAAGTACGCTTTACCGGTGGTAGAGATTGGGTTGACCCAATTGGGGTAGGCGATCCTGCGAACCCAGATTACTACCATCCAAGCAATGATATTGTATCATTCAATGTCAGTGTTCCAACCAAGATTCTACTGATTACTCCAACAGGCGATGTTGACCGAGAAGACAGTATGACTATCCAAGGAAGGTTACTGGATCTTGTTGATTCACCTCTTTCCAATATGACTATAGAGATTTGGCTTGATGGAAACTGGTTGACAAATGTCACCACCGATGTCGATGGAATGTTCACTGCAGTGCATGCAGTTCCAGCAGATGCGAATTTAGGTCCATTATCACTTGAAACTAGATTTACAGGAACGGCGTTCTATTTGCCAAGTCAAGAAAGTGGAACTTGGAATGTATTCAGTAAGGTTCTGGTTACAGTTGAAATGCCAAGTCCGGTAGCAGTATCACAAAATATTACAATAATCGGTTCAGTGGTTGATAATCAATTGAATCCGATATCTGGACATCAAGTGGAACTGAATGTTGAGGGGGTTATGATAGCGATCGTAACCACAGATGCACAAGGAGCATTCTCATATGATTGGACAATACCTGATATCTTCTCATTCGGTGACCATACGATGGATGCAATTTCTCCTGCTCAAGGCTTCTATCGCTCCAATACGGGCAACACAACCTTCTTCTTAGCACATCGTTCAGATGTAACTCTGATATTTGATGATGGAAGAGATGCTACCCGTGGAGATACATGGGCACTATCCGGAAGATTGTTTGATATTGATACGGTAAACAGAGACGGTATTGAAGGAATGATGCTAAGTATCATTCTCGATGATGTAGAAGTTGCAACTGTAACTACTGATGATGCTGGTGTTTGGAATGTAGTAATTCCAGCAACAATGGAATTGGCAAGAGGTGAACACACCTTTACAGTAAATTTCGTAGGAACCAATGCTCATCTTGAGGCATCGACTAATGCTATTGCAATTGTTTGGTCTGATATGGTAATTAATCTCGATGAAACATCATCTAAGATAGTTACACGCTCTGATGGTACATTTGCGCCAATTATTCTAACTGGTTCTATCGCAGAAATTGGTGGTCAAGGAGAAGTCTTTGAAAATCTTGTTCTCCACATAGGAAATGGAACAGACTGTGTCAATAATCGCGAAGGCGCAAGTTGCATCGGTGGTCTTCTAATCACTTGGTTAAACGGTAACTTCTCAGTTAGTGGACCTGCTCCATCATGGATGGAATCTGGTTCCCAATGGATTTCAATAGATGCACCTAGAAATGATTCACTATACCTGAATGCAGAAAGTACCTCACAGATATTATTCGTTAAGGTCAATGCAGACTTCAGTATCGCAATTGATAAAGTTGTAGAAGGTAAGAATGAAGATGTTTCTGGCAATGTAATAATCACTGCCCAAGATACTGGCGCTGGAATACCTGGGATTAGTGTAACTGTCTACCTCTATGATGGAAACGATACTCAATTGAGTAACCCGTTACAGAAGATTACAGACGAAAATGGTCTTGTAGAAATCGGATTCAATTCAGACCCACCATATGGCGATGCAAGTCGCTGGGGTGAAGTCTACATGGACATCATCATCAATGACCCACGTTTGAGTGATGAAAGCCTTGCAACATTTGCAGCAATACGCCAAGATGGATTCGCACCTAGTTATTCATATGCAGAAGATGTGCAAGAAGTGAGTATGTGGGCATATGTGTTAATGCTGCTAATCGCAGCATTAGGAGCGGCAGGTGTTGTAATGTACAAGAGGAAAAAGTCTGCTGAAATAATGTCAGATGCTGCTGAAATCTTCGCATATACTGCTGAATTACTAGCAGCGGGTGATTCGATTAGAGAAGCGATTTTCAATTGCTACCAAGACTTGTGTTCCTTGCTACAACAGCGAGACTTCTTACGACGTGACTTCGAAACAGTTCGTGAGTTCGAAGTTGCTATTCGTCAAGCCATGCCTGGTATCTCCAATGATGCACTCGTTGCTATGGACAATACCTTCGAGATGGCAAGATACAGCCGTGAAGAGATGGGTGGAGTCCACCAAGAGGCTGCAGTACAAGCATTGAATCGAATGAGCACTGAGATTACACAATTGCAAAAGATCACGCCTAGAACTTGATCACAGTTGGCCTCAGCCCAATCACATTCAGTGATGGTATAGGGTCGGTATGATCTTAGAACCACATGTAAGCGATTCAGGTTTATATAGCGTAATAATGTTGCAAAATCATGCTCAAGATAAGATTTCATGAATTGTTCAATTTATCAACTCAAAAACGTTGTCCTAATAATTAGAACTTAACTACTGCTGCATAATCAGTAATCCATGGCAGACTCAGTTCCCTCAGGTCTTAGTATTAGGGCAATGATTGGTATAGTAATAATAGTAGGCATTATTTTGTACTTCATTTTCAAGAAGTAATAATAATCTACACTTACCATCGAAGGTGCAATCTGCCATTGACAAAATGCGCATTGATGTCACCAGTTGCTTCTTCAGGCAGTGGCATTAATCTCTCAAAGGTAGAATTGTTTTCTTCAGTAATAGTCAGTTTCACGGTTGCACGAGTTTCTGTCCTCAATACCTGCAAATTAATTTGATTTATATCTGCACCCAAAAGTGGGACGGTTAATCCGTCAGGATTCAACCTTCCATGTAATTCCTTGATTACCCAAGCCAATTGACGCTGAGGCTGAACATCAGCGATGTGTGTCTCTGGTAGCATGCCAGCAGTGACCATTACGTGACTATGTAATTGTGCAACTTCATTCAAGTGTTCCGCCTGTTGCTGGAATTGATCATGAAGTAGGTTCGGAGTTACTTCTAGTCCATTCGAAATAGGCTTCTCAGGTGCCAAATCAATTGGCTCATTCAGAGAGATGTCCATGTGCTGCCACTGTTCCATATTGTTGCCGTTGTTTGCGATGTCCATGAACCTTCGTCCTCCTCAGTATGAAATTTCATTCCTCTTTTGTGGTATGAACCTTCGCAAAAAAGCGCCTTGCAAAACTTGTTGTGGTCTCAGGTCCAGATGTGCTACTCATCAACAAATCACTTGGGTAGCATTTAGCATAGACTCTATCGGAATGACGTTTGTCCAAGAGTAGAATGAGGGCACGGTCTCCTATTGACCTAATCGGCCGACCCATCGCTTGCATAATGGCATTTATTGCAGGTTGTGTCGATGTATATTGCCAGGCTAAATCTTTGCCAAAACGTTCAGAAACATATTCCTTTAATGCGTTATTCAATACAGATGGAGGTGGGTTCGGTATCCCTATACAAGCAACTGCATCTAAGATTCCACCATTATAATCAACACCTTCGCTCAACCTAGCACCAAATACTCCACACAATAGTATTCGTTGACCCGACTCCTTACCATCTCTCAATTGTTCAACGATTCCGTCAATATCTTGTTTTGACCAATCTCTTGATTCGGTTACTTTGGTTATACCAGGAAAATAAGCATCCTCAAAAATTTCATTGAGCATCTTGTATGATGGAACAAATACTGCAATGTTGCCAGGAGTTCCTTTGACTAAAGCAGCTATCTGGGCTCTAATCTTAAGAGTCATATTATGGCCTCTTTCTGTATATTTTGTAGTAACGTCATGTGCTAATAATACCGGTCTTCTGCTTCCTGAAAATGGTGATTTATACGATCTAGAAGTGGTTTTTCCATCGGGGAGGCCTAACAAATTGGCATACATCGTTGGAGGATAAAGAGTACCAGACATCAGGATTGCACCTGAAGAATTCTCAAAAACGGGCCTAGAGACTAATCCTGGGTCCAATAAGTGAGTTGCAATTTTTCCATCTTTGCCTTTGGTATCAAAGATTAGTGTCATCGCTGTGCCCTCGCCGAAACGGTTTACACATTCAATAATCTCTGCAAAACGATGTGAATCCGGTTCATATGTCGCATCATCAGAATCCGTTTCGACTTCAATATCGACATTTGCTAGTAGTTGTTGAATTGTTTTCAAACGTTTATTACGATTTACAAGTGGTGCTTTTGGTTCAGTATCTCCGATAATTGTCTTTTGCTGCGAAATTCCTTCGCTCATATCACATGCCCGATGAATCGCATCGATAAAATCACTAACATTTACTTTCTGTTCATCTTTTCCATTTGGTAGTGAGGTATGTAAAGAATTGAATAATTCAGCGAATGTTTTTACGCATGCCCTCATTACATCTAATCCCCATGAAACTAATTCTATTTCTTCACCATTGGTTTGGCTTCCAGGGAGATTTGAATTTTCTTGTAACGACCCAAAGTGTTCTTCTAGTTCCATAGTGGTATTTCTTACAATGGTGGGGGTCAATCTTTTTTCCATTGTCAAACGTATTCGATTTGCTAAGTTATGTGCTTCATCAACTATGATAATAATATCACTTAGGCTAACACCCATCGCTTCTAGACTCGCTTCGCGAACACCATCATCGAATAGGTGATTGTAATCACCAACGAATACATCTGCATGTTTTACTGATTCACGGGCGACTTTCCATGGGCAAGTCTGTGTTAATACTTGATTTTCTCTATGGATTTTGGTTAATTCTACTAACTCATCAACATGTAATGGGCTATTCAAAATCCTTTGTGAAAGATTAGGTGCTTGTGTGATCCACGGTATACAACCACGAGTTTTACGCGCTTGTGAACAAAGAATAGAAAATACCAATGGCGATTCCTTAGCAAATGGCTGAACGCACATTCCGGATTGTCCAACCATGTCCACCAAAGTTATTTTCTCCTTATCCTGTCGTAATTGGTTGAGTCTTCTTACAGTATCAACAACAATTCTATGTTGGCTTTGACGCGATGTGAGGAAGAATATTTTCTTATCAGAGTTGGATTTTTTGGCAACCTCAATAGCGGCCGCAAGGGCAGCAGCGGTCTTTCCAATACCGGTTGGAGCAGCGGCCAAATGGAATCCTCCATTGGATAATGACTTATTTGCTTCGATCACCATATCGATTTGGCCAGGTCTTGGTGTTTGATGAGCCAAGTATTCAATCGCAGGGTGATCCAATGGATTCTGCGACGTCATAATTATACTCCATTGCCGACCCTTCTAAAGGATTGGGGAGTAGATGACAAGGCTTACGCCTTAATTGAGTAAATGTGCCCAGAAATTTGGGGGGTCTGGGCACGGGTTGTAACCACTAGCTCAACTGGCTTGTGTGGAATCGGAGTCCTCCCCGCCGTCATCGGGGAGGCTGTCGTCTGTTGGGTTTTGGCCATCTCGTGCAAGACGGGCACGTAGACGCAAGGTGGCTAATCCGTGTAGGCTGGCCCCGCCATACACAGACCCAAAGGTGGCATCATGTGGTATATTCCCCTCATTTTGCCAAGACATCCCATCCCCTCCGAGCTCACCCACTCATTCGTGGTATTCCTCACGTCTAATTGTAACCGCTCGAGACACCTCAAGAGCAGCTTCTAATGTTTCAGTTGATTCAGCATCATGCTTAATTGCATTAGCGATATAGAGTTTCAATCCTTCCTGGCATGCAGTTTCGGTTGTAATTCCTTGAAGTTCATATAACTGGCCTAGGTGCATTTTAGTGGCACGGCCAATTGGGATTCGAACAGAATCCATATCTGGTAATAATGGCTGTCCTTGGAGAAATTGATGTATTGCAAGGCGGATCACATCAGAGCGATTTCGGGATCCATCAAGTCCGACTCTCGATTCTAAAGAATTGAGGTCATCTTCAGTTATTCGTAGTGAAACTAGACTGCTTGGATTGCTCATGTTCGATTCCTCCGTAATCCGAGACACTTGGCCCCAGCATATAATAGTATTCTATTTGATTACGAAATGACTTACAAACGATTACAACAATCTCCATTATTATCTACTAATCGGAAAAACCACACTGCGAAGCACTTTTCGAGTTTTGTGATGGATGGTGGGGGTTTAGTTTCGCGAGATTCTATATTATCGTATGACAAATCGTATACAACCTCCATGACCGGTTTAGTGGGGTCAACCCTCAATAAATGCTAAACACTAACCTCCTTACGTAAGGGCATGGCCCTAACTCCTTCACGTGGTTTATACCTCTACATCAATACACTTAGAACTGCAATGGATGATGGAATTGTCACTGATAATGAGGCATCAATACTACGCGTATTGGCAAATGCCTTGGGCGTCTATCCAAGTGATACAGCATCCTGTCTTTCAGTTGTCCGTGGTGAAGAGGATGATCCATTCGCAGAAAGCCAAGTCGACTATTCGGGACATCATATCGGAGATGTTGCTACTTACCAAGGTGCTTTGATCGCAGCACTTGATGATGAAGTAATCAGTGAAGATGAATGGGAGATGCTGAATCATCTCAGAGATTTGATTGGACTACAGGAAGATCAACATTGTCTAATCGAAGAAGCAATACGGGCAATGGAAGAAGTTGATGAAAAAGGTTCTAGGAGACTTGAACGATTAGAACGTTTCAATACCATTTGCCCATACAGCTGAACGGTTTAATTATTACACCTAATAGTACTATTCTTGCTGGTTTGGAAAGGCCACTGTGGTTCTTGAGCGGCATTGTAAATCGGTATTTTTTGTATACTATTAATGGCAACTATTAGAAGGGGTTAGCGTCGGGCCACAAATACACATATGTGTAAAGGTGTAAGCAACATGAACGCAATAGATGCAATTTATGACAAGGTAGTCGCACGCGACCCTGACCAGCTAGAGTTTCACCAAGCGGTGAAGGAAGTATTGGAATCACTTGAACCTGTGATTGAAAAACATCCTGAATATATCTCAATCATAGAACGCGTTGTTGAGCCAGAAAGACTGATTCATTTCCGTGTTGCTTGGGTTGATGATGCAGGTGAAGTCCAGGTAAACCGTGGATTTAGAATTCAATTTAATGGTGCCATCGGACCATACAAAGGTGGATTAAGATTCCACCCATCAGTAAACACTTCAATTTTGAAGTTCTTAGCATTTGAACAGATTTTCAAGAACTCCCTAACAGGTCTACCAATGGGTGGCGGTAAGGGTGGTGCAGATTTCAATCCTAAAGGAAAGAGCGATGGTGAAGTAATGCGCTTCTGCCAATCTTTCATGATGGAACTTTGGAGACACATCGGACAAGATTGTGACGTTCCTGCAGGTGATATCGGCGTAGGTGGTCGAGAAATTGGCTATCTGTTTGGAATGTACAAGCGCCTACAGAATGAGTTCCAAGGCGGAGTACTAACTGGTAAAGGTCGTTCATATGGCGGTTCTCTGATTCGTCCTGAAGCAACAGGATATGGCCTAGTTTACTTTGCAAGAGAGATGTTGGCTACAAAGGGCAAATCGTTTAAAGGTACAACAGTAGCAATTTCAGGTTCAGGAAACGTTGCACAATTCGCCTGTGAAAAGGTCTTGGATTTAGGTGGGATACCTGTGACAATGTCCGATTCATCTGGATGGGTACATGTTCCAACGGGTATTGACCGTGAAAAGTTAGATTACATCATGGATCTAAAAAATAATCAGAGAGGAAGAATTTCTGATTTCGCTAATCATTTTGATGGAGTTACTTTCACAGCAGCAGGACCAGAGCCAACTGTAAACGGTCTTTGGGGAGTTAATGTTGATGTGGCACTTCCTTGTGCAACTCAAAACGAGTTAAATGGAGAAGAAGCAAAGATGTTGGTTGCAAACGAATTAATCGCAATCGCAGAGGGTGCAAATATGCCTTGTACTCCTGAAGCAGTTGAAGTTTTCCAAGAGAGTGGAGTGTTATTCGCACCAGGTAAAGCAAGTAATGCAGGTGGAGTAGCAACCTCTGGACTCGAGATGTCACAAAACTCACTTCGTTTGTCATGGACTCGTGAAGAAGTAGACGCAAAAGCTAGATGCTATCATGGTTGAGATTCACAAGAATGCATCCGAGACAGCAAAGCAATACGGCCGCGAAGGGGATTATGTATTCGGTGCAAATGTTGCAGGATTCCTAAAAATCGCTGAAGCCATGCAAGCACATGGTGTAGTTTGATAGCGTCTCTTCGCTGTCTAAATACCTCTGATAAATACTGAGGGGTAATTTCAAAAATTCGAAAGTGTGCGTAAGCTAGACTAAATTACTAGGATGAATCATTCAGTATTCAACTGGTTCGGGGTCAAGACTGCGCCAAAGGTACCATACTGCAACAGTACGATATGGGGCCCAGACATTTCCAACTTTATTCAACTCTTCAGTGTCCAATGATTCACCATTGGCATAAAAACGCTCAATCATCCTTACAACACCAACATCTCCGAGGGGCAATATATCTGGTCTCAGTAGATTAAAAATCAAAATCATGTCTACAGTCCATGGCCCGATGCCTCGTAAAGAAATCAATTCCCTGCGAACCTCTTCATCGGATATATTGTTCCAGTCTATCAAAGAAAGACGAGGCCAAGACTCCACAATTCCTCTGATATATTCTATTTTCCTGAAGGACAAACCAGCATCACGTAACTCTTGATCGCTAACCTTAGCATACGAATTTGGAGTTTTAAGTTCGACCAATAGACCGATTCTAGCCCATATAGCGTCAGCAGCAATCGCCGAAATTTGTTGCCCTACAATCGAATGAATGAGCGTCTCAAACAATTCATCTTTAGAACTTAAAGGCGGCTCTTCATAATCATCAATGAGTTTGCCAATAACGGTGTCAACTGAACGCAGATGTTGTTTTGCGGCACCCCAGTACTCGGGTATTATTGACATTGTTTCTACTTCGAAACGTTCGGTATATATGGCATCCGGGTACCCGCTTCCGATTCATTTCCGTTCATTGAAGGTACTTGAATCTATAAAAAAAAGTTAATCGCGGATTCTATTATCTGGCTTTCAGCACCCACCATAACTCCACATGCAACTCATTGGAATCACAACGAGATATACAAAAATCAACACAGCGAGAAATACTAATGCGATGGATCCGAATAATAATGCACCAAGTGGCTTTATGTGTGAACCAGATGTTATTGGAGATGAGAGATTGAAAGTTCTACTACAGGGGGGGCATCTCAATTTACCATGGTAATCACGTGGGTATCTTAGAATAGAATTACATGAAGGGCAATTTATCGCTAATTTTTCTAACTTCTCATCACTAGTGGGGGGTGGGTATTCCGCTTGATGTTGTTCAAGCCGAGAGATTAGTTCTGACTTATTTCCAGAAACTGAAAGAGATTGATTCTTCAGCCGCTGTTTTAATTCGAAAACGGTCAATGAATTTAGGTCAAACATATATCACGGTCATCTGCAGATGCGATAAAGATTGAGCCGGCAGACAGTTTACTGACCACTGAAATAGTTCATTTATTCATGTCACTGAAGCGCCAATGGTAAGATCGGTGACCTTGAGTATTTGCGTTGATACGCCACCATCAGGCATATTTATCATGAAATTAGCAGTAATTCCTCTTTGCTCAATCCAATTTGGACCACACTGAGCGCCACCGACATTTGAATTTGTACCGGAATCAATACCGAAGAAATATCTTTTTCCTGATTCAAGACTTGATACCGTACTCGGTTGTTGGCCTACCTCCCAAATTGAACCAGGTCCTGAAATCCAGTCATCAAGTACACCACTTCTATAATAGAAATTACTCATTGTGGGTGCATGATAATATCCAATCTACATCACCAGGGTCCACTTCTTTGCCCATCAGATTGATATTCTATCATGAACAGATAATCGTCATAATTATCTTCAACCCAAGCATTTAGGATTACCATTTTTGTGGCAGCTTCCTTATTGGCATCGTGTGCTGTGTGCTGAGTTTGCTGGGCTAATGCCTCTACTGCCTGAATGATTACGGCACTGGAGATTGCTGCAACTAGGATACAGGCCATGAAGACAATCATTAATCCAATACCAAACTGTGCATTATTATCATATTCTTTTTTCAAAACATCACCTCAAATAAATACCATCCCAATATGGGGGCTTGAACCAACATCAAATGGTATTACTTTTGTTCTTCCACCATTTACTGCAATTACTAATTCTGCTGAAAAATCAGGTGAAATATCACAAACACCAGAAGTTGAAATAAATATATGATACATTCTAGTATTGGTGAAAAAATCGTTTGTTGCTGCGCTCAACCCGTCATCAGAGATCTCAGTGTCGCCGTGTCAAAATCACCCGAGAGATATTGTATTGCATAGATGCGCTTCCGCATAGCAATGACCAGACGACATCAGTATCGGGGACCTCATTGAGAATATAGGGGAGTTCAAATACCAAATAGAGTTCATCATTTCCAGGATTTGAATATTCAGATAATTCAAATCGATTAACTTGAATAATACCATTTAGATTCTCAGATTGAGTTAATGAATGTTCCTGAGAGTTGCTGAAAGTAGTTTGAACAATTAGACAGCAGTCACCGCTGCCAGTACTGTAGAAGTGATCATTATCGCAATGAAAGAGATTAACGCGCCGAGGGCTAATTCTGCAGTTTCACTGCGCCTCAACCCCTCCATGACAATCTCCTCTGCGACGGCCAGACAAAGAAGCTTTGGACGCAATACTTCACTATCACGGACTTATTGTGATTATTTGGTATGATCAAGATTGGTATGGGAGCCAAGATTCAGTATCATTATCATAATATGATAATACATCATTTTGATCTTTGGACCAATGTATTCCATCTTCTTCCCATTGAATTGGTTCACTTGGTGTTACAATCTCCGGTAATGACTTGTCATTATCTGCTTGATAAAAGGCAGCTTCTGAAGCGACATCAAGTTCTGCATTAGCAACTTCAAACGGTGATTGAGTTACTAGTGAATCACGTTTAAAGTACATTACAGCAGCAATAATTCCAATAACTAACATTGCGATGATGGCATAAATCATTGCATTTCCACTTTCTTCAGTAACTTCTTGCTGGTTTTTCAGTGAATCTTCTGGGTAGTAATCCCAGCGGTCAGGGACACCATCTCCATCAGTATCGGTAGTTTCATTTGAATCATTAGGGAATGCATCATCTGCATCACTTACTCCGTCTTTGTCACTGTCAACTTGGTTCAAAGCACAACCATCTTCTTCTACAATCCAGCCAGGAACCGTATTCGGACAATCATCAAGGTAATTTCTAATACCATCATCATCATCATCCTTTTGTTGGTCAGAACAACCGTTGTAATCTACACCTTCACCAAGTCCAGTATCTGGGCATAGGTCATCTGAATTCCAGATGTCATCGTTATCTTCATCCTTCTGTGAATCTGCACATCCTTCGTTATCAGGTTGCTCACCAATCGGGGTCGCAGGGCAAATATCAGTGTTATCCATTATCTGATCACCATCAGTGTCACGTTGAGAGGCTGAACATCCATTTACATCAACATCTTCTTTTTCAGCCGGTGGTGTTAGTGGGCATTGGTCAATATCGTCTGCAATGAGGTCACCATCGCCATCCTTTTGTGAATCTGAACAACCATCTGCATCTGCAACTTCAAGAATAGAAGTACCTTCACAAATATCTTTGCTATCAACAACATAGTCGGAATCAGTATCTCTTTCATCGCTTGCACAACCAAAGCCATCGACATTTGCTCCAGCCGATGTGTTCGGACATTGGTCTCTATCATCCATTATTCCATCAGAATCAGTATCGAGTTGTGAAGTTGCACATCCTGCAGCATCAATAGTTTCTCCCAGCGTTGTGCTAGGACAGTCATCATATGCATCCATTACGCCATCTGCATCTGAGTCTTCTTGACTAGCAGCACATCCTGAAGTATCAACAGGAGAACCTGCTGGAGAATTCGGACAAGCATCCATGGCGTTATTTACGCCATCTAAATCATCATCCTTTTGACTTTCAGCACAACCATTCTCATCGACAGTACTACCTGCAGGGTGTGTCTAAGCATTGGTCTCCATTGAGGCCACTTGCAATGTCACCATATCCATCATTGTCAGCATCACTCCATTGTGTAGGTTCGGAAGGGAATGCATCAGCATTTGCCCCAGTAGGGTTGTCGCCATATCCATCACCATCAGCATCGGACCATTGAGTTCCATCGCTTGGGAATGCATCTGGATTGGTACCTGCTTGGTTATCACCATATCCGTCACCATCAGCATCACTCCATTGTGTAGAGTTCAGAAGGGAATCTATCTGGATTGTTACCGGTTTGGCTATCACCATATCCATCACCATC
This sequence comes from uncultured Candidatus Poseidoniales archaeon, assembly GCA_905182185.1. Taxonomy (GTDB): domain Archaea; phylum Thermoplasmatota; class Poseidoniia; order Poseidoniales; family Poseidoniaceae; genus MGIIa-L1. Next base: position 41,029 of record CAJJAP010000004.1, on the reverse strand, counting down.
ACTATCTTTCCATTGTGTAGCGTCGGTTGGGAATTCATCAGGGTCAGTTCCACTGGCGTTATCTCCGTGGCCATCACCATCAATATCGGAACACTGTGTTGGGTCATTAGGAAAATGATCTCCGTTAGTGCCTGCACTATTATCGCCGCATCCATCACCATCACTGTCCTTCCATTGAGTTGAATCAAGTGGGTATTCATCTGGATTATTGCCTCCGGAGTTATCTCCGTAACCATCTCCATCTGCATCATACCACTGAGTTGGGTCATTAGGGAATGCATCTGAATTGTTTAAACCAGAATTGTCACCATATCCGTCTCCATCAATATCGGACCATTGGCTCGAGTCACTTGGGAATGCATCACCATTATTTCCAGACATGTTATCTCCATATCCATCACCATCAGCATCGGTCCATTGACTTGAGTCGTTAGGGAATGCATCTAGATTGTCATTATGGCCATCTCCATCAGTATCCTTTTGCGAATCAGCACAACCGTTTTGGTCAACAGTTGTTCCAGTTGGGGTATTTGGACAGTTGTCTGCTTCGTTTGCAACACCATCATTATCGTCATCGATAGTGAGGTAGAAGCAGGCAGAATCGCCAATTAGTTGAACGTTAACATCAGAGAATAATTCTACGATAATACAGTAAATTCCACTATTTGCTGGTGTTGAATAAGTGAATAATGGCATGTTCATGTTAGGCGCAGTAGCGGTAAAGTTGGTCAAATTCAAAGTGGAAACAGATGCACCACTGCTGTCGGTAATTCTAATTTGATATTTGTAATCATCACCAGTGACCAAATCATATCCCTTGGTTGTAACATCATTGTTCGTTGAGGTACTGCTTGTGGAATAATTGTCAATTAGTAAAGTTGGTAATTGTGGAGTGAACCCCTCATAATGGAAACCGATCCATCCACTGCCAGTGCTAAGATTGGTTGCTGTATTATTGAAAGAGAGAATTGCAACGAATTGATGGTCATTCAATGTAGTTGGTCCAGTCCAATTTATTTGAGTCGTAGAAGAGGTTGCAGTTGCGTTGAAAGACATGTTATCTGTGTCAATAGTAGATGCATTGAGTGCAGCATAGACATCCATTGAAACATTAAAATTGTTACTGAATAGGGCGATGTCAAAGACGAACCATTCTAGATAGTAATCTGTACCAATGGACAAATTTGTTAGCGATATTTCCCCAGTTGAAGAGGAAGAAGAAGTAATCTCTACCATCTCTATGTATGTGTAATCATCATCATAGGCAATGTAGCCACCAACTGAATCCTTAAAGTATGCTAATATGTAGAATTCAGATTCCATACTCAGAGGTTGGGATACTGTCACATTGTAGACCATTGTAGTTGCTGTGGCATTGAATGACATATTGGTAGAATTAGACCAATATGTCGTACCGTCATCGAGAACTTGTGCACTTGAATAATTGTAATTGTAAGTAGTTCCAATACTCAATCCGCTAAAGGTCAGTGTTGCAGATGTTAGGCCAGTGGACATAACATCGATACTTTCCATACTTTGGCCACCACCGGGTAGGTTGGTAGTAATGTCAATATCGTATGTATTGGTTGCTCCGCTCCAACCGTAAACTGTGATATATGTGGTTTGATTGACCGTGGAGGTATATGACATTGCTTCATTATCAGACAGTTGAACTGGAACCAGCTAATACGCCAGAGATTCCCATCTGAGTATCCAAATCTCCATTGCATGCAGGAAGTGAACATTTGTGTAGTAAGTGACACCACTAATCATTTGAATCTCAAATAGATCTTCGTCTAAGGTTGAATGGATACTCAATCCAGTACAAGAAACCGGGAAGGTAGATGCCTGTGTGGCAGTTGCTTGAGTGTCATTAGGCTCTAAAATATCGGAGCAAGTGTATTGTTGCCGACACAATTGGATGGAGACGTAGTTCCATTTCCGCCCGTTCCATTGCCAGATGAAGTACTGAATGTCCATAATATCGAGTACTACCAGTCCATATCCTGAATAACGGATATCTGGACATAGACAGTCCATGTGTGCGTGTGAACCATTGGTAGTAACCATTTCAGGATTACTTAGAAACTACATAGATTTCCATTCTGCATCGTAGATCTGCAAGATCAAAATCATTAGTATATGTTGAACCATTTGAAGATAGTATATGTCGTATTGAAATGAGAGGCTAAGTGGTACGCCTTCATTGAGCCGAGAGATTGACTGCAACCAATCTTCGTCATCATTGACATCTAACTGGCCATAGTCAGTACCGCTAAAGGTGCCATCCAGCAAGGGTGCTGTAAAGTTTGACAGCATACGTGGACATGTAGTCTGGTAGAATCGCCACCTGTAACCCATAGTCGGTTTGATTTGGCCCTATTGCTTGAACGGGGCCAGCAACGGCTACAACGGTGCTCAATAGCATCAATAATGCAACGAGTATAGGTCTAATTTTTGCAGATGTGGCAGGTATTGCATTATCACGCATGAACCATGCAACGACAACCCCCTTATCATAGTCATGTAGGGGAGAGAGTCACTCTAAAATAGCACTTTTTGCTCAAATCGCAGTCGGTGCAACATGCCCTTCTTTCTTATCTTCAGGAGTTCTAACCCTTGACCAAACTCCGCTCATCAATTCATCATGATGATTTTGACAGTAATGGAAACGGCGATATGCCTCTCTAAATGAATAGGCTTTTTTGCCAGTTGCAACGAGATATCCTTCGGGGGAAAGGCGGGAAACAATAACTCCTTCATCTCCACAACCAGGTAAATCACAGACTGCAGTCTCCGCCATGGTATAGCGCTGACATAGGACTCACTTTAACTATTGTATTAATGTTAAAAAATGCCACTTTTTTGCAAGGGCGCGAGGTTAGAGTATAATTACAACTTATTCGGAATCTTCCTCGGTAGCAACAGGCTCAATCACAAGAAGAGGTATATTTGCTTCAATAGCATCGCCTTCAGATATATTTACTGATATCACAGTTCCAGTAACTGGTGCTTGAACTTCATTCTGCATTTTCATCGCTTCTAAGATCAATACGACCTGGCCTTCAGTAACTTCGTCACCTTTCTTTACTTCAACGGTTACTATTTTTCCTGGAATGCTGGAGGTAACAGTTCCTGATTTCTTTTTCTTTCCACCAGCACTGCGCTTTTTCTTAATCACAGGTGCTGCATCTGGTATTTGAATTTCAAAAGTCCTACCTTCAACGGTTGCAGAAAAGGTAGTGCCTTCGCCTTCGATTTCAACTTCAAATTCAGTTCCATCAATGATGACCTTTCTTGTCTCAGACATAATTTCACTTCCATGGTGAGCGACTAGCTCTGTGATTTAATAATGAAGATTTTCCAGAAAACATTCTTCTATGGTCTTGTGACCAAGGCATACCAGGATTCCTTGCGATTTGTCCGGGGTCATCTCCTTGAGATTGAATCATAGCCAAAACTCCAGCAATTGCGGCCATTCTCAGAGTTTGTTGATCTGTTTTAGTCATATCAAAACCTCCTCAAAGTGGAATATTACCATGCTTTCTTGCTGGTCTTAATTCTTCTTTATCCATTAGCATCTCAAGAGAACGAATCAACTTACTTCGAGTCTCACTAGGTTCGATGACATCATCTAGATATCCCAGAGCTGCAGCCTTGTATGGATTTGCGAAAGTATCGTTGAAATCTTCGGTTAATCTCGTTCTCTCTTCTTCTGCATTACGCGAATTTGCGATACGCCTACGATGAATAATTTCTACAGCACCATCAGCACCCATGACCGCTAGTTCAGCATTCGGCCATGCAACATTGTAGTCGCCACGGATATGTTTGCTGGACATAACGTCGTACGCACCCCCGTAAGCCTTTCTCAATATCACTGTCAACAAAGGCACAGTTGCCTCTGCATATGCATACAATAATTTTGCACCGTGTCGAATAATACCACCCCATTCCTGGCTAGTACCTGGCAAGAAACCAGGGACATCTTCCAAAGTTAGAATTGGGATATTGAAAGCATCACAGAAACCTTACAAATCTTGCGGCTTTGTCACTCGCATCAATATCCAAGCAACCTGCAAGGAATTTTGGTTGATTTGCGACAACACCAATTGTATTTCCACCTAAGTGTGAAAAACCGATTACGATATTCTTTGCCCAATCTGCCTGAACTTCTAAGAATGCTCCATCATCAACGATTTCATTGATTACATCAATTACATCGTAGGGTTTGTTGGATTCTGTTGGAATAATAGTATCCAATTTCTCACATATCCGATCTTTTGGATCAGATGTTTTTCTAATCGGTGGCTTTTCCATATTATTCTGAGGAAGTAAATCTGCTAGTTCTCTTGCCAGTTGTATTGCTTCTTCATCACTTACTGCTGTGAAATGTGATACTCCCGATTTACTACCATGCGTCATCGCACCTCCGAGGTCTTCAAAAGAAACTTCTTCATTTGTTACCGTCTTGATAACCTCAGGTCCAGTGATAAACATATGTGCAGTTTTGTCGACCATTATTACGAAGTCTGTTATCGCTGGTGAATATACTGCACCACCAGCACATGGCCCCATTATCACCGAGATTTGAGGGATGACTCCAGAGGATCTTACATTTCTGAAAAAGATTTCAGCATAACTTCCTAGACTAGCTACTCCCTCTTGTATTCGAGCTCCTCCAGAATCATTCATTCCAATAACAGGTCTACCTGTTTTTAGAGCCATATCCAATACTTTACAGATTTTCAGGCCATGCATTTCTCCTAGTGAACCACCATAAACGGTGAAGTCTTGAGCAAATGCAAATACTTCGCGTCCATTTATTGTTCCATGGCCAGTTACTACTCCATCACCTGGAATAATATTTTTCTCCATTCCAAAATCTTTACATCGGTGCTCAACAAGAGCATCCATTTCTTGGAATGAACCATCATCGAGAAGTAATTCCATGCGCTCACGAGCAGTCATTTTACCACGATTATGTTGAGAATCAACACGTGCTTGACCGCCACCTGCTTCACTTCTTGCCTTACGATTACGCAGGTCTTTGAGTCGTTCTTCGGTGGATGCCATAGGCTTCGCCGATTATCTCTAAGAAAACTCCCTCCTTATGCGTTGCGACAATATATAGTCAAAATGTACCCTGTATGTCTCCTTTGGCCAGTTTAATATCCACACCTAAACTACTATGATTGCACCTTTCGGATGGGTTTTATTGATAGGCTAAGCCCTACTCGGTTTTGACATGGGTGCAATGATTCGCGTAGTAGTTGCAAAACCGGGTCTTGATGGGCATGACCGTGGAGCTAAGGTTGTGGCTCGAGCATTAAGAGATGCAGGGCATGAAGTAATCTATACTGGATTGCGAAGAACGGCGAGTCAAATAGTTGAAACAGTACGTGATGAGGATGCCGCATTCCTTGGGTTATCCTCACTTTCTGGCGCACATAGTCATTTATTCCCAAAGGTTTGCGAAGAACTGCGCAAAGCAGGATTGAATGATGTGATCGTATTCGCTGGAGGTATCATTCCTAAAACCGATAGGCAAGCCCTTTTCTCTTGTGGACTCAAAGCGATTTTTGGGCCAGGAACCTCTACTGCAGAAATACTTAGTTTCATTGAAATTGCAAACGAAATGGATGAAGTCGGTGTAGGAGAATCAAGCGATTGGTATTGGCAGGGTGTTTGAGTGAATAGCGACATTGTGTTAGCCGCAAAAGACGGTTGCCGCAGGTCATTAGCACGAACTCTATCAGCGCTTGAAAATAATACTCTCGATATTGCTGATGCATTATCGTTACTGGGTGAAATAGAAAATGATCCTTCTCAGCAATCTGAATGGAATATAATGGCGATTACGGGTGCCCCAGGTGTTGGTAAATCATGTTTGGTGGACAAAATCATTTCTCAGTGGGCAAGTCAAGGTAAGAAGATTGCATTACTAGCAGTTGACCCCTCATCTTCTAGAACAGGTGGAGCATTATTAGGCGACCGAGTTCGCTTGTCTGTAGTCGATGATATTATGCTAAAAGATATGGTTTATGTTCGTTCGGTTGCTACTCGTAAATCTTCTAGCAGCGTCCCAGCAGTCGTTTCCGATATGGCGCAGCTATTGCTGGCGCTCGGCTGGAATAAAGTCGTGATCGAAACGGTTGGCGCAGGACAGTCCGAAGTTAGATGTGCAGCGATTGCAGATAGAATTGTAGTTGTTGAAGGTCCGGCCAGAGGTGATGGAATCCAAGCAGAAAAGGCTGGATTATTAGAATTAGCAGATGCTGTAATTGTCAATAAATCAGATATTGTGGGTGCCAGAAAGCATGCTGACGAGATCAAAGAGTCTTTCGAGTTGGGTGATGGACAATCTCCCCCAGTATTATTGACTTGTGCGTTGAATGGAGATGGATGCCAATTTGCCTCCGATATTTTGCTTACTTTGCAGTCTACAGGACGTTCTTCAAAGGCTAGATGGCGTGAACGCCTGCTGTCCGGTCTTGAACAAAAAATATTACAGAATCCAAATCTAGATGAGATATTATTGTCATTAGCATCCGGTTATATAGAATTGGATGAAGCGATTAATAATTTGAATAATTGAATAAAAGGTGAATGCTATGAATGAAAATAATGGACAAGTTGCGATGACAGACCCGATACAACAATCCAAGGGTGGGGTTTATGGGCATATCTTGAGAAGAGTAATTCATTTGAGTTTATCCTTCATTCCATTTATTTACTTTGAATATGGTGAGGAATGTGCAGAATTTGTAGGACTAGAACTTCCTCAATTAGTTTCTGCATTGATACTTTCAATGCTCGCTGCTGAGGCGGTTAGACTTAAATTTTCAATAACAATATTCGGTCAAAGAGAATACGAGGCTCACCAAGTTTCAGCATTAGCATGGGGTGCTATTGGAATCGGGTTGGCATTTTTGATGGCGCCTACTAAGGAATATATCTGGCCCCTTGTTCTTTCTCTATCGTTAGGCGATCCTTTGATGGGAGAGTTGAGAAGAAAAGGATTTGATGATAAGCAGGTCATGATATATTCAACTCTGGCTATTACAATTATTTGGTTAGCATGCTGGAATTTAGTTGCGACTCCACTATGGTTAATTCCAATAATGGCGCCACTTTGTATGATAAGTGAATGGCCTCGACTGCGATGGATAGATGACAATGCCACAATGATGTTAATTCCATTATGCGCAATTTTACTGTTTGACCCATTCATTGGTTTGCTATGATTTAGCAAAAAGCCATTCATATTCCTCAATATGTTGAAATGGTGGTTGCTCTCCCCTTTGGAATAGTGAACTACCATGTCTGAGGAAAACGAATCCAATGACCCACCTCAAACATCATATTACATCTTTTTTGGTATTTCGGTCTTAGCTCTTGTATTTACTATGTTTAGATGGCCTCTTTGGTGATGCCAGTCTAAGTGTATTACTGTGAATTGATTCATGGTTATTTACAACCATTGAAAAGGAGGTGGTTTACACCTTTTACTGTGTGCGGTATTGGTGGTATGTTTGGAAACCCCGATTCCGCCGTAATAGAACGAATGAATCTGTTGATGCGTCATCGAGGCCCAGATGGCAATGACATTTGGAGTGATGAAAGCATAGCACTCGGACACACTCGATTGGCGATTGTTGATATCAGTGGAAGTGACCAACCGATATCTGCGCAGAGTGGAAATATTTTGATCGCCAATGGAGAGATTTACAATCATCTAAATCTCCGCAAAAATCAGGCTCACTATCCATGGACTACAAATGGTGATAGTGAGACCATACTGGCTCTACATGAGAATGCATTAGCGACAAATAACGGTAAACTTTCCGCTAAACAACATGCGCAATGGCTCTCTCAACTCAATGGAATGTATGCGATAGCGATATGGAATCCAAAAGATAAGCAATTGCTATTGGCTAGAGACCCTATGGGGATTAAGCCATTGATGAGGACCGAGGTTGATGGTAGTCTACTATTTGCAAGTGAAGCCAAAGCCCTTAGGGCCCATGAAGGACATATACCCCAAATCGATGAACTTGCATTGGTGGCAAGGTTGGCTTGGGAGTACCCTTTAGATGGAACAACACTGCTGAAGGATGTTGCACAAATAAAGCCAGGAACAGTTGAGACATGGAGTCTTGACAACAATGGTTGCGCAGTATTAACTGGTAAAGCAACCGTGGAAAGGCAGAAGGTAGAACCTGCAGATACATGGAATCCAGATTTAGAGGCTAGTAAGTTACTGGAATCTTTCGTTGTTAGTGTTGAAGAGAGGTTGATGTCAGATGTGCCGGTTGGCATAGTACTTTCCGGGGGACTGGATTCTAGTTTAGTTGCCGCAGTTGCTCACGAAGCAGCCCAAAGAAGTGGTAATCCCGTTCCTGCATGTTGGACGGTTGCAGAGAGTGAAGAAAACCCTGACTGGCAGGCTGCTGAGTTAGTAGCATCAAGCCTTGAGTTAGAACATCATCAACATATTTTACAAGAGGATTCGTTTGATAAAATGTTACCTGATTTGGCTTGGCATGGTGAAGATTTGGATGTAACTGTTCTATTCTTCCAGCCACTGTTTGAGAAAATGTCAGAATCGGTAACAGTTGGATTATGCGGTCAAGGAGCGGATGAACTTCATGCAGGGTATCCACGTTATAGAGATCTAGAGCATCATTCTAGTGTGATTCAATCTCGCTTTGATATGATGGACCACCCATCGAAATCAATCATTGAAAATGGTCAATTACCTATTGGAGATTATTATTATTCAAATGACCATTCAGCTACTGCCCATACCTCTTCATTAGATGACTTCTTACAATTTGAATTGGATAGTGGGCAGTTGAGTAATTTCCAATTACGCTTAGTCGATAGACATTCTATGGCGCATTCTCTTGAAGTTAGAGTTCCATTCCTCGGCAAGTCGCACCGCCAAGCATCACATAAGTTACCGATGAAGTGGCGCCTTCCACCTTCATTTGAAGAGAAAATAGCCTTGCGCCGTGCTGCTGATTTGACTAAATTACCAGCAGAAATTGTACGTAGACCAAAATTACCAGCCGGTACAGCAACATCTCCTAAGTTGTTGCACAATATGCTACAACAATTAGATGGAAGAGCGCAGCAAATAATGAGTAAGTACCCACTTATTAGTGGTGCTTTCAAAGATCAACCTGATTTGGCGATAGGTTTGGGATTGTTTGAAGCAATGCATATTGTTGATGGTGGTAGAAGTAAGCGTTCGGGAACAGCAATTGATTTACTGGATGAGGTGATATGATGAATTACGTGCATGAATACTCACAAATACTTGAATCTAAGAGAGAACAGATCACAGCATGGATGGCAAAGAAGCGCAGTGAAGTGCCAATTCCAATCTATGGTAGTGTTGATGTGAGGGATGCTGGATGGAAGGTCGCAGTTGTTGATGCCAATCACTTTCCAGCCGGATTCAACAATGTTTCAAAGGAGGATGAACCACATCTTGCAAATCTTCTTAAAAATCATATTTTAAGACTTAAAACCAAATGTGAATGGGTTCATCTGTACCCTGAATCACATACTCGGAATGCAGGATATGTCGAGAATGTAGCGACTATTCAACGTTTAATACACCTTTCCGGTTTCAGATGTACAGTTGGTTCACCTGAATTATCTGCTCATGGTTCTTTGGCAGGGATTTCAGGTCCGTTGCAATTGTCAACAGTTGAATTAAAACTTGAAAATGGGAAGGAAGAGTTATTCGTAGAAGGGGAAAGACCTTGCTTGATATTGCTAAATAATGATCTTACTGAAGGGATAGTGCCTGGATTGTCTGCCAATAATGTGAGCCCGCCTCCGAGTATGGGATGGCATCGCCGTAGGAAATCAGAACATTATGCTTGTTTGCAGCAATATGTTGATGAGATGGCACAATTGTTAGAAATTGATAGTTGGCATTTGATGGCGAATTGGTTTGTTTCAAAGAATAAATGTCTTGAAAAAGAGAATTGCAGGATTGAATTAGCGGCAGAAGTAGACGAATTTATTAAACAGATTAAAGAAAAATATGAATCCCTTGGAATCGAAAGAGAGCCTGTTGTTTTTGTAAAAAATGATAGAGGAACATATGGACTCGGTATTATGGCGGTCAAGCGGGGAGAGCAGTTACTTGAACTGTCCAATAGAAAAATGAAGAAACTAATGTATTCCAAAGGCGGTGCAGATGTTGAAAATTTCTTAATTCAAGAAGGAGTTCCAACTCTTCTAACAGAAGAAGGTGGAGCACCAGTTGAACCTGTTGTTTATTTGGTCGATGGTGAAGCCGCATCCTGGTTCTATAGAATAAATGCTAAGAAGGGTGATATGGATAATTTGAACTCGCCTAGTGCAGAATTCTTTGATTCATCTGAAGTGGGTCATCTCTATGGAGAGCATGCAAAGGGATGGCATGCTTTAGTAGCAGAATTGTCGATGTTGGCAATGGGTGCTGAAGCAATAAAGTATGCTAATGAATCATCTGTTTGATGATTCGATTCAACTTTAATAGCCACTTCTTGGTCCCTATGCTACTCATCCACTATAGTTTGCCGAGTTCACCATTTGACTTGATTAATCGGTGACAAGGAGTCAGTATTGTAATTGTATTTGCGACAAATCAATCCTGTGTGTTTTGATCATCGGTGGAGGTGATAGATTCATCACCCATTCCAACGATTTCATAATTTGAGGGGAATAAAGCGATGGCAACTGCAGCCATTAGGGCCAATAATCCCCAGCCAAACATTTTACGAACAAATAGCATTTCAAGGGATAATGCACATAGTAAAAGTCCACCTATATTGGAAGTCCAGACCAATGTTTTGAATGTTCCGAGGCTTACTCCTGAAGTCCCTTCCTTGCGGTAAGGTCCGAATTCTCCTCCGAATCTTTGAACTTCTTCATCATCATCTTTTGTCATGGTAATTCCTCACAAATCAATCATTGTTATAGCGTCTGTAGGACAAGCGAGTACGCACAATCTACAGCCAGTACAAGCATCGCGAATAATCTTGGCCTTGCGATTACTTTCCACTTTGATGAATTGACTGGCCATCTCTACTTTGTATATGTCAATTGCATTATCATCACAGACGATTGTACATTGATCGCAGCCAATACATTTCTCTGCAGTAACATAGGCAACAGTTCCTTCACCACCCTTTGTATTAGCGCGCTGCACTCCGCGCTGACGATTTAGAGATGTACGGATGGCCAGAGCCTCAGCCGCTCGTCTCGTCGCCAACTCGTCACTGGTGGTCATACTACCACCTCAGCCGTCACTTCTCTTTCAAACTTGGCAACACTAAGGTTGACCAATAAATCTCCAACACAATAGAATGCACCAACCAATAGCGGTGGATTCCAAGCGGTTAGTCCCGTCCATGGGACTTCGTTAGCCCATGTCCAATTGGTCAAGTGTGTGCCCCATAATTCCATAGCTAAGGCCGCCCAAGCCATTGCAACATATAATCGAGGTTGAGGTCCCCATTTTGTGAATGCGAGTACCAGTATCAGGAGGAATAACGCAGACGTATCGCCACCGCTATAAACGCCATAAGCGACAAGTGGAATAAATGGGGTCAAGCAAATTATGGCGAGGTTCTCTCTCATCTTATTGGCGATAATCCTGCCCAGGTCAAATAAGAAATAATGACCCACTGGAACGAATAGGGGCATTAGTCCTCGTTGGTATTCATAGATTAGCCAAACTTCACTAAAAAATAGTTCCATTGGGGTGGCAAATGCCAACACAGTCAGCATCTCAATACGCTCCTTTCGAGTGGTCTTATAGAATATATATGCAAATACAGACCAGCACCAAATATTGACTGGCCATTCAGCCCAATGGTCCGGAATGATTCCATTCAGGCCAGTAGCACTGATGTACAAACCGATGCCGATTGTAAGTACATACAAAGCAGGTCTGTTCATGAATGGCGCTAGTGACAACACTTCTTAGCACTAGGGGTGCTTAGAAATATTGAACGACAAAATACTCAAGCTTTGATTTGGTCTTGTGCATCAGTATTTGCAGCAACTAGTTCAGATTTCTTTGCATCAACTTGTCGTGCCAAGAATGTAACAACATCAAGGATTTCAATATCTGCATACTGTTCATCACCTTCAAACTTCAAACACTCAAAGTGAGCAACACATTTAGGACACGATGTGAGCATCGTATCTGCTCCAGTAGCACGGATTTCTTCCATACGAGATACACGAAGTGAACGAGCATCTTCGTTACATGACATCATGCTCGAAACACCACAACACATTGCATCCTCTCCACTATGTTCCATCTCAACCAAATTAACACCCTCAACGGCTGTAATCAAATCACGTGGTTCATCATAGACTCCCATTTGACGTCCTAGTCTACATGGGTCATGATATGTCACAGTGGTCTCTTCAGTACTCAAGTTCATATCAAATCCTTGCTCGGTTAGATATTCAGTTGTGTGCATTACCTTGATACCTTCTAGCTCATAATCCCGAGCAAATGTTCTGAAACATTCAGCACAAGAAGATACGAGGGTATCTATTCCAGATTCCTCAATCTTACGTTGATTGTATGCCTTTAGTTTTTCAAACACTTCATCAAGACCTTGCCACTTTTGATCGTGGCCACAGCACTTTAGGAAGTCTCTTCCAAGATATGAAACTTCGTTGCCCATCTCTTCAAACAAAGTGAAAGCAGCGGTTGTTGAGGCTCCTAAGTTCATCTCACCATCATTGACATGTGAAAATACCATCTCTTGGTCAAGATAGTCGACACATCCAGGATAGTATCCCACCTTGGAATTAATTGGATAATCTTCGGTTGTGATGAAGTCTGCATCGGCTTCTTCCTCTGCCTCAGCAGCAAGAACTGCTTGAAGGACAGTGTGAGGTATCTCTGCTTGAGATGCACCAACAATTAGTCCACGCCTAATATCTACATAAGAGTCGTAATCGACAAGTTGCGGACAGGCGTTAGTACAAGCAGAACATGTCAAACATGAATACATCGGGACACCATCATCTTCGTTATTCCAAGAATTGTAAATGATGTTTAATTTGTCTCCACCAGTGAATAGGCGGACAGGACAAGCATCATCACAAAGGTCACAGCCGTAGCACTTGTTCATCTCGAACTCATATCCACGAGCCATGTATCTTAGTAATACGAATACAAGGGCGCCGAATGTTAGACATGGAATAAACATAGCATAGGTAAGTTTTGCATCTAAGGATTTAGGATTTCTATGATACGATGGATTCTCAATAGGTGCGAATTTTCCATCTCCAAGAGCCATATCCTCGGAACTTGAAAGATTGACACTCGTACCAGCAAGACTTGAGTGAGCATCCTCGTCCCAAACCAATAGTGGTTGGAATGAAGCGATCTCCATAGAAGCTTCAGTCATAATTGAGGAGTTTTGAGCAAGTAAACCAGTTGCTTGGACAGTCATTTGGTAGTCATAGGTTCCAACCTTGAGTTCAACAGTTGCTCCATCACATCCAGTGAATGATGAAACTGTCTTTCCAGATGAGTCGGTAACCATGAAAGTTGAAGTCAACATATCGGCAGTAGATAATTCACCGATCTTTCTTTCACTAGATCTATACTCGCACTTCATATCAGTGGTAATTGTTTCTACAGACTTGTGATGCCCATAAGGGAAGTAGGTTGAATCTTCAGTAACTGTAAATGAGCCTATTGCAATCCATTCAGCCTCTCCAGAGAATGAATCTGTGACCGCTGCAGCATTTATTTCATTAGCAGCATCTTGATGTCCATTGGCATCGCCAAAATCAGTAATAATATATCTAGCGGGTTGGTATAAGTTCCAATCAAGCCAAGCAGTGGTTGGTACTATCTCTGTAGTAGACCAACCTTGTGCGTCAGTAAATTCATTGGTATCATGAACATGAACATCAACTGGTTGTGACCTCATCGCTTCAAGTTCCTCATAATCGGAAATGGTGAGCAATCCCTTTGCATCCCAGAAACCATCATCATAAACATCCCAAGTAGAAACTGATATTGCAGTTGAAACCATCAATGCTCCAACAAGAATTCTCTTGCCATGTGCTGGAGTGAAGCCAGCACCCCAAGCCTTTACCATCATTGTTCTAGCCACGAAATAAATAATAATCCATATTAAAATACCAGTCAATATCCACGGAATGGCATTGAACAAATCCGCAACCCAGGGGTCTCTTGCACCACATAACAGGTCTCCATGAGAATCCAATTTACAATAATCAGATCTATTATTGCCATATAGTTTCAAGAAGATATTAATCGAAAAGACAGAGATAAACCATACGTGTGCAAGATATACTACGCCTGCACTTGCAAACCAAGGGTCTTCTACAGGTCTCTTTTCACGACCTCCAATCAATGGTGGAAGTAGTAGTATTCCTACTGGAATTCCAGTAAGAGCAGCTCCCCACCATGCAGCGTTCCAAGGGAACGAAGGTTGACCAAATATATCTCCTAGGAATCCGGTAGGTACGGAGAATTGCGGTAGATACTCTCCCCAACGAAGGTATCCATATGAAAATAATACATACCAATCAGGGAAAACGAATCCTGCTTGAGCATATGGGTCGGCAGCACTGTGTAATGGTGGTGGTATAAGCCAAGAATAGAATAACAATACTGCACCCATAAACGAAAAGATAAGTACGTCACGGAGGACTTCATGTGGCCAAAAAGCATGTCCCATTCGTGTACGTTCTCTCTTTCCTTCAACGCTCTGCAAGTTTTCCTTCTCATCCATGTAGGAGGAAGCAACTCTTCCAAGATTTTCTACTAATCCCATAATTTAATCCTCCAAAATATCAATGTGGCTCCGCAATGCCCTGCACCCAGACAATAAACAAGTGAATGATGATCAACAATGTCACAATCACAGGGAGAATAAATACGTGAATAAAGTACATTCTTGTAACGGTTCGAGGAGTTAGCGATGTACCACCGAATAGGGCAGTTGAAGCAATCTTTCCTATCAACGGTGATGAATTGGCCATGTTAATTCCGATAACAGCAGCACCATATGCCAAGGAATCCCAAGGTAGTAAATATCCAGAGTAGCCAAAGAAGATGGTTAGGAACATCAGTGCGACTCCAATAAGCCAGTTTAATTCACGAGGGTTTCTGTATGCTCCAGTAAAGTAAACTCTGCACATATGTAAGAATACACTTGCTACCATAAAGTGAGTAGTCCAATGGTGAACCGCACGAAGGATATATCCAAATGGCAATTCGGTCATGATATATTGCATACTTGCATATGCGGGAGCAGGGTCACCTTCTCCTCCAGGTACGTAATAAATTCCAAGAACAGTTCCGGTAATTACCAAGATAATGAATGATAGGAATGAGATTCCACCGAGGCAGTATAGTGGGTACCAGTACCAAATGATTCTCAATTTGTACTTTTCTGCGTGACTTAGCGGCATTTGCCTGTGCATGTTATAGTAGGCACCTTTCGACATATTCCAATAGTCTTGTAATCTAAATCTAGTATCCAGCCAAGAGAATACCCAGAGAAAAGATCGCTCTGCCACACCCATTTTTCCTGTTGACTCAACAGCACGAAGAATGTCTCTACGAGGCATCTCTTCTGATTCCTTGCGTAGGGTGAATGCTACAAGAACCACTACGAACACGATGAAGAACCAAAGAATCCAAAACATTGTTGTCATTTCATTTCACCTCAGTCGCAAAATGTGTACCAATCCACATAATCTGGTAATCCTTCAATAATATCGCCATTCATGGCAATCGGGATTATTGGTAATCCTACTGGCGCAGGGCCGCCGGCTCTGCGAATGCCAGCGTACTTGAATTTAGCACCATTAGAACGATTTGTATTAGTGTTCATCTCTAAAGCAGTAGGGTCGAAACGTGAGGAGTGGCAAATACAGAATAATTTTGTTCCACCATCATCACCTCCGCCTGGAGTCCATGTATCTTCAGTATAAGAGTTAGAAACTAATTGCCAACCTGGGATGCAGCACAAATGTGTACACCTTGCAAAAATCATTACTAAATTCTCAGAGGGTGATAGTCTTGGGTCTGCATCAGCCAAGTCATCAAAATGGCCAACATATTTTCCAGTTCCATCATATCCTTCCATGAATTGGAATCGTGCTTTACCATTTGATAAAGGGGTTCCAGCATTCTTTGAATGGTTTACATATGTTACTACTATTGGAACTCCGTTCCAAACACCAGCCGCTCCTGATGTTCCGGTGGAGCTCTTTGCTGCCTCAGCAACGAAATCAGATTTCTTCATTACTTGTTCATGCATTGCTCCATACCATGCCTCATCTTCACGACCCTTAGCCCAGTATTTTGCAGCAAGGTCGCCACCGGTGCTACCGCCAGGTGGCAGCAATAGGGATGCGAAACCAAGAACTCCCAGTGAAGCCGCTAGTACGCCTGTGGCAGTATTGAATCCATAACTAAGGAATTGGCGTCTATTGATTAATGAATCTCCTGCTGTTTTTGTAGAAGATTGTTCACCACTTGGTGCCGGTTTGAGTTCGTATTCGCGAGCCATAATAATCACCAGTTGTACTCCTTCCAGTCCTTTTTATGCTCAGTTACGAACTTATTCATAGCATATTTGACGATAATAGTGTCAGGTAGGATATATTTTAGGTAGATTATTCCCATCATTATTATGGTCGTTAATGTCATGGCTAAATGGAATGATAATTGTTGTTGGTCCCAACCATGTAGTAGTCCATAGATTAATGAAAAAGACCAGTAGCAACTCCAAAATAATCCCCAGACGAAGAAGAACATTGCCAGATGTGATGCGCCTGAAGGGGCTAGGGTTGCACTGACGATGGATCCCAGTTCGGCAGGATTGAATACTCCATGGTCGATTGCTTTCTGCATCTGTTCTTCAGTCAGTGAAGCACTTTCCAAAGCAGTTCTCGCATCAGCGATACTGATGTTTCCTTTTGCAACACCTCGCAACAGGGTCGTGATTGTATCATCCATCACTGGTCACCTCTCTGCATCAATTTGTAGCGGAGACGTAGAGCATTGCTACGTCCCTTGTAGGAGGTGGAGAATCCATATCTTAGCATTAGGCCTGAGAATATTATTACAATGATTACAGCGCCAAATCCGAGTAATCCGAGCCAGTGCGCTCTTAGCGGGGCTCCCATGCTGTGTAGATCGACTCCATGTGAAGAGGGTGCAGGAGGGCTAACATTTCCATCACCAGCAAACAAAGTTCTTGTTCCAAGGGCGATACTATCTGCATCTCCTTCCTGAAGGGCGAATAATAATTGATTCCACTTGTCATCTTCACCAGGGAGTCCCTCGCCTGAAACCGAATTCCCAGTAATCCAGAAATTAACGCTACCTTCTCCCGCAGCAGGAGCGGTCCATGTCAAAAGCCACGAACGGTCATCTTTGCTTGCAGATGCGTCGGTATGAGTGAGTGTTGTCACGTCTTCTTCCCAGTTTTGTAGGTCTGTGCCGGATAGTTCGCCTGCACTAGTGCGCATTGAAAATCCAGCGGTATAAATTCCGCCAGCAGGTCCGCCGATTAGTTGCAAGTTGAATTCATATGTGTCGCCAGCATTCCAAGCATATGGGACTTTGTCAAGAATTACCTGAATCGAATTATCAGCTGCGCCATTATGGCATAAGCAGCCTTGCTTTGCCACATCATCAATAGTCTCTCCAGCATTGGATTGTTCTCCTCCAATGCCGGTGTGATATGATGTTGCAAGGCTCGGAAGTAGCAATAGCCCTACCAGCCCCAAAAGAAGGGTAATTCTCGTAGAAAAAGAACCAACTCGCATAGCAGCACCCAAGATGTTCTTAGCGACTTGGGTGGACCCCTTAAACATTGCTTGCAATTGTGATGGATAAATGACTCGCAGTGTTGCGTTTTGAATATCCGTATAATAGGGGGTAATTCCTATGAAATTTAATCTTCTGGGAATGTTAAATCTTCCATTTTTTACAATATTGTTGAGTCTAGCAATGAAAGGTTTGATTGACTACCTACTCGTGGACACGAAAGGTGAAGTGAATGTCAAGCCATACCTTCGAAAATACTTACGATTTGAGCTCTGAACAATTGGAACAACTCGATAAAGCAGAAGAGTTGATGGTGAAAAATCATCTTGGCGCTGCGGAAGAATTACTGCTCAAGATGTTAGAGGGGGAAGAAGGCTGCATCCCAGTCCTATCCAATCTCGGCCATCTGTATGGACGTCACCTCTCCGAATTTGAGAATGCAATAAAGTATTATGATTTGGTTTTAGAACTAGAGCCAGATAACGCATGGGCGAGAGATGCAAGAAGGCGTTATCTTCGTTATGTTGAGTAGGATTAAGAAAATATCTACAGCCAAAGTTCATTGAGGTTCATCGCCACCATTAGGTCGATGGAAGCCTCACAAATCCTAATTGCCGGTGTTGGTGGTTTAGGTTGTGCTTGGGCAAAAAGAGCTTATGAAAAGTGTGGAAGAGGCGCTGACTTAGTTCTTATTGATGCTGATGATTCTAGTTTAACAGGTTGTGACTCGGCCCATGTATTGCGCTTAGGACATACATTAGATTCAGTCGGTTGTGCTGCTTTACCTCCTTTGGCAGAACAACGAATGAGGGGGCTCGCACCTCTTGCTAGAACGATCTTAGAGGATGTTGAATTGGTTGTTTTGCTAGTCGGATTGGGCGGCGGCTCTGGTACGGGAGCAGCTCATGAATTTGCCCGACAAGCGCGGCAATCTGGGGCGGTCGTATTGTCGGTGGCAGCATTACCTTTCGAAATACAAGAGACACGAGCGAAAATCGCTGCTGAAGGACTTGAACGTTTACAAAGCAATGCACATATTACAGTACAATTGTCACTTGAAAGACTTGCAAGACAAGCGAGAGAAAAGGGTACAGCATGGCAGATGGGTGCTGAATGGATTGAAGATTTAGTAGATGGTTTAGTCAGGACTCTACTAAGAATGGGCTTAATCAATTTGGATTTAATGGATCTAAGGGCAATTGTTGATGCCGAAGGTGGAGCCACTATGCTAGTCGGTGTAGGAAGGGCAGATGAACCGGAAGAGATTTTGAAATCGGCGATGATGGCACCTTTGGCAGAATTAGATGTCAGTGGTGCTAAGGGTTGTTTAATTCAAATCGAGGGTGGTCAAGGGATGACCATTGGTCAAGTCGAAACAGTTGCGAGCATGTTTACTGCTGCGCTGGATGTTGATGCCCAAGTAATTCTCGGAGCAAGAGTGAGTGATGACTTACACGATTCGATTAGAGTCGTAACATTGCTATCTGGAATTGGTAGTTGATTTCAGTCATCCAATTCTATAACGTCAGAATTCCATTCAACATCATCACTGATAGATTCTATTTGTTTGCCCCATTCAGTGGTAGAATCTTGTTGCCAACTGCCTTCAATTTCTTGCGAGTCTTCTTCAACAATGACTGCAATTTCATCCATTTCATTACTTTCTTCCGAAGTAGCAACTATTTTTTCAACTTCATGGGAATCCGATTTTTCAGATAATACTTCTGGTTTTTTAGACTTCTTGTCCAATATGGATTCAGTAATTCGCTTGACTTCAATCCCTTGGTCTCTATCCTCTACAAGACTTGCTAATACTGAGCGTTGCATCCATAATACGGTTAAGATTACTACGAAATGTCCAGCCATCATTACATTGGTTAATTCATCAAGAACTACTGTTAGCATGGCAACTGAACCTGCATAGGCATATCCGAATGATAATCCCCAAGGGAGAGCGTTATTTTGATTAAATAATGGGCGCTTAGATTTAATTCCACGTGAAGTAAGGGTCCAAATCGCCATAAATACTGTAAATATCATCAATAAAACTTCCTCGATTATTAATTGGGAATCATTCGGATCCAAATCAATATGGCGCCAGATTGTTAGCGCATGCCAGGTAATGAATAGCTGAGCCATTAATGTCCATTTCCAGGTAAATGCAGACATTGCAACATCTCTAGATGCGGCAACCCTTGACTTCCAAGACCAAGTCACAGCAAAAACATGTAACCCCAAAGTTGCAATTAGATATGGGGAGTTTGTGACCAGTATTTTCCATGGTACGATATCGCCTCCTTGTAGTAGACGGAATATGCAGACTCCGATAAATGCGATTAGAAGAATTACAAGGCCATGGATAATCGCTTGAGCCATCGGTTTGCCTCTTTTCTCAGATGATTGTGGGACTTTTGAAACAGAAATGGTAGAGGTCCATTTTGTAAAGGAGCGTCCTTGAACGATGCTCCAAATAATGAATAAAAAGGCAAGGGCTAGTGAAATTGTTTCCTTCAAATCGGACAGTACGCCATTGCCAAGGAACAAAAACATTAGTCCAAGTAGAGTAAATGTAGACATCACTAATGGGAATATACAAATCCTAAAACTGAAAATAACTCTTTTCAATCGACCTAATTGTTCGCTAGGTGATTGCCCTTCCCGTAAATCACTCGAATCCCTACTTGGGAGTTTTGTTAACTTCTGCACGAACTCTGTATTGGAGGTAACTGCCGTAATCGCATATCCAAAAGAAACAGAAATGAAACCTATGGCAGCAATAAAATCGCCACCCATGTTAGCAATTATGTAGAACGTAGATGAGAGCATCACTATTAATGCGATATGAGGCAATGTTTGAGGCGATAATAGTGTTTTGATAAGACCCCAAATTGAAGTTTTTTGATTAGATAGTTCATCAAGAACTGAATTTACTGGCTGTTCGATTTCAATTTCAGATTCAACTTTGGAGGTATTAGCCTCTACCTCATCTGCCACATTGCTAGGGACTCAGTCCTATATTTTCAGTGTATGGCATAAATTTTCATGTGAAATCTAATTGTAGGAGTGTATTGTGGCATGATATATGGCAAAGAAACTGACCAAGGCACTACGTGGCAAGAGGCGCTGGATTGGAGTTGTAGTTTCGCCTGAGATGACAACTCGCAGCCAGTTACAAACAGCAGTGAATGATTTACAACAGCTATTAGGCAGTAAAAAAGAAATAAAACTTATGGATTTTTTCAGTGGTGGCAGTGAGGGTGCTGAGTTGGCACATACTAACTTAAAACAAACTCTTCCTAAAATATCTCTAAATGGCGATGAAGGATTAGCAATAATTCAGGTTCCCCATGAGGTCTCAAGTGATTTTAGAATATTGATTGAAACCGAGCAGGGTTATGACGAATACTCCATGCTTAGCGTTAGTATGAGTGGGAAAATACGTTTGATTAGGGAGCGATTGAATTTGCCTAAGCCAAATAGAGAACGTAGATGATTTCAATCAGTGTTGCATCACTATCTTCATGATACCAATGCAGGTGGCGTACAATATGTCCGGCGGAGGCACAGCACCAGCAATGAAGATGAGTGATGTATTCATCCTGGTCTCAATTTCAATATTAGTTGGTTCATTAATCATGCATTCTTGGCCTGAACCAGAAAATATTAACAACGATCTGCCTCATTCCAAGAACCTTTCACTTAGTGAGGGTGATGAAATAAAGATGCGATTTAGTACATCAAATGCAACAACTGTGACAATTAGTCTAGAAGGAGAGGTTGTAAAGGAAATTATAATGATTGAAGATTCTAAAGATGAATTTGTTTATGTGGCGAAATCAAGCAAGGACTACAACCTCGTCATCTCAGTTGACGGAGAAGATGATGCAGCCATTACCGAAGTAGTCATCTCAATCGATAGGCAGAGTATGTTGGATAAAATCGTATATCCAATCGGAGTTTTACTGCTGGTCTTTGGTTTGTATAAGCGTAAAGAAGAGAAACAATTAGAAAGTTCCAAAGAGGAAATACTTGATGCAGAAATAGATGTCTAATTGTGCTAGATCAATTATATTTTGGCCAAATTAAATCTTCACCTTCGTCTAGATTCAGTAATTCTCCCGAAGTCGTTTTTACTTGTAGTTGGCCCTTTTCATCTAATCCAACAACTTGACAACTATCTGTTCTATAGATTGGGTTGCCCAGTGAAAGAACAGTACTGTTAATTTCTTCTAAAGTGATTTTAAGTAATTTATTGGATGGAAAATTTGGGATGTTGATCTTTTGTTCTAGCAGTGAGGATAAGGCCGCACTAATCACCGATGAAAATTGTCCGAAATTAATATCCAAATCAAGACTTTGATTGAGAGTTGCAATTTTGAAATCTTGCTTTTCTAGTGGCTCTGCAGAATAAATATTAACTCCGATTCCAAGAACTAATCTTATTTCGGAAGCAATGCTTCTACCTTCTAATAATACTCCAGATACCTTGGCCCATTCAGAAGATTCATTTTTCAATAGGATGTCGTTCGGCCATTTGAGTCTAATCCGGTTACTGCACTCCCTATTTGAAATTGCTCTAATGGCATCAACAACAGCAAGTCCGCCAACCAATTGTAGGTCTGAGTGAACCAGTTCGCCTTTTCCATCGTGGACAATCCAGGAGCCTGCAAATGAAATTGTTTCACTAGTCCAATTACGTCCACGCCTACCTTTTCCTTCAAGTTGCCTTTTTGCTTTAATGGAGGTTCCTATTTGTCCTTCGTTATCGAGCAATACTTTGTTTGTCGATTCAATTTCATCATGTGTGCTAACTGGGCAATTTGAGAATGGCAGCCAAATCGAATATACAGTTAATTCCTCACCATCATCAAATTGTTTACTGGAAAATTCACGGCATGATAGACCATTTTGAAGACAGATTCTTTTCGTATCGTTCCCTCTTTGATTATTTGAAACCAGAATTAGGGCCATTCCAGAAGGGGTCATCAACTTTCCAGTTGATATCAATTTTACTAGGCGGGAAACAAGTCCAATTGAATCCGTATCTAGTAATGCGGCTTCTTCAAACGGCCCTAGAACCTCATCGCTAGAACTCGGTAATTCGAGATATGGTAAGTTCCAGATGATTAGGTCGTGTAGTTCTTGGCCGGACCACTGATTTATTTCACCATCTTCTTTAGGTCCTGGGCCGCCTTCTCGAATGTCAAGGTCAATATCTGCAATTTTAGCAGAATGTCGGGATGCCATCACCGCAAAGGGGTTGATGTCGCAGGCCTTTACCTTCCATCCCTGTCTAGCGGCCAATAAGGACAATGCTCCACTGCCACAACCGATTTCAAGACATCTTTTTCCACGTCCAGCACCGATCCTAACAATGGCATTAGCAAGAAGGTCAGTATCTTCTCTAGGGGGGTAGACAGTTGGGGGTATGCTGAGGGTGAATGATTCACCCTTCGGAGCTTGCCAAATCACCGATTTTATTGGCCGATTCAAGCGGTCGATTTCTTGCTCGGCGCTAGCAATATTGAAGGGTTTCTCGTCCGCCATGACCATGCCGAGACGGTCATAGGACGAAGCCTTTATGGCTGTCCACTTGTAACACAAAATGCACCCAGCGGCTTAGATGGCGATATTCGCCCAACTCCAAGCCACTTCTGGGAGCGAGCTTCGCGATGCGAGGCGCTATTCCCCCCCTCCGCAAGTTATAAGAGCAGTTTGCAAGTCGGCCGTAAAGCCCAAGTTGCTACTTTGGGCCTGTAGCTCAGTCAGGTAGAGCGTCGGACTTTTAATCCGATGGTCGCGGGTTCGAACCCCGTCAGGCCCGCCTGAAAGGGTGGCAGGCAAGGGTGCAAACTGGGTACGGGGACTTTGACATGGTAGTAAAGAGCGCAACAAAGAAGCGATTGATGGAACTGGGAGTCTCCGAAGAGTTCGCCCACAAACTAGCGACTGACAGAAACATGACAGACATCAAAGGTCTTTCTTCTGATGAGATCGCTGCAGTATTGGGTGTTTCCAAAGATTCTGAGCAATTTACCAATGTAATGTCTGTTATTGCAGAACAAGGTTCTCGACGCAGGGCAGCAAAGAAAAGCAAGAAGATTACAATTCGAGCAAAAACCGTTGATGATTTCGACCGACCAGAAATCACTTCTAGATTCAATGCACTAAATCACGAATTAGTGCCTCACCAAGAATTAGTTGGCAAAGCAAATATTTCGGCCGAGGAACAATTCGCAGTAGAAAGCGAACATCTCGCACCTTGGGACATCGTTGAAATGGATGAGGAAACAGAAATGCCTCGCCTAGCAAAAGAACTTCTCCCAAAGATTTTGATTTCCGACCCTGCTGTTCAAGCGATTAAAGAAACCGCTGAAATTGGAGACATGGCCGACTTGGCTGCAGATGCAGACCATACACCACTTCCTGCTGGTTGGATTGCCGACCGCGTTATCAAAGTTATCCGCCGATCCCCGTCGGCTGGTAAGTCTGTTGCATACCGTCTGATCGTAGAGGGTAACTGAGGGGAGGTGTCTATTATGCAAGAAATAATTCAATCATTTTTCAAAGAGCGCAGCTTAGTGAATCATCAATTGGCGTCATATAATGACTGTATTCCTGCGGGAGACAGCACAATATCACGTATGGAGAAAATCATCCGTAATATCCGCGTCGGAACCGACGAGGAAATCAATGATGATGAAGGTGGATACATCAAACTCGACGTAGTTGACCAAGAAATCGTTATTCGTTTGAAAGACATCAAACTTGGAAAGCCAACAATTCGTGAAGCAAATGGTGCAAATATGGAGTCTACTCCAATGGAATGCCGTTTGAGAAAGTTGACATACATGTCTCCGGTTTCAATCGATTTCCAAATCTATCGTAGTGGAATACCATCTCCTCTTGAAGAAAGTGTTCAAGTTGGAAGCATGCCTATCATGATCCGCTCTCGCAGATGTAATCTACATCCAGAGCACATCATCAGCGACCGAGTGCTAGACCCTGTAACTTCTGGCGAAGACGCTGACCTATGGAAGGACTTGTTGCGCAAGAAGGGAGAAGACCCCCTAGACCCAGGTGGCTATTTCATTATCAACGGAACAGAACGAGTTCTGATCTCAATGGAAGATTTAGCACCTAACAGAGTTACTGTTGAAATCAATAAGCGTTCGGTAAAGAAGACTGAAGTTGCTAAGATTTTCTCACAGAAAGATGGTATGAGAAAGCCACTAACTGTTGAAAAGCGCCGTGATGGAATGCTGATGGTTAAGATTAGTACTGTGGGAACAACACCAATTCCTGTAGTAATGCTAATGCGTGCACTAGGAATTGAAAATGACCAAGAAGTGTTCCAAGCTATCGCAGGACCAACAGAGACTTTCAAGTATATCGTTGCAAATATCAACGAAGTAAACGACAACGAAGAGTATGCTGTCAACAATACCTTGGAATCACACGAATGGCTTCAGAAGAAATTCGCTGCAGGACAACAACGCGAATACCGAGAAGCACGTGTTAACCAACTATTGGATAGAGAACTTCTTCCTCACTTGGGCGACCAAACAGAAGATCGAAAGAAGAAGGCTATCTTCCTTGGAAGAATCGTCCGTCAAGTGTTAGAAATGGCAATGACCGACCGTGAACCAAACGACAAGGACCACTATGCAAACAAGCGTGTTCGTCTTGCAGGTGACTTGATTGAAGATTTATTCCGTGTTTCATCTGGGCAACTTGCTCGTGACTTGAAGTACCAACTTGAACGTCATCACAATCGCAAGCGAGAATTGAAAATTACATCTTGCCTTCGTCCAGATGTTCTAACCTCTAAGATTATGCACGCATTGGCTACAGGAAACTGGGTTGGTGGACGTTCTGGTGTTTCACAACTTCTAGACCGTACAACATACCTAGCAGCACTATCTCACATGCGCCGTGTAACTTCTCCACTTGTTCGAAGCCAACCTCACTTCGAAGCACGTGACCTGCATCCAACACAATGGGGCCGCCTATGTCCAAATGAGACACCGGAAGGTCAAAACTGTGGTTTGGTAAAGAACGCAGCTCAAATGATCGATATCTCAGAGAACATCGATGAGACCGAAGTTCGTGAGCGTCTTGATGAACTAGATGTTGTTCAGCCTGATGACTGGACCAGTGGTGACAGAATTCACGTGAATGGTGACATTTACGGTGTACACAAGCGTGGTGCAAACTTAGTTAGACACTTCAAATCTGCACGACGCCGTGGTGTTATCCCAGCAGAAGTATCCATTAGATTCGATAAAGATAATAATGATATTTTCATCAATACTGACAAAGGCCGCATCCTAAGGCCTCTGTTAATTCTATACGATGGTACACCACGTCTAACCAACGAACATTTGGAATCTCTCCGCACAGGTAAGATGTCATTCAAGGAATTGGTTAACGAAGGAATCGTTGAATGGGTTGACGCAGAAGAAGAAGAAGATTTGTATATTGCACCTCGTCCATTCATCACTCCAGAAATGGTTGAAGATGGCCCACTAAAGGGCAGATTGGTAACCAATGAAGAAATCAAGTGGGTAAATCTCGGAGTCCCAGGCTCCAATGAAGCAGAATTACTCGCTCGTGTTCGCATGCCAAACGGTTCATGGGAAGAAGCAACTTTGATGGTACCATTATTGTATACAGAAGAACATACCCACGTTGAAATTGATCCACAATTGATTCATGGAGTATGTGCTTCATTGATTCCTTACCCAGAACACAACTCAACACCTCGTGTTACTGGTGGAACTGCAATGGTTAAGCAATCTCTAGGTCTTCCTAGTTCGAACTACCGTCTACGTCCAGACACACGTGCGCATATTTTGCACTACCCTCATCGTTCGATCACACGTACACGTGCAATGACAACAACAAATTTCGACGACCGTCCAGGTGGTCAAAATTACATCGTTGCTATTATGTCTCTTCACGGATACAACATGCAAGACGCTGTTATTATGAACAAGGGCTCTGTAGACCGAGCTCTAGGACGTTCAACATTTAACAGAACTTACAATGCTGAACGAAGAAGATTCCCAGGTGGTCAAGAAGAATTGATTGAGAAGCCAGGTTCATCTCTACAAGAAGTAAAGGGAATGAAGGCACCTGAGGCATATAATCATCTAGAAGATGACGGTTTGCCTATGCCTGAAATCGAATTGACCGGTGGCGATGTCCTCGTTGGTAAGACCAGCCCTCCTAGATTCTTAGAAGAATCAACAGGTGGAGCATTCCTTACTGCTCAAGAGCGTAGAGAATCCTCTATGCTAGTTCGTCATGGTGAGAAAGGTTGGGTTGACAATGTATATGTTACTGAATCTTTAGATTCTGGTCGACTCGTTCGTGTAATGGTTCGTAGCCAAAAGATTCCTGAAGTCGGTGACAAATTTGCAAGTCGTCACGGACAGAAGGGAGTTATTGGACGCCTTGTAGAATCTGAAGACATGCCATTCACAGTTGATGGAGTAGTCCCAGATCTAATCATTAATCCGCACGCTATTCCGTCACGAATGACAGTTGCGCACGTATTGGAAATGATTGGTGGCAAGGTTGGAGCTATGGAAGGACGCCGTGTTGACGGTACTGCTTTCCGTGGAGAAAAAGAATCCAGCCTACGTGATGGATTAGTCCGTAATGGTCTAAACCACACTGGCCGTGAATTGATGATCAATGGAGAAACAGGAGAAGAATACCCTGCTGATATCTTCGTAGGTTGTATTTTCTACCAACGCCTTCACCATCTTGTATCTTCCAAGATACACGCTCGTTCTCGTGGCCGTGTTCAAATTCTAACACGTCAGCCGACCGAAGGTCGTGCACGCCAAGGAGGTCTGCGATTTGGTGAGATGGAACGTGATTGTTTGATTGCACACGGTGCTTCAATGGTTATCAAAGACCGTCTACTCGATGAATCAGATGGTATTGAGATGTATGTTTGTGCCGAATCCGGTCACATCGCTTGGTACGATCCAAAACGTAGGACATACGTCAGCCCTATACATGGTGATGGAGCTGAAGTTTACAAAGTACAAACATCATATGCATTCAAGCTGCTACTAGACGAAATGAAGAGTTTAGGTGTGGCCATGCGTCTCGAACTGGAGGACCAAAGATGAGCCAAAATAGTATAATGATACCTAAGCGAATCTCATTGATTCGCTTCGGACTGATGGACCCGATTGAAATACGCAAGATGTCTTCTGTTGAGGTCAAAACTGCTGATACATACAAGGATGATGGACACGCATACAAACAAGGTTTGATGGACCCGCACATGGGTGTAATCGAACCGGGATTACTTTGTCCAACTGACAATTGTAAGTATGATGAATCACCTGGTCACTTTGGGCATATTCAACTGGAATTACCGGTTATACACATCGGTTTCGTAAACTTGATCAAGACCGCTTTGAAGTCTACATGTAACAATTGTAACAAGATTCTACTGCACGATGAAGCAGGAACTTCTCCAACTAACGTAGAGCATTCTGAGCAAGATTATTACCGTTCAAGAATTCGTGATATCATCACCAAGCACGGTGTCGGTTCAACAGAGTTTACAAAGATTATCAAAGAAGTTGAGAAGGTAACTTCTGGTGTAAAGAGAAAGCAATGTATGCACTGTGACAACTTACAGGGTAAGATTATGCTCGACAAGCCAACAACTTTCAAAGAGAGAATTGACAATGCAGGTACTGGTAAGGAAACTGAGAGGAAACTCAACCCACGAGATGTCAGAGAATGGCTTCGTGGTATTCCTTCCGAGCATCTAATCTTCATTGGTATGGACAAGCTAAATCGTCCAGAATGGATCGTTCTAAAGGCTCTTCCAGTTCCTCCAATCACCGTTCGCCCATCCATTACTTTGGATAGCGGTGACCGTTCAGAAGACGATTTAACGCACAAGTTAGTCGATGTATTGAGAATCAATCAGCGTCTAAGAGAGAACCGTGATACTGGTGCTCCGCAACTGATCGTTGAGGATTTGTGGGAACTTCTACAATACCATATTACTACCTATTTCGATAACCAAACAGCAGGAATTCCTCCTGCACGTCATCGTTCAGGTCGTACACTGAAGACTCTAACACAGCGTTTGAAGGGTAAGGAAGGGCGATTCCGTTCTAACCTATCCGGTAAGCGTGTTAACTTCTGTGCACGTTCAGTTATCTCACCAGACCCATACCTCAGTGTTAACGAAGTTGGTGTCCCATTGGTAACCGCTAAGGAATTAACAGTTCCAATCCGTGTTACTACAAGAAACAAGGAGCAAATGCGACATATGATTCTTCGTGGACCTGATGTACACCCTGGTGTTAACTACATTATTCGTGGTGACGGTCGCCGTGTTCGTATCAATCAACGCAGCCGCCTAATGCAAGCTGGATACCGCTGTGGAAACCCGGAATGCCGTGAGAGCGGTGCAGAAAACACCCTGCGTCCTGACCTACATTCTGTACTTCATGCACCTAACTTCCTTCCAGGTCTAGTAATCCGCAAGGAAACCTCTCTTGGAATCGATGGTTCAATCGCTGAAGAAAAATACGTGGTTGATGATGAAGCAACTATCGCTAACCTTCGTGGTGAAGATCGTGATGGACATCCTCTTGAAGATGATGACCCACGCGCAGTTCTTCACAACAGGTGGAAGTGGGAACTGGCACAATCTGATAAGGTACATCCGGAACCAATTCCAGATCACCTAAACATCTCTTGTCCACATTGTGGAAGTCCTGAAGATGAATGGGGAGACCGAACCTTTGTTGAAGATCGTTTGTCAACCGTTGATAGAAACGGCAACCCGAAGCCTGGTCTTTTGGTTGAACGTCACTTAGTAGATGGGGATGTAGTAATTTTCAACCGTCAACCTTCTCTTCACAGAATGTCTATGATGGTACACGAAGTTCGTGTAATGGAAGGTCGTACTTTCCGTTTCAACTTAGCGGTTTGTACACCATATAACGCTGATTTTGATGGTGACGAAATGAACTTGCATATTATCCAATCCGAAGAGGCTCGTGCAGAAGCTAATATTTTGATGAGAGTACAAGAGCACATCCTAACACCTCGTTATGGTGGAGCGGTTATCGGTGGAATACACGATCACATCTCCGGTGCTTATCTTTTGACACGCCCAGGTACCCTTATTTCCTTTAAGCATGGACTTGAGATGCTTGGTAATATTGACTGGACAGGGGAACTACCTGAGATTGTTAAGGATGAAAATGGTAATGATTCTTTCCGTGGTACGGATCTCATATCATTGATTATTCCAGACGATATCAATATTCGATTCCGCAGTCGTTCTAATGATGATGTTATAGTCAAAGATGGAAAGGTCACAGGAACTCTAGACAAGCGTGCTATCGGTGCTGAAGACGGACGTCTACTGGACCAGATAGTTCAGACCAAAGGGCCTGAATTAGGTGCTAAGTTCTTGGACGAATTCACACGATTAACAATTGCAGCTTGTACATCTCTCGGATTTACAACAGGTATTGATGATGAAGATTTGACTGCTGAGGCATTGAGCGCTATTGAACAAGCGAATGAAGATGCACGTCAATTAGTAAACTCAGAACTTAAAAAGTTTGGTAAGGATGGAAAGAATTACGAAACCAGACCTGGTCGTACAACCCGTGAAACTCTAGAAGAGAATATCATGGTTATGTTGGATGAAGGTAAGCAAACTGCTGGAGATATTGCAAAGGATGAATTAAACCAATCTGGTTCTACAAACGCTGCGGTTAACATGGCTATTTCAGGTGCTCGTGGTTCTATGGACAACTTGACGATGATGGCAGGTTCTATTGGTCAAGCAAAGGTTCGTGGTAAGCGTCTAGAACGTGGATACCTAGACCGTGTTCTTCCTCACTTCCAACGTGGAGGTCGAGGTGCTAGTGAAAGAGGTTTCATCGATTCTTCTTTCAAGCGTGGATTAAGGCCAACGGAGTTTTTCATGCTCTCTGTTTCCGGTAGAGAATCACTGGTAGATACAGCGGTTCGTACATCTAAGTCTGGATATATGCAACGCCGTTTGATTAACGCAATGGATGACTTGAAGGTTACCAGCGATAATATGTTCTCTGTGCGTAATACTGCAAATCGTATTATTCAATTCTCATATGGTGAAGATGGTATCGACCCTTCAAGAGGTGTTCACGGCTCTGCGTTCAACATTGATGTAATTGTCGATGATGCACTTGGAACTGAAGGAAAGACTCTTGTTGATAGAGAGTCCTTTGAACATGAAGTAGCAGAAGACGATCTTGGTGCATGGGAAGATGCATCTGAGTATGATGGAGGTGAGAGCTGATGGTAGTAAAGAGTGCAACCAAAAAGAAGTTAATGGATTTGGGTATTGCAGATAACTATGCACATACTCTGGCAGATGACAGGAAATGGGACGATGTCAAGATTTTGACAGCGCAACAAATTGCTCAAATCTGTGAAACCGATTCTGAAACTGGCGACACAATTCATGGTATCATTATTGGTGCGACCAAGAAGGGACAAGACCAAGGTAGCGAATCAACCGGTCCTGTAACAAATGTCAAACTGAAGAAGGCTAAGAAGCGCTCTACAATTAAGATCGCAGCAGACTTAGAAACGTATGATAGTGCTAAGAAATTGCTTTCATTGGAAGATACATTGTCCGATGACCCAGTCTTCAAGTCCTTGCTTGGTGCAGTTGAAGCAGCAGGCAGTGATCGTTTTAATGACCGAATTCTTCATGACTTAACACAAGCAGTTCATGATAGAGGGATGAATAAACTAACTAAGCCGCAGGCAAAGAAAGTTATCAGCGGTTCTATTATAGCACTTGAGCGAGCAAGTATTGACCCTTATGAAGCAGCAGGTATTATTACAGCGCAATCAATTGGTGAACCGGGTACTCAGATGACTCTGCGTACTTTCCACTATGCGGGAGTTGCTACAATTAACGTTACAATGGGTCTTCCACGTATTATTGAAGTGGTCGATGCACGAAAGGTTCCACAAACACCAACAATGACAATTCGTTTAGCAGGAGATAAGAAACACTCCGCAGAAGAAGCGAAGAAGTTAGCTGCTGGTATTGAAGTAACTACGACTGTAAACATTGCTTCTCTTGAAACAGACGTTGCTCAAAGAAGATTAGTTTTGAAATTGAATAAGGGCATGCTCAAGCAAAAGGGCATGACTGAATTGGAAGTTAAGGATAAACTAGAACGGGCTACAAGGCTTTATGTTCAAGCGGATAAGGAAAAGAAACCTTCCACTCTAACATTGATTCCTGGTATTCATAGTGCAGAAGATTTAGCAGAACTTGCTGATAACCCGCCATCCTATACAATGCTCCTTCAATTAGAAGAGAAGATTAGAGATATGCGTTTGAAGGGAATACCTAATGTCCTTCGAGCAAATGTACAATTGGATGACAAAACTGGGGAATATTATCTTTCTACAATCGGTTCAAACCTTCAACGTGTAAGCGAACTTGAAACTATCGATCGCTCCCGTACCTATACCAATAACATTCTCGAAGTTTACAATTATCTTGGTATTGAAGCAGCTCGACAGGCGATTATTAACGAATTGCAAGACACTCTTGACGGAGCCCGTCTTGAAGTCGATGTACGTCACTTATTGATGGTTGCAGATGTAATGACTTCTGAAGGTGAAGTCCGTGCAATTGGTCGTCATGGTGTATCCGGTTCAAAGCACAGTATTCTTGCTCGTGCTGCGTTCGAAGTTACTGTTAACCACTTGCTCAAGGCGGGTATTATCGGTGAGAAAGATTACCTCACTGGTGTTGCAGAGAACATCATCGTAGGACAACCAATTTCACTTGGTACTGGTAGTGTAGAACTGTTCTACATCCCTGAATGAATTTCCACCCCATGAGAAACAAATGTGGAGAATGGAGGAATAATATAATGGATCTAAGCCGACAATTAAAAAACGCAAATACAACTGGAAAACTACTATTTGGACAACGTCAAACCATTGATGCTTGTACACGTGGTGAAGCAAAGTTGATAATTCTTGCAGCAAACTGCCCGACTGAATATGTTGATGCACTTCAAGCATCACATCCAGAGGTCACCAAGTTCCGAACACCACAAGTAAACCGTGAACTCGGTGTCGCTTGTGGTAAGCCTTTTTCAGTTTCAACCATATGTGTTGTAGATGCAGGCGATAGCAGTTTGTTAACACTCGATGATAACATCGAATGAGCAATATTTGCCCGAAGATTTTCAATATAATTAGCGAAAGCAAGGGACACTATTGATGGAAGGATTGATTGCCTATTGGCATGACCGCCATGTATGCGTAGTCTATCTCAAAGTGTAATTGCCCGCAGTATAATTGTGATTCTATTATTTTCAGTACTTACTCCAATCTTATTGTATGATGAGAAAATTGTTGAAGAAGAATCTGAACAACTTGAAGAAATCACTTTATTGTCCGTCTCTGGTCGGGCAAAAGCAAATCATTACTTGACCAGTGCAGGTAGGTACTGGTTTGAATATGCTTCGGTTATGGCAGGTTTTGGTCACGGTAATATTGTTGCTGGGATTTGCGACATCATATGTGGCAACATTTGGTCAAACAACTATCAATCCTACTAGTCCATACCACGCATCTTGCGCCCAACTAGCAGGTAGATATTGCGAATTTTTCTTAGGCTCAGTTTCAGACACAGGTGATTGGGATTGGGTCGCTACAGCAGACCATTCCAATGGATATTCATTCGTTTATGATGTAGGTGCTGGAATGGGCGGTGAAGCTGTAATCGGTGGTTCTTTTAGTGGTTCAGTACAATTTGGAATCCAAACGATTACCAGTCAAGCAGGCGATGGATACCTAGCAAAAACGGATCCATTTGGAAACTTTATGTGGGCTCATTCCCACGCAACAACTGGAACAAATAACAATACAAGTTCTGTAGATGCAGTTGAAGTCGAGTGTAATGGAGACATTGTTATTGCTGGATCATTTGATGGTAATACTGATTTCGGAGGAACTATTCTAAATGCTGCTTTACCTTCACTTTACGTAGCAAAATATGACGGTAATAATGGTCAATTAATCTGGGTGATTAGTGGCGGTAGTGGAACTACAGGTGTTCTAGATTTACATTCATCAATGAACGGCCAAATCATTCTGGCTGGAATTAATCAAAACGCAGTTACATTCGGTCAACAATTATATGCAAATGTGGGATTCGCAGATTCGTTTCTTTTAGAACTCGATACTAATGGGGCAATAGTGACATTGGTTGGGTATGGTGTGCCAAATGAGGTAGTACTGATCACTGGTATTACAGAAGACATGAATGGTAATATGTACTATGTCGGTGGATTTGGTGGAACTCTCCAAGGTCAAGGATGGTCGCTTTCTGCAAGTCAAGGAAATAGAGATGCTTTCTTAATTATGGATTCAGTAAGCGGTAATGGTTGGGCTACATCAGGAGGAAGTTCGAATAATGATTCATTCTCTGGTGTCGCTTTATTATCCACTGGCGAAATTATTGTTTCTACAACGATTAGCAGTTCTTTCACAGCGGGTAGCAATACCGTATCTCCAACAGGTAATCAGGATATTTTATTGGGTGGCTTAGGCTCCACCGGTACTTGGGATTGGCTGGATACTTCTGGAAGCGCAGGATACGAAATGGGTCTCGCTTTGAGCGTCAACATGTCTGATATGTTACTGTTGCTGGTGGACTTTCCGGCACTGTTACCAAAGGAACACATTCTGTAACTTCATCTGGAAGTTATGATGTATTCCTATGGGCCTTTGACCCTGCAACAAAGAAGGATATGGATAATGATGGGATTCCTGATATTAACGACAATTGCCCTTCCGATTCAAATCCTATACAAGCAAATACTGATTTTGATAGTCAAGGAGATGCATGTGATTCAGATGATGATAATGATGGACTAACAGATAATTTCCCTGATAATTGCCCCCGTGGTGGAGAATATAATTGGACTAGCACTCAAGATACTGCCAACCCATCCGCTTCAACCGATTGGGATAATGATGGATGCAAGGATGATACTGAAGATTCAGATGATGATAATGATCTAATCGATGATGTAAATGACTTATGTCCATGGACGGAATATAATCCACCGAGACCTACTTGGGTTTCAGACCAAGCAACAGATGTAGATGGTGATGGCTGCCGTGATAGTGATGAAGACTTAGATGACGATGCTGACTCAATTGACGACGTATTGGATGATTGTCCGACTGTAGCAGGTAACTCAACACTGGGCGAACAAGGCTGTATCGACCAAGATGGTGATGGCTGGTCAGACTTATTCGATGACTGTCCTACACAAGCAGGTAACTCTACATTAGGTGGAAAGAATGCTTGTTTAGATACAGATGGAGATGGATGGGCTGATGTTGATGATGCCTTCCCTACTGAGATATCTCAATGGGATGATGTAGATGAAGATGGGTTTGGAGATAATCCACAAGGTGTAGCTGCAGATGATTGCCCTAGTATGGCAGGAACTTCCACTGAAGACCGCTTAGGCTGCTTTGATGCAGATGAAGATGGATATTCAGATGCAGACACATCTTGGAACACTGAAGACGGTGCAGATGCATTTTCTAATGACCCTGCACAATGGTCGGATTATGATGAAGATGGATTTGGCGATAACTGGGCAAATATGAGTTGGGATGATAGAAACCCATCTTGGCCAGGTCAATATCATGCTGATGCAACTGGGCAGGATTATTGTCCTATCCTTTCTGGAACTTCTACCGAAGGAGGATTCCTCGGTTGCCAAGATTCAGATGATGATGGGTGGTATGATGCAGTTGATGACCTACCACAAGAGACTACACAATGGGTTGATTCCGATGGTGATGGATTTGGAGAGAACTCTGCCGGTGAACAACCGGATGCTTGTCCTTCTGAATTTGGTAATTCAACTGTAGATCGCTTTGGTTGCGTAGATTCAGATGGTGATGGACGTTCAGACCCGAACTTCGATTGGAGTCCAGAACAAGGAGCAGATGCAGTACTTTTCGTCAATGACCCAACCCAATGGGCTGATACAGATTCAGATACATTTGGTGATAACGCAGAAGGAACCAATGGTGATAATTGTCCTACTGTATTTGGAATGTCGCAATCAGATCGTTCTGGATGCCCAGACTCAGATGGAGATTACCTCTCTAACCCAGATGCAGATTGGACTATTGAGATGGGTGCAGATGCATGCCCTGATGTCTATGGTAATTCATCTAATGACAGAACTGGCTGCTATGATGCAGATGGTGATGGCTGGTCAAACCCGAGTGAAGATTGGACTATTGAGATGGGTGCAGATGCATACCCTGATGATGCTGCTCGCTGGGTAAAGGATTCCTCTAATGGTGCAAGTTCAACAGCCGCAATTTCAACAGGTGCCATCGCAGGTGGAATCTCTGTAGTATTGATTATTATCGGAGTAATTGCATTTGTTATGCTCAGGAGTAAGCCAGAAGAAGTTCAAGACAAATCTTGGACAGCAGGCTCACCTATGCCAGAGATGCCTAATATGGGTGCTCAGCCAACTCAAGCGGTTGCAATGCCTAATATGGGTGCTCAGCCAGTTGCACAACAGTATGCTGCACCGGTTGCCATGGCGCCAGCAGTAGTTGCTCAAACTCAGCCAGTTGCACAACCAGACCCGGCTCGAGATTATTACAATGGCTTAGTCGCTCAAGGATACCCATCTGCAGATGCAATGACATATACAAGACAGTATTACCCTGAATTCCAGGCTTGATGCTCCCCGGTACACTCGCTACCAAAGTGACAGGGGTCTCAATCGTGGGGTCTGAATCTTTCAAGGAAAGCCCATTCGAGTAGTAATTGCTAAATTAAAGACATCGTTTTACGTCTTTTCAAGACAATGAAAAATATCAACAGAAGGAGAACTGCACCACTGCTGGTTGCATAAACCAATGACAGATCATCGGATTTCTTTGAAATCACCTTTTCTGTTTCATTGGCTTCATCATATACTGTAACATCTACCAATAGATTAGATTCTGAAGACGCAGAATTAGGAGGAGGTAATCCGTTTGCTTCCACTACTTCGGCAATAATTTTGAGTTCAATAGTTTGATTCGCCACCATAATGTCTGCTCGGACGGTCACCTGAAAATCGACTTCACTATTCGCTTCAACGTAAAGTTCAGTAGGGCCTGCAGATGCTAATTGACCAGCGCTGAATGAAATGCTAATTTTTTCTTGATACATATTAGGATTGGAAACAGTACAATCTGCGTAATCGCTCCCATTAGAATCAAGTGTGATATTTATCTCAAGATTACCCGATGGGTGAACCGCTTGACATTCAAGCTCAACTGCAGGAACCCATTGCGCAGAAGTGGATTCCATTATTGGCAAAGGTGATAACAACAGAATCATAATTACGCAGGTGATTTTATGGCCCATATCTGCTGTATATTGCTATAATACTTCTATATGACCCCGGCACAATAAAAAATGAAATAGAAAGTTTATTTCAGTCAATATACAAATTACGGTTGATATTAGCAATAGGTCATCCGATACAAAGGAGATTGAGTGGGCCGGTACAGACGCTACCGATATATACACGAAACTGACACATTCCTGAATACAAATCAAATACATGCAGTCGAAGCGCCAAATATGCGCTTGGAATGGCCCGTCTATGCATTTACTGCCGGTGTTTTCCTCGCCTTTGCTCTAAGTGTTCAGTTTCTCTCTCTTGGCACCTTTACCGTCGTTGGGCTGTTCGTGCTGCTGACCGTGGCCTATGCCTGGGTCGCCTGGCTGATGATCAAGCAAAAGGCCGTCCTCGAACTTCACGCCTACATTACCTGCAATACGTGCGGTGAGTTGACGCCTTCACAAGGCAAGTACTGCATGAACTGCGGTGCCGACTTGTAGTCAAACATTTACAACGGTGGCAATGAAAAGACCCACTGCAAGCCCATTGATTTGTCAATACCTGAACGCGAGGGCGTATATCGGATGACACCCTTTGCTTCAAACAACAAACATCCATATCAGGGATTAATCAGTAAGAATCCCATTGGCTCTAGCATACTCCAAGGGATTTTCACTAAACAACTCAGAGCCACCAGGGAAACTCTCCGTTTGGGAGAATCGAATAGGCATTGTTTGTAATAATTTTGTTTCCAAGTCATTGGCATCTATGCCCTCGTCAAAAAGAAGATGCTCAACATGCCTCATCGTGAGATGTTTGGGCAGTGTTTTTGAGAGCAGTTTTAACCTTCCTTTCCAGTCGTTACTTATGCCTGCTTTGTAAAATAAGTGATCTCCAGATTCGTTCAATACTTCATTTACATAGTAATATGCTGGTTTTGATGGATTAAATCCAGTCCTCTGGCATGATGCGCAACCATGCCCAAGCGAAAAATGGGACGCTCTTATTTCAAAATCACCATGGGTTTTACAGACCTACAAGGATTTTCTTCACCGGCATCTCTCATAGTTGATTTTTGTAGTAATCATAAACATCGCCATGTAATTCCTTAACCTTCTGAATATACATATCGTGAGTCAATCTTCTTCCAGCACAATATCCACACCCTCCCTTGTGAGTATGATTGCGAGGGTCTTGCCAGAAAAAACCGTGAATCGGACATCCAATCTCGACTTTTATCTTGTCTCCTTTGAAAACAGTTCTAGAGTAGTCATACTTTCTCTCCATGACGAGCCTTTGCCCTCGCAATGAATTCTTCAGTAGTCGTTCGTTTTCCTTTGTATTCCTCTAGGAATGCCTCGCTGTTTTTCAGCAGACCTTTCTTTCCCGCATTTCATGCATCCAGATTTGTTGTAACCAATATGGTTACCAATGGTTTGTTCGAATTCACCATGCCTTGGGCATATGATTGTAACAGGGGTCATTGTATTCACATAATTAACCAATGAATAGTCATAGTAATCGCCATGGATTTCTCTTGCTTTCTTTATGACCTGCTCTAAACTAAGAGACTGCTTTTTCTTTGAAGATTCATCTCCGCATTTTGGACAACCATGACTTTGCCCCGAATGAGATTCTGGTGTCTGTGAGAAATCGCCATGTTTTGAGCAAACTATCACAACTTTCTGACGCTGGCCATTGTAGATTACTTTCGAATAATCGTATAGGGAACCATGTGTGGATTCAGCCCGATGAATCCATTCAGCAGTCGTCAATTTACGAGGCACTATTGAAACCCAATCTCTCGGCATTTATGAAGTTGAATCAAAGGGGGACCCTTTGATTAGGCATTCAAGCAGAGGGTACCGACGCGTGAGTTATTCATGCAAGGGTGGACAGAGGGGCTCCTTTGTGAAATACCTGCATATCCCACCGTTAGCAATATGAGGGACCATCAATAGGGCCAAGCATGAAGTCGCAGGCAGTCGTGTTGGTCCTGCTCCTTTTTCTATCGGTATTTCCTCTTGAAAGCAGCCTTCAAGATGAAGATAATACACTTTCTTCGCAACTTGATGCCAAGGTTTCTGCAGTAACGCCGAACAATGAGATTTCAATTGTTTCAACTTATTCACAAGCAGTACAGGTCGTCACTCGCTCGAGTTAGTGATTTATCACAATATATTAATGTAGCTCTATCAAATGTAACTTCATGGGTCGCTATTGGCCGTATTCCTGTCGGTTTGGAATTACCACAACTCGAAGGCGCATGGCTGATGGATATCGGTACTGGTGGCAAATACATCGTTGAGGGAATGCAACAACAAGGAATAATTGAGGCAGCCTATCCATTACTAGAATATCAGCAAATACCACGCTGGATACCAAACGACCCAAAGTTCTCAGACCAATGGCACCTAGAAAATACTGGACAATCAGGTGGGACAATAGGTGAAGATGCTAATTTGAGCGGGGCATGGAATAGTTACCAAGGAGCAGGTGTTGTCATAGGAATTGTTGATGACGGATTGGATTGGAATCATCCTGACCTCGATGATTTCTATCAGTCATCATTGGATTATGATTTCTGTGGTGACGATGATGACCCTACCCCTTCGTCCTCAGATGCGCATGGAACAGCCTCAGCAGGTGTCGCTGCTGCAGTTGGTAACAATAGTTTAGGAGTCTCAGGGGCAGCTCCACAAGCAGGACTAGCAGGATTGCAATTGATTTCATGCAGTACTACTGATATCCGAGAAGCAAATGCATTGAGTCACGAACGACAATCGATTGATATCTATTCAAACTCTTGGGGT
Source organism: uncultured Candidatus Poseidoniales archaeon (assembly GCA_905182185.1). Classification (GTDB taxonomy): domain Archaea; phylum Thermoplasmatota; class Poseidoniia; order Poseidoniales; family Poseidoniaceae; genus MGIIa-L1. The sequence goes on along the minus strand of CAJJAP010000004.1, from coordinate 887 downwards.
CCTAGTGATAACGGTATGACATTGAAAGGTCCAGAACCATTGATGTTGGCTGCAATGGAAGCTGGTGCTCAAAGTGGCCGTGGTGGTTTGGGAAGCATCATCACATGGGCTGCAGGAAATGGTCTGGGCGATGATGACGATTCTAATTATGACGGATACGCTAACCTCCGTTATACAATAGCAGTCACTGCTGTAACCTACAAAGGTGAACAATCGTATTATGCTGAACCAGGCGCTAATATCCTTGTGGCTGCACCATCAAACGGTGATGGTGAAGCGATTACAACAACTGATATTGAGGGTTCAGGCGGCTATTCATCTACCGATTATACAGATACATTTGGTGGCACGTCATCGGCTACTCCGCTAGTATCTGGTGTGATTGCACTGATGCTTGAAGCAAATCCGAATCTTTCGTGGCGAGATGTACAACATGTGCTAGTTGAAACATCTCGCAAAAATGATGCAAGTGATTCATCATGGACCACCAATGGAAATGGGCATTTAGTCAGTCACAAATATGGATTCGGTGTGGTGGATGCATCAGCAGCCGTGGCACTTGCAGCGCAATGGACGGCGGTTGATGCGGAAGTGAATGCTTCGTCTGGAATGCAAACCGTTGACCTTGACATCCCTGATAATTCCGGCACCTCAGTCAACGTATCGGTCAACATTACAGACCCACTTCATCTAGAAAACATCGATATCTTTGTTGATATTGATCACACCTTTAGAGGTGATTTGGAAATAATTCTTACCTCTCCTTCAGGTATGCAAAGTGTTCTCTCTGAAAAGCATGAAGATGCTAATAATAATTATGCAGACTGGCGTTTTTCAACCGTTCAACATTGGGGTGAAGAGAGTCGAGGCGAATGGACCTTGAGTTT
>CAJJAP010000003.1 GCA_905182185.1 uncultured Candidatus Poseidoniales archaeon | reverse complement strand
CAATACTCCCATTTGCATTTGTTTTCGTCCTTTGGAGTAGACATTCATGTCAACAGGTCCGTTAATACATTGATTGACAATGACTACAGGAACTTCACGATTTATCGCTCTGGTAATACTTCTCCAAAGTAATAGATTTTCAGGAGCATCACCTTCTGGGTCATCTATTGGGAGATGTCCCAGCCCAGTTCCGTGTATTACAATCGCTTGGCATCCAAGGTTCATGATCGCATCGATCTGCTCTGCGAATAACCACGGCCCAGAGATGAATTGCGGTATGCGCACCTCTAGTCCGAATTTATCAGGGGCAGTGGCCACTACTCTTTCATTAGGCAATTTCAATTCATCTGCATAAGTTGAACTCAATTGGTGAGAAGGTTTGCCATTGTTAGCACTGATAGTTGCAAGTGGTTGAGTATTTATTCCTTTGAAAGCATCTCGGCGTGTAGAGTGCATCTTTCTGACACCGATTCCAGGATGTACTGAACATTCTCCATCATTGGAACTGGTGTGCATTACGACAACTACTGAATCACCTGCTGCGCCGATCGGAGCAGGCCCATTTGCAGCCCAGTGTACAGCGGCGATTAGGTTCTCAGCAGCATCGGAAGAACCTCTGTCACTAGAGCGCTGTGAGCCAACAAGAGCAATTGGTCGGCGCGTTTTTCCACCAGAACCTGCCCATGCGAATGAAAGGGCGGCTGCAGTATAGTGGAGGGTATCAGTTCCTTGAGTTACAACAACTCCGTCAACCCCGTCTTCGAACGCTTGCATTGAAGCCTCTGCTATCTTATTCCAGTGTTGAGGTCGCATATCATCTGAAAACATATTACCTAATTTCACCGCTTCAATATTGGCGATATCTCTCAGTTCAGGTATGGATGAAATCAATTCCTCTGGCTCAAATCTCGCTACTACTGCGCCGGTTGCATAATCTACTTTGCTAGCAATTGTACCACCGGTGTGAAGGATTCTAATCGTTGGTAATGAGCTGTCAGTAGGTGCTTTATCCGATTCACTTTGGATTACTTTGTCAGCAATATTTCCAACCACTTCTATACTCGTTATCGAGTCGAGAGAATAACTGGCATTATACCCATTCTCCAATTTAATAGTTACATGTCCAGCAGATGCAGCAGGTGTGATGATTCCTTCTATCTGCGTAGAGCCGTTATGACTTTCCACTGTCACGAGAACACGACTGCCAGTGTCAGGTACATCAACCATGAAGACCTCCATCAAGTGAAGGCACATCAAGACATCGCAATCCATTGGTTGTCAATAGTTGATTTTATTAGAATTTACAACAGGCGCAAATGGACTAGACTGGCTCACGCAACAAATTGAAATTACAACATGATACAGATTCAATCTGGTGCCGGGAGCGGGGCTTATTCGGGCTTAGTTGAACCATTAGGAATTATTACAAACTAAAACGAATAACCTTGCGAGAACTGAACAAAATATAGCACTACAACCGTTCTCGTCCGCTCACGCAACAAATTGAAATTACAACATGATACAGATTCAATCTGGTGCCGGGAGCGGGGCTTATTCGGGCTTAGTTGAACCATTAGGAATTATTACAAACTAAAACGAATAACCTTGCGAGAACTGAACAAAATATAGCACTACAACCGTTCTCGTCCGCTCACGCAACAAATTGAAATTACAACATGATACAGATTCAATCTGGTGCCGGGAGCGGGGCTTGAACCCGCGACCTTCGGATGTCTCAGACACCACAATGGGATTGTTTGCACGTCATACGATTGCCTTGTAGGCTGCCCTATGAGTCCGACGCGCCACCAACTACGCCACCCCGGCTTACCCCGTCGTGAAGCACTCCCCCTTTGAATGATACGGCTCGTCTTTGAGGTGATGTCCATTGTAGCCTTTATTCACTGTCAACTTTTGGCCTTGAGCATGGTGGACCTAAACACTGCGATTGCGGCTGCTTCAACAGAGCGCCGCAAGCGCACAGAAGGTGAGGATAAAGAAAAGAAAATCCGCCGCAGTGGAGCTGATCTTGGATTGGAGGCCTTTGACCCTGCAAAATACGCTGAGAAAGAAAAGGCTGACGCTGTTTCAATGTGGTTAGTACTAACCTTTTCAGTCATAATCTCACTTCTAATGCGCTACGTATTAATGCCAAATACAGCAAGTGATAAAACAGATATTTTGTATCTCCTTCCTCTAACAGCAATGATTTTACTTCCACAAATTCACCGTGCAATATTGCCCAATAAATATGTAGAACATTTCACCAAGGGAACCTGGGTGAAAAGTGGATTCCTACACTCGTTCACCTTTTTGGCAATGGCCTTTTTGCTGGTCAATCCACCATTTGGGGACATTGTAGCACCACAATTATCCGGTGAATGGACAATCGCTACTGATGATGGTATTGAATTGTTATTCGATGACGGTACCAGCAAGGATACTATCACTTGGACAGTTGATTCTGAGGGTAAACTGAGTGGTCAAGTTTGGTTACTATTCGGATTGGCGGACAATGTTAATTCCGATGGGGCAGAAGTAATTGTGACGCTTACAAATAATGAAGGCAGCAAAGAGATTTCAGCAAATAGTACCTTTTGGGTTGACAATGAGCAGAGATTAATAAATGCAACAACTTTGACGAATAGTACACTTCCAAATTTATTTCCTCATGATGATAAGGACCAACGGTTTGCAATTCAATTGGGTGAAAATATCCCTGAAGGCACTCATACAATTACGGTTAAAATAACTGAACAAGGAGATCCTTGGGAAAATCAAAGAACTTACAAATGGAACTTAATCGTCGTTAAGGAAATTGTCCAAAGTTAAGAAAGCAAATCCGAATGAGCAGCCATTATTGTGCTCAATAATATCGAAATCTTATTGATATCTCTTTGCTCATTAGTAGTTCTTATCAATTTGGTAATTCTGTACTTACGAATAATTGGGGCAATAGGCGTCCAACATGCAGCATCTATCAGGTATTGTCTCACAGCCATATCCTTGGCGAAGTGAATCTGATACCAGTCAGTTTTCTACACCCCTATTACAAAGGTGAAAGTGAACAGATTCTATTTATTCATTCTTCAAATGTGTTACAAAACGTGCGGTTAGAGCATCGAGTTGGATATGTTCTCCACCGCCTTCAACCAGCCTATAATCGACTTCAGCCATCCATTCGGTTAGGTCTAGTTTTGCTGATTCACTGAGGAAATCAGCAGCATATAATTCGCGATGCAATTGATTGACAAAATCAGTTCCTGCTAGGCCATATTTGTCAAGTAATTCTTTCAGTCTTCTTCTTGCGGCATGGAACCCATCATCCTTGCACGCCATCAAATATTGGTGTAAAGCTTCTGGGGGTGCTGTCGCTGAGGTTTCATAGATTAATTCCCTTGTAATATTATGGTCTAGTGCGGCAGCAACTTGGAGTGCAGTAATCGCTTTTCTAAGATCGCCTTGACTGATTCTTGTCAACGCCTCTGCAGCATCATCGGTCAGATTTACCTTCTCTTCTTTTGCAACATGTATGACTTGATTTTTTACTGCTGAATCCGATAGTGGTCGGAATCTAAAAACAGCACACCTAGACTGTATCGGTTCAATAATTTTTGAACTATAATTGCAAGATAAAATAAATCTGCAAGTTTGAGCATATTGCTCCATAATTCTGCGCAGGGCGCCCTGAGCATCATTGGTCAAAGCATCTGCTTCATCGAGGAAAATAATCTTGAATTTAGCACTGCCATAGGGGGCAGTTCTTGCGAATTGCTTTACTTTTGTCCTTATGCTTTCCAATTTTCTTTCATCGGAAGCATTCATTTCAAGTAAGTTCTGCCGATAATCAGCGCCAAATACATCTTTTGTCAAAGCCATGGCAGCGGTTGTCTTCCCAGTTCCTGGAGGCCCTGCGAATAGCAAGTGTGGGAACTCCTTATTTTCGGAATAGATTGTTAATCGTTGTACTACGGGCAATTGTCCGCGAATATCTTGAACTGATTGCGGGCGGTGTTTTTCAACCCATAAGTCGCTCATAGATGTGACCTTTACGGCGAACCTCCTTCAACATTTGCTTGAGTTCCGATTGGAAATAAATTGAATTCAATATGGAAATGAGTTAATTAATTGATTTTTGGCGAATACTCTCCCGTAGGGAGAAGAATCTGTTTTGAAGGACAATTTCATCCCCTTTGAGGGAAAAGACAGTATAACGGGGACGAGGTGTGAGGTATGAGTCCCATGCTACGCGAGAACAAAAAACCTCAAACTTCGGTAGCCGTATTGTTGATCGTTCTATTTTTATTCGCTGATTTAGCGCTCCCAAGTGCAATACCGGAATGGAACGAACTGGAAGACGCACCTGCGGTTAACAGAGTTATTTCTAACGTATCTCCTGTGGATGACACCTACATCGATTCTTCTTATCCAACTGACAATTTTGAACAGGCAGCAAATGGCACACTTGATGGAGGCGCCTCAACGCCCACTCGTTTACTTTTCAGTTTCAATCTGAGTTTCGGTTCTACAGATACAATCCATTCAGCAATACTGAGTTTGACTTGTACCTCTGATGTGATAGTTTCAACCGATATCGCAATTTATCCAGCGGAATTAACCGCATCATGGAATGCAACACAAGTTACTTGGGTTAATTCTGCAACTAGCATTATGTGGAATTCACCTGGTGCAGATGATTCGTCAGAGCGTGGTGTTTGGGAGCCACCACACCGTGCTGTAAGCAATGGGACAATGCTGGTAAACGTAACCGCGCTTGCACAGCAAGCAGCATCGAATAATCAAAACACACTAGAACTCATCGTAGCATCGGAAGGAGCACAATATACTTGCGCACTAAGCGAGTCCGCAATAGTGTCTCAGAGACCTTCTCTAACCTTGGACACTTCCTCTTCAACTGCTGGTAATGGTGGAACCGTCACAGCAGATTTCGTCGATGAAGGCGCATCATTGATGACTGGAGATTTCATCCTAATGGCAGAAAAGAATCCTACACTCTCCTATAACTCGTTAGTTGGAAGTGGTGCGGAATTCCAACTTTCTTTAGATTCTACTTTCAAATCCAATGAAGACCTTACATGGCATTATGGCACAATGTCGAATACCTTCGCTACAACCAGTAGTTCTGGTACTTTCGATGTGCCAAGCGGTAGCGAAGTCTCCAATGGTTCAGTGGTTTACTATCGTGTTCGCTCTATGGATTCAACTGATACCCTCAGCGATTGGACTAACAGTTATTTCTTGTTACCTGCCCTTTCTGTTACTGATAACGGCGATGGAACAGCGACCATTGTAACCGATGCGGACGACATGGGGCTGATCGATGGTTTCATCGAAGATGCACAAGTTGATGAACGTTCAATGAATATGAAATTCGGAACGAATGATAAAATGGAAGTGACAATGTCAACTAGCAAAGAATCAATAGTCCATCTAAGATTAAACTTAGATCAACTTGGATTACACAACAATGCCACGGTCCAAAACGCAGAACTGAATATGACTAGATTCTCGACTTCAGGCTCACCTGAGATTTCTATTCACGAAGTAACTTCCGAAGGTCTGTGGGTTGAAGACGATACCACTTGGAGACGTTCCGATTCATCCAACTTATGGGATGATGGTGGGAGAGAAATTCTTTCAATCGCAAGTGACACTATGGTCGGAACTACTTCAGTATCCTCTTTTGAAGTTACTGATGCGCTACAAGGCTGGGTTCGGGATGGGGCTGCTGGTTCCAAGGATTTCATGCTAATTGGGCGTAGCGATACTGGTGCCTATGCTTCCAGTGGTCTACAAGGAATTAATTTCTATTCATCCGATAGTAGCGTCGATACCAATAAACCAAATCTTGAATTAACATATAGTTGGAGTTCAAACACGACGATTAGTAATCCAACAATACTCGGGCCAGAACAAGGCAAAGCCGTTTGGGAGCAGGTGGGGCATAATCTTTCAGGAAATACTACTCCTTCACTCACATGGTCAGGAACATCTTCAACTTCCTACAATATGATCTACCAACTCGCAACCGACCAATACTTCCGTGATGTAGTGAACTTAGTGGATACAAGAACAGATTCCAATTTCACTTCTGGACAAGGAATATTCAACTTAACAGGCGTTGATGAGCTAAATACGGGTAATATGTATTTCTGGAGAGTTTCACACATAGATAATGATGGGCTACGAGGCGAATGGGCATATTCTAATTTCCTCGTCAGTGGATTGACGAGTACTTGGTTGGGCGACGATAGATACGAGTTTAGATTAAGTGATGGCAATGGTACAACTGATGGCCTATACCCTGAATGTGCTGACACATATATCGACAGTGGTTCACCAACTAATAATTACGATGACGAAACCGAATTGCAAATTTCATACAATACTTGGCCTAGTGAAACAAGTGTATTATTCAATTGTAATCTTGTTGCTAATTTACTGCCGAACGGATATGCGGTTGAATCTGCACATCTAGCCGTTAAATTGGCAGATTATCCTAGTGGTTCACCAAATGTTGCTGTTTGGGAGAACAGACAACACAACTGGACTGCTGGAGGAGCAACTTGGACTACATCTGATGGAGTCAACAATTGGGCTTCAGCCGGAGCAAAAGGCTGGGAAAGAGGTTCTCTCATCGATTCATTAACAGTTGGAAATTCTTATTCAGCAGGTGATACAATCGAATGGAATGTAACATTAGGTGTTCAAAATGCTATGCGAGAAGATAGGGCTGCAGACTTTATCATCGGTGTAACAGGTGTAGGGACTGGTGTTTCTCGTGATATTCTAATCCATCCTGGCTCAACTACAACCGCAAGTAATAGGCCACAACTTTCCTTTGTCTATGTACCAGGTTCTGACGCAGTTCCAACCGATGCAGTTCCAGTTTTACCACTGAACGGGTCATGGTCTATAACTCCAGGAATTGAGACCGCACCAGAGCCCCGTCCTGAATTAGGTTGGTCTTTCAATGGCAGCATGAGTATAGGTGGCTGGGCAGTGCAAATGGACAAATCAAATTCATTCGACACTCCTGAACTAATAATGGTGACATCATGGTTAGATTCCGGTTTCGATACAACAAATCTAACCTATACGCCAGCAAGTAATTTGGAGAATGGTTCTACTTGGTTTTGGAGAGTAAGAGCAATATCGGCCACAAACCAACTCGGAAATTGGTCACAAACATTTAATTTCCTTCTACCAGATATTACTACTTGGTCTATTGATTCAGAGAATGCAGCAGTTGAATTACATCACAGAAAGGCTATGCCATCTCTTAATATTCCAGATTTCACAGATACATATGTAATTGAAGGAGGGACTAGTTCAAGTGCTACTCATGATACATCTGGGTATCTTTATGTGGGTGAGATGGCAACTGGATATCAATCAGCGGGATTGATTAAGATACCACTAAATCAATTACCAACTCCAAGCAATGCAAGAATAACTAATGCAGATTTAAACCTATACTCGATATTTGGTTCATCTATAAATGAGCCATTGGCTATTAGGCCGGTATTGCAAAATTGGAATGCTGATGCAAACGACACAACCTATGACGGAATTAACAATTGGACGACTCTCGGAGGAAGAGATATTGGAACAGATATTGGTACTTATGTAGATATTCAAGACAGTGTATCAGGTGATTGGATGACATGGGATGTCACAGAGGCAATACAAGCCGCCCAAGCTGCAGGTTCTAGTGAATTGTCATTGATGATTTACGCTTCTGGCACGGTAACTCAAGATTATGTCCAATTCATTTCAACAGATAGTTCCTCATCCGACAAACCTTGGTTGAATTTAACTTGGTCTAATGGTAGTGCTTCAATACCGACCATTGCAGGAACTAATACAGGTCCTAGCAACAACGCAGTCTCTTGGAATACAACCTCGCATGCAGTAATTCCAGAATACAAACCTACTATGTCTTGGACTCATTCTAATTCAGCAAATATTGATGATTGGAGAGTGTTTATTATGGCTGATGCAAATGAGGAAATGGAAGGATTAACCACCTATGACTCTAGGTCTCAACCACAACTATTCGATTTAACAAATTTAACCTTTACACCGGGAACTGACATTACTCACACCCGTGAAGTAAGATGGATGGTACAACCTGTTGTTGATGAGATGTTAGGTCCACGCAGTGCTTCTACAGTATTCCATCTGCCAGAGGAAATGAGCGGAGAAATAGATTCAACAACCGCTTGGATCTCAATCCAAGAAGGCGCCTATGTTGAAAAATTAGACTATCCGGCTCTAACAGAAGATGTTTATCTTGATAGCGGTAATCGATTTAGCAACTTTGGAAATACTACAACATTGAATGTAGGAACAAGTCCTTTGTCAAGTAACCATTATGCTAACACACTGATATCGTTTGATCTAGGTGTTCTTCCACTTCCGAGTCTCTATGAAATTCAAAATGCTACTTTGGAACTCTCAGTTGCATCAGGTTCAGGTTCAGTATATACTTCAGTATCGGTAATGAATACTAATTGGAGTGAAACCTCTACTTGGGCGAATGCATCATCATCAACTTCTTGGAATGTACAAGGTGCGCATCAAAGTACCGATAGCGAACTGCCATTTACGCAAGGACAATGGATTAATTCTTCTGGAGATACAATTGTTTGGAATTTAACTAGCGCTATTCAAGAAGCAATTCATAACGGTCAGAGTACAATTTCTATAATAATTCAGGGTGAGGAATACGGAACGGCTACAATGGGCACATATGCATTGCATAGTAGCGAAGCAACAAATGTTGTCAATAGACCAAGAATTAATTTTACTTACATGGAACAAGCACCATGGGTTCCCTCAGCATCAACTGGATTATCACCTGTGGATGGAACTACTCTATGGGATACTAGCACACCTAGACCTTCGGGACTAAGCGTATTCGATGTTAATTGGACAGGTCATCAAAACAATGAAACCCGTTGGTTTGGTTGTAATTCAGACTCTCCACGTATGACATTTGCCGACTGTACGGATACGAATGATTTAGTTGGAACTAACCTTTCATTCGATTCCAACACTAATACGGTGACAATCTCCAATAATTCATATGATGATGGATGGACATATTGGCGTATTAGAGCAGATCAAAACAACCGTATCGGTCAATGGTCAACTGTTAACAGTTATAGAACTCCAGATTCGATTGGAACTGATGACGGTAGCGGCAATCATACAGTAATATTATCACGTGGTTCAATTTTCTCAGAGAGCGGAACTCTACCGCTAATACCGGATGTGGAACTAGAATCAACTGTATCCACCAATCAGGGTTCGAGCACCACTATCGACTTGGGTTCAACATCATCTGGAACAGGTGAGAGTCAAATCCTCCTTGAATTCTACTTAGGAGATATTCCATGGCCTGCGGCGATGACACCTACGTCAATGGTTCTCAAACTTTGGAGAGAGCAAGTAATCGGAACAACCTCAACAACAGTTTCTGCCCATGCTTGTTCTTCATTCAACGAAACAAATGCGGTCTGGAGTAATGCCCCAACTTGTTCAACATCAGAATTAACTAGAACAACTCTAACTTTAATGCCACCGTCTGGGTGGCAAGAATTTGATTTGACAAGTCTAGCGCAATCCAATATCGCTAATGGCAATACTACAATGACAATATTGCTGAAGGTTGTAGGAACGCCGGTAACAACTCACCGTTTCTTATCAAGTGATTATAGCGCTAATGAATCACGTCGCCCGCAATTAGTATTAGACTATGTTGACAACACTGCAGGAATTGTTCCTCCGAATCAACCATCATTGTTATTGCCATTAGATGGAAGCGTTCTATACGATACCAATGAAGTGGTTCTACAGAGCCAGTCAAATCCAGTATTGTCTTGGAATTCAGTAAATGGCGCGAGCGGATACATCGTTACAATTGCAAATTCAACAGGCGTCTACAAGTTCAAATCATGGGAAAGTACGTACATTAACGGTACAACATTCCGTTTCAGCGAATTGCTAGATGCAGGAGATGTCTTTTCATGGTGGGTTCAAGGTGTTAACCAAACAATTCCGGGGCCTTCTTCAGCACGATGGTCGTTCGCAATTGGTGACCCATCACATACTGACAACCAAGATCTGACCTTCACCTATGATTTCCAAACAGGAAATGAAGTATTGCAATTCGGTCATACAAATATCAGGGATAGTACGCTGAGTGAAGCAAATCCAAATGAAAACATGGGAGACCAAGATTATCTCAGTATTGGTACTGGTTGTGATTCTGTTGCCAATGCGCAATGTAAGGCCGTAATTGGTCTAGATAATTCACAGATACCATTTGCGCCATTCCAGAATATTCATTCCGCAAGTCTTGGATTGTATATCTCATCAATTAGCGCATCGGGTGGAGCATCTTCTTTGGATATTTCAGTACACAGAATAATTTCATCATCTTGGAGCCAATCTGCTTCCTCATGGAATCAATCAATGCCGGGGGCCAATTGGAGTGCTCCAGGTCTTCAGGCAGGTGTCGAGTATGATGCCACAGCCATTACTACAATTACACTTCCTTCCACTGCCACAGGATGGTTTTGGTTGGATGTAGGGGTAGATGGAATGCTTATTGATAATGATAACCAATGGGTAATTATTGCAACTCCTAATGCAGGTTCCTTTACCATTAATGTCCATTCTAGTGAATATGCTTCATCTTCTCTGAGGCCAAAGATACAGTTGAATACAACAAATGTTAGTAGTATTACGGTTTCACCAACTTTGTCAACTATCGATGCAGATACCACAGTTAGTTTCTCACATCAAGCATACAACCACCAGGTGTTGCAAATCAGTGCACCAGCAACTTGGAGTTCTAGCGATGGAAGTGTTGACTCCTTTGGTCTATTCACTCCTCAAAATGTTGGTACGCACACAATCACTTCTTGCTTTGGCTTAATTTGTGCTAGCACATCAATAACCGTGACCTCAGGTGCGCCAACGAATCTCGATGTAACGCCTCTAACCGGTCAAATTACATCAGATGAATCCTTGGAAATTACTGCAACAGTTGTTGACCAATTCGGTAATATTGTTTCAGGTGAATTAATCACATACTCTGCTACGAATGGTTCGATGGCAGGTGCTAATGGCAATATATTCTACCCATACGAATCAGGAACTCAAACAGTTACTGTGACATGGGGGGCACAATCGGTTGATGTAGTGATTTCAGTAGACACTGGAACACCTGCATATTTCGAATTGACAGGTTGTGAAGGAACAGTTCCAGCTGGTGAATGGTGTGACATAACTCATCTTCTTTACGACCAGTATGGCAATTTACTAAATATTTCTGAAGCAGGGTTGCTAACTTGGAGTACAACTAATGGTAATTATAGTGAATTGAATGGGCAATACTTCCCAGATCACTTAGGTACATGGAATCTTTCTCTAACATCGATTTCAGGAGCATTCGCCCAGATAGAAATTACAGTTGGGCATGGGGAGATGCAGAGTCTTGAACTCGTAGCATCCTCAACATCAATTACTGCAGATGACATCGTATACATCAATACAACGAGAATAGATGTGCGAGGAAATAGGCTGGAAGTAACATTGCCAATAGAAAATTGGACAAAGATTGCTGATGGTAACTTAAGTGCAGGTCAAACTGCAACTTGGAGCCCAGTATCAAGAGGTTCCAAGTTATTACAAGCGAAGTATGAATCTATTACTGCAGATGTTACAATTACTGTTGCTGAAGGAACGATTACTAGTTTGGTATTGATTGTTGACTCTGAAGATTTGAGTTGGCAAAATATATTGCTAACAGCAGATGAAACACTAACCGTTAAGGTCAAGGCAATCGATCAAATGGGTAATCGCTGGACAATATCCGCTAATTGGTCCATTTTCCATCAAACACAGCAAGGTGTTTTGGAACAGTTAACAGGAGACCAAACAACATTCGATGCATCTTCTGCATCAGCAGCCCAATATACCATCACCGCAACATATGATGATAGTAATATGATTCATATAATTTCAATATACGCGACTGTATCACATGGTATTCTGACCAATATTGATTTGAGTTCAATAAGCAGTGAAGACGATGTATCGAGCAATTATGACATAACTTCGGATGATTGGATTGAGTTCTCTGCGGAACTATCTGATTTGGACCAAAATCCGATTGATTCTACCATTTTGAGATGGTTGCTAACCGAAGAATCTAGTGGTGATGTTACAGATATTACCGATCAATTAGTTGCAAACGGAATGAGATGGGAAGCCAGTACTATTGGCAACTTTACAATAAAGGCACTCAATATTAGTCAATCAGGATATGAAATTAGTGATTATGTAGATATTGCAGTTCATCATGGTCGAGCGGTAATTCTTTCTGCGAATGAAGATGCAAATACTGCGACAGCAGGATATGAAATAACAATCGAAATTACTGGAGAAGATAGCGATGGAAACACATTCCCTCAAAATGTTGAGTGGCAAGAAAATAATGGAGTAGCCCATGATATTAATTCTACAAGTGAAGAAGGAATCTATACCTATCAAGCAAGAATAGAAGGGCCACATACCCTCACATACAGCAGTTCTTCAACAGTTGACAATGAAATACAGTTAGCGGTTAGTGCTAAGAGAATCGTAGCGCATCTAAAGGTTGAACTTTCAAGCGATTCAGTAGATCAACTCGGAGAGTTCACAGTTAATGTAACCGCATTTGATGAGTTTTGGAATAAAATACCTGTACCGCCGAGTACACTTGTAGATTCAACTGGAAGAGCTGAGATACTAAATCAAGGCGATGGTGTTTGGAGAGTTATCACTCTAGATGAAGGTAGCCAAACAATCACTGTGAAGTCCGGACAGGTAAGCGAAGAAAAAACCTTTACTGTTACAGGAACTCTTGAAGGATTCTTTGAAGCAGGTGGTATTTTGTATTACGTCGGAGCATTTTTGGCAGCAGCAATTGGTATTGTTCTGTTGATCGTATTGAGGATTGTCTTATCTGGAAATGATGATGATGATTGGGACGATGACGAAGATGAAGAAGAGGATGCTGATGAGCCAACTGCAGAGAGAAGAAAACCAACTCGCGGTGGTGCAGCCGGTCCATCTGGGCCAGCACCAGCAGCCGGTCCTTCTGGGCCAGCACCAGAGCCGGAACAGGAACCGGAAGCAGAAGAAAATGATTACAGCCAAGATGAAAGTTACCGTATCGATGAAGAGGGTACTGAATGGTGGGAAGATGATGCAGGAACTTGGTGGTACCGCCAACAAGGTGAAGCAGATTGGGCCCAATGGGAAGACTGAACATTAATTCCTTAGTTAACAGGTGATTCTATGATAGGTGATGCAAATAGTAAAAAATACCTATTTGCCTTGATTCTAACCATCTTGTTAACCCATGCATTTCAACCGATGACAATTGAATCATTAGATGATGATGTTTTGATGTTAGCGGGCTCTCCAACTAGAATCGAAGTGACGTCACCACAATATTCTATGACCGCTGATGAAGTTCTCGTTTTTGAAGCAGTATTGTATGATTCTGTAAATAATATTGCACAGGGAGAAATTACTTGGAGTTGTAGCAATGGAACTATTGATAGTAATGGTTTATTTTTTCCCTGGACTGCAGGATTGATTGAAATCCGAGCCGATCACATTTTACTAAATTCAACATATAACATCACAGTAACATCTGGTCAAGCAAATACATTACGGATTACGACACTTTCACCTCAGGTTTTACAACCTTATACATTAAGTGCTAACGAAGTAGATTCAAGAGGTAATGAAAAAGTCAGTACTGATGTAGTTTGGACAGCTGATGGAGATTATATTGGACAGGGAAATCCTCAATGGATTGCTGAAGATATCGGAGATAAGAATCTGAAAGTACGTCTAAATCAAATGGAATCTAATGTTATTGTCGAAGTACTTCCGGGAAATCCATTTGAGTTTATATTTCCTGAAGGGGTTCAGGTTCGCTCTGGACAATCTGTTTTACTAGAGCCAGAATTAGTTGACGCTAATGGTTTTACAATGAATCTATCAAACGCTGGTTCTGTTTCATGGTATGCCGAAAATGGTACAATCAATAGCCAAGGATATTATCAAGCAGCAACACCAGGACTTTGGAATATTTCAATTTCAGCAGGCGCTATATTTGGTAATGGTAGCCTATATGTTGTACCAGCCAATGCCATGATTTCACAATTGGTTATTATGGAGGATTTAGAGTCGTATGCCGCCGGTACTGCATATGAAGTTGCAACGATTAGAACTGATAATAATGGATATTCAGGCTATGTAGTCCCCCCTTTATCCAATTGGTCGATTTCAAGTGGAGGACTCCATTATGAGGATCAAAAGGTTTGGTGGACTCCGAGTTCAACAGGTCAAGTGACCCTGCAAGTTATCGATGAAGATGTTCTTTCTAGTCTAGAGGTCAATGTAGTTCATGGCATTGCAATAGACGCTATCCTATCCTTTAGTAAAAATCATTTGATAGCAGGAGACCAATGTGTTGTGTTGTTTGAAGCATTTGACCGCTCTGGAAACCATTGGCCAGTAGATGGAGATATTTCTCTGTCCACAGGTAATGCTTCTTTGACTCAGATTGAATCGGACCACGCAGTATTTAATCCACAAAAAGTTGGAACGTGGAGATTTGAAGGTACTTGGTTTGACAATTCTACAGATTCAAGATATAATGTGGCCAATCAAATCGAAGTTAATCATGGCCATCTTTCCTTTATTTACCTAAACGGAAACTCGATGATATTACCTGCGGATACTCCGTTATTACTAGAGCCACAATTTTCTGATGCTTATGGAAACGAAATACTTGGAGTAAATGTTAATTGGACTATCGACGATATAGATTCGACATTGGATCTTATTCTATCGCAAGGATATTTTTCTTCTTCAACTGTTGGCGGTCATGAAATAAGAGCAAATGCAGATGGTATTTTTGCAACTATCAGATTGACGGTTGTAGCAGGCTCAGCACAGCATTTGATTACTGATAAGGACAGTGGTTTTACCGTCATTGCAGGTGAGGAATCGGACATATTCGTTGAGGTGGTTGATATTCACGGCAATACTGCGCCGAGTGATGTATTAACCAACGACTTACCTATTTCAATCGGGGTTTTAGAGGCCTCACCAGCAGGAATTGGTTATTGGACATTTACAGGAAAAGCAGCAGGAATGTACACATTAACAATTGAAGAAGAAGATGCAAGCCGAGATATTGCATTGACTGTATTACCTGGTAAAGCAGTTCGTATTGTGGCAGAACTTGATAGTGAGGCATTATCTCAAGGCGATGTGTTTCTACTAAGGGCACACGGTATTGATTCATTCGGAAACGTAGTCGAAATCGATGCCAAGAATACGACTATCACCTGTACAGCAGGACCTACATCGTATGTGACATCGGATACATGGGAAGTGGAGGTTACTGAAGCTGGAAACGATCGTTCCTGTACAATCTTGTGGGAAGGAATCATTGCTCAAAATTTCTTTGATGTTGAATCGGTACTGCTTGGTGGAGCAGTTGGTTCCACCAATACTGCGATGGGATTAGGTGCGTTCTTTCTTTCTCTTGTTTTGATTACACTTGTCGTTCTAATTCGCAAAGCCAATCAAGTCCCTGAAGATGAATGGATCGAAGACGCATTTGATTATGAAGAAGATGAAGAAATGAAGAAGAATCTGAAAGTTCATCCCTACAGGAAGTCGAAGAAAAAGAGCAACCAGAAGTGAACGAGGCAGAGGAATCAGAATCTAACTCTACAAGTGACCAACAAACCAATGGTGACTGGATTGACAAAGCCATGAGAACTGAACTAGCAGCAGCGGCTACAGAACACGGAGTAATGCAAGCAGCACCAGGTACTGAACAAGGTTCAACTGGTTGGTATGTAGATGTCAGCGAAGAAGTACAATACTGGAATGTTGCTGATGACGGTACTTGGAACAAAGTCTCGTGAGCATTATAATTTCAGTCAAAGAATTGTGCGATAACTTTCATTTCAACAGCAATAGGAGTAGGTAATGCTCTAATTGCTAATGTAGTTCTAGTAGGTCCTATTTTGCCTAGTGTTTCAGCCCACACTTCATTGTAGCCTTGGAAATCTCTTTTCATATCAACTAAGAATGTTGTAACATCAATAATTTGATCTAGAGATGATCCCGCTTCTTCTAAAATCGATGCGATATTATCTATTACAGCTTGAGTTTGGGCTTTGATATCATAGTCAAGAGGTTCTCCATCTTCGTCATGTATTGGACCGCCTGGAATTGAGTTTGTTAGCGCTTGGCGTGGACCGACTCCAGAAAGGTATAGCAAATCACCAACGCGTCGCGCATGCGGATATGCACCTACTGGCTTTGGAGCAGAATCGCTATTGACTGAACCATCTGCTGTTGTTGGTTCCCATAGAGCAGGACCATTTTCTTCAGTAGATATGGTCTCATCAATTTCTTCAACTTCCTCGTCGATAGTTGTGGTCTCTGAATCGTTAGAATCAAGCACACTGCGATCGCCATAGAAATATTCAACGTCGTCCTCATCATATTCCTTGTCACCAGTTCCACATGATGCAGGATCTAAGTGTATTACTGCAGCACCAGCACCATGAATTGCTTCATAGGCCAATACTTCTCCAGTCAAATCATTTCTATTATCATTCATAGCCGAAAGCCACCACATTGGCTTGAATGCAACAACTTTTCGGACGCGAATTTGCTTTTGAATGGTGCGTGATAATTGGCCTACATCTTCAAGCCGTCCCTTTTCCATCAATTCAAGAATTTTACAATTCCACTCATCATCTTTCAAAGAATGTATTTTATCATCAGCAGGGTCTATATTTTCGGTAAACATTCTATTGGATAGGGACATTGCAGTAATTGCTATTGCTTTTCGACCAGTATTACGGACAACGTCCAAGCATGCCTTTGCCATTACAGAAGTTTCAGAACGATTGGCATAAACGTTAGAGGAAACGATTACGGCCGGAATTGCATTATCTGGATTCAATAGTTTTAGAGCAACAACTGAGCCAACATCGATAGGAAATCCATAGTAGTTTATTGTACGACTCTTTAGGCCACGCATATGATTGGCTTCGTTCCAAGCATTTGCAAATTCAGAATCTATATTGAATGAATAAGGTATTGAGCCAAGGTCATGGAAATCATGGTCGACCATAACCCATTCCGGATTAGGATCGGCTTGAATTTGGTGACCAATGATACTAGGCCAAGTTGTTGAATAAATAATTAGCAAGTCGGCCTCGCTATTTTTGATGCGTAGGGCTGCTTCATCAAATGCTTCTCTAAGTTTTGTCCAACCAGGGTTTTTTTCGGGAACTAAATATGTGTGCGGGTGGACTGGAACAATGTATGAACCTATGATTTCACCGTCACTCATTGTGATCCCTCCTCATGTTTGTAACAAGGCCACTCTACTACTGCATTGCCAGTTCCGATGATAGTTCCATATCCATGTAGTATTGCAGGGTAATCCGGTGTGTCTAGGGCAGAAATGAGCCATGATAATCCCCCACCATCGCTTTCTGCAATTGCTTGTTCAATAAATTCAGGCATCTCATCGAGGATTCTCTGTGTTTGCCCTGAACGGATATAATCAATAATTCTCATGTCCCAAAGATGCATTGCATGGCTTGCAATATGCTCTTTACTCATGTCTTCTGGAATCTCTGATTCGGTGGTAAAATGACGATGTGATAGAGAGTTACTTGCCAATATGACTGCTTTCTTACCACTTTCTTCGATAGTTTCTCTTGTGATTCTTCCTAATTCGATCATCATCTCCTGCATTACTTCAGCAGAATAATAATCAGTAGAACGGTTTGATGAAATAACCACTAAGGGTTTATCCCATTTTGGATTGAATAAATGGCCAGTAGTAATAGTTCCATAATCGACTCTAAAATCGGGATTTTCCATCATTTTTACTGCTAATCCAGCCTTTTCAGCATTGTCATGGATTTGCTTTGCTAATTCAACATCAATATTTAAGTCATAATGATATCTAAATAAATTTGGAAAAACGGGGTCTACACTCAAACTTTGAAAGTTTTCTAATCCTAAAAAATGAGTTCCGACATATGTTTGCCAATGCGGTGAAAGAATTACTATTACATCATGTTCAATTTCCGAAAGAGATTCACGCAGTCTTTCATATCCCCAGCGCAATTGTTCCCAACCTCCTTCGGAGGTTGGTTCATTTTGGTCTGGATTCTCTGCATAAACCAAATGAGGGGGGTGGGGCGCTATGCATCCTGCGACAATTTTCCCCTTCGCCATATCATGACGCAAAGGGTTAGGGTCTTTATCGGATTCGGCTAATGCGATAATTTTCGAATTGAAAACCCCAAGACTCAAGGACAAATCGCTTCTCGCCAACAATATGGCTGAAGTTGATGTACAACCGATTCCAATCAGTTCTGAGGATGAGTGGAACTCTGTTGCTGGATGGCTTCCCGAATCTTTTCGACACGCCATCTCTCCACTGATGATAGGTTTACTGTTTGGAGCATTTTGGGAGGCAATCGTACTTCCAAATATGGCCTATAGTTATCCATCGCCAGTTCAAGGTGCATTCATTTTAGCGCTACTATTTTCACCTCTAATGTACAAATATCTACTACCCAATAACAATGGTGACTTGAAAGAATACGCCATGGGTCTGGGCATTCTTGGGTTTGCTTATTCATTAATTTGGTTTACAGATGGGAATGCAATATTTTGTGGTGGATATCTTTCAATAATGATTTGGGTCTGGATCAACACTACATGGTGGCAATATGAGTTACCTTCATTCCGTTATGGGATTTGGCATGCGATTGGAATAGATATTGGAGCATTAGGTGGAGGGATTCTGGCCTATATCTATCTGTGACAATAAATCATTCTGAATATGATTCATCTTCACTAGGAAAGTCTCCAGAACGAACATCATCACAATATTGTGTAATTGCATTGTTAATGTCGGTTGATAGATTCAAATAACGACGTAAGAATCGTGGTGAGAAATCCATGGTGATTCCCAGTAAGTCGTGGAGGACGAGTACTTGTCCATCACAATCAGGTCCAGCGCCAATACCAATGGTTGGGATGGAAATAGATTCACTAACCTTCTTGGCCAGTTCGCGAGGTATCTTTTCCAAGACAATTGCAAAGCATCCAGCATCTTCCAAAAGTTTAGCATCCGAGATTAGTTTAGCAGCTTCTTCATCTTCTTTTGCTCTAACAGTATAGGTTCCAAATTTGTAAATAGACTGAGGAGTAAGTCCGAGGTGACCCATTACTGGAATTCCTGCGGTCAGAATTCTTTTTACGGATTCAACTACTTCTGAACCGCCTTCAAGTTTTACTGAATGTCCATTTGATTCTTTCATTATGCGCACTGCAGATTCTAGGGCGACTGTAGAATTTCCTTGGTATGAACCAAATGGCATATCGACAACTATCAATGCTCTGTCAACTGCTCTTTCAACACATTGAGCGTGGTAGATCATATGGTCCAATGTGATTGGGACAGTTGTTGCATGACCGGCCATGACATTCGATGCTGAATCTCCTACGAGAATAATATCAACTCCGGCTTTGTCAACCAGTTTAGCCAATGAGAAGTCATAGGCTGTCAGCATGGTGATTTTTTCACCCGCACTCTTCATTTCTTGCAAGGTGTTTGTAGTTACCTTCCTCGCTTGGCCATGAATGGACATAACACTGCCAAGCGCCAAGTAGTTTTCAATCAATCGCCGGATATCATTTTCTAATTAGCGCTGCCACATTTGTTATGACCGGTCACTTATTGGCTAGGTGTGGGACAGACTATGGAGCACGATATTTTCTTCTCAATCAGTCAAACTCCAAATGCTGATGGATATGTTCCTAGTGAGCAAGAAATGTTCGCTAATTACTATCAGCAATTGCAATGCGCTGATGATTTAGGCTTCGCAGTCGGTTGGTTAGCCCAAGCACATCTCTCAACTGAAACACAAAAGAGTAACTCGCGACCAGTTGTTCCACATTGGATTGGAGAGGTTGGATTGTGTACCGATTTCCCACAGTTGGCTATGGATTCTTTTAGAAGAACTAAGAATATTGAAATCGGCAGTGCAGTTCTCTCAATACTTGCATCTGGAGGACCTATAGCACAAGCAGAAAGAGTTGCTAACACCCTCAATCTACTCGGACTTGATGCGAATGAAAAGCGTAGATTACACGTAGGATTTGCAGCAGGACGCTTTGAATTTATGGCAAGGCCCTATGGCATAGTTCCTCGTAATTCGGTAGAAGAGGCAGCATGGCCAGCACTGAGAGGACAAATCTTCATGGAAGCAAGTGATATCTTCTTGAGGTTGTTAAGGGGCGATACGATCAATTCAACTCAGACTTACAAGACCATATTGACCAGAGCCAATTTCCGTAGTGATGAAGATTGGCAAGCAGTTCAAGAAGCAGCAGTTGAGTTTGAAGGACTTGACTCCGTTCCTGAAGAAATTGAAATTCCTAAGCGTTATGTCTTTGAAGATTTGAAAATCATTCCACAAAACTTCCGCCGTGAATTATTACAATTAGTTGCTGGGACACACGATCCTAAAGCACAACAATTCGTTAACACAATTCTTCCAGTAAAGGTGTTCAATCTGTCTATTACCAAGGATGAAATCATTGATGCTACTCACCAAAAGATGTCTAAATTATACCACCCTGATGGTGGGCAATGGAAGCGTAGTGATATGCCTAGAACTAGTTTCGTTTTTATTAATGCAGAGCAAGGACTGACTGCAGAGCAACAGACAAAAGCAGCGCAGCAAGAAGCAAACTCTGCACTAGGTGCATATTGGAAGGCATTGGAAGGCACGATTGACCCTTCTAAAGTAACAAATGCTTCAAATAACGCGCTTATTGGCAATCCCCAAGATATCGCAAAACAAATGGTTGAGCGTTTCCACCCGCAAGATAGAGTCATGGCTTGGTTTGATTTCTTCAATCACGATAGTGATAGAGTCTGCCGTAATATGACTGCATATATGGAGCAGGTTGTACCATTGGTCGAGAAATTGTTGGAGTGACGATTATGGAAATCCGTCATGATGAACACTCTGCGGTAAAGCCCGGTAATCCTGGGTCCGCAATGTTTCCATCATCTCCACTTGGAGAATCGATTGAAGGTATTCCAACCGGCCGAGAAGTTGCATGGGAGCCACTTGTTGATTACCGCAGAAACGGTGTTTCTGAAACTACCATACACGGTGCGGTTGCATGGGCGCATGGTGATGAAGTGATCCATTCCTTCGGTGGCAATGTGCTATGTTATGGACGCTCGATGATGAAGCCATTTATGCTCAAGGCATTCACAGAGGAATTGGAGGATTGTAGTTGGGAACAAAAGGCGATAGCAGTTGCTTCACACAATGGTGATACAGAACATGTCGCTGCCGCTCAGTCGTTACTTAATGAATCAGAATGGCCATTGATGCTAACCCCATTAGACGTACCTCTAATCCAATTCGGTCGTCAAGTTCGTAGGCCACGCCGTTGGTTTCACACATGTTCGGGTGAGCATTCTGCGATATTGCACGGTTGCCGTAAGAAAGGATGGAATAGAGCAGGATATACTCTTCCAGGACATGAAGTATTCACTGCCTATATGGCTGAATTAAGAAAATATCTAGGTCAAGATTGGAAACCACTTCGCATTGCAAAGGATGGCTGTGGCTTGCCCACAGTTTCCAACACTGTCGCTGAATTAGCACAGATTTACGCAGGTCTTGTTCGTGATAAAGATAAAGATTGGATTTGGGAAGCAATGATTAGACACCCGGATTTAGTTGGAGGATTCAATCGTTTGGATTCAACTGTATTGAAGGCAGGAGCGGGAAAGGTAATCGCTAAAGAAGGTGCAGATGGATTGCTCGGTTTGGCGATTGAACATCCAGATTATCCGAAAGGCCTCGGTATTGTTATCAAAATCGCTCATGGCTGGAATTCACAAGCAACATGGTATATTGCAAGGGCAGTATTGGGAGTATTAGGAATTGATTTGAGAAACCCATATCCATTACACCGCCAGAAAGCATTCGTCGTTCCAGGTATCGTTCCAGAAAAATATTTAGAAATTTTGAGTTCACTTCCAACTTGGGATGAATGGGATCCGGATGGTGACCGTTGGTTATACGATGTGGAGGTCTGAAAATGATAATCAATAATTTCATTGATGGTAAATTCACCGCACCTATCGAAGAGCGTATGATGGATAATTTCAATCCAGCCGATGGAACTCATATTGCTACTATTCCTAGAGCATCGGCGTCTGATGTTGATGCTGCGGTACTATCTGCAAAGAAAGCACTACCACAATGGTCTGCATTAACCATCCTTGAAAGAGCGGATTGGTTAGATAAAATTGCAGATGCATTAGAGGACATAAAGGAAGAGATAGCACAAACCGAATCACTTGATACAGGTAAACCAATTTCACTTGCCCGCTCAACAGATGCCACTCGTTCAATAAGCAATTTTCGTTTCTTCGCAGAATTTGCAAGAAGCCAGCAACCGCTAGTGTTTGAAATGTCAGATGCGACAAATTATGTTGACACTTCACCGCTCGGAATCGTTGGATTGATAACCCCTTGGAATCTTCCACTATACCTGCTAACATGGAAGGTTGCACCGGCATTACTTATGGGTAATTGCATAATTGCAAAACCATCTGAAATCACGCCACTTACAGCCAATTTACTGGCCCGGACAATGCAAAGATTGCAACTTCCAGATGGCGTTTTCAATCTAGTTCATGGCTTAGGTCCAGAGGTTGGGCAAGCCATTCTTGAGCATCCAGATATCGGCGGTATTTCCTTCACCGGAGGCACATCTACTGGGCGAATTGTTGCGAGAACTGCTGCTCCTTTATTCAAAAAGTTATCATTGGAATTAGGGGGTAAAAATGCAACCATTATTCTTGATGATGCCAATCTTGAAACTGTGGTTCCAGAGGTGGTTAGAGCAGCATTTACCAATTCTGGACAAGTTTGCTTATGCGGTTCAAGAATCTTAATTCACCAATCAATATATGACGACTTTTGTAAACAATTTGTTGAACAAGTCGATGCGATGGTGGTAGGTGATCCAAGTGATGAATCAACACAAATGGGTTCAGTTATCTCAATGGAGCACCTACTGAAAATAGAATCATACATTGATTTAGCCATCGAAGAAGGTGGGCAAGTCCTCAGTGGTGGAAGCCGTGCTATGACTGGACAAGTAGGACCAAATCCAGCAGGTGCATATCTCAGACCAACCGTAATTGGGGGCCTTAGTCATCTGTCAAGAACTTCTACAGAGGAAATATTTGGTCCTGTTGTAACCCTTCATTCCTTCGCAACAGACGATGAGGCGATTGAGATGGCCAACTGTACTGAATACGGATTAGCAGGTTCTATCTGGACTGAAGATGCTGAAAGAGGTAGACATTTGGCCATGCGAGTCGATAGCGGTATTATCTGGGTCAATACATGGATGCACAGAGATTTACGCACTCCATTTGGCGGCGTTAAGAACTCTGGAGTCGGTAGAGAGGGTGGCCGTTGGTCATTGTCATTCTTTTCAGAGATGACCAATGTCTGTGTTAAACGTTAAATCGCTCTATTACTTCTTAGCCTCTGGATTTGCTTGAATATCTGCCAATGCATTTATTCTAACTCTAACTTGAGCTGGTGTAGGTAGATTTTGTTGTAGGAAAGCGTGCAAGCAATCAGAAAGATGTATCATTGCAGATTCATAATCTTCATTGATTTCACAAAGGTCTGCTAATCCCCAATATGCAACTAATTGACCCGACAAATCTCCCAATCGTTTTGCTATTTCTAATGATTCAGTGTACAAATCTCGGGCTGAATCAAAATGTCCGATTGTTGCTTGGCTATGAGCTAAATCCGACATTGCTTCAATTTGTCCATCCTCATCGTTATCTCGCATCAATATCTCAACTCTTCTTGTCCCTAGGGCGATTGCGCTGTCAGAATCCTGTTGTTTCTTCGCAATCGCTTCCAATACTGCGAGACCATATACAATTCCATTAGAATCTTCTATTTTTTCTCTAATACGAAGCGATCGTGATGCACTCGCTTTTGCTTCATCAAGTTGATCTCCAGCGAGTTGTAATAATGATACATGATGAAGAACTGCTGCTGCTAATTTTTGTGCTTCTGTTATCTTTTCAGATTCAACAGCCAGTTGATAGAAAGCGTCTACTGAGGCATTGGTGTGCTTTAGTGACTCGAATTTTGTCCATCCCGATTCAACTTCATTTGCGGCTACTTCAGCAGCATGGGCAAGTAGTTTTTGAGCCAATTCATTATCTTCAAGTTCTATTGCGAGAGGTATTAACCGAAGTGCCAATGGAGTGTTAATATCACTCATCGCACCACCAGATGTGAGCATATCAAGAATCATCTTGGCTCTTTCAGGACTGACTGAACTTTCCATGTGTTCACCTCATTCGCTCTTGTTTTTGAAGTCGTGCATCAGATTGAACGCAATCTTCCGCCATCGACAGCCAAAGAGACTCCACGTATGCCGCCAGAAGCAGGCATTGCTAGGAATGCGATTGCAGATGCAGTTTCCAGAGGATCTATCAAACGTCCAATCGGTACTTGGACCATCCAACCTTCTTGAATTGCTTCAACACTCTTACCAGTTTTTTCGTTAATTGATGCTGCGAGAGAACCAAGTCTTTCCGTATCTGTGAATCCCGGTAAAACATTGTTGATTGTGATGCAAGCAGGTAATTCTCTTGACAGTGTTTTGGACCACGAAGCCATTGCACCTCGTAAGGTATTAGACAATCCTAGATTTGGAATTGGCTCTTTTACCGAAGTAGAAATTATTTGAATAATTCTTCCGTAACCTTCAGCTTCCATTCCAGCAACCACTGCTTGAACCATTGTGTGTGATGCATGAAGATGGCGTTTGAAAGGTCCTTCTAAATCAGCCAAATCAACTCCAATAAGAGGCCCACCCTTGGGACCGGCTGCATTATTGATTAGGATGTGAATAGCCCCTTTTGTAGAGATTAAGTCTTCAACTGCAGGCTTAATCGCTTCTGTATTTTCAAGGTCGAGTGGGAGTGAGGAATGGGAACCATTTCCTAATGTTGAAAGTTCAATACATAATTCATTCAAAGCCTCTGTGTTTCGAGCACAGACCGTTACACTAGCCCCTGCTTTTGCCAAAATTTTTGCAGTAGCAGCACCAATTCCTTTGCTTGCTCCGCACACTAGAGCATGTTTTCCTCTAAGGGCAGTACTGGAGTACGGGTAATCATCGCCTAGAAGGTCCATGCGTCATGCCACGCGGCATTGCATGATAGGCATTTCCTTAGAGAATATTTTCAAAAGCGACTTAGAGCCAATCGGTAATAGCATTAAGTTGCACAAGCCAATCATCACTTGCAATATCAATAATTGAGAAGTGGTCTCCCGGTAACCATAATTCATTGACTTCATCATCTCTTTCCTTCATCATTTTAGCATAAGCCTCAGATTGGCTGAGTGGCACTTCGCTATCTTCGGCACCATGGATTAGAAGAATCGGGCAATCAGCAGGGTTTGTGAGCGGATTTAATTGATTCCAAAGAGTTGGATTCTCTTGAGGGGAGCATCCAATCCATTTTCTTACAGCATCCCCCTCGTCCGATAGTTCACTTTGGTCTGCTGCTATTAGGTCTGCAATTGGTGCTTGAGCAATGGCCAACCAAGGTTTACGTTCAGCCTTTGCCGCCAATAATAGAGCGAGATGCCCACCAGCGGAATGACCCATGATCATCGACCTCTGGACATCTATATTCGGTAATAGGGCAAGTTGGCCCCATGCTCGCATGAACGTCTGATAAAGTATCCATCCAAACGCCTTCATCGCCTTCTTTCCAGCGTTTGAACTCAATATTCCAGGCCGCAATACCCGCTTCTGCGAGGTCTTCTGCGATAGGTCTCATCAATTCAGAAGTGTATTGCTCTTTCCAAAAACCACCATGAATGAGCATCACGCACGGAATATTCCCTCCTTTTTGGTATGGCGATTCATCATCGGGCATATACAAATCAGCGTATTGCCATGGTTCCGCACCCCATTGCATTCTATCACAGGCCATGTTAATGCGAGGGGCTTTAGATAGCCCGTTGTTTTCGGTTACTTGTTATGAAATCAAGGACAAATTCGCTTTCTGTCACGAGGGAACAGAACAGTTTCACGAACATTCGCTGCTCCTGTCAATTTCATTAGAATCCTTTCAACACCAAGTCCCCAACCAGCGTGTGGTGGTACGCCGTGGCGGAATCCAGCAACATAAAATTCAAATTCTTCAGGGTCTAAATCCATATCCTTTAGGTTCTCGATAAGAACATCAATACGATGTTCACGCTGACCTCCAGAAGTTAATTCATCCCTTCCAAAGTTTAGGTCGAATCCTCGGCTTAACTGGCGGTCAGTGCTACCCATTTCACCTTCGATATGATGAATGTAAAACGGTTTTAGTTCCATCGGCCATTGAGGCAGGAAATAGAATTGAGGTAAATCAACAGCGAGTAAATCTGAATTTTCTGCATCGATGTCATCGCCCCATTCTATCTTTCCACCTTTCTCTTTGATAATTTTAATAGCATCACAATATGATACACGTGGGAATGGTAGTTCAGGCACGATTAATTCTATTGGTTCTTCATCTTGAGTTGCTCTGAATTGATTGATTGTAGCAATATGGGCTAGACATTCTTCATCCTCTGAAATTGATTTCCAAATGTGATGGATCATTCTTTCCAAAATTCCCATCACATCTTCATCATTAGCCCAAGAACATTCAATATCAAATGAAATAAATTCATTCAAGTGGCGATATGTATCATGCTTTTCTGCTCTAAATGCTGGACCGATCTCGTAAATACGCTCAAGGCCGCCAGACATACATAATTGTTTGAATAATTGTGGAGATTGATTTAGGTAAGCGGGTGTCTCAAAATAGGTCATAGGGAACAAATCAGTGCCACCTTCGGTAGCGGTTGCCACTATTTTCGGAGTATGAGTTTCAATAAACCCTTCACTATTCAATTTGTCTCGGCCATACTGCAAAACCTTTCCACGGAGGCGGAACATTGCATTAACATGTGTTCGGCGAAGATCTAAGAATCGATTGTCAAGTCTTGTATCAAGTGCTACATGGACTGTATCAGTTACCCCCAATGGAAGTGGTGCTTCAGCACGTGCGATTAGATTAACAGAAGTTGCTACGACCTCGTATGCTGGCGGTGGAGTCGGAACTCCTTCCTTAGCCTTAGGTGGGCGCTTCTCAGAAACAATCCCGGTAAACTGTAGAGTGGATTCACGAGTCATTCTCTGAACTAAATCCAGTGCTTCTTCGCCGATATTATCTTGCTTCAAGAATACTTGAGTTTTGCCAGTTCCATCCCTTAGGTCAACAAAACAAATCGCACCTTTGCCGCGATTTGCTTCCATAAAACCTGCAATAGTAACTTCGCTATCAACAAGTTCGGAGCCCTTGCTCTGAATTTCGCCTAGAGTGTGGGTGCGATATGCGGTTGGTACATAGTGGCTCATGGTGCTGTGGGGCGGTCATCCTCACATCAAAACATCGGTTCATCAATTAGCATAATTCAGCGTTTTTTGATTATTCGTTGAATGAATTAATCACAATAATATTATCTTTGAGAATATTATTTGTATTAAATAGGCGTATTGTTCATAAATGATTGGCTTTGGGAGCGGTATATGTTGGCCGACCTGTTCTCCTCGGAATCCGTTACTAGCGGGCACCCAGACAAATTATGCGATGCTATTTCTGATGCCATTGTCGATGCGTGTCTAAGGGTGGATGCAAATGCAAGGGTTGCAGTTGAAACCTGTGTAAAGGGAAAAGAAGACAGAAGTCTAATCGTTCTTGCTGGAGAAGTTTCTCTTTCGGGAGATATACCGGATTATCAAGCGATCGCTCGTAACACGCAGCCTCTATTGGATATAATAGTCATGACGATTGGTATGGATGCAACATCTCATGAGTTATGTGATGTGCAAGTCCACATTACTACTCAAGCGGCGAATATCGCTCAGGGCGTTAACAAGGATGGATTGCAACAGGGTGCTGGTGACCAAGGACTAATGTTCGGATATGCCTGCACAGAAACAGAATCCTATCCCGAATTAAAGGGTCGTTATTTCCCGCTAGCTGCAGCACTTTCACAAAAGTTAACCCGTAGGCTCAGCGCAGTACGAGAACAAGGGATTTTGCCTTGGGCTCGCCCTGATGGCAAGTCTCAAGTGACAGTTGAATATGATGAAGATGGCAAGATTAAGGGTGTCCATACAGTAATTATTGCTATTCAACATGACAAGTATCTGAAAGACCAATTCGATGGAGATGAAGCAAAAGAATTGGAATATGTGCGAGAACAAATCACTGAGCACGTCGTAAATCATTCAATTCCAGCTCAATTAATCGATGGCGATTACAATCTGGTAGTAAATGGAACGGGGCGATTTGCCGACCCAGGTGGTCCATATGCAGATGCAGGTTTGACTGGTCGTAAAATCATTGTAGATACCTATGGTGGCATGGGCCGTCATGGCGGTGGGGCATTCTCTGGTAAAGATCCTTCAAAAGTTGACCGCTCAGCAGCATATGCTTCAAGGTGGGCTGCAAAACACGTTGTTGCCGCTGGGTTAGCAGATACTTGTGAGATTCAATTAGCATATGTTATCGGAGTTGCAGAACCTGTAAGTTTGAGAGTTGAAACCTTCGGAACTTCTTCGCTAACCGATAGACAAATTGCTCAAAAGGTTTCAAATGTTTTCGATTTCAGACCTGGTGCGATTACAAAGGATTTGAATTTGCTAAGACCAATTTATTCTCCATGCGCAGCAGGAGGCCATTTCGGAAGAATTCCAGGGGCTAATGGCGAATTTCCTTGGGAATTAATCGATTCGGAAAAAATCGCAGCATTACTATCCTGAGTTGGTTTGAAACTCAAAATGTAGTCGTTTTAGCGGTCCCTAGGGCCGAACCTCTCAAGTGGGATGGACACACCGCTAGTTTTGGTCCTATGTCTTCACAATCTACCCGTGCAGTGGCTCTCGTTGTTGTATTGCTTATTGCAAGTTTAACGCCGTTAGCGTTTTCAGCCGCTGCAGATGAAGCGATTCATCTCTCGACAGATGTAACTCATGTTAGTCTCAGTGATGGTCAGTCTAGTAATGTCACTCTTACAATTCACAACAATGGAACTTCAATTGAATCCTATAATGTCACAATCAATTCAGCAGCACTATCTTCGGTTTGGGAGATCATTGCTAGTGAAGATGTAGTTGACAATGTATTTCCTACTTGGTCAAAAAATACTACGATTATAGTTAGACTCGGTGAGGGAGGGACTCCTAGTGATAGTGGCTCATTCGACATTATCGTGACCGAGCCAGATGCTAATATCTCATCGACTACTACGGTTTTTGTTTCAGTTGCACCGTCTTACGAGCCAGCATTAGAAAATAATTGGCAGGGGGGCATCGCCTTCGAGCAGGGAGAAAATACTAATTTGACTTTCACAGCATGGAATTATGGTTCAGTAGAGGACACATTCCTTCTAGATGTTGAGTACGAACCCGATTTGGCAACTTGGTGGCAAAATCAAACTGCAGTCGCAGAACCATGGGATGAGGCAAGCGGGAATGAAACTCTAATGTTCACCCAGCCTACAAATGGAACTTCATACGATTTAAGCAACGGTGCGATGGATGTAAGTGTTGAAATAAGTCCACTTGAATCAAATGTATCTTATCTTTTGGAAGTTGTAGCAGAAAATGATTTGGGAATACAACTATGGTCGTGGAATGATAGCCAAAATGGGACACTCAGCATGGCAAATCTTTCAACAACATGGCTACCACTAACTACTGGTAATATTACCATGACTGGAGTCTTATCAAGCAATGGAACTACAATTAATTCTAATTCAGTACAACTTTGTCTCTATACATTGGTGGGTTGTGGTAATGCTACAGGCAACGGAACCGGCAACGGAACTGGTAATGGCACAAGTAGCAACTCCATTCAACCAAACGGACTCGGTGGTAACCTGCCGACAAATTGGAACGTCTTTTGGCAAACTGATGAGTTGAATAATATCGCAGCAGGAGATTCAATGCAATCTACATTACAGATTGAAGTTCCTGTCGATGCAGAACCAGATTATTATGGATTTAGACTCTTCATCGCCTCAACAGAAGGCAATATTTCTTCATCAACATTACTTGTCATCGAAGTGACGGAAGAATACGAAGTCTCCTTTGCATTCCTTTCACAAGAACAAGATTTCATTCCAGCAACATCGACAAATACGACCATTCAAGCAACAAATCTGGGTAATGGTCATCAAAACTATTCTATGCAACTAAATGTTAATGGAGGCCCATGTACTGCTTCATTGCTTGAAATGACACCTCACGATTTCGATTCTGGAGAAGCCAAAGATATCGGTTTACAACTCGTAGTTGGAGAAAATGCAACCGCTTCAGATTCCTGTGATTTGACAATCAGTGCAGAAACAGATATTGATGACACTCTTACATTAACAGCGGGAACATTTTCATTTACAATCGGAATAGATGAATTAGTTAATTTTACTATTGTAATTCCTAATGGTGGGATCTCAGTAAATCCTGGAACACCTCTTGACTATGAAGTAAGAGTAAATAACTCTGGTTCAGAGCCTGTGACATATTATCTAGATGTTGCAAATAATGAAGGTCTAACAACTTTGATTACTTCATCCACTGGAGTATTAGTGGAATCAGGTCAAGTTGGACTATGGACGGTTTCCACCGATGCTGACATCGGCCAACTGGGCCAACTAACACAACAATTCTCTATCACCTATTCCGGACTTACAGTATCGTCTGACCTTAGCGTAGATGTTCAACCGATTGCATCTCTTGAGATGAACGGCCCACTAGACGGAAGAGTCTCAGTGAAGCCAGGCCAGTCTTCGACAATTGCCGTACAATTGAGCCAATACAGGAACCACAAGACCTCTCGCTAGTGGCTTCTTTATCAGGATTACCTGCGGGGGCTGAATTGGAATTGAGTCACTCCAGCGCGCAGATAGATGCAGGTCAAAGTTTGCAAGTTAATCTTACGATCAACATGCTTTCAAATGGTATAGCAGGTTCACACATGCTGATATTTTCCTATGGTGGAAATGGTACATCAGCCAGTCTATCCATTGATTTACAGATTTCACAGAAGGTGGAAGTTCTACTTTCAGGAACAACCGGAAGATTGGTTGCAGGTCCCCTCTCTGGTGCTGAAATGACATTTGATGTCACAAACCTTGGAACTACTATCCGATACCCTTCATATTGGCTTAGAAGACAATGGGGCATCGCAATGGTTTGAATTCGTATTATCTTCAACATCGGTTAGTTTGGATGCAGGCGCATCCTCAGCGATCACTCTTGGCGTTAGAGAAGCCTCTTCTGGAGCACCTAGTGGAGGAATGTCAATTACTTTGATAGTATCTTCATCCTACAGACACAACAGTCACGGATTCTATGAATCTCACCATTGAATCCTTACAAGCAGGCGCAACTATTACAGTAATTTCAGATGATGATAGCGCAAAACCAGGTGAAACAATACACGGTAGCGTTGTAGTGACTAATAGTGGGACTGGAACTGATAATTTATTGCTGACAACAGTTGCTGATTTTGAATGTGGTATTTCTGAATTACTAAATTTGGATGCAGGAGCATCAAGTCAAGCGTTTAGTTGGTCTTGTATGATTCCTGAAAATACAGCAGCTGGAATCTCTTACTTCAACTTTAGAGTTACATCCAGTGCAAGAACAACTTTCGTTGAAGAGGTGGCTGAAGTCTACACAGTAGAACCAATATGGAGTAGCCAAGGTGCGGTTTTCATTACAATTGGAGCCGATGAACTAAGTGTGCCAAATGCTGGTGGCTCGAGTATGATCTTAACTATTTCAAATCAGGCCAATTCAGTTGTCAATGGTAACTTGTCAGTCGTAGGAATGGGTGATGGATTATTCTCTATTGAATGGAACAGATTGTCAGACCAAGTACTTACTTCTGAATATACATTAAGTCCGGGGCAATCCGCTGATTTTTCAGTTCAATTTAATTCTCTAGTCAGCACCAAAAGTCATGCAGAATTGACTATTAGGGCTATCAGTCAAATTGATTCTAGTACTAATTCAGATGATTCAAGAACCTTTACAGTCGACATCGAAGGTCCACAATTACCACCTTCCGGTGTTTCACTTCCATTGGGCCTTTCCTTGAGCAATAGTGCAAGTATCAATATCCTAGCAGGTGGTTGGTTAGCGGCAATTATTCTTCTCGTAGTCGTCAGGACGATGAGGAAGAAATCTTCATCAAGCGACGAGTTAACCGCTGAAGATGAAAAAGAGGATGAGAGTGAGAGTGAGTCCGAGGAAGAAGAACTTGGCTTTAATGAGTGTAGGATGAGCGAAGATAACAAAGTTTCATGCCCGAATTGTGAGAGCAAATTGGGCGTGCCACGTGGTTCAACTGTACCGTTCCGATTTAGTTGTCCTTCCTGTGATAACAAAATCAGAGTTGATCGAATAATTGCTTGAATCATTAGATTCATTGCATTTCTATATGCGAATAGAAGGAACGCTGTATGGCCAAATGCGCCGTTGACTGGTCGCATACCGCCTTTGCTGGCCATACCCCATTTGCGCTCCATTAATTCTCCTGCCCATTCAACTATTAATCCTGCACTTTCACAAGCCTTCCAAGCTAATTCTACTTGGCTTGTTACAGGGCAATAGCAAGCGATTCTGCCACCGATTGAGAGTAGTGGAGCAACTGCTTCAATAGCAGGTGCGTGTTGAGGTAAATCCAAGATAATCGCATCAAATTTGTCGCTGTGTTTTTTGATATCATCTACTACTTCTTCAATGAAACCTTCGACATGGTGGTGGGTTGGGAATTGTGGCCATATCTCCTTTGCTCTGCGCAAATTCTCAAGACCAACTTCTGCATGTTCAGAACGTGGCTCTACTGTGACATGCAGTCCTGAATCTCCTAGTGAGCGGGCGATATGCATGGAAAGGCCAGCGCTACCAAGGCCAGCTTCGAGAACATGATCGCCTGGTCCGATTCCCAATTTCGCGATAAAAAGTCCAGCGTCTTTGGCAGAAATAGTCTGTGCTCTTCTTTTCATTCCCTTGGTTAATTCAGTTAGGCGTGGAACTACTCTTGTGAACAGTTTGTTGCCGAATTGAACTGAATCACCAATTTCTAATTGACCGAGTGTGGCTGTTGTATCTATGACTCCAATGCCTTTGATTTTAGTGACGCCTTCAGATAATTCGATGACATAGATTTTCCCTTCCGGCTCGCTAAGAACTACCCAATTGCTGTCATCCATATGCCTGCGAGACAGCACCATGTTACAACAATTCCGATTGAATATTCAATTCCTCGATATTTTAATAGAATTAAATTAAATAATAATCTAATCGTGGTGCTGCATCGTGTTATTCTGTATTGCAGAATGTTTTAAGTATTTAAAATTGACATCTGTACGAGGCTTTAAAATACCGTCTGACGGGTGGGATGACATGAAGATGCCAGCACGTCTACTTGCCCTAACTATAGTTGCACTCTTTTTAGGGTAGTTTATCCATGGGGTTCACTGCACAATTAAATGCACTTGAAATCAATGAAAACCTTGAGGATGAACCAATTGTTAAGCATGCTTCCTCGGCAACAAGTCCGGGGCACGTTGTCTTTGGACAATATATCTCTTCAGATAACTGTGGTCACTGTTCCAAGACCGGTGGAGGCTCTGATGCACATCACGCAGTCAAGGGACTTCACCCTGACGAATATGTTTACATCACATACATGTCCTCTTCCTATGGCGATACAGATACTGCACGTGCTGGAGCAGTATCACCTTACAACTGGGCATGGTCAACCGGAGGTGCACCAGATGCTTACTTCGGTGACCGCACAGATAAGAACCAAGGCGGGGCTTCAGCTAATTATGACACATATGACACTCTCTTTTCTTCCGGTGGCGGAATGGCTTCTACTACTAACGACTACGGAATGAGTGCATCTATCAGTCAAAGTGGAGGAACTTATGACATTGATATTTCATACAAATACACTGGTACTGCAAGTCCAGCAGCAATATGAAACTATACGCAGCCCTTGTTGATGAAGAATGTACAGGTTATTCTTACACGAGTGGAATTCCACATGGCTACAACTGCTGGATGGGTTGGTTAACCGATAGTGATACTTACAAATCCAAGAGCGCAGGCACAGGAACTTCCTTTGCTAGCGTTACACCAACTGCAACTTCGCAATCTCAAACTTGGTCTTCAGTGCCAACATCAGTAGTTCCTGGTGGATTATCAAAGGCGATTGTTATCGGAGTATTGATGTCCGGTAACAGCGTTTCAGCAGGTGGTACTTCAGAACACGTATACCATGCAATCGACTCTACAATGGGTCCAAAGATGGATCTAACTCCAGGCGCAGTCCAAATCACAAACCCAGAAAGTTCAGCAGGATATGTCACAGGAGATCTTCTAACCTTGCAATCTACAATTAGTAATGTAGGTGATTTAGATTACACTGCTGGTGGAGATGTTGAATTCTTTTACAAGAACGGAATCAACGAGGTTGCAATAGATTCAGTTTCACTAGCCAATTTGAACATGGGTGCAACACAATCGGTTCAAACAACATTTGACACATCATCTCTTCCTAGTAATGCTTGGAAAACGACCTTCGGAGTTCGTTTGAAGAACTTGGTAGATGAAACAAATAGTGCAAATAACGTAGTACTACAGCAAATTGACCATGACAGGGTTCCTTTGTCAAAGAAAGCAGCGGTACTAGATAGCAATATCGTTGAAAGAGGAGATCAATTCTCAGTACTAGCAAAGGGTGATGCGGATGATTTCGTAGATACCATTCACACAATGTCGTTTGACATTGAAGTTTCTGAAACTGGTGCTAACCAATGGATTTCTGAAATAGTCAGCGGTGGCGAATCAGTGGTCTATGAAGGAACAAATAATGAGGGAAGAGAATATGTGGTTTCACCAGTTCTTGAGATGTCTGCCGGCTGGTATGACATCCGTTCACGAACAGTTGACTCTAGAGGGACAAACTGGAGATTGGCAGGTCTCAACAGGAACTGATGGATTCAAACTCGCAAACGGCGTTCCAACAATTGTTGCAGAACCTGTACCTTCAGTAATGTGTGATATTTCAACAATGGTTGACATGACAGGTCATATCAATGATCCTGAGACTCATCTTTCAAACCTACTAATCACTTCGGATGACTCTTCATTTGTCGCTTGGCATCCTACTACACAAGAACTTGAAGTCAATTTTGCATACGATTCTGTTCAAGGTTGCCCTCTCGGTCAACAAGGAATAGAAATCCAAATGGATGATGGAGGAGATTATAGCGAAACTGGTGAACTACCATATGGAACACTATTATTCAATGTCATTGAAAATGGACAACCTCGTTGGGCAGGACTTCCAACTCAAATGGTGGATGAAGGTGGTAACGATATTCTCTCACTAGTATCGCTTGTTACCGATACAGACGACATGGGTCAAACTTTGGATATCAGTACCTTAACTATACAGGTAATTGATAATAGCAACCCTGAAATAATCACAGCAGAAATCCATGGTAACATTCTTTCTTTTGAGACAGTTGATGATGATGTAAACGGTCAAACCACACTTACTCTAAGGGCCAGTGATGGAGAGCAATACTCCGACCAAACAATCATTATCAAGGTTCAAGAAATCAATGATGCACCTCGTGTAGACATGGATGGAATTGAATCAATTACTATCAAGAGAGGAACTCAAATGGTAATCGACCTCGGTTCAAGGATTAGTGACGTTGATGATGATGCTTCTGGAGCATATGTCACAGTTGTTTCCAGCGAACCAGGTGCTGCAAGATTCAACTTGATCGACAACAGTTTAACACTACTATTCGATGTTAATGGGGACCAAACTATCACTCTAATGGCAAGCGACAAGTACGATACAAACTCTTACGAGATTTCAGTGGTAGTATTTGATGCATATCCATTTATGACCTCAACAGATGATGATGGCTCAGGACACATGTTTGTCAATGTCACAGACACATATGTCGGACAAACTCCAACTGCTGCAATGACGCTTACGGAAGATTCACCAATCTTTACCAGTCTATCTGTAGCATGGAATGTATGTAATGATTTAACTGGAACTTGCGATGGACTTTGGGAATATGACCTTGATGTGTCCAAGTCCAATATCGGCTGGAGCTCAGAATTACTTATTCCATCACTATTTGTCGAAGGACAACTTGCAAGAGAATCAGGTTCAAACTACATGGATTATTACCAAGTTACTTTCGAAGGAGTTGACAGTAGTGGTGATGATTACAAGACCTTGACCGGTGTTAAGTGGCACATCACTGAAGAAATGCCAGCAGTTGCGGATATGGATGATACCATGTTTAGTGAGTACCTAGCAGATCTATTAGCAAGCAAGGAAGAATTGAATTTACAAATTAGTGAATCTACTGAAGACACTACTGAATTAGATGCGAAATTAGTTGAACTCGAAACTCAAATCGGACCTGCTTGTGAAGATCCACGAGCAGAATGCCCTGTTGAAGAAGTTCAAAGTAACTCTGAAACAAGTGGCTTATCAGAGAATAATATGATCATTATTGGAGCGGTTGCATTCGCAATAATTGCAGCACTACTGATTGGTTTGATGATAATGCGTGGAGGTAATTCCGCAGAAGAAGAAGTCAAGTGGGGCAGCGAATTGCCTGCAGATGATTTAGTTGCAAACTCTATGTATGGTGGGACTCAAGATTTGTTCCAGCAACCAGTTGCAGCAATGCCAATGCCAATGCCAATGCCTCAACCAGTAGTTCAACAACCAGTGATTGTACAGGAGCCTGTAATGGGTCCACCAATCCCTGCTGCTGGAATACCAGTGGGATGGACAATGGAACAATGGCAACATTACGGACAACAATACCTAGAAGGTAAACTTTGAGTCAACAGGCTCTCAGTAAGTCGTTTAGGCATTGTTGCTGATAATTATGAAGGCTAAACCCCTAAAGGGGAGCAACGTGAGGGAATATCGTGGCAGAAGACACTGATGACACAGGTGACCTTGTAGAAGAGGGACCTATCGCTATTGCTCTCGAAGAGAATGATGCAGTTGATGTTGATGAAACTGAAGTCACAGTTTGGGCGCCGGAGCCTCAGGGTTCGGATGAAATTTTACAATCTAGTGTTGAAGAATGGATTAGTGATGTTGATTTTGAATCAACTAAAGATGTCCCAATCCCAAAGAGATTAGTAGACCAAGTAATTGGTCAAGAAGCAGGTTCTCTCATTATCAAAAAAGCTGCTGAACAACGCAGGCACATGCTAATGATTGGAGACCCAGGTACTGGTAAATCAATGCTAGCAAGGTCGATGACAGATTTACTACCGGCGGATTCTCTTGAAGATATTTTGATTTATCCAAATGAAGAAGATGAGAATGAACCTAGAGTTCGTTCTGTACCTGCTGGTCGCGGAGACAGAATTATCAAAGTCCAAAAAGAAGCAATTCGCCAACAAAAGGCTAAGTCACAAAAAGTTCTACTACTTGCATTTGGTTTAATTGGCCTTCTACTATTTATTGCAGCCATACAATCTGGAGACATCATGACACTTCTCTTCGGAGGTTTCCTACTAGCCTTCGGATACATGTTCATCCGTAGCCGTCTAGGTTCGGTTGATCAAAGCAGAATTCCAAAACTACTGGTTAAGCATGAGCAAGGTGAGGTGCCGCCATTTATTGATGCCACAGCAACATTAGCCGGTTCATTGCTAGGTGATGTGCGACACGACCCTTTCCAATCTGGAGGAATGGAAACTTCTGCTCATGACAGAGTTGAACCTGGTGCAATTCATCGGGCTAACAAAGGAGTTCTCTACATCGATGAAGTTAATTTACTTCGTTTGGAAGAGCAACAAGCACTGCTAACAGCAATGCAAGAGAGGGCTTTTTCCATCTCGGGCCGTTCAGAACGCTCCAGTGGTGCACTAACCAAGACTGAGCCAGTTCCATGTGATTTTATTCTTATTGCTGCGGGCAACCTAGATGCAATCCAAGGAATGCATCCAGCACTGCGAAGTAGAATCAGAGGATACGGGTATGAAGTCTATGTCAATTCAGAAATGCCTGATACCGCACGTAATCGCCGTCGCTTGATTAGATTCATCGCTCAAGAAGTATTGAGGGATATTGACACCTCTCGCGAGATTCCACATTTTGATAAGAGTGGGGTCAGCATAATTCTAAGAGAAGCACAAAGAAGAGCGGGACGACGTGGAAAACTATCACTACGCCTGCGTGAACTAGGTGGTCTTGTCCGTATTGCTGGAGATTTGGCAATGGAAGAAAACGCTCCTCTCACTACAGCCGAGCACGTTCTAAAGGCACGGGAGATTGCTAAACCTCTTGAACAACAAGTTGCTGACAGGATGATTGAAAGAAGATTAGATTATTCACAAATAGTCAGCACTGGTGAAAGAGTTGGTAGAGTAAATGGTTTGGCTGTATTAGGTGCAAACTCTGGTTTGTCCGATTTCAGTGGAATCATGTTACCAGTCGAAGCATTAGTTACTCCGAGTCAAGGTGGTGGCGGCAAAATCCATGCCACTGGTGGTCTGTCTGATCTCGCTAAGGAATCAGTGACAAATGTTAGCGCAGTAATCAAGAAGCTAACCGGTAAGAATGTATCCGATTATGATATTCATGTTCAATTCGTTAACACCCACGGTGTTGATGGGGATTCAGCATCCATCACTATCGCAACAGCGGTTATTTCTGCATTGGAGAATATTCCAATTCGCCAAGATTTAGCCATGACCGGTTCATTATCAGTACGCGGAGAAGTACTTCCTATCGGTGGCGTAACTGCGAAAATAGAGGCAGCAGCACGTTGTGGAATCAAAACGGTGATTATTCCTCGGGCAAATTTGCAAGATGTACTCCTTGATGACAAGTATGAGGATCTTATTGATGTCATTGCAGTTGATACTTTGGATGAAGTTATGCAACATGCTTTGGTTAAGCATTCTGATAAAGCAAGTTTAGTAGAGCGATTAGAAGCGGTTATCGACAGATTGACACCAGCAAATACATCAATTTCTCCTGCTTGAATGTACATTCATTTCAATCGTAATGCAGGGCATTACTGATATCTACCCCTCTATTACAAAAGGGTGAATCTATCCCTTGAACTGGGTGCAATAATGGTTGACACGGGTAAGGTCAAGGATGCGAGTAAAGGCGCACTGGTTGTTCTATTTCTTGTAACGATGATCGATATGATTGGTTTTGGAATTGTAATTCCATTCCTCACCTATCTCGTAGAAGACCTTGCTGGAGCAGAAGGAGTGACCGAAATAGGCCTTTGGGTCGGGTTACTGATGACTTCTTATTCAGCCGCACAGTTTCTTTTCTCTCCATTTTGGGGGTCACTGAGTGACCGCATTGGTCGAAGGCCAGTTTTGATGGTGGGCCTAGTTGGAAACACAGTCTTCTTCGCCGCCTTTGGTCTTTCCAATACGTTGCTGATGGCTCTTGCAACAAGATTTCTCGCAGGTGTTTTTAATGGTAATATTGCTGTTGCTAGAGCATATATTGGCGATGTTAGCAACCCCCAGCAATTGGCGACAAGAATGGGTATCATAGGGGCAGCATTCGGTTTAGGTTTTACTATCGGTCCATTTTTGGGAGGTGAATTATCGGCTCCTGCATTACGATGGGAGACTTTTCAAGGAACTATCTTTGAAACCTATCCCTACTTATTGCCCTGTCTCTTAGCCAGTGTATTATCCACAATTTCATTATTGGTAGCAATCCGAAACTTGCCTGAATCTTTAACTCCCGATATGCGTAAAGTTGACGCATCGAGAAGTTGGAGCCAGCAGATGAAGAATATGTATGGCAATTCTAGGAAAATGCTCGGTAAAGGTTCGATTGCCGTGATTATCTGGGTGGCGATGTTATTCACATTTGGTTTCACCATAATGCACGCAATATTCATCCTCTATACCGGTATGCCAATTATGGATGGTGGGCTTAATTTCAGTGAGGCGGATAATGGCCGCATATTTGCCATGATTGGAGTTACAGGAATTATTACACAGGGGTTCTTAATAGGCCCGTTGACCAAGAAATTTGGTTCGCGAAGATTACTTACAGTTGCAGCATTGTTGACAGGACTGGGGCTTGTATTGATACCTTATTCGCAATCTGAATATGCTTGGTTACACATACTTGCAGTTACGGGTATTCTGTCAATAGGGAGTGGACTGTTCCAACCGTCATCATCAACTCTATTGGCCCAATTTGCAAAAGCAGAAGGATATGAATTGGGAGTTGTCATGGGGGCAAATGAATCATTTGGAGCATTTGCAAGAATAATAGGGCCACTTTCAGGAGGCCTAGTCTGGGTATTGACTTCCGATGGAAGATATCCATGGGACTACCATACAGCCTTCCATTTGTGCGGTTTGATTATGCTCTGTTCAGCAGCGCTTTCGCTAAAACTATCAGATCCCAAAATATACGATGCGAGCAAAGCAGATTTCACTCAAGAAGAGTGAATCAACGCATTATTGGGTGTCATCTTGAAGAATGATAAGGGGATGGATACGCATGGAGCATGCAGTTGACACTTCTGATTTTGGTTTATTCGATAGACGCTTATCTGCAGCTGCCAATGTATTGGTCATAATAGCGGTATTAACCATTGCAATGATATATTTGCAAGGAGTTTTGCAACCGTTTTTCATTGCACTAGCAATTTATTTTGTATTGAAACCAGGAGCAGATAAACTCTCAGTGAGTGGTTTTCCAGTTATTCTATCATACTTTACAATGCTAATGATGGCTCTACTGATTGTTAGCAGTGCTACACTTTTTGCATATCAACAAGCAGATGAGTTGATCGGTAATGAGGAAGAGATGCAAAAATACAATAATCAGTTGGATGAAAAGTGGTTAAATCTCAAGAGTATGTCGATTATTGGTCCAGTAATAGTGGATGCAGTAGGTAGTCCTGATTCTGATTTAGGCAGCGATTTATCTGAGTTGGGATTGTTATCTGATAATCAGCAGTTCTCAGATGTTCTAGTCGGAATGATGTCTAGTACAGGTAGTGTATTGACGACCAGTTTAACAGTCATGTTCTTTCTACTTTTTATTATTTTCGAGGCCAGTTTATTGCCGGGTAGAATAGAACGTGCATGGCCAGGTGGAGCAAATGAAAAAGTACAGATGATAAGAGATCAAATTGAATCAAGTGTCAATACATATATCATTGTAAAAACTGGAGTTGGAGTTGGTACTGCGGTTATTGCTGGTATCATAATGGCATTTTTCGGAATTGATTTATGGTTCACTTGGGCACTTATCACATTCTTGCTAAATTATGTCCCCTATATCGGTTCGCTAATTGCAACAGTGCCTCCAATTATTCTTGGGCTAATCTTACTAGACCCGAGCACTTTGCTTCTGCTAATGGTCCTATTATTGACCAATCAACAAATGTGGGGTAATGTAATAGAAACTCGTTGGGCTGGAAGTGCACTAGATTTATCTCCTGTTGTTCTATTGCTAGTAACCGCATTCTCATTCTGGTTATGGGGTATTCTAGGTATGATTTTAGCAGTGCCATTCGCAGTAATAATAAAAATAGTTCTCGAGAATATTGAGGAAACTCGTCCAATAGCAATACTTCTGTCGGAGAGAGCTCCCACAATTGATGAAGCATGGAAAAACGCCCTCAAAGATGGTAAGATTTCATTATATGAGACTAAAATTCTTAATGAGTTACAAACAACTCTTGGATTGAGCGATAAGCAAATAATTTTGATGTCGTCTAAATATTCAGCAGAACATGTCCTTCGCTATGGGAGAGTTACAACAGATCAGAAAGATTTGATTCTACAAGGGGCAAAGGAATCCATGACTTCTGCTCAATATGATGAACTGAATGAATCATTGAGTGAAGGAAAAATCAATGCTGAGTCGCGAGGGATTCTGGACCTATTCGTTGAACTGGTTGAGGAAGAATGATGTCACAGTACTTCGATTAGAATCTTTTCTAGTTCAGTATTAATCATTAGAATTAGTGTTCCAAATTCTGGAGGGATATTTGGGTCCTCGTAAAGTTCTTCCAACTTTGATTGTGACATTGCAATGCGGACATCAAGTTTCTTTGATTTATTGAGTAACCACAAATCACAAGTCTCTTTTGCTTGTCGGCGGATGTTGCGAGGAACCTTAGGGTCGTCGATTTGCTTAATGACCGAAGCCACTTGTGTTAGTCTTGTTTCGATATCCATGATAGGTCCTCCATTGGGGGGTAATGGTTGCTCCATGAAGGCCGTCTTTAAGGTGATTGCCACCATCCGCATAGTATGTCCATCAGTGATGACGTGATTCTTAGCTGGACCAGAGTGCTTGTTTTGTTGCTTGGAATGGGGTGGGCTGCTTGGATGGATCACAAAGAAAGAAGGGTCAAAAATGAGCACTGGATTGTCTGGATTAAGCCAGCGATTTTTATTTGGGCTCTAGATCTAATGGTACAGGGTGCAGATTGGACAATACTTTTGACGGCTTCTGCAGTAATTGCTTATGCTAGTATGTCGGTAATCGGCAGACCGAGTTTGAACGACCTT
Organism: uncultured Candidatus Poseidoniales archaeon; assembly: GCA_905182185.1. Classification (GTDB taxonomy): domain Archaea; phylum Thermoplasmatota; class Poseidoniia; order Poseidoniales; family Poseidoniaceae; genus MGIIa-L1. The sequence goes on along the minus strand of CAJJAP010000003.1, from coordinate 54,465 downwards.
CTACGCGGTTCAAAACTCGACCTGATAGTCACATCATGGTATATGGTGAGTCTTACAGGTGTCATTTGTGGTGCGATTTTGTATCAACAGTCTTTGCCATTAGAAGTTCTTGTCGGCAACGATACCACATTGGGGGCCCTTTGGTGGAAAACCTTGGCTGTAGGTGCATCAATTCTGATAATTGATTTGGCCTGGAGGCTTAGATTGATTCATGGTGGTGCAGATGCTAAGTGTCTAATGTGGGTTGCAATACTAATCCCAAGTTGGTCCGCACTACCCCTTACCTACTCATCTGCAACAGTAGATTCTATCATTTCATTACCACCCGCGATTTCATTGTTAATGTGGGGTGGTTTCATCTTCTTGCTAATACCATTCATTCTTCTCGCTAAGAATCTTTCAAACGGTAATATCAAGAAATTATCGGATTTAAGATTGGCATGGCATGCCTCTATGATGCCACTCAAGGGAGTTGTTGGTTCTCATGTTTGGCTGCTATCATCTGTCATCGAAATGCCAGATGGGACTACTTCAGTGCATCATCGAACTAGAGCGCCATCAAGAACTCCAAGCGATGAAGAATTGCTTGCTCATGTTTCAACATTACAAGAACTCGGAGTGGAAATGGTTTGGGTCAGTTACAAATTACCACTTTTGGTATTCCTTTTCCCGGCGATAATACCATTCGCTCTAATCGGTGACCCGATGTCACTATTTTTACCACTACTTGGACTTTGAAAGCCCAATTACTTTTGATAAGGCTAGCGCTCTTTGTCGGATAAAAATAGTCAGTGATAAAAGGTAATCAGCTACCTTTGCGCTCAACGTTCTTCAATCGAAGACCTTTGTAACTACACTTTCTGCAACGTACTGCACGCATAGCATTACGGGCATTACACTTCATGCAGATTTTACGGTGAAGCAAGCGAGCTTCTGCTTCAGGGAATCGTGCCATGTATTCGGCGACCCACTTCCTCTATTTAATCAAAACCCGCAGTAATACCTTACAATCAATACGGAGTTGCTCGTTTTTGTTGAGGCCAAAGAGTTTTTTGATTGCGCATAATTGAAGCACTTGAGGCTTGAGCACCGGTTGATGCGAATCACCCGCCTGCCAGCAATTCACCACGATTCGAATATCGTATTGGTCAAAGGAAGTGCGAGCAACATCCTAATAGATGTAGGAACTTCATGGTATCAAATGTTACAAGTTGAGCGAATTATTGGAGTCCTAGGCGATGAAAAGTTAGATCGCATATTGCTTACATCTCGCCTTTATCCTTTTGCAGGAGGGTCGAAGTATGTCTCACAATACTTCGCTAATGCACCCGTTCATATTCATGAAGAAGGGCAAGCAGCATTGCAGACGGGAGACTTTTTCACTACTTGGGCTAATCGCTATGAATCAGACATGCCATCGATTGAAACCTCATCGGTTAGCGATGGTGAAATATTTATTTTAGGTGATTGTGAAGTGGAGGCAGTACTGACCAATGGAATTAGTAGCGATGGAATGTCGTATTATATTTCACAAGAAAATCTACTGGTAGCGGGTGGAATCGTGATACGTGCAGACAGGCCATGTAGATGGGACTTACCCGGTGCAAACCTAGTGAATTTGAGAGATACTATCAAGAAAATAATGTTGATGAAACTTTCAGCAATTGTGCCCATGCAAGGTCCGGCCATAAAAGGCAAGAAGCATGTTGCTGAAGTTCTAAAACGCCATCTTGAATTCTATCAAAGTTGTATTGATGAGGGGGGGAATCCACCTTCAACATGGGCAAGACCTGCACGTTCAACATTATGGTTGACACCGAGAACTGCTTGGCCACTGGAAGAAAAAGAGTCCGCTTAAGCAATAGCCGGAATATCTAGGGCTATCGCAGCAGGATAGTTTGAATTATTTTTCTTTGCTTCCAATAAACGGGCTCTTCTAATTGCTCTAATCTCTTCCTTTTTCTTGAACTTATCAGAGATGTCGTGGTAAGATAATTCACGACCAGTGAAATCTAGCACTCGGCGTTGCCATCCACTTTGTAAATGAATTTCATTTTGGCTGACTCTAATACTTGTAATTGGGCCTTCGTTCTGAAATAGATGTATTTTCCTACTAGGGACTTGATCGCCGACCATCCATATTGAGCCACTCTGACATGCAGCTAACAAACGGTGTGTGCTTTCACTGGCCGAGCAGATTGAACGGATTGATTCACCTTCAAGATTAAATTTGTTAATCACTTCAAGACAAGGAATCGATAAATGAGTAATTCCTCCACAATTGTCACCTACGATGATGCTCTCTAGGCTGTTATTGATGTTTTTGAAGGCCAACAAGACCGTTGCTAAGGATTCCAACTTTGTATGTTGGCGTCTGCCCAGGGTCGGTTTCCAGATGATTATCCCATCATCCATTGCTGTCAAACATCCATCGGATGTGACGAGGCTTCGTAGTACAATTCTATTATTCATACAACAGAAATGAAAGGCGTAGGTACTACTTTCTTTCTCCCACCCTGTTGGTGAAAGTGAAAGTGAAATTAATCTCAATATGTGTCTTTATCAGACTTGTTATCTTTCTTCCATAACTTGTAGCAAGATTTACAGACTCGTACCCGTCCTTTTCTTTCGGTATAGCCACCATCTCCCCATGTTTCAATTGCATTATCTATTGAGAGGGAGCGGCCTCCCATATCCTTGTCGGCAAATCCTTCACAAGATTTTTTGCCACATGGAATAACTCCTTCCTTTACAGCAGAGGATGATTTCTTTGACCCATCGCCAGATTTTTTCTGATGTTTGCGTGCATTGGCCTTGAATCCCATATTACCGTCTCCGAGTCCTAGATTCATCAAGGTTGTTGCTGAAAATGTTCAATTATTACAATGATTCATGGCCAAGTTGTTGAAGCAGACCATCAAATAAGCGCAATAATCCACGTAATGTGACTTCGGAAATATTCGCAACAGCACATACTTCAGATTGAGTTCTTGGATTGATAGATTGATTGGATGCTTTGTAGATCAAAGCAGCAGCGACTCCCATCGGTTTCTTTCCTTGCCAGATGTCATCATGAGGCTTGATGATGTTCCAAAGGTTGTTAACTTGAATATGGATATTGGCGGGTAGTTGTAAGTCCGAGATGAACTTGTCGAAGAATTGGTCGGGAGAAGTGATTTTATGCATATTCATTTTTCTTGAAACTTGCCTAATCAAACGAGATAATTCCTTTTCAGTGATGTCGAAGGATTCAGCGATATGTGAAATCTGCCTCGGTAGGTTTTCTTGCCTGGCAACTAAATATGTACATGCTGCTGAAACACCAGCAATCGATCTACCGGTAACGAAACCCTCAGTAGATAATTTCCTGTAAATACGGGCAACTTCTTCTTGTAAAGGCCGTGGTAAACCGGATTTGTCTCTGATAAATTGATTAGCTCTAACCAAATTTCTTTCACGACTCTTTCTGGTTTTACTTCTTTCATCAACAACTCTTCTTCTTCTCCAATCGCGTCTTGCTTGATTGGACATGCTGAGTCTTCCAGATGATCCTGAATTCAAATCTTTTACATCAATAGTCGTGTTTAATCCTCTATCGGCCAGAGTATAGGTCAAAGGTGCGCCAACTCTTGATTTGTCTTGGCCACTATCACCATTAATCCATTCTGCACCAGGGTCGATCACGTTCTCTGCAGCAACAAGACCACAGGAGTTACAGACGATTTCGCCTCTGTTATCGTCCATATTCCAATCGACTGCAAAACACTCCTCACAAGGCCTAGTATGGCCCTCTAAAGTACGCCTTGTAGGACTTTCTAAGTCAGCACCTTCGCGGTATTGATTTCCCTTTGAAGTTACAGGTTCCATATTTACTTGCTTTCGACTCATCACTTCTCAACTCTTGGTTAACTAGTAAACGCCGCCTTATATAAACTCCTCGTTGGATTTTCTAAACAATAATGATGTGCTTACAGCCATCTAGGCCTAAAATATACTTTTAGCGAATACAATAGTTTCTTTGTTCTACAGTTAATAAACTAAGGTTATATTTTTTGTTTACAGTAATAATTAATCGTTTTTTTAGCAAGAAATAATTGATACTTTTAGCACAAAAATCTAGAGATTACAAGGATATAGTTCAAAGACGGTCAGCCTTCCCCGCAAGTTGAGGAGACTCTAATGCCAGCAACAGTCATTCTAGGTGCCCAATGGGGCGATGAAGGAAAAGGAAAGCTAGTTGACCGCCTTGCCGAACAGGCTTCTTGGGTTGTAAGATTCCAAGGAGGCAATAACGCAGGCCATACAGTTGTCATAGGAGATCAAGTGCTAAAGTTCCATTTATTACCAAGTGGAATTACGCGAAAAGAGTGTAATCTTGTTCTAGGAGATGGAATGGTTGTTGACCCATGGGTCCTCGATAAGGAACTCACCGATTGGAAACACTCGACAGGTGAAGACCCAAGAGGTGACAGATTATATGTCAGTGAAAGGGCTCACATTATCCTTCCATATCATAGATTCATGGACAGCCTAGACAGCAAGATTGGAACTACTGGTAGAGGAATTGGTCCAACATATGCAGATAAAATCAACAGAATCGGTATTCGTTTTGGAGACCTCAGTGAACTCATTAACGATGCTCAATGGATCACCTCAACTGTAGCGAGAATGAATGCATCTCTTCAAGCAGCAGGTTCCGAAGAGAGGGTCAGCGAAGAATCATTGAGTGCAGATGTTAACTGGATCTGGGATAATTACGATGGTTCAATCGGTAATACTGGTCTAATGATCGACAATGCTCTGAAGTTAGGCGAGCACATTATTCTGGAAGGGGCCCAAGGTTGTTTATTGGATATTGACCAAGGAACATATCCCTTTGTCACTTCCTCGGTCACATCAAGAGGAAATGCTTCACATGGCGCTGGAATTCATCCTGGCCATGTCAACGAGGTAATTGGAATCACTAAGGCCTATATCACTCGAGTTGGTCACGGTGCAATGCCTACTGAATTAGAAGATGAAGATGGTGACCACCTCGGTACAGTGGGTCACGAATTTGGTACAACTACAGGGCGAAAGAGACGCTGTGGTTGGTTTGACATGGTGGTAATGCGCCACGCTAACCGAATCAATGGTTTCACAGGAATTGCCTTAACAAAGTTAGATGTTTTAGGGGGACTTGAAGAAATAAAAATCTGTGTAGCATACGAATTAGATGGCAAAGAGATTCTAGAAATGCCATCTTCTGCAAGTGCAATCGCAAGATGCAAACCGATTTACATCTCAATGCCGGGATTCCCAGGTCATTCTTTGAGTGAATGGTTGGAGATTGCAAAGAAGGCCAATTCTGATGGAATTGGGTTCAAGGCACTTCCAGCAGCAGCACAGAATTATATCTCCAAACTTGAGTCTTTGATGGGAGTTCCTTGCACAAGTATTGGTGTAGGTCCGGATAGAGATGCAACCATTGATCTTGTCTAATAGTTGACAATTGTCAATTATTGTGCTGCTAAAAGTACTATGTTGAATGTGAAGGCTCAAAAGGGAAGCGCTCACAGGTTGAATTACAGGGGCGTTTAGCTCAGTTGGAAGAGTGCTTCGTTTGCAACGAAGATGTCAGGGGTTCAAATCCCCTAACGTCCATTCCCTGCTAAATATCGTGCAGAAAGATTGTCCTTTCCTTGGTATTTGACTCACTTATCGGCTACTCAGATACTGCGTTAACATTTAAAACTGGCAAAACCTGAGGTCCAGCGTAATCTTCTTGCTCATCGTAAGCATAGGTCATTTTTACGGTAACTTTGCATACCTCGTCAGGTTCACCATTGCATAGGTTTCCGTATTCCGAAATCATGATGCTTTCTTGAGCAGTCAACTTGTTATCATCGAAGATTTCGAGGAAATCAAAGATGCACCTACTGCCGGGCGCATCGGCAAACTGTTCATATCCACATCGAACCCACTCTCCTTCATTGATTTGAATCTCAATGTTGAGAAAGTGTATTCTATACATTGTCGACCTATCCACTAGGTCGACAACAACCAGAACATCATCTGACTCATTGGTAATATTACCCACAGCATCACGGATTTGAAATTCAGGACCTTTGTATAGATCATCTGATGCGTATTGATATGTTGCAAATATTCCAAGCCCTGCGAGGAGAAGCATACTTGAAAGAACGACAGTTTTCACTTTACCGCGCCATTCGTCGTCTCCTTCATCGTCAAAGTAATCAAAATCTTTACCGGTACTGTAATCAGAGGATATTGAATCACTGACATCAGCGTATTCCTCCCAATCGGCATCCATTAGAGTACGGCCAGTACTTATTGCAATCACTACCAAGGCGAGGAGGCCGCAACTAGCAGAATAAAAGGCATCTTGGATGACGATATTGGTCATGTCCAAGGTGGTGCTTTTTTGGGCAGTAAATAGAAGCAAACAAATCAAAGAAAGACATGATGTAGGTAGCAACCACCAAGGTGTTTTTTTGATTGCTGTAAGAATAGAAATTAACAAGACAATAATGGCTAGACCTAAAGCCATTTGATTGAGCGTTTGAATGGATTCCAAAATCGGGACCAAGGCATCAGGCAAATAGGCTCCATATTCGGTTGAACCAAGTGTGTTACCAGTATTCTGTATTGATACAAAGCTGGTCCACGCCAACACAGAAAGTGCCATCAAAACACCTGTCAGTGCTGGAAAGAAACCCAGTTTTAGTGATTTGTCGGTGAACAGAAGATAGAGACTTAACCTCTCTTCTTCCTCATCCGGATCAAAATCCGCCCAGGATTTAAACGAATTGTTGACAATAATCAGTAAACCTACAGCACTCAAAACCGCTGGATATATTGCATCCATATCGCTTAGCGAGGGCATAATACTTAGGTAGCAATACACCACTTGTGGATTACATGCTCCCACCCACTCTTTTTCCGCAGAAAAAGCAGTGTAGGTCGCCATAATAAGAACTGTAACGAGCGATAAATTAGCCACTGAAAGGCCCCACCATGGTGATTTTCTGAAGAAACTCAAAGCAGAAACTATCACCATTCCTCCAGCCAAAACAATAGTTAGGGTATTGAGGGTTTGAACGTTCTCTAAACCGTCTATTAGAATTTGGTTTTCTTTGACGAAATCAGCACTATTTTCACCATACATGACGAGATTTTCATCGTTCGCTGGTATTGCAAATCCTGTGGTCCAGCCAATGACTGCAAGCGCAATAACGATTCCAATAAGTGCAGTACCAACACCAATCCGCGGGGATGGAAGCGTGTGAGTGAATTCTTCATCTTCATCGTCTTCGTCATCGCCATCATACATTTCGTCATCGTATGCTTTGGCGCCAACTTGAGATTCCGTTTCATCCCCTTTCCATACAGTGAAACCGTTCTCTGTCGAATGCCAATGAGTTCCATCATTGGCAAGATACCAATTAGTTCCTTCTTCATCATTGTCGAGCCATTCCCCTTCAGGAAGCTCTTCCCAAGAAGAAACATGCGTCTGCATAAATAACCTTAAATCGGTTTAGTTTATTGAACTTGTCACATTATTTAAATTACTCAACGCTGTAGCCAGTTTGCTCAAGACGATGCAAAAAATCCTCTTGCTCCAGGTTAATTGCTCTGGAATCTCTTTCTGTACGAACTCTTGAGATGGCATCTTTCATAGATGAACCTCGTAACCAAAGGTAAATCGAAATAAAAGTTCCAGCACGGCTCAATCCACCCATACAGTGAACCACTACATTCTCCCCTTCGGGAATACTTGTCAGTAGTGAACTGAATACCGGTTTAGCTGCTTCTAACCATGCTCTAGTAGGGACCGTAGTATCTTCAAGGGGCAGATGGTCCCAAGCCATACCTTGTTCAGTAATCACTTGAGGAAGTTCAGTTACGCGTAACAGTTCCATATCTTCATCTGTTATTAGACTAATAAGGCGGTCAGTTTTCAATTCTACCAGAGTTGCAACATCAATAGAAAGTTGCCGGTCCCAACCACCTGTCCATGACACTGGCTGATACTTACCTGGGCAGAGAGTTATTCCAATTCTGCCATTATCACCTTCTATGGGGATCCAATTTACCTTTAGGGGGTGAGAGGTGCTATTACGCATTCAAAGACCTCCTTGTCGATGATTCTCACCATATAGGAACATAGTATTCCATACTGACATACATGCATCGTGGTAGTCATCATCGGTAACACTGCTCTTGAAATTATCATAGTCCATTTGCATGATATATCGTCCAACTGCGCGTTGAACTAGCATTCGGTTCAAAACAACACGGAATGGATAGTCTGCAGACGGCATGATAGTCATATCAACATCAGGAAAGAGTTCACCGATATGGTCAGGATGCCGGGCACGTACGAGCAAACATTCAGGTCTATCTCGGTGTGCTACTATCGACAAGAAGCCGCCAGAAACATATAACCACATTCAAGCCACCTCCATACCAACAACATCGGTCTTGAGTTGTTCAGGATTGACACTTTGAGTAAAGTCCTCTTTTGAACTTTCATCCCTTGATTCACCTTGAGGTGGTAATTGTTCGGACATCTCCTCCTTTGAGTCATCTGAGGCACTAGGAAATGGCGAACGAAGTACGGTTGATCCATCGATTATCAAATTATAACCAATTCGATTGTATACGTGATTGAAAATCGCAAGTGTATTCAAAACTGAGCGCTTGTTAATTATCAATAACACATGCGCATTAGTAGCATCGATTGGATGTAAGATTATTCCATTCTTTTTGTACATTTCAACTAATGGATATCCATATGAATGCTCATCATGAATTACTTCTTTCACATATTGAACCGCTTCATCATCTGTCGCGATCTCTAATTGATGTATTGACAACAATGGTAGTGTCAATTTCTGGTCTCCGTTTACTTCGTATTGTCTAATTTTATCGTCCATATTTATGTTCCCCTTTTGTACCTTCTTGTACACAAGTTTATGCATTCAATGGTATATAAAGAAACAACTACAAAAGCGCTTACTGTGAGCGTTTTTTATGATGGTATGTGTGCTTGAGTATTAATTGCTACATGGTGCTAAAATAAGGTGTTTTCAGTAAGGATTATTCTACTCGTTTCAAATCATCTTTGTGTCACTTTTAGGTGACCCAGTAATCTTAAAGAATAGGCTGATTTCTTAGCCATTCCAAATCGGAAATATATAATTGACGAATATCATCTAGTCCTAGAACCAACATTGCTAATCGTTCTAATCCCATTCCCCAAGCTAGTACTGGGGTTGTGATTCCTAGTGGCTCGGTTACTTCAGGGCGTAGAATACCTGCTCCACCCAATTCGAGCCAATTTCCTTTCCACTTTACCTCGACTTCTAGGCTTGGTTCAGTATATGGGAAATAAGCAGGGCGAACTCTAACTTCTGGACAACCCATCTTGGCATAGAATGTTTTGAGAGTGGTGACTAACATTTGTAAATTAGCCCCTTCTTCCATTATGATCCCTTCTATTTGATGGAACTCTGGTAAGTGGGTTCTGTCTATTGCTTCCTTGCGGAATACTCTGTCAACTGCGAAAACACGACATGCCTTGTCTGGATTGCGTGAAAGATACTGAATTGTATTAACCGTTGTGTGAGTTCTCAACAATCCGCGCTTACTAACCTCGTTGGAGTAACTTCCTCCCCAACCGGTCGAACCTGTTTCTCCTCCATTGAGATGTATTTCCTGCCATGCATCAAGGATATTTTGAGGAATGTCAATCTCTGCTGGATTGTCTAAGTAAAATGTGTCTTGCATCTCTCTTGCTGGGTGGTCTTGAGGAATAAATAATGCATCCATATTCCACCCTGCAGTCTGCACATAATCATCTACAATTTCTGAGAAGCCCATCTCCAAGAAGGTGCTACGGATGCGCTCAATTAATGCCTGCATTGGATGACTACGGCCACTCGCCGGTGTAGAGGACTGTAATGTTACATCGAAGGCACGGTAATCGGCGTCACGCCAATTTTCACTTTGTAATAATTCGGTAGTAATTTCGCTAACCATCTCGCTCTCTTGCAACTGTTGCGGACTTACTGCATTGCCAGCGATAGTAACATTCCACTTTCTTGAAGTTGTAATTACACTTTCAACCAGATTACGACGACTCTTGAAATGTTCTAATAACTCGCTATCAAGAGATTGTTCTAAAGCCGGAAGTAATGCAATGAATTCGCTTCTCTTGGTTATTGCAGCATTAACTGAATCCGCATCTGCCACGACAAACTTGCCAGCCTCAAGGCTAACACCCAATCTCTTCAACAAACCAATACCAGAACCTGCTTCATGACGTTCAAAAGATTGTTGTAAATTTTGCATCGTTGCTTCATCGGTTGAACAAATCCAATTCCATAATCTTGCTTCTAACAATCCATTTGCGATTGCATTAGAACCTTCTTTAGCTAATCTAATCTGAATTGAAGAAGTTTCTTTTGTTTTGGCTAACTTCTTGTTGGTTAAGCCATGTCCAGCAGTAACGGCAATCGCTTGGTCCTGCCAATTACACGCTTGTAATATCTCTTCGAGAGTCCATTTCTTGGCAGGATCACCTTGGATGACGCCTAGCATGCGACGCTCGGTATTGAGTAGCGCATGCCCTTCCATGACTTTTGCAATTGAACCACCGCCTTCAATTAATCGGTTGCTAATAGTACACTTTGCACCAATTGCAGATGTTTACAAAGTTCTCAATTGAATCTATAACTCATTCTTCTTCATCTAGCCAAAGGAATCTTTCGCATGAAACACATGTGTATGTTTGAGGTCTTTTTCCACTTACCACTTCGATATGGGCGCAAGAACCGCAGAGAATTGATGTCGTAATAGGCTTATCAATTGTAGTGTCAACTCTGTACATCACTCGTCCAGCCTCCGGCATTCCTTCACTGCTGGGAAGCCATTCTCTGATTTCTTTCTTTGACATGCTATAATCACTTTTGGTACTCATTCCAATGATGAATAATAACAGTCCGCTAATACCGATTGTACCTGCGAGGGTAAATATTCCTGCCACTGAAAAGAACGCTCCAAAAACAATACAGATAATTCCTGAAAGAATAAAATTTTCACGTGGGTTACGCATCTATTCACCTCCTCTATGCCAGAGCATTGGCCAATGCTTCAGCAACTCGTGGTATTTGTGAGAGAGGAACTGCACATAGGCCAATGCGCACTCCTCCAGTAAGTGGAACTAGGTACACATCCTGATCTGCACATGCTTCTGCAAGTGCAGCAGGGTCATCGCTTTCTATCCATGCAAAGAATCCATCCATTGTTGGATTGAGTGGAACTCCTAGTTTGGAACAGGCTTCATTTAGCGCAGTTCTGCGAGTGACCAATAGATCTCTCAATCGGTCTCTTTCTTTAGCCCATGCTGCACCAGATTGTTCATCTGCATGCATTGTGCTAACGGTATATTGTGCAATACGGGGTGCTGCTGACCAAGTTTGTCGACCAGTCACTCCCATCACTGTACCAATCCGTTCAGTGACAGCAGAGTCCGGGTGTAAACTGACAAGGGCGCCAGTTCTCAAACCATATATTGTATGTGATTTTGATAGAGATACTGCAATTGTAATCAATAAATTTTCAGGCCATGGCATTCCATTGTTAAGAGCCTCAATAATAGTTTCAGCCCAGCCATGAGGTTCATCGGCATAGAGATGGTATGCAGCATCTAAGAGTAGTGTGTGACCAACATTCTCATTGGCGTTAGCACTTTCCATAAACGCATCTAAGAAGGCCATTCTTCCATCCGCTGTCATCGACAAACCTGTCGGATTGTGAGCAGGATCATTTAGCCAAGTCATTACTTTGTCTTGTACTTGGCATAACTTTGTCAATTCTGATTTGAAACCTGCAATATCAACATACGGCAAATCCGAACCTGTAGATGGTAATAGTGGATAATTTGTGTAGGACAAACCGCAACCGTTGAGGAATCCCTCGTAAGGTCCCCAATGTCTATCCCTTAGCAGAACCTTATCACCTCTATTTGCAAAGTTTGCTGCTGCAAGATATAGTGCCCCTGAACCACCAGGTGTAGCAGTGGCAGTAGTGGTGATTCCAATCTCTTCTAATTCAGTGCGGTTTTCCCCGAGTGCAAGTGTAACGGCTAGGTCTAGAAATGCTGGTAATCCTTTGAGTGGGGCATAAGCAGCTATCTCAACCGGTGGTGCTTGACGGACAGCCGCATCTACGACTTGATTAATCGCTAATGACCCATCGTCTTCCAATAGTGCGCCAATAGTTCCGTTTACTGCATCAGCACCTGAAGCAACCGCTTCTTGGAAACGAGCCCACCAACCAAAAATAGTATCGTTTCCGACTTTGGATTGGGCATATGGGTTCAGCAATCCAACTCCTGCATCTTCGTCCATATCCCGCCCAATGCAGACATCCTCTTTGAGTTGCCTCTTCCGTTAGTAGTTAAGGAAGTAGGGAAAAGGGACACTTTTGATAATAACTTTTCCAATCAACAGCAATTCCTTACAACTATTGCAACCACTTTATTCAAGAAGGAGAGGCAACTCGCCCATCTTGTCGCCTGTGTAGCATAGCTGGTAGTGCATCGGATTTGTAATCCGAAGGCCGGGGGTTCGAGTCCCTCCGCAGGCTCCTTATCATTCGCGTTGAGCGATAAATCCGAGAATTCCAAGTTGACGGATTCTTATGCTTTCTTTTTATTCTCATCCGAGTTCCATGTTTAGCACAAACTGAATTACTGACATGATGTCTTGGGATAGTTGACTTCAGTGGATGAATCCATTTTTTATACCAACTGCAGGTGAGTAAGGGTATGTGGAGAGCCAGTTCAGTGTTGGTTCTTCTACTCTGTTCATCCAGCCTTGTTGGCTGCTTGGCCCAAAGTGAAGATGAATCGAAGTTCGAACTCATCGTCGAAGCAAGCACAATGAAGGGGACTGTCGTTGAGTCGTACTCCGAGGGTGAACAAGTGTCTTGGTCAAACGTGAGCATCGATTTTGATTTCTCAAAGACAACGAGCAAGAATAGTTTGATGACTTTCGGTATTGACCTTATGGATGGGAGCACCCCTGTTACAACGGATGCTTCAACAAGTTCGACCGTTTCAATCGAATTCTTTGAACATGGAATCTACAACATTACTGCCTATGTGGTCGATGCTTCAAACTTGCAACTCAACACTTCACTTGACATTCAAATCGATTTGCGTATCGACTGGATTGAATCAAACACAAATGAACCTCAAACATTGATGTACAATCCGAACCCAGCCAATGGTGGTGTGAAACCACTGTTTGTCGTCATCAACTCGACCATTGAAAACCCAACTCTTCTTGATGGAGTTGGGGTTGGTGGACGGTCTGTTGAAATCTCGTGGAACATTGCCGATGAGTACAACGATGTCTGTCAGAGTAAAAGCAGTCAGGTGAATGATGGTGAATCGGTGACTTGGGACACTCTTCATTTCAGCACGTATCTCGCCCATGAATTAAGAATCAATTATGAAGATGGGCAGGATTATATTTCTGTGCAGCAATCAGTTTCAATTTTCTATTCAGACGATAGTTCTTGAACAGAATTTGACGATTCTGTTCATTCTGTCAAAGCCTCAGCATTGTGCCTTTGATTTCAGTACAGATTACACATGCAGTTCGTACAGAACAGTTGTTGATGATTGAGCACCGTAAAGCGAATCCTCAAAGAAGGTGTAGCGACAGCCCCCTACATGGTAGCACAGCGTCTTGACGGCAAGGCTTGCGCAGCGAGTGTTGAGGAAGAACTCCATGTACGTATTTCTACTCTAAAGCAGGCAGGAGTAAATCCGCATCTTGCAGTATTGATAGTAGGAAATGATCCAGCGTCTCATGTATATGTCAACTCCAAAGTAAAGGCCTGTGAAAGATTGGGAATCAAATCAACTCATATCGAATTACCAAGTGACAGTACTGAAAACGAAGTAAGAGATATCATCAATGAACTAAATGCCGATAAATCATTACATGGTATTTTGGTTCAATCACCCCTTCCAAAACATATGGATGAAGAAGGTTTAACCGATTTAATTTCACCAAGCAAAGATGTTGATGGTTTTCATCCAGAAAACCTTGGACGCTTGGTCCAAGGACGGATGGATGGTATGTTGCCTTGCACTCCAAGTGGAGTAATGCGTATGCTGAAGTGGGCAGGAATTGAGACCTCGGGAAAAAATGCAGTGGTTCTCGGTCGCTCGCGAATCGTCGGTAACCCTATGGCTTTGCTACTTGGAGCCAAAGGTGTGGATTGCACTGTTACAATCGCTCACTCAAGAACAGTTGATAGCAGAGAAGTTTGCTCAAAAGCAGATATTCTAATCGCTGCTGTAGGTAGAGCCGAAATGGTTACTGCTGATTGGATAAAAGCAGGTGCGGTCGTAGTCGATGTTGGTATTAATCGCGTTGATGATACAACACGTGACAGAGGCTGGAGATTGACAGGAGATGTTGATTCAAGTGTAGCGAATAAGGCTGCATGGTTATCCCCTGTCCCAGGCGGAGTTGGACCAATGACAATTGCAATGTTGATGGAAAATACTGTACGTGCGGCAGAGATGAATTAATAGCGGTGGAAAACCCTCTTAGGTTCAGTCTTACCGTATCGCATTGATAGCATGGACCACAGAGCCCCTCGTCTTGTGATTATTGCTAGAATAATCACCGTCATCCTCGGCGCAGTTGTAATTGCTAATTTAAAATGGAATCTAATTGGCAATGCTGGTTGGAAGGTTGAGGAAAGCGCTATTCTTGGGGCAGCAATCACTGTGGCAGCAATTGCATGGTGGGCCAGTAAGGAAAAAGAAATTCCACAATTTGATACAAAGTTGACATCCGAGCAACAAATCCAATCATTCGAGGACATGCCAACAAAAGTTCGTTCATCTTCAACAACCTCAATGGACCAATATGGATTTGAGACAGTTGGCTCTAGTCCTCAAACATCTGCCATAATCAATTCTATTCTTGGCCAATCGGAAACTGCTGAGCAGCAAAACATTGAGCACGCAATAGGTGTATTGGGTATTGTAGATAGTGCACAACCGATAGTATTGGCACCGGTTCAGAAGGTAGTTGAAGCGCCTACTCAACAGATCAATCAACAACCAGTTGAGGCAACAATGGAGCTAGCACAAGTTATCGAAAACCAACCGTCGAGAGTGAATGTAGAGAGAATCGCATTGCCCCATGAAGATCCAGAGCAAATACTCACCCCGATTGCTCCCGGATTGGAAGTAGACCGTGTTTTCGTCAGTGAAGGAATTGCTCATGTCCCGTTACCGGATTTGGATGAACTATTTTCTACCCTTCCTCCATTGGATGAAACATTTGAAGAAAGTAGTGACCTTGAACAAAATCCGACATCGGATTTAGAAAACTTACTACCAATGCTTCCCGAATTGCCCGAAATTGTTTCAGAATCACATCAAGAGTTACCACCAGCAGTTACAGTCATTGCCACTCCTTCTCCCGAATTACCAGACTTAGATGATCTATTCTAATGATATAACTTGAAAAACGTTTGAATGGAGGATTGGTAATGATGCAATGGAGTGAGCACTACGACCTTCATGGTCATTCAACTCATTCCGATGGGGAATTGAGTGTGTCGCAACTGGCACAAAAAATTGAATCAGAAGGGGTTAAAGTTTGGGCTTTGACCGATCATGATGTCATCAGTGGCTGGAAAGAAGCAAGCGAGGAAGCAAAACAAAGAGGAATAAGATTCATTCCTGGAGTCGAAATTACTTGTATTCCTGGTCTACCTGCCCAATCCACTATTCTTGAGAAAGAAGGAAGAGATCGTTCTACGACATCATGGCATTTACTTGCCTACTTTCCAACTCATGACCCCAACATCAATTCACAATCGATTACTGCTTTTGGAAAGTGGTTAGAACCATTCGCTGAAGGTCGGATTGGAAGAATGAAGCGGATGGTTGAGAAAGTTAATGGATTGGGAATGAAGATTGATTTTGAGGCTGTAATGGCACGTTCTAGTGGTGCAGTTGGAAGGCCGCATTTAGCCAAGGAAATGATAGAAAAAGGCTATGCTGATTCGATGCAACAAGTATTTGATGAGTGGTTGGGAGATGGTTGCCCTGCTAATGTTGAAAAAACAAAGCCGACCATTATTGAAGCGGTAAATGTTATTCATGCAGCCGGTGGAATCTGCTCATTAGCTCACCCTATTTATTATGGGATAGAAAGCAGTAATTTACTTTCCTTTCTCAAAGAAGTAGGAGTTGATGCAGTAGAGGCTTTCCATCGTTCTCACCCAGATAAATATCGTATGGAATTGCTAAATGGTGCTCAAAAAATAGGATTGAAAGTAACATGTGGTTCAGATTATCATGGCCCGAGTTACCAAGCGAGGCCAGGTCATATGGCTGTTCCGAGTTCATCTTTACCAGAGCAAATAATTTGAACATTATTGTTCTCTGGTGAACGTATCGATTATTAGTGCTATTTCGAATAGCAGGATTATAGGTACTGCAACCAAGAATAAACTGAGAGGGTCGGGTGGTGAAAACAATGCCCCCACCACGAAGGAAGAAAACCAAATATGGCGTCGATACAATTTGATTTGACTTCTATCTACAACTCCAAATCGTAAAATTAGCAATGTAGCAACAGGTGCCTGGAAACCAATAATAGATGCTATGGCCAAGTTTGCAATGAAACCAACATAGCCAGATAACCTCCAATCAGTGGATAGTCCTGCACTTTGTGCATCGGTTGTTAGGTACTCGAGCAGCATTGGGGTCAATAATTCCCACGAGTAATACAAGCCTGAAATTGACAATAAGATAATTGCAATTGTTGTAAGTAAAATGGTTGGAGCCGTTTTAGGTATTGAATAATTTAACTCTGCTAACTTTTGTTTCACTGATGGTGACTTTCAGTCCTTCAAATATCCCGAAATAAATCAATGTCGTAATGACGAAAAAAATACCGATACTCATCGCAATACGCAGTTGTAGCATGATGAATTCTACTGGTGAAATAACGATTATTTCTACACCATCTGGTAATCTACCCGGCTCTATTAGCCAAGTGATCAATTGTCTTGTAATCGGGAATCCAATTATTATTCCGAGGATGAAAACAAATCCTATAATCTTAATTTTTGACCTCAAGAAATCTCTTGATTGTTTGAGTAATAGCCCACCAGGGCTATCCATCAAATCGTCTACAGCGCTTACCAAGTCACCGCTATTTGACATAATCTCACCATTACTCAGATTCAATTATCTCCTGTTCCCACAGGTGACTTGGAGTTGAATCGATTAAACTACGCTTGTATTTCTTCAAACGGTATAGTCGGTGGATTACGAATCCTGTAATCCAAAGAGAAGGTAGTGAAAGTAATACTGCTTTCCACATTATATCTTCGTGGTAGTCATTGATGATGCGAACTTGGACAATTTCATTTTCGCTCGAGCCGTTACTATTGCCAGGGTTGTGCATAATGATGAGATGGTAATTGTTCGGGGTATCTATTTCAAGCATCAAAGTTGATTGTGGTTCTACAGTATAATAGTCTCCTAAAGTCTTCATTATTTCCCAATCGATGGACCCATCTTCCATTGCAGGCTCACTCATTTCAACAATGAGGACAACAACCTCCAATCTAATACTGTCGTGAAGATTGGTTAGATTTGACGAGACGCTAGAGCCTGGTTCAAATTCTTGAATAATCTCAAATGTAGAATCATCGGCTCCAAGTTGATATGAAACCCTTGAGTCTACTGTTTCAGACTGAATGTTTACAGACATCAAAATTACAGTGAGTAACAATAGAGCAGCAACACCTTCAGCAAATACGTGTCGCCATACTTTCTTTCTAGTAACTCCCTTGAACATCGGTCCGAAATCATTGCGAAGACGTGGTTGTAAGTGATGAATGAATAATGCACCAATCCCACCAATGATAATACCGAGTGGGATATCAACAAACCAGTGAATCCCGAGATAGAGAATTGTGAAAATGAACATTAAGGTGTTTATCACTATGAATACATGGTACGGCCAGTGGCGCCACTCAGACATTTTTATTCCCTTTTCTTTTACATGTAAGTAATTGAGATAGAGGATACCAAATGGAATTGCGACATGTAAACTCGGCACGGCATTATCCAGAGGGTCATGCAAAGCATAGAACGAACTATACCAGCCGTCATGATACAATAGAGCGTCCATATTAGGAATCCAAGAAGAAGTTACTTCGACATTGAAAAACAAGTAGTATGGTACTGCAAGAGCGTAAATGAGTAAATAGTTCAAGGCAACCTTATCCGCCATGTCACGATCATCAGTAAATGCGAAGTAAACAGTTGTCACATATATCAAGAATAGATAGACGAATAGGTAATGGAAGTTGAGGAAATCTGTTAATGCATCATTTTGAAAAGCATCTTGAATCCATTTTGTAAAATCACCTTCAATAGAATATACTAACTCAGTCCAATGCCCAGTTTTCATTTTGATGGGTTCATTTATTGTGTCAGTTATTTTCTTCCATTTGATGATGGCAATATATCCAAGTGCGTGGACATAGTATCTCTTGTCATGAAAAGTACGGGCCCATTGACGCCAAGGAACCCTCATATCTGGACGGTGTCGGGTAAACAACCAGCAAATGATTGGAGTAAGTATTACAATCATCAGTATCATGATTGTATATGGTTCCATGGATGTATGGCAATGCCACCTCTCTTTAGAAGTTGCCACAGTATACGGGGGCGGAATTGGCAGTTTGGCATTAATCAATGAGGTTCATTGGGTTATGCGGTTCTGAATATCTTCTTCCTTCCCACTCTAATTCCTTCTAAAAACAAATAGGCGAACCAAGCAGGTAGAATTGCGGATACGATACTAATTTCGAAAGCAGATTTGGCCCAATCAAACATTCCATATCCAAAAATGGCCTTTTTCTTTTCCTCACTTCTATTGGCTTTTTTTCAGACTTACTCAGTGTTTTAGATTCGCCTATGTAGTAAAATACTGTTTGCAGGATCTCATACTTTTGTCTAAACCGGAAGATATACTTTCAAGGTGCAGCGTTTGGACAGCATGGGGCGCGAAGATGTATTACCAAGAACCGGAAAATACATTGAACAGTTTACGCCACGGAATTAACTTTTTCGACGGTATCGAATTTGATATTAGGATGACTGCAGATAAGCAACTGATTGTTCATCACGATAGAGATGTATCTATTTCACCCAGTCGCTTACAGGGTCGGAGTAAGTGGGTTGAAGCATGGACTTTAGCAGATTTAGAAGCGGAAGGTTTTGTCTCTTTTAGAGGGATGCTGGAGGATTCAGTCATCCGTGAAAATTGGGTTGAAAAGGGTAAAATGGGATGTATTGAGATAAAGCGGCCTCATCCCAATGCGCCGATGGGGGGAGGATTTTTTTCACGAAAGAAACATGATCAGCATGTTGCTGATATTATCATAATGGCAGATAAAATCCTCGATGAATTTAATGTTCCACATCAAAACATGATCTATTACGCCTTTCACAAAGGTATGAAGAAAAGTTCTCAATTAGCCAAAACTCAGCGTCCTTGGGCAGCCTTAATCCCTTATATTGCGCCATATGGAAATAAAACAACCCAACGCCTTCAAAGCCTTCCAATCTATCTTTCAACACCATTTTCATCATTGATAAAACAACATAATGCAATGGGTAGTGCAATGTTACCATGCGCTATAGAGTATTTTGTTCCTCCACACAACAAGTTACCATTTGGCAAAACTATTGGTTTAAAGGGTAAAAATTTACGCACTCTGAACAGGTTACGCAAAGGTATGCCAACATATGTTTGGCCGACCAAACCAGTCAATGAGAACTTGATACTAAAGGCTGGACTTACCGGTTTGAGCGATAAAGCCAATCCCGAATTAACATGGTTGCCTACAGGACACGCGCGTTGGGCAAATCCAGGTACTCAACCATTGGATAAGCAACAACAATCATTATTAGATTCTGCAACAGAAGAAAATCATCTAGAAATCTTGAAACAACTCAAACTTGAAGTTCCTACTTGGGCAAATTGTGATGATGCAAGAAGAAAAGATTTAGTTTCAATGTGGAAAGAAACTTGGAATTGGCAAAAAACTGTAGATGAACTGTTACAAGATGCAAGTGGTTCTTCGCCACCATGGCAAGCACCACGGTTAATCGGTCACAGAGGTTCTGGAAAAACATCTCGTCCTGTAATTGGACAGTAATCACTCAACGTGACGCAATGTTTGTTGCTCAGCATAATACTTAGGACGGTAAAGTGGAGTACCTTTGCCATTGCGGAATACAGTGCGCTCATCTACAATTTGTGCTCCAATTCCCATTACACGAGCCCAGCCGAAGAAGGTGGTGTAGTAGGTTGGGTCCTCAAGACCAATATAGTGAAGTAAAGCTCCACTTGCGATGTCAACATTTGCATTTGGATTACTAATCTTTGGATTTTCAGCAAGAACTCTAGGTGCAACTTCCCTTAGGGTGCGAATGATTTTGAAATTCTCATCATCTGGGCAGATTTCTTCTCCGAGAGCAAATTGAGCAGTAGCCCTTGGGTCTTCGCTACGAAGGACGGCATGACCGAAACCGAATATTGGTCGCTTTTCAGCCAATTCTCCGCGTACGAAATTCTCAACTTTTATCGGGTCACTCGTACCAATCTTGAGTACAAACTCGAGACATGATTGATTTGCCCGCCCATGTAATGGGCCACTTAGGGCATTCATTGCTCCAGCCAAAGCCGAATACACTGTTGCTTTACTAGATGCGATTGCCTTGCCGGTAAATGTTGAGAGGTTTCCGCCACCATGGTCCATATGCAAAACTAGGTATGTTGCAATTACTCGCTCCATGATGTCATTGTCAATTCCATCTAGGTCTAACGTTGAAACAAATCTTTGAACCATATTCATTGATGTATCATCAGCAGGAATATTTTGATCTCGGCCTTCTCTGACCCTATACATTAGTCCCATGATGCGAGGCATGCGAGCAATTAGATTCATTGCATCCTCTTTCCAATCACCAGTGGTCTCCCACATACCTATTGTGTGGATCGCTACACTGAGCCAGTCCATCGGGTGTCCATGCTTTGGTAGGGTTCTAAAAACTGCTACTAAATCTCCAGGTATTTCTCCTCTCTTTGATAAGTCTGCGCGAATTTCTGCAGATTGTTGAGGGTTAGGCAATTCTTTATTGAATAATAGATAAACAATGTCTTCTGGAGAAAAATTAGTTAATTCCTTGATAGGATATCCGCAATAATGAACTCCTTCATTAGGGGTTACAAATGATGTACGGCAGGTCCCTACTGGGACACCACGTAATCCTGTGTTTAGATGGCCATTAGTCACTTCCAAAAGAACTTCTTCGTCGCTCACTAATATCCCTCAATTGCAATGGGAAAGCCGCACTCATATAAGGACGGTCCTAATTTGAATACTTTCAAAAGTACGGTGTTGATAACACACTAAATGTGTTTGACCAACATTGTTATTTTATTTTTTATTCTTCACCGGCCACTCGCGAAAACCTTTACTAGAGTCTCTATCAGAAAAAATTTGTATTCTAATGCTATTACCATCGACCAAGATTACATCTTCAGCAGTAAGCCCAGGACATTCTGCAACCACGCGATTCCATGACCTTTCAGTGGCAAGGTTTTCACCCCACCAAGGGAATGCTGCACATTGTTGTGGCCTTACTTTGTAGATAGTGCATTGTTTGTTTTCGTCCAAATTAATACAGATTTCGTCTTCAACTCTGCTTTTTAGAATGTAGCGGCCATCAATTGTTTGTTCACAATCTCTTTCCAACCAACTTTCCACATCCATCCCATGATGTTCAGAGATTCTCAGTGCATCTTTTTCAGATAAATAGACAATTCCACCCGGTTCATCACAGCATCTGCCGCAATTCGCTTGACACTTGAACGGAACTCCGTCCATCCACCATGGCTTCATTCTTCTTCACCTGAAATGAGGGTCACTGGTGGGGCAAGATTCAATTCTTGGTCCTGTTTATCGGAGTGGTTCTTTTTGGAGTTTTTATTGCCCTAACTATTTTTTCCTCAACAGGTTGTTTTACTTCCTTATTATCTGGTGTACTATCATCTAGCAAATCGATCATATCGATGTCTTCTGCCTGAATATTCCATTCTCCTTCAGGTTCAAAACTATCCAATGATGCCTCATAACTATCAGTATTCTTTGTAACAACTGTTTTTGGGGTGCGGCGAGTAACCTTTCTCTTTGATTTACCTTTTCTTCTCTTAGCGATTCGTCGAGGCTTATCGTCTTCTTCAAACGGTGGAAGTTCATCTCTAGTTGGATCGATAGCAACCAATTTCTCTTCAAGATGGCGTAATTCATCCGCAATGGCGATTAATTCATCAATATCTGCACTACCCGCTTTCTGTGATAATTCTATCATTTTATCCTCAAGGTCACTAAGAAGTATTGAATTATTGAATACATCCAATTCAGCATCTTTTATTTTTGAATCAATTTTGTCATCTAATTCGGTTAAGATATCTGCAGCCCGACCATAATCTTGCTCTTCAATGCGATTAGGTCGTGTAATCAAATGCTGCTCATTTTCATGAACGCTCAAAACTGAAGGTGCTTCAGGAGTTAATTCCTCAAGGGTTTTATGGACGAACTTTTCAAGCATTTCTTCACCCTCCAACGACATTTCATTGGCATCCCATTGTGGAGGCTGGTAATCATCTTCTCCCAGTTCAGGAATATTGCGAACTAAGTCGATTCCCCCAATGTCGTGAACAGAATAGACCGTATCGACTGCATTAGAAATCAATCGTGTCGCAATATCATCTACGTTATGGTGGACGATTTCATCTTGATCTACAAATTGCGGCCTTACTTCATCCCGCAGTGTGCGAATGACATCCTCTCCATCGATTATATCATCTCCGGACTCAATAGCAAGAGCGACCTTGTCAAAATTCGCAATAGTACTTCTCCAACCGATTTGGTTGAAAGTGACAATGGCAGTCATCTGTCCATCATCCAGCATTAAGTTTCTTGAACCAGCTAATCTTCTTGTAAACATTACTAGGTTTGTGGCAGTTGGAATCTGTATCTGGGTTTGAGCAGAATTGCGGCAAATGTCCCAAAGACGGGAAGAAGGCCATTCATCTGGAGATTCTACACTGGTTAGGATTACATGTACTCCTAAGTTTATTGCATGGTCTATCATTATTCCAATTTGATTAGCCAAAGCAGCATCATTTGCAATCATATGGGCATCATCAATTGCCAATAGACTTGCTCCAACTAGTGCTTCTTGCCAATCCTTGGGAAGTGTTTCCATCCCTATCAAATCAACAGCACTGAGCAGGAATACCAACCCCTCCATTCTTCTTGCTACGCCTTGCGCAGTTGCGTGAATTAGATGTGAGCGACCGGTTCCATTTTTACCGATGATGAGTAGGGGGTTGAGGCTAGTTGCTGGGGAATCTACTATTGATTCACATGCTCTACTAGCGTGAGAGTTTTCAGAGCATACAAACCATTGTTTGAATGTGCGTTGAGTGTCGATTCGTAGTGGTTTAGGCCATGCGGCTTTAACTTGTAATGAGCGGCTATGATGGTGTATTGAATCTTCATTGGGCGGTGCTAGTTCATCAGGCAGTGCATTAGTGACTCTTCCCCTCTGCCCATCTAAGACGCTTAGCCAAATTGGCCGTGAATCACTTTCTATCCCAACATATTGACTTTCTGTATCAATATCGAGTGCCATTTGTTCCGACTTCAATAGGCTAACTTCTCTTAAGGATTTAATTCGCCTTGCAGCAATGCTAGCAAAATCATCACCGTCGTTTTGTAGATTGATAACCGGTGTGTGGCCTCTACTTTCAGTTCCTAGATTTGAATCAGCGATCAAATCAAAGGTTGGTCTTTGTGCCACACCGGTGCGTTGTAAAATGCTACTATGCCGAGTATCAGCAACTGTCGATTTTCCAAGCAAACGATTCATTCTTGATAGCGGTAAACTCGTTTTTTCTTGTTTGACCGTTTTTTCCTGTGGGAACTGTAGGCTGTCAACACCATTTTGAATTAATTGTTTTTTGGCCTTCTGTATTGCAAGGTCAAGACGTTCTTTCTTGCCAATCATACTCACTGGCCTCCGTATCGTTCAATGGCATTCCCTTCTTTGTCATATAGGGTGCTACTGTTGAGTATTCTTTTTGAACTCGATGCTTTCCATTCTTCAACAACAACTTCGATCGTTTTAGCTGATTGAGAGCGTCTTGCAGATTCTCTCATATCGTCCTCATTTTGTCTCATAGGATTAATTGAATCTAAAGCCATAGAAGGGGTTAGTTTTGTCTCGGTACCTATTGGCCTGATGTCGGCTATTACGTCCAATACATTCGGACCCCCGCTAGTTGGTGGTAGAGTTGTAATACGCTTAGCAGCAGATTGAACAGATGCTTGTTGAAGTTGTAAATCTTGCTGGTGAGAGATTGTTTGGAATGTGTCATCAAGTGCTTTTCTTTGGATGATGTCACGTTCCTTTATTGAACGAGATAGGTGCTTTTCAGGTTGTGCAATAATTTTCAGTTGTGGAAGGTCTGGAGAATTTCTAGCGACTTGAATTGCAGCATTTGCTTGCATTGTATTCTTTCTAGTGGTGATAGGTGGGAGATTGATGCTCTTCTTGGCTCTCTTTACAATAGTGGCCTTTCTCGGGCCAGTTGATTTCGACGAATTTTGTCTTTGAACTGTCGGTTGCTCAACTGCAGGATTCAAGGAAGAATCAACATTATCTTCATCAAGATTGTGTTGTGGATGGATTTGTTGTACCTGTCTTGATTTTGATTGTTTCATCTCAGTAGTTTCGCTGCCGTGGAATGTTGGTGTCCAATCATCGCTTGGTCCTTGTTCATTAGGAGAGGTTATGGGTTGGGAGTTTTCAATTTCTAATGATGAAACAAGTTCTGAATCTTCAGCCCATTCTTGCATCATTGCAGATAGGTTTCCCGTGGCATTGCTAATCTCCAGAGGGTCCAATGACTCTTCGCCACCAGACATTCCATGCATAGCATCTACAGAACTTGCCGGAGATTGTAAATTATCGCCTAATGCTCTTTTCAATTGAGTTTCGACCCATCGAGTTTCGTCTTCGTCAGGAGTCGCGCAAATCGGATGGTCGAGTAATAAATCATCTTCTAGTAGCCAATGATCTAGAGTTTCAGATTTTAATTCATCCAATTCACGGGTTAATAATTGCCTCTTTGATAGATTAAATGCAGTTAAATCGGCAGTGGAAATTAATAAGTGATCTTCCAATTTAACTCCATCGCAAATATCTCGGATCATTCCAATCATTCGGTCATCACCATGGATCCCGGCTAGATATTCTAAACCTTCAAAAGCAACCACGGCTCTCGAGTTGGCCCACAAAAAAGCATCAATTTTCATTTTAATGCTTTCCAAAGACGGGTCGAGTGAATTATCAGTTTCTACATTGCTTAGCCATGAACACGATTCAATCGGTAAATCAAAATTGACATTCAATTGTTCTACTTCGTAACGAGAGATGACAAGAATTGGTCTACCATGAGTTGCTAAATTACTCACTAATTGGAATAACTTTGCCGGGTCTTCACTATCGTAGATCAGAGTTTGGCCAGGGCTTAACATCTCTACAATGCCGCTATGTCGTTCAAGCATTGCCTTGCTTTTTTGCCGGATAAATTCTGGTGTTTCAACTGAAGGTTCTAATTCTGGAAGTCTTTCTTCACGCTTCCATGTTGATTTCAAAGTACGTGACTTTGTCCACCACTCCCCTTCTCCTTGTCGATGGTTAGAAATATTCTCCGCCGCGAGGTCCAGATATGCTGCTGGGAATAATTTAGCGATAACATCAACATCTTCTATCTCTTGTACATGAAGTGAAATTGTAGCATCTAGTGCCGAACAATCACTTTCAATTTCAAGTAGTGCTTCTAGGCCAGTAAGTAGTTTATCTGATTCATGCAGGGCTAAGATTGGTCTTCCTTCTCTTAGAACAATTTGGCTGACTCTGGGCATTATTCCTTTGACTCGTCGTTCAATTCGCATGTGTCCTGAACGGCCGAGTCTAGCCATGTCATTGGTTAGTCGAGCCAATATGTCAGCACCGCCACGGCGAGATTCAACAACTTCTCCCTGCGCTAATTCGACCATTTTAACACACCCCGTAGGGGTGAACTCGCACTTACCGTTATTGAAGGGTGCGGACAAAACAGGTGCTACAATGAAGTTCTTTGATATCAATGGTAATCGCCACCAATAATTTCGCATAAATTGATTTTTACTCATAACCTTCAAATGGAATCGGATGATGGTTAGTTTGATGGCTTCTAATTCATTTGACGACCCGCCATCAACAACTAAAGTTTACTTTGAAACGATGGTGGCCAAAGAATTACATTCGGACAATTCAAAAATGCCAAATTTGGCAATATTTGTAACTCTGATATTATGCTCATTATTTATGATTTCAAGACCTTTGGAATTAGCCAATATCGCGTTGCCCGTGTTGCTATTTTTTGCTATTACTGTACCTATCAGATTAGTCATTAAAAGAGATAAGAATATCCCATTTTCAGTAAATTTCAATCATCCTTTAATGAGTGATGTGCCGGTGGGTAAGGCTGAAGTTTTTGTTTGGTTACAATCGGATAAGAAGTGGGTCTTATTGAAAGATGCGAGAGTCCGTTTGGCCACTAACACTCTATTTGGTGGATTAGACTTGGTCTATGATGATGAAGATTATACAAGGATTGGTCATTTTACTAATAATAAAAAGGTTACAGCGCAACTTAGACGTTCACTAGCGCTATTAAATCAGGCGATTATATTGTCAAATCTGTGTAATGACGAGGATGCTGAACAATCAAGTATCACAGATGATAGTGAAAGAAGGCAAAGAGAGAAGCAAGAAAGTGAATTACTTCAAAGATCTTGGCTTGAAGAAGAACAAGAGATTGAAGTTGAAGGTCCGATGGCCAAATTCCTTAACAGGGAATAAACCACATAATTTGTTGCTGACTCACCTCTATATTCAAAAACCTATTCTTAAGCCATTGAATTTATGAGTGCCTCTTCTGGATGGGAAAAAAGCCTCGAATCGCTTGATATGAGTGAAAGGGCCACTCTTCTCGGAACTTCACTTTCCCGCCGCTTCACAAAATTACCTTTGTGGCTATCTCATCCAGCTAATATCGGTGGTTTTTATGGTGTGTTAGTATCTATTGCAATTCTTCTTCCATACAAATTTGCGCAATCAGGTTCTGGATGGGTCAGCGGATGGATATTCCATTCCGCGCTATTGGTAGCTACTTGTTTGCTATTAGGATTCGTTTCAATTATATTGGTTAGTGTATTCAAAAGATTTCCGGTTTCCCCGCCGCGTGCAATACTCTATCCTATGCCTTTTATTGGATTTGCATTATTGACAATCGATCGGACTGATATGATGGCAATACCATCTTTGATCTCGTGGTTCTTACTATTATTGCCTGGGCCGATGTATGTTCATTTGTCTTGGGCTCCAAGATGGAGATTATTATGCATGATAGAAGATGGAAAAGATCCATTCATGGGAATGACAAATATTGAAGATGAACCTAAGCATGCTGAATCGATGGTCGGGCAAGATAAAGAAATGCTCGAAGTTGTAGACTCATTTGATGAGTTTGAAGAAGAGTGACACTCAAATCAGTTCAATAGTAACTTCTGCTCCATCTTCAATATGGAAGAACTCTCGCAAAAATGTTCCAGAAATGACTTCGATCACATCAATATGGCGGGTTAAATCGGGAATTAGAATCGCACAGTTAACCATTTTGTCGGAATGAGATATTCTTGCATTAAAAGCAGTTGCTCCTCCAAATGAAACACCATCTCGTAAGAATCCGCGAATTCTAGTCGAATCAATTGTACTGACATTTATTTTCATAGCTGACTTCATTGCCCCTTCATCAGCATCCAAGGTATCAATTCCCGCTTTATTTCTCAATGCGATGTATTTTGCTAACACATCACCCTTAACTGCGATATTCAAAGTCCCAGGCCAAGCAGTATGGCCTAGGAATCCTCTGAATTGCTCTTGGTAATGCTGCTGTGACATGAAAATGTGTGCTCGGCCTAGGCCACTACTAACAGTACCAGTGAGCAGCATTAGTACGGCCAAGCCAATCACCTTTTTGAGTTTGAGGGGCGAAGCGGCCAACAAGAAAGAACATGAAGGGCCGCCAAGGTCCTATGAATGAGGGGAACCATATGCCAGGTGATATGTCGTGGATGAAAGACCGTTTTGATGAGTTAGATGAGAAGTCATTATTATGGGAACCGCCTACTTTACAAGGTGCAAATATGCCGAGATGCCAGATAGATGGTAAACCAACTATTATGCTCTCGGCAAATAACTATTTGAATTTAACAACTCACCCGAAAGTGGTCCAAGCAATGCTTGATGCCACTATAAAATATGGTGTAGGGAGCGGTTCTGTTCGAGCGATTGCCGGAACAATGGATATTCATTTAGAAGCAGAACAAAAAGTTGCACAGTTCAAAGGTGTTGAATCTGCACTGATTTATTCAGCAGGTTATACAGCAAATGTAGGATTGATTCCTACTCTGGTTTCAGGGGCAGATGATGTGATCATCTCTGATTCATTAAATCACGGCTCAATTATCGATGGTGTACGATTAACAAAGGCGGCTAGAGGAGTTTATGCTCATAATGACATGGGGGAATTAGAGGCGGTATTGAAATCACACCAAGATTCAGTTCGTAAATTAATTATCACTGACGGTGTCTTTTCAATGGACGGTGATATTGCTCCTCTGGATGAAGTTCATGCATTGGCAGAGGAATATGATGCGATGATTTACGTCGATGATTGCCATGGTGAAGGAGTTCTGGGCGATACAGGTGCTGGAATCGTAGACCACTTCAAATTACAGGGTAAAGTTGATTTTGAAATCGGTTCATTCTCTAAAGCACTGGGTGTACAAGGCGGTATCGTTGCAGGAACGGAGATGACTAGGACTCATGCACTCAATCATTCACGTTCATGGCTTCTTTCAGGTTCACAACCACCAGGAGTTGCTGCTGCACAAAAAGCCGCAATTGAAGTTCTGATGAGTGAGCCTCAACATCATGCTAGGCTGTGGGAGAACACTCATTATTTCCGTAAGGAATTACAATCACTTGGTTTTGACACAGGGGTGTCAACAACTCCAATTATTCCAGTGATGTGCGGTGAATCAAGCGTTGCAAAAACCATGACCGCTGCTTTGGGTAAAGAAGGGGTAATGGCAGGTTCAATCGTGTTCCCAATGGTTGCACGAGATAAAGCAAGAATTAGAACTCAGATGTCATCTGGTTTGACAAGAGATGATCTAGATGAAGTATTACGCTTATTTGAAAAAGTTGGCCCAACATTAGACTTGATTTGATTCAAGAATTACGATGGTGCGTTATTGGTAACTCGCCAATTGCAGCCCATTCATTGTAGAGCAAGGATTTCATTTCATGCTCCGCTGCCAATCTCCAGCGTTTGCGCATTGTTCTCTCAGCGACTCTTCCTTCTGGTACTGATGTAAAATGGGGCTCAGTAGTAGGGTCTGGTAGCGGTAATTGTTGCCAACTTACGCCCCACAAGATTAGCCATTCTGGTGGTGCTACACCAAAATCAACTGTTACTTCTGGTTTCTGAATTGCCTGTTTTACCTGTTCAATAGTTAAATCACCTATTGACATTTTGAAGATTGCATTTGCAGTTCTGCGAACTTGATTCCATAAGAAAGCCAAACCAACGATTTCAAAACCAACAACTCGATTATTTACTATCCATGGGGAGCAGGAAAGAATTGTTCGCATCGGTTCCTTACCTTCCTCTATCCGTGCGAAGTTGGAAGCATCATATGTCCCTGTGAATAGATTACAATATTCGGTAAATACATCGCCTGGATATTTCCAGAATTCAATGCCCTCAATTCTATAACGGTATACACGATATTGTGCCAGTCTTGGATTCCAATCATCTGCAACTTCAATTACATCAAGAAATGAGATTCCTTCACATAGACGATCATCGATAGCACGAATCATTTTTTTGGCACCTAAAGACTCCCATAAACCTTTTTTTAAGGTTACTGCTCCACCATTTACTCTGACATTGACCCCTGCATCAGTGCGGCTTGAAAGAACTAAATTATGTTCTGTGATATTTCCATCAATCCATTTGAGACTTTGAAATACGCGGACTAATTCTCCTTGAACTGTCTTTACATCAGGTTGGATTTGGCTACCATGGAATCCACTGCCCAAGTATCCAATTCTAAAGGCGAGCTTCACAGTCTCGCCTGTCAAATCCTCACCTCAAATTTCGCGATTCATCATTTCTACAGCTTCGTCCTTGCTGTATCCTAGACCGCCAACAGCCCAAATCAGAGCCTGTTGAAGCCAAGGTTGAACCATTGGGTTTTTCTTACTAGGGTCCATCACTTCAATCGCATCAACAATATTGCGGCTAGCGGTGAAAAGAATTTCATCAATTGGAATGTCCTCAAGTTCAAGACGGCGTGCATAGCGTTGGAATTCTTTTACTGCTACTGGTATACGGCGACACTCAAGCGCAAATGCAGCGAAGTCAGCAATATATTCCATGTTTTCTTCATCGAGTTCCATTGCTTTTTTGTACATCATCATTATTTTGCGGCCAGGAATTACATCGTCTTGTGCCTCTGAATTCTTCATATTTGCAAATTCAGCATACATGTGGTGCATTTGTGCGTTATCTGGATTGTCCGGTAACTTAGATTCTAGGTGCTCAATAGCGCCATCGATATTTCCTTGATTGAATAAATCAATGGCTGTTTGTAATAATTCCTCGCTCATAGTGTCATCTCCAACAATACATGTGAAGGGCTAGAGGTTCTTCAATGACTCGCTCTAAACAGTTGTAGATTAATCATGATTCATTGAGTTAATGAATCCTTTAAATCAGATAATAAACTTGAGGAAGAGTGCTTTTTGTGCATTTCATCGACTAATAATTTAGTCTTATTGGATTTACGAATAGAATAAAAACAGTTCTTAGGATCAGCTACAACTCTAGTGACAGTTCTTTGATATGTCATCAATCCAATAAGACTGCGAATCCATGTCTTTCCTGCAGATGCAGCAGCAGAATCGGAATCATTCTTTGAGGTTCCAGGTAAGGTGGTACCTGCTCCCACTCCAATTGTTTCTTCTACTAGGCCGATTCCGGTATCTGTTAGAATAGTTAGAGTTGAATAACCCAATATCATGCCCATTGGATTTCTTTCTTCAATCACTTCAGAGATTCTATCGTAAAGAATTCTTCTTCTTGAATGAGACAATAAAAATCGATGCTGAAATATTACTGCATCAGAAGTAATTGCATAGTGGAAACTCTTCTGGAAATAATAAGTCAATCCCCAAAACATTGATGCAAATATCAATCCAAATACTGTATAATTATAACTTATGACATCTGGTATAAATCCACCGATTGGTTCTCCGAAAAGATCTGTGATGAAATATATTACATCATCGATTTGAATAATAATTGGAGTAAATGTTACTATTAGTAACCAAGTTGTAACCCATCTTCCAGAAGTGGACATGTTCATCAGTCTGTTTAACCATGTGACGAACAACATTGTCATTACAAATCCGAAAGGTACAGTTTCTCCGCCACTTATATCTACTATCCAAAGAATAACTTTCACTAGTCCACTTGAATCACTATCACCCAATAAGTCCGCTTGGCCAAATAGTAAATGAACGCCAAGAACGATCAAACCCAAAACATACATTCCAAGGAAGGCAAAGATACTAGGTTGTTTGGTAAGTAAAATTTCTTCACCGGGAATAGTTAAAAATTTTGTAGCAAGTTTTTTTTGCTTAGCATCAATGCTTGCTTCAGAACTTGTTTTGTCGGTATTTGCGACCTCTTCATTAAGTTCTTCAATTATTTCTTCTGTTACTTCTTCTTGAGTCATAGAAACGCCACTATGTAATGTTTGGTACGCCGTTATTGATGAACCTTTTGCCATATTTGCCCATTTTATCAGTGAAGTAGGCCCCAAGAATGTTCAGCATTCCCTCTTGCCCACTTGTATTCCGACTCAGTTCTTGTTCCAGTTTCATCTTGAATAATTAATTTATTTAATTTGAGGGGGTATTCATTATAGGTCAAATGTGATTGCATTCCCCCTCTAGTTGGCTGGTCAAAAGTCCAATTAGCTCTTTCAATAGCCTCCACTTGCAATTTGATATCAGTTCTACCATTATGCATGTGAATCTCAAAAACCGGTAATGGTGCACCGGGGTAATGGGCATGGTCACCTTCAAGATTAGCACCTGCCGTCTTTGTAACAGTGACTTTTGTAAACTTCTCACTACGTTTGTTCTTTGCATCATGGAATAGACCACCTTGGCTCAATGCAATATGCCCAATATCTCTTTTCTTCCACGGTCTGTTATCTCTAGCACTTACTGTTAAGGATGCATGGGGGATGAACCAATCGATATACGAACCATCATCCAAGTGTAATACTCCCCAATACCATGGGACCGATGGGGCCTGAACGCATACTTTTTGGAAATATGCAGTTCCGGACACCTGTTCATCATCCAATGTGCCAGCTACTTTGGTACCATGTAGTCGAAGAATATCGTATCCCATATTGGCCGCATAAGTGGCACTTGCTCTCCTCGCGGTAGACATTGCTTGATTCCATGGGGTTAACTTTAGTTTGAAATCAGTGGGCACATTATCTCCACACATTTCTTTATCGGTTACCAAATTAATCCAAAATTCACTAAGGTCTGATTTCAAACCCATCGACAGATCTTCGCCTAATAGCGGAATAACAGCCCCACCACCTTGGCCAGTAGTGGCATCGTCGGTCAGTGGCCATTGTGGGTGAGTATCAGGTATTGCAATCATTTTACAGATTCTTTTGATTATAGGTTCGTGCATTTGTTTTCCATCAAACCACCATGCACAGACCATTCCATCCAATGCAATCGCTCCATCATCATCAAAGCCAGGTCTGCCTTTTGGAGTCCAAGGGCTTCCATTTACATCAACGATAGCATTGTCCTTTGTGGACCAAAGTACCATCAATTGTTTACCGCTTGGATTCCCTTCATGGTCATCAAGCATCACTAGCCACCACCACCAATCCCAAGTGAGGTGCTGCAATGGTGGTCTTTCTTGTAAATTCCACATCCGCGTCAAATCGCCACTAAAAGTGGGTATATCTTGGCTCATTCAATTTCCTTCCCTTTGAAAATTGCAGAACCGACTAGCCACAGAACTGCTGCTTGGAATAATAATACAAGCGTGGAAACTACAATTGTTGCTATTGGGCTAATTCCTAATCCAGTATCAGATGCAAAGGCACTCAAAGCATTTGCACCCTCAAGTGAATCATCCCACATACCACCGCCACCATGTCCGCCGCCCCACATCCCCATGCTGATGAATAGGCCCATATTAGGCCAAACAACCAAAGATGCGGCATCGATAATATTTAGTGACCAACCAATAACAGAAAATCTGAGTATTGATGTAGAAGGGGCCCCGAAGGATAGTATCGCCATTCCTAATTCCCATGCAGCAAATGGAAGTGCGAGTATAATACCCCGTTTCCACAGGGTTCCAAGTGCACAGAATAACATGCCATAAACTAATGTTGCTAACATTGTTGCGAATATTATAGCCATCCACATTCCGAGGTCTGCAAATCTAAAAAAACTATCACCAGGTCCAGCAAAACCGGAAATGATTGCGACTATTATGCCCATTCCAATGATATATGGCCATACAATCCCTAAATATCCTACAATCCTGCCAAGGAATATATCACGTCTAGCAATTGGTTTTGCAAGCATGAAATGTATCGTTGAATTGTCCATCTCTTCACGAATCAGCCCAGTTGCTAAGAATAAAGGTAGGAAAATACCTAGCAAGAATACGAATCCCATTTTACCGATTGCCAACAAAAATGCTCGATGGATGGCCTCTTTGGCATATTTTTCTTCATCGGGGTCTTCATCGACGAGTCTATCACTATTAGGCTCGGACCATTCCCCCCTCATTTCATTATAATCTAAGATGATATCACATTCAATATTATTCCGATTATTATCTTTTTGACTCTGAGTTGAATCGGCAAGTCGGCAATCTCCATCATCATCGTAGCCTGCAGTAGTGTCTCCACTCGCAGTCAGGTCCCAATCGAAATCATCTTCATTGATCCATTTCTCAGGTGGGTCAGGGGCAATCGGGGGATTGAATGTTCCAGGATGAGATTCTGGGTTATCGGGGTCTGTTCCATGTATTCGTTCTTGGCCAGTCGGATATCCATCGCCATCCCAATCCATAGAGTCGCCATCATTATCAATCGCTTCAATTTCTTGTTGCATTGAATCAACATAGAATAATACTACGATAAATATTGCAATAGCTCCAACTCCCAATATTACCCAAGTAGATAATTTGGTACGATATTGCCTCATAGTAAATTCTGCAACAGCGCCGAGTTTCCTGTCCAAAGCCCTAAAGACATTATCTTTTTTCGGTGGAGACATCATCGGGCTAGACCTCCAGTTAGGTGATTTAAGATCGATTCCAAATCATCATCCGGATTATCAATCGACGAGACTTTGTGCCCATTAGTCACAATCAAAGCAGGTAATTCCCTATGGACGGCATTTAGATTATGTGTTTGAATTTGTAGACGATCTCCACTAGGAAAACTGATGCCATAGACTGCAGCATTATTGATAATGTCCTTGGCTAATTCCTTTGGATTTTCACAACCGATACTAATTGTATGCGGTATATTATCCATCTTTTCTCTGATTGCATGAAGGTTTCCTAAAGCGAGTAAACGCCCGTTGTGAAGGATGACGATTTGCTCAGTGATTCGTTCAATTTCATTTAGGATGTGGCTGCTGACCAAAACGGTACGGCCCATTTTTCCTAACTCTCTAATGACATTCATTATCGTGGTTCGGGCAAGTGGGTCACATCCTTGTAACGGTTCATCCAATACGATTAACTCCGGGTCATTTACCAGTGCATGGGCAATTTTAACTCTCTGCCGCATTCCTTTTGAATAACGCCCAAGTTGTTTATGTGCAACATCGGTTAAACCAACAAAGTTTAGCACTCTGTCGGCTTCAGATTTCGCTTCTTCTCTTGTCAATCCGTTCAATCTAGCAAATAATGATACAAATCCATGGGCAGTCATCCAATCGTGCATTTTCTCATGCTCTGGAACGAAACCTACTCTTGCATATGGGGCAGGGTTCTTCCATGGGTCTGTACCGAATAGTTTGATACTTCCACTCGAGGGTTTCAATTTACCCATTAGCAAATTGAATAGGGTTGATTTGCCAGCACCATTAGGAGCCTAATATTCCTGTTACACCACCGGATAATGCCAGAGTGATTTCAGATAATGCGTGAATTTTTCCATATGATTTGGAGACATTCTCAAGCAATACCACAGGTGCGGTAACATTTGGCGCCCACTGTTGAGTTTCCCCTTCTCCTACCTGTTGAATATCCGGCATCATTCTCTAGTCACCTCCATAGATGAAACGCGACTACTCAATACATACAGTGCGATTGCATTCATTACAATTAACGATGCTAGTGACCAAGTCCAAGAATACTGGTCATATGTGGGTTGAGTCCTCACTAATGTTTGGCCAACATGAGCCAAACAATCATATGGTGATAGAAGATATAGTATCTCTCTCTCAAATAAATTCTTTACAATTATTGCTAATGTTTTAGTTCCTAAAATAATAGCTAGCAATCCAATTCCAGGGAAGAATTTACCTTTGGATACGCTGGAAAGAGCCAATCCTATGCTCGTATAGGTTATAATTAACAGAACACCACCCATCAATGCACCGAGGAAAATTGGAAATGTATCTACAATCCATGCCCAACCTCGACCAAAGGCAATTATCTCAGTAAGATAGTACAAAAAGAGAGTGAATATGATAATTATTGCTTGGATAAATGCGACAGAGGCATACTTCATCCCAATATAATCAAAACGATTAATCGGCCTGGAGAAGTAAAGTGCAGAAGTTCCATGAAGACGATCTTCGGAAATGACTCCGCCTACCAATAGTGCTGCTACTATCGGGTAATACATCACATTGCGTGGGAAAAACCCGAGTACGTGACCGTAGAGGTTGTCTCTGTTTACACCCCACCAGCCATGGAATTCGGAGTCTCCAATTAACGATGCAAGTAAAGTGAGTCCAGCATCCGATAATGATGCAAAGAATACGAGGACTAAGAAAATTCTTGTTGGAATACCCCATGGGCGATGACCTTTTTTGAAAATACCAAGAATATGGTGCCGTAGTATTGCCCAATTACGCATCCATCTGGGATTTAATTCCCCCCTCCATGGTTCATAATTTTGTTTAAAGATTTCACCAGTGTCATTCTGGCCAATAGATGCCATTTCAGAAATATCTTCATCACCTTCACTTGAACCCCAGGCAGTATCCATTCGTGCTTGGCCAGTCACAGGTGCTTCCGCCGTTGCCATCTGTATCTCCTCGGTTGCCTCTTGTTGCATTTGTTGAACTGGTTGAACTGGCTGAATTGGTTGAACAGGCTGAACTGGATGAACAGGTTGAACTGGCTGAACTGGTTGAATTGGTTGAACAGGCTGAACCGGCTGAACCGGCTGAACTGGCTGAACTGGCTGAATTGGTTGAACAGGCTGAACTGGATGAACCGGCTGAACTTGTTGTGGGGTCAATGGAATCGGTAGTTGAGGCAACGGGAGAGGGTGAGGTGTAATCTCTTCATCTTCGCTCATGAAGCACCACCACCCATGTGCCCTGGAGCATCTACTTTTCTTGCATGAATTGGATGCTTGAACAAGTCTTCACTACTTTTGACATCATAGCCTAAGTTTTCCATTATTACCAAGAATAAATCTTCGAGGGATGCTTCATACTCATGCATCCTTCTTATTTGAGCGCCTACTTGAGATGCACAGAGCAATATTTCACTAGTCAATTCTTCGGATTCGTGGGTGATTCTCATTACTCGCCCCTCACGTCTGACTCGCATTCCACGTTGAATCATTGCTGCCTCTAGTTTAGATGCTCCACCCCAAACGTGAATTTCTATTTCACGATCTATCGCTTTCAAGTCCTCTATACGTCCTTGTGCTGCCAGTTTACCTTTGTGCAATAGTACGATGTCATCGCATACTCTTTCAACATCATCCATTAAATGCGATGCCATTAATACTGAACGGTTACCTTGTTTGACAGTATTGATCAAGGTGTCAATCATAAACTCACGAGCACTAGAATCTAGACCATTGCTGGGTTCGTCAGCGATGATTAATTCAGGGTCATGGATTATTGCGCATGCCAGTTTAGTAGCTTGTTTCATGCCGGTTGAAAATGATTTTATCTCTCTATATCTTTGTTCTCCAAGACCTACGTATTGCAATGATGCATGAGCCCTTTGTAATGCTACAATTGGATTCATTCCAAGTAATTCTCCTGAGTATCTCACTTGATTTATTGCATCCATGTCTGGGTTCAAAGCATCATATTCTGGCATGTATCCAATCCTTGAACGAATAGCGGCCCCTTCAGTTCTGATGTCGTGTCCCAGGACAGTTCCTTCACCAGAAGTTGCTTGTATTAGGCCCAATATAGTTTTCAAAAATGTTGATTTTCCTGCGCCATTAGGTCCTAGAAGGCCCGTGGCTCCCTTTTTAATGTCCAAATTAAGGTTTTCAAGAGCCATATGAGGTCCATAGAATTTTGATAAATCCTGAGTTTGAATGATACGCTCCGGTTCCAAACAGTTCCCCTCAATTATGTGAGGCTAAAGACGACCTTTCAATGCTTGCGCGTTAAGAGTAGTTTATCGTAGCACTGATAGAGACTTTTGATTCAAACGCTTTCACGTAATCCGCCACGCGTCTTTATAGCAATACCTTTACTGAAAGTTGCAAACTCTTCAGAGTTGCAATTTGAAATTCCATGTCCGAGTAATTGTCCCTTTTTATTTACGATAAGACAAGTTCTTCCAGGTGCGATCCATGGATCAGTTGCCAAAACGAATCCATGAAATACATTCCTTCCCTTTCGAACAAATGGTTCTGCATCATCGTTCACAACGACCCATGCAGGGCCCTCTCCGATGTAATTCCATGATTGTGTGGTCTCAAACTCAGAAGGGCATTTTCGCCTTCTGTGGCTGTGCAACTCTACAGCACCATCATCGGTCAATGAGATGCCACCATCGGTTAATCTCGGGCTTACGATATGTTTTCCAGAAGATGACATTGCATTTTTTATTCTGCCATGTCGATTGATGACAAAAGTTGCATCTTGAATCAATTCTTTAGCGA
The DNA here is from genome assembly GCA_905182185.1 of uncultured Candidatus Poseidoniales archaeon. Taxonomy (GTDB): domain Archaea; phylum Thermoplasmatota; class Poseidoniia; order Poseidoniales; family Poseidoniaceae; genus MGIIa-L1. The sequence goes on along the minus strand of CAJJAP010000003.1, from coordinate 15,912 downwards.
GTCCATATTCAACATTGAGGAGGACGGTCATTTTGTCACTAACATGTCGGCAACGTACTTTGTTGGTGGCAATGATTCGCCCTTCTTGTTCAAGGGGTATTTCACTAGCATCCTCATCGGTAATTGATTTTATTACGCCAGCTTCAACAAGAGTTTCCATGCATCTCGTTTGAATTCCATCTCCTTCTAGATCACAAAGTATAATCCTTCTGTCGCCCAATTCGAATCGTTCCAATTCTCTTCTTATCCAAGATAAATCCGGCCTTCTTCGCCAAATCCATTGAGGTCCAGTTACATGTGAGAATGGATTCAAATCTTCCATACTGTAGGGCAATAGTCCAAGAGGGGTCAAAATCATTACTTCCATTCCCTCTGCATGGTGAGCCAGTCGAGTCATTAAGTCACTGCATCTTTCTCTCCAAGGACCTGGGCGACCATGTAAAATCAGGACATCTCCTGAACCATTTCCTACTGGCTCAGGGGCTCTCCAACGAGAGGCTAGTTGCCTTCTTGCTTCAATTATGTGAGGGCGGAAATATGTGTCTTCTCCTCCCCAAGATACGCCTCCCTTTTTAGGGGATTCTTGGGCGCTGATTATCCAATCCCAAGAGTGCTCCCAAGAACCTCTAGTAGAATCTCTATCCCTTGCAGCAGCCCGGTCTGTAATCGCTAATTCTTCGAGGTCAATCATTGACAACCCTGCTTTATTTGGGCTTGTTGTAATCCATAAAAAGGCCTCGCGCAATGCTGGATGTTGATGGCTGCGTCTTTCAGCAAGTCTCCATATTGTTCCATCTCTAATCGCTTGCTTACATCTTGATAATTCAGCAAGTGTAACTTCTAAATTATAACGGGCTAGAACCTTGACCTGTTCTGCAGGATCCAAATTTCTAACCTCTTCAGGAGAGGTATATGCAATACAAGGCATAGTGACTGGCCAGTCGACAAGATTGATCAGTTTTTCAGTACCCCATGGAGTTAGAAGTCTTCCATCCTTTGCAAATAATGCGTATGCTGCCGAATCAAACAGATCAGCACCTAGTGCGATAGACATTGGGAAAAGCATAGGATGCCCACAACCAAACATGTGAACGGGGCGATTTGGTGGCAGATAAGGTAGTGACGAGAGCATAATTTTTGCATAATCTTTGTACATATGTTGTTCCATTACTGGTACAATGCCGCCAATTGGGTGGATAGAGAAATCATGTTTTGCCATTTTTTGAGCAGATAATGTTCTTAGTTCCTTAAACAAGCCACCTTGAATTGGCCCATTTAACATTGTACTTCCTGCGCTTTCAATGCTGATAGAAGCCCTTGCTTCTGTTTCCAGTACAGCACTTTTGACTTCTTCTTCAGTCATATCAGGTCTGGTGAAAACATCCAGCATTGTAGCAATATCAACACCTATACTTTTTTGGAATTCAACTATTTCCTCGACTCCAACTTCTACATCACCGTAAATATAGGCTTGGAAAGTACCTGAATCGGTCATTATCACTCCTGGAAAATCAATCAATGAATGAACACCATCTTTGATTGCCTGTTCTTTCAAATGTTCATGCTTCCAGATGATATATGAATTAGTAATTAAGGCAGAAATACCGTATCTATCCCACATTTCACGAGGTTCAATCGTTCTAATATTTGGATTGATTACGGGTAATAAGGCCGGAGTTTCTAGTATGCCGTGTTTGGTATGTAAGCGGCCTAAACGTGCCCTTCCGTCGCGGTTTGTCACTTCAAATAAACCAACATCTTGTTCTCGGCAAGGTTCAGGGTCGTCACGTCTTCCCTCTTGCCAAGCGCTCATAATTTTGGGCGGTGGCCTATCGGTCTTGAAGTCCTCGCTTATACGAATTTAATAAATACCTAATTTGCGTGCCAATATTATCGCCATTTTCTCTTCAATATGACGCAAATGTCCTGAAACAGTGACTCGAGCAATGCCCATTGCATCTGCGACTTCACCAGTTTTAATACGGGAGTCCTTTTCGTAGAATCCCATTTCCCAAGCAAGATTGAATACTTCCAATTGTTTATCCGTCAAATCAGTACCACTGAGGCCAGCATTTTCTTCAACTGGCATCACAACAGAGATTTTACAACGAGGGTTCCATTTTTTGAAGCCATTTACTATTGAAGTTATTCCATCCGGAGAACCTCGTAAAATTAGCAGACTACCTGTGCGGCCAACTTTAGAACCAGAGACCACATATGCGCCGTTAACACCGCTACCAATGTGTATCGTCTCATGGGTATTGCGAATAATCACACAATGGATCTCTTTTCCACCAACAAGTTGCATGTGGAGATGTTGGTGTACTTTTAGGTAAGGGATTTCATCAATTTCAGATATCTGAACACCTTTTGCCAACTCGATCTCCACCATTTGGTGTAGGCATTGATTGTCATAATCTCTATACACAACTCCCATAAAAGTCATGTTAGAGATTCTAGTAATCTGTTCCTTAAATTCTGTATTCATCAAGGTTGCGCCTTCGTATTCAACTCTTACTTCGCGCATATAAGCAGGCATTTGGCATGTATATTTAACTATGAATGCGTTTTTCAACTTACCCAATAATATTTTTCTCTGTATCAACTCATACAAAAGTGACTGAACCATGTGCTAAAATGAATTCTCTGCCTAATTCGTCAAAGGATTCTAATAAATTCGCCGAAAAGCGGATACGGTATACTTCATCATCGGATTCGAGGTCATGCTTGATTCCATCAAGTGTACCGGGAGCCGCTCCGCAGGAAAGACAGGCCCCTGTTAAATCTAAAACCAGGTCGATTGAAGGTTTCTCGTCAGGATTTGCAACAACTTCGATAGAACTTACGCTAATGCCCCCACCATGCCCATCAAGGGCAGCTCTAACCTCGCCTAGGCGTGACAAAATCGCAGGAACTAATTCATCATCATCGACTAGTGTCAATAGTGATGTATTGCGCAAGCGAGCTTCTACAATTGGGTCGGTTGATTCCGCAACTCGCTTTGATGCCTCTTGTTGGATTGCAATTTTTGCTTCAGCAGCGTATTTTGCTACTAAATCCTCAACGGTCATATCTCTTCGTCGTTCAACTGCCATTTCAAGCCTCGCATTGTGATTTTAATCAGCAAAATACTACGCTGCTTAAAATAGACAGAAATGAATGGTTAAGGCACATTTTGAGATTATATTGATATGTTTTTTGTTTTCAACTGCTTCGTTCTTAATACACTTATTGATAAAGGGGTGATAGGAGGCAAGATTGGTAAGAGACATGGCTGGGGAGATACTCAATATTTCAAATCTACATGTAAGTGTCGAAGGAACTGAAATCATCAAGGGATTGTCATTGGCAATAAGCAAAGGTGAAGTTCATGCTATAATGGGTAGAAATGGCTCCGGTAAGTCGACACTTGCGAATGTTTTGATGGGTCATCCTGCATATCAAATCACCAGTGGAGAAATCTCATACTACGGTCAACCATTAGAGGAATTGGAAGTGTTTGAGCGAGCAAGAGCAGGTATGTTCTTGTCATTTCAATATCCATCAGTATTACCAGGTGTTAAAGTTGGTACATTTTTGAAGAAATCTATTGAAGCTGTAAGAGGAGAGGCTGTAAAACAAAAAGATTTCAGAAATCAACTTAAGGCAGCAATGGCATTACTTGATATGGATCGCTCTTTCTTGTCAAGATATGTTAACGACGGATTTAGTGGTGGAGAAAAGAAGCGTTTAGAGATTCTCCAATTAGTTCTACTTCAACCATCCTTAGCAATACTCGATGAAACTGATTCAGGACTTGATATTGATGCATTAAAAATTGTTTCCAAGGGAATAAACCAAGTTATACCACAGGCAGGTTGCATAGTAATTACACATTATCAAAGATTATTAGAACATGTCAAAGCAGATTATGTTCATGTCATGATAGACGGTAAAATCGTAAAATCAGGCGGGCCAGATTTGGCACATAAACTGGAAGAGCAAGGCTACGATTGGCTTGAAGCCAAAGCATAAGAGGTGATTATATGAGTGATGAAGCAATATCTGAGAGTGATGAAGCAAGAGATCTTGTAGGTGAGTATCAATTCGGATTTCACGATGAAGACAATTCGGTAATCCGATTCAACAATGGATTATCCGAGCAAATCGTTAGAGATATTTCAGCGATAAAGAACGAACCTGAATGGATGACAGATATTAGAGTGAAAGCATATCACCATTTTGTTGAAAGAGAGATGCCAAAATGGGGCAGCCCAGAAATTTTGAATAATATTGATTTTGAAGCGATAACATATTTCTTACGTTCCACAGATTCGACCAAGGATGATTGGAAAGATGTTCCTGAAGATATTCAAAACACATTTGACAAAGTTGGTTTAAGAGAAGCAGAAGGCACATGGCTTGGCGGAATTACAGCGCAATATGATTCAGAAGCAGTATATCACTCAATTCGTGAAGACCTTGAATCACAAGGTGTTATTTTCCTTGATATGGACACCGGACTCAGAGAACACCCGGAACTTGTAAAGAAATATTTTGGTAAAGTTGTACCGCATAGTGATAATAAATTTGCAGCCCTGAACACAGCAGTTTGGTCTGGTGGTTCTTTTGTTTACATTCCAAAAGGAGTCCATGTAGAAATGCCAATACAATCATATTTTAGAATCAATGCCGAGAATATGGGCCAGTTTGAAAGAACATTAATCTTGGCTGATGAAGGCTCTAGCGTGCATTATATCGAAGGATGTACTGCACCATCATTCGCCTCAACTGCTCTACATTCAGCAGTGGTTGAACTGATTGCAATGGATGGAGCAAAAATAAGATATTCGACAATTCAAAATTGGTCAAATAATGTTCTGAATCTAGTAACTAAAAGAGCCCATGCAATGAAGAACTCAACAGTTGAGTGGATCGATTCTAACATTGGCTCTGGTTTGACAATGAAGTATCCAGCAATTCTTCTCAAGGGTGAAGGTTCTCACGCAGAAGTTGTTTCAGTTGCTTATGCTGGGAAAGACCAACACCAAGATACTGGGGCAAAAGTGCATCACTTAGCAGCCAATACAACATCAAATATTATTTCAAAATCGATTAGTAAAGATGGAGGTCGCTCAACATATAGAGGGATGTTACAAGTTTTACCAAAGGCGCATAATTGTCGTAGCAAGATTGTATGTGATGCCCTCATGCTAGATCCGGATTCACGCTCAGATACATATCCTACAATGGAAATTGGTAATTCTAGTGCAGATTTAGAGCATGAAGCAAGTGTTAGTAAAGTTTCAGGAGATCAGTTATTTTATCTGATGAGCAGAGGATTCAATGAACAAGAAGCAATGGGTCTAATCGTCAATGGATTCTTTGAACCATTTACTAGAGAATTACCTGCTGATTATGCAGTTGAAATGAACAAGTTACTCAATATCAAAATGGAGGGTTCAATTGGTTGAGTTATATCGAAATGTCTCCCCCTCCACGCGCTAAGCATTTGTGGAGATATACCCCTTGGGAAAAAATCAAACCTCAAGATGGTGTGCCAGTAGCTGACAAAGTCTTATTCTCTATCGATGGGGATATTGCTTTGCAATCAGGTGCGCCAAGAGCGGTATTAGAATCTGATATCGCTCGAGTTTTTTTGAGTGAAATCGGTGGTTCATCGCATACATTACATATCGATGGTGATTTTGGACTAATACATATTCAAGCAAAAGCAAGTGGACATGTAGCAGCAGGACATTTACATATTGATTGTAAAGGTAGTTCTACTGTTATTCTTCATCTAACAGGCGAAGCAGATTGGAGTGGATTATATGTCAGCGGAGAAGTCGCAGATAATTGTAAACTAGCATATGGCTTTGTCAATGAACTATCTAATGATTGTAAGTTATTACATTGTGAAGATTGGGCAGTTGGAAGAGATGCAGTAATGGAGATTGCCGCACTCAGTGTTGGCGGATCCCGTTGTAAAAGTGATGTTAGAACTGCATTGATTGGAAGTGGAGGCTCTTTGAAACAAGCAGTTACCGTTCACGGACTTGGTTCAAGACACATTGATAATCATATTGAAATTGATCATAAAGTTGCTAACTGCAATTCTAGACTAGTGGTAAATTCAGCCTGTGCTGGTTCGAGCAGGTCTATTACTACAGGACTTCTCAAAGTAGCAGAAGGTGCTAATTTGACAGATGCAGGACAAGTATTTCGCAATTTATTGTTGAGTGATAAAGCAAGAGCAGATTCAATCCCAGAACTTGAGGTTTTGGCTGATGAGGTAAAGGCTGCTCATGGTGCTGCAAGTTCTCCTGTAAACCCTGAACAAGTTCATTATTTGATGAGTCGGGGTCATTCACCACAACAAGCAGAGACTTTGATAGTCGAAGGTTTCCTAATAGATGCATTTTCCAATCTAAGAGATTCAGATTTGAAAGATGTCTTAGCAACGCGAATGACCGTACACTTGGAATGTGAATTAAAGAGGTGAATCAGTTGTCACTAAAGGATGATTTTCCTATATTGTCGAGAGAGGTCAACGGCCATCCACTTGTCTATTTAGACAACGCAGCAACTACTCAAAAACCACAAGTTGTCATAGATGCAATGTCTCAATATTACTCTAATTCCAATGCCAATGTTCACAGAGCAGTACACACTCTTGCCGGTGAAGCAACCGAAGGATATGAAGACTGCAGGCGCTGGATAAAAAGTTGGTTCAATGCTGAAAAGGCAATATTGACAGGTGGAACTACAGAGGCAATAAATTTGGTCGCACATGGGTGGGGTAGAGCAAATCTTCAGGCAGGAGATGCCATTGTCCTCACTGAAATGGAGCATCATTCAGATATTGTTCCTTGGCAAATATTATCTGAAGAAAGAGGAATTGAAATTAGATATGTGCCAGTCTTAGATGACTTCACACTGGATATGGAAGCATATATTGCATCATTAGAAAACGCTAAATTAGTTTGTGTTGTTCATACATCAAATGTTTTGGGTGTTAGAAATCCAGTTGATGAATTAATTTCTCTAGCACACAAGGCTGGGGCTAAGATTTTGATAGACGCTGCTCAAGCAGTTCCACATGACAGGATTGATTTTGAACAATTTAACGCTGATTTCATGGCTTTTAGTGCCCACAAAATGTGTGGTCCAACTGGAATTGGAGCACTTCTAGTAAAAAACGATGCCTTTGAACAAATGCAGCCATTCATGGGTGGTGGCGATATGATTGAATCTGTCACAACTTCAGGTTCAACCTACCAAAAAAATGAGCATAAATTCGAAGCAGGGACACCAAAAATTGCTGAGGCAGTTGGTTGGTCAGCAGCATTTGACTGGATGTCAAAGATCGATTTACCTGCCCATCATGAACGATTGTTGAACATTGCAAAGTGGACTGCAGAACAGTTAAGGGGACTCGGATTCACCGTTTACGGACGTCATCAAAGTGGTGACGGTGCTGTTGTTTCATTCCTTCATCCAACTATACATAGTGAAGACTTTGCACGTTTCTTAGATGCTAAGGGTTTCGCGGTTAGAACCGGCCACCATTGTGCCCAGCCTCTTCTCAACCGTCTAGGTATTACTGGGACAATCAGGGCATCATTCTATCTATATAATACTCAGGATGAAGCCGAAAAGTTCATTCAAATAGTGCAATATATTGTGGAGAAATTCGCATGAAATATCCACAGGCATTACAGGAATTAATAGATGAATTCTCTTTTATTGATGACAAAATGGAAATCTTAGAATATGTCTATGAACTATCGGAAGAAGTGGTTGAGTTTCCAATTGCTAATTGGAGTGAAAAAACAAGAATAATTGGTTGTCAATCCGAAGCCCATTTAGAAGTGGTTGTCAAAGACGGAATAGTTGAATTACGTTGTGGTGCAGATTCTAAAATCGTTCAAGGAATGATGGGTCTTGTTACAATCGCAATCAATGGTAGAACAGCGGAAGATGTTTTACAATTAAAACCGGACTTCGCACAAGAAATGGGTATCCTCAATTCACTATCACCAAGCCGTTCTAACGGCTTTCGAAACCTTTTTGACAAGGTGATGCTAGAGATAAGAATAAAACAATGAGGTGTGATTATGGTATCCAAAGAAGATGTATTAACCCAGCTAGATTCAGTGTTAGACCCAGAAATGGAGATTTCTATCGTACAACTCGGACTAGTTTACGATGTTCGTTTTGAACAAAAGGAAGGTGTTACACATGCTGAAATAGACATGACACTAACCAGTCCAGGATGCCCAGTCGCACCGGAAATAATGGCCGCAGCCCACGTTGCTGCTATTGCAACTGATGGAGTAGAAAGCGTTCATATTAATTTAATTTGGACCCCACGATGGGATCCAAAAGTACATGCTTCAGAAGATGCGAAGTTCGATATGGGTATTTGGGAATAATCATCGTTTTACGATGACAGTCAATACATCTCCATCCTTTAACAGATGGTCTAATCCAACTCTTTGCCAGTCAAATTTAGCACTTGGCCCCATGACCTTACCAAATCTAAACTTGCGAACGAAATCTCTGTGCAATTTATTACATATTTGCCTTACAGTTGAGTCATCTTTGACGATTAAAGGCTCTTCCATATCGGCATCCTCACCCTGAGGTTTGAGATATACTCTCATGAATCCAAGATTATCATAAATGAAATCCTTCAACTCTTCAAGACCAGTTCCTTTGAACGCTGAGATATTCATTACCGGCCAATCCTTAGGCAGAGACTCTCTAGCGATTTTCAATTCTTCATCGGTGGCAATATCTATTTTATTGATTGCAACAACCGCTTTTTCGTAGATTCTATTCTCTGCTAAACAATCAACAATTTGCTCTGCAGTAGCATTGTTTCTTAAAGTGACAATTGCAGAAGTATAACCAAATGAACGAATGATATCACCCATTTCCTCTGGTGCAAGATGTGTTTGTTCAACAGTAGTTCTAACATCAATACCACCTTTTAGTGTTCTCTTGATAAATACTGGAGGCTTAGATTCATTGAGTCTTAGCCCAGCATTATGCAATTCGCGATGTAGAACATTGAAGTGAGCATTCTGGAATGGGTCGACAATATACAAAACCATATCAGCACTTCTGATGACGTTAAGAATTTCTCTTCCTCGACCCTTACCTTCTGCTGCACCCTTGATTAGACCAGGCAAATCCAAAATCTGAATTTTTGCTCCACGGTGTTCCATAACTCCGGGAATACAAGTCAATGTAGTAAATGCATAACCGGCAACTTCTGAATGAGCATCGGTAACTTGTGATATCAAAGTTGATTTTCCTACAGAGGGGAAACCTACCAATGCAACTGTAGCATCTCCGGATTTTTTAATTTCAAACCCTTTGCCACCACCACTGGCCTTAGAATGGGCATGGGCTTTTTCTTCTTTGAGTTTTAATTGGGCGATTTTAGCCTTCAATTTACCAATGTGGCCATTGGTGGCCTTGTTTTTTTGGGTCTTGTCAATCTCTGCTCTGATTAAATCAATCTGCTCTTTAATCGTCCCCATTCAACACCCTCCCCACTGAAGGGGCGCGTCAACCATTCTTCAATGTGCTTAACCCAATCTAATATTAATCCCCAACAATCTCTTGAATAAGAAACCATATTGTCCGATTAACTGAAACAGAATCACAGTTTGGAGTAATACATGGGGATAGAGATGGTGCTACTATTGGTCGACATTCCGTGTCTTGAAAAAATCCTCTCAACTACTTGGAATGACCTCTATAGCGGCCTTGAAAAAGGTAGTCTACGCGAGTTGCGTCCTGCTCAAGATGGGCAATTGAAGTCCATCTTTGCCATCGATGCTGAGGCAGAAATCCTTGATTGGATGGATGAAAGTGTTAAGGAACAAACAATTGATCAATCCCAGTCAGTGAAAACTAATCTGCAAGCAATAACAAATGGTGAAGAAGGACTTCTAAAAATAATGCATTGGGCCAGTCCAGGTGCTTGGGAAGTTTGGGAGGGACGTGCTTTCCTTTACCTTGAAATGGCTCATGGGCAATCGGTAAACCATGTCGAAGATTTGTACACTCAATGGCTTTGGGATGATATTTGCCAAAAACTAAACGGTTATCCGCAAGCAGAGTTTGCTTCTAATGTATGTCTCGATTGGATGCAGCGGCGAAAGCAATTGGGCGAAACACTCGATGAGAATTTAGATCCAAAAATAATACCGACCTACCAAGCCCACGAGTCGGCCAGCACTAAATTGGTCCATGCTATTACCCGCTGGCAAACCGAGCAAGACCTTGTTGGAATATTGGGCAGAGAGCACCTTGATGCCCCGAAATGGGGTCATGGAGAGATGAATTTACGCCAATATTTGCAATCTTAACAAGCGTGGGGTTCAAAATCCTCCGCCGCTGCGCCCTAATTGATGTCAGACGATATTCCGCTCGACGACGAAGTCGCAGATGATGAAATACCAGTTGTTTCAGAAGATGGTGAAACATACGAAGTTACTGATGAAGGCGAAGTTGAAGAAGTCATTGACCCGTTACAAGAGGCTATTCAACGAGCAGAGAAAGCTGAAAAAGAAATCGCCTACAAAGAGGCAGAGACTCAAAATGTCAGAAAGCGTATGCTAACCGAGAAATCTGATGCCATCAAATATGGTGGAATGGGGATGGCTCGCCGTATGCTGACAATCTTAGCCGATGTTGATAGAGCGCTCTCAGTACTTTCAGATGACGATGAAACAGCAGTTGCCCAAGGTTTACGCCTACTAAGGAACAAGATGTGGCGTGAATTGGAAGCAGATGGAGTAAAGGCAATAGAGGTCAAAGGGAAAGCATTTGACCCTTCAAAAATGGAAGCAATAACTACAATTCCTTCATCTGAACATTTCGCAGCAGGACAAGTTGTAGATGTCTTGGAATCTGGATTTATGTATAAAGATAGAATCATTACAGTTGCAAGAGTTGTAGTCGCATCTGAATGAAGATAGTAATTCTCGCAAACAATGATACATTAGGTGGTTAATCCCCTAACATGGTCAAGAAGGTAGCGGGTAGATTCGCAGGTGCTGCGAAAGGCGTGGCAAAGAAGGCAACTAAAACAGCCGCTGATACAGTCAAAAGACAAGTGGTTGATGAAATCACTAAGCCTGTTAAGAATGCCATAAAAGATAAGGTGGATAGTGCAACTTCTGCAGTCAAGAATAAAGCGGAAGAAAAGGTAAGAGAAGTAGTTGCACAACAAATGAAGAAAGAAGCTAAAAAGAAGTTATTTGGTAACAAGAAAGGCTGAGATTACTTCCTTTACATAACCACTTGGTTTTCTATTTTATCCATTTATTGAGATTTGCAAACCTGCATGATTGAACAAGGTGTTGAAGAACCCCATGCCTCCAGCCTCAAACATGCCCCACGAAGGCGACTGTTTTCTTGTTCCTGGCCCAGTCAGGATGGCGCAAAATTGCTTAGATGCAATGGCGACTCAAACTATTACCGCAAGGGGTGGAGAATACAGGGATGTAATGGCTGATTTGAACTCAGGATTACGTGCAGCCTTCAATCTTAGTCCAAGCCAACCAGTCAAAAAAACTCAGTCTTGGACTGGTGAAGATCAATACAAAGTGGTAGTAGTTTCAGGCTCTGGCACTGCTGCTATGGAAATGGTAATAGCCAATAGATTCAGAAAGAACGACATCGTTTTAGTACCAACCAATGGTAAATTCGGTGAAAGAGTTGCTGAAATTTGTGGGCGCTTCTGTAGTGTAAAACATCTACAGTATGAATGGGGCAGAGCATTTGATTTATACGAATTAGAACAACAATTAGAACGCAAATGCTACGAGGCTCTATTGATTTGCCATAATGAAACAAGTACCGGAATCACACAGGATGCAGCAGCTATTGCTGAGATGTGTCAACGTCATGGTGTTGCACTTATCTTGGATGGAATCACTTCGGTTGGTGGCTGTGAAGTTCAACCACTACAATGGGATGCAGAAGCGGTAGTAGTCGGTGCGCAGAAGTGTACTGCAGGACCATCGGGTATTGCTGCAATAGCAATCAATGAAAATTTCGAGAAGAGGGCAAGAATAATTGCTAAGCAAGGAGATGTTAATCCAACTTATTACCTAGATCTACTGGCAGCATTAAAGAAAGGAGAGGACGACCAAACACCTTGGACACCAGCCATTAACCTCTCTATGGGTTGGGCTGCTGCACTAAATAATTTGAAACAAGAAGGACTTGAGAACCGTTGGGCTCGTTGCACAAAGATGGCCAACGGAGTTAGAAACTTATTCTTGGATATTGGATTTACATTACTTGCAGATAGCGGTCAAAGAAGTGACACTGTTACTGCCATCATGTATCCAGAAGGTATTGACGATTCATGGAGAACTGCTCTAAAGGAAAAATACGACACCCAAGTTATTGGGGCCCAAGACCATCTTAAGGGTAAGATGTTTAGAATCGGTTCAATGGGTGAGACACCAATTGAAGAAATGATTGAAGGGTGTAAGAGAATGCTTGATTGCTTTAGAGACTTTGATGTTGAAATCGCCCAAGTCGATGTTGAAAGTTATTTTCAGTGAGGAATAAATATGACTCGCTTTGTGGTATTGGGTCGATTTCAACCCTTCCATAAAGGCCATCAATATCTGGTTGAGAAAGCGCTTTTACTTGCAAAAGATTCTGATGAAGTGATAGTTGCAATCGGTTCTTCTCAGGCACAATATGAGCCAACTAATCCTTGGACTGCTGAAGAAAGAGTTGCGATGATAAGTAGTTGGGCAGATAAAAACAACTACCAAATTACTATCGTTACAATAGAGGACATAAACGATGCACCAAATTGGGTTTCTCACGCAATTAAGTCACATGGTGAAGGGACATTAGTCACTTCAGATGGACCTACTGCTCAACTGTACAAACAAGCGGGATGGCCAATAGAAATTATTGAGATGTCTGAGCGAAAAGATTTGGAAGGATGGAGGATTAGGCAGACTTTGAAAATGCTTTCAACTGTTTATGATGATGATGCAACACGCCAAGTTACTGCTTCTTCTTTACCGAGTTCGGTGATAGAGTGGATGATAGAAAATGATGCTATATTCAGGCTTTCTACGTTTGAAACTGGCTTTCATGCCGGCTAATTACAGAGGTGAATGGATGATTAGAATCGGCGTAGCAATGCTTCAAGGTGCTAGGCATGAGCACAAAGAAGCCTTAATCGCAACAGCAAAAGAACTGGCAGTTGAAATAGAAATTATTGAACTGCGCCGAGCAGATCAAGTCGACAATACATTGGATGGAATAATACTTCCAGGTGGAGAATCAACTGCTATGAGAAAGGCCAGTGAAAGTGAATTATTACTCCCTGCACTATTTGATTGGATGCAACAATTCCCTGAAAAGCCAGTACTGGGGACTTGCGCAGGGGCTATTTTGCTAGCAAGTCCGGGTGAAGATTATCAACCATTCATCGATGTAGGCATTTCACGTAACGCATGGGGTCGGCAAAGAAATTCATTTGAAGCAGAAGTAAAACTATTACCGCTGATTCTTGATTCTATAACCTCAACCTCAGTGGCGAGTGAGCCGATGTTACAGCAAAGAGATAAGTTCAATCACAAGCCATTAGATATGTCTCATGAGGCAGCACAATTAGATGGAATTGAAAGAAAACTTTCCAGGTATTTTTATCAGGGCGCCGAGATTTGAACAAGATACAATCAATTGCCAAAAGATTGCAACCATGGAAGATGAAGTTGTCGGAATAATGCAAGGCAACAAAGTCGCAGTAACTTTCCATCCCGAATTGACTCTTGACCGACGCTTCCATAATTGGATTATCAGTAGTTGCAATAATCAATGATAGTTTACATTTGAGATAAATTGCAAAGCGAATTATCTTAAACGGGTAAGTGTTAATTATTATTCACATCCACGACCGGTCATGAAGAAGCCAATTTGTATCATATTGTTGCTGCTATTTTCGCAACTCGTTTTCATCGCTCCTATCCAAGCACAAACACCTACTCCAACGGCAGCGATATCCTTAACATGCAATCAAACGATTGAAGCAGATATGTTTTTGCACAATGTCACTCAAACAGTCAATATCACATGTGTCGTCGAAAATCCTACTTCTTGGATAGAAAAAGTGGCTATGTCGGCGACTTCAGAATATTCAACTAATAATGGGAACGAAAGTGAATATACAACTCATAATGTGAACGCAAGTTTCGAGATTGGTGGGGGTCAGGAGATTACAATCAGATTTGAAGTGGATATTATTTTTCCAATGACTGGAGTAATAAAAGTCTCAGTAACTGTACAGGAGATTAATGGAGTACCTCCTCTCAATCAAGCTGACGCTACATACATTATCGATGAATCACCAATAACACAGTTTGGTGATGGCTGTGCGACTTATGGTAATCCAACTTTTGGTAATGAAGATATGTTGATGAATGTGTCATGGATTGATAATAATGGTGAGCCTAGAAATGAAAATATTACTTTACAACTAGATTATTTGGCAGCACCGATCCACAGCAATAATTTTAGGATATTATCTGAATTAGGTTGCTATGATAATGTTTCATTCCACAGAGTGATAAATAATTTCATGATTCAAAGTGGAGACTTCACCAATGGTGACGGAACTGGAGGTCATGCTGGTGCATGGTATGGTTATTGCAATGGTGTTCATCAAGGAAATGCATCGGATTGTGATATCAGTTCATGGACAATCCCTGACGAAGCGAACAATGGTTTGAATCATACAGCAGGAGCACTTTCTATGGCGAAAACAAGCGCAGCACACACCGGTGGTTCTCAATTCTTTATCGTACCGAGTGATAGTAATCCTTCACACTTGAGATGGAGTCCATACTGTATTTGGTTATGTTACTGATGGCTTGCAACATATTGACTCGATTTCAGAAGTTCCCACAGAAGCTGGAGACCGACCACTATGGAATGCAACAATTAATCATATCACTCCAATAGTAATTCTCGATAGCGACGGCGATGGTATCGCTGATGAAGATGATGCTTTCCCTCAAGATGCTAATGAAACAAACGATAGTGATGGCGATGGTGTAGGGGATAATTCGGATGCTTTCCCTCAAGATTCGAATGAAACCAATGATGATGATAGTGATGGAGTCGGAAATAATTCGGATGCCTTTCCTCAAGATGCTAATGAAACCCACGATGATGACGGAGATGGAGTAGGAAATAACACAGATGCTTTTCCTCAAGATGGAAATGAAACGATTGATTCTGATGGAGATGGCGTAGGTGATAATTCAGATTTCAAACCCAACGACCCATCGATTAGCACTCCAATTATTGTTAGTGATAAATCAGCAAACTTGCTCGGAGGTGCAATTATCTTCCTCGCATTAGCCATAATATTAGTTAGAAGAAAACAACCTCCACAAGAAAATGAAAAACAATCCACATTTGTTAGTGATGAATCAATTTGGAATGATTGAACTTTCTAATATCATCATTGCTTCAAGGCAAATAATGAATCGATATTGGTTTTTTGCAAAGCGATGCCTTCAAACCTTTTTGCTTGGAGGATTGCCCGAGCAGTATGGTTACCTCACTCCCAATGGCCAGCGAAATCCTCCCTGCAGAAGCGGGTGAGGCCGAAGGTTGTGTCCAATGTCAAATTGGAAGTAAACTCGTTTTATTCGTTACAGGAAAGTGTCATTGGGGTTGCGATTATTGCCCTCTTTCAGAAAACCGAAGAGAGTCACCCGATATGTTTGCTAATGAACGCAGATGCTCTACGTGGGCGGATGTAATCGAGGAAGGTCATGCAATGCGGGCTACTGGTACAGGTATTACTGGTGGAGACCCAATGCTTGACATGGAGAAATCACTTGAGGCTGTAAAGCAATTGAAAGC
>CAJJAP010000002.1 GCA_905182185.1 uncultured Candidatus Poseidoniales archaeon | reverse complement strand
TTACGGTCACTGGAAGAACTTCGCTCATATACTGCCCACAATAGTAAACCCCTTGAAGGCATTGGAGGGATAATATGCTACATATGCAATTTTGGATAGGTGATATTGAAACGCTAAACAATTGTGGAAGGGTTGATGCACATAGCGATGATATCAGGTGAATACCCTCCCAGATGGGGAGGTATTGGCTCTGTAGTATTCCATCTCGCTGGACATTTAGCATCATTAGGGCATCAAATTACAATCATTACAAGAAAACATAGTGGTATTGCACCCGCTCAGCAAGGAGTTGCAATAATTGAAGTGCCTTGGTTAAAGTTACCAATGGCATTTACTCGTTCTTATGGAAAGCACGCACTAAAAGCATTAACTCGTTTAAACAAAATAGAGAAGGTCGATATTGTACACACATTGCTTCCGCTTGTTTCTTGGACAAGAAAGGAATACAGGTTTGTTGAAAACAATATTGCACCAGTAGTTTCTGCATTAAACGGTTCATGGATCGGTGAAAAAGAAGGAATGAAACTTGCTGCAAAGCATCGCGAGGCGGCGACTTGGAAGAATCCAAACGACTTGGCAATACTAACAACCGGGTCTTGGTATGCCAGATATGAAAAGGCTGGAATTCTTGAATCATCAGTATCTGTTGCAATAAGTAATTCGACTAAAGAAGAATTCAAGCGCTGGTATAATCCGAAAGAATTGGCGTTGTGAAACAATTCTTTATGGTGTTGATCACCTTGTGTTTAGGCCACTAAACCATGATGATGAAGATGAGCAATTAGCCCATGAAAAATTACGCCATGAATACGATGCAGCGGACGAAGACTCTCTGTCCGGAAGACCGAGTAATACCACTCCACTATTATTGGCAGTAGGCCGCCTAGTTGCCCGAAAAGGGCATCTTACATTATTGCGCTCAATGCCAGAAATACTTGCAAAACACCCAGGTGCGAGACTGTGTATTATCGGAAGAGGACATATGAGAAAAACACTGCTTAAGCAAGCCAAAAAACTAGGTGTTGGTCATGCTGTTTTCATCAAAGGGGGAATGTCATTTGAGAACCTTGCACAACATTTCAGAAGTGCTGATTTAGTTGTTTATCCAAGTTATTATGAAGGTCAGGGATTGATTCCTCTTGAATCATTGGCCAGTGGAACACCTGTTGTGACCGTTAACCAAGCACCGCTAACTGAGATGATCGATGAAACTGTAGGGAGATTATTTGAATGCGGCAATCCAAGTGATTTAGCACGGGCTGTTAATGCTTCCTTAGATGATCCTGAAGGCCGAGTTAAGCAGGCAGAACTTGGACGAGAGCGTGTTTTATCCAAATACACATATGAACATAATGCGGCCGATTATGAGATGATTTATCGCTCACTATTGTGAGTTCGTATTCTGTACATTTTTCGGTAAATATTCTAATTCTCTAATTACCAAGACTGTTCAATAATGACACAAACCAAATTGTAACTCCGACAGCAACAATGCATCCGATTACTAAGATCGTCATGGCACCATTAGCCATCGCTACCTTTCCACTTCGTTTCCATTTAAGCGCCAAAGAGCCAGCAGCAACAGGCAAGCCGAGAGCAATCAACACGACATTCCAAAACCCAACCTGGTCAAGAGGAACCGTAAAACCAATGCCCATTAGCAGTAATCCAGCCAGCCACGCAATGCCTGAACCGGATAAGAAACTGCCTCGGGATTCCTCTTGTGGCTGGGCACCCTCTTCATTCGCTATTGTTTCTTCCACATTAATTCCAAGTTCTTGATTGTATTATAGTTGCTTCCGTTTTCATTAATTTGCCTCGCACCATGGTATATGCAGATAGTATTCCGGTACGAGCATTTTTCTTAAAGTGATAATTATTTCTTGCTGATTTTTTCAATAACCCACAACCCAAATTCACCCATTAAAATTGCGCTTACGAATACTATTATCAGTACTTCAAAAAAGCCACCATTCCCGTTCGCTATGAATGGTATTGACTTCATATTCGTCCACAAAATCGCAAATGAAACTACAATGAATGCCACTAACAATTGAGAGCGTTTTGATAATAAGGGTTGACTGGGATCTTCCCGTAAATAATCGAGTGTATTTCCAATCGCTAAAACCAAGGCACCTAGAACAAAAAAGAAACCAGAAAAGCTAATCACAATTACTATTTCCCAGCCACTAACAGACATTAAACCAAATATAAAAATACAAGCTGCGATTAGTATTAGGGAGAATCCAATCGAATTATGCTGCTTGTGAATTTTGTCCTCATCTTGGACGTTGGATTCTTGTTTGTCCATGATACAAATATTCCAATATTACTATTATAGTTTGTACCGGTTTTCAAAAAAGCATACCATGGTATTTGCAGATAGTTTTCCGATATTGTCCCAATCAAGTTCAACCTTTGGTTTTGGTTCCTGTTCAAGCATGGCTTCTTCAATGTCTGGAATTGCTGCAGATTCTGCTTCAACTTCATCCGCACTATCAGTTAATCCGCTTTCCAATTCAGTTACTGCTTTTCCAGCATCAGATTGTGTAGAAGTGGTTTTCTTATTTTTGCCAAAGGCATCCCATGATTCGATCATGTCCAATTCTGCAATCTTCTTACGACGTGAACTCACTATGAAGCCAATTAATCCAAAGACAGCTAACAAAGAGGTTGCTGCTATTACAAATGCCATCACTCTATCATCTTCTTGTCCTTCATTGACTACTAGAGTTTTAGAGACTACATCAACCGCCGCATTCACGCTATCACCATCGGTGGCAATTATCTTCAAATTAGGCCTACCGACCTCATTTGCTGTAAGTTCAACTGTACCAATCCAGATATTATCAGCTCCAGAATATGACATATTGATATCCCAAAATTGTATTCCATGAGTCAATGTTGCTCTGACATTATCAGTTGTTCCGTCTTCATCTAACATTACGATTGAAATACTAAATTGGGTTTTAACTCCAGCCGTTAATGATGCAGGCGTTATTATCAAAGAATTAGCATCTAATTTTGGCAAACTGGACTGTATGGTGACATTTACGTGTATCTCATCCCATCCGCCTCTAGAATCTTCAACATAGAGTGATAGATGATACTCTCCCGGTGGTAGGGAATAAGTGTCTAATGAATTGGTGGAAATTACCTCTGGCCAAGTTGCACCAGGAGCCCAATATCTCCATTCACGAGTGACCATATCATCATCTGCATCGGTTGATTCTTCCTCTAATAAAATTGAATCACCTGCAGCGATTGACAATCTATTTTCAGGGCTAATCAGTACGGCTTGTGGGTCTGATTGATTTACTGTCAAAGTGATAAAATCAGTTCTTACTTTATTGGTGGAATCGGTTAATGTAATCTCTATCGTATGAGTTCCAAATGGAAGCATGGTGGAATGAGTTACAAATGGATCTACATCTTCTAGAATCGGGTCATCAAGCAAATTACTGCGAACCGACATGACGAACTCATCTCCATCATAATCTACTGATTGTTTAGCATCCCAATTGACAACTTGAGATGACTTTAGCATATCTCCATCACTTGGAGTGACCAAGCCTAGTACAGGTGCTGATTGGGTGACTTCAACAACTATTGTCATTAGTTGTGGAGAATGTATTCCATCATCTATGCTCAAGGTAATATTGTGCGTTGCTGCACTTAATCGTCCATCAAATATCAACCAATCTTCACCTTCAGGAGTGAGTCTTCCATCGATATCGCTCTCCCATGTAACAACTAGGAATTCTGAACCTGCTGCAGGCTGATTATCAGCACAATGCCAATCACCATCTGGGAAAGTACCACACCATGAGTCGAAATCACCAGAACCATTTGCAGAAAACCAAATCAGTTCAGAGGAATCATATGTTTGCGAATCGAGCGGCGTATCGATAATCGTCGCAAGCGTGGAAGTGAGTTATCAACAGGCAACAAGCACTAGAAGAAACTCTCGTGTGGAATTGAGATGTTCAGGACGGTCGTCGACAACTCTCATTTCTATAGAGTGGACTCCTCGTGAAAGGATAACCGGTCCAAACTTTACCTGCCTCAGTATTATTCCATGACAGTTGCCCGTCAAGGCTCGACCAGTATTCGATTTCGAGGGTGTCACCTTCTGGGTCGATGGTAGCAGTACCATCGAGTGTGACTTCATCTTCACTGGCATTTCCAAGACGAGTTAATGTGAACTCAGGTTCTGGAACTTCATTGTACAATTCTACTGGAATAATGTACTCAGATGGAGGGGTGTTAATACCATCATAGGCGTAGATTTCCAAGTTAAAAGTTGAAGGAACTGTTTCAGCCATTGAAAAGTTTATCCAAACCTCTGTAGGACAACCGCTTTGTTGGCCTACGCCATCATTTTGATACGAACGCTCAATCCAACAAATCAGCGAATCGCCTTCTGGATCAAAAGTTCCGTGAGGTTGAAGACGAACATGTTGGGTTCGAGGAATGACAAGTTCAGACCATGGCGTCATTGCAGGTGTGACATCAAAGACAATGACTGGTGCTTGATTAGATAATTCAATTACTCTCTGTTCACTTACACAATGGCCAGCGTCATCGCATATTTCCAAAGTAATAGTGTGAATGCCATCTGAGAGACTGCAGCCCCAGGCACCGTTAGAATTTGCAGTGAATGCAAATCCCTTGTTAGGATTGAAAGGATTGCCCGGCCCTGTGCATGATGCCAAAACATCTCCATCTAGGTCACTTGTCCATGAGAAAGTAAGTTCATCATCATCGAGATCCCATGAATCTGAAGCGTTAAACAAAACCTCGCCTTGTGAAGGATAAACAGAACTATCCTCTGGAGTAGACCAAATTAAGAATGGCGCTTGATTATCCAATGGAAGCATGCATGGTGCTATTTTATCGCTATCTAAAGTCACACTTGTGCTATTACTAATGCTATCATAAGCACATTCTATGGTCACTACTGTTGCTGCGCTGACTCCAACATCTGACCAACGTCGGCTAATGAAATCAGGTAAGAAAAGATTCCCTAAATCATTTGTATATTCATCGATTGAAGGTTCAAATTGGTCAAATGTTAGATTTACATATGCATTTGGAATACCATTGGAATTATTGTTTAATACCCAAATAGTCATGTCCCATGCTTCGTCAATTGTTGCTCCAGTAGCCATTACTGCTTGTGCTATTGCAACATTACTCGGTTGGTGTAAATGCATATCTGAATTTGCATCCAAATTTAGAATTGTTGTACCCGCAGAATCAGATAATCCAGACCAATTTACTTGTGAATTGGTCATTGTTATCGAGCCTGTACAATCGTTTGTTATGACATTACCAATTCCGGAAAGGCTCGGATGATCACTCAAATCCAAACAACCTGAACCTGAGAAATAACTTCGACTAAGACTTGATAGACGATTACCATTATGGTCGGCGTTCCAATAGATTCCAGTGTGATTTCCACTCATTGAAAGCATGTCTATCTCACCTGCCGCTTGCTCAATATACAGAGCAGGGCCGCTTTGAAGACCAATTCGTTCTGTATCAATTTGAATATTTATAAGATGGAATTGTCCACCTTGCTGACCTATTGTTAATCCCCCATTGTCAATGAATACTGGGTCATATGACTCGTTATTATCGAATACATTGATGTTTTCAAGCCAAAGGTCTACTGAATCTTCTACATGGATTCCCGAGCCTTGATTATTAGAGGAATCACAATCCCTACAGCGCACATCACCTGAAACTGATTCAATATCATTGGCTTTTGTGAATACTAAACCTGCAGTTTGTTGAGGATTGCTGGAACTTCCTGCGATCCCATTGAATTGACTTGTTACATTCTGTAAAGTTACATAGCGAGAATCATGTACATGTACGCCTGCATATGAATTGTTTTCAGTGATAATATCTTCAACTACCACTGTTGCAGAATCTATGTACAAACCTTGCTTTGAATTGTTGTGCAAATACCAGTCACTTCCTTGCATTGCACCACCTGAACTAGAATATATTGCAGAACCTGATGAACCTGAAATCTCCAAGCCATCAAAGTTGGGAGCGAAATATGAAGAACGTATTGCGAGGCCCGAATCATGCGGTCCTTGACCCGTATCCCCAGAATCACGAATTACTAAATCTCGGAATGTTGTTGAAGAGTCAACGAAATATAAGCGAACACCTACAGATGTAGATTGGTCTACCAATGTATTCTCAAACCATGCACCTGTAGCGTTAACCTCTATCGCAGCATAAGCAATATTGCCGGTCAATGCGCCAGGTCCTCCAGTTCCAGTAACTGTTAAATCTGTAAAATCTGCAGTTTCATAATTTGTGAAATTAGTATGGTTTTGTTTATCCACATATACTCCCCTGTACATGGAATTAGAGATGTCTGCCCTCTTTACAACAGCTCTAGTATTACCATTATCATCCACATGCCTAATGACAATTCCATTATCGGACTTGTCGATTGCAATATCGGTTAACAGAGGCACACTATCCTCGACCCACACTCCAGCGGCCATCACCCAACTTGAACCTGAAACATTATCCATTGTGATATTTCTAAAGATTCCACCTGCTGCGCCCCATACATTGATTCCTCTTGTTAGAATGTCACTGAAGTGGGCTCCGATTATAATCGGAGTCGAACCTGCACCAACTGAAACTCCCAAACCAAATCTCCAATCGCTTTGCCATGGCAAGTCTCTTCCTGCCTGATTAATAAATAAGTCATAAATTTGAGGTGCTGAATTACTGAACATGTCAATTCCGACTCTATCGGGATTGACTATTGTCAAATTATGAATGATTGGATCTCCACCGAACATAGTGATTCCATACAATGCATCTTCAATGGTTAAATTATCAATAACCGAGCCTCTACCTGTCGAACTACTGTTGAATTGGATCCCTTCGTGATCACCTAAACTGTTAGCCGACATTGTAACAGGGCACACATTTGTCCCTTCTATGGTTAAACGGCCATCCACATAAATACGAACATTTTCATCCATCTTAACTATCGTACATGGACTGATAATCAATTCATCTTGTATTGAAATTGTGTATGATGAAGTCAATGTTTGAGTTCCGGACCAAGTGGTTTGAGCCCTAGCAGAAACCTGCTCAGAAGACTGCTCGGTAAAATTGGATTGGGAATCATCAGTGCTGTTAATCATCGATGAAAATGGGGTGGCTAACAACATCAATAACACTGCAAAAACGATACTCTGAGCCCGACTTGCATGTAACATGCTACTAGTCCGGATGAAATAGCATTTCAATAGTTCCCTTAGTTGATATAAAAATAATCACACAAAGTTACAATTCAACAAAGAGCAATTGATAAAACCCCGCTGTTGGTGGAAGATTTGTGCCCGAAGCATTTGTTCTGTTCAAGACCGAGCCATCGTGCGAGAGAGAAGTATATCTCGCACTTACCAATCATGCCAATGTTGCAGAGGTTCATGCACTCTATGGAGAGTTTGACATGCTGGTTCGCGTCTCTGCTGATTCTGCAAAAACACTCACTTCAATGTTGATGGGAGAATTCCGTCAAATCAAAGGTGTTCGAGAGACTCAAACTTTGATTGCAGTGGAGAACTGAGGTGATATTATGGCTATTGGATTTGTATTGATTACGACTATACCTGGAAAAGAGCAAGATGTTCGAGATAAACTCGATGGAATCGAATTAGTTACTTCTCGCTGGATGTTATTCGGTGAATATGACATCATTGCCCGAGTCCAATCTGATGATGAATTCTCACTTACACGGTGTATTGTAGAAGAGATACGCCCAATAGAAGGAATTGCAGATACAAAAACTCTTCTCGGTGCAGAATTGTAATCAAAGTAATTTGTGCAATCTAGCAGTTAATTGCTTTGCTGCATGATGACAACCTGTTGATTTATTCAATGAGATCGCTTCACGCAAAGCAACTATTGTCATCGATGGATTGAGAATAGATTTCATCGTCCACCATCTTGCATTCAAACGTTTTTGAGCAGCGATAATATGGCCCTTTTGGGGAGGTGAAATATCATTGAAAATATTTTGCGCATGAGTCATATCCAGTTCTACTAGTGATTCAACAATACTCATTCTCAAGGCATCTGAATGTAATCTTGATGGTTGTTTTTCAATAGCATCAGCGGCTAATTCAATTACCTTTTCAAGATTTTTTAGGCTTCTTTTCATCTCGATTAACTGTGCTTTAATTTCTAATGCCAATAGTATTCCATTGTCAATACCACCTATTTCAGAGAGGGTTTTTCTGATTTCATTAGCATCTTTAAAATTAGAATCCAATAGTGCCACTGAATGCTTTATGATAGACATTGAAATCAATACAGCTGTACGTTTCTCAGGTTGTTTAGGCATAGTAATATGTTTTAACAACTGGTTGATTTGCTTAGTAATATTTGGATTAGATACTGTATCAATTCTATCATCCAAGCAACGGCTTGCAGCAGCGATGGCGAGGCGGGTTTTTTGTTCTGGCTCGGCCAGTTCCAACCCATCTCTAATCAATTGTTCCGCCTCGGATATTCTGCCTTGATGTAATGAAATAGCGAGGGTGATTTCTGCGCCCCTTGAATCATCCATCAAATGTTGTAAATGTTTCTCCGCATACTCGGGCTCACCTCTCTGAATCGCAACGTGAGCAGCCATATAGTGCAAGTCAACATCATCTTGATGGATGTTCAATGCTTCTTGTAAAACAACTGAAATCGCTGCACTTTGAGTTGGCAATAAAGCCTCGACTTCTCTTTCGAAATGAAACTTCAAATTTTCATCTTCTGCAGCGACTCGATGATACAATAATACTACTTTTTCTTCATCGCTATTAGCGCCCTGTTGCCAATGTAAAATCGCCTTCTTATGCAAGTCTATCAGCGTCCTTTCATCAAGTAATGAACGCCTCACATTTCTAACTAAATGTTGCACTTCCATTTTCTCATCATTCTTAGTCCAGCGTAAAAGAGCATATTCATCAAACAATCCAATACTCTCACTATTCGGAGCGCTTGTCGCCATTACCGGTATAGGAAGAATCACTAATTGGTCTAAATCATCACGTAATTCATCATCCAAATGTGCTAAAACAACTTCCTCAACATATTGCTGAACATCCGCACCCTGTTCTGGCAAACCCGCTTCTTCGTCATACAATAATAAAGCGAGAGGATGGCCCCCTAATCTCTTGGCAATCTCCTCTTTTTGTTGTTGTTCAATCTCATCTCCGAGTAAATGTGTAGCATCAACAATTGGCAAAGATGGTATCTTTATTTTTGTGAATTCATGACCGAATGGCATCGGTTCTCTACCTGCCAAGAGAATTTTTGCATCCGAGTTTCCAAGGGCGCATGATACCTTTTCAATGGCATCTATGTGCCTCGGATTAATCATATGAATATCATCGATAAATAATACTCGCTTTTTGTTGCCCAATAATGAGATAACCGCATCGAGATCGCTAACTTCAACCCCATCAACAGAAATCTCCCATTGTGTTAACAAATCACCAATATCTGTAAATTCACCAGAACTCGCCCAATGTATGTCAAAGCCTTTTAGTGCCAGTTCATCAAGTGCTTTTCTAGCCAATGATGTTTTTCCAATTCCGGGTAATCCACTGATTACAAGTGAGGCGGAATTGGAAATTCCCTCAGTTATTATTGTCAACAAATCATCTCTGCCAAATAGTGGCTTTAGTGGAGGTGCAGGACCTATTATTTGTCCAGACTTTTGTGTTTTTTGAATCTTTTTTAATGGCGATTGAGCCAATCCGTCATCGATTAGTTGTTGAAGTAGATTTCTCCCAGTTATTGTGAGATGAAATACAGAACGCTTACGAGACCCTCCACCGATCACATGGGCAGTTCTCATCATTACAAATTCATCTTCTTGAAGGCTTTTTAATGGAATGTTGAGAGATGAACGAACCACTCCTAGGGCCTCTGCCATTCCTGGAAGTGAAATCTCCCTTGTGACGTCCCAAACAGATTCAAGGGCTGGAGGAAATTGTCCTAGCCATCTTAGAATTTTGATCTCGCTTGATGACCTCATTGCTCTCCCTCCGAATTATGATAGATACTGTTCGTTGAAGAATCATCCCCCTTCCCGTCCAAAGCGAAAATCAATAATTATTGACGATTTGCTTTTGAGTGGGCACCCTGTAACCAATTGATATGGGAGTTGACTTAGCATCAGTGAAACTCCCAAAAAAGCCGGGGGTTTACCTTTTCAAAAACTCGGAAGGGCGAGTACTATATGTTGGAAAGGCAACAAAATTAAATCAACGTATTCGTAGTTATTTTGCTACCAATCCCGATCGTGCAATGATACCAAAATTGGTAGATGCTGCCGCTGACATAGAATGTATTGTCACCAATACACCTCAAGAGGCTCTAGTTCTTGAAAGACAATTGATAAGACAACATAAGCCTCGATATAATTCAAGGTTAAAGGATGATAAATCATATCCATTTTTAGTGCTGACCGACCATGAAATACCTCGTATATTGTACACTCGTAATCCACCGCAAAAAGGACAACGTTGGGGACCTTTGCCCAATGCTGGTGCTGCAAAACAGGTAATGCAATTATTAAGGCAACAATTTGGCATTAGAGATTGTAAAGAACTGTTACCCCAAGGATGCCTATCCATGCATATTGGGCTCTGTTCAGGGCCTTGTATTGATGCTTCAGGGTATTCTGATTCCGTTACTGCTGCTCGCCGAGTTCTTGATGGCGATGCGAATTCTTTACTCCTAGAGTTAGCGACAGAGATGGATGCAAAAAGTGTAGAGATGGATTTTGAAGGGGCTGCCGTAAAACGTGATTTAATCCGAGCAGTTCATGCTACAACTAAGCAACATGTTGTTTCTAGTAAAGTCTACAGAGATTGTGATGCAATTGGAATCTCAAGTGAAGGTGAGTTGGCTGCAGTTGTAGTTTTACATGCAGATGAAGGCGTGGTTAAAGGACAGGAGGTATGGCCACTTATTTTCCGTGGTGACATTGGTGAATCAGTGAATTTGTTTATTTCAGAACATTACCAAAACCGTAAGCCTCCACGGTTGCTGCTAACCCCTACTCCTATTCTTGATGTAACACAAAAATGGTTAGATGAACGAAGAGGTGCTAAAGTTGATGTTCGAACTCCAAGTAGAGGAGATTTAGCTACATTAGCAAATCTCGCTCGACAAAATTCAGAAATTCAATTGACTCGTATTGCTGCAAAGACAAGTGGTTCTTTAGAACAACGTGCTGCAGATGATGGTGCAAAAACACTCGGTTTGGATAAACTTGATCATATCGTTTGTTTTGATATGGCCCAATTGATGGGTGATGAAAGAGTAGGGGTGAGCGTTGTTATGAGAAATGGCAGACCTGCAAAGGATGAATATCGCAAATACATCGTCAAAGGTGATGCTATAGATGATTTGAGAATGATGCGAGAAGTAGTAAAGCGTTGGCTAAAAAGGCAAGATGAGTGGCCAGATTTGTTATTACTTGATGGTGGACAAACTCATCTTTCGACCATCACAAAGATGTTAGAAGAAAGCCAAGTATTAGGCTTATTCCCTGTTGCCGCGTTGGCCAAAAAGGAAGAAACCATTCACCGATTAGACCATCCGCCTCTCGTTTTAGACCGGATGGGTAGAGTGATGGTTCACGCCCGTGATGAATCTCATCGATTTGTCAACACCTATCATCGTAAGAGAAGAGGGAGGGCGCGATTGAGCGACCCTCTAACACAAGTAGATGGTTTGGGGGCGAAAAAAATGCAAGCTCTATTGAGGCATTTTGGCGGTAGACAAGAAATTATTCATGCTAGCGTTGAGCAATTACAAACGGTTCCGGGTATTGGCAATTCTCTGGCAAAAAGAATCCATCAAGTTTTACAACTCAACTGAATTTTCCTTGCTCATCCACATAGGACAAAGGTTTGTCGTCTAAATCTATATCATCATTGTAGGTTTGGAATATCTCCTGATCTCCATGAATCGCAGGACTATGGAAACCAGCTAAATCAGCAAATTCATCATTGCCGAGTGTACCTTTCATTTCTGCTGCATCGCGAGATGATTTTGCCTTTTTAACAGCCTTCTTCCTCTTACGGCGTTTATTGATTTTGCGGCCCACAAGGAGCAATATCAACAAAAATGTCACCGGGTAAATCCAGAATTGCATAAAGATATACATCCACGAAATATTGAATCTAAACGAAATTGTGTCTTCAAACTCACCAGGCGGAATCGTATAAACTATTTTTTGCCGTCCGTCTACTTCCGAAACTTCTAAATTACCGGAAGTTGATGTAGCATCAACAAAACTCAATCCTTTAGGAAGAATAAATGTTATTGGACCATTAATCGCCAACTGAAATTCATCATTTACTGTAGAGTTAACTAACCCTGTATCAATTTCCTGAGCATCTGTTGATGTATCTGGTAGAGTAATTCCGCCACCTGCAAAGATTCCGTTAACTAGGCCCTTTGTCAATGAACTTGCTGCTGTTGCAATTGGCATCATTATTCCAGCATTCATTTGAGATGTTATCAAATCTAATTTTACATTCTCTGTATTTCCTTCCATGAGTTCTCCAAATGGAGTTTGTAAATCAAGCAAAAATTTAACTTGTGGTATTTCAACTGTAAAGGCTAAACCTGTAGCATCACTCATTCCGCCATCATATCCACCGAGTCCTGAAATTGTAGTCTTGATAGAAAAAGCAGACATGTCGACTTTTCCAAATGGTGAATCTGATCCTTCTTCAGTAAGTTTTTGTTCTAAGTTCTGGCGAATAAATTGGCTGATTAATTCTCCATATGAGGAAACAAATGTTTCTATTCCCAAAGGAGTGAATACCAAATCAAGAGATTCTTCACAGACCGCTAATTGGGTGGTGTTAGCGTCACAAATACGAATGTCACTAACAGTATAAGGTTCATCCATTCTTTCTGAGATACTTAGCCCGAGGCGAATTAAATCACTCGGAAGTGCTTCTAAATGTACTTTGGTTGAGCCTGAAACATCATCAATTCTCGGTTGAGGAATCCCAATACGATGAATTGACATTTCTGCTTTAAGGGCAAACTCAAATGAAACTGCTTGTTTCCACTCATGGATACCAAATTCCGTTGCATCTAACAATAGTGATGTTTCAATGCAAGTTGATTGCTGGTTTGTACAAATTACATCACCATCTGCATTTGTGATGTCATGCCTCCAATCAAATGGATCTGTACCTGTAAATGAAACATTAGTGTCGTCATTCCCAGAAATAGTATCGGTTAAAATTATCCTGTCAGCGCCATCCATAGTTTGAATCCAAGTTGGTAAAATAATTTCCAATGTCAATTCACTTGGAGGCAAATCTTCTGGTAATACTGCAGACAAGAAATCTGCCGATAAGGATGTCTCAATACCAAATCCAGTATTCATCAACGCACGCAAATCATTTTCCGTCACTACATCAAGAATATTTTGTTGGTTTGAGTCACTTACATATGCGCCGATAATATCCAACAGTTTCATTGAAAATGGTTGTGATGTAGTTCGCAGATATATTGGATGATCTCCATTCATCGCATTTCCACCTTCAATACAATAATACAGACTTTGCCCGGCTCCTGCTGTTTCAGAACAACCGCTAGTATGAGAGTAGTTTAGACCCCCAGTTGGCTCTCCTAATCCGTCTGAAACCGATTCTGAGACCCAATACATCTGATTCATTTGAATCGGGTCCATCCCCTCTATAGCACCAGAGATTCCGTCCGTTATACTGCTTATTGGAAATTGTTCAGTGACTCCGCTCAAGTTCACCAATCCATTATGATATGCCAATCTGATACCATCCGACGTGATTACTGGAACTTGTGCATGGTCGGCCGCAGCAACCATAGAAAGTCCCCAATCTTCGAGTTTTTCTTCATCCAAATAATGTAATGCAACAACAAAATCAAGCGTTGCACTTGATTCATCACGCACATCCAATGTCAATCTAATATCGAGAGCTTTTTGTGTCGGATCGATGTCAACTGTAGGAGTTTGTGTGCTATCTCTATGCGCCAATGTCATTGAGATCGGTTGCTGAATTGAAGAACCACCAATTGGAGCTGCGCGGTTATCCATTGACCATTGACCTGCCCAAAATGCTGGTGGGCCAGCATATGCAACCTTAGTCCCATTAGAATCTACATCGTCTATTGTAGCATATGCAGGGGGGTTAATTGCAAAGACTGCTTTGTGTCCTGGTTGGGTAGTTAATTCAAAATTAGTAGTTACTTTTGACCCCATTACTAAAAGTCCTTGATAGGCTCTTTCCAAGTCTAAATCTGGATTTGCAATTAGGTTAAATGATGAATCGGATAGTTGTACTGTGGCCGTAGTAGTGAAACAAATCGGCGGCTCAAAGACATTGTTTTCACTTGCCCCTTCGCTTAAAGCATCAGTATCTGGGTCTTCGGAACAAGCGGTGGTCACACTGGCTTCGACATATGTAGAAACATAATCTGTTGTTATTGATGTGACGGCGCCAAACCCAGATTGAAGTGCTTCTTCAACAGCATCATGTACTTCCACTTTCAGTTTATGACCGACGGTAGGAGTTCCTGGTCCTGCTGTAGTTTCATCGAAGTAAGTTCGAATTAAATCTGCTGGAGCGCCATCCTCAGGGCCTAATCCATCTGCTGCTAAAGCTGCATTTAATGTTGGGTCATCAAACCCGAGTGCACTTCTATTAAATTCTCTAATTGCCCATGTCAATTCAATCTGTAGTGAAGAGGTGCTTTCCAAATCAAAAACATAGACTCCTTCAACCCAATCTTGCTGATCTGCAGTGCCATCTTGAGCACTTGAATAGTCGTCACATGTTCCACTATTTGCAGTACAAGTAGTCATGCCTGCTGCTGAAACGAATGGAACAAATAATTGAATTAAGAAACACCCTATCAACAGAATCGAAGTGATTCTTTTTGAGTATACGCTATACCGTTGCGGCTCCGCCATAATTTCCTTATTTTCCACGACATTGAAAGCAGTTACCCCTCACAGGTTTGCCCATGGTAGGTGATGGAAGTATGCAACCATCTCCTTCAATTATAGTAATAAAGGGCCATGGGGAGGCTTTATACTTGTTCTTAAAGGGAAAAAAATGGTTGGATTCCAAAAAACAACCGAAGGATTTAGGAAATGGCTTTCTGGCAATTCCGGTCAATGGAAACTGCCCTTCTAGTGAAGATGAAATAATTATTTATGACAATGATCAAAGAATTGAGATGCGAATGGAAAATATCAATACAATCTCAAGTCCTCCTTCCGTTGAACCTCATGCGAGATTGCGCGCATCTATTACAAAATGGATCGAAACACGCCTCTCTGATGATGACTTTTTGCCTCCAAAATCGAGACAGAATATGATTATCGAACTGTTATCTGAATTACCCACCAAGTGGGAGAAGTTGGGAGACCTTATCCTTCTGCCTGAAACAGCATTTAGTAGTGAAAGATGGACCTCTATTATTTCTCAAGATAATCAATTATCATTGTGGAAATGTGTTGCTGAGGCGCTAAAAGTTGAACGTATTGGGAAACAAAGACAGGTTGGTAATGATATTATTCGTTCATCGCAAGCACAATTATTACTTGGAAATTCATCATGGGTTGAATTATTAGATTTTGGCGTCAAGTTCGGTTTTGATGCTTGCAAGGTAATGTATTCTTCGGGAAATGTGACTGAAAGGCATCGTATTGGAAATATGGATTTGAAAGGAGGAAACTATCATTGATTGTTATGCTGGTATTGGCTATTACACACTTCCCATGCTTGTTCGCGGAGGGGCTCAATTGGTTCATGCTTGTGAATTAAATCAGCATTCAATATCCGCATTACAATGGGGTGCAAAAGCAAATAATGTGGCTGAAAGATTGATTATCCACAAAGGGGATAATACCCTTACTATGCCAAAATTGGAAGGTATCGCAGACAGATGTCATTTGGGATTATTGCCAAGTTCGCAATCGGTTTGGAAATTAGCAATCGCTTGTCTGAAAGAAAAAGGAGGCACATTACACATTCATATGAATGTGGAGGAAGAAAAAATAGAACAGTGGATTGATTCTACTATTTCCTTATTACAGCAATACTCAGAGCAATTGAAGCGTAATTATAATCTTGAAGTAAAGCACTTGGAAAAGGTCAAGTGGTTTTCACCAAGGGTAAGACACGTTGTTTTGGATGTTGAATTTACTCGCTGTGAATAGCACATTAACCGCACCATTCTTGAGGGAAGATAGGTTCAGCATGACATGGTTGGGCGCTGGGTGGTACTGGTTACTCTCAATTTGCTACTATTCTCTAGCCTTCCAGTCATGGCAATTGTTGATGCAGAAGAGCAACCTAGTTGGAGAAGTGTCGGCATAGACCCAAGCACATGGAGTGACGGACCTGTTGAAGAAGATACTCCGATGAAAGATTCCTATTATGGTAATGCTGTTTTTGAAATTGAAGTCTCATATATCCCTGGTCATTTTGGAAGAACGAGTAGAAGGTGTGGTGACTTTGGAATTATTTGAGCAATGGGCTCCGATCACAACTCAAAACATGATTGAGCACATTGAAATGGGCCTCTATGATGGAATATTCTTTCACAGAGTAATAGATGATTTCGTAACTCAATCGGGAGACCCTGAATGCAAAGCAATAGGTGTCTATCCAGCCACTTCCTCACAATGTGGCCAAGGTGGTACCGGTGAAACAATTCCTTTAGAGCACGATGAAAATCTATCTCATGTTGATGGTGCTATTGGCATGGCTCGTTCATTAGACCCTGATTCTGCTGATGCACAATGGTATATTGCAGAGACAGAAGCGCATAATTTAGACCCTGAAAATAGAGATGATGAGGGTTATGCAACATTTGGCATCGTTCGCGATGGAATGTCCCACATTACAGCCATTGCATCCGCTCCGACCTCCGAGGACCCTACTGGTGAAGAGGATATTCAAAACCCAGCTTCATCTGCGGGAAGACCTTTTTATCAAGCTAAAATTGATTCAATAAAAATGGTCGGAGTAGCAGACCCACTGGGTGTTCTTTGGGGCGATTATGTAGCACCACAAGAAGACTCAAAATTCTGGGCTAATGCTATGGGTCAAGCGGTTGGCCTTGGGATATTGATTGCGGTACCTGCAATATTATTCACAATGGTATATGCAGCGATAGAAACTCCAAAGTTACTAAATCAAAATGATTTTATTTTGGATGCGAAATTAGACGGTGATGAATCATCATCTGAAGATAAATGGGCCGCATGGAAAATATTTCTGGATTGACTACAGGATGCTTAAACGGAGATGAGAGTATAACTAAGGAAGTTGAGAAAGTGAGTGAACCGATTGTTGAAGAACAGTTACTGAGTCAATTCCCTGATTGGCAAGCCAATGACCACACCTCAACAATGTGGAACTCCTCAATGATGGAAGGCGAGGCGTGGGTAGCATACTTTTCTGCACCTTGGTGCACTCATTGTGAGACTACATTAGATACTTATGACCAAGTAATTCCAAATGGCAAATATGTTGTTTTTTCAAACGAAGATGACCCTCAATACCTAAACATGAGCGATTGGCATCAGCGCACTGAAGAGAATCTAAATCGTTCAATTGATAGACCATTTATCTACATTGAAAAACTTGGTGAGGATGTTGGTGTTCAGGCTATTCCACATGCCATATTCATCAATTCTGAAGGTTTTGTCTATCAAGTTGAAGTCGGCAAGAGAACAAATCAAACAATGATTGGCGAATTGTGGAACAATACTGTTGCAGACTCCTAATTGAATTGTGAAAAATATCAGTTTTAGACTCTTCAAAGCGCTATCCTCTTGAGAGAGAGGCGGCTGGCCTTTACACATGGCAATTGGTGATGTAGCCGATGATTCAGTCCTTGAGGCTGAACTTTTCGAACTTCCCACTTTGCCTGAGATTCCCGGTATTACAGTGGGCAACTTATCCAACAACTCATTGAATGATGCTGGTTTGTTATTGGAACAAAATACTTCTCACCGCCAATTAACAATTCCCACTGCAATGACTGTAGCGATTTCGATAGTGTTTTTGATGCTGGCAATGACAATTGGAGATGCTGTAATTCAAAATTCAAGCGAAGATGATTTTTCCGGAGATTGGTGGAATACCCCATTGAATTTACGTTACAAAATGGATCTACCAATGGATACATTAAGAGCACAACTACCAGTTAATGGGACATATGAAGCATTGCCATATACTGAACATTTCATTACAGTTGATTTACCTGCGAGTGAACAGGATGTTGGATTTCCTGAAGTACCTGTAATGCATGTTTCACTTTGGTTGCCGGATGTTCCAGATGGTACGGTAGTACCCGTCATTCTAACCATACACCCTTACTACGACTTCGGTGGAGAAGGAATGCCTGGAGTCGGTGATGACTCCTCGCCTAATACCGTTCCTGATGGAGGTGTTGGGAAATGGGTTTACGATACATTTGTCCCCCATGGCTATGCTCTTGCTCAAGCCTCCACTTTTGGAACTGGGCAATCAACACATTGTCAAGATGTCAAGGGTCTCGGAGAACAAACAGGGATTCAGGCTGTTGTTGAATGGCTAGGAATCCAAGAGTGGTCAAATGGTAATGTTGGGCTCATGGGCAAATCATATGCAGGTACAACAAACTGGGAAGCTGCACAACAGCCATCTGAATATTTGAAAACTATTGTACCAATTTCGGGCTCTATAGGAGTTCAAGAAATGTTCTACAGAAACGGTTCCAGTGAAGCCAGAGCAATGGGCTATGATATCGCTTACCAAGGAGCAACTAGCGACCCAACAACAGATGATATGAGAATCTGTTCTGATGATGTAATTGGCCCTTTGAATCCTCTATCGACTTGGGGCTTTGCAGAGTTTGGTGGAGCAGAATGGAATGACTATTGGGATGAGAGAAGACATCTACCCGATGTCTTGGAAAACTATCGCGGTTCAGTTTATTTGGTATGGGGTATGCAGGATTGGAATGTTGACCCATATCACGCATATCCAACATATCAGAAACTGAGAGATGCTGGAATTAATGCCCGCGCTATTTCAGGACAATGGGGTCATAATTACCCAGACCAACCAGATCGGCATGGAGATTTAGGAAGTGGATACGGTGCAGAAGCTTATCCAAATATGAGTAGAATGGATTGGGCTGTTGAATTATATGCTTGGTTCAATTATTACCTCAAAGACATAGGTCAAGAGCCTAAATCGATGGTGCAAATGCAAACTAATGATGGAAGATGGCATGTTGAAGAAACATGGCCACCTCAGG
Source organism: uncultured Candidatus Poseidoniales archaeon (assembly GCA_905182185.1). GTDB lineage: Archaea > Thermoplasmatota > Poseidoniia > Poseidoniales > Poseidoniaceae > MGIIa-L1. Next base: position 97,777 of record CAJJAP010000002.1, on the reverse strand, counting down.
ATTTAGAATGGCAACAAATTACTCTAGACAATGCTCAAAGCCAAGGCAATATAGTTAGTACAACATCTTCTGCCAGTTTCACGATTGCCGCATTTGATGATGAAATACACATCTCTGGGTTACCAACATTGCATCTTGGAGTTAGAGCTGGAACATGTAATGGTGGACAAGTATTTGCTACAATGTATGATGATACATCCAACTTACGTCTTGGACATGCTACAATGGATTTGCGATATCGCGATGGTGGATATGATGCAAAACCTGTGATTCCATTGGCTGAATATCAAATGAAGATGGAGTTCAATCCAATGGATGTAATCGTTCCAGCAGGACATGAGATTAGAGTTGAGTTAACTGAAAGTGGTGAAGATTATCTGCCAAGTTCTTGTGCTGCCATCGGAATCATTGTTAATTTGGATGATTCATCCACTTTCAGCCTACCATTAATAGACAGAGAAGAAGGACATGAGAATTGGTTTGAAGCACCGCACTGGTGGGACCAGCAACCAATTCCATGAGTGATTGTGGAGAGGGCAAAATGAAAGTTCTTGCCTTTGAAGACGGATATGACATTGAAGCCCTACTCATCAGTGGTTCTGTTGATATGACGGAAATTGATTTTTTACAACATTGGAATTCAAAGGATTTTTTGAATGTAATAAAACAATTTTCACCTGAAATATTGTTACTTGACCACTTTATGCCACCGACTAAGGGCTATGACCTGTTAGTTGCACTCAATGATGCTGTAAAACGAAAAGAGATTCAACGGCCAAACAAGATTATTGCGATGTCGAGTGATCAACAAGCCAACGACAAGATGCTAAGCATTGGAGCAGATTACGGAATCATCAAATTTGATTTGCCGAACCTTGACTTTTGGCCGTAAAAATCGTTTGCTTAATTGGTTAATGTATCGAACTTTGCTGCGAGGATGAAATCCGCTTCCACTAAAGCATCAATTTTGTGGGTCCAAACCTTAGCACTGACTCGGCCCCATGATAATTCAAAATCAGCATGATGGCCTTCCTGTTCACATATTGCACCAGCATCATTAGTAAATTGTAATGCTTTTACAAAATTATCAAAACTCCATACACGCAAGAGGTGATGACCATCTACTATTTGCCAATCAGGATTTAGTTGAGTAAGCAATGGAGCCATTTCAGAGGTAGATAATGGTGGCACTCCACCCTTACAAGGGATACATTGTTTTTCTGATAATTGTTCCATGATATCACCGCTTCACTTATGTGCATGCTGCTCAAGTAATTGAATCGTTGTAATTTGCAGTGTTTCTTCGTGTGTTGATTCCAAAACTACTGGGCATGCAACTCCTTCTCCACATGCATCATGCCAAGTTTGAGCGCAAACACACCACTGGTCACCTGATTTTAATCCAGGAAAACCAAACTGTGGAGCAGGTGTGACCAAGTCATTTCCTCGCAACTTTGCAAATTCGAGAAACTCTTCTGTCAAGACACAGCATACTGTGTGTAGGCCTTTGTCATTATCATCAGTATTACAGCATCCATCTCTAAACCAGCCTGTTATTGGGTCACTTGAACAAAGTTCTAATTTTGTCCCTAAGACATTGTAGGATGGGTGCATAAACTTCCGAGTGTGCATTCATTATTGTAATATTGTGTTTATAGAAAATACAATTTTTATTATTATTCAATTGGATTGCCTTCTTCATCTACTAATACCACATTTATCCCTACACCTGATTTGTGAAATGCAATCAACTGCAATTCATGAATTTTATGACCACTCGGAGCTACTCCGAGTACTGGCAGACTATTTCTTGCAAAAAAAGAGCGTCTTTTTTTGCCTGATTTCTTTACAACTTTTGCAGCATCACCCATGGTTCTTCTCTGACCTTCAACATCATCAAACCAAGGAAGCGGTCCTTCTGGACTGAACCTCAAACCAAGAATCATATCAATTCCATTTGTTTCTTGGGCTGCATCAGCATCAGCATTACTAGGAATCGCAGGGGCATTTGGATGTGTATGCAACCAATGAGTAAATCTTCCAGCCCTCGACCCTCTATCTCCTGAAAAAAGTCCATCTGTCCATTCCTCTGGAAGGTGATGAACTGAATACGAATCTCCACGATTAACAATACGGGCTTCATTGATTATGTATCCTTGACCTTGGAATAAATCTCGCCGATGACTAAAACTGCGATATTTAGTTTCGACATCAAGTCTATTCGCAGATTTGGAATCAACATCCAATCCAACTAAGATTTCATCTGGTAAAGCTTGCAGTGCCCACCAAACCAGTTCTTCAAACAAATGTCCTCGCATGTGCACCTGAGCGCTATATTGCTCTTTTTTGGCTAAAGATTCAGCATTATATGATGCCATCAAATCTACAAGCCACTGTTCTACCATCTCACTCAGTTTGGCCAACCCTTCACAGATGATAAGGGCGGTCATCTTCAAACACTTTAGCGGAATCCTTGAAGAGGGTGTTTAGCAAAGGCCGTCACATGGCGAAGAAGAAGGGAGGCCTTGGGCGAATTTTCGGGGCGATAACCGGAAGCCCGTACGAAAGGCTACTCAAGCAAGTAGAGAAGCTCGTCAAGGAAAACAAAGAGGATGAGGGAAAACTCGCAAGACACCTCAAAAAGTTGGTCCAAATTGTTAGTCAAAATTTCAAAGAAGAGAATATTGATGAAGAGGAACATGACCTAATTATTGAAGCGATTGAAGAAGCAGATCCGAAGGGTAGGTCTTTTCCTAAATTATCTGAAGAAGAAGATGCGTTTTATGCAGGTGATGCTCCTGCTCCAGAGTTAAAACGTGATAAGAGAAAGAATCTTGATGACTTGATGACCGCTAGCGGCAAAGAGTTTGTTGGAAGTTATGGACGTGATGAATTCGATGAGTTTAAAGCGCGTATGACCGATGAATTCTACGCAGAATCAGATGAGGCAATAGCCGCTGGAGATCATCAGTCCGAAATCCGTACTGAGCATCGAGTGTTTGCAGGTGCTGAAGATGATATTGACGACATCAAAAAGAAGTTCGCTGAAGAGTCAGGCCTTGCAAATCCAGATGAAGAGGAAGATGATGATGAAGGCTATTCTGTTGATGAAAATGGCGTTGAATGGTTTGAAGACGAAGATGGCTATTGGTGGTATAGAGAACCTGGCCAAGATGATTGGCAAGCCTATGATGAATAAAGATTCAATTATTTATTCCAAATGAAATATTAGTAACTCCATCACTATTGTACCACAGATTAGCAGTCATTTTTTTGGTGGAAATGAATTGTTGGAATGATTCACTACGCAACCAATCTCTTATTGCAGTTCCATTATTATTGCCATGGATGAATTTAACTCCAGGCAAGGAATCTGAATATGCATCTCTTAATTCATCTTTAATTCTATCCTTGGCTTGATGTAAAGCATTATTATGCAAATCAATTTGCTTATAATTATTATCGTTGCCATAATTATTTGAACCATATGAACTGATTGTTCTATGGTTTTGATTGTTTACTTTACCTTTACCCTTCTTCACTTTGAGGCGATGATTGCGGCCAAATTTGTGTTCATCAGGATTGTTTTTTCTATCTGCCATATTTTTCACCAAATTGGATTCAGGCCGAGGCCATGTAGTCCGTCTGTTATGATTAATCGCTAAAGGCATTTAAAATCATATGATGAAAAATAAATTTTTTATTTATGTCACCGGGGTATAATTTAAGTTTTGAGAGTCTTAGCCGCTTATATGCAGCCAAACGATTCCGGCAAGACTGACCCGATTACACCGTGGGGCGAAGCACCTACTCAAGTAATGCCACAACCGATTCAACCTCAACCACAAGTGATCAATCAACCACCTCAGCCAGTAATGATGGGGACTGTTAATCCGCAAATGAGTCAAGGTGCTTCTCCATTCAACATCCCTGTGCAACATGCGCAATCATACAAGAAAATATATGCAAAAGATTGGTTAATAATGGGTATCGTATCTACTATTTTTGGAATCATGGGTCCTGGTTTATGCTGGCTAATCAGTGTGTTCGGGGCAATTAGTATGGCGACTAAATTAAACATTGGAAGCGCTGAACCAGGTCACCCAGAAGCAGAGAAAGTGAAATCTGCACTCATAGCCAATTTAGTAGCAATAATATTGCCACTGATTGTTATGGTTGTTATGTTCTCTGCTGAGTTCTACTAATCTCAAATTGATTCAGCATCACTCAAGTGACTATGAAGTGCCTCTAAGCGACGATTATTCACTCCCAAGTCATCTTGACCTAGGCGACTTTGCGAATGTATTTCAATTACTGAACCAGATAATGTTTGATTGGCATCACCATTTTCATTCTGAGTGATTCGTACCACTAAGTCGTCAGGGAACCTCCAAAATGTTGTTCTCTCGACTAAATGAATATAGTAATCAGATGTACCATTAGTTTCTTTGTGCAGAGTTTCTAAATCATTTTCCTCAACCCAATCAAGTAATGATAGCCATACAGTAGTAGCATTGGATTGTAATTCATTACTCATCTCATCAGGCACTTCGTATTGTGAAGCACCTCCTCCCAAATGAACGCAGTTCTGTGAATCAGTAGGACAGGTTGGCATCGAAGTCCAAACTTCGTTCGGTGCTGAAACTTGAATCCAAACTTGGCAAACAAACCAAGGTGAACATAGTAATAATACGATGAGTAGATTTCTTTTTGTTTTTGATGGAAGCTCAACCATAATCTCACCAATTAAAATTTCTAGAATGTTTGTAATCTATTCCATTGATTATCACTAAACTCGTAAACCATTGGTATTCCAGTTGGAACTTCTAATGACAGCACTTGTTCACGGCTTAATCCTTCAAGTGACATGATAATACTGCGCAGTGAATTTCCATGAGCTGCGACGAATACATTCTTTCCGGACTGTAAAGAAGGAATAATTGATTTTTCAAGATAAGGTAATGTGCGTTGTGCTGTCAATTCAAGTGATTCCCCATTTGGTGGTGGAACATCGTATGAACGTCTCCAGATATGGACTTGTTCGTCACCATATTTCTGACGTGTATCATCTTTGTTTAGTCCTTGTAAATCACCATACATTCTCTCGTTTAGTTGCCATGAAACAAAAATGGGTAGAATGCTATCCGTATCTTGATCGCCGTTAATTTGGGCCCACTGAATCATTCTTGATTCATTTTGTGAAACATTTTCAACTCCACCTTCAGGTTGAGAGTATTGGAATACTGGTGTTTTGCCACCATTGTGCTGAGCCAGTGCTAGCATTGCAGTCATTTGTGCTCGGATTAGAGTAGAAGTATGAACTTCATCGATTGCCAGATGAGCGATATCTTTGCCACCTTGTATAGCTTCATCGATTCCAACATTGGTTAGTGGAACATCAACCCAACCAGTGAATAACTTGGCTGCGTTCCACATCGACTGGCCGTGGCGCATCAGAATGAGTAGTGACATCGTATCCCCTTATCCATAGGTCAACGCCGGCAATTCTTCAACATGGCGGCTGAAATGGTATTCAATCAAAGTGCATAGGATAACAAAACGATATAGGCTACAGGAAATATTGACCAACAAATCAGTAATGATGATGTTTTTACACTTCTTGCCGGATATGTTTCCAATTTTTTCGCTTTTGATTCTTGAAACTTTTTGGTCATTTCCATTCCTTTATCAATTATTTTGGCAGGGGAGAGTCAGAATCGTTTCAGCAACATTAACTGCTTTCAATGCGATATTAGAAACTGCACTCGGTTCGGCGTCCTCGTTTTCTGATAGTTTCTTTTGTGTTATTTTTACTACACCCATTTTTGCCGCTCTTATTACTGCTTTCTTGGGTCCACCTTGTACCTTCATTGCTATTTTCATTGCAGGTGTGACAGATTGCTCCATTACTGATAGTAAAGCATTTTTGGGATTTGTTATTGCATCTAGTTTTTGATATAACTTTAATGTCAAAATAAGTTCGAATAAACACCAACTACCTAGGACCAATATTGTTAATATTTTAAATTCATCGGGACGTATTGTATAGTATCCCGGATCAAGTTCCTCTAATTGAGAAACTAAGGCCCATGAGCGAAAATCCCTTAGTAATAGAACCATCAATACAAGTTCTTGGTTACAAAATTACTTTGAGAATAGAACCTTTGCCTTCAGGGGAAAAAATTTCTTCCTGTAGTTGATATTTGACAACATCTATCAGCAATTTTCATCACCGAAAGAATGCTCACGGGGAACTGCTTGAACACGAAACCGTAATTACGCATAGCTGGATTAAAGTTAGTTCAGACATTTGATTCCCTCATCAGATTGTAAACGGTAGTATTGCGTAGATTATTATTCATGGACCTATAGAATTCAACATATCTTTTACAGCCATGCTCTTCAGGTGTGAATTTAGATCAAATATTGTTTCGATTTGATGTGACAATTTTTCATCAAATGATGTTGCTGTTTTACTAGCTGCGGCGATAGCTGCTTTTTTACCGTCAACTAAAAGATTGCTAGCGATAGTTTGAGCTTTTTTCGCTAATTCCTTTGTATTGTGGAATATTGCTTTGTTATCAATGGATTTGCCTTTAGTTTCAATACCATCGTCAGAATTTGAACTTACACGCATCTTTTCTAGATTCATTTCGTATGGAATTGACTTTTCACCCGGGTTAATATTCCTTATTTCTTCTGTTTGTTTTCTAAATGTTACTATTTTGGAGAATAATGTTGAGATTATAGGAGCAGTATTGAAAGTCTTTTCTTTACATTGCTGGTAAAGGGTACATTTATTTTAGGGGCAAGGGTTTTTGAAGAAAGTAATCGCGATTACTTTCTTTTATTCCAATAAGGTTGTATAACAACCACACTATAATTGAAGGAAATATGATCCATAGTTGAATAAAATCCCACTCATAAATGAGTGATTCGCCGAGTATTGATCTCAACAAGATTGCACATAAACCAGGTGTTAACATTCTGAATGATTCAAATAACAAGTAATGTTCTAACGGCTTAAAGGCGGAAGAATTTATCTTCCTCAACTTAAAAAAGCTGAAAATGCCTTAGCACCTCTTTTGCCACTAAACAAACTAATTAATTTCACAAGCGGAATAATGATGAATGTGAATCTCAATATTATTATGATTGTAACTAACCAGAAATATATGGCAAACGGATTTTGAATATTAAATAAACTATTCAACAACCAATCAGATAGGTCGAAATTGGTGATGGCATCAATTCCGAACATACCAATCAACCTTACGTTACAATTCTATGCCATTAACATTCTCTATGCAGTATTCATTTTGTAGGCAACGCCGATAATAAACTCAACATCCGACCAAGTGAATATTGTTTTTTCAGCGATATCATGGGTGAAAAGATTTCTTTCTTTTCTGATATTTTGCAGACGATCGTTCTCTTTTTTACTAAGTTTTAACTTCTTTATTACAGCCTCAATGAAAGGATGCTCCTTACTATTAGCTTCCTTTTCTAATAATTTCCAGGCAAAAATTAAACCCAACTCAGGTGAGTTTTTTCTCTTGGCCTTTTCAAGTTCAGACCAATCATGAGTGCCCCAATTAGTGTTAACATTCAGGTGTATATACGGATTGATTATACCTTCTGCAAAACTTAATCCCGAGTTAAAACTCTTGACTATTGTTCTTAGCATTGTTCGGTATGTCAGCATTTGTTCACCTTTTACTTATTCATTTACAGGTAATTTGATCAATTCTTTAAGTCGGCCTTCGAACACATCAAGTTTTTCACAAACTATGCGTCCTGACTTTCTTCCAAAAGCATAACCTGAACCGGCTGAAGCACCTTGTGATACAGCATATGCGGTACCGAGTGCGATAGCTATTCCATATCCAGCAAGTATTGGAATCACTTCTTTCCTCTCCTTGTAGTTTTAATCTCAGTTTCAGTTCCACCAACAACAAAAACTTCCTGGATGGAACCTCTTTGTCTTAGATCTTCATCTGCTGCATATCTATTATAATAATGACGATAACTGCTATGAGCAACACCAATTAGGTATCCCCCAGCCATCGTCAAAGCGCTTCCTGTCAATAATCTTCCAATTCCTATCATTCTTTTTCCTCCTTATCTTCATCTGTTTTTTTTACAACACGTAAAACTCCACCTGCAACAGAACCAACCACGTTTTCAGCTGTCTCTATTCCAATTTTGGTGACCGAACCTGTTGCATCAACCAGAGCACTGATTACCCGTCCTCCACCTACTGCAAGGTGAATCACAGTCTCTTCTCCAGCATTTACTAGTTCTTTTATTGAACTAGTGAACTCATCGATTAGAGATGTTAATCCAGTTGACACTTTGTCGACTCCTTTTTTACCCGCCATGAACAATCCTATGGAGGTAATGCATATAATGCGAAGTAGTCACCTATAGGGGGTAAATTGACCCTCTTCGGCAATACATGGTCTTCACCCACGACATGGCAAATTGGCTCGGATTTAACATCGACAGAGAGTGGCTCAATGAAAATGTCAAGTGGAAAGATTTCGGAACTGGAGTTCGTCTTGGAAGACTTCACAGAGAAGATGCTTGTTCACTTGTACTGTATGAGGCAGATTCTGAAGTTGAGGTCGATGCTTTCATGCCCCATACACATCCTGGTGGAGAAGCATACCTAGTGCTCGAAGGAGAAGTATGGGATGAAAGTGGAACTTATCCTACAGGATCGCTAGTTTGGATGGATAGAAATACAACTCATACCCCAAAAACTCGGGGGAAAACTTTGATTCTTGTGCTTTGGCCTGAAGGCGTTAAAGTATAATCATTGTAACTTATAATTTCCAGAGTCTAACCTACTATTGAAGATAAATGGGCCTGCTGGCAATACCGCTGCTGCAAATCCGTGTATCAAGGCTCGGCTATTCCAATGTTTACCAACACCGAAAAATAATGCTGCGACATATACTACAAACAAAAAACCATGCACTGCGCCAAATAGTGACACAGGTGCAGGGTCGTCAAACAAGTACTTCATAGGCATAGCATAACCTAGTAAAATCAAGAAAGAAAGTCCTTCTAAATATCCTAAAATAGTTACAACTCTTTTCATTTCTAAACCTCAACCATCGGTCGGCTTGAACCACAAGATGGGCATAGTTGGTCTTCGCTATCAGCGTAATCATGCTTGCATGCAGGGCATGCACTAGCAAGTTCCATCTTGCCCATCGATTCAATCGCTTCGCCTTGTAATGTAAGAGTTCCACTGCTGACATTTCCAACAGTATAACGGCCAGCTCCACCAAGTTTCACCAGTAAGTCTGGAGGTAGTGTAACTGTACCAGTTTCATCAATAATCAATTCTCTATCCTTACTCAAATCTTCAACATCAACATCATCACCGTGTTCAGCGACAAAGCGACCATCTCGCAATTCTAAAGAACGATTTGCAAATGATGCTACTTCCTTTGAATGAGTCACAATAAAGAATGAAACCCCTTCGTTTTGATGTAGGTCTTTGAACATACCAAGAACTTCCCGGCTAGTTACTGGATCGAGTGCTCCTGTAGGCTCATCTGCAAAAATAAGCCGTGGGTTAGTAATCAGAGCACGTGCAATAGCAACTCGTTGTTGCTCACCACCGCTGAGCATCTTTGGTAGTGCATAAGCCCTAGGAAGGATGCCAAGACGGTCCAACATCGAATCTGCTAATTTCAAGGACTTACGAGAGGATACTCCTTGGTGACGTAATGGTTGTGCAACATTATCTCTAGCATTCAGATTCGGCAATAAATTACCTTCTTGGAAGATGAATGATACTGTCTTTTGACGTAGTGTCACCAATTCCTTTCCTGTCAGCCTAGTCATGTTCTTTCCGGCTAATGATACCGAACCTGCGCTGGCTTTCATCAAACCACCAAGGCACTTCATCAAAGTGGATTTACCTGAACCTGATGGACCAACAACTGCTATTGCTTCACCTTCTTTCATGTCAAGATGTAATCCACGTAAAGCAACTACATTGCCATCTTCAGCCTTTGATTCATAGACGTGGTAAAGCCCGGATGCTTGTAATATACTTTCTTTCATCTTCACTCCCCCTTCAGCACACTGGCTAAGTCAGATTTCAAGGATTTACGAGTTGTCACCAATAATGCAATAACAACTGCAGCAAATACAGATAATGACACAAGTAACAATTGATACCACGGATAGACCAAGGTTCGTTCAATAGATGTTGATGAGCCCCCGAAAATTTGGAATATGAATCCAAATATGTCAAAGAAACCGTTGAATGAAAGTGCCACTCCTATTCCAAGAACAATACCAAGTGCCATTGAAACCATGACGATGGAAAGAATCTCGAACAACACTAACCGAATGATTTGGTTTGGAGATGCCCCGATCGCTTGGAGGACTGCCAATTCTTTCTGACGTTGACTCAATACCAAGGATAAAAACACGAAACTTGATGCGACTGCAGCAATACTAGCCACAACGAATTGTAATGAAAGTAGACCAGGCGTTCCAAAGATAAGTCCTCCGTCCCGCTCAACACTCTTGTGCGAACTTGACCAATCCAAAACGCTGGAGACTCTGAAATCAGCCGATAACGTTGATGCAAGTGCTTCAAGAGAATCACCACTAACTCCCTCGACATTGACAATCCAAACCGACGAAGTATAGTTGGCAACAGCGTCTGGCCCAACGAGTGATTGCCATGATGCCTCTCCAATAATGAGAGACGAACTCATGGTTGCCGAACTAACACCTGGAATATACTCATGGACTCCCATGTAATACATGCTGCTAGTATGTGGTGTTATGACAATTTGAACAGATGAACCTGCCAAAAAGAGTGGGGCTGCAAGGGGCTGGCGGCGTTTGCAAATCCAATGATGCAAGTTGCATTGAACAATTATTTTCATCTGCTGATGTACCATCTGGACAGGTTGCATTACCGAGATTTGCAGTTGAAATATCTGCGATTCCAAAGACTCCAGTCATATCAGCTCCAATGAGATTCGCACCTTCTAACGAACCTCCTCCGAAATTCACAATTATGGCCCCTCGGAGGTTAGCACCTGAAAGGTCCGCACCTTGCAAATTGGTATTATAGAACAAGGATTGGCTGAGGTTTGCCCCTGCAAGGTTTGCATTCGAAAGGTCAGTTCCTGTAAGGTCAACCGGACCGAAATCTCGTCCGCTTAAATTTTGTCCGGATAGATTTAATCCAGACCAATCACCCTCCATCAGTGATGAATAGGCTATGAAGAGATCCATAGCGTTTGGTTGAGTTGTTCCCCCTGTAGAGAAATTTAAGGTAAGTTCTTCCCAAGTAAAAGATACATTTTCACTCTGAGCACTCGTTGGTTTGAGTAATACATCATCAAGACGGTTTTCATCGCCTCGACCAGAACCTGCAATATCCAATGAATACGCAGCATCTTCTCCAGCACTAAAACCACCGTTGCGGTAGGCTGCAATGGCTGCATCAACATCTGTTCCTGGCAATGCTTGTTCGCTCCATTGCAATACATCTTCATTACCATCTAGTAATACCCATGTTTGTAATTTATCTCCACCGTTAGAATCGGATAAGAAGAGTTGCTCGTTAATTGCTTTACCAAGAGTTGGCACTGTTGTAGCAATAGATGTAACATCACCATCGGTAAAGTTTGAGATAAAATCAAGCAATTGTGCCTCATTATATTCTTGCTCAAGAGTGATTTTCAAATCAGAACCAACGGTTGCATCGGTGGTCTTCTCATCAACCAATGTTCCCGTATAGCCTTGAACTGCTGCGAGTGTGACAATTGAAAGAGTAAGTAGCATAATAACAGCAAGTCGGTTTACAGATTCTGTTGAACCTGAACCTTTAAGACCACGTTTTACATCCTTTAACAGAGATGTTCGCCCGAATATTAGTTGCATTATCTGTGGACCCTTGGCACCAATTCTACCGAGAAGAAGCGCTCCGCCTATCCAAAGTGCAAACGGACCAAAAATCCCCAGTAGTCCTTCGATGAAGAAATTGGAAACAAGACCATCTTCATTAACATTTATTTCGAGCCACGTATCGGTAACTGAGATCATTCCAAATAGGAACGCAAGCCAGTGAAGCCAGCGTTTTGGTTCTGTTTTGGCTGAAGTTTTTCGCACTCCTTCTTCGATTTCAAGCTCTATGAAATCACGGGCACGGCTGCGGCCGAATAGCATAGCAAGACCGAGGGTTGTTACTGCAGTGAAAATAGTTGCACCGATACTTAAAGTTGGATTAACATCAAAGTCGCCGGTTCTAAATTCCATGAACCCGACTGCTGAAAGAACGATTGGGACTGCAAATAAAGCGAGAAGGTATCCTGCCAACCAGGCTACAGAAGACATGACGAACAATTCTAACAGCACCATACTTTGTAGGCTCGTGGCATCTGCACCTATTACACGATGTATACTGACTTCTCTACGCCGCTGTTCCAGCGAGAGTACCAATCCATAAATCAATACAGAAATTGAAAGAATAACAATTGGGATCATGATAATATAATCGAAAATCTGAATCAAGCCAAGGAAGATATTGAGGAAAAGGATGGTTCCACTGACGATATCAGTGTAATACAGTTCAATTCCTTCATCGGTGTAATTTCCAGCCTGTACGCGAGTTCCAAGGTCTTCAAGCCATTCTGCTGCATCTGCAGTAGACGTTGTCGGCAATTGCCCCTGGTCAATGGTGACACCGAGGTACATGTGGTCATTATCCATCAAAGCAGCACGCTGGGATTCTTCAAGTACCTCCCAAGTCGTAAAGATTGGATTTGGACCAAGGGTTGGATTGCCGAAGTCCCATGGGTCATAGATTCCAAGAACCGTCAAATTGGTCGCTGTCATTTCCATCCGACAGTACACCATTTCATTCTCCTCAGGAGTTACTTCACCGTCGCAGTTTTCATTGGTAACAGTCCCTTCGAACAGCGTCGATTCATCAACGACATAATGGAACGAGAGAGAGTCAAGGACATCACCAACATTGGCTTTTGCTTCTGAAGCAACGGTCGAAGGTAGAATGACACCGCGTTGAGCACTGACATTTTCTGGTGATGGCCACTCTCCCATTCCTGCTATGATGTTCTCACCTAATCTGTCAGCAAATTCACCATCAAAGGCTTCAGGTCCTAAAAAGCGAACCGAACGCATGTTGGAAATTGGTGGACCTGCGTCGCCAAGTTCTGGATAATCAAACGTAACGTTGCCCCAATATGGGTTTGCATCATCGGTAATCGCTACCATTTCAAGAGGCTGAGCAACAACAAATTCTTGATTGAAAAAGCCCCCACTGTGAATACCTTGACGTCCTAAGACAAGAGTACAATCGCTGAATTCGGTGAATTCCTCCATCAACTCGTCGCACACACTCGTCATTGTGCTGGTATTGTTCGACCAACCGGTAGAATTTTCTACAGGGGTTCGAGCAAATTCTATTTTAGCATCGAATGGCTCATTTTTGAGCGATTCTTCAAAGAAAAGTTGTGAAAGACCAACACCGTACGAAAGAACGGTGGTGATGACAAGAGAAGCAAGGAAAACACCTGCAATAACTGCTAAACCCCGTTCTTTACCGCGCCAAGCACTCAAACCAGCAAGGCGAAGTTTTCCAGGAGTTTCAGTTACTTTGTGCATAATTCGCTTAGGCAAACTCTGTGAAGGTGCAAAGTCAGAAGATTCCAACTGCAAAGAAATATCTGCTTTGGTCATTCTTCTTCGCCTCCTTCATCTTCATCCAAGCCCCAAGCAGAACGAATATCGGATGCTTTAGTCATTCCATCTGTTAGTAATAACATTCTGTCTGCGTTTGATGCTAGATTCGGGTCATGTGTAACCATCAGAATAGAAATTGGGTTTTCTTTATCATGACAAAGGTCTTTGAATAATTGTAATACTTCTTTACCACTGGCAATATCTAAATTCCCTGTTGGTTCATCAGCAAGAAGCAAAGGCCGGTTACCGGCAATTGCCCTAGCGATAGCAACGCGTTGCTGCTGACCGCCAGATAGTTGATCTGGAATGTGCTCCATTCTATCTTCAAGTCCGACTTTCACTAATGCAATGCGTGCAGCGTCCTCAGCCTCTAAAGATGGCATTCCAGATAACTCAAGTGCCATTGCCACATTATCTATTGCAGAAAGATTGTCTAAGAGGTGAAAGTCTTGAAAAATCCATCCAACATATTCGCGCCTAACATCAACAACATTTGAAGGGTTTTTCAATCCATATTTTCGACCCTTGAGAATGATTTCACCACGCTCCGCAGGCAATAATCCGCCAATGATATTGAGGAGGGTTGATTTTCCACAACCTGATGGCCCCATTAGAGCAACTAATTCACCAGGCTTCATTTCCATGGATACTCCCTTCAGCACCTCTAAACGGCTGCTACCAGAGCCGAATCCCTTCTTCAAATCATCAACAACTAGCATAGCAACCAAAAATCCTTAATTGAGTGGTTAATAAATCACTGTTTATGTTCGTGTCAAAAAGTTGCCACAGACAAATGATTAACACCCACTAAAATATATCGCATTGCCACTGATATATCAATGAATAAGGTGGGGTTTATCTAAGCCGATAGCGGTATAATTCAGCGCTCAGCGCTTAAACAAATTAATCCAGGAAAAAAACTTAATCCCGTTTATAGTCAATACATCATGGCTGAAGAGAAACGTTCCCTTCGGAAACGCTACATCGCCAGTTCTAACTTGTTTGTAGGAAGCAAACATTTCGTTTTAGCATTCTTTCTTTCAGCGCTCATGCTTCTTTGCATAGCACCCCTTCAGCCAGCAGATAATAATGTAATTTCGCAACTTGAAACCAGTGAAACATCAGGTCGCGACTCAGTCTATGAGGGGGATTGGGCTGCTTACAAACAACTTCCCTACAATGGCAGTTAGCAGAAATGGCTTATGACAACAAAAACGATTACTTGGCGATGACTATTTCCGGATTACTATTCCATTGAGATTTTAATTTACCATAATTCAGATTGGAATACCCTGTAAGCACAATCGAATACAATCTGAATTAAGACCCTTTTGGAGTAATGGAATTCTCTCCAAATGGAGGATATCTTATTTTAATTGAAAATCAATATTTTGAAGTCTACCAAACCTCTGATTGGCAACATGTATTTTCTGGAGACGTTTCTTCGGACGATGAGAACTTACTACGTTTCAATACGACATAACATGGTCTGGAGATGAGCAACGCTTGGTCATTTCAACAGGAAGTAATGGGGGGAAAATGTATGAAGGG
This sequence comes from uncultured Candidatus Poseidoniales archaeon, assembly GCA_905182185.1. Classification (GTDB taxonomy): domain Archaea; phylum Thermoplasmatota; class Poseidoniia; order Poseidoniales; family Poseidoniaceae; genus MGIIa-L1. The sequence goes on along the minus strand of CAJJAP010000002.1, from coordinate 82,477 downwards.
CCCGATTGGGATGAGGTTGATGGAACCAATTCTAATGGCCAGTTTGTCGCTCATCATCCCAGTGAAGATATTCTGTGGTACCTCAACTACGATGGTTCTGGAAGTGAATATGAATATGAAAGCATACCTTTCGTTGGTTATCAATGGGTTCTAAAGCAAAATTTCAATATAGATTCCGAACTGACTGGCCGAATGACTGCTAGCCCTAGCGGTGATTTCTTGTTGTTAGATTCATATGAATATGTATCTGCATTTTCAAGTTCAGGCTATTCTCAATTGTTTAGTAGCGAAGGTGAAAATCCTGCTTTTTCCTCGGATGGTAATCACGTGATTTTTAGTACAGTATACTATGAAGGAGATGGATACAAAATATATTCTACGGAATCATGGTTGATGACAAGTTGAGGATGAGATGATGATTACTTATGTTTACCAAAGTGCGTTTTCATCTGATGATAGTGAAATAATTACATCTGGATACGAATCAGGTCTGGGTTATGTGTTGACTGGCTGGATGCCTGATGAAGACTCCGACGGAATTGTTAATGTTCAAGACCTCTGTTCCGATACACCCGAAGATGAAGAAGCAGATATCAAAGGTTGTGCCCTCAGTCAAAAGGACACCGACCTAGACGGAGTAAACGACCGCGACGATATCTGCCCGAGAACGTCCACTTCAGATAGTGTAAATTATCTTGGGTGTTCTGAATCCCAATTGATTGATACTGATGGCGATGGAGTGTCAGACTCTGACGATACTGTCCAGAAACCCATCATCTGAATTTGGCAATATTTACGGATGCAGTAAAAGCCAACGCGATGTTGATGGAGACGGAGTTCCAGATTCCCTTGACAACTGTCCGTTGTATGATGTAGAAGCCTGTCCAAATGTGTTGTCTTGGGCCATGCAAGTACAGAATCCGTCGATGGAACGGAGGACCTTGTAGCAATCCTCAATGGTCTCCAGAGGGGGATTCGGTGATTGCAACCTACGACACCGATTCTGGCAACATCTCTCATTCTGGGCGAAGCCTCTTTCAATTGCTCACGAGATATCACTCCAAAATGAGAGCCAATTCCTAAGAAGCAGTTATTCATGGAGCCCAAATGGAGAATGGCTATTGATATTCTGGGGAAGTTCAAATTGGGCAGGATTCCGTATTGCGGCTACTACATCTGGGAGTGTTGAAAATCAAAGCCTTTCGCCAAGTTATGAGATAAGTGACGAATGTGATTACATCAGAAGCTATGCCATAAGTCCAGACGGAGCGCGACTTAGCTGCCTCCTACTTGGCTCTTACGATTCTTATTCGGCAAGACCCTCAAATGCTCGACCTAGTCCAGCAACCTTACAGATATTTGAGGATGAAGACCATTATCCAAGAATACTAATCTTTTCTCATGATGGAACAACGCTTATTGGATCAAGTAAGCAGCGAAATATTGCTATGGGATGCCAATGATGGCTATCTGTTACAAAGTCAATCAATCGGTAGGATCTTTTGACTCAATGCTTCTTTCCCCAGACGGGGACTCTAATTTCACACGGCGACTGATGAAAACATCAGAGGTCTATTCACTTAACACATTGGCACTGAATATCAACAACGTCTGTCGATAGGAAGAGCGAATCAAAGTTATATCGATATTTCACTAGGCATTCTCAAGAAGTAGCGAACTACTCTATGTATCCTTAATTGACTGGCGCTGGGTAAAGCAAATTGGAATTCCGATTTGACAATTCCGCAAGAAGACACCTGTCAGGTCGGCATGGATCAGAGTCTAGAATTACATCATCAAGTACAGATGTCATGTGAATGATAACATATTCACGGGGGTATCCTAAACATCTCTCCGGATGAAACATCAGTTCTTATTCAATTAGAGGGTGAATCAGGCATCTATTTGTGGGAGAGTGATTCAGATGGCGACAAGATCGCCGATGCATCAGACCTCTGCGAAGATACAAATTTGGGTGAAATCTCTGACGAAACTGGTTGCAGTTGGGAACAAAAAGACGATGATGAAGATGGCGTACTCAACAAACAAGATTTGTGTTTTAATACACCCATTGGTATTGGCATGATTGTTGATGAAGTTGGCTGTTCAGACCAACAGGTGGACGAGGATTTTGACGGTATATGCGATGAAGGTGCACCAAGCGGTGGGCCTTCGGATTGTGTTGGAGAAGACTCCTGCCCAAGCACACCATCTGGCAAGGTTGTCGATAGCACGGGATGTAGTTGGGAACAGCAAGATGAAGATGAAGATTCAGTACAAAACAGCATAGATATTTGCCCTGACACAAGTCTCGGTGAAGTTGCTGATTCAGTAGGTTGTGGTGAAACGCAACGTGACAGTGATGGAGATTTAGTGAATGATTACTGGGATGTTTGCGCCGCAACTGGAAATCAACTCAACCGTTGATGGAGTCGGGTGTTCCGATCTTCAAGTCGATGCTGATTCTGATGCTATTTGCAACACCAATGCTCCATCAGCAGGTCCTTCAAATTGTACAAAAACCGATATTTGCCCCAATACTGAAAGTAATGCAACGGTCGACACATATGGCTGTTCATGGAATCAACGAGATGATGACGGGGATGGAGTTTTGAATCTAGATGATTCCTGCCCAGATACTTCTAACCCAGAAGTTTCACCGGATGGATGCTCAAGTTGGCAACGTGACTCTGATGATGATGGTATTGCCGATGCTCTTGATGAGTGTGCAAAAACTCCATCTGATGAATTCTCAAATCAGGTGGGGTGTTCGGTAAGTCAAGAACAATCCAACATAGTACCTAGTGGCAATGAAGAGTCTTCAGTAATTCAATGGGGGACGCTTGGAGGAGTGCTGCTCGTCATATTGTTGTTGAGCGGATATATCTTAAGTCGTAAAAAACCACTCGAGAACATTACCCAATCCGAGAACATTTCTCAACCCAAGGCCAATGCTCCACCATACGAGACGCGTGGAGCGATGGGCGATGATGGCAAGGAATGGATTGAATTCCCGACTGGAAGTGGTAACAGGTTTTATCGAGAACCGTCCAGTGGACAATGGGTCAAAAATAAGTGAACCAGTTCTGTTCCTTAATCGAAGAGTTAGGTGAAGGTTCTAACAGTGATTACCTTTTAAAAATATTAAGCCAGGAAAATAACTTAATCCCGTTTGTCACTTTCTGCTGTTCCATCACCATTTCAACATATTGATCTAAATACTGATCCATTATCACACTCTCCTTGATTGAAGAACTAAGGCATGACGCTCGTCAATAGAACCCCTATACAATCCTACACCATATACGAAAGTAGATATTAATTTTGAAAATCCAAAATCAAAATCAATTCCATTACTAATTTTTTGCTCATCCATTACTTGCTCAACATATGTTTCTAATTCAATATCCATTTCAATCACTCCGCTGTCGTCTTCAACATCCTCGTGGTGTGAATTGTAAAGCGACCCATATATCAAAAGGTGGTAAAGTTGCCAACACGCAGGTGTAAATATGAAAGTAAGTAGTTCTAGCAACACCTATTCTTCATTTATCCTACGAGATGACATTTCATCATTAACTTTCAAGTTGAGTAGAATCTCTCCAAAATCACTCGCATAAGCACATTGGCGCCTAAGTGATTCAGATAACTTAAATTCAAACAAAATGGTGCCAGCCTTCTTGTTACTTTTCATCAATATCTCCTCATGCGACTCGAGTACTTTTTGGGATTGTTTTAATTCGTTACGAGCTGCTTCTATTCGAGGAGATTCTCGGGTTCGAATATTTATCATCAATTCCTTCAAAGCATCTAGCCACCGAGGTATTACACTTAGAGGAATTGATTCCAGTGATAGTTTTGGCATTTCGAATTCTAAAAGATAGTTGCCGATTTGAAATGCATGGTCCATCATTCGTTCAAGGCTTTTAGCCAAATTGGAGTACTCAAGTGCTTGATGTCTACTAACTTTCAATGACGAGGCGACCAAATGAGAATCTAATGCAACTCTCACTTGCCGCTCAACCAGATATAACATCGCATCAACATCAGCTTCACGTTCTGCTACATCCTCAATCAGTTCGAGGCCCCCTCCATCGAAAACCGCTAGGATATCTCTCATCAATGAAATCAGTTGTGAATACATTCTATTCAAACTTGCATACAATGGCATTTCTCCACTATTCATTAAGCAAACCATTCGCATGGTATCATCTTCTTCGTCGACTATCTCGAAAGCCTCGTGTGTTTTTCAAAAAGCGTCTTATTTCGGCTTGGTACTTTTTGTCATTACTTTGAAAGGCGGTAATGATTATTTCATCAGCCCCAGAGATATATGCGCCCATTAGATGATCGTGTAAACTTCCAATGTGGATTTCTTTACAACTCAATACCACTCTCTGATACTTGTTTTCAGCCATGTCGAGAGGGGTGATTCTCAAAGCACCACTCGGTCTCCAATCGATTCTAAGGGAGTCTTTGGCATTGATGGCGTTCTCAACAACCCATGCTTTTGGAAGGCTTATGGTGTAAGTTGCTCCACCCGTAAGTTGTACTTTGCGAACCTCATATCCGCCTGCACCTTCAGCCACAAACCCACCAATCTATATTGACCTATATAGATTACCGATAAGGTTCAATATATACCGATAGCAACTAGAGTGGCACATGGAACCCACCACCAGTGGACTACTCGGAACTGCCTTTGTTGTCTGTGCGTATATGGCCTGGAACATCGGGGCAAATGATGTCGCAAATGCAATGGGAACATCGGTAGGTCTCGGGCGCATTGACTCTACGTCGTGCGATTATCGTTGCCGCAGTATTCGAATTTACTGGGGCCGTTTTCTTTGGAAGTCACGTAACTGAAACGATCAGAAAGGGAGTTCTTGATTTTGGCGACGCTGGTTTTACAGAGGAGTTAAGCCAGAAATTGATGTATGGATTTATGGCCGCGTTATTGGCTGCTGCTATTTGGCTAACAATCGCAACAAGATTTGGTATGCCTGTTTCAACCACACACAGTATTGTCGGTGGCGTAATCGGAATGGGGTTGTACATCCAACCGTCTTCTGTAAACTGGGAGAAGGTAATAGAAATTGTATTGAGTTGGGTTGCTTCACCATTATTAGGAGGAATTCTTGCTTTCGTTTCATTCTTTGTAATCAAGAGACTAATCTTCAATAATGAAGACCCATTTGTACAAACCAAAAAGTTAGCACCAATTCTTGCTTTACCTACATTTTTTGTTTTGGGTCTCGCATTCCAATTCAAGGGGTTGAAAGGGTTTTATTCAAACCTTGAGAGTTCAGGCTATATTGACAAAAGCGCTTGGTTACCAGCAAAGGAAGGTACTACCTTCAATCCATTCATCGATGGGGCATGGATTCCAATTAACAGTCTAGCAGTTGCCCTAGCGATAGGAATGTTCGCAAGTTTCGTCCTATGGGTCGTACTAAAGCGTTATCAATTCAAAGAAGAAGGAATGGAAGGTGTTGAACGCGTCTTCATTTGGCTACAGATAATCACTGCATGTTATGTTGCATTCGCCCACGGTGCAAATGATGTTGCGAATGCAATTGGACCGATGGCAGCGATTTATGATATTGCAACTTCTACAACAGGCTACATTGAGCGACGGAAATGTCGGAGTACCTCTATTCCTTTTGCTAATAGGTGGTATTGGAATCACAGTCGGTGTGGCAACATGGGGCTACAAAGTAATGGATACTATCGGCAAGAAAATCACTCACATTACTCCTTCAAGAGGTTTTGCTGCTGAATTTGGTGCTGCAACAACAGTGCTTATTTTCTCGATGCCGTTCCTGGCTGTTCCGATTTCAACAACTCACACTTTAGTCGGTGCTGTGGTTGGAGTTGGACTTGCAGGTGGTGCAGGTGCTGTTGATTTCAGAGTATTTGCAAAGATTGCTGCTAGTTGGGTGGCAAGTCTGCCAATCTCTGCTGCTGGTGCTGTTCTTTTCGTAATCCTATTCGCTGGTAGCCCAGTCAATGTTGCAATCGTGACATTGTCTGCAATCGCAATAACTCTAGCAGTTGTGATGCGTCCTGACAAGGAAGAAAGCAAGAGACATCTTGATGGAAACACCATTTGAGACACTTGACTCAACACCGTTTGACATGTTCTATGAGCATGCAAAGTCAGTTGAGAAGACTGTTGAACATATGCTTACTGCTGTAACTGTGGCATCACAAGGCAAAGATGCAAGCAAACACATCGAAGCGACCATCTCTGCAGAATTGGACGCTGACCATATCAAAACAGATCTACGCAATCATATCGGAAATGGTGTAAGAATTGCAATCGGACGCGATACCTTCTTGCACATGCTCTCACGCCAAGATAGAATTGCAGATTATGCACAAAATGTTGCAGAACAAATCTCGTTTAGAGAATTGATGGTAGATGACCAAGCAAGAGATAATCTGAAAATAATGGCTGAAGCGGTTCACAAGACTGTTGAGAAATATTCTGAAGCAGTGGACCAACTAAATGTATTGACACAATCCGGATTCGCTCCAATGCAAATGGCTGTTCTCAATGATTTGATTATGCAAGTCAATATTCTTGAACATAAGGCTGATGAATGCGAAAGTACAGCTGCAGCCTATGTGTTCTCAGAAGGTGATGACAAACCACTTGCGGCTATGCACATGTATAGAATTCTTCAACGCTTAGATGATGTTGCAAATGCTGCTGAAAAGGCTGCAAATGCATTTCTACCGATGTTAAACAAGTGATTGCAGCATTTTTACTAATCGCGAAGTTGAAACGGGAAAAGCATTAGCATCGGTTAACCGAGCCGGTTCCCAATAGAGTCGCATTTGCTTCTCGGCAGTGGAAATTCGGCTGAGGAAGTGAAACCGATGGATTTAGCACTCAAAGCAAAGTTACAGAAACAACGTTACCACATTGTTGGAGAACATGGTGGTGTCAAAATCTGCCATTGGACCAAAGAATCTCTACTTAGAGACCGCCAATGCTACAAAGGCAAATTCTACGGGGTCGCTAGCCACAGTTGTATGCAAATGTCACCGGTGGTAGACCAATGTAATCTCGCTTGCACTTACTGCTGGAGAGAACCTCATATGGATTCCCTAGAACTATCTGACCAGGACCCACTTGACATGCTGTATGAATCAGTACGGGCGCAACGACGATTATTATCTGGATTCAAGGGCAATGATAAGGTTCCAAAGGAAAGATGGTTATCTGCTCAAAATCCAAAGCACGTTGCTATCTCTCTCAATGGAGAACCTACTCTATACACACGCCTTAGTGAATATATGGAATTATGTCACGAGCACGGAATGACAACGATGTTGGTGACCAACGGAACCCTGCCTAAAGTGATCGAAAATCTCGACGTTTTACCGACTCAACTATATGTTTCAGTCGATGCTCCTAACAAGGAAATTTTTGATGCTGTATGTAAGCCAAAATGGAATACCAATGCATGGGATAAATTCGAAGAAACCATCGACCTCTTACCTTCATTAGATACCAGAATCGTTTGCCGTCATACATTGATGAAAGGCATCAATATGTCTGATAAGAATATCGAAGAATTTGCAAAACTTGATTTGCGGGCTGACCCTGATTTCATTGAAAATAAAGGCTATGTCTTTGTTGGACATAGTAGAGAAAATTTAGCCGCCGAGAATATGCCAAGTCATGAAGATATCATGGATTTCAGCAATAAAATCGCCCCATTGACTGGAAGAAAAGTTCTCTCCGATTCAAAACCTAGTCGAGTGGCTTTGGTTGGCACTGAAATGTCACCAATGCAAATTCCTATCGCTACCAAATTCTTCCCTGATGATTTGGGAATTGCACCATCGGTCAAGCACTTGACGGTTATCAACTGATTATTCAGTAGGGAATTCAATTGGGGAATCGCCCTCAAACCATTGCTTGTTTTTGTTCATACAAATTTTGAATTCAGCGCTAGCAAGGTTCTTGGCCAACCAACTATGAATATTTGTCCAAGGTTGAATATCAAACCATTCTCTATCATGGTTAGCAAATTGGCGCACAAATGGGAATAATGAATCGTTAAGATTTGTATTTTGTTCTAGCTACTGGAGATTTGTATCTAAATCGTCAAGATAGTTTACTGCTGCATTTCTTTGCTCTATCACATCAATATCCTCATAGCGATTAGGATATTTGTAACGGTCCAAGTGATGTTTAAATTCAAGATCATTTCTTTCAATCCAACTTGATTCCTCTACACTTGGTTGCCAATCACGAACATGTTGCATAATCTCAAGGCTTTCCTCGATTACCTCACCATTGGGTAATTGTAAAATTGGAACTGTACCTTTGGGGGAAATCTGCATCATATGCAATGGCCTATCACGGAGAATTACTTCTCTATGCTCAACTTTGAAGTCTTGTCTAACGATTGCCATACGGGCTCGCATAGCATAAGGACAACGCCTAAAAGAATACAAAATCGGCAACTGTTCTGTTGCCACTAAACTCACTCCAATAGATTTCACTCAGGTGGAATAGGTGGTTCATAACCACCCTTTACCGCTTCTTTAACAATCTTGACATCCGAATCTACCATCATTGCGACTAATTCCTCAAAGGAGGTCTTAGGAACCCAATCCAATTCTTTGCGTGATAGAGCAGGGTCCCCAATCAATAAATCGACCTCAGCAGGACGGAAGAATTTCGGATTAGTTCTAACACGAACTACATTGTTTTGGTCTGTAGCGATGACATCAACGCCTTCTCCTGACCAAGTCAAAATCATTCCAACATGAGAGAATGCAAGATTGATCATATCCTTGACGCTGTGAGTTCTCCCGGTTGCAACAACGAAATCAAATGGCACATCTTGTTGTAACATTCTCCATTGCATCTCGACATAATCTCCTGCAAATCCCCAATCGCGCTTTGCTTCAACATTACCAATCCATAGATTCTCATCAAATCCATGGGCGATACGTGCTGCCGTCATTGTCACTTTACGGGTAACGAATTCTAGTCCACGGCGTGGGCTTTCGTGATTGAAGAGAATTCCAGTACAAGCGAACATATCGTATGATTCACGGTAGTTACGAGTGATTTCAAAGGCAAATACCTTAGCACATCCATATGGTGAACGTGGGTGGAATGGGGTTTCTTCAGTTTGAGGAACTTCATGCACCTTACCGAATTGTTCGCTTGAACCAGCTTGGTAATATCGGCAATTTGGTGCGTTCTTGCGAATCGCTTCCAAACAACGTAGAGCGCCAAGACCGGTAATATCAGCAGTCATCATCGGTGAGCGCCAAGATTCCGGGACGAATGACATAGCACCGAGGTTGTAAAACTCATCTGGTTGACAAGAGGTTACAGCATTGTCGATAGAACTTTGATCTGCTAAATCCCCATTGATTAAGTGAAACTTTTCATTGGTCATCAAGTGGTTGATGAGGTTGCGTCCTACAGTCGGTTGGGAAACCCTGCGTACGAATCCATAGACATTGTATCCTTTTTCTAATAGCAATTCTGCTAGGTAAGAACCATCTTGCCCGGTTACACCAGTAATCATCGCTGTCTTGCCGGTCATGTTTTGCCCTGTGGCTTATCTCTTTTCAATTCGCCGCGTAAAAGTTAGCAAATATATAGCATAAATTTACCTTTTTATGGGTTCAAATTAAGGTTGTAAGTCATGACAGCACATTATGGCTGAGGAGTCTGATGTTGCTGATTCTCCTTTGCGCGTTTTGGTTGTCAGAGGTTCTTTCAATACTCTTGGTGGGGCTGAACGAGAATTATTGCAATTACTTCGCCATGCCGACAAGAGATGGCAAGTTAGTCTCGCTACCCTTCAATTTCCGCAACAGGCAAAGCAATTGTTAGGTGATTGTGATATTGATATAATACAGCCTGCGAAGCCTTTCTCCTGGCCCCAAGGTGCAATCACTGAAATTACTGCAGGGCAAAGTTCTGCAGCCACTAGGCAATGGAAAAATATGAAAATCGATTGGTCACAATATGATGCTATACACTTTTCAGTTGGCCGCGGAACATTAGAAATCCTAAATTCAGTTTCGGATAAAACCCTTACTGGTAAAGGGTTGCACTATCATTGCCTTGAACCACCGCGCTGGTTGTATGAAGATGTTCTTCATCGACATTTGGATGGTAAATTGAAAAGACCGTTATGGTTAACCAATATGATTTTTGCAAATCAGCGAAGAGTTGACCAAAAATTAGTACGACGCTTGAAGGCGATGAAGGGTACGGCTATTTCTGGAAATTCAATGTGGATTCAAAAGCAATTGAGAGAGATTTATGATTTGGCTTGTGATGAAAAAAAGGGCAATGGTTCTGCTCCGCGCCGTAATAGCAAGGGTCAATTGCTTGAAGCCACACATCTAATGCATGTTTTGGATTGGGACTTATGGCCACAACTTGCAGATCCTGAAGAGAATGATGCTGCTGATGAAATTCAACAAGCGCTTCTTGATGCGGAAAAGAATATACCTGAAGCAGAGGAATTACCGCAACAATATGTTGTAACTATTGGCAAATTATCCTTTGTCAAAGGTGCATGGGAAACTCTTCAATCTTTGCAAGGAACTGGACTTTCATTGCTACAAATCGGTGGCGGAGAACAATCTGATAAAGAAAAAATAATGGCTTATGGAAGTTCCTTAGGCGTCGATATTTATTGTATGCCTCGCCTAAGTCAATCAGCGCTTAGAGCCGTGATTAGAGGCGCTGTGGCGATGGTTAGCCATGCACATGGCGAACCTTTCGGATTGACTCCATTAGAAGCGATGGCAATTGGAGTCCCAGCATTGATGGTCGACGAAGGTGGCTTCCATTATACAATGAAGAATGTTGAGAGTGGAATGCTAATTGCACGAGAAGATTACGAATTATGGGATGTGGCTTATCGTTTATCCCAAGATGAAGATACTCGCAAACTATGGGCTGGAAATGGACGCAAATATGTTGAAGAAAATTTCACAATAGATGTTCAAATGAGTGCGCTTGAAAACTTACTCCTAGAATGTATCAAGAGTGCTCAGTGAACGAGACAGTGCTAACTTGTCTCAATTCTTTATATGCCCTCAGGCAATTATGATTGTATGAATGAAATTGCGGATAGCAAAACGCTACTTATTGTCGGCGCTGGAGGAATAGGTTCTACACTTGTTGATGTCTTGACCCCTGCACTGAGAAGAATAGGAATTAATTGTCAAATAATAATCATGGATGGAGATTTGGTTGAAGCAACCAATTTAGGACATCAAAGATTTTCCAGCAACGACATTGGGGTGGCAAAAGTTGAGGCTTTAGCTCAACGCCATATTACTAACAATGATTCAGGTGTAACTGTTAGAGCGATTGCAGAGGACTTACATGACTTAGAACAACTCAAGGATGCAGATCTAGTCATCGTTTGCGTCGATAGACCTGAACCAAGACGTCTAATTCACCAACTGCAAGTCCCTTGGGCTGATTTGCGCTGTGGTGGAGATGGCCACCTAGTAATGACGAGTAATAGCCAAAATGCCTTGGTCGAGGCTATGACTCCAGATCACCCTGCTAAATCATGTCAACATGAGGGCGCACTCGAATCTGGAAATCTGGAATTCGGCTTCCTCAATGCTGCTGCTTTCGGCGCTCAGTGGGCCCTACAGCAATTGCGGGGCAAACCTACACCGGTGCAGAGTATGGCCAGTATAACCTATGGTCAAATGCACTTTCCGGAGGTGAATCAATGATTTATATTCCGGGTATTGAACAATTGTGTAAAGATAAGGAAACATGGCAACACATCTGTGATCTTGCTGAAAATAAGCAAGTCGATTCACCACTTCTACTCGAGTTCCAAAGCAATAGTGCTTCGGCTGGAAGATGGGATGCTGTTTACGCAATATCATTGTTAGCAGGTCTTGAGACATCGGTTCTTATCGATGCAGATGACGTGGTATTCATTGATTGGGGGACTTCTGGCAGAGTACCATTAAAGCCTCCAATCGGTTCACGAATGCCCTTCAAAACATGGGTTCATACCCACCCAGGATTTGCTGCATACTGGAGTGCTACCGACACCAATAGTTTAGCGATTGGAAGTGGAATTCTTCGTCAAGCAATAGTGCTCGGCTCACCTGGTCCGAAAGTCGCAATCAACCTCGCTTTCAATAAAAATTATGACGCTCCTAATACAATTAATACAAGTGGACCTTTGTCGAGTTGGAGTGATGAACCAGTCACTCCATGGGATGAATGGTATCAACAAATAGAAGATAGCAGGGGAGTGATTGTATGAGCGTTAGAAGCCCTAAAGATGAGGATGAAGAGCAAAAAGCGCGTTTAGCGATTGCATTAGGTAGAGGCAAGACTATTGAAGAATTCATTAAATTCATCAGTGATGAAGAAGTCGACGAGCAACTGATTGATGCGATCAAAAATAGACTCCGCTTTGCCAGTGAAAGTGGTGAAGAAATTGATGTTCATGCACTTATCACTGGAATGCTTGCGGTTCAAGGCAAGTGGGTTTGAGTTTACCTAATCAATGGATTATTGATTTGAGTAAGTAGGCCTTCTTCCTTCTATTAGAGCGCTCAAGCCTTCTAATGAATCCGCAGTTGAAAATATATCGTTAAGTCCTGCCAATTCTAGTGCAAGACCTGCTGAAAGGTCTGTTGAAGAAGTTGCATCTATCAATTCGCTGGCTTTTGCTAAAGCGATTGGAGCAGTGAATTTCAAACTCTTCATTTGACGAGCAACTAATTTGTCTTCTCCATCAAAACCTTGAGGACAGACTCCATTCATTATGTCAGACATATTGTCATCAGCAAAGAAATTATTAGCAAATTGAACAACTGGTGATTGAAGATTTGCTGCTTTACCAGGATACTTATTGACCGGTTTTCCTTGATTTGAAATCTGTAATACAGTATCATCTACTGCTGCAACATCAACCAAATGGGTGATCATTCCCAAATCACTGGCTGTTTTTGCATCCATAAAATTTCCTGCCAAAACAGCCCACCTAGCAATAGGAATACCACAAATTCTTGCTGGCCTTTGTGAACCACCTAAGCCAGGATAGATTCCGATTGAAGTCTCAGGGAATCTGAATTGTGTTCTGCGAGTACCAACTCGATAATCACAAGCGAGTGCAAGTTCTAAGCCCCCACCAAGAGCTAATCCTGTGGTCAATGCGATCGTCGTCTTTGAAGAAGATTCCAATTTGTCTAGAACTTGATGACCGAATGCAGTGAAGTCGTAAATATCGCTGATTGAATCTGCACGTATTTTGTCGACGAAAAACTTGACATCAGCGCCTGCAACAAAGGCCTTACCGGCCCCATCTAGCACTATGGTTGACACAGAACTATCTGAATTTACATCATCCAACGCACTGCCTAATTGAGCCATTACCGTCTCATTCAAAGCATTCATTGCTTCGGGACGATTGATCGTAATAGTAGCAATACCATTGTCGATTGAAGTATCTACAACCTTGAAATGCCAATCAGCATTTCCTTGCCCGCTAAGGTTTTCTGGTACTTCCCAACCACCATTAGCCAATTGTGCATACTGGTTAGCCATTCTGTGAGCATTTTCTAAGCCGACTTTATTCATTAATTCAAAGGGGCCATGAGCCCAACGAAGACCCACTTTTGCACCACGGTCAACGTCTTCCATGGTACATATTTCTTCGTTAACGATTTGCGCAGCCACTCCAAAAACAACTCCGAGCAATCGCTCTGAAATTATTTTGTATTGAGACTCATCATACCCTTCATCTTGTGAAATGTCCCACATCTTCTTTTCTGCTACCAAATCTCTTAGATTTTGAGCACCATGATAACGAGGAGTTTTCAATTGCTCTGACAGATAATCTGTTGAATGTAATGCGATCGGTGGACCTGTTAGATTCATTAATCCAAATGGACCTAATCCAATGGAGAATGCTTTGCGAGAAACCGCATCGATTTGGGCTGAAGATGCAATTCCTTCCTCCAATAGTAAACAAGCCTCGTTTAGCCATGGTACGAAGAAACGATTGACTACGAAGCCAGGACGGTCTGCACAGACGATGACGACTTTGCCTAACATCTTACAATACTGAACAACTTTTTCAATGGTTTGAGTAGATGATGATTTTGCAGGAATGACCTCGATTAGACGGTTCTTTGCAGGGTGGAAAAAGAAGTGAAGTCCTACGAATCTATCTGCCCTTCCGGATGATTTTGCCAATTCATTAACCGATAGTGAAGATGTATTGGATGCAAATATTGTATTGTCGCCACAGGCGGAATTCAATGTTTCAAAAACTGCAGTTTTAACATCAAAATCTTCGAACACTGCTTCTATTACCAAATCGGTATCATTTGCAGTATTTTCAACACCTACGACGCCAGTGATTCTACTTTTTATCGCTTCAACCTGTGCTTCTCTAAAGATTCGGCGCTCTACAGCCTCATCAAGAAAAGTTGCGATAATGTCTTGTCCTCTGTCAACCCATTGTTGTTCTCGGTCTACCATTTGAACATCGAATTCTTCTTGCGCTGTTTTTTGCGCAATTCCAGACCCCATATTTCCTGCACCAACAATTGCCACACTCTGAATAGGTTGCATATTACCGCCCACTAACCACCTGTTGAAGAACAAATCGCTCCAATTATTCAAAGTGGAAATTCTCATTCCAGCATAGAATAGGCTTCAGCCATCCGTTCATTGAAGGCATTCATGCTGAAATTACGTGAATGTTGAATCAATTGTTGGTCTGCATCAATCGGCCCTTCTGTATGCTTCCATTGTGAATGAATTTCAATGATGGCCTTTTGCCACGCAGCGATATCATCTGCCTCAATACAAGAATCGTCAGGCATTAGTTCATTGTGGCTAGCAAGGTTTGAACAGAGAACTTTTGTTCCACAGGCCATTGATTCTAGAGGCGGATAACCAAATCCCTCACTGCCTGAAGGAAATAATAGTGCATCTGATTTTATTCGCATCCACATCAGTTCTTGATGGCTCAGATTCATTCCAATACCATTCCAATTTTGAACATCATTTTGTTTTACCAAATGATGTGTAGATGGACCACCATATGGGCATTCAGCATTGCCGACATGGTGTATATGAATTTCACTTTTTATTGAATCGTCCAACCCACCCAATACCTCGCAGATGAATTTTAATCTCTTTCTCGGGTCATGACTACCAACGATTAGGAGATTACAGCCTTCGGGGAAATTTTGTGCTGGACCTATAACCTCTGAATCGGTTTGAGCGAAATTTGCAAAGGCATCGATGTCAAGCCCAAGTGGAACACAGATACTTTTGACATTTGGAAAATATTTTTTACAATCCGATAAAGTTGCTCTCGAATCACAAACTAGGAGGTCTGCTCTCATCAATCCACTTTTTAGTTTATTCAAATCTCTTGAGCGGTAACTTGGTGGTTTTGCTTCACCCACTTGTATTGTCTCTTGACCGATTTTAACTTGTTTAGGAAATAAATGGAATAGATCGTGAACTGTTACCACTACTGGAACTTTACATTTTTTTGGAACTAGATGGGCCTGTTCTTGATCAGTAATATGCAAAATATCACAATTACCAGAAGATGCGGAAGATTTCACGAAACTTTTTACAACCCTTGGATGCGACCACCAGCGCATCAATAAACGCTTGATTGGGTTTGCTTTTAATGCTAAATCATACTCACATGTAGCGTCTATTTGGTAACCTTTGATGTCACCATTTTTGAGGGCGACTAGCAAATTGTGATGCGCCCCCCCTAAGCCTGTGTTACGGCCAAGTACACCTCCACGAGCGAGTATAACCGACTTGACCATGGCAACCCGAGCCACCATCCCCTCTTTGAAGGATAAGTCCTATTTGTTCGCTTTTGTTTAATTTGCAATTCAAAATATCAATCTCAGCAATAGCAATCGGTAACCACCCTTATACTCGGTGTAGAAAACAAATTAAGTAGTGATGGCTAATCCGATGTTTGGGGACAACAATGCCAGAACCTGCACTCACGATACCAAAAGACTCTTTTGAGGCCATCCAAAATCAGATTGATAGCACAATAAAAAGTGGTATTAATATTAGAGATATTCTTGCAAACCATTCCAATAAAGGTCCTTGGGATACAACTTGGGAAGTCCAAGCAGCAGTTGAGGCATTACACGTATTTGGTTCTCGTTGGACAATTGAAATACTTTCAACCCTATACATTGCAGGACCTCGTAGATTCAATGAAATGAAGGGGATGCTATCCGGCATATCCTCAAGAACATTAAGTGACAAATTACGTTTCCTGGTCGAAGAAGGATTGGTTATTCGCGAAGTTGATGAAGGCCCACCAATCCGTGTAACGTATATTCTATCCGAACATGGCAGAACCTGTGGAAGATTGCTTTCACCATTGGTAGCACATTTGAAAATTAAAAAGAATTCTGTTCTAAGTGAAAACTAAATAATTGTTTGAACAACGCTCCAATGGATTAAGAAGGGGAGAGTCCAACCCAGATGTATGCCTCTTCTATCGCAATGGGTTCGTCAGCGTCCTTGGTTGGCTGCTGGGCTACTCGGTGCAACAGGAGGTTTTGCTGGCATCGCAGGTGGGATGGTCGCTGCTGCAAGCGCTATTGGGGCCATTACTCTCGGTGGAGTTTCAAGTAAATCTAAGCATCAACATGAACATCCACAACGTCAAAGAATTCTCGCTGCATTAGAAATAAATCCGGGCTTGTGTTATCGTGAATTACAAACTGTATTGAATGCTGCAAATGGAACTCTTCGCCATCATCTTGATGTTTTACAAGCGCGAAAGAGCGTGGTTATAATGCCGGTGAATGGAAGGACTTGTTATTTTGCAGGGGCGCCGAGTCAGATTGAAGAACTGAGAGGTATGAATATCGGCGATCAAGCTGCAGCTAATGCATTACCAATTGGTTTGTCATTAGTACAAAGATTGATTCTTGAAAATATTGACAAGGAAGGAATTCCACGCTCTCAAGCTGAATTAGCGCGTCGTATCGGCCGTTCAAGGGCCACTATTCATTCTGCTGTTAAGGTACTGAGAAGAAGAGGAATTCTGCGCGAAGATAGAGTTGAATTAATGCCTCATATCAATATGGATATGACTTGGCATGGCACAGTGGCTGTCGATTATGATTGGGACGACCAACGCCGTGAATAACTTTATTCAATAAACGCTTTTTGAAAAGCAATTGATGCAAAGTCTTCAAAAACTATTGCCCACCACTTCCATTTGGTAGAGATTCATGTTCAGTGTACGATTACAAGAAGTCGCGCTACCGACAAGTGACAGAGATGTCGATAGTTTAGTCACTTGGTTTACAGATACACTTTGCTTAATACGAAAAAAGGGCGATGCAATGGCTGATTATGGCATGGCAAGTCCAGTTCACCGGTTACTACGCGACCATATTCTAGCATCCCCTGAAATCGGCTGGGATGCACAGATGTTAGCCGATGAACTAGCACTAACCCCTGCATCATTGAACCATCATTTGACCCGTTTAGTGGAGGCTGGAATAATTGCCTATACCAATGAGGGGAAGGGGTGGAGACGATATTACCTGCGCGGGGGAAGCATTTCTAACGCGGTTGAATTATTCTCAGTCCAGTGCAAAATCATTATTGATCAAAGAATGTCTCTTCTTCAGGCAAATTGGACCCGCACCAATTGCCGCTTAGCGCTTGAATTACCTGAAGAAGATACTCCACTATTATGCCTTGGAGTTGTAGACCACAGGCCACTGACTCCACAAAGTAGTGAAAGTCTACTCTCACAATGGCTTGGAGATTTTGGGCTTCTTGGCGAAAGACCGGGAAAGGAATCAGATGCTGATTCTTTGTCATGTAAATTGTTTGAAATCCTAATGAGTCGAAATGCGCCGTTATCTCTTGATGAAGCAGCGCAATTGCTCAATGGCCCCAAGCCTCGTATCGGACGCATTCTAGAGCGCTTTAGAGCATCAGGAATGGTAGAACGGGTCGCAAGGACAGATCGCCTTTCTATCTCATTGTGGTCAGCGATGGTGGCTCAATATCAACGCCGTGGAGAAGATTGGATGCTAAAGAAGGGTGGCTTCAATCGCATACTGGACGAAACTCAACAATCAAAGTTGATTCAAAAACTAAAGAAAAGTAAATTGAAGGTTGAAGATGTTGAATTATTATTGAAAGATGTAAGTTCCAAACAACAGATGTTACTGCTCAACCTGTTAGGTGGGCGTTTACCTTTAGGCCACCGCCTTAGCGGAGAAACTGCCGAAGATGTAACCCGCCGAGTTAACGAACGATTAGACAAGGTATTACGGCGTATGCGTCGGGTTGCAGAACTTCTTGAATCTGCTCAAAATTGAGTGCAAATACTGAGGAATCAACATGAGCCAATATATTTCAGCCAAGCCCGGTGAGTGGGATGGGGAGGCTCGTCCTCTTTTTCTTGCACCAATGGCTGGAGTCACCGATTTACCATTTCGCCTATTGGCCAAGGAATGTGGTGCTGATTTTACCATAACTGAATTCACTAATTCAACTGCTTTATCCCGTGAAGCAGCAAGGTCTTGGAGTAGAATGGAGACCTGTGAGGAAGAATCTCCATTTATCCCCCAAATATTTGGAGGGGTTGCTGAAGATATGGCTCGTGCCGCGGAAATGCTTAGTGCTAATGCCGATATAATTGATTTGAATTTTGGCTGCCCTGCACCAAAAGTAACCAAGATTTGTGCCGGGGCTGCTTTGATGGCAGAACCTAAAAGTTTGGTTGACATGTGCTCCCAAATCGTTGATAGAATCGATATCCCTGTCACTGCAAAAATGAGATTGGGTACTGGCAAAGGAGAAAATAATGCACTTGAAATTTGCAAGGAATTAGAGAATGTAGGAGTTCAAAGATTATGCATTCATGGCAGAACACTCAGACAAAGGTATTCTGGTGAAGCCGATTGGGATTATATTGCAAATGCAGTTCAAGCTGTTGAAGTTCCTGTGATTGCAAATGGTGACATTGTCAACGGAGCTTCTGCTTCCGCCTGCCTATTACAAACACAGGCAGCTGGATTGATGATAGGAAGGGGAGCTATTGGCCGGCCATCCGTTTTTGGTGAAATGAAAGTAGAATTGGGATGGATGGATGCAACCCAATTACCTTGGATAGAGCATTTCGAGGGCAATTGGAACTCTTTATCAGAAGTCGCTCAGCAATTTGAGACCAGGAGATGGTGCTGGGACAGGTACATCGAATTGGCAACGCAAACTACTGGTTTAGATTTGAAAAATCTGCGCGGGCATGCAGTATCGTTTACTAGAGGGTTACCAAGCGCCAAAAAAATAAGGTCGATTATGCATGGCAAGGTTACTAGAGAAGAATTCGCCAAAGCCACATCGGATTTCCTCTCATCATACAAGGAATTAGAGCTTTAACTGAGTTAAATCAGTTCAAAGGGCGATGACCCCAATTTCTTAGCAGTTTCAGCGCCATTGATACAAGCCAAATAATCGCCATTTGCGATTGGCTCAGAATTATTGGCATCCACTAATTTACCGTATAGATCAATAATATCGTACCCTGCATCAAATAATGGCTGTAATGCTTGCCGTGAAGTGCGATTAATAGAATGTAGAATTGAATCTTGTAATTCAAAAAGAACATAATCAATTTGCTTGTTAGCGAGTAATTGTTGTGCTCCGAGTAATACATCAACCTCAAAGCCTTCTACATCTATTTTCAGGAAATTGATGTGATTGATTTCAAGTTCTTTGGCAACATCGTCAAGGCACTTAACATCAACATCGATTTGGTCAATTGTCGGACTATTATTCACATCACCGAGAGAATGGTGGCCATGAAATCCCTTTACATGTAATTTCATTGTCGTATTTTCTTTTCCAAGCGCAATTGAATGTAGTGAAATATTTTGCATATTTCTCAAATCGATTTGATTTTTTATTGTGTTCAAGTTACCTGGATGTGGTTCAAAAGCATGAACTACGGCACATCTATGGGCGAACCAATGACAGACAACGCCTATATTTGCCCCGACATCAAATACAATATCATTTTTATCTACCAGCGGATTAATTCTGTCTAACCAAGGTACTGCATCGCATGCTTTGCCAGATTCGAGACTCCAATTGACGCGTTCTCCGGTATTTAATTCCCTTAGCAATCCTCTTTCCTTGTCATGGACGTAAAGATCTAATTCGCTGTTAGCAATTTTTTTATCCAAAAGTGGATAGATAATGTAATGGTTGAAAAATCTCCCAGGCATTCTTAATCCGAACTTTATTGCACGAATTGGGAAAAATTGTTTGGATGAGGATTTAGAAATATTAGACCCTCCGTGTATATTATGGCAAAACATACTTGCTTATGATACCTTTATGTAAATAACATCCATTCAATATTGAAACTAATATGCCAAAAAAGGCACAGGCATTCAACAATACTCAGAAGGTTGATTGCCACTCTTCAAGATCTTGTTCCTTAGCCCAATCTTCATCTGTGGTTTTTCCACGTAGTTTGAGTACTTCACGGGCGAGTAGCCAGTAAATTTGAGCAAGAGAGCGACGACCCTTGTTATTTGCAGGAAGTGCGATGTCAACATTACGAAGATTATTGTTTGCGTCCACGATACCGACGATTGGAAGACCGGAGTTAACCGCTTCGATCAATGCTTGTTGGTCAGCAGCAGGGTCTGTTACGAAAAGCACATCTGGTTCGACGTATGAACGAAGAACTGGATTGGTAAGTGAACCTGGAATAAAGCGACCGACTGCGGAATTTGCTCCGATTGCTTCTGAGAAAAGACGTGCTGGCCTCTGTCCGTATTGACGAGCTGAAACTACCATTATACGAGGGGAATCAAAATGATTGAGGAAAGCAGCGATTGAACGGATACGAGCATCGGTGATATTGACGTCCAAAAGGTATAACCCATCCTCACGAACACGTTCAATAAATCTCTTCATGTCTGAACTTTTCTGTTGAGTACCGATATTTACGGCGTTCTCTTCATAGTCTTCAAACGGTATCAGTAATGTTGCTTCTTCATCGGACATAGATAAACCTCAGCAAGCCGCCCACATAACCCCCATATTAAACCGCTTCGCACTGACTAAGACTTTCAGAATTTCAGTATTTAGTGAAATCGCCATAATCGTGACGGCGGAGAATAAAAGAAAGAGCCCACCCCCCACGCTGCATACGGGGGAAATAATTGATGGCTCAAGATTCTCCTCAATCAGACCAATTTAATGGCGCTGAACTCCATGAGGACGGTGTTTGGCGATTAAAAACTGGTGAACCATTGAGAGTTAGTGCCAGCGATTTGGAACGCCACGAATATTGTCCTCTCTCTTGGTCACTAGCGCGAGAAGGGAAAAGTGGCCAAGGTGAAGCAATTACAGCTGGGTTCGAAAAACACGCCACAATTCACGGCCAAGTAAAAGACTATCAAGAAAAACACGCTAAATTACGAAGAGCCATGGTCATCTGGTCGTGGTGGTTTGGTGTCATCTTAGTATTCATCATAGATGCTATCGTTTTTTCTTTGATAGAAGATGCTGCTTACACCACCGAATCAATTGCTAGATACATGGCACTCTGGGCATTATCTCTCCTAATTACTGGAATTGTAGCAGTTTATCTGCCATGGAGAGAATGGATTGGATGGACGGATACGATTGCAAAATCAAAAAGTAATTTTCAAGAGAGCGATACATATCATCTTGAATCGGTATTACAGCCTCAAGGTTTCATCGGTGGATGGTTTGAAGCAGGTCGGATAGAGGCGGCATTATTGTTAGCATCAATAGCATTGGCTCTGCATTCCATGGCCCTCATAGGTGCAGAGAACAAAAGTCAGGCGGGTTTCTTGTTTGCGGTATTAGCAATGTCTTGGACATTATTCGCTTCTTGGCAGTTGCAAAGAGCTCTACTTGTAGAAAATTCATTAGAAATCGCAAGAGAAATTGTTGGATTGAAAGAAAATACAGAAATCGCATATTCTGACAATGAAGATTCTACGAGTCTATTGAAAGATCCAATAACTGGCCTTCGAGGAAGGCCAGACCAGATAGTGATAGTAGATGGCGAATTTATTCCGGTTGAACAGAAAACTGGAAGAGTACCAAAATTCCCTCACCGCTCTCACAAGATACAAGTTTTGGCGTATTTGCATTTAGTAGAGATTAGTACTAAAAGAGCCACTCCTTATGGAGTGCTAAGATATGGAAATGAGGACTTACATCAAATCCCATGGGATGATGCAAATAAATCAATGTTATTCGATGCTATTGCTGAAGTCCAGAGATTAATGGTTCACAACGATCCCAAAAGAAACCATGAAAGACCAGGGAAATGTAAAAACTGCTCACGCAATTATGCATGTACTGAAGCATTGATTTGATTCAATCAGTTGAACAAGATTGTTCCATTGGATATTGGACGCATCTCTTTGTAATGGTCAATTGGATATTGAAATTATCATGGATTAATCCTAGCGTTTCTTCACCAATGCCTCTCGCTTCAACGTTTAATTCCCAATCACCTTTGGGAAATGCAGGATTAGGTTCAAGTTTTTCTTCGATAGGTGCTGAATCGGAACTAACATCTTTAGACCATTGAATTACTCCTTCTGAATCAGTTAATGTTGCTCTGACATATCTCGTATTGTTTTCAATTTGTGGAAATATGTCAGAAAATGTAAATGCTGCCTTGAAATAAATCGAAATCTCAGTCACAGAATCATCTACAATAAATACCGATTTATTTGTATAAGGCTGTAGTTCCAAGGAAGTATAGGTGTGTGAAACATCTATCTTTTGGTAGGTCAAAGCATCGCCAGCAGGCTCTCTAAACCCCTCAACAGCCTCACGGGCTGGAATCAACCCCAAGCAACCAACTGTAGAAGTCAATAACATTGTCAAAACGACGAGCATTGGCAATACTCTTTGTTGCATCAAATATAGCCAATCCTTCTTTTGTTTTGAATACCTCCCTCGCTTGAGGCACTTTGAAGGCAAGTAGTGGGTTGGTTCAAATCGCCTGAATGACGCACATGGTGGCCGAGCGAAAGCGATGACGAACCCTATGAAAGCCGACGGGCACATTCAATTCATTCAATCAATGAACAGTTCATTCGAACTTTGCACCGCAAGTACCACATTCATTTGCTTCAACTGGAAGATCTGCTCCACATGCACCACATTCGGCTACCTGTGGGGTTTCTTCTTTTCGCTTAGGGGCGCGACGTTTTGGCTTCTGTGCTTCCCTTGCAGTTGCAACTTCTGTATCCGACTTAGTTGATGCTGAAAGTGGTGCTTCGTCCTCTTCAAAGGAGAAATCTGCTGTTGAATCTTTGACCTCATTTCCTGCTAATGAATTATCGGTTACATTCATTCCAACTTCAAACTTATCCCCTGGTAGAACTCCATCCTCACCTGTGACGTTGAATATTTGCTCCCTAATCCCTGCATCACTTGCCGATAGATCTTGCCCATCATCCAAGTGAGCATGAATTTCACGACCGCTGAGCATCTCTTCGATTCCGACACCAACTGCGGCATCTTTAGCGCTCTTGAGTGTCGTCGTAACCTCGTTATTCAATTCTTCAATCTCTTCATCTGTGAGTCCTTCAAGCGCCAACTCACCTGCATGTTTTCTATCGTATGCAGCTTCAACTTCATCTTCAGCACTCTTCAAGTTCTTATCCCACTCTTGACCGAGATCCTCTTCATCATAACCAAATTCTTGAACAGTGGATGCGAAGTCTTCTGCACCTGTAACGATTTCATCTTCATCGTCCTCTTCCTCAATAGCAACAAGTTCTTTCTTTTCTACAACTCTTTTTTGTCGTTGCTCAAAGAATGACGATACATCTTGCGCAGTACCACAATACGGGCAATCTTCCATCAAATCCGGAATAGATTCTGTACATTCATGGCAATCGTGGAATTGCTTTCTGGCTTTCTTAAGGTTGAATGAACAATGAGGGCAGCGGTCTTCGACCCCTTCTAATTCACCATCACATGATGGACAATAATCGAAAATATCTCTTTCCACTTCTTCTTCTCTTTCTCTAGTAAGAATATATGCTACCACCAATAGTGCAATCAATCCAATAACACCGCCTCCAAGCAAAGTCATTGTACCCTTGGCAGATGTTTCTGCATCTGTTGTTCCCCCATCGGTAGCAACTGTTGGGAAAGCGCGTGTGAAGGTGCTAGCAACTGTGATGTCTGATGGTGAAATTCGGATTGTACTAATTGGTGATGCAGCGATGAAGTTGCAGGAAACTGTAGCTCTGTCAGATCTAACTTCTATATCTACAAACAAGGTCTCTAGCAGAGTTCCAGAACCATCAAAACAGTTGAAGGACACATTACCAGTTTCAATACTTGTCATATTGATTGACACTGTGTATGAATCTCCGCTTTGCAATGGTTGAGAGGCTGTATTTCCAGTTATATCAGTCAATGAAATAGATGTATAGACCCATTGTAACCTCAACGGAGCCTCAACAGAAATACTACCTGTTGCTTTACTATTCAATGGATTACTATCCCAACTAGTTGGATGTGGAACCCACTGTGCTTCGAATTCTGCTGAATGTGAACCAATTAATGTGGTCAAAGTAATATCCCATGGTTGAGTTGCACCTGCATCGATAAATATCCAGCCGGATTCACTTTCTACGCCTTCCCAAATATAGACTATTTGCCCTCGCACTTGGATATCACCAATATTGGAAATACTAACTCTCCAGGTTACATCTTCACCTGAAGCAATTGATGAAGAAGAAGGTATTGCATCTCCATCAACAAAAATATCTGGAATCGGGTAAATAGATAATTGGCCTGCGATTCGATCATTGTTTGTTGACTCTTGAACAAAGTCGCCTGAATTGAATGGATCTACTTGGGCCGCCACAATATGTAAACCATCACTCAGAGAAGATAGGTCATTAATTGTAAGTACTTGACTCCATGACTTTTCTGCATATCCTGCGCCGGAGAGAGTTACAGTAAATGGAGGCATCATCAGTATTCCACCATTATCAGTTGGAATCTCTAGACGTAGCGGGACTTCAGTAGTTCCAGTCCCATTGGTTCTACCCAATGTTCCTTCAATAGTCCATGGCCCTTCTAAGGCCCCTTCTTCAACAGTTACTGTTAGGTCACCAATATGATAGACATCCATCAGAGTCTCAACTAACAAAGATAACTCAACAATCTTGTTTAACTCCGATGCTTCGTGTACTTCTTCATAATAATCTGGATTAAAGTAAATCGTATGAGTTCCACTTTGCGGTGCAATAAATGTAGTATTAACCCATTGAGATTGGCCAGCGGCTATTGCTGGGGTTGGCAAAAATTGTTGTTCGCCGCTGGATGTTGAAAAATGAAGGGTACTTGTTGATGCATCAACACTACCAATATTGGTTATCCGAGTTGATGCTGTAACATTATCTCCGAATTTAATATCACTCGCAGGAGATAAAGCAGTTTCAACAATTCTCAGGTTTGGTAGTCCTGTCACTACGAAATCTAGGTAAAATGATGCTTCAGTGTCTTGGTTAGCCTCAAATATCACCCACACTTTGTGATTTCCTTCGGTCAGTGAATTCCATGTTGCACTAACATCAACTGTTTCTTCACCCAGGATATTGACTGTGTTCATTGCAAGTCTGTCTCCGGAACTGGTTCCATCTTTGTAAATTGAGTATTTTACATCGAAGGCATCAGTTTGTTGAGAGTTGTAAAGTGTTAGCAAAATAGTGATTGAGTCACCGGCTTCAGGGGAAGCCGGCAGGATGCTCAAAGTCGATGTTGAGGCCTGAATACCGCCGCTAGTTTCTGCCGAAACGGAGAGGGGCATTATTGTCAGAGCCAACAATACTACGACCAGTATGGACTTCAACTCATTCGCCATGTATCTAAGCGTGATATTGCGTAGCACTTGAACCCATCTCAAATCTAGGCCTATAGTTGCCAAATGTTTGAGATTATTTGGCTCGCCAAAATACATTAAATCGCTTTGTAATTCTTATTTTGGTAAAGATTGTAACCTTCACTTAATCGTCAAAAGAAGCATTTCTAGGGGTAGCATTGAAGGCTGAGCCCGAACGTCTCTAGGGTATGCAGGGGAGGGCAGTGAGTATCGCACTTGTTTTTCTACTCGCTAGTTTTGTCTCTCCATTATTAAATTATAATGATCAGATTGACACTTTGTCAGATGCAATTATAGTAAATAATTCACCTTCTAATACCAGTATTGCATTCAGTAATGGGCCAAATAGCGATGATAACATCACAGGATTACACACCCTTACTTTTACATTGAGTGGGACTGGTAATATTTCTTCAATATTAATTGAGATTTTGGATTCTGGCTCATGGAATCTAGTCACAAACTTGACCAGCACGCCATGGTTGAAGCATTTTGATTCAACCGCTTATACGAATGGTAATTACACACTAAGGGCTACTGCATGGGATGATGATGTCGCAAATACTACAACCGCACTCGGTGAAGAATTCAATATTACCAATCACATTCCCGAAATAACTATTTTCAAAGTTTTGAATTCAGATTATGGAACTGGTGATTCCGTCACCGATAGAGCATGGTTCAATATTGAATCCGATGAAGCGATTTCATTTCGTTGGGGCGCTATTGATGATGATCTGAAACGAGCAACACTAACCAATGCCCCGGGACCTAGTTCTCCACTTGCAGATGGGCCAGGAACTCTCAATTATGGCTGGGATTGGGCCAGCGGTAATATGTCTGAAGGTTCTTCGAATCCTCGACTAACTGTCTTTGATAACTCTGGACTCTCAAACTCTTCTACAATATTCATCGGAATTGATAGAACTGGCCCTAGTATAGGCTCTATAACAATTGGTGACGGTTCTTCGTGGCAGCAGAGTACTACCGTTACTCTATCCGGCTTGATCACTGGAAGTGATGACTCTCAAGGTAGCGGTGTTAGCCATGTTGAATGGTCTGATGATATTGGAGTTACATGGAATACTGTTTACAATGATTCAACCACTTTGACAATGATTGAAGGTGTCCATAATATCGCATTTAGAGCAATTGACAATGTAGGTAATACTGGACCAAGTAATACAATTACAATTAGAGTCGATGGAACTCAACCTGAAGCTGATGGCTGGACTGTTGATGAATTGACTACCAGTAAAATCGGTGGTGCCAATGTTTCATTCAGCGCTATCGATGAACAATCTGGAATTGATACAACTGCCTCATATATTCAATATGGGTTTGACTCTAATGGAGTTGGACAAACACCCGACCTTTCTGGACGTTGGATCACTTTGGGTGCCAATGGTCTTGACGGAACTGTTGGACTATCTAATTGGGCGACTAAGTCTCGTCAGCATCTAATGCTTCAAGCAGTGGTTTTCGATATTGCTGGTAACTCTATTACAACCGCACCAGCATCGTATCAAATTCTCCCTGGATTGGACTTGTACTGGAATGAAACAGAAACTAATCTAGATAGATTAGTAGTAAGACCTGGTGAAAGTTTTGGTAATATCACAATAACCAGTGTTTTGGAAAGTAATCAAGACTATGGCGGTAGTGTAGTAGTTAGACTTGAATCTGCACCAGCCGACCGCTCTTCCACCGTGCAGTGGACGGTGATGGAAGCAAGAACTCTTGCCTCAGGAAGTCTTTCAGACTCAAATGAAACTCTGATATGGAATTATACAGTTCCAAAGACTGGTCAATACGATTTACGCCTAGTGATAGATTATAGCAATGTAGTAGATGAGTATGATGAAGGAAATAATTACAATCACATGGTAGTCACTGGTGCTGCGATAACAAGTGCAGGGTTAGTGCCTTCTTTCGCTCCTTCAATAATCGCACTATTATTCGCTGGAATCGTAATTTCACACCTCCAAAGAAGAACCAACGCTTGAAATGAGGTGGGCGGTAGCCTCGCCTTATGCGCCAATCTCTTCCTCGTGTCCCGCAAGACCGTATTGCGGTTCTTATTGGAGCAAAAGGGGTTACTGCAAGGTCTTTGCATAAGGCTTCAGGCTGTAAGGAGTTCAAAATTGATTCCGAAACAGGTGATGTAGAGGTCCTTTGGGGTGAACCTGGCACTTATGATCCGGTTAAGGCAATGAAATTACCAGATGTTATCAAAGCAATCGCTAGAGGAATGGCACCTATGGCAGCGATTAGATTACTCCAAGATGACCACTTTTTTGAATTGGTTGAATTGCGTGGATATGTTGGAAAAAGAGCAAATCAACAACGCAGAATTCGCGCTAGAATTATCGGAAGTGAAGGTAAAATCAGAAAGTTGATCGAAGGATTGACAAATACTGAAATCACTATTTACAAATCAACAGTAGTTTTAGTAGGTCATGAAGAAGGATTAGCAGCAGCGAGAGGTGCGATTGAGATGATTGCTGGTGGTGCTGAGCATGGCACCGTTTTGAACTTCCTAGAAAAGGATAGGCGCAGGTCTAAATTAGCTAGCCGTAGTTTGGATAGTATCGAAATCAAAGGCGAAGTGTCTGGCGAAACTGTGTTTGAAAACCTAGTGCCTGGACTTGCAGATTTGAGCAATAAGCGCAATAGAAGAATGCGCGCTTCTCAAGTTGACCCTGAAGACTTAGAGGCCGTTGAGTTAATGATGGAATTAGGTGAAGATGAAAGCATCACTTATTCAGAAGAAGAGTGATTTACTCTTCTTCAAATTCTATTTCTAATTTTTCAATATGGTCGAGATTCATATTCAAAACTTCATACATAGCACCGGCTAAATCAACTTCAAGACCTTGCTTCTGACCCCATTCGACCAATCTAGTGACATCTCTTACGAGGAATTCTTGGGCTTTGGGATGAGTTTCTATTACCGCTTGACCCACATCTATTACTACCGGTCCTCCATCATGCCACAAGATATTATATGGTGAAAAATCACCATGTGCAAGTTTTGCTTTTTGCCAAGTAACCGCTAAAAACTCCAGTAGTTCATCATAAACAGGCTCTGGAAAATCTACTTTTACTTCTCTTAATTTTAGACTAGGCGAGATTTCATCACCTAGATACTCCATCACTAGGACATTTTTGTGGATTCCCAATGGCTTCGGAACTTTCAATCCCCAACGAGAAAGTCTTGTCAAGTTACTATGTTCCTTTCTCACCCAGATATCTACTAGATCTCTGTGTCGGCGACGTAATCCTCCGAATCTTCTATCGCCTTCGATATACTGTATCAAATTCTTGAAGACGGCGTTTGATGTATGAAAAATTTTGACTGCAACCACTTTGCCATCTACATCCGTTGCATGAAATACGTGCGCTTCTTTTCCTCTAGCAATTGGGAAATCAAGGGTATCAATTACCCCAGTTTTCATCAACTTATACAACGACATCAATGTTAATCGGTCAAAAACTTGGTCGAAAACACGGCGGTCTACCCAATCATAACTACCCTTGCCGATAACGCCTTGAAGTTTGGATTCGATATCACGGAACATTCTCTTGTGACGAGTTTCTTTCATCCAGCCATATCGGCCAGATTGGGGCTCCAAATCTTTGAGGAATTTTTTTGATTGACGCTCATCAAACTTTTCTTCCTCTTTTTGCCTATCAGTGACCTTGCTGCCCCGATTCTTTTTTCGGTTATGGCGATGCTGACGAGTGTTTGACGTCAAATCTTCCCAATCGTCCGAACCCATTAGCCTCACCTATGACTGCCCAGCATAGCAATACACCATCAAAGCGCCGGACTACTCAAGCGAATAATGCGTCGATATCATCGTCGTCGTCATCATCGTCATCATCATCAACTGGTTCTTCTTCAATCTCTTGAGTTGATTCTTCTGTAACTTCTGCAACTTCAGTGACTTCTGCTTCTTCACTTTCAAACAAATCATCATCGTCATCGTCATCTTCGAACATGTCTTCCGCTTCATCAGCAGCAGCTTCTTCTGCTGCAATCTCGTTTTTAGATGTGATATCCGCTATTTCTGATGCGTTACCGAATAAATCGTCGAATTCATCATCATCGTCTTGGCGAGTATTCATTCCGAACACATCTACTGATTCAGGAAGTACTCCTTTTCTTGAGAGATACATTGATTGTGTCTTGCTATATCTATGCTTAACATCTGCTTTAGCATCTTGGAAATCCCAAGGCCATACGATAATTAAATCGCCTTCACGAACCCATTGACGGCGGCGCATTTTACCTGGTATGCGAGCCATTCGAGTCTCACCATCTGCGCACAATACTGAAACGCGACGACCTCCGAGAATTTGATCTGCCAAGGCAAACATTTCGTTGACCTTTTTGTTTGGCATCTTGACACGGATTTTGCCGCCTGTTCCTCCCTCAGGAGATTCAAGACGGGCTAATTCTTCCACGTCTACTTTCTCTTCACGACGACGTCCCATATGCTTGCACCTAACTGCTCCACCGGCCAACCCTTCTTGAAGGGTTCACATACCAATACAGTGATTATTGGGTAATTATTGACTTGCCCAACTATAGTTTAAGCTATTTGCCGCCATTTCACACAATTCGATTAATCCATCTGCATTTATTCCGAAGAAGACTGAAGCGACTACGCAAGCAAATATTGCTGTTCGTACTTGCCAACCAATCGGGAGTGGGCCTTGCCTATCTCCTTCTGGTTCATGGAAATACATTGTAACGATGACACGTAGATAATAAAACATTGAAATCGCTGAATTAAGGACCATAATCAATGCTAACCACCAAACCCAGTGTGCATCACCAATACTGAGAATATCTCCGTTAGATAATGCATCTCCCATGTTCCCAATCGAAACCTTTACGATTCCCATTATCATCAATAGTTTGGACATGAATCCAGACATTGGAGGAACACCTGCAAGGCTTATCATAAAGATAAACATCGATACTGCAAGTAGGGGTTCTCTCTTTGAAAGACCTCTTAAACTAGACATTTTAGAAACTTCTCCCTCACTTTCTAGTATTGAAAGAACGAGGAAAGCGCCTAACTTGAAACATACTAATACCACCAAATGGAATAGTATCGCCGTCATTACCATAATTGCAGCATCTCCACCATGACCTGCAAGTTCAGGATCCCAATTCCATGCCCCAATCGCAGTTAATCCCGCAAGCATGTATCCTGCATGAGCAACTGATGAATAGGCCAACATTCTCTTTGGATTGTCAGAACCTAGTGCCGCGATATTGCCCCAAGTCATTGTGACTACTGAAAGAATACCTAATGCTACTAGCCATATTGCCGAACCATCATTAGATTCTGGACTTGCAACGATTAACAACATTCGAGTCAAACCGATAATACCCATCGCTTTACTTGCAGTTGCCAATATCCCAGCGACCGGTGAACTTGCTCCTGCGTAAGCATCCGGTGCAGCAAAGTGGAAAGGTGCAGCGCTAACTTTGAAACCGAATCCTACCAGAATAAAACCAAGTGCAATCAATGGTAATGCTGGAAAACCTTGTGGGGCCATTGCTGCATCAAATGCAACTGATAATTCTCCCAATTGTAGAGTACCTGCCCACAGATATAGCATTGAAAGGCCATATAGCCCTACACCAGATGCAACTGAACCTACGATGAAATATTTCATTCCACCCTCTGTACCTTCCTTTGATTCTTTGTGGAATGCAACTAGTACATATGATGAGAAACTTGCTAACTCCAAACCGAGGAATAGAACGAATAGGTCCTGTGCTAAAGCGACTATTGCCATTCCCATTGCAGCAGTCAATAATAAGATGTAGAAATCTGCTTGACGACGGTTGTTGTAGAGAGCGTTTGTGCTTTTATCAGAACTGTCAAATGATTGCAAACGGTTCATACTAGCGATAGCAGCGAGAGAAATTGCTCCGAAGAATATCATCTCAAATAGACGTGAGAAATCATTTATGAGCAATAATTCCTTTGAACTTCCCGGAACAATATGACTACCGCCATTGACCAGTATGTCTCCTGCAGTTGCCCCGTTAATTGTCGTAGGGAGCAGTTCTGAAACGATCATGTAGCGTTGTAATCCACTCTCAAAGTTCATTATCACTTCCACAAATGCCAGAAGTAGTGTAGTAACTGCAATCCAACTTGGTAAGCGTGGATTGGATATTAGTGAATAACGCTCCCCACCTAGGAAATATGGCAACCGAATTTGAGTTCCTGGAACCCTAAAGGTAGCCTTACCTAGATTTGGTATTATAATCAGTGCAAATAAACCAGCAACCAAAATCAACTCTGGCAAAAGAGCAGTAGTGAAGTTATCATCAAATGGTTGAACATATATTATTTCAGACATTTCAGACGCCTCCGTTAAAGTTGCCTAGAATCGGCATTATCAGTCCTTCAAAGATTTGGATTGACCAATCGTTCATCATATCCAAAGCGATCCATGGCATTACACCGAACAAGATTGTGAACATGGCTAATACGAACATTGCCAACTTCTCATGGTTGCCGATATCAGGGATCGGCTGACCATCCATTGAAGCAGGTGGTTGTGTTTCATCCCCACCCTCGAAGATGGTGCGTTGCATGCTCCACAGGTAATATGCTGCTGTAACGGCTAGGACAAGTGCTGGACCAACCATCCACAATACGCTCCAACCTTCAGCAACTAAGAAGTGCCATAGAGCGATTAAGACCATCAATTCTGCGACGAATCCTGCTAGTAAAGGAAGCCCAAGAGAAGCCATCCATGCGAACATCATAGAGGTCGCTAACCAAGGTGAATGTTTGGCCATACCTCGCATTGAACCGATTTCCATGCTGTGATAATGGTGCTTGAATGCGCCACATACAGCGAATAAGTGAGGCGAGATAATACCGTGTGCAAACATCATGAATAGAGCTGCAGCCCAACCCATCGGTTGCATTGTAGCAATACCGATACAGATTACTCCCATGTGAGATACTGATGAATATGCAACCATCTTCTTGAGGTTGGTCTGACCTAAACAAACGATTGAACCCCAAACCAATGAAACCATACCAATTGCCATCAATACTAATTGGAAGTATTCCAAAGCATGAGGGAATAGTGCAATCGGTAATCTAAACATACCATAAGCACCCATCTTTAACATTACACCAGCAAGCAGCATTGAACCGCCTGTAGGTGCTTGAACGTGAGCATCTGGAAGCCAAGTATGGAAAGGAACTGCTGGCAACTTAACTAAGAATCCGAGCATCAACATTGCGAAGATAATCTTCTGCATTGAAGCACCCAAGAACCAATTCCCACCCATATTAGCTTGATGTGCGTGGCTGACAATTGAACTAATATCAAATGTACGTCCTGTCATTGTACCCGAGTGAGCCAATGGCTCCAATGGGTTCTGTAAGAAGTATAGAGTTACAAGACCGAGTAACATTACAACTGAGGCTGTGAAGGTATAGATGAAGAATTTCTGAGCAGCATATTTTCTGTCTTCACCACCCCACTTGAGAATCAAGAAGAACATTGGAATTAGAGTTAACTCCCAGAATACATAGAACATGAACAGGTCTAGAGCAACGAAGACACCGATTAATGCTCCACCCATTAACAGGAGCAGAGGGTGATAGAATGCTCCATTCTTTTCGTTCCAAGTTGCAATGATTGTAACCGGAAGAAGTAATGTTGTCAACCAAACCATAGGGAAGGAAAGGGCATCGAGCCCAACACTCCAATGAATTCCCAATGATTCAACCCAATTATATCTAATATGATACTCGTAAGTATTGAATGCAATTCCTTCAAACCCATTTAGATCTCCGAAGAAATTGTAGAACATTGTTGTGGTCAAACCGAGCAAGACCAAAGAGAATATCAAGACAGCCCATCTAATTGGATTGACCAACTTCTCACGGACTTCTTCGCTCATATTTGAGATAGTTCCCATAATTATTAGGCTCGCTATTATCGGAAACCCGACTAAAGGCATTGAAATTAGGTCTTGCAATCAGGCCACCCCCCATATGAAGAAGAAAATCAATAAGGTCCCTATCGCCACCCAAAGAATGTAATCACGAGCAGAACCTGTTGTTAGGGAACGAACTATAGTTGAAATCTTTTGTGATTTATCTTCAATTTGCTTGACGGCCCCATCGATGATTTTTGTATCAACTTCAGCAGCCTTATTTGAGAATCCGGCGACTATTTTGACCATTGCCAAATCGTAATACTTGTCAATATACAATCTATTTTGCAAAGCAACTGCTAGACCGGATGTTGCGATTCCACTATTGTCCCAGTGATATTTGTTGTAAACCCAGTTGTTGAGTGCTATTACCGGTTTGAACCAAGGCTTGCAATCCTCGCCTTCCTCAAGTTTACCACCAAATAATGACATTGCCATAAATGGTCCAACAATTGCACTGAGAGCAATTGCAACATATGTCAATATGAAGTAGAATGCATCATGGTTTGCGAAAGCATGGCCTAGTTCATACATGATCCCAGCCCCTAAACCTTTGTCCGATAGGAAACTGTATTCTGAGTCTGGAGCCCAATGTGTGAAGCCCATTCCAGCCAATAGTATTGATGATAATGTTACGAATGTTAGAATGAAAAGAGGTGTCTTAATCCAACTATTTGTTGGCCCGACATGTGCCGCAACTTCATTATTTGGCTTACCTGCAAAGGTTTTAACCCACATTCTTGTCATGTAAAATCCTGTCATTCCTGCACCGAGTAATACGCAGGCTGCAGGGAAGAGGAATCTCGGGTCTTCGAGTGCAACTCTCCAAGCATTGGCAATTATTCCTTCCTTAGACCAGAACCCTCCGATCAAAGGCAATCCCATAATCGATGCGGAACCGACTAACATTGCTGTTGCAGTAATAGGCATCTTGCTCGCTAAACCGCCCATATTCTCCATAGATTGAGCATCAAATTCGTCATCATCTCCATGATCGTCGTGGTGAAGGTGGTGGTGCGCATGATGTACTTCGTGAATTACTGAACCGCTTGCCATGAACAGCATTCCTTTTGCCATTGCGTGGTTGAATAAGTGGAATAATGCTGCTCCAAATGCTACGACTACAATAGTATGAGATGCGGAGTCGTGATGCCAATCCAATGAATTTGCGAGCCATAAAGCCACACCTAGCCCAGTGAAAATATAGCCGAGTTGACTCATTGTAGAATATGCTAGTACCTTCTTCAAGTCATCTTGAACAAAGGCAATCCCAGCAGCCATGACCGCTGTAATACCGCCAATAGAAGCGATGATGAATGCCAGGTCAACCAATTCACCAGACATAGATTCTGCACCGAAGAATGGGAACATACGAGCAACTAGGTACAGTCCTGCATTGACCATTGTCGCTGCGTGAATTAGAGCAGATACCGGTGTTGGACCTTCCATAGCATCCGGTAGCCAAACGTGTAATGGGAATTGTGCTGATTTACCAATTGCACCGATAAACATCATTCCAAGGGCCATTTGTAAAGAACCAGGATTGACTAAAGCGATATTTGCTGGGTCAAAGACAATGCTATAATCTAATGAACCAAACAAATCCCAAAGCATGACGAGTCCAATCATTAGGAATACATCACCGATACGAGTGGTCATGAATGCTTTCTTTGCTGCCGATGCGGCACTTGGGCGCTCGTAATAAAAGCCGATTAGTAAATATGAACAAAGTCCCATTATTTCCCAGAATATGAATAGCCAGAGGAATGAATCAGAAAGTACCATTCCGAGCATTGCGGCACAAAATAATACGAATTCTGCATAGAAGCGATGATTTCTGTTATCATTAATTTCATCGGTGTTCATGTATCCAATCGCAAAGATATTGATTAAGAAACATAGGAATGCTGCAACGAATAGCAACATTACGGTGATGTGATCGATGTAAATTCCAAAACCGAAAGAGATTGGTGTTGTCGATGCTCCCCCTTCCCAGATTGCAGTATTCAACCATGTCAAAGAGAAGATATCTCCGTTATTTGAAAAACTACCAAGATAATCCTTGATAATAGCCAATGAAATGAATAATGCTGCACCCATTGCTACTAAAGCGATTATTCCGCCTTCCTTTAGTGTATTCTTCCAGGTAGGATTTGTATTGAAAACCTTACCTAAGAATAAGATTACTGGCATTGCCAGCATTGGTAATAAAATGATGAGAGGGGCATACTCAGCCATTGAACTGTGAACTACTTCTGAACTACTTGAACCAGACATGATACCACCTCAGTTACTCAGGACATTGATATCGTCCAGAGTTATCGTTTCGTGCTTTCCGTAAACAGCCAAGAAGATGGCTAAACCGATAGCAACTTCACTAGCGGCGATTGCAATTGCGAAGAGGGCATAAACCCAACCGGTTGCATCACCGTGGTGAACTGCAGCTGCTGCGAATTGCATATTTGCTGCGTTGAGCATTAATTCAATACACATCAATACGATGATGGCATTCTTTCTTGTGAAAACTCCTATCAGTCCAATGATGAACAAAATAGCGGAAAGTCCGGAAACCCATGCTGGATCAATCATTCTTCTTCACCTCCATCATCTGAATCTGTTTTAAATTCCCAGAGAAGATTCTCTCTCCTCTCATCTCTAACAAGATATGCAGCACCTATCATTGCGATAGCCATTAGAACTCCGAGTATCATCAAAGGAAGAGCCCAGTCATTGAATAGACCTGATGCTAATCCAGCATTGGTTGGATACAGGTCGGGATTCTTTGATGATTGCCAAGTCGAGGCATCTGATACAACTTTGACCAGAATAAAACCAAGGCCTACCAGACCAATTCTGGTGAGGGATGACATCAACTTCATTCAAAATCCTCCTCTAAAATTTGCCTTCTTGTCAACATGATAGCGAATAATACCACCAATCCGACACTTGCTAGGTAGACTAAAATTTGAATCGCTGCCAAAAACTCTGCACCCATTAGAATGAAGACTCCTGAAACTGCCATGAAACAGAAAATAAGTGAAAGCATGGAGTGTGCAACGCGTTGTGCAAATATCATTCCAACTGCACCGAGTATAACTATAGTTGCAAACAGAAAGAATACTGCTGACTCTGCAATCATTTGAATTTCCATTCAAGCACTCTCCTGTTTTGCAGCCCTTGCTGCAGCCTTTTCGCGCTTGGTGCGTTCCTTGCTTGCTCTCTTTGCTAATTCCCCATCAACCGCTTCTTGGTGGACTGTTGGTAGAAGGCGAGTTCTACTAGCATCCATCCAAAGGTCTTGACGTGAAAAACCGGACATACCATCGTATTCGTTGGTCATAAAGAATGAAGTGAATCCACATGCTTCAGCACATAATCCACAGAACATACACCTTCCTAAATCAATTCTACCGGATACGATTTGCTCATCGGCAGTTCGCAATTCTGAGGTATTAACATCGGATTCTTCACCAGAATCATTCCAGCGAACTGTTGCAGTATCTCCAGAAAGGTCGAGAACTTCTGCAAATCTCCACTGCTCAGGTGCTTCGCTGTGAGCAGTTGCTAAGTTGAATGTTTCCAAATCATCATCGATTTGAGATATCGCCAAAGCAGCATAACCTCCGACTTCAAGGTCGGCTCCGAGTCCTGCATCTTCTCCATCAGCACCATCCAATACGTCAACGCGTAATTCTGTGCTCATGTGAAGACAATCGTTTGGACAGGCGGTAACACATAACTTACAGGCGGTACAAGTTTCCCAAATAATACCGATACGACCATTGTAATTGCCTGGCTTGAAAAGCCAAGGTTCAATTTCTTCAAGTCTTTCGTATGGGTACTGAACTGTTTGAGGCTTCCATAGAGTTGGCGTCAAATCTGTTGTCACTCTATCCGGCGCAAATCTTTGCTTTGAAATATCATTGATGTGGGCATTGCTGGCCATTCGATTCTTCGTAGCCTCATCCAAGAATTCTGGATGTTCTGTGTTATGATAGGCCCCCATTTTGTGACCCCATCTCTTACCAATGAACGGGAAGGTCCGCAATGCGGTGATCAGTGTAATCTTAAATGGGTACCAGAAAAGGTTTCTAAAATTTGGTTGTGCTCTTGGATGCATTGGCATATCTAATCACCTCACTCCTGCCCCGGGATATGCTTTCCCGCAGGCTGCATTGTTTGTACATGGAACATTCTTTCAGGGCTAGCATCTTTGTCTTCATCCCTTAACATCAAGAAGAATAGTGCAAGCCAGAATACAGTTGTTGCAATTGGAACGAAGTGTGGAATGCCAAATGCATTCCATGCCATACCACCAGCAACTGAATCAGATACTGCGGTTGGGTCGAATAACCACAATCTGTAAATTACAGCCAAGACGACTTGGAGAACTGAAAGTGGCAATAGTACTCTCCAGCCAAATTCTAAGATTTGGTCTGTTCGGATACGAGCCAAAGCGAAACGTGCCATTACGAATACTACGAGGAATACAAGCCAAGCCTTTACCAATGTTACAACTGCACCTGGAATCAATAGATAGAGGGAACCAAGTCCAAGGAATCCAATAGAGCCAATTGTTCCTTGGAATGGTAAATGCCATCCGCCTAAGAAGAAATGTGCAAAGAGGAAACAAGCAGCATAGGTTCGGATATATTCTGCCATGAATAGCATACCGAATCTCATTCCACCATACTCAGTCCACCAACCTTCAACAAGTTCGGCTTCCGCTTCTGGCATGTCGAAAGGAACACGCTCTACCTCCGCTATCATAGTTAAGAGGAATAAAGCACCACCGAGGGGCATAAGGAAAATATTCCATGCTCCTGCTGAATGTTGGAAGTGGATACTTTCAATGATATTGAATGTTCCAGTAAGAATACTTACACTCAACAAAGTGAGAAGAAGTGGTATCTCGTAGGAAGTAAGTTGGGCTGCTGAACGAATTCCACCGATCAATGTATACTTGTTATTACTAGACCATCCTGCGAAAAACACACCTATAGGCGCGATTCCGAAGATTGCAATGATATACAAAATTGACAATTCAGGATTTGTAGCATATATTCCACTGGATAGAGGAATCAGCCCAAGAATAAGTAGTGTTGTTGAGACGATGAGGAACGGAGATACTTCGAAAATCAATTTATCGGCTCGTTGTGGAACCATGTGTTCCTTGAGAAGGAATTTCATTCCATCGGCAACATTTTGGAAGAATCCTGGTAGAATAGGCAATCCCATCCATGAACGATTGCCGACTCGGTCTACCATTGCGCGTTCATCACTATTACCGAAGTTTTTGTTGAGCCAGCCGTTTAACATACCAACTGGTTTGCCTGCTCCGAACGGAAGCATGTTCCACCATTCACCTGCAGTTTGACCATTTTCACCAACCCAAAGGGAGCGAAGTGCCGTAGTTGCACCACGGCGGTCCTGCATACGAGCGCACCATTTTCTCTCGATCCAAAGAATTGCGAATTGGGAAAAGAATAGCATCAAAAAGACAACATTGACGATGACGAAAGTCCCTAAGCCGAAGGAAATAGTTTCAATTTGGCTTTCTAGGGGAGTCCCGGTTAACAATTTGGTAACTGTCTTATCAGCTATGCCGAACAGTAAAGAACGTAGGTCGTATACATCTTCCATCACAAATCACCTCAACGGTCCGTCTCTCCAATACAAGGGTCGAAACTACCCATAATCGCAGGTATGTCTGCGATTTTATAACCGATCATTGTTTTAGCCACATATGGAATCGTTATGAACATCGGTGAACGAATCGACAATCGATATGGATTCTTACCGCGACCTTCACCGCCCCCTTTGATGTAAAATTGTGATGCACCGCGAGTACATTCGTAGTTAGAGAAGCCTGTTGCTCCTTCTGGGGCTCTGGTAGGAGCCTTTGTCATAATCATTTCATCTCCTGCTGAGTAGTTGGTATTCTTGCCACCTGGTATCTTTTCAATAGCATCTAGAATCATCTTACTAGATTGGCGCATCTCTTCCATTCTGACTCTGTATCGGTCATAGCAATCGGCTCCTTTGACAGAAGTTGGTTTCTCAACAGCTGGCTCCCAATCAACTTGGTCGTAAACGGAATAAGGATGAGCCCAGCGAACGTCATAGTTTACACCAGCAGCGCGAACATTTGGCCCTGATACACCTGCTTCGACCATGTCTTCTGCCTTTGTGTAGCCAACACCCTGCAAACGGACCAACCAAATTGTTGATTCGTCAAGTAGCATCTCGTATTCTTCGATTCTCTTCTCGAATAATTTGATTTTAGCGATCATGCGGGTAGCGAATCCAACCGGAATATCACGCTTGACACCACCGATACGAGGATAATTATAATGCATTCTTGAACCGCCTAATTCTTGCAGTAAATCCAAGAACATTTCTCTATCACGCATACACCAAGTCATCAATGTCAGAGAACCAATATCCGGCCCAAATGCGCCAAGCCACATCAAGTGTGAAGCAAGACGTTGTAGTTCAGCAGAAATTAGTCTTATGAATTCTGCCCTCTCAGGAACTTCAGCCTCTAACAGGTCTTCTGCTGCATAGATGTATGAGTTTGCCCAAGTCATTGCAGACACGTAGCAAAGACGGTCGCAATAAGGAGTGATTTGAGTGAAATCGCGGTCTTCGCATATCTTTTCAACACCGCGATGGATGTATCCAAGTTCGGCATCTGTGTCAACGATAGTTTCGCCATCTACTTTGACGCGCAGAGTCCAAAGTCCGTGAGTCATCGGGTGTTGAGGCCCCATTGTAATCCACATTTGTGCCATGATATTCACCTCACTTGTTGCGGCCCTCGTCCGCAGGTTTACGACCGAACCCTTGAGGGTCGTCGTACATTTCGTTATGCCCGTGGTATCGCAATTTGTGTTGCTTTTGTAGCGGGTGGAATTGTTCTGGGCTATCGTGTGGATTGAGGACGCGGTGCATGTTTTCATGGCCTTCAAAGTTGATACCGACTAAGTCCCATGTTTCTTTTTCATTCCAATCAGCGCCAACCCAGATACTTTGGACCGAAGGAACGGTTGGAGTATCTCCTTGCTCTAGAGCGATGAGGACTTCAAACTCTAACGGGATATCGTTACCACTTAATTTCTCAGCGACATGCTTTGTATTAGT
Organism: uncultured Candidatus Poseidoniales archaeon; assembly: GCA_905182185.1. Lineage (GTDB taxonomy): Archaea > Thermoplasmatota > Poseidoniia > Poseidoniales > Poseidoniaceae > MGIIa-L1. The sequence goes on along the minus strand of CAJJAP010000002.1, from coordinate 41,350 downwards.
GTTAGGTTTTACATTCGAAACTGGCATCCTCATCATGTGGTATGCGACTTCCCAGCCTCTTTCAGCAGGTCCATCTGGGAAATGTGTACCCGTTACCATCGAGCAATAATTAACAGATATATCGTACTTCATAAATTTGGCAACTGCCAACCAGTGCTGTGGCGTAACGTGAATTCTAACGAATGGCATTTTGAAGGCATTTGAATGGTGTTCAACTGTGGAGTTGATGCCACTGCCAGAGAATCGTTCATTCAAAACTGCAACACAAGATTTAGCAGCGCTATCACTTTGTTCAAGAGTTACTCGCATTCCCATGTTCAGTCCTCCCCTACGATAACTGGCTTCTCTCCGTCACGGCCAGTGCTTGGAGCACCGCCGATGCGGATTATCTTTTCACGAAGCAAACCGAAACCATCGATTAAAGCCTCAGGTCGCGGTGGGCAACCAGGAATATATACGTCAACTGGAATTACCGTGTCGACTCCTTCTAGGATATTGTACGACTGGAAATATGGTCCGCCGGAAATTGCACATTCACCCATAGCGATACAGTATTTTGGCTCAGGCATTTGCTCCCATAGGCGAACGATTTTATCAGCGAATTTCTTTGTAACTGGGCCATTCACCAACAATACATCGGATTGGCGAGGGGATGAACGGAACAAGACGCCGAATCTATCACCGTCGAAGCGAGGTGTTGCTGCTGCTGCCATTTCAATAGCACAGCACTTGATTCCCAAATGCAGTGTAAATAATGACTTGCGGCCAGCCCAATTGAAATATCGCCCTGCTAAAACTCCAAGGAATTGTTTGATCTTGGTCGCCTTTAGGGCTTCATCGGTGACGTCGCCGACCATTTCTACTAGCGCTCTGCTGTTGAAAGCTGCAAAATTTTCTCCATCATTAGACATAATATTTCACCTCAAATGTAGATGCGTCCTCTCTTTCGGAATACATACCAAACTCCAGCAGACATAGTGCTGAAGAATATTGCTAGAATCATCATTGCCATCTTGGCATCTTCGACGGCAGTCTCACGGCTGTGTTCTGCAAGGTCTGGCGAAGTTGCATTACCAACTACCATACCGCCTAACACCAAGAACATGAATGCGACATCAAAAACTAAGAAAATAATCGCATACCAATAGTATTGGAAGTGAAATTGAATCATTGCATCTCCAACTGGCTCACTACCGCACTCAAAGGTGGTTAAACGACGTGGGTAGAGGCTGTGGTCAACCTCGTATCCCTCCAAAAGATATGATTTTGTGATGTGTGGCCGAGCAGGGTCGACCTTTGGCCTAACAACCCAAGTTATGAGGAAATTAGTCAGCGGCATTATGATTCCAAGAATCGCCAAAAAGCCAATTGACAGATAGGCACTTGGAACTGATTCTATGCCGGACATTTAATCATCTCCACACAACGCATACGCTGTGCGATTTGTCCCACTAGAAGACCACCCATAAGCGTTACCAAATGAGCCCCCTAAATAGAGCGGCTCAGTATCCCTTTTAGCACATTCACTAATTTTTTTGCATTCTAAATCTTTGAAGCCGTTAATCATGGCTTTTTGCGCATGAAATATGCAGCTAATAACGAAATTACTAATCCACTTGCTATCAGAGAAGCAGTGTTACTACCCAACGCATCACCGAATAATCCTGAATCTTGTTTACCATTCACGGTAAACTCAAGATTTTGACGATCGACTACACCGGTTTCTACTGGTTCAGAAGAGAGTGTGAATTTGAATGTGTCATCCATCTCTGCACCGCTTGGTGGGCGTACGGTCACTTCGATAAGAACTGAGGAATCTACATCCACCCAACAGACCAATTCCCCACCTTCACGATTACATTCAAAGGAGTTTTCTAGAGATACACTCCATCCACGTAAATTTTCTGAAGCGAAAACTCGTATTTCTGAACGGATATTACCAGTGTTTTGTAATTCAATTTCAAATTGCGTCTTCTCCGAGAAAGAAACATCATATTCTACGGTTATTTCTTCACCTATTTCTTCACTCATAAAAGTAAGTTCATAGATGATTTGAACGTCTAATGAGATTGAAACTTTTCCGGAGCGATTGGCAGAATTAGACTCGCTCATAACCACAATTTCCAACAGCCCCCCATCGCCTGTTTCGGCACTTGGGTTGACGGTTAGTGTCAACAAAAAGTATTGTTCAAATAGCCTTGCTTCATGGCCAGCAAATAAATCTAATTCTAACATTCTTGATTCTACACCATTTTTGCTAGATTCTGTGATTGGTGTTGCGGATTCATCCAATACGAATTGACCTCTTGTGAGGTTCCAAATACCATAGCCAATAGGGATTTGAATTGGATCTCCTACCACCAAACCATTCATTCTCAAAGTCCTAGTTGCAAGTCCTTCTAATCCATTGATTTCAAACACAGCGAAGTCTTTACCATCACCTGTATTTTTGACCCAGACCCCGTATTCTTTAACGCCATCTGGAGCGAGGGTGGCCATTCCATTACGCCCATCTAAACCGCCATCATCTAGACGGACATCCATCTGATAATTTCTATCTGATTGGATTGCTAACATGACTAATTCTCTTTGATTATCCGGCACCCCATCCTCATCTAGATCTTGGGAATTAGTATCATCCTTATTGGTGATGCGAATGGTTAATCTGCTGCTGTCTAATTCTTCTTCACCATCAATACTCACTACAAGGAATACAAGCATTGTACTTCTAGGTGCAATATTGATTTCAGTGAATTTATTTCCATCGGCATCTTCGAATGATGTTCCCCAACTAGGAGTCGCTGTTTGCGACATTACTGCACAGCGGAATGTGTCCTCTACGTTACCGCTGTTTTCAATTGTAATCGGGAAACTAACCTCTGTATCAGAACGTCCGGTTTGGTCCGGTGAACTTGTATCAACTTCCATGCCATGATTTGCAGCAACAGTAACCGATAACGTAATCTCAGCAAAATCTACTGCCCCATTATTGGATTGGACTGTTAGAATAATATTCACTTGTTCGTCTGCAAGAGCATTGAATGGAACATTAACTTGAACCTCGATGTCCCCACTTCTTTCATTTCCGTGCTTTGAACCGAGTGCAATCGTTGATTTTGACATTTGAACGCTCCAACCTTGAGGTGGTGAAGAAGGGGAGATTCTGAAAGTATCTACACCATTTCCTTGATTTGTAACTACTAATGTGGTAGTGCCATTACCATCCGGTTGAATATTTGATAATAATGAGTTAGAAAGTGAAAGTGAAGCATCATGAGATTGACCCGAAATAATTCTAATATCCTTGGTACACTTAACAGAACTTCCTTCTTTGCCTTGAATCGCTACAAGTGATTCCGAACCTGCTTCAATCGAATCATCAGGGCTGACTATTAAATCAAAGGTTTTTGTTCCAGCACCGTCATCGTATTCGAGCAATCCTGAAGATGCGCCATCAACGCTCACCCATCCTGCCTTTGAACCGAACTTTCCGACTGAGATTGTCCAGTCTACATTTCCATCATTTGTGAATATTACAGAAAATGTACCTTCTGCTCCAGGTGCAACCGTAATGGAACTCTTACTCAGGCTCATCGTACACTCATGTAACTCTGGAACTGTCAAATCAAACTCTTGGTTATCGGTTGAACCCTGAGAGGGGTCGTTGCGTAACAACACCGTCGATATTCCAGCAATACTTGTCTGCTGCCTGTCCTTCAGGCACATCAACTGAAATAGTGACAAACTCACTTTCGTTGGGTGCAACAGTTACTGATGATGTCACTTAGAGTGACACTGATTGCTCCTGTATTAGAACAACCTGGGCCGGATGCTTCGTTAACAGCCAAGTTAATTGTTTCCTCCTGCTGACCAGTATTTTCAACTTCAAGGCTGTATTCAACTTCACTTTCTCCGGCCCATGTTTTTGACGGTGATGACATCTTCAAATCAACACCGAAATATTGCACTACCTGAGCCATCTCCTGCAGTTGTAGTCACTGTTGAAGTTTCTTGAGCAGGTTGACCTGGGGGTGTTGCTCCGTCAGCGGCAGAAACGGTGACCGTTGTATCACAACTGGCCTCTGCGGTTTGAGTCAAGGTTACATTCATGGTAGTCTCTTCATATGTCCCAGCATCTATGGGTCCTGTGATTTGGCTTGCTTGAGATGAATATTGGCCACATTCAGCGGTCCCTTCTTCACTTGAAGAAATTTGTACTGTCACTGGGTCCGAACCTGTATTGCGAACACGAATTGTATATTCGCCAGATTCGCCTGGATTTATATCTTGACCATTTGGCATTATTGTGACGGAAATAGAAGCGTCACGGGCCCCGTCTGCAGAAGCGATTGGAGCCACGGCAGGAACCATAGAAAACAATAGTAAAGCCATTAAGAAAATTGCAGCCTTTGACTGCTTTCTTGTTTGATTTCCACGGGAGTCCATGACTCCCGGACAAGCCACCACTATCATAAGGCTATGCTCAGTTGTGTAACGAAACGAAAAATATGAGACTTTTCTTGTTCTGCGGGCATCATGCTTTGATGAATTCGCTGGCAGGTGTTTGACAGTTTACACAGTGTTCTAATTGTGATATATCACAGCCATCTATTGCAACACCGTGGTACCTTGCACCGCAGGAAGGGCAACCGACGATATTCTCTTTAACCGAAGATTTACATGTCCAACACATTGTAACTGGCTGTGAATCATTTTCTTGTATCGGTTCAATTATTGGTTGAGGTATGAATTTCTGTGGCAAAGGAGCAACTAGTGGTGATGCTAATTGGCTTGTAAATGGTGGTTGGAGATTGTTGATTGGAAGGAAGCTCTTTTCCTCATCCGGCTTTTTAGTCCGATACAATATAACTCCAATCAATGACAATATCACTAGAATTATAGCGATTGCAGCACCGTTATTGATGAATGATTCACTTGCGGTCCCAGTAGGCTCTCCTTCCGCTGAAACATCAAATGATACACTCGGATTTGAAAGTGAATTGGATTGTTCAAATTGTAATGTTATCGTTCCATCTCCCGGTCTATCTGCTCTGACATTTATTCTAATAACCTTTGACTGACCGGCTTCAAGCGAGATCACATCATTGCCGATTACTTCGCAATACCAATCTTCTGATGCATTGGCTTGAATTTTATATGACCATGCTACATTACCGGAATTTGTCACATCGATTGAGACCGTCTCTACTACACCTGTTGCGAACTTTTCATTTCTTGATGCATCCCATATAGCAGATTCTACAGAGGCCACATATAATCCGACTTGTTCGACATATTCGACTCCATTACCCTCCAATACCACCGTGAAGGAAGGTTCACTTTTAGGCGCCATATTTCCTGAAATCAGAATAGAACATTGTAGTAATTGGAATTGTAAATATCCTACAACTCCAATATTTCGGCACTCCCCGAATAGTCCTGGGTCTAGAGTGACTGAAACTGAAGGCTCCCAATCAACATCTGCGTCATTGCCCACTAGCCAAGTGAAGTTAAGACTCTCTCCGCTCGGATGTGAGCCAGTACCCAATGGATGGCCATATGAGGTTCCATCTGCAAGTATGAGTGAAGAAAAATCTAATGTTGGTTGTGCTAAGATTTCAACATCAATATATCCAGTCCAAGAATACCTATCTGAGCCATTGTCAAGATTGAATTTAATTTCTCCAGATTTCCCTGAGCCTTGTGAGTTAACCGTTACAATGATGTTGCTGGTCGATGCCCAATTTAACTCAATTGTTTCGCTTGATGAAGCCCATTGCCAACCACTTGGCAATTGTATTGAGGGAGTTAAATCTAGGTCGATATTACCACTATTCTGGATGCTAAACATTAGACTGAGGGATGAATCTGGCCGCATCTTTCCAAAATTATTTTGTAAGTCGAGATCTATATCTCTTATCTCCATTACTTTTATTGGGATATTGTATACATATGAAACTGGATTTTCGGTCTGTGAAACTGCTGTTAATTTGACCATTCTCTCGGCACCTGCTCCAGTCATTACTTGTGGAGGAGTGAATGTGATGCCGAGGTTTTTCTGGCCATCTGGGATAATCAATCCGGTCGAACCGGAAATCGCACCCGGCTCACTGCCCAAATCATCGAATCCTGCTTGCCATCCTGCTGGAGCTTCCAAGAATAGGTCATAGCCAATATCGTCATTACCAATATTGAAGAATCTAACATCTATGCTCGTAGGGGTAACTGGATGCACTGGAACAATTTCATAATCATATTCAATATTGACTTTGGATAAACTTGGAACTACTAAGTCCAGTGCATATGGATAATTTACACCATTATCAACATCTATCCCGATTAAACTAATCCGGTATGTTCCTGGGACTGGGGGTGTTGGATGGACTAATGTGACTGTGATTCCTGTTGATTGTTGACCCTCGAGAGAATGGTTGGATTGTGTCGTACCAACATACCATGATAAAGCCAAATTACTTTCAACATGAATCAAATTATCAACAAATAATGATGCATTGGTTGGTATCAATGCTGTATTGGTCAGAGAAACATTCCATGAAGTAGCGGAAGATTGAGTGTTATCTAGAACTGTTATTTGGGTTTCACTTGATAATTTCACACCCGGAGCAGTAACATTGACCACGATGTTATGTTGATTATTATTTTCTAATATTTCTTCAAGTTCCTCATCTGGATCTATTGTGAAACTAAGAGTTACCTGCCCAGAATTCAGTGGAGTCCAAGTCCAGAATAATGCCTTAGCAGATCCTGCACCTAAATCGATATTTTTGCGATCAACCTCTGTTGAGTCAACTGAAAATACAACATCAAAGGATTCGGCTTCTACGTTTCCTGCATTGAATACTTTGGTTTCAATATTAACTGGGTCGCCCACTTGCGGGATGCTAACATCCATTGAAAATTGATCTACCATCACCATTGGGTCCGGTCGTAAATCATTGACACCATGCCCCATTACTGCAATTGAATAAGTCTGGGCAGAACTACCTCCTTGGTAGGTGTTTTTTGCCTTAACAGTCCATACGCCACTCATAGCATAATCGAGTAATACGACTTCCAAATTATTGGTATCATCTGCACTTCCACCGGTTGTTGAAACTCCGTTAGCGAAATCATTTCCTTTGTAGATGGTTCCATCTGGAGAAGTTACAATCAAATCTAAATTATTGACTAATTTCTTTGTTGAAAAGGAAGAGCCTCTCTCATCTGACCATGTCAAAACAACCTTGAATTTTCCATTGTTCTGTGTCAAATTAAATGTATATGATTTGGAGTTTCCAGAACCTGAAAGAACTGATCTATCATCTACCCAAATTCCTTGACCGCCTTGAGGCGCGAGAGTTTCTCTAAGATTGAGTCGCCCCCATCCTTCATCGTTGTTGGGAATATCTCTTGTCCCGACATCTTGGGCACCAAGAACGAGTAAGGCCTTAACCAAAGCACCTTGAGGCGCTGGACGTTGTGCTATCTCCTCAAGATACTCTCGAACCATCGCAGCAGCCCCTGCTGCATTTGGAGTTGCCATCGAAGTCCCAGTATACTCGAGATACCAACTGTTAGACCAAGTTGAACCGGAAGTATCTGTTGCTTCTTGAGCGCGGCATGAGCGCACATATCCGCCCGGTGCAATGATGTCAGGTTTTATTCTGCCATCATCAGTAGGTCCACGGCTTGAACCACTCATCAAATGTATCAGGTGCACCAGAATAACGATTTTGATGATTGCCAACTGAAAGAATATTTTTTGCAGTGGCTGGAGGAGAAACTGTCCCGGTCCCTGGGCCATCGTTTCCAGCAGCGAATAGAACTCGTCAAGCCCTCTCTGCCGTTGTAATATTTATCGTAATAATTTGCCCGGTCATCAACATCTTCTGCTTCTGAATCATATTTCCCTTGCTGGCTTGCTGCACTTGAACCCCACGAGTTGGTATGGGTTCTTGCACCTGCACTATATGCTGAATTCATCAAATAATTGAGGGATGGTGATTGGAAATTACCAGTATTATCATTCTCCATCGCCTGGAAATATAATTCTGCAGAAGGTGCTACTCCTGTATATCCACCTTTGCTACCATCACCCAATACCGTGCATGCAACGTGAGTCCCATGACCTGAATGTTTGTCTGCGGTAGAGCCATCTCCAATCACATCATTACTGCTAACCACTCTCGTACCAAAATCGCCATGATCTCCGTCCAATCCCGAATCGGCAACTGCAACTATTTGTCCTGAGCCATCTAAATCTGTAGTGAAGTATGATTCCATCACATTAGTTTTCATATTACTGCGGGCGTTATCATTATCAATAGTGAATTGTGGGTTAAAGCGGAATGAACGAACACTCGGTTGGATAATTAATTCTGCAATCAGGTCACTGTTCAACAGCCCTTCATAACGCCCTTCATCCCATTTTATGATTTCAGACAAGCCTACTTTGGAAACTTCTTCAAGCGACTGAAAAATAGTAAATCCTTGCTCGTCTGTTAATTCAACAGAATCAACCGGGCCTAATTCATCTCTCCAACCTTCTATTCTCACCGCTTGTCCTTGGAGGGCATCAGCTCCATCGGTTAGCATCATAACATCCAAGATCGCGTCATCGATTAAAAGTGCTAATGGGATTTGATGAGTTGCGACTACACCTTGCACGTTGCTTGCTTGCTGAATTGAATTTGAAGTGCCTTGGATTAGTAATCCGGAAGGTGCAATGAATTCTCTAATTATTAATCCTTGAATTTGATTCAATTGTTGCCTTGCTTGTTCCATTCTGATAGAATCATCTACTATCAAAAGTGAGAGGTCTGGTCGCGCTTGCATCAATTCCATCGGCAATGGTCTTGATGCTGTAAATCCGTATTGGTCAAAATCGCCAATCCGTGATGATGCTATATTTGGCCTATCTTCGAGAGAATTTGTATGATCATATTCGCCAATGGCATCTGAATATACTCCATCGACCAAATCAAATCGAACCCAGTCGGTTTGACTTGAATCCAGTTCGGATGCACCCGTTTGTTCACCCACAGGGTGAAGCATAGGGCTTAGACTTTGCAATACGAATATCACAACTAAGCACAACGCCATCCTAAGAGAACTGCTTGTTTGCACAAGTTGAGGGCTGAACTGCCCCGCTTTATCGCTTCGGGTACAATGATTGCATAGTATGTCAAATCAAAACTGAATCAAGAGAAGGGCCAAGTGCTTTTATCGCCTTCATCAATGAATATTTCACTTGACCAATGACCAACATAATGATACCAGTCTTGACGATTTTCATCGCCATTGTAATCGGTCCATTCTATATGGGTGTGAACTACGTAATTATCCCAAACGGTATAACCAGAAACTAACATCTCCAAATCATCTCCTGCTATGGAGGAATGGGCCGAAACTCTATCTAATTCAATTCTCATTTTATCTAGAACTAAACCATCAACATCTTGGAATTCTACTTGGATTACAACATCTGTGATTTCCCTACTACCTTCATTGGTTAATTCGGACATCATCAAATGTCCACCACGTTGCTTGTAATGTGTTTCAAGAACTACCGAATCTCGCGGAAGTACCCAGTACCATCCACTGAGGACAACTCCTATCATCAAGAGAATCACAAAACCTGCCAGCACCACTTGATATGGATCGATTTCAATCACTTTGTCACGAAGATTCTTTGCTGCTTCTTGGGCATACTCCCAGTCATCTCTATCCTCTTCATTATCACTGTCAAATCCTCCTAATTCAGCTTGTTTATCCAAAACTCTAGCCATTAATCCGCCGGTTTCTGTGATATCATCCTCATGAACTAACAGTTCGCCGTCTTGGCCCACTGCAATTCTATTTGATTCAGATCTACTTGTCATGTGATCACCCTAGTAGCATTAAGCCTGAAGCAAGCATTGTGGTCAACGGTTCGACGACCATGATGTGCCTTGTTTCAACAGCACCACCCGTCAATGTTCCAACCAATGAAAGGTCGGTAACAATTCCATTAACACCTAAAGAAGATGCTGTTGGTATTACCCCGGTAAATTGTGCATCAAGAAGAACTGCTCTACCGTCTAGAACAACGCCGTCCAATGCCGGATAGTAAAACTCTGGTTCTATTGTGGCCTGAGCGCTCACTATTATTCTGCCATTTGTAATATCATCCAAGACAATTATTGGATACTTGAACGGGCCTTCATAAATATGAATTGTTGCAGATTTCAAATCCTGTCCAACGATTTCAATTCTATCAATTGTAACTCCAGGAGCACTTGGAATATTGCTTTGACGGATATAGACACGTTTAACTCCAACACCGGATGAATCAACCTTCATACCCCAATCTTCAGTTGGCACGAGTACGAAACGCCTTGGTAAATCTTCGGCCAACATCAAAATATCTCCTTTGGCATCAATCGCTCTTCCATTTGCTTCAAGATACAAGTCCATATCATCGGTATTAGAAGTATAATCTAGACTCATCATACCTTGGAAAGAACTCATTTCGCGAATATCAAACACAAGTTGTGGTTGTGCCTTCAACTGCATAACTCCAGGTAAATCTCTCATGAAAACTGTTGCAGGCCACCAAAAGCCATCAATATACTCATTGATTGCAGCATGATTGCATCTGCTGAATGGCCATCTATTTGGTATTCGCTTGGCACCTCGATATCTACCAACAATACATCTCCAATCGTTGCTGAAAAATCAGTTGATTGGGGGACACCGATGATAAGTGCTTCAATTCTATTCATCACATGTTTATCAATAAAAATTGCATGTGCTGAATTTAACCTTGTCCGATATCATAGTACATGTCAACTGTAACACGCGGCACAGTTAGATTGTCTTGCGTGGAAAATACTGCATTAGCGACAACATTGTTGGGTTTCTGATTATCAAGTCCATCTAAGACTAATTTCAAATCTTTTCCATCAAACCCATTTACTTCAAGTGTCAATTGCTGGCGTTCAGGTTGCCATTGGTCTAATTCAATATCTAATTCATAGGTTGGAATACCGTCAAGTGTTCTATAATCATATTCTATTAGAATCGTTCCAGGAGGTAAATTCGGTAACCATGAGCGAATATGCCATGAACGTCTATCTTCAATAGTGATTCCTTGCTCTTCCCATTTTGATAGATTAACACGAGCAATCTCTTCATCTGTGATGACAGAATCTGAAAGTGAATTAGCAAATATTCGGGCATCGGTGATATTTGCTGCCTCTAGTGCACCGACTACCGCATCTACCTCAGCCTCTACTGATCATGCCATCTTCTAATGCAGAATTGACAACTTGGCGACTAGAAAGAGTAAATGTTGGCATTCTTGAGAGATTAAAGATTATACGAGTTTGTTCTTCAACTTCCATTGATAAACCATGCTGCCAACTAGGAACATTGTCAACATTTGTGCCTTTGGTAAACTCAGCAGTAATATCAAACTCTTCACCAGTTTCTAGATCCAAACCGATTGCCATATCCTCATTATTTCCGGATGCCCCTGCTAAATCCATTGACATGGAATAAATTAAATCATTTACGACTGTTCCAAAATCGACAAGATCGCCCAAAAAGAATGACACAGCTTCAATTCCTTCATCATCTCCAAAGTCTGGTAGTTGTAAATTTGTTGAATCGACTGAACTTGGATACGCCATAGTAATATTTCCAGGTAATGGGTCAAGCCTTGCTCTCCCATTCAGGCCCAAAAATGGATCGTCGTAAACCGAAACATCCTCCATGATTATGTTAAATGGAGATGAACTAGAACGTAATAATTGTATTCGGGAATTACCTTCAGGGCCGCTAGCAGATGGTACAAGAGGTGACAATCTTTGTAGACTAGTAACATTGGATATCTGAGTGCTAAGACTTGCTTCACCATTGTTTCCATCAACCCAATATCTGAAATGGTCTCCATCCATGGTCAATGGTTGTGATGCATTTGTCATTTGAATCTGAATCGAATCCATCGGTTCGCTAGCAACATAGCCGATTGTATCCCCTAGTAATATAGAAAATGTGGCTGGGAGTCCAGCAAGACGTATCGCATTTCTTTGATCACCGGATGTCCCCCCATAGGTGATGGTACCGATAGGAGTGCTTGCCGAATATGATAATTCAGAAGCTGTTTGGACAACTAAAAAACTGCTAGGACGATTTGAAACAGTTGCAGATTGTTGTACTGAATTTTCTAAGTCCAGACCATGATGATTGATATGACCTATCAATAATGCCCCACCTTCGATACCATCTAATTCCATATTTCTAATTTCATTTACAGGATCAAAGGCATGTTTAATATGACTTATACCACCAATTTTTATGCTGATTGCAACCGGTACTAGTGGTGGTTGGTTTCCTAGCCTGCCGGCTACAACATCTAAATTCATATCTTGGGAAAGAAGAATGTGATCCATCTCAGGAAGCCAAGGTTGGTCTGAGGAAGAGATTGCTAACTGTAGGCTACCAATTTCCATCGGTTCTCTTACCGATGTCGGTAAACTCTGCTTTATTTGATTGTAACAATTGATATTGACTTCACCACCGCTTGAACCCGCGGTCCCTACAATAGAAGATGGCAATCCATTAACAACATCGCCAATATCCAAAATGATTTCAACGAGTGAGAGTAGCGCGTTATCGAATACTTGTGCGACTGTGTTTAAATTTGGATTATCAAAATTAATTCTTCCAAGACCGCTGCTTGGAACTAAGAAACTACCCTGTACAACTATTGCTTTTGGTACATTATCAATTGCGACTTGCAGAGATGATGAATCATTAGCATAACCACCTCTCATGAAAGTTGATTTGTATTCCAATCGGTCTATTGATTCTGTTCCAACAATGGCGATTAATGTATTTGGTGGGCTGCTTGGGTTCACTGGTAATGTTGGGTCATTGACATTTCCATCTTTATCATCTGTGAAATTTTTAATTGCGATAATCAGTGATAATCTAGTTGGCATATCTCCTGGAAGGTTGGCAGAACCCGGTGCTTCTCCAATCATGGTGAAAACCGCATTTATTTCATCGCTATGTAGAGTGCCTGACGGTAATCCTCTAATCCAAACCCTTGAATCGGTGATATTTCCAAATGGTAAATCTCCTTCTGGAACTTCAGAGCGATCTTCATAATAGTGGACATAGAGATCTATGCCAGTATCGGAATATACTTCTACTGTATCAAATGAGTTCTTACCAAGATTGTCATTTCTCAAAGTCAAATCGACTTCGCCTGGAAGTAATGTTGAACCTTGTTCTGGATGGAAACCTGCATCGATATATGCTAATTCCAAAACGGGGACAGACCCTCCTTCATTTTGTTGCCCAAAGTGAACATAGCCAATGCCGACACTAAATCCACATTTGTGCATACGTGATTCTGCCATATGGTCATTGATTGGGTCAAAATAATCATCATCTTCACAATCGGTTTGAGGATCTGAAGAATCGTGAGTTTGGATTGAGAATTCTTAATGCATAAGGTGCTGATACTGCAGTCAATGTTAGTTCGGATGAGTTGACTTGTCCGCTTATTAACGCTGCTACCAGTGCAATGGCACTGGTGAAAGCTGCATTGACATCAAATGTCATCCTTTGAATTCCGACTCCTAATGAAAAATCATTAGGGGGCTGAGTGAAACGTGTATCGATTACTATTGCATAAGATTCTGAATTGTCTAAGGTAATATCAAAGGATAATCCCTTCATTAGGCTGACTTCCAAATGTGCAAGTTCATTCCATAACGGGTCATTTTGATCGAGAGTGGTTACCGCCCATTTGAAAGTAGGCCGTATCCAAATCTCCTCGATAAGAGGAATTATATCATCGCTGAATTCAACGCCGATTCCTTCACCGATTGTGGCAATTCCCTCAACCGTTAATGCAACAGAAAGGTCATCGACGCCATCACCATCAACATCAATATAATTTTCAAATAACGTTAATCCACCAGAAGCGGTGAAAATTTCGCCAGTGAATGTACCTGAATCCCAAGCCTCATGTGATGGCCCATCGTTCCTTGAAGAATAATTAACATAAATTGCATAGGTATTTATTCCAACGCCCAATAAATTGTCTAATCCAAATTGTTCAGTTGAAAATAAAGTTTCAAACAGATTGTAAGGCCATCCATCTGGATGTGTAGCCTCTCCAATGAGAAATTGATACGGCTTAGGATGGTCTGCCTCAAACGGCGTAGAATCTCGCATTTCAATATCATTAAGATAACTATCCGCTTCACTTAATGCATCGCCAGTAGTAATTGGTCTGGCAGCTGCATCAACATAGGCCAATGAATTATCCGCACCTTGAACGGCGATGAATGATTCACCGCTTTGTTCCCTGTCTGCCAATGTTTGAGTGAGAGCATCAAGGATTCCGAAGTCATCTGTTGCTACGCTAACATCTGCATTGGCGGGTACTGCGATTGAAGACATCATTACCAAGACGAGGAAAATTGACATCCGCCTAGGGTCGGCCTTTTGCGGCAAACCTTGGCGTATCAAGCGAGGCTTGCGCTCATCCATATACTAAAGGAAGATTAACACCTATGAGAAGCATTCGCCTCTTTGTATACTTCTAGGGTGATTTCAGTGATTTATAGTAACAATCAAACCTGCTCAACGACTATCTAGTGTGCATTGAGTTATGCACCAATCATATTGTCTACTTGACAAGATGGACATGCTACAATCGCTTTAGGAACTCCTGCTGGGAGCGTGATCTCAAATCCTGTTCCACATGATTCGCAAACACATTTCAGTTCAGTTGCAACTGCAGTCAATTTGTTGCTCTACAACTGCTGCAACTGGTTGTTCAACATGCTGAACTGGTTGTTCAACGACTGCTGGAACTTGTTGCTCTACTACAGGACGAGTCCCTAATACTCCCTCGGGAAGAGAAATTCCACCACTTTCGACTATCGCTTTAGGTGCTTCATTTTGAGTCGGTTGCGCAACTGGTTGTGTTATCGGTTGTTCTGCTGGTTGTGCTGTTGAACTCTCTTCTTCTTGCAATAGTGCTGAAGCTTCTGCTGCTGAGGAAATACTTCCCGCACTCATTTGAGGTGCTTGAGAGTATCCGCTATTACTTGCAAATCCAAGGTCTGCAGTATTTTCATCACCATATATTGACTGTAATTCTGCTTCCTTCTCCGCTAATTCTCTATCGGAACTTGATTGAACTTCTCCCCCATCTAGTCCTGCTAATTGGGTCGCGCTGGCAAATAATGGCAACGCTCTAGTATGCTTTACAGTAGCCATGTGAGCAATCACTTCTGATTCGGATAATCCTCTACCAGACAATATTTCCCTCGCTATCCGAGATTGCCACCTTCTATGACCCAAGAGTGCAACTGCAGATGTAATCGCTACAATAAATAGAACCAAAAACAGAATCGGAGTTAGTCCGTCTTGTATTGGTTCCGATGCTATATTGACTGCAAAAGCGTGTGAGTCTGAATTGTTTGATTCATCAAATACGGTTAGCACTACTTCATTACGACCAACTTTATTGAAGGTGATACTGGTTTGATATCCGAGTAAATCTGCATCATCTCTAGGGTTTCCGTTGTTATCAGTATCTCTGCTCGGTTGCAAATCCCAGTGGTAACGTAACTTGGTGATGTCATCATAGGAATCTGTGGCTGAAACTGAGAAAGTGAGTTTCTCTCCAACTGTTCCTGCGGAAGCAAACCCTTCAAGACTGGATGATTCTAGTACTGGGAGTGTTGTATCTAAGACGATAACGCTAGTCAATACTGAATTTGTATTTCCAGCCCCATCTGAAACTGTTAGCCCAATACTGTGAGTGCCAATGTCATTCCAACTTAGAACAATTGAATTATTTTGACCATATGGTATTCCCTCAAGAGTCCATGCGCAAGATAATTCGCTGTAATCATCAGTACTCGAATCACAATTGAAAGATATAGTTTCGGCAATATTTACTCTCCATCCATTACTGACCGGCAATCCACTGCCGGAAATTCTAGCAACCGGATCTACCACATCAATAACTGTAATCGAATAATTTGTTTGAGCGATTTCTCCTGTTTGTGAAGTCGCGGTTAGGGTTACTGTTTTGAGACCAGGGACTTGCCAAGTGGCTTCAACTTCCCAACCATTAGCATCATCATTTGCTAATCCATCAGCGGAATAAAAATCCCAACTCAGCGTATCGATTTGTTGTAACTGATTAGGAGTTAAATATGCATTCAATGTGATGGATTGGCCTATTGCTACTGTTGAATTATCTTCATCACTAATAATTGGGTTTAGTGGTGGTGCTAACTCAACTCTAACCGTCATTCTAACCTCTTCGATTCCATCGCCGCCACCCACTGGGGTGTCTGTATTATCTGCGATAACAACCAATTCTTGGCCATCTAATTCTGCAGGAACCAACCAAGTCATAGAAGCGGAGTCTGCCACATTTTGCAAAGCCCCTCCGTTAACATATAGTGAACCAACGCCACCACTTGCATACAAGTCATACATTTCCTTTGTTTGCAAATATACATCAGCTTGTCCTTGCAAAGCCCATGCGGAAATGACTATCGAGGTTCCTGCGTCTAATTTCAAATCATCACCAGATAATAGCACTTGACTACTTTGGTTCTCGATATGAATCAAATTGTGGAATGGTGTCCAATAAGATTGGTCCATTTTATCCACAGAGATAGAAACCTGTGATTGGTTTCCACCTTGGTCACCCATGTCTTGGTCTCCATCATGAGCCAAGTTATCTAGAACAACATACCACGTTTTTGCAGTAATAGATGCTGGCACTTGCCAATTGAATTGGTATTGGCCTTCCGCTTGTTCTGTGCTTACAATCTGTTCAAAGGCGTTGCGATATGATTGGCCTAAGTCATATGCTTGGACTCCATTCTCATCAAATAGCAATAAGTCGATAGATTGCAATATTGTGATGTCAAATTGATAGACATCTCCTGATTGTAATTGTCCTAAATCTACTTTGACACAAACTCCACCATCTATTCCAATAGAGCCAGGAATGCTTGAGATATCTTGCTGTAAGCAATTAGGAGTTGCTCGCCCTGATTCGGCAGCAATAGCAGAAGGCCAAATCATCATAATGACCAGTAACAGAGCAACGATGCGAGATTGCATGATTTGGCCCTCGCCTTAACACACTTCAATAGTTTGCTTGCTTGAATCAACGGCTCCAGCCATTGCCGTTCCAAAATAGATGGACAATTTGGCCATCGTTTTCAACAATTATTCTGTCCCCATCTGCGAGTGCTGAGCAAGAAATTGCGCTATCTTGTAGAATTGATTGTGCCTCTCTCAAAGGTTCTCCTGAATCTTTGGTTCTAGAAGAATAATGAGTTATCGCTAGGTGCCTAGCGCCGCACTGAACGGCTGTTCTTGCAGCGCCAGTGGCAGTACTATGCAAGAAATCGTCAGCCCATTTCGCTGCATCTTCAACAAAAGTTGCCTCGTGAATTAGCAGATCACAATTATCTAAATTGGTAATTCCTGGTGCTAGTTCTGCAGTATCTCCAGAGATTATTACCCGCAATCCGTTTTTGGGCTCACCCCTAAAGTCAGCAGCGTGTAATTTTGTACCATCATCCAATTCAATATCTTGGCCGCTAGCCAATGCCCCTTTTTGCACATCATCAAGTCGGTTTTCTGCCGCCTTCATTCGATTGAAAGTACCAGATTTTGCTTTTGATTCCACCATCCATGCACAAGATGGTACTGAATGGTTAGTTTTCAAAGGGCAAAGTTTGTTGTTTTTCCAGTTAGGTTGAGGCATACCCTGTAATTGATGGACACTATTTTGTTGTGTATCAAATTCTAGCCAGCGATTATTTTCAATATCCCCTAGCACCCAACGAATTGGGTAAGATAAGGCTTCATGATTGCCCCCTAATGATTGCCAATATCTGAACTGACGTGCTAATTCTGCGGGAGGTGCTTGGTCAGGGATTTGTTGATTATTCAACAGTGAATCGAATACTTCCACACTAGTAGGTCCTAATACCAACAATGGATTTTCTCTATTGTCTAAACTCATGCTTTGTAACCATGGCAATAATCCCCAAGTATGATCCAAATGCCCATGAGTTAAACATACAGCATCAATTTTTACTGTTTTCAGAGTTGTACCTTTCTCAAACAGTTTCAGATTCTTGCGCTGGTTGGCGAATCGTGTTTGAAAACCTTCACCTGCATCGATAACAACAGTGCCTTCATCACATTTTATGATGCTTCCACTAACTTGTCTTTTGGATGTAGGACGGGCCGAAGCAGTACCAAGAACGTGAACATCGAATGCCAAATAAGTCACCTCAGTTGAGTGGTATTGGAGTTGCAGGGAACCAGCGTAATACCACTATACGATCTATCCCTCTAACCCAGCGCCATGGAACGGCTAGGTGAATACTCCCCTCGACTAATTGAGGGTCGGTTTCTCTAACAAATAAGTGAGTGCATTGCATTGTATTTTCATCGATAACAGCATCGTGAACAAGGCCGAGTCGGCGCCCATCTGGGAGATAGACCTCGAGACCTGAAAGTCTCGTCATCACATCCTCGCCTTGCACCATGTTTTGACCTGTAGTATAGCCCATCAATAAATCCGCCTATTGTAAAATGAATCATACAACGACAATTAATGAAGCCTTAACAATTCAAAGGCTGAAATGAATTGTGAGTAAATCACTTTCCACGGTTCAGGTTTGCCTTTAGAGAAGGACGTAGCTTTTCTGCGCCCTTACCCTTGTTGTACAATCCACGACCGCGCTTTCCAGCAGAGGTCATACCACGGTAAACACGTCCACGGTGGGACTTGTTTCCATTTGCACGGGAGAATACACCAAGTTGCTTGTCAGCGATTATTGATGGGTGGTCGGTATCGATCATGATAACCTCGTAGAACTTGTGCTTTCCATCTTGGCCAACCCAATAGGAGTTTAGAACTTCTAAATTAGGGAAGTGACGTGCAACACGCTCTTCAGCCATACGCTGAATATTCTTACCCATGGTAATCTTCTTCATACCCATCTTGGATGGCTTACGCTTCATGTTAATCTTACTCTTACGAAGTCCACCACGGCGGACTCTAGTTCTGATTACAACAACGCCTTGCTTTGCTTTGTAGCCCATTCTGCGAGCAGCATCTAAACGAGTAGGACGCTCGATACGGCAATTTACCGGCTCACGGCGCCATTCTGCCATACGAGTCTGACGATACATGTGAGGAAGAGCATCTTTTGGACGCTTCCAGGTTGCACGAATATGATGATACAATCCTTGTGACATGATGAACACTCTGCTTCTCAGCGTTCTGCCGACCTAACTCCCCTTTATGAGTCTGTCCACGCGGCTAAACGAGTGCTATGTCGCGATTGGCTGCCCTATACGCCGATAATTCACTTTACTCAATATTATTATTTCACACTATTGGCTCACCAAACACCGGATAAATAGTAATGATTACTGCTTTTCTTACAATTCTTGTCTTGTTAAAAAAATATTTTCAATAACTGTAACAATGAGTTTTTTAATTGCGGCTTTTACGGAATCACATGGACATGATTACCCATGCCATCATCGGCGCTATTATCGCCGAACTAGTGTTGTGGGAAAAACCATCTCAACAACGAAAACATGGAAGATGGATAGGGGCATTTTTGGGTACTGCACCAGATTTGGCAGCGATTCCGGCACAAATTGTTTTTTCATGGTCAGCCGGGGATTGGCCTTGGGTTTATGACCCTGCACATTGGGCTGGAGTTGAGAATTCTATGTGGCTTGCTGGATACTGGTTTACCCATTCTCTTCTTTTACCATTATTGGTTTTCATTTATTTCAAATACAAAAATTGGCGAACTTGGATGGTAGTGGCATGGTCTAGCCACGCCGCTTTCGACATAATCTCGCATACTGGGGCGTGGTCAATGTGGCCCTTTTTCCCATTCCCTGGTCAAATCGAAGGCGTTGGCGACCCTTGGAGTTGGTCGCCTGTTTGGTGGTTGGTTTCAGTAATGATAGCATTGGCAGCATGGTATTCTGTATCTGTGATGACAATGCAATGGAGAATCAATAACGAAAGAGTTTGACGATGAGCAGGCTCTTGAGCAGTTTGCACAACGGATGGTCATGGCAGGCCAAGTGACCGGAAGCGATGCGGTACTCGCGGCATTGCAGCAAGGACAAGCCTTGGACATGGTATTGGTCGATAGAGAGAAAGATACAACTCTCATCAGGGAACTTTGTCAACAAAATGGAGTTCCTTTACAAGAAGGTTCAACCAATGACTTGTGGAGAATGTCGCATGATGGTGCACAAGATGCTTTGGCTTTAATTGGAAGAAATATTGAGGGGACTCTTGATGAAGTTATGCAAAGAGGTGGAACCATTTGGTTCTTTGACGGAGTTGAATATTCAACAAATCTCGGCTTTACAATACGAACTGCGGAAGTTTCTGGAGCTGATGCAGTTGTTCTCAATGTTGCTAAAACTCATGAGGAGAGAAGGACTATTCGCAGAGCCAGCATGAGAGCCGATCGCTTTCTCCCCGTTGTCTATTCAACTAGTGAAGAAATTTTAGCAGCGGCAAAATCCAATCAAGTCAGAATAATCGTCGCCGAAGATACCGGTAAAGTAGGGCCTTGGGATGTTGATATGACCGGCGATGTGCTATTGGTTGTAGGTGCCGAAAAACATGGTGTTAGTCAATTGGTTCAAGATGCGGCTGATGAAATAGTAATTTTGCCGATGGATGGATTTGTTCCATCTTACAACCTGCAAGTTGCAGTTAGTGTTCTTGCAGTAGAGGCACTTAGACAACGTCGGCTAAAGCAGTAGGCGTCAAGTCTCTTGATTACTGATAGTGAAATAGCCTTGCCATCATGCGGTTGGGGTTAAGTAGTGGAGCCAAGTGCGACGGATTACCTCGCTTAGCTCAGTTGGTAGAGCACCTGACTGTAGTTGTATTAGTACAAAACGTCTCAGCAGACATCAGGGTGTCCCCAGTTCAAGTCTGGGAGCGGGGACCACTTCGTTAGCATCAGATTTTATCGTGGTACCCGCTCTATCGAGAGGTTGAACGATTTCTATTGTATCCTCTCTCATGGGAGCGGGGACCACTTCGTTAGCATCAGATTTTATCGTGGTACCCGCTCCTACGCGTGAACAGCCATAATGTGGAGTAATGTTCAGTTCACGCTTACTCAAGCGTTTTCTTTGATTTGTTTTGATTGAAGCGAAGCCCGCTTTCATGGGCTGGGACCATTTCGATACTAGGTATTCTCGTACAAAATTTATTGAGCGGTTGCTTCGCATCCGCATCAGCAGCCATATCCTTTGCTTTAGGAGGTCTTATCTGGTAATTCTTCAAACTCTTTTCTCTTCTCTTCAAACCACTCTTGCATAGCTCCAGGCGTCTGCATAAGTGCTTGCATATTGGAAATAGCCTTTAGATGCGCTGGATCGTTTTTGAAAAACATCTCCATCCCATGTTGCTTACTTAGTTCTGCGATTTCCTCGAAAGAATCAGCAGAAAATTCGCACTCACAAGCCCCTCCCAATTGATTACAAGTCATTGTTTTCATAATTCTTTGAAAATCTAAATGATATTTAGGTTTTATTCTAAACCATTTACACCCGCTTTCATAATCTCATTGTCAAGAAGTAATGGGTAATTTCAATAATCGGGGGATTATGGACTATCATGTGGCAATCGGAATTTTCAGCAAATAGAAGATAGTGCAAGATTTATCATAAAAATCGATTTCAATTTCAGGGATTTTAAACAACTAATACAACAAAGAAGGTGAAATGATGAAACTACTCGAAATGAACAACATAGAGCGTTATTACAAAACTCCTGCAGGTGTTGTCAAAGCCCTTGATGGAATTAACCTGGAAATTCATGAAGGTGAAAGAGTCATTCTTCTCGGCCCTTCTGGCTCAGGAAAAACAACACTCCTCAACTGCTTGTCTGCACTCGATAGTCCAACCCAAGGGAGTTACCTGTTCCAAGAGAGCGAAGTGCCACGAAAGCATTCTGAAAAAATGACCACATTTCGCCGCAATAACATTGGTTATGTCTTCCAATTTTTCAATCTTCTTCAAGACCTCACCGTTCTAGAGAATATCCTTTTGATCCAAGAACTCGCTGGTAAAAAAGATGCTGAACGAGCCAAGGACTTACTCGAACTGGTCGGTCTTGAAGCCGAGGTTAACCGATTTCCTGGAGAGATAAGTGGCGGTCAACAACAACGTGTTGCCATTGCTCGAAGTATTGCTAAGCGCCCAACGCTGTTGCTTGGCGACGAACTGACCGGTAACCTCGATACAGAAACTTCAAACAAAGTGATGGAAGCATTAGTTCATGCTTGTGAACGAGAAAATATCACTGCTGTTTTTGTTACTCACGATGAAGGATTGGCAAGATTCGCTACACGAGTTATTCGTATAGATAGTGGCCGAATAATTTCAGATGAAAGCGTTAACAACTCAGATGAAGAAGCTTGATTGGAGGGTTTTTAATGTCTATATTACTCAATAAGCGCTTGGCACGTAGCCTTTGGCGAACCAAGTTACGACTTGTTGCAGTTGTCTTGATGGTGTTCGTTGGTGTGTTCGCTGGAATCACCTTTGGAGGATACTCTCAAAGTCTCGATAACATGTACGATACGCTTCAAGGCGATAGTGAGGATGGAGGGAATCTTGCCGATCTATGGCTTGATAACAGAAGTGCAGTATGGACACCAGAACAAGTTTCTTCTTTCTGTAATGATTTGAGTGCTGGATGGGAAAACTCCTCGGCTGAATTGATGTCTTTGGACAGTTGTGAGGGACGAACCATTCTCCAAGGTGCTCTTTTCCATAATGATTCATCAGGTGAACGCATCATCAATTCACTTTGGCACGGTATTCCTGCAGATGCTAATGCCGACCGAGTATGGCTCCCTGAAGGGTATTCAGAAGGTCGAACTGCTGTTGCTGATGATGAAATTGTTATCGATGCTCATGTAGCAGAAGTACTTGAGATTAAATTAGGAAATACCGTTCGAATCGGTGCAGGTGGAGACAGTGGGAACTTCACTGTTGTCGGAATTGGTTTCCATCCCCTGCATGTGATGATGGCGCCCGAAGGAACCCTATTTCCACCAGAAATAGGTGAATTTGTCGTTGGTTATCTTTCTGATTCGGGAATGGCAAGGCTAACTGGAGAATCACTTGGTTCAAGTAATACTATTGTTCTTGAAATCGATGGAACTCCTTCCTTTGACCTTCCAACAACTGCGGTTTACGAAGGTGATGAAATTGATGCCGTCAAAGCGATGGTTGGCACCTCCATGGACGAAAATAATATTGATGCACGCGTCCGTGACCGTGGCCAAAATGAACCGATTGAGATCATGCGTCAAGATTTAGAAGGGTCCAAGCGAACCACCGTCCCCTTTACCGTGATGATTGCTGTCATTGCCTCAATTACCATTGTCCTTAGCCTGCAACGCCTTGTTCAGAGTCAATCCAGAGAAATCGCAGTTCTACGAACACTCGGTGTCGACCGAACCTCATTGATGACTGGATACTTGATGGCGCCTTTGTTCATTGGCGCAATTGGTTGTGGTCTTGGTGCACTCGCTGGGCCTTCTGGAATGAATGGAATGTTGGATTTCTACCAAGACCTTGTTGGAATTCCAATCGTTGACCGCGCAGTTCCAATTTCAGTTTATACGACCGTCATTGGATTAACCATGCTTGTAGTCTTCCTCTCAGGCGCTTTCCCTGCATGGAAAGCAAGCCGTTTAGAGCCGCTCGAAATACTCGGTGGACACTCCGAAATGAGAATTGGTTCGAACTTCTTGAAAACGCTAACAGCTTGGATGCCAACAACTCTCGGCCTTTCTATTCGGTCTAGTTTCCGAAAGCCAATTCGCCTGATGATGACATTCATCGCAGTTGGTATTTCCTTGATGCTATTTGGCTCAATTCAAATGATGTCAGCCGGTCTTGAAGAAACCCTTGTCGGCGGTTTGGAAGAACAGCAAAGTTGGGATCAACAAGTCTACATCATGCCTGAAGGAGAGAGCGGTGTTATCGATTGGGCCAATCAAAACAATGCATCATTCGAACTGATTATCGAGACACAATTAGGGATTCTTGTAGACGGTGATGGAGTCGACCGTATTTTCACTTTAGTTGGTCTTGATTCCTATGAGCAAAATACAGGTATGCGTTCGGTTGACATTGTCGAAGGAACCACTCCGTCTCTCAATCCCGTTATTACTGAAGTCATCATGGATGAAGGAGCAATGGCTTTCCTAAGTTGGAAGGTTGGAGAACAACATCAAGTATTGCTGAACGGTGATGAACACGATGTAGAAATTATTGGTTCAAGCCGAGGAGAAATGGCCAGAACAATGTATTTCCTTCGTTCTGATTTGAGTGATATCGTAGGCGTTAATGCTACATCGGTTTACCTTGACCTGCCCGATGGTGTTGAAGTTGACAATGAATTGGGAGAACTTTCTGCCGGAATCGTTGGACGCCAAACCTTGTTGGATGGAATTGAAAGTATCCTTGAACAGCAAACACAAATATTCCAATCGATGATGTATCTTGGATTGATGTTTACCGTTGTCGTGATGTTCAATACCATGGTGATGAATGTGGCTGAGCGTGATTTTGAATTGGCAACGTTACGAGTTTTAGGGGCCTCTATCAAGAGTTTAGGACTGATGTTGTTATTCGAAAGTTTGATGATTGGACTTCTTGGTGGTTTGGTTGGAGTGTTATTTGCCTACGGTGGGGCGGTCGGTTCGGCTGCATCCTTTTCGACCTGGCAATTCCATGTTCCCGTCGTACTTGTGCCAAGTGTTGCCTACCAATTGATGGGTGGTGTTCTTGCTATTGCTGTGGCTATGACACCTATTGGCGTATGGCGAATTCATCGAATGGACCTCATTGAGAAGATCAAGGATTTATCCAACTAAGGATGAGTTTGATTCGAATCAAAGATATTTCAGGCCTTTTCATCGGTTTTACTTTTCTTTTCAATAAAGAATTTTGTTCCGGTTCCAGTAATATCAACTTCATCACTCATGTGAGCGCCGATGGCCTTTTTCAAGCCCTTCGGAAGTTTATATTGTTTGAGAAACTCTGTGGTTGGATTCTTTTCGATACCTGCAGCTAACATCTGTTTGTTGATAATTGTAGCAAGACCGGCTATTGAAATTCTGCTGTCAGGAAGTATTTCCAAGATCTTAGATTTGAAATCGTTTATTTCTGAAGAAGTAGTTTTGACTTGCTTTGGTTTGTTACTTTTCTTCGGATTTGGTTGAGGTTTCTTTTGGGGTGGCTTAGCCTGCATTTTCTTCGCACTTGGTTGAGGTTTCTTTTGGGGTGGCTTAGCCTGCAGTGATTTCTTACTTGGAGGATTAGATTTCTTCTCTTGCACTGCATCCTTTTGGACTTGAGGATTTGCTTTTGCTTTCTTTTGTTGGGGGTTTGACTTCTTTGGTTGTGATTTAGCCTGTTTTGGTTTTGCAGCTTGTGGAGTTTTTTTGCTTTGAGGATTAGGTTTCTTTTCTTTACTTGCAGTTTGAGGATTTGATTTTACTGCCTTTTGAGTTTGAGGATTCGCTTTTACTTTCGGTTTCCTTTGTTGAGGCTTGGACTTCTTTTGTTGTGGTTTTGCCTGCGATTTTGTTTGGGCTTGAGGTTTTGCTTTTGAGGTTTGGGATTTTGATTTTGATTGGTATTTTTGCTGTACTTTCGTCTTCTTTTGTGCCTTAGTAGTCTTTTCTTTATTATCAAAGATTAGATCTAGCACCTTGATAAATACACCTCGTTTTTTCTTTTGAGGATTGTGATTTGAATTGTTATTTGCCCCTTTTTTGGCACGAGATATTGGTAATGTTGCAGATGTATTTGATGTCTGGGTGGGCTTTTTTAATAATTCTGGCATGAAGAAGTCATCCTCAAACCACCACTGAACTAATTTGTCCTCAACCAGATCCCAGTCAATTTCAAATTTGGTTTCTTCAGTTCCATCTTTCCATTTTCTAAATCTGTCATTGGTTAGTATTAATGCTCCACGTTGTAATGCATGGTCGATCATTTCATCGTCACGATTCATAAATCGCATTCCCTCTTCATCGATTAACTTTGCAAAATCTTCGATACTGCCTTCGAGGGGTTTCTTTTGCTTTTTTGCTTGATTATATGTTGACCTATCA
This sequence comes from uncultured Candidatus Poseidoniales archaeon, assembly GCA_905182185.1. GTDB lineage: Archaea > Thermoplasmatota > Poseidoniia > Poseidoniales > Poseidoniaceae > MGIIa-L1. The sequence goes on along the minus strand of CAJJAP010000002.1, from coordinate 15,098 downwards.
ATGCAAGTTAAAGGAGTATATCCGAGTAATTCCACTTTGCGGATTGCTTTGATTAAACGGCTTGGTATTAGTTTAGTTACGCCTTTTTCAGCATGATTAATCAGATTTGAACCATCGATAACAATATCATATTCTGCATTCAAAAATATCGCTCCTCTTTCCTTAACGCTTTCAATAATACTTTGCTCGCGGTAACGCCACTGCTAGCCAACTTATTTACAATTTGCAAATGTGTTCAACCTCAAGTGTTCATTTTAAATTGAATCATCACTGGCTAGAAGCGTTCAAGGTTGATGCAAATACCATTCACTGCCGCTTGCTTGTAGACGGTACCAATTGGTGCCATTTTCCTCAGTGAACCATTCATATCCGGATTCATCAGTTGATGTTGGAATAGCGTCAATCGCAGGGGCGGGTGGTTGACTTTGTTGCACCACCGCTTGCTGTTGTTGTGGCTGTAACTGTTCTGTCGGTTGCTGTTCAACAATTTCTTGCTCTACTGGTTGATGTACTTGGTCAAATTCTGAAGTGAATCTTTTTGTATCATCTTGAACTTCCTCCGCCTTCCTTAGTTTCAAGAATCCGATTGTACTAATAATGCCGATAACTGCGATTATGGCGACTATTATTCCTGTCATACCCGTTGAAGATTCTGCCTCGCCTTCGGTTGTTGTTTGGGTCTTATTCTCATCCAGTTGTTCTGTAATAACTGTGAACGACGTTGAAGATTGATTCAAAACCGAAACTTCCCCAATGCGATCGGTAATAGAGAGAACCCAAGGTTGACTCCAGGTTCCTTGTTCAAATCCTGTATTTATTAGAAGAGATAGTTCAAGTTGCCCTTGGGCTGGAAGTTCTCCCTCTGATGTACTGTCTTGAATGAATGATGTCGCTTGCAATGCCGTTAGAATTACCTGCATTGGATAAGTTCCATTTGCATTGCTGATAATACAACTTACTAGAGTTGCAGTTGTATTCATTTGCAACGGTTGTGTCGCTTCAGTACACTGAATATCCACAATGAAATCGATTGCTGAAGATGCATTAATAGAATTGGAATATTGTTCACACTCGTTATTATCAGTTGCATCACAGACTCTAACTTGTACTTCGATAGTCTCCTGTAATATTGAAGATAATGATACCTCCAATGACCAAGCGCCATCTTGAACTGAGTGGTTGTCAAGCAGAGTAGTGCCTGCACTCATAATGGTGACCAAACCTTGTCCGAAGCGGAATTGGTGTTGTCCCGAAATTGTTAGATTCAAATTATTTGAATTAAATTGCCATGTATTAATATCGCCTGAAACAAGAGGTGTTAACGGAATAATTTCAAACATTGATGAGTTGATGGAAGTTTGACTTGGATTTCCATATCCATCAAAGAGAAAAGCTGTAAGTTGATAAAATCCAATCTCCCAACCTGTTGTTTGCAATAGAACTGAAGACATTCCCGTATTGATTGGAGAAATTGTTTGATTTGCTACCGAACTGCCATTGAATGATGCAATAACATAACCATTTACCAATTCGGATGGGCCACTCAACCATTCTAGTTGCACTAATAGTTCATCACCAATTGATATGATTTCATCGTGATTGATTGCCGTTAATACTGGTCCAGTGACATCTACTAAGCTAAAAGAGTAATCAACGCCATTCTGATAACCGTCCAAATCTTCAGCCATCTGTCCATCTTTCTCTGAGAGGTCAACCTCCAATTGCCATGTCTTCAAATCGTTATGGTCTGGAATCCAATGTGCTGTATAGACGCTTTCGTTTTGATCCCAATTAAGTATTATTGGCGAGTCTCCGTGTGAAGGTGATAAGGTAACAGATGCTAATAAATCACTTCGATTGTGAAGAGAAGTAACTGAAAAAATGAATCCCTCATCATGTAATTCCCAAGAACTAGAACTTTCAGATTCTAATATTGCGCTATGGCTATTATTCGCTGCTGTCATCGTTATTGAAGTGACTGATGGAATGGTAGGTCCGACTTCAAATGAATAGGCTTGCTCGATGAATAACACATTGTCATGTGCATCGATTAACTCTAGTGCAATATAGTGTTGAGTTGTGATTGAGGGGTCATATTGACTGGAGTCAAAATTAGTGTAATATCTTCCCAGACTGGAAAAATAAGTTACCGAATTAGTTGTTGCAGGTTTGGTACTATCACCTTGATGTATCCACGCTGAACCTGAGAGAGTTGTCTCGCCTACCACATCGCCAATAGTAACTGCAAATGTATCTCCAACGCGAATATGTTGTCCGATATTTCCTGAGATTCTATGGTCTACAGAAGATAGTTGAGGTGCAATATCGTCAATCCATTGAACCGACAAGTTGCTGAGTGTCACCTCATAGTTTTGCAAGTTAAATGGAACTGTATCTCCTGAAACTTGTAAGAGGTAAGACGGTAAACATGATGATGTTGCATTGTACCAATCATTACAAGAAGCAAATGCATGCTGTGTTAGGCTTGATTTCAAATCTAAATCATGCGTCCAAGACCAAGACATTTGCGGATGTTTAGCATCCAATTGTACTACCATAGTTGTTGAAATGTTGAATACTAGTTGACTCATTTCAATTCCATCTGTTGCAACCGTTCCACTACTCGGCCATGCATTGATTAATTGTTGAGTTGTGAATTCTATATCAACTCCACCTAATTGTGAATCCATAGCCCCCGAATAGATTGTTGAACTACCCAACATCACATCAATTGTATCTGTGGCAGAATTAATTGGCCAATCTATCCACATATTGAGAGATGTTGTTGGAATTGAAGATGTTGGAATTGAAATGTTAACTGTATGTGAATTGGAATTACTTACCATAGTAGCAAAATCAGAATAACCTATCGATTGTGAAGTAGGTCCGAAAAATGTGCTTCCGCTTGGCATCTTCATCTCGAGGTTATTGAGAACATGTGCTTCATCCCAATTCAATGAAATGCCGCTCAGTAAAGGAGATAGCGTACTGGTACGATTGAATTGATAAGAAAATTGTAAGGCGGTTAATCGCGGTAAAGGTTGAGAAGATAAATTGCCTATATTCCAATCACTCCAATCTGTAGAGGTGTTATTTGCTAAACCCGAAATTGTATATCTATAGGTGAATATTAGACTTGAATTTACTGGAATTGTTGAAGTGTGATTTACCCATCCATCAATAATCTGTCCACCATTTGGTGACCACGGGTCAGTAATGAAAGTTCCATCATCAATATTCACACCACTTGTAATTATGTAACCAGCCCAAGTTGAAGAACTACTAACTCCAGTTGATCCTAAAGAACCTGACAATCCAGTTGAACCGCTTCCATAGGGTTGACCTCCACTACCACCGCTACCAGCAGAAACAGAAATAGTTCCTTGATTATTCAAATTTGAAAATTGGGTCATGATGCTAATGCGGCCGCCACCGCCGCCACCGCCGCCATCTCCGCCATGGAAAAAGCCGATACAGGCACCTGTACAGAAACTACTGGCACCGTTTCCACCATCTCCACCGAGTGCTTCAATAATACCACTTTGACCGATATTTACTGTATTTGCTTTAATGAAAATTGAACCACCACTTCCACCTCCAGCACCTGAACCACCAGGTCCTGAACCGCCGGTAATCGCTTGCCCATTAGCACCATTTCCTCCATTGGATTGAATAGTACCGTTGACATCAATTTGGCTGGCAATTATTGTGATATATCCGCCGCCATTTCCTCCGGTTGCAGTAGCGTGACTTGAACTTGTTACTGAGCCACCTTGTGAACCTGCTTCGGTAGAATTACCATATGTGGACCCACCTGCTCCAGTGCCTCCACCACCACTGCCTCCACTACCGCCATGGCCAGCACCGCCGCCGCCATCGCTGTATCCACTAGATGTTGCAGATACTGAGCCTCCGCTTCCACTGCCACCAGAACTGAGTGCATTTGCTGAAATTGTAGTTCCCGCCGCAACAACCAAAGTTTTAACGATAATAGTTAAACTTCCATTAGCAGTTATTGAGCCACAAGCTTGGATTCCGCAACGTATATCGAGGGTGTCATAACTATGAGTTCCTGACCATTGCACTGCATTTAGGATGGTCGTTGAATTATTTCCAGAGCCTGGCGGCCCTGTATTTGCATTTGTTAGTTCAACTCCTGCTGGAGTCACGGATGTGTTGTTGAGTGTTCCAAGCGATTGAGCATTTATCATATTTTGATACTGGGTTTGAGTTGTAGAATAAGGCAATGTTTCTATCGCAACGCTCGCATTGAGTAAACGAAACCCTGCTTGATGGTTTATAGTGGCGAACCCACCCATATCTGCCATTATTGTTTCAGTTGATGAGCCGCTGGAGAAAGTGCTAACATCAACGATCTGACTGACTTGTGAGGTCTTTTCTGATTCTAAAGTTGATGAATCAATAAACATCGGAGAGAGTGATGAAATAAGTAAAATAATACTCAGGAAAATAATTTTCCTAACAGTTGCTGACTCACTCATATCTCTTCTAAGAGAGGCTTGTTAATGAGCATTAGGCATGGCATCAAGTTTCATTGTCGTAGAAAATATCTTTTTCTTGGCGATAAATCACCACACAGAAAATGGCGGTTACAATCAGAATTGCAATAATTGCAATTGCTGAATTAACTCCTTGTGAAGCCTGAGCAATTACAACTTCATCTGAACTATCTGCTGTACTATTGCGGTCCCACAAAGCCATCGTCGCGATGATACGTCCAATCCTGTCTGCAATCCTGACTCAACATTAGTCCGCCCTCCGGCCATTGTATTGAGAGTGGTAACCGAATCGGTTTGTGCATGTTTAGGAGTTTGTTCACAACTATCTCCTTCCTCAAGAATATATTGATGCTGTCCTCTTAACCAAGTAGCACTATGGCCGTTCATGATGAAGTTATAATGATCTGAATTTCCTTTGGTATCATCGACTACGCTAACCCACTCGGTCGGATGACTTAGATTGTGATTTATTTCCTTTAACTGACTTTGTAAAACAACTGCATTAGCCTCCATTTGCGGCGTCACTTCGAGTCCACGCTCCTCATAATATGACCAATCTTCAACCGGTGAAGTGAACATGTATAATGTCCAATAATCCTCATTACAGCCAAGTTGCAGCGCTGCTGGCATCTCTACAGGCCAATTTAATGCAAACATGTCCAAGTTCAGATAAGTTACATTGGTATTCTCTGGGATCTGTTGCTCAACGAAATGTAAACTTCCCATTCCTCCACCTTCCGAAGAGCCACTGCCTTGCCACTCTTCATAATCCCACCATGCTAATTTCCAAGTGTGCTGAGGAGTGATATCCCACTGGGCAAAGGTGCGAGCTAATTCCAATAATGCACCCGAACCAGTAGCGTCATCATAAGCCCCTGACGAGGTACAAGTTGGATAAGTAAATCCGATTAGTGGAGGAGGGGAATAGCAAATCGCATCGTGATGAGCCCCGACTACAATCCACTCATCGTCCAATGTTCCATTGATTGTTACGACGATGTTTTGACAGTTAGAACATTCGTCGGTAGTAAATGATTGACGTTCAACTTGATATCCATAAGATTCCAATTGGGCTGCAATCCAATTGCGAGAGTTTTCATTTGCAGTTGTATCTATTTTTCGATAGCCAAACTGTGTCATTGTCACCAGGTTATCATATGCACTACTGCCTTCAGGCCAATCGGTTACTTCAGGAGCTTCAGCCTCAGAAGTAGGCACATTGTTGATGCTTCCTTGAAGGAAGGAAAATATAAGAGTCAACAAAATGAACAAGGCCATTCTGTTTCGCATAGCATCGCCTATACTCAATACATGATTTAGTTGACCCCGACCATAGAACTCTACAAAGGATTGACAAAGGAAGAAGTATTTGTCTAAACTGATGATGGCATTATTGGACAATTTTACTCATTGTGAGGGAGAAAATTTACTGTTAAAATGGCTCTCTTTGAGATGTAGTTATACCACGCGGTTAAGTATGGTTAGTGAAGCCTTGAGAAATAGGAAGTGAATGGATGGGACCGAACACATCTCCCAAGTCTAGTACAACTGGACAAGATAAAGCATTAGCAGATATGATTGAAGGTCTTCGTGAAGAAACGATTACCGGTGGTGCAACTGCACTCATGGATGAGGACTTAGGCTCATATGGTGTGCCAAATCCACGGATATTGATCGTCGGTTGCGGAGGCTCAGGTAATAACACTCTCAACCGAATTACTCACTTGGGTGTTGAAGGAGCTGTAACAGTTGCAATCAATACCGATAAGCAACATTTAGACCATACAAGAGCATTACAAAAGTTGCTTGTTGGCCGTCATATTACTCGCGGATTAGGTGCCGGTGGTGACCCTGCAACCGGCCGACGTTGTGCTGAAGCAGGAAGAGAGATGATCAAGAGAATCGTAACCGGTGCAGATTTAGTTTTCATCGCAAGCGGATTAGGTGGAGGTTCCGGTACTGGAATTTGTCCTATCGTTGCTGAAGAAGCAAAGGCTGCTGGCGCTTTGGTCGTTGGAATTGTTACTACTCCATTCCATGTTGAACGACGACAAAGAATGGCTCGTGCTCTCGAAGGATTAGAGGCACTACGAAGAGTTTCTGATGCAGTATTAGTACTGGATAATAACAGATTATTACACTATGTTCCTAACTTGCCTTTGGATGAAGCATTTTCTATCATGGACCAATTGGTCGCTGAAATCGTAAAGGGAATTGTTGAGACCATTACCATGCCTTCACTAATCAATTTGGATTTCGCCGATGTACGAGCGATAATGGCCAATGGTGGTGTCACTATGATGCTATATGGTGAATCGGATAGAGGCCCTGAAGAAGTAGTTCATGAAGCCCTAAACCATCCATTATTGGATGTTGATATCTCTGGTGCAACCGGAGTACTGATACATGTTACAGGTGGTAAATATATGACTCTTGAATCAGCCAGTAGAGTTGTTGATTTGTTAACTGCAAAGGTCAGTGAAGATGCCAATGTAATTTGGGGTGCCCGTCAAGATGCTGGATTTGGCGATACTATCAAAGTAATGGCGATAATAACTGGAGTTGGTGGTACTGATTTGAAAACTGCAAGAATGCAACCAGATGCTCTTGGTGATGCTCTTCGTTTAACCCGTAATCAAAATGATGCAAATCGAGAAAACACCGGTTTCCAACGATTTGACTGAAATTATCAGATTGCAATAAGATGCAATTTATGCTGCTATCATTAGTAAGCGTCAAATGAGACGGCATACGCCCTTAACACATGCGAGGTAAGACCATCGTAGTGATTGTACTAGTGGCAATGTTACTGACTCCTGTTCAAGCAGGTGATGTTTCTGCATCCCAAAGTGAACCTGAAGAAGATACTCGTCAACCGAGTATGGGAAACACATCTCTATTCATTTTCCATGATGGATTGAATAATGAATGGAGCCATTTTAATTCAACTGATGAAGATTCTGCTGAAGAAAATGAAACTAGAGAAGATAAGGATAACGGAGTTATTGATATCAAGTATAGATTCATGATGAAGCCTACTCTTGAAAAGCGATTAAATATGACAGTCGGTGGAGAAATCCGTGGCAATTTCAATGTATATTATGAAGGAGATAACGAAAACGGTGGCGACGGAAATTGCAATAATGACTGTGAGTGGTTGAATATTACTATCTTCAAAGGCGCGGCAGCGATTCATCAACACACTGAACAACCTTGGGTTCCTGGAAATTGGAAGAATATTGTGTTCTCATATACAATTACTGAAGAAGATGCAGTTTGGGATTCGACCAACGACAATCCAATCATTGAAGTTACTATGAAGGTCAAAGGCGATCTATCAACGATTTGGGATTTTCCGAAGTGGAAACCTGCAGCATTCGGTATGCAATTAGGTGCAAATGGATATGTAGAGTTCCCAATAGATGATTCTTCTTGGAGTGCAAATTTCCAAGCCGGTATAGAGGAAGCACCTGCTGAAGATACTCCAGGATTTACCTTAGTAGTTGCTTCAGCGGCTATTGCAATGGCTGTATTCATCAATGCCAAGAAGCCTGAAGAAGAACTGTGAATGATTAAGCACGTATATTCGTGTTTATTTTCAATTTAGATTTTCACCTAGATTCCGTTCAAGGCAGTTAACATTAATTCTGCCGGATAGAACTTTATTACCTAACAATGTTAGGCAAATATATGGAATATACTGGTATGACTCTTTTGGAATTGAAGATCCTTTGTAAAGAAAGAGGCTTGATAGTTTCAGGAAAGAAGGATGATGTCATCATTAGACTGATGGAGAATGATGATGCAAACTCACCTCCAAGCCAATTAATTTCTAATCACGGCAACCAAAATATTCATCATAATACTCATCAAGTTCTTGTTCCTAATGATAAAGATGTTTTGATGATACTTTTGGGTGTTGCCATCATCATCTATTCACTCTTTAGAATTTGGACGGGTTTTCTTTTCTTGTCTGTCGGTTCTCAAGCATTTGCCTCATTGATAGCAATTGTAATTGGTTTGGCATTTATGAGCGGGGGAATATTGACGGCCATGAATTACAAAAACGGTTTGTTGATGACCTTGCTCGTCTTGTTATTTTCTGGGCTTCTAAGTTTAGTAGCAACTTCGATTTTTGGCGGATTAACTCCTCTAAGCGTTGACTTTGGCAATGATGAATTCACAAAAACAATCTCACTTATGTGCTCAACTACGTGTTTGGTAATAGTTGGTGTTCCATTTCTGATAAATATGAATTCAATGAAACCAGGATTCCCCCCGACTCTTGAAAACATGTTCTTCCCTCAAAGTTCAACAAATAACTCAACTCAAAGTGTGTCAAAAGTAAGCTATGAGTGCCCATCATGCAGCCAAACTTTGAGAATCCCTTCTACATATTCCGGTATTGCAACATGTCCTGAATGTAGTCAACAAATGGAAATATGAATCTTATTCAAATTTCAATCAAGAGCGCTTATTACCGAATTAGCATCGAATTCAACTGCTTGTTCAATTCCAGTTTTTAGATTCTTTAGCATAGCAGTCCCCGATTCTAGATCTCTTGGACCAACTATCAATGTATATGTTGCTCCGATTTTATCTGCCCAAGTGAATGCCTTACCGATTTTCCTGCCGCGTAATTCTAACTCAACCAATTGACCAGCATCCCGCAGTTGTCTAACAACTTGAAGAACTGCTTGTGCATCAACGTTGAATGGAATGACCGCTATTAATCCTCTACCGTCTTGTTGACCTGGAATAACCTCGTCTCTGCCCTCTGCTTCGGCTTGTGCCTCAAGTGCTAACATTACTCTATCAAATCCAAGTCCGAAGCCACAGCATGGGTCAAGGTCTGCTAATCCAAAGAGATGCATTAAATTGTAACTGCCGCCACCTAAGACTTGACCTTCACCACCCAATTCTTCAACCTGAACTTCAAAGACCATTCCGGTGTAATAATCCAATCCACGGGCAACTGTCAAATCAACAGCTAAACTTGGAGGCGTTGCTGCTAAACTAGAAACTGCATCCAAGGTGATTTTCAATTCATCAAGAGATTCCAAAGAAACTCCTTCAAGTGCAGATAATATTTCTCTTGCAGGTTCAAGTGTTTCAGCACCACCTTGTAATTGAGATAATTGGCGCAGCGGTTCACTAAATGAAGGGTCTATACCATTGCTTGAAAACAATCTAGCAAGTCCAGCATCATCGCCTTTGTCAAGGAATCTCATAGCGCTTGCAACAGCCGCCTCATTAGCCCCTTGTTCGATTTTGTCAGACAAACCTAAGCCGGTTAATGCATCCTTCAAGATACCAACATGGCCTATTCGTATTTGCCAATTTTTCAAGCCGCACGAGTCTAGCATGTCGATTGCTAAAGCGATCACTTCTGCTTCTGCAAGTGGGCCGGAAGCCCCCACTAATTCAACGCCATATTGGAAGAATTCTCGGTAGCGTCCTTTTTTGAATTCTTCATAGCGATAACATTGTCCAAAATATGACAAGCGAAGTGGTTTGGTATCCATTCGCATTTCTTCTGCGACCATCCTCATCACAGGGGCGGTTAATTCTGGTCTCAGTGTCAATGGTCGCCCGCCTTTATCCTCAAATGCGTAAAGTTGTGAAACCACTCCCTCACCAGACTTTGCAGTAAACAACTCGAGTGACTCAAAAATAGGAGTTTGAACTCTATTGAATCCATGCCGTCTTGCTCTTTCTTCTAGCAGTTGCTCCAAAGCCATACGACTCTTCATCACCACGGGAGTGAAGTCGCGGGTACCTCGAGGCTTTTGCACCATATTGCAATCCAGCCGCTAACCGTTCATCACCTCTTCGCTTTTATTTAGCGCCAAACAAGGCTTTTTGCAATTCATTAAAAATTGCAAACTCAAACGATTTGATTCAATCCCAATTAACTCCCCAACGGTCCTCTTCAACAGTGGCTCGTTCGGAATCCCAAGTAACTGAATCCCCTGGCATTTGTTTTTCTTCAACAGGTGCTTCTTAACGGTGCTTGTTCAGACTGGTGCTTCTAAAGTTGGCAAGACTTGCTCAACCTCTAACGGTAGAGATTCCAAATCCTTAGCTTGTACCAAATCAATATCTGTGGGTAAATCGGGGGCTTGTGGTAATTCTGGATGTGGTACTTCTTGTGTAACTTCGGACTGGGATAATTGACTTAATTTCTCCACCAATTGCCAATCCGGAGGGGCGTTTGGGGCCTCTACTATTTCTTCTTCAACGACCTCATCAAGTGTCTCACCATCTTGGCGCACTGCAATTGGAGTTTGCACTAGTAAAACATCGGAATCATCTTCTTCCTCTATTTCCGATTCACCTGTCGTAGTTGGTTGGTTTGAATCATTGGAACTATTATCTTCAAAGTTTTTCTCTTCTATTGAAGAAGTGGTAGGTACTGTATTGTCAATATTCTCCATTCCCAGTGAAGCCCATGCATTACTAACGACTCCTTGCTCTGGAGGCTTTGCTCTTTCTCTTTCATCCGCTTTGCGTCTTTGATAGATTGCTTCTTCTTCAGCAGTTGCTTGTTCACTGGTCATTTGTGCTTCAACAGCGCGCCACATCTTACGTTCATGACTCAACTTTGCCTTCGACTGTTGATTTTCGATCATCTTTTCTGTTGGCTTATCGAATCTTTTCCAAAAGAAGTATGATATTGCGATAAAAACAATGGCTAATATTAATCCGGTGAGAAGTGTTTTTACCAACTCTTCCATCTTTTGGCCCCCCAATCAAACTATAGATCTGGACTTATTATGCTTCAGGAACTGTTTCTCCAACCAATACTACCATTGGGTCATCGCCACCAGGTAGCATTGAGATATCACATACTGCACCTTCTGGTACATTTCTAAACAATGGTCTGCTGACTAATAATTTGTTGAAACCAATGAATAAACCAGCAACTACTCCCCAGAACATCAAAATAATTCCAAGACCATGTGGATTGGATGGATTCCAAACATCATCTGTATTTGCAATCATGTCTGCGAAATAAGAACCCATTAGTACGATGAATAATAGTGGGAATGCAATATACATTAGAATATCCCAAGAGCGATTTACATACATGTCGTTATCACCGGTATTGATGAAATCATTTCTGAAAGCAGGAACTCCAGTTGTTAGATAACCTTTGAATCCTGAGTCTGCTAATCCTTCTTCAACATCAGCCTGCCACTTCTTGTAGCCATATTGCCAGATAGTGAAAGCAATAAATAATCCAGAGAACATTAATCCATAGCCCCAGATATGGTCTTGAACTTCTAAGAACTCTGGGAATGCGACTCCTGCTGCATCTAGTTTTATCGACATTACTGCACTAGGAATTCCGAATAGGAAGATTAGGCCACCTGTTAGGAAAACAGATTTTTTGCGCTCAAATCCGTGATCAACGAAATTTCTAACACATAATTCGACGGTCGATATCATCGATGTCATCGCAGCAAAAGAAAGCGCTAGGAAAAATCCTGCCATCATGAATAGTGGCCCAATATTACCACCTGGTGCTTGAGCGAATACCTCGGGTAATGCTAGGAAGGTTATCGCTGATGAGCCACCGGTTACGGTTGCGAGTGGGTCAGGGCTAACTGCAAAGATTGCTGAGAGAACGGCAAGACCGGCGATAATTGAAATCGAATTATTTGCTAGTCCCATAGTAAAAGCGTTGAGGACTGTATCCTCATCTTTACTCATGTATACTGCATAAGTAATACACATACCCATACCTGCTGATGCAGACCATGCCGATTGTGATAAACCATTTATCCAAACAGAAGGCTCCATCAACATATCAAAATCGACTGTGAACATGAATAGTGCACCGTCAAGACTTCCATCGGAAAAGTCCATCCATAGAGATAAAAATAATGTTAAGAATAACAGGCAGAAAAGTGAAACCATCAGCACTACATTGACCTTTTCGATAGCCTTTGCACCTTTTAGAATCGCAGCTAAGGTCAAAACGATTACAAGCGCTTGATAGAATACCACTTGTCCCGAATCCTGTAGGAAAGCATTCCAAACTTCGGTTGTATCAACTCCTTCTCCATTGAGGGCGCCGGTAATTCCAAGTTGAAAATATTTGATAGTCCATCCCGAAACAACCGCATAATAAAATCCAATTGCGCTCGAAATCCATGCGGTCCAAAGACCCATCCAGGCAAATTTCTTACCGGCGAATATACGGAAGGTTCCGATAGTACCAGTACGACTGCGCTTGCCCATTGCATATTCGGCGATCACCAAGGGAATTGACCACATGAATAAAAATATTAACCAAGGGATTAGGAAAGTCCCTCCTCCATTTGCACCAACCATACGTGGGAAACGCCAGATATTACCGGTTCCAATCGCTGCACCAATACTAGCAAAGATTAGACCCATACGGCCACTAAATTGGTCTGATTTACCTTCTTCGGACATGGTTATCCCTCCGTCTTCGCTTCTTCTTCAAGAACCGCATCAGCCAAATTAATCAATTCTTCATCATCTGATAGCATCATTCTGAGGCAGACTGCTAATCCTCCCCAAACGAAACCAGCGACTACCATGAACAAGAATAGTGAACCAAATACACTACCATATGCTTCTCGATATGAGAGGTCAAGAGTGTAGTAGGTTCCTTTTTCAGGGTATTGATATAAATCTCCACCAGAAAGTGTTCCGAGCATAACTTTGTAATGCAATTGACCAGTTGTTGTTTCTGAAATATCTAATGTTGCTCTTAGAATTGTTCCGTTCTTTGAGCCACCGATAAGACAATTCTCGTCTTCAATCAACTCGAATGCTGTACCTGTCCACTTCGGTCGTAGACCATTCACGTGGGCCATAATCACTTTGCAAACGACTCGGCTTCACCGTTCTCCACATTAGGTGGGAATCCGATGAATCGATTGAATATGGGAAACTCTTGTCAATACACATATCGATTGGAATTTCTCCTTTAGCAGGAATATTTACTTCATTAGGAGTTTGTAATGATTGATTTGTAATGTCCGATATTGCTAAGTCAGCACGTTCTCTTGGATTATCTGCGATCTCTGTCATGTAGAATGCAACACCGAGATTGCGGACGGCAATATGATCAATGTCGTTTTCGTTCTGATGGAATGCTGTTCCTATTTCCATAGTATAGCAGTAAGAGCCATGGACTCCATAATGCCAATCGCAGAAATCTCCAGATGTTGGATAAAGGTCTGATGATTGCATATTTTCATACTGGGTCATTTCAGCCAATTCATCACCATGATAGATTAATTGTTCATGGTCTGGAGATTCACAACCAGTACAATGGCCCCACGGGTAGAGAACTAATTCAGAATAGGAGTGGTAGGTTAATGTTGACTTGAACTCAGATGAAAAATCTGCATTGTCATCATTCATTTCTGTTAGGTCTTGAATGAACTTTGTTTCTGGTTCTGAGTTTCCGCCCCACCAATCTTCATCGGTGAGTCCATCTGCGTCATCGTCTTTACCATCAACGTGGTCTTCGTTAATTTGGCCATCCCCATCATTGTCTTTATCATCGACAGGGCCGTTGTAAACATCGTTGTTTGAAATTCCTGCTCGTTCGTCCTCCGCAGGCGTACATGTTCCTGGGATTAGAGGTCCAGTTGCACCCAAAGGTGCGCCCCATTCAAATTGATAATTACGGTTAAGATCTACACCATCACAGTCTTCATCAACCTGTTCAAACAAATCTGGCAATGGAGTTACACCTGTGTATGTGTTATCGCGCAAGTTCTTTCTCCAACCTCCGGATGGGCATGATTCCCAAGCAGGAGCAGGACAGAATACTTCTCTATCGTAGATATTTCCGTCTACGTTGAGCATTGGAATAAGATAAAGTTCTCGGCCATTGACTAAATCAGTAATCCATTGTTCTGAATAATCTTCGTCAACACCTAAGTCACCAGCGCCACAAGGCGTTCCATCACCATTAGAATCTTGGAAACTTGCATCCAAAGCAAGGCAATCTCCGTCGTCATCCAAAATGCCATCGCCATCTGCATCTCCCCATGGGTCTTCGTCAACTTGACCATCCCCATCGTTATCATAGCCAATATTATCGTATGAAAATGCAATAACTTCCATAACCATAATTGGAGTTTGGTAGGACATCCATTCTCTAGCGTGATGATTGCCAACGATTAGTGCATCTGGTCGGTCTTCGTAATTGCCATGATCTCCGACAAAGGGATTGTAATCTCCGCCTTGGACATCGCCTGTAATCTTCAACCAAGGCGAGGCATGGTCGTAGTACCAGCCTTCATAAGCATCAAGACTGACAACTTCTCCTCTTGCATTTACGCCGCCTTTGAGTCCTTCGTGGAATTCAAATATATCCTTATTATTTTCGGTTAATCGCAACATTCGCTCTTTCATTGTCTCATATGTATGGTACTCTTTGAATTGTAAAATACGTTCACCTTCATCAGCCCAAGGGAATATCATATTGGCATATTCGTAGGACCAGACATCTTCCGGTGCCATACCTATTTGTTCTTCTTGAGCCACTGAAGCATTTGCCATTGGTGCTAATAATGAAAGCAACAT
>CAJJAP010000001.1 GCA_905182185.1 uncultured Candidatus Poseidoniales archaeon | reverse complement strand
CAATCTTCCTCTGACGATGTCTATTGAACCTGAACCGTCCTTTTTGTGTATTTGGTCTTCTCTTGACGCGAGCACCCGGCCAACGACGCAGACGTAGCCATCAGCTGGTAGAGTGAAGCAATGTCTTGGGCTTCACCAGGCGCAACAACTGGATCGGGTGCCTTCACGGATACCACGGCGAACTCGAGAAGATTGGTTGATATTGAGGGACATCTTCGGCCTTGGTACTCGTTGACCGAAGCGCCTTCGAAGCCGGACGATTGAACCGGGTGCCAGATTTGCGACTTGGCGCCCAATCCTTGTAATCCCAACGGGTTCTTCTCACCGTTTATCTGCCCATGGGTTATCTTCTAACAATCCGAAAGCAATCTGCTTTTGTTCACCACGAATTGTTTGTTCACGCATATTGTGTGAAATTATTTCAACTTCGATTTCAATTTCCTTATCGTCGGCTTTCAATTCATTCAAACGTTCGACTTTCTTTGTCGCTCTTGGTTGAGATGATGAGGAAGAAGATGATGAGCTCCCAGACCTAGCGTTTGGTACTGACTTTGAACTGTTCAGACTTCTGATGATAGACCTCATCGAGTCTTGTGGTGGTATTTTAAAATCATCTTGGTACTTCAAGAATGCAGCTAGCAATGTTTCGGAATCATGCTCTGGGCATTCCTTTTTTCACTGCTTCAATATAGGAATCAAATTGTCCATCAGACATATTTAACACCTCTATTATTTTCATTCATTAGTGTCCTATTCAACGAATAGGATGCGGGCTTTCGTGCGATTTGGTTGAGACTTGACACTCCCTTGACCTCCATGAAAAGAAACAAGATTGACTAGGGCTAATAAACAATTTCACCACTCAATTATGAAAAGTGAAAGTAAACTAAGTGATTTTGACAATATTGAAATGTAATATTTTCAAATATCAAGCCGGATTTATTCTAAACCCGTCCATCACCAATACATCAGGACAAGATAGACATCCCTCCAGTCGAATGTGAAGCCTGAAATATTAGGCCTATCCCCCAGTAGCACATCCTTTGATATACGCCTTTGCAATATAACCTGAGAGCCCTGCAAGCTAGATCAGGACCTGCGATTAGTGACCATCGACTACTTTCAAGATCGTACTTGTTGTAACGGAGAAGTCACCACTGGTTGGATTGGCGGTATGCGCCCCCATAACACTGTGGACAATATATCCATTGTCCATAAGCGAAATTAAATCATCGCGACTATTTCCCCCTTTGCTTGATTTTAGAATCATATCGGAACAGCCAGTATATGGTGGGGATTGATGGCTACCCCTAGAGGCTGAGCCAGTTGATTGGGCATGCTCAATTCTCCCTTCTGCCACCATTTGTGCTGAATCTCTAGTCGACCACATAGAACCCACTAGTCTTCCATTTTCCACCAAAGCCTGAGTCTGTCTAGGAACTCCTTCACCGTCTAGGCTTGAACTTCCCATTCCACCTTCCATCAGCCCATCATCGATTAACGTCAAGTCGTTAGCAAGAACCATTTGCCCTTCATTCCCAGACCAAAAAGATTCTTTTCTTGCCAATTTCTCACCCCTAACTGCTGCTGGAATGCAAACAGAAAACAATGGCGAGAAACCTTCACTGGTCATCAGTACAGGACAATCGACTGCTTGTGAATCAACTTCTATCGGCCCTCTAGTACATTGAGCCCAATGAACTGAAGTTTCGATGCAATCTGGAATTGATTTTAGTAATTTACGACTAGAACTGCTTTCCCAAGCACTGGTTAATTCATCATTTTCATCTATACTAACTTGGACTCCGGCTCCATGAGAAGTCGTGATTCCACTGGATAGAATGCCTTGGCTGGTCACTATGGCTCCCGCTGTAGCTGAAACACCGACACCGCCGCCGGTCACGACCGCTCTTGAATCCAATGAAGCAACTTCACTCAATATCGAATCCGCTTGTTCCAATAGGTCCTCTGGGCTAACATCTAGGATTCGATTATCGCAGCGACCTAAGACATCGGTAGACTTTTGATTTTGAGGGAGGCAAAAACCTTCCACTGCAGGTGAAACCTTTGCGATAGAAATCGCTTGAGAAACGGCATGCTCGGCTCCAGAAACATCTACTAAATGGGCATATCCAAATCGCCCACCATCCAATACACGTACACCATATCCGCCGTCTCCTCCTCCAGCAGCGAGTGTGATCTTACCCGCTTCAATATCTAATTCATGGCCATATGATTGAAATGCGACAACTTCCCACTCACCAATCCCTTTGGATTGGCATATCTTGCCAATTGATTGCGCACCTTCAACGATACGCGCTACAGCATCATCTGGTAGCATTTATCCCACCAACGCTTCGCTAATACGCATTATTGGACCGCCATCTCCAACTGGAACGGTTTGACCTTTGCCACAGAAACCAGGAGCTGCTAACTTAGCATCCCTAGTTAATCCGTTTACATTTTGTAAGATTTCTAATGTCAATCCACTAACGCTAACGTCTTTCAAAGGCGTTGTCAGTTCACCGTTTTCGATTAGCCACGCTTCCTGTGCTGCGAATTGGAATGAACCTTTACCAGTATCAACCTGACCGCCACGAGAACCACAGGCATAGATTCCATAATCAATATCTTCCATCAAATCATCAATGGTGTCATGATTACCACCCATTATCATCGTATTTGACATTCTAACAAGGGGATGATGCAGTCCATCTTGGGCACGAGCACCTCCATTTGGTTCTATACCGAAATGTGCCGCTGTTTCCCTGTGGTTGAGATATTCGGTTAGAACACCATTGGTAATCAATCGCTTCGCTCTAGTATTCACTCCCTCATCGTCTATTGGATAAGCACCATATCCACCTCTAATGGTTGGGTCATCTACAACAGTAACAATATCTGAGCCGATTTTCTGACCCAATTTACCATCCAAACAAGAATCTCCTGCTGCAACTAAATCTGCTTCGCATGGATGACCTAGTGCTTCGTGGATATATACGCCAGTAAGATCACGGTCTGCGATCAATGGCATTTTCCCTGAAGGTGCACGCTTTGCTTTCAACAATCTTAGTGCTGCAACCATTGCATCGTTACCGAGTTGTCCTAAGTCACAAGCCTCGATTAATTCTAGGCCACCTTCTCCTCCATATCGTGTTCTATAGGATACTACTTCATTATCATCTCTTGCAGTAACCATGCCTCTTACCAATGAACGTTGGAAAGACCAAACTCTATCCATTCCTTCACTAGTCAATAGTTCGGTATGAATATGTTCATCCGACCATCCACAAGTGGTTGAAACTACTTTTTCGTGATCACTTGCACTATCAGCGATATTCTTCAGCATGTCGATTTTGGTTGAAAGGTCGGTATTTCTGATATCCTTTTTCGGACGCCAGTGAATCTCATCTTGGAAAATTGGAACTCTCGGCCAACTGTACCGGTTTATCAGAACTAGACCTGCGCTTCGCAACCGCCTTTGCCAACCGAACAGTAGATTCAATTTGCTCCGGTAATGATGCTATGTCGGTAGTTGAATGAACCCCCCATGCACCATCTGCAAGAATTCTAAGCGTAACGCCTACTTCCTGACCGGGAATCGCATTTTCCAAGACTCCCATCTCTTAGATTGACACTCGAACCAGTCTCTGCAACCAATCGTACCTCTGCATAACTTGCACCGAAATCAACAGCCTGCTGTAGGGCATTGCCAATCTTTCTTTGGTCTAAATAACGGCCTGTTGAAATTTCAGAGTTTGATGGACTAGAACTCATCACCATAGAATTAGGTAAAGGCCCACAGTGCTTGAACTCTCTTATCGAAAGGTTAGAATCATATTTGTGCTGAAATTGTACGATTATGCTGAAAAATCAGCAGATAAAATATGCCCAACTAATCCTTGCTGAAGGTTCTCTTGGGGAATCCCCTCAGTCACCAAACCTAATTTGTGGGCCGCCTCGAGCAGAGAAAGTAGGGCACCTCATCGGCATATTGTCAATCCGAGGTTTGAAAGTAATTTACGGCAATCGGATTCAAATCGGCTGAGAAATAACCTCCTCACAACCTGAAGGCTGCAAGCACGAGCAACGCCCGAACTTGATTCAAGATCGGTTTTGGTAAATATAAAATCCACCCCGCTGTAACTCCGTCTTGAATGCCAGCCCTAGAAAATGCTTCACTAATGTGATGTGTTCCGGCAAGATAGCGCAAGAATTCTGCATCCCTCCCTCTGGCGAGTTGGCTGCCATTAGCAAAACTTCCTTTCACAGCAATTCCAAGCAGTCCAAAGTTGCTGCTCAAATTGAACTGCATGTTGCGCTACCAACATCCATCTTTCATCAAATCTGTTTTCAAGAAACTTACCAATCAAGTGTTTTGATGTAACGGGTTTGTCACTTTGCCATGCAATGCAAGGAAACTTAGGCATTGTCATCGTTACGAGGCAGGAGCGCTTCTATTTTCAATCAACCGCTCAATTCTCCCCATCTAAGGGGAACATCATCATCTCGCAATTGTTCGACAATGTGAGAATTATCAGACTTTGCAAGTTTTGAGTTGCCTTTATCGGCATTTTCACGTTTGATGTATTTGCCGACTTCAATAAGCAAATTATCAACGATTTTTGGCCCCCAGCCACGTTTACTAGATAGCTGTTGAAATCTCTTTCTGATTCATAGCTGCTAAACGGTAGACGCAATCCTATACCCTAACGCTGAGAGTTCTCTGGCTCTTCTCCTACCAATTGAACGGAGGTTCACCAATTGCAGCAGATCCTTCTTACAACCGTGCCTAACCCTTTGTTTGATAATGTCAATTTGAGTGGATAGTTTTGAGATGTACTCCATATGTTCTTCTGAAAACACATCGTCTGCCATTAGAATTGCTTGCGCACCTGACATTAACCAACTGATGATATCAACCCGGTAATTTACATCACCCGGAGTAACTTCTAATGTTGCTTCAATTTCTCTGAGCGTATTCTCATCCATCCACATTTCCAACATCCATGAAGATTTCACATAGCCGAGTAATCTCTCTTCGTATGATGAATCGTGCAGTAATTCGTCTTCAACTGAATTTGTTTTGACCCATAGTGGTGAACCTTGTGCCATATCCTTTGATTTAGCCCATAGTGAAGAAAAATCTGGAGTCGCTGTTGCAAGATGCAATAATCCAAAATCAGTAACAGGGAGCGTTATCTCTTACCAAGCGACGTATTGCCCTCCGCAGGCCATGCCTCAGAATAGATGCTGAGAGTGGGTCCAAATAGAATTGAGTGACCCGTTCCCCCATTACCGTCGCTTCATATTTCATCGCCAAGTTATCAGCAGAGTTGTTCTGCTTCCCATCCACCCACACTTCTCAGATCCGCAGCATTGGAAAAACCAAGAGTTGCACCCGAGTGTGCCGAACCCCGATTCACATACGATTGGTGAGAATAACTTTCTGTTTGGAATTTGAATTCAACGCCTCCTGTTGAATCAGCGATCTTTGCCCACGCCGGCATATCTGTTTCTGAATCGGAACTCTCATCGGATTGTTGCTTGCTATCATGGCTCACCGAGAAATGTTCATCGATTCCATCCTTTCGTACAAATCGCTCATCTATAAGCCATTTCAACATCTTATCAAGGCGTTCTTCAAGGACCCCTTGATGAGATACAATGACCTAAGAAAGTAGCCTTGAAAGAAACCGAAAATTGACGAAGTTGCCCGAGGCGGGATTCCACCAGATGTTATCATCGACAACAAATGCATCCTCATGGCCGGCTCACTGGCTAGTTTAGAAGTAATATCTTCAATCGGGCCAAAGAAGTATTTATCGCTGACTTCATCTGCTAATTCCCAGCCATCAGTCCCCTTACAGAGAATCCATGCCTCTCCAAAATCATCGTACTCTTGGCCTTCCAGCACGGCCGAGCATTTGCCGCATCTCCATTACCGGGAGAGGCCTGCTCATTCCATCGTCCCAGCGTTTTATATCCCTAACAAGCACCCTTCTCGCAGGTAAGTTCACTCCTGCTGCCAGAGTCGGTGTCGCTGTCAAAGCGACTAACAACCCTTGCTTGAATGCTGACTCAACCTCTTTTCTTTGAGTATGTGTTAGCCCAGCATGATGAAACGCAACACCGCCTGAAATAGATTCGCATAGTGACTCGCCCATTGTAGATTGAGTGCATTCCTTGAAAGTTTGGCGGCTAATTCTTGCAACTTAGCCAGGCGTTGTGGGTCTTGTTTGACCAGGACTTTTTTGACCCGCTTTGAAAGAGTGCGAGCTTCAGATTGGGCAGAACGGCGAGTTCCGACGAAGACGAGTAACTGTCCATCTTGGGCAAGTGAATCGATTACTATCGCTCCGGCTGGGTGGGACTTTGGACCCTCGATATCTCTTGGTGGATTCAATTTTGCTATTTCTTCACCAACTTGAGATGATTGAACCATTCTAGGTTCAATGTGTAAATCGTGAAAAGTGGAATACTCCAGTGCAACAGGCCTCCAATCAGATTGCACTAATGTGGCATCTAACCATTCTGCTAACTCCTTACAATTACCAACGGTTGCGGAAAGAGCAATCAACTGTGACTTTGGCCTTAGATATCTAAGCCTAGTCAAATTTATTTCTAAGGTCGGACCCCTGGATGAATCGTTCATAAGATGAAACTCATCGGCAATTACGATCGAAACATTTGCAACGACATCTGAATTTGAACGCATGATTGAATCTAATTTTTCCGATGTACAGACTAGGATATCACACGAATCGGCATTTGCGGCTTCTCGTCCCGAATCACCAATTCCAAGACCGATTTTCAAACCGAGATGGTCCCCCATTTGCTTTAACTCTTCATATTTCTCACTGGCTAATGCCTTTAAAGGCACGATGTATACTGCTTTTGAACCAATATCATCAACCAATAATTTCCGTAAAATACCAATGTAAGCAACTAGAGACTTACCACTTGCAGTCGGTATTGCCAATAATGTATTGGACCCTGAAAGCACAGCAGGCATAGCCTCTGATTGTGGAGGATGTAATTTCTTAATCCCCCATACATCAGCAAAAAACCTCTTTGCATTATCGGGCAAATCTAAAGACATCACCTCGCTATGTTGCGCCGACATAAAACCACATACTCGCCAACAGTCCAAAAGGAGCGCGCCCATTCATTTTGCTAAAAATTAAATATTTCGCTGCTAATCATCATGATTGTTTTGCCCGAAAATCCTTCCTTGTCATGCGACATCCCTAATACCCCCCGCTAACGGTGCCTATTTCATGAGCGATGATGTTGAGGCAATTGTGGAAGAACGTCTTTCAGTATTTGATGACGAACCTGACTTGAACGATTGGTTCGAGGTAATGTGCGGTGCAGCTATGGCTGTGCTAGGTATTTTCCATTTGGTTAGCCCAGGAAATCTGGTTGATCCAGACGTTATGCGCTGGTTTGCTGCGGCCGTCGTTGCTGCTGGCGCAGTTTGGACTGGGCATGGTTTGAAAGATATGGCTGTTAAAGAAATACGCCGTTCAATCGCAATACTCGAAACTGCACCTAGCAGTTCAGGCGTAGACCATGGATTAATTCGTGATGTCCTCCTAAATCCAGATGCATACAAGGAATTCCTCGTTGAAGCATACAGTTCAGCATGGGAGGATGGAATCATTACCGAAGAAGAATTAGCAGAATTAAAGTCATTCCAAAAGGCACTTGGCATCAGTGATGCTGAAGCAGCAGAAATGAACGTCAAGGCAGCGATTAAAGCAGCTGCCAAGGATGGAAAAATTACTGAAAAGGAATCTAAATCTATCAAGAAAGCAGCAGAGGAATCTGAACTAGAAGAAGCCGATGTCAAGAAAGCGATTGATGATGCTCTAGAAAAGAATTGATTCATCTATTCCATTTAGATTGTTTAAGCATTGTTTGCGCTAGTTCGATTGCGCTCATATACCTCACATACTCAATTCGTGTTGCTACTAGACATAATACAAAACCAAGTACTGCAATTAATACTGATTTGTCCATTAATTCACTTGCATTCCGTATCAATGTTGCATCCGGAATATCCGCTAGGTCAAATCCTTGTGATTCTGTGAATCTAACATCTAACAAATCCAATTCACAATCACATAATGTGACTGAAATTCTTTCTGGGAATAGTGCATACTGTAATTTAGTCCATTCACCTTGTGAAATGAATGATGGCCTAGTGCCCCAAGCAGGTACTGAAACCGCTCCAGTTGAACTAGTTTCAACCATGTCAACCTCAAGATGGAAGATGGATGATGACGGTTCCTCATCAACCACCATCAATGCTTCCAGCAGTAGAAGGTCCAGCAATAACGAACGCCCAGCGAGTAAGATGAATTTCACAGTCTGTTGTTCTAGCATTCCTTGATCGCTAGTTTGTGCGCCACCCTCCGCTACCTGCGAAAATATGGCCTGATCTATTCTGAATGATTGTAATTCTGGAATCAATAATTGGTATCTCCCATCGGGTAGAGGATATGCTTGTTCTACATTTAATCTTAATTTGAAGGTTTCACCATCTAGCATACCCCATGTAGAGCCAGTATGCTCGACTAAAGTTTGTTGAGGGACTCCTGGATATGAGACATCCCATAATTGTTGTAACCTCATATCTACCATTTCATCAAATGAAATTTCATCTTCGAGTTGAACCTCATCTGCCAATGCCCAGATTGGACTTATTATACCTCCAAACAGTAAGAGAATAACACCGGGTGTAAAGAGGCCGAAACGAACTGTTGCTGATGTTGTTAATCGTAGTGCTCCGAATCCAAAACCGAGAAAAGATAGAATGCTTATCACCAATATTGGGCTACTAGTTCTTTCCAGATTTATTGGTGTTACAGAATCATCAATTATTGCAGAACCTGCTGGAAAATATGACTCACTCTCAAAACCATCTGGATCGATTGGGCCCATTCCTTCAAATCCTAACAATCCAGCCCAAGAATATGATTGAAATGCCCCAACCTTACCACCGAAGCAAAGGTTGTATTGGCCCACTGGTAATGCCCTCCAGCGATATGAGATTCTAGTTTCTTCATCATCTTCTTCAAATATTATTTCAGGTTGTCCAGATAGTCTACCGTTTGGCGCTATTAAATCAGGCAATCCGTGAGATTGTTCAATTTCAATTGGTACTGGTTGCCAGATTATTATCACCTTCAGCAATTCGTGCTCTTCGACGTCAAATTCCCAACAATCTCTATCATTTTCGACTAATGCCCCATAATGAACAGTTTCAAATTCATCCTTTATTGGATTAGAATCACTTGAAGGTTCATCACTATTAGCTTCCTCAATGTTTTGTGACCATGGTATTGTCAATTCTAACAATGAATCTCCCCAAAGATGCAGTTCCCATGTACTTGGCCTATCGATTGTGAAGGTTAGTCTTAGTCGGACATTCTGCTCAGCCCACAACAACCTTTCGTTTTGCAAATTAAGCGCTTCATCTTCCATTCTATAGGGCTCATTAGCCGTTTGAGAAGGTATGTTCTGAGCAGGGAAATTCCAATCGGTCACCGTATTACCGAGAATCAAAGAGACATCTAATTCTGGTCGAGTCCAACCTGTTAGATCTTCTCTCAAACGTAAATCAATTATCATTTCATCTAAAATATCTGGCAGTAATGCTAATTCTGTTTGTCGCGGCTCCATTTCAAATTCCAAAGTGACCTTCTTTGATTGCCCTGGAGTTGTCACCACATCTTGAGAAATCATTTGTTCACCAGTTGCAGCTGTAGATGATAATGTACAATTCTCTAGGTCATCACAGGCTAGGAATAATTTGCCCCCTGTTGTACTATCGGTTAATCCAGCCGAAGAGATTGGGATAACAGAGGAAAGAAGAATACAGAGAAATAAGATCGCCAGCGAAGTTGACCTAGACTCCGCTCTCATAGTGCTTGCTGGTAGACTTCTGCTTTGAATTAGCCGATTACTTGTATAGAATATAAACTGTTCATTCAGGTTGTACTCTTTGATCGATTAAGATAGTAGAGCAATGCCTACATTTGTAATTTCTATTACCTCGCTTTTGCCGAGGATATGATTTGTCACATGTTTTACAAATCCAAAGCCATTTGGCATTTGCCAATCTTAGTGAATCGGTGAAATTTGGCCCGTCTAGGACATTAATAGTGCCTGGCCATGAACTTTCTAAGGCTCTAAAGATAGAATCATGCGCTCTCCAACCAAGTGCGTGAATATATTCATGATGTAAGACAAATGCAGCGTATGCTTTCCATTCATCCAGCAATAAAGATGGATGAAGGTCTATCACTTCTACATCAAAAACTGTCAATGTATTGAGATTAGCACCTCTTTTCCACCTTGTAACACCATGTCGTTGAGTAGCATTTCTTCTCAGAACACCGAGTGGGATTTCGGCTAATGTTTCAACATCTTCGTTCTGCCATGCAGGCATGTCTTTCATTATGTGTATGACATCATCCCTCAACTGCAGTAAAGCAGCATAAGCAATGCCATTCGCTTTGGCCAAATTAACACCTCAATTCCAGCGGTGATAAGCGGGGTGACCTTCTTTTACTGCCACAAATAAACCACTACCTGTAGCACAGACCTTGCCATTGGCCTCCAATAATAATTCGATCTCAGCCCTATCATCTTTCAATTCCTTTACCTGACTGGTAATTACTAATTCGCAATCCTTTGGAGTAGGGCGGCGCAATTTTACAGAATATGAAGCAGTTACAGTACATGGTGGTTCTTCCAATCCTTGGGCTTCCATAATGGCGATGGCTGCAGTCCAATTACCATGGCAATCTAATAATGTGCCAATAATTCCACCATTTATCATACCAGGAAATGCCTGATGGTGTTCTTCTGGAGTGAATTTTAGGCGTCAACCCATTGTCAATTCTGTAACTATCAATCTTCAAACCTTTGTCATTTGCAGGCCCACAGCCAAAGCAAATTGACTTGGCTGCATATTGACGTTGGACTCCAACTCCGCTCATGTTGGTTGCTTATGCTCAAAGTCTATGTTTGCTTTGGTGATTCATCTCGATGAAGCGTAGTATTGATGGTCAATGAATGAAAGGCCTGCTTATGGGTGACAAGAAGGGGGTCAAGAAGACCAAAGTTCGCGTCGCCTTAGAGATACCAAAAAGTCGCAGGATGGCCATTGAAGAAGCCATGTCCAGCCATGAACCCGAACACCATCCAGAGTGGGATAGAGGGGCTGAATGGAAGGATGTAAGGTTCTACCGAAAGCGCGTCAAACCCGGCACATTAAGAACAATCGAATTACCCTTATTAGAAGCCCAATTAGGCGATTCTTGGCCAATTCCGGTGACAATATTGCACGGCGTACGCCCGGGCCCGACCGTTACTATTCTAGGCGCGATACATGGTGATGAACTAACAGGGCCAAGTGCGTGTACTCATCTATTGAGCAACTCTTTTACCGATATTGGTAAGGCACTGGATCCGAAAAATTTAGCAGGAACTGTTCGAATCGTTCCGGTGGTTAACCTTCCGGGTTATCGTGAAAAATCTAGATACTTCCCTGATGGCAGAGATTTGAATCGCCAATTTCCTGGCAACTTCAAAGGGTCCACTACCAAAAGAGTTTCTGCTCAAATACTACATCATTTAATTGAAGGTTCTGATGCGATAATAGACCTTCACAGCGCTGCAAAAGGACGGGCCAATATGCCACAAATAAGAGCCAACCTAGCCCATGTCGGCTCCAACTTACTTGCGAAGGCTTTCGGCATCGAAATTATTTTGGACTCGAAACCACCAAAGGGTTCTTTGCGCAAACTTGCAAACTCCATGGACATTCCTTCGGTAACCTATGAAGCGGGTGGTGCAGATTTATTGGACCATGAATCGGTCAAAGTTGCAATACATGGAGTCATAAATTCTCTACGGATTATGAAAATGATTCCGGGTAAGCCAAATAGACCAAAATTCAGAGTTTTGGCTTCAGGTTCGAGTTGGATTCGCGCTGGTGAAGGCGGATTGCTAGATATGTTTGTTAGCGCAGGAACATTGATGAAAAATGGAGAAGTTATCGCCAGTATATCTGATCCTGCAACACCTGGAATGACAGTCGATGTGGTCGCACCAGAAGACGGCTTAGTAATCGGTGCAGCAACAAATCCTTTTACTTCAGCAGGAATGCCAGTAGGTCACTTTTTACCAATCTCCAAACATCTGAAACTATTAGAACAACAAATAGATGAGAATGGCCGGTTCATTACTTGTGGCTCTCAAGGTGAACCATCTTGGAGAGAAGAATCTGATGTTGATGAATTTGCACTAGAAGGCAAATGGAATGAAGATGGAGTAGATTCAGAATGGAGCTCCTCAAAAATAGATGATGATGTCGACACCGATGGAATTGGTGATGATGAAGAAGAAAGTTGAAGTTCTCATCTTCAATTATTCTTGAATGAATCAACCGCTTGATGAACTTCTTCATCGGTCATATTCCTTCTTTGACTCTTGGCAATTTCAAAAAGATGAGCAACTAGTTCATCACTTACTTCCATTCCATTTTGTTCAAGCCACCAGATGATGTTAGAACGGCCGGCCATATGACCAATACGAATTACTTGCTTTAATCCAAAATCAGCAGCAGGAACGCCTGAATAGACCCTGTCTGCAAGCCATTGGTCGCCTTTTTTCATCGCTTTAATTACCGCTGAAGCATGAACACCTGTTCCGGTTTCGAAGGCATCTCTTCCGAATACTGGGTAATTATGTGGTAGTGGAACTTCAATATACTCATTTGCTTTCTTTACATATTCATTTAACAAAGTTAAATCATTATCGATAGCACCCATTAACTTCAAATTTACTAGTGTTTGGTCAATTGGGGCATTTCCTGCTCTTTCCCCAACTCCCAAAGCAGTACCATGTATGACATCTGCACCTGCTTCGACTGCTGCAATATTATTGGCAACTCCCAATCCTCTATCCTGATGACCATGCCAGTTAACTTCAATTTCACTTCGCATGTATCCGGAATCTTTTATCACTTCTTCATCTATGAAATTTAGCAACTTTTTGACTCCATTAGGGGTTACATGGCCGCATGTATCACAAACACACAAGCGTCGCACACCCAATTCCATCGCTCTTTGATAAATCATTTTGACATCTTCCGGCTTTGACCGAGTTGTATCTTCGGTGACAAACATAACTGGGACCTCATTTTCAACTGCGAATGATACCGCTTTTTCCATTGTTGACAATAATTTATCTATTGTCCATCCTTCGGTAAATTGACGTATTGGACTAGTTCCTAAAAATGCACTTGCTTGTATTTCAAGACCATGCTTTTGTTGTAAATCAACCAGTGGCTGGATATCGTTCATCAATGTTCTAACAGCAGCACCAGGCCTTATTGAAAAATTATTTTCGTCAATATGACTTAGCATTGCATCGATATGCTCAACGTGGAATGGACCTGCCCCCGGTAGTCCGAGATCGACCTTTTGAATCCCTAGTTTTTCCATATAGGTCAACAATTCAATTTTCTGTGAAATCGTTGGATTGCGCGCACTTGGACTCTGTAAACCGTCTCTCAAAGTCTCATCATCGAACCAAATCCCATGGGGGTGATTATTTGAGTCCCTAGAAATATCATAGTCTACTTTATTCCAATCAAAAATTAGTGCACGCTCATCCATTTCAATTCACCTAATTGCCACGACAAGGCGCCGCCGCGTTCAAAGACAATAACTCACTATGTTTGAACTCGTCGCATCAAAGAGTATACAACTCGCTCTAGAAAATCACTCTTCTTCGCCTGTTCCAATAGATTCAGGCGCTTCATCAGTGCTATTATCGTCATCGACTAATTCGGCAGGTAATCTAGCTGTGAAAATCAGAGAATCTGTAAAGCCATTTTTCTTAGCATTACGTAATTCCATGATTCTAGTTCCCTTTGATTTCTTAGATTTGGTTTCTTTGGTTTGACTCGCTTGTAATCTAATCATCATTCCTTTCTTAGTCAATAAGAATAACTGGTCACCCAAATCAGGAATGTGCCTTGCACTGATTATCTCATCTCCTGCTTCAGCATCTAGATTCATTGTGTAAGCACCTTTCGCACCTGGTCTTGTCTTGCGATAACCATCGGTCTCAAACATTAACTCACCATCTTTGTTCATTTTTTGAACACCTTCTGCATCTAGATGAGGTATACGCTCTCCAGTTCCGAATCTACTTCTCTTAGCCATTCCATTTCTTGAAATTGTTAAAATTTGAGTTGAAACATTACCAGTTGCGATCATTCCCACAACATGTCCGCCATCAGCACCTTTCCGGCTACCAGTTTTTATCCCATACTTTCCAGCTGAAACTCTTCCGGTTGCATTGATGTTTGTACAACTGAAACGGCTAGCCAATCCTGTGCTTGAAATCATTACGATGTCTACGTCTTCGGTACCACTGCGTACATTGACAAGGCTATCACCTTCTAATTTGAAGCGCAATGCGAACTTACCATTTTTGTTGATTTTGACATATTCCTCAAGTTTTGTTTTCTTGATCAACCCTAATTTTGTAGCAAATAATAGGAAATGACCCGCAGGCTCTTCCAATAACTCTCTAGATAACGGTAGAATAGTTACTATGTTTTCGTCTTCTCTTAGACTACTTAGCAAGTTCTTGATATGTGAACCTCTTGAATGGCGGCTGCCAAGTGGCGTCTCCCATGCTTTGAGACCATATACTCGGCCTTGATCTGTAAAGATCAACAATCTATCTTTGCTAAAACAAGTCAATATCAATTGAGGTGTATCTTCATTCTTGGTTGCAACACCTTTCAGGCCCTTGCCTCCACGGTTTTGAACTCTAAACGCTTCAACTGGTGAATGTCGGATATAATTGTCATTCGAAAGAGTAATTACAATAGCACGTTCCTCAATTAAATCCTCTCTGTCCATTGATAATGGCATCGGATCAATATGGCTTCTGCGTTCATCTCCATGACGCTCAACAACTTCAGATAATTCACTCAATAAGATGTTCAGTCGACGAGTTTGAGACTTAATGATGTCTTGTAAATCTGCAATCTTTGCTTGCAACTCATCATATTCGTTCTGAACTTTATCAACATCCATTCTACTCAATTGGTATAATCTTCTCTCTGCAATTGCTTTGGCCTGTGGTTCTGTAAACGAGAACGCTGCAATTCCAGACATTGTTTCATCTCCACGCAGTACGGATTCAAATTGTTCTCGGCTGGAACTTTCTTTTCCAACCTTGACGATTTCATCAATCCGATCTTGTGCTTTGACCAATCCCTCCAAGATATGAGCTCTTGCTTCCGCTTTATCACAATCAAATATTGCTCTTCTTTCGATTACACTTTCTCTATGGGTCACATAGGTGTGTAGCATCCTTGGCAGAGTCATCAAAACTGGACGGCCATCAAGAATTGCCATCATATTTGCTGAGTAGGACTCTTGCAAGCGACTAGATTTGAATAATTGATTCAATACTGCATGCGGGTCAGCGTTATTCTTAACTTCAATAACAACTCTGATTCCTTCCTTACTGGATTCATCTCTAATGTCCCGGATTCCGATAACAGTACCCTTTGTGACTAATTCAGCGATGTGAACAAGCATATCAGCTTTCTTTACTTGATATGGAATTTCGGTAATAATAACTCTTTTACCCTTGTCATCATCCAGCACCTCGCACTTTGAACGTACATGGAATCGACCTTTACCAGTAGCATACATATCATAGATTCCATCTATGCCATGAATACCGGCTCCGGTTGGGAAATCAGGACCCTGTACATGCTCCATATATTCGTTGATTGAAATATTTGGCATTGTGGACAGGTCTCCATTTGTTTCCATTATTTTCTTGACATGCAAATTAACTGCAGAAGCGACTTCTGTAAGATTATGCGGTGGTATTCTAGTTGCCATACCTACGGCAATACCGTCGCTACCATTCAGTAGAAGATTTGGAATCCGAGAAGGCAATACGGTTGGTTCTTGTTCGGAATCGTCAAAATTCGATTGGAAATCGACTGTTTTCTTATCAATATCCTCAAGCATGTGCTTGGCGATACGGTCAAGTCGACTCTCTGTGTATCGCATTGCAGCAGGTGGATCTCCATCTATTGAACCAAAATTACCTTGCCCATCTACAAGTGGATAACGGAGAGAGAAATCTTGCGCCATTCTAACCATTGTATCATAGATAGATTGGTCACCATGCGGGTGATATTTACCCATTACTTCTCCAACCGAACGTGCTGACTTACTGAATTTCTTTTCAGAAGTGTGGCCGCCTCTCAAACATACCGTATAGAACTCTTCTATGAACTGGTTTTAAACCGTCTCTAGCGTCTGGTAATGCTCTACCGATAATAACGGACATCGCATAATTGATATACGACGTTTTCATCTCCTCATTGAGTGGTTGATTCAAGATATTGCCCAACGGTTGTTGGATTTTTTCCTCTACTGTTTCTTTGTCGTCTTCAGGTATTTCAGATGTCAAGGTTTGTCACCTCCTTTGCGTATTTTTCGATAAAGGCTCTTCTGTCCGGGACATCTTCTCCCATCAAGATTTCAAACATACGATCGGATGATTCTGCATCTTGAACTGTAACCTTTAGCATTGTTCTTGTCTCAGGATTCATTGTTGTATCCCACAGTTGGTCTGGATTCATTTCACCAAGACCTTTGTATCTCTGTACTCCAATTTTGGTTGCAGGGTTATCGGCCTTCATTTCGGCGATAATTAGGTCTCTTTCCTCATCGGAAAACGCGTATTTACTGGTGCGTCCTTTCGATAAT
Organism: uncultured Candidatus Poseidoniales archaeon; assembly: GCA_905182185.1. Taxonomy (GTDB): domain Archaea; phylum Thermoplasmatota; class Poseidoniia; order Poseidoniales; family Poseidoniaceae; genus MGIIa-L1. The sequence goes on along the minus strand of CAJJAP010000001.1, from coordinate 189,122 downwards.
TGGTAAAGTGGAGGCTGTGCGATATAGACGTGACCACCTGTAATTGCTGGACGCATGAATCTCCAAAGGAACGTCATCATCAGTGTCCTAATGTGAGCACCATCAATATCGGCGTCGGTCATTATGATGATTCGAGAATATCTCATTTTCTCGGTATCAAAGGCACCTTCGTCTTCTGGATTATTTCCAACACCGGCACCGAATGCCCGAATCATAGTTTGAATCTCATTGTTTTGGAATACTTTGACCAGATTTCTCTTTTGCCTTTCGACATTGAGAATTTTACCACGCAGTGGCAATATCGCTTGAATCCTTCTATCTCGGCCGGTCTTTGCTGAACCGCCTGCAGAATCACCTTCAACGAGGTAGATTTCACATTCAGCGGGATCTCTAGATTGGCAATCAGCCAATTTCCCAGGAAGACCACCGCCCTCTAATACACCTTTACGGCGTGTTAAGTCTCTTGCCTTTTTAGCAGCCTCTCTAGCCTTACTAGCCAACAAACCTTTCTCAACTATTTGCCTAGCAACCGAAGGGTTTTCTTCGAAGAATTCACCCAATTTCTCATAAACAATTGAATCGACAATACCAGTTACTTCACTACTAACCAATTTATCCTTGGTTTGAGAGGAAAATGAGGGATCGGGATGCTTTACGCTGACAATAGCGGTAAGCCCCTCTCTAACATCTTCACCAGAAAGAGCGGAACCCTTCAGTAAATTTCTGTCTTTAGCGTATTTATTTACGCTACGTGTTAAAGCACCTTTGAGCCCACTAAAATGGGTTCCTCCGTCCTTATTACGAATGATATTGGTATAACATTGAATCGATTCACTAAACGCATCTGACCATTGTAGGGCAAGTTCAACTGAAACGTCTCCGAGTTCTATTTCCCTGGAACCCTGGACATGTATTACTTCACTATGCATTGCTACACGGCGAATGTTAAGTTGGCGTACAAATTCTTTGATTCCACCCTCATAGTGGTGTTCACTGACATGAGGTTCTTCTTCACGCTCATCGGTAATTGTTATCCTCAGTCCTGCGTTGAGGAAAGAGGTTTCTTTTAGGCGAGTGTCGACCATATCGAAATCAAAATCAGTGATATTGTGGAAAATATCTCTGGTCTGGCTTGAATGTGATCAAAGTGCCGGTATCTTCGCATTCACCGATAACTTTCAAATCGGAACAGGGACTCCTTTCTCGTATCTTTGGAAATAGATTTGGTTGTCGCGGTGGATGGTCATCTCCATCCATTCCGAAACAGCGTTTACTGCTGAAACACCCACTCCGTGCAATCCTCCGGAGACTTTGTACGCATCGTTATCGAATTTGCCGCCGGCGTGCAGCTTGGTCATGATTACCTCTGCTGCCGAGATTCCAAACTCTTCGTGGATTCCGACCGGTATTCCGCGGCCAAAATCTCTCACCGATAGAGAGCCATCGCTTTTGAGATTGACTAATACGGAATCGTTTTTGCCAGCAAGATGTTCGTCCACTGCATTATCAACAACTTCCCAGATACAATGGTGTAAACCCGAGCCATCGTTCGGATCTCCGATATACATTCCCGGTCTTTTTCTGACCGCCTCTAGTCCTTCAAGGACTTGTATGCTGGATGCGTTGTATTCTTCCGTCATTTTATTCACCTTATTTATTATAATTGATTATTAATGTGCTTTTGTTTGGAGTTTTTAAGAGATATTAATTAACAATAATAATTATAGTCACTAATTCGAATTATTCTATTGAAAAATTCGTATTATTCACTCTGGCTTAGCACATCAACTCCCTACATCATATCACCCCCCGCCTAAGGCTTGTAAAGGTAGTGCTTGATAGACGCTCAAATGTGCTTGAAAGTGACCTGTATTGGCACAAAACACCCTCTAGCTAGCAAGGTCGTCATTTAGGCATTATGTTGCCAAATAAGGGCGCTTTTTACAATATCGAGTGCCGTGATTAATAATTGTCAAATTAATAATCGATTATATGTGAATTGTTTTGAACATTATGCAATTATTAGTTACGATATATTTATCGATTCCACCCTTTATTAATCTATTAAAAAGTATGCATTTCACCTTCTAATTTGAGCGATTTCAACAAATATCCTAATCCTTTTCAAGCGTGAGCGTTAAGAATGGACGGCAGGTCGCCCAAATCATGGCTGACCCAAACGTGTGTGTCTCACTTGAAGCGACCACTGTGAAAGAAGTGATGGACGAAGCGGCACGAGCGAATCTTGCTGGCGCTGATATGGTCGAAATTCGTTTTGACAGACTATACCTAATCAAACCTCAAGCCACTATATCTGAAAATGCAGAAGGCGAAAGAGTATCCTACACCCCTCCGGCTGTTGAATGGGCTACACGTGAGTTTGAATCGATCAATGTTGAAACTTGCCTTGAATCTATCAAAGAAGGAATTCCATTACCTGTAATATTCTCATTGAGGCAGTTCGCGAAGGCGGGTTTTTCATCGGTACTGAAGAGCAGCGCCTTGAGATTCTAGCTCAAGCAATCGCTTCTGGCATATCATGGGTTGACCTTGAGACCAGTATTGAAGAAAAGGCTAGAGCGGACCTGTTAGCGGCGGCTAAGGCTGCCAAGTGCCAAGTTGTTGCTTCTACACACAATAATGAATCTATGCCATCCGCTGACGAGATAACCGAGATGGTACGCTCCAATAAGGACCTCGGAGACATTGTTAAGTTCTGTGGCAGAGTTTCAGATCACCAAGATGCACTACAAATCATTCACGCCTCACAAGAACTCGCTGATGACAAAATTCAATTCAGTTTGATGGGATTGGGCAATGGTGGAGATTGGGCACGTATTCACGCACAAATTCTAAATCAACATATCGTCTATGCAACAATGTTAAACGAATTTAGATTAAATGAGAAGGGTTTAGTCAATGTCAATGATCTAAGAGACGCCTGGACGCTTCTTCGACTACTGATTAGTCTCTTTCTCTTCCAGAAAGAGATTCTGATCCTATTGACTAGGTGGTGGAAGCAATTGTTCCGGCATAGACGGTATTTCTTTAGGTTGATTTTCATAAACAATTGGACCGGTGCAATCTCTAGTGAAGGCACTAATTCATCTTGCATTGGTGCTAATCCAGCTCCCATATATTTGCGATTAACGATTATTGGCGCTAGCATCATACAGCCTACAATACCCAAGAAAGCAATAGAAACGGTCCAAGGTGGCAAGACGAATGAACGCAGCGTTGCTACTATTGAAACATCCGCATTAACAATTTTATTCGGTGCCTCCGCATCTGAGTCATGAGAGTTATCCCACGTATCAACCACTACATAGAAATCTTCCCAATTAGTGCCCCCGAATAAACTATTATAGATTTCGGGAGCATCTAGGCTAATCGACATAGCAACTTCATTCGTATTTTCATATTCATGTGTATCTCTGAAAGTCCTCCACCCTAGAATGTCAAAACTTCTCCATTCAGGGTCAATGTTTTTGAGACTATCTTCAACATCCTCCCACCAATTAAAACCGCCATGGCTGCGCGAATATGATTGCGAGTAAGAGTCATATTGACTACTGGTCATCAAGTATACGTCCCCAAATGCCGGAACTATGTCATCATCGACTAGATGAGTCAATGAGACACAAATAGTAGTCCGGTGGTCGCTTGAAAGATTAAGTCGCAATGCACCTACACTATCATTTCCAATTTTCATGAAAGTGCTATAATCATCGGTTAGCGGTATCAATGCATTATTTTGCCAATTGTTTTGATACATGTAAGGCTGTTCCGGGCTTAGTGGATAATTATCCGGATCGTTATTTTCTGATTCTGAAGGCTTATTCTCTTCTTCATAATAATAATCATCCTCATAATAATAATCATTGTAAGAATTTTGAAATGGCACTTCTGCAACCCTCTGCATGGTCTCATTCCAAACTACTGGCTGCCATTCACCAGAACAGGCATTAGCGGCTTGTGCGTTAGAAATAATGCCCCCACCTGTGAATCCACTAGAAGTGAGGGGAATCAAGACTAACATCGTCACTAAAATCGTCACTAACCGCACTATTGTCTGCCCCCTACGTACATCCCAAACCGTAGGGGTTGATGGATATAACGCTCAACCTCTTCTTCTAAGTGGCCTAATATAACCAGAATCATCTGAGCGGCGTTCTTCCTTTGAAAGTATGGATGGGGCCGGCGGAGGTGCATGTTGATCCATACCCAACAATCCTCCTTGAGACTCTACATGTTCTACATCATAGGTTTCTGCTGCCTTCTTTGCTTCCTCTTCGATTTCCGTAGGCTCTCTCATTACAAACCAACCTAAAACCAATGCAGCTGTGATAAGAACGATGAATGTCAACAAATCTGAACCTGCCTCAGACCCCCACTTCTTCCAATCTTCGGCACTGAAATCAGACAAAGATGGTGGTGCTTCTCCCTCAGGGATTACTTGGACGTCAGAATCCATTTCATCGCACATATCAAGTCCATTACAGACTTTTAGACGGATTTGTGTCAATCCTGCTTGTTGCCAACTTGCAGAAACTCTAGTTCTTGAACCTGTGAGAGGAGATACCCAATCATCAGCAAAATCTCCGTTTTCATTGGCATCCACTTCCAAATCCAAATCCCATTGAATCAATAGTCCTGATTCAATTCTCTCGTCACGGTCACTGATTGAACCATCTAGTACATTCAAATCTCTATAAATGATTAATTCATCACTTTCTTCACCAGTAAGATTTGCACTCAAAGAATTTACATCCCCAACAAATACATCTTCAGGAATATAAATCTCCTCGATCACTGGGGGAGTGGGGATAATCACCGTATAGGACTGTCTTGAAACATCCCCTGTGCCAAATGAATCCCTAACCGTAAGCGTAACAATATATTTGCCCGGAATTGAATACGAATGCCAAGGTGATGGATCATGATTCAGTGGCGTAGCATCGCCGAAATCCCAAGTATAACTAACGATACCATTCCATTCCGGAGATGATGATTCAAGTGGAATATACATTCCTTCATAGCGACGGTCTCCATCTCTTGTCCCTTCCGAATCGAAGTATAGTAAAGTTCCAGGTGCTGCAATTGAATTACCATCTTCGTCAAAAGTTCTAGACCATGACTCTACCACAGTTCCTTCGGAGAAAGATGTTTCATCGGTAACAATCGCCCCTTCTAACCAAGCATCTAATATTTTTACACTAATGAGTGGAACTGGATTAGAAATCCTGATGACCATGGTCTTTGCAATGCTCTCTTGCCCACTTTCATCGGTTACAATCAGTATTACATTGTTAACTCCTGGTTCAGTAAAAGAATGGGTAACTTGTGGCCTATCACCGAATGTACCATCAGAGAAACTCCAATTGAATGTTAAGTCACTTGAATCTCCAACGGTCCCATCAGGGTCAAAACTATTTCTTCCATCAAAGGTGTACGGGGAGTCAACTTGCCCATCTGTTGCGCGGAAATCTATTAATTCCGAACCGGTTGATGCGGTTGTGCGCACAACGTAATCTGATACTGGCAACTGATTAAGAACAGTCACATAAAATTGTGCTGTAGATGAACTTCCATCGTCATCGGTCGCTGTAAGTTGGACTGTCTTTAGTCCGGCACTATCCCATCCTACTACAGGATTGGATTGAGCACTGCTAGTAGTTGTAAAATCGTCAGTTCGATCAAGTGAACCACCATTGAGGTTAACACCTTCCGGGAAACTCCAAGCGTACGTTACTAATTGCCCATCATAATCTTTGAAGATATCAGGCATAACAATTGGCGTATAGGTGTATGTAGTCATGTTTTCTGACCAAATCTGAACCGGAACACGATTGTTTACGGTGACGTTAATTGATTTTGTTCCGAGATTAATTCCATCTGAAACACTCAATGTTAGAGTGTAGGTTTCATTGGTAGAGTTCAATGCCCCCCATTCGTGGTAAGCTGAATACATCCCGACTCCACCTTGGCTAGTACCATCGCCCCAATTCCAGTCGAATTGGAGATTCTCTGTTGGCACATTGTCTGCCGTTCTTCCTGCTGAAAAGAGGATTTTTTGGTTCGTCATTATTGAGATTTCCGTTTCAATAACCACATTGTTGACCGTGATAATAGGAACAGGCTGCGTGGTATCATTGACAACTATTTCATGAATATCCGTTTCCGACCAAGTTCCACCTATATCTTGTATTCTCAATGTAGCATTGAACGTACCAACCGAAGTATAATCTCGCACTGGAGATTTCAAACTTGAACTAACATTATCACCAAAATCCCAAGCATAGGCTGTTGGTGAATCATAATATGGCAATGAATTATTGTCCAAGGAAAGACCCCATGCGTCAAATCCATCTCCATTGAATTGGACATTTTCCCATGTTTGTGTTTGATTTGGTGCAATACTACCATTCGCAGTTGGGCGCATGTTTGCTAGAGATTGTGGTGATGTTGTTTTGGTATCGATCAATGTTCCGAGCATATCTCGCATCTCCAAATCAAATGTATATTGGTCCGTCATTGCTGCAGTAAAGTAAACATTGCCTCCAACATCTACGCCGCCTCCAGCAGAGATTCTATTTGTTAGTGAATCTACTTCATTGCCAAATGCATCTTTGACCTTGACAGTGACATCTAAATCTTCAAAGAAAGCATTTGATAACACGTTGTAATTGATGTGGGCGGTGTCTGGTGAACCATCTCCATCTCTATCTGATAGAGTGGTTGTGTTAAGTGCAATAGTAGCGGGAGAGGTTATTCTTGCTGCTTCAACATCGATGGTCCCTTGAGGATAAGAAGAGCCACAAGATGTGTAATCACAATCTGCAACTGTGCTCGCATACCATGTTATTGCCCATACTTCATCAGTCAAATTGCCAAATCCAGGAACAAGCCCTGTAGCAACGTTATTTTGGAAATTTAAATCGCTTACACTCCACAATCCATCAGCAGTAGATTTTGAAACTAAAACCCCCTCAAATTGACTGACATCTGCTGTAAATCTCATTGTCAAAGGAGCAGGGGAAGCTGCCCCTGGAGTGAATTTGTAGGAACTTATTCCCCATCCTTCGACGCTATTCCCTGTTGAAGACCATGGCCCAACCCAATCCGAGTTAGTATCAGCAGGTTGTGCTCTACAGAATGAACCGGAGGCACATGCTTGCGTCAATTGAAGATTCGGATATCCCCAAATCCCTTGATCACTATCTAATGTAGCAGCAATTGAGAAGTTAGCAAATATTTCAGACATAGTCGTTCCAACTTTTCCGGATTGACCAGATTGAGGAGAGAGTGCTAGATTGACAACTCCTTGCCCGCCTGTTGCACTATCCTGTACTAATTGCCTAACAGCAGGGCCTCCACCTAAGTGTTCAGCCAAATACATTGTAAACATATATCCTGCACCGTAATCTGCAATTCTTTGATTCCACCATCTAACACTTAGATCTGGACTTGTAGTCCAAGCATTAACGTGCCCAGTCAGAGTTGAATCTGCACCAAAACAGAGATAGATCGCTACATCTGCATTTCCTTCATCTATCCACAGATTTTCATACGGATCTTGCGCATTATGCAATAGATGTTCTAACTCGTGAGCAAGAATTGATTTGCCCCATGTTAATGTCACATCTGCATAATCAACAAAGACGGCCTCTCTAGAAACTGCAAATGAAGGAGAGAAATAGCCACCGATATTGTATGCACCGTCAATATCATAAATTACGATTTGAACTTGACAATTATTGTCTTTATCAGGTGGTGCTAAACCTCTACCATCTTGGTAGTCCTTTCCATAGTAAGTAGTCATTACCGGATAGATTGTTTGATCCCATGTTTGTGCAAGATTATTTAGAACTGTAGAAGAAAGTGTTCTTCCAGATTGCACTAGGAATGCTACTGAAACAGTTGTTTTTGCCACATAAGTGTCAACTGAGCCACCCGATGTTGGAACGGTTAGTGTATCTCCGACCACGTGTGGTGAACAAGCCCTTGCTGAAGAGCGACCACCAGTAGATGGCTGCATTAATATTTCATCTACTCCCGGCATACCGGCTTCAACCCACTTTGATTTCATGAATGGTGAGGCCGAGACAACAATCTCGTCCTCTTCAATAAACAAATATTCTCTTCCATCTTGTGCCTCGAATTCAGAAATGTCACCAATAATTACCCCTCCAGCACTATATGGCACCGCTTCTAATGTAGCAGATTCGTTAGACTGAGCCGCTGCTGCCATCAATAATGGCGACATGCTAGCAATGAGCAAAACTGTCACGAATAAGAAGGCTGGACTGGTGCGTAGTTCCGACATTTAATTGACCTCAGGGAAACGCATTACTGGTTCCCAAAATGACCACTTGAAATGAAGTATTTAATACTCGGTCAATGAGGATTCAATAATGCTCTCACCACTTAGCACTCAAAGAGGCGTCGGAAAACGCCTCATAGGAGTCGTTTTTGTCTGTTTATTACTATCTAATACGACACCGGCAAGTGGTGATGGCGAGAATTGGATTGATTCGGTAGACATTTGCCAAAAAACAAGTGAATTACAATTCAATGGAACTTTGGCAAATCAAAGCGTTTTATGGCAAACTGAACTTGGACCAAGATTACCTGGTTCAAACGCTTCATTAGAACTTAGAGATTCATTAACTGAAAACCTTACTGCTTATGGCTGGGACATCGAATTAAGTAACCACATTTCTCATGAGATTGAGTTAACTAATGTAATAGCAACTTGGAAACCTCAAAACCTTAGTCAAAATGAAACCGACGAATTAGGCCGAATCGTATTGTCTGCGCATTATGACACTAGAAATATAGCCGACAGAGATTCAAATGAATCTCTTCGTAACACCCCTATTTTAGGGGCAAATGATGGTGCGAGCGGTGTTGCTGCTCTTATCGAGTTAGGTCGAATCATCCCTGGCATGGAGTTGAATAATGAAATAATGCTGCTGTTTTCTGATGCCGAAGATCAAGGAGATAACTACACCCTCGGTGCTGAGGCATGGGCTGACAATCTATCCCAAGAAGAAATTAATCGAACTGAATCTTTCATTTTATTAGACATGATAGGGGATGCTGATTTACAATTAACAAAAATTATTCCTTCAACACCAATATTAACTGAAAATATGATGATATTGGGTCAAAAACTTGGTCTTTCTAATCAAACAGATGGTTGTAATGGCCAACGATCTGACATTATGCAATCGAATCGGTCATTGGCCGTAATAGATGACCATGTGCATCCATTCGCTCTTGGAATTCCTTCTCTAGATATTATTGACTTGACATACGGTGTAAACGCTACTCCTTTCGGAGGTTATTGGCATACAACACAAGATACCCCAGATAAAGTAAGTGCTGAATCGCTAGAAAGTGTTGGAAGGATTGTAGAATTGGGACTATTAACAGGGGCATGGACGTCAATTGACACGCCATTAGAACAATCAGAGCAATCAGAGCATTCAGAACTGTCAAACAATTCTGAGCCCGAACAACAGCAACCAATTGAAGAAGCCACCAACAAAGGTGCTGATTCTTCTAAATTATTGGCAGTTTTGTCTTTCAGTGTTCTTGCCATAAGTTTAATTTCTTTGTTTTTCCTTAAACGTTTTGTAGAATAAAACTACTGATTTATTGCGCGGACTTGCTGGGAAAGGGGTAATATCCGCGCACCAACACCTATGGTTTGAGCGGAGGAGGTGATAGCATGTCTGGCAAGAGTTTTGAAGAAAGAAAGGTTGCACTGAGAGCACGTGTCCAGAGCCAACTAAAAGCCTCGCAAGATGCTACTGAACAAAGAGCACTCGTCTCGAGTGAAGAACTGGTTGTCAGTGTTGAAGATGTAGATGCTGCTGTTGAATTAGCGGCTGAAATAACAAAACAACGGTGGCTGAAGTTGGAAGAAGTTGAAAGAGGACGATGGAGAACAATCGCTGCATCACTGATATTATTAGGTTCATTATTGGGCATGATGAGTGGTGCTTTGATTCTACAAGGAAACCCTAGTGACATTATTTCTTCCTCATTATTTGCATCAACTGATTCCGTAGATATCATTGGTACTGCAATTCAAGCAGAAGAAGGTAATGAAGTTGAAAATGTAACTGTTGAATTAATTGATATTGAAACAAATACAATCCTAAATTCCGTAAAAACGGATGCAAATGGACTATTTATCATAGAGAATGCCATATCAAAATTACACTTATTGAAACTATCTAAAGAAGGTTATAACACCATGGAATTGAAAATAGTTCCGGAGAAAGCAGGAATCGGGCCGATTACTATGTCTTATGGCAATGACACAATTACCCGAGATCATCACACTGTGGTCACTGGATGGGATTTAGAGAGTGCCGTGGGCCTTTCGACAACAATTGGTATTCTTACGGTAATTACTGGAATAGTGGGGGTTCAAGCTGCAGTTGAAGTTAGAAGGGGCAAATACTACAGGAGAACACAGTATTTGGCAGGAATCTCATTATTCAGTAGAGGATTGATCATATTTGGACCTGCATTAATCCTTGCTGGGATGATTACGCTGGTTTTCATTAGAGAACAATTTGATGATTGCCAGGAGGAATAAACGTGTACCTCATCACTGTCGAAGGGGGCGACGGTTCCGGAAAAGGTGAAGCTGCAAGAATTCTTCAAGAGTTGGTTGCAGATTTTCCATTCCCTGGATATCATTCAACTCATGAACCAAGAAGGCATAGTGAATTGGGTAAACTGGCTTTGTCATCTGTTAAATTAGGAGATAAAACCCCTCTAGAAGAAGCGGGATTGTTTGCTGCCGATAGACTGGATCATTCTCACACTTGGATTAGGCCACTGCTTGCAAAAGGTCATGTTGTAATTTCAGATAGAAATATTCACTCATCATTAATCTATCAAGGAGTCGTCGGTGAATTAGGACTTGAACTGGTTGCTAAAATGAATGCTGCATCAATGATTCCCGACCTTGTGTTTTGGATTGATTGCGACCCTGATAAAGCCATTAAAAGAATACAGAGTGGAACTTTGCGAATGGCCAGTGGCAAATCAGAATATTTTGAAACTACTGAAATACAGAAGACGATTAGAAAGGGATTCAACGACCTTTTATCTGGTAAAATAATAGTTCCTGCTCCATTTGACAAGTGTTGTGTAATAGGGCCAATTCTCAATGAAGGGGGGCTGGATGAACTTCGCAGAAAATTACGAACTGAATTACGTGCTTTTTTCAATAGAAGGCCCGCTCCATTAAACGTTGATGCCGATGAAGTCGATCGCTATTTATTGAGTGAACTAGTTACTGATGTAAAAAAACAAACAAGGCTACCAGGAGCCCCTCAAGAGAAAACTTCTATGAATATCGGTTGGCTTTCAGGGGATTCGCCAGCAAATTGGATGCATTTTGCAGAAGATAATTGGCCGAAAAAGTCTGCAAGAACATTTGATGTCCCAGCAAGTCCACACGCCCAATCATGTTGGGCGGTTTTAGGAACCCTCTCACTAATTGTAGGTTCGAGTGAAATTCCAAGATTGCATAAATCACTCGGCCCTCACCGAATGGTTACACAAAGGCATACTCAACGGTTGGTTAGGTGGCTGCAGAAGGAGTGGTGGATCCATAAACAACAATCTCACGTACCTTTCGCTGAAGCACAAATGTTCAAATTGAGAGATGACAAGCTAGGATATTGTCGTTTAGCATTAGCAATGTGGCCATTACGCTCCTCATTAGCATCTTGGAGGAGGTCTAATCCAGAAGGTGAATGGAAGAATGCTTTAGCAGAAATATTACTTTCGGGACAAGAAAAGTCACCACCCCCAGCGACAAGAAAAGCTGTTGGCAATGTCATTAGTAGATTAGAGATGCTTACCAGTGGCCATGAAAATTGCCCTGTACCAAAGGATATTGATCAATTAATAGTGTGGTGGAGTATGGACCCACCGCAATGAATTCATTCTTCTTCTAATTCTTCCATTAACTCAAACTTTGCCCCACCTGGCAAAATTACCTGACTTGCAGTTTCGAACTTAACAGGTCTTGCGGAATACATTGAAGAAATCAAAATTGCAAGACCGAAACCAAATGGTGCACCTGTTAGTATTCTTGCAAGATTATTAGATTCATAGTCAGTCAATAATTGCGTGAAGCCATCAATCATTAAAGGGACGCATAATAAAACCCCAAAACCGAGCCAAGACAAGGTTCTATAATTGCCTCTATAGATTTTCTCCAACAACTGATCTGGAATCAACGATAAGCATGTATCCTTGATTGTCCAACGATTATATCCCTTTCTAGAAAACACTAAACCACCGATTGCCAAACCAAAGAAGATTCCAACATCCCTAGTACAAACTGGCATTTGATTACCGTTAATTTCCCATGAGCGTTCATGCTTATTATGGCAATTCAAATCTCCAAATGCATAAATAAATCCAGTATATGGATCTAACTCCATCCAAGCAAATTGGTTATGATTGTGAATTGTACCATCGTCATGCGTATGTGGCGCAGATGCTTGCACACTATTTCCAGATGACCCAAATCCATCCTTTGTTGCAAAATCTAATGCATTCGCTCGTCCAGAGATATCTGTGACAGTGCCTTCTGGTAGAATTAAGGGTGCGACGAAAAAGGATACGAAAAGAAAACCGCATATGTAGAAGACCCACATACCGACTTTCCTTTCAGGTTCACGATTAGTCAACCCATTCTTGCCCATAACCTTTCCACAGTGCCGGAAGGTATTATTCTTTTATTCATCAAAGCATTGATGATATCTGCCAATTCCCTCAACCATATGGGGGAACTAGAAGGTGAGCCTGTTGGTTTGTCTTTGGGCATGCAGGCTGGAGGATTTCTTGGCTTATATCTCGGGTTTTCACTATCGGTAGTTTCTGTTTTAACAGACCCCAGCGAATTGCAAAGGTTGGTATCACTGCTATGTTTGCCTCCTGTTTTTATGTCTATTATTCTCGGCCCATTCCTTGCGAGGAGAAGAAGGCCTGTTGCTTTGGCTGATGAACCAGTAAAAGTAGCACGAGAAGCATTACAAATCCATAATGAAGGTCAAGGTAAATGGCGGGCTTTGAGCCATATTAATAGCGATGGAAGAACAATTCGAATTGATATGCATAATTTAACAAATATTGAGAATGTCCTTAGAGACGCGTTAATTATAGCAGAGAATTATCCGATCAGATTCATTGTTGGCCAAGGAAAAAGTAGTAGTAACCAGCAAAATCTCCGCAATGTAGTTCTATCATATATCGAGGAAAACGTCAACATCACTAGGAGGAATAGAAGTGCAAAATCTATCGAGGTCATCCCTCAACCTTCGGTTGATCATATCAACTATCAAAGGAAAACAAATAAAATATTAATTATATTACTTCCAATCATTTCATTCTTCGCGTGGTTAGAAATGCGCTAAATGGGGGGTATTTTGATGAGCGACAAATCGGAAATGAAAGAATTATTGAAACGCCTAGAAAAAGGTGGCGTTCCAATGACTGATGCCATTAAAGAAGCAATGATGACGATTGAAGTCGGTTACTTCACTGATTTTGAGACAGCGGATTTCTTTGCTGACAGGCCCATTACTTTCCTGAAAAATGAAAAAGGTGCAGTCAAAACAATTTCTGCACCACATATGATTGTGACCCTATTATACCACTTAGAATTACAAAAGGGCAATGAAGTCATTTTAATCGGTTGTAAAAGTGGATATATCGCAGCATTAATCGCTTTAATTGTAGGAGAAGAAGGCAACGTCAAGGTATTAGATCCTTCTCAAAGTGTCACTAAGCACGCAGCAGCTCGGCTAACTTATTTGCCGAATGTTGAGATAAGGCACATTGAATCATTACAGGTCTCTCCTATTGCCTTCCCCGGTGAGTTAAATCGCGTATTGATTACAGGCCAAATAAAGCAGTTACCAGAATGGGTTAACAATAGGATTTCAGAGTCTGGGTTCGTAATCGCACCACTAGGCAGAAGTGCTGGACAAAAATTAATCAAGTTGGAATGCCAAAATGGTGAGTTACTTCCAACTGACCTTGGACATGTTAGTTTTGGCCCAGTGGATCTTTCAGATGCTGAAGTTGGACCAATCAATCCTAATGAGTTGGCAGACATCCTTGAATTAGCGATAGAAACTTTCCGAGACATAGAAATGATCACACAACAAGAGCAACAATCCATTACTGATTTGATAGTTGATTTACGTGAGTTGCCAGATGATTTACCTCCCCCAGGTGAATCTGGAATAACTACTGAAGAACACCCGATGATTCGTTTATTGTATCTAGCATCACCTTCATTCATTCGCTTGTGGCCATTATTGCAACTTATGATTCAACCGGATTTGGCAAGCCCTGGTGGGTATGATAAGGACTCTGATAATCACTTCAAATTCGATGACTTTGGAATCTGAATTATGAGCCACAGCGGCTATAATGAGATGTAGGGTGGGATGTTCATGGCAGGCGGACTAAATACTGAGATGGCAAGGTTATCTCATAGGGATATTCGCCAAAGAAGAAGAGCAATACGTGTATTATTTGATTTGGATATTCCACGGGCATTAGAAGCATTCGTACCATTACTAAATGACAACGACCCATGGTTTCGATCTAAGTCATTAGAAGCGCACCGTAAGTGGGCTGTTGAAAGTGGAATTGAAAGTTTGAAACCTTTAGTTGAACATAAGTGGATAGATGCAAACCGCTGTGCTGCGAGCCTATTAATTCAATTCGGAAGCGAATCCGAAAAATATGCTAAAATTTTGCTTGCATTCGATGACCTGAATTGCCAAAGAAAGGCTGCTGCTTCACTATTGCAAGACTCCGAAAACCTTGAGTTAGCCCAAAGGCTGTCACAAAACACTGATTATCAAATCCGTAAACTCGCTTATTGTGGTTCATCAGCAGATGAGGAATTACGCTCTAAAGGTCTTGAAGACCCAAATAATTCGGTCAAAGAAGCGGCTTTGAGAGTTATTATTTCAAATGGCGAATCTATATCTGAACAAAATATTGTCAGTTTGATAAAATGCGGAATTGATAGTTCATTGCTTAGTAAACCTGCAATTAATTTAGGCGGAGATTCTTTTCTCAAATTGATTGATTCATGCCCTTCAAATAAAAACCTACAATTTAGTAAAGTCCTATCTGAAATGTGTAATGATGTCGATGATGAACAAGTTCAAACATTGATCAAGGCAGGACAACTTTCTATTATTGCTCGCTGGTTAAGAGGAAGAAAGGATAGTAAAAGTGATGCACTGCTATGGAAGTTGATGGATGATGATAGACTTCCAACCATAGAAAAGGCAAGGCTGCTTGAACGCTTAATCGGAAGAGCTGGAGAGCCAGAAATTAATGCACATGCTGTTGAATTCGCTACCCATTGCCAAGACCCTTTACTGAAAGTCACAGCAGAGAACCTTTCAACCGCCGCTGCTGAACTCAATATATGAGCCCAGTAAATTCAGGTATTACCTTCTCAACCGATGCTACTGAGGGCAATTCTCGGCGGGTGAGTGTTGGCATCGACATCGATGGACCATTTACACAACCGATTCTCAAACTTCATTTCCCAAGATGGGTTCCTGGGTCATATTTCCTAAGAGAGCCAATCCAACATATGACTGAATTCGTTGCCATAGATGATGCCGGAGTTGAATTGAATTCATTCCGATACGAAGTTGATGCAATGAAAATAAAAGTACCTCAAAACACAAAATCTATTTCTATCACTTACAAATTATTAGCAACTGAATTATCTTGCAGATCGAACCATCTTGATTCAAGCCACATCCATATAATGCCCCCTTTTACTTGGTTTCTACCAACCTCTGGAATCAACTTAGAAAGAATGAATCAGAAGCACTCAATTTCTTTGCATACCCCTTCATCTTGGTCTGCTGCCACACAATACAAACTAGAGAACAGCACTTCATGTAAGGGAGTGCTAACAGGAAATGATGGAACTACCTATTTGTTCTCTGCACCCAACCGTGACGAATTACTAGATGGGATAATTGAAGCTAATGAAAATGAAAATATTTGTTGGAAAGTAGATGGTCGCAATCATATCCTCAAATTATGGGATAGTGGGGGTCATCCAATCGATATAGAGATGCTCGAAAAATTCAAACTAGATATGAATAAAGTCATCAAAGAGCATCATGCTTTGTTTGGAATTCCTCCATGGGATAATTACGTCACGGTAATTCAATTAACTGAAAAGTCCCGTGGTGGATTAGAACATCTAAATTCACAGACATCAATGTTACCCCGTCAGTGCTTAATGCCAAATCATACTGACGAATATCTTGATTTGGTTAGTTTATTTTCCCATGAATACCTACATCAATGGAATGTAAAACGATTGAGGCCAAGGAATTTCCTCGATTTTGATTTGCAAAGAGAGGCACATACCGAATTACTTTGGTGGTTTGAAGGATGTACTTCATGGCTAGGAGATATGATTTGTGTACGCTCAGGTGCATGGTCTGAACAAGACTGGCGCAAGGATTGGATGAGGAAGATGAAGCGCACTACAACAAGGAATGGTATGCAATTTGAATCTTTGAGTGAATCAAGTCATGATGCATGGATTCATTTATACCGAGGTCACTCATTCTCTAGAGAGACACAAATCTCTTATTATAATGAAGGAGAACTTGCTATTTTTTGCCTAGATGCTGAATTACAGCGGCGTTCAAATGGCAATACTGGAATCTGTGATCTAATGGTTGAATTATGTAAGAGACATGCTATAGAATATGATTCTGCAGTCCAACTCGGAGTTAATTATGGAGACATAAGAAAGGCATTAACTTCAATCGATGGGGGTTCAAGATTGGGAACTATGCTAGATTCATTGATGAAAAATCGCCAATTGCCAGATGTTGAGAAAGCATGTAAATATTTTTCTTTAAAATTGGTTAGCGATGTAAAAAAGAAAGAGCAACAAAGCGTTCTAGAAAATGCTTGGCTAGGCGTTTCTACCAAGGACTCTGCGGGTAAAATAATTGTTACAACTCATCAAACAGGCTCCCCTGTACGTGAATTATTGATGCCTGGTGATGAAATAATTGCAATAAATGGAAGAAGAACTGATTCAAATAACAAACTAAACAGTTCATTGAAGGGTCAGAATGAAAAGATGGCCAATATTCTTTACAGCCATGAAGGTGTGATTCAATCGGCTGATATCAAGATGATTAGCAAGATTCAGCACAAAGTGAAATTAGAAGGAAACGGTAACCAAAAATGGCGTGATTATATCGCTACCCGTCAAGGTTGAAGATTGCCCTCTAATTTCAATATGTCAAGAGAGATATGGATTGGAGGAAGGTGGTCTGCGATTGTGTGACGACTTGTTTTTGGTGGAAATAAGTCATCTGAAAAACTCATTTCCAGCACCTCTTGTTTAGTAAGTGAATCTATCCCACAGCCAGGCCAAACATCTACAGTAATGCTTTCATCACCTAAATAATCGACACAAATCACTGGTATTCTTTTCAGTTCAAGTAACACTGCAATGGCATGGCGGTGGTGTCCATCAAGAATTGCACCAGTTACTTGATCAACGATTAGTGGCTTAGTATATCCTTGCCACCTTTTAGTCATATCAAGGAGTTTATCTCTATTTCTAGTCTTTATCTGTTCATGTGGTTTAAGCCACTCTAATGGGACCAACCGCACATCACTCTCATCCCACATCATGGCTCTGCCAATCTCCAACCTGCGATAATGCTTTGGCGCACTTGGACTTGAACAACACCGGAGGGGATGCTATGGATGGACAACATGATTGGCCAGTGGCAGGTAATCTTTCAGATGTTGCCGCACAACAATGTCCCCCAAAAATGATTAAATGGCTTCAGAACTTAGATTCAAAGTTGCTTTCAATTATCAATACTATTGCCGAAGAAGGTGGAGGTGTCTGGATAGTCGGCGGGGCACCAAGAGATGTCATGCTTGGAGCAGATGTCACCGACATAGACTTGGCAGTGGACTTCGATCCCCAAAAAATGCTTACAATATTCTCTGACGCAATAGAAACAGGAGTTGATTTTGGTACGTTGACATTGCGAGGTGGTGATTCGATGTACGAATGTACAACTCTTCGTACTGAATCACAGTATGTTGATGGCAGGCGCCCACAGATAGTAAATTGGGGAACCAGTCTAGAACAGGATTTGCAACGACGTGATTTCACAATCAATGCGATGGCCATAGATGTCTCTAGAATGATATTACATGACCCCCACAATGGGATTGATGACCTTGAACGCGGAGTACTGCGTGCTGTTGGTCATGCATCTCTAAGATTGGCGGAAGATGGGTTGAGAATAATGCGGGCATATCGGTTTATGGACCGCAATGAGGCTGGAATTTGGTATCCCGACAATAACCTTGCTCAAGCATTATCGCAAAAAAGGACAATGCTATCAAATGTCGCACCAGAACGGATTTGGAATGAATTTAAGAAAATTCTTTCAGGGAAAAATGCATCTGTTGTACTTGCTTTAATGCTAAAGGACGGAGTTCTAGATATCGTTTTGAATAGCGAATGGAACCTAGCGAGCCCAATTTTTGAAGCCATTTCAGAATTTACAGTAAATAATGCAGATTATTTGTCAGTACTTTCAATTCTGCTCAGTGAAACAGACCGAGACCAAATTGTAGATTTGCTGAATGATTTGAAAGTCTCTAAATATGAACGTGATCATGTGATCGGAACTGTTTCTCGGATGGGCCATCTTCCAAACAATGTTATTGGAGAAATAAGAGTACATCGCCATGTATTAGGCGAGCAAGCAGCGAATCATTTACAATTAGAATACCTAATAAGAAAGTTTTCAATTGTTCTGCCACAGAGACCCAGCGATGAATTTAGTCTACAACAAATTGAACAATTAATTAACAAATCTTCAGAATTACCTCCACTAAAACCGAATGGTAAATCAATATTAGATGGAAATCAGTTGATGAATTTGACCGCTATTACCCGTGGACCTAAATTGGGTCATTTGAAATCATGGCTACATCGTATTCAAATTGAAAGAGATATTCAATCGGAGCAAGAAATGATTCAGATATTATCTACGATTGTGTGGCAAAATAGTGAAGGCGATGAGTGGCCTAAGGTACAATTTCCATAAAAGTGACTACTTGGTCAATGGATATTAATAATTTTTTATGAGTTTTTATTGCCTAGATTTTTCTAATTTTCAATACCAACAAGATAATGAACAAAGTCCTTTCAAACTAAAAACATCAACGAGGCTTTTCAATGAGTGGAATGAGTTATAGTGAATTACAAGCAATGAAGGCTGAAATAGAAGATTCTTTTACGAAAAGTCGAGGGCAATTATCGGCCTTATCCGATAGCCAACTTGGTGTTATTGCTGCCCAATATGGCATCAAAATAAATCCTTCAAACCGCATGCAAACTCTATCCATTTTAGATTCTAATCCATCGATTTCGGCTTGGCGCCAATCTTTCTCCACAGGCGATGTAGCTGCTGCTGTCGCTGCGGCAAGTACTGTTGGAGTTGCATCTCAAATCCATAATTCAAAGGAAGATTTGCAACAAAAAGCAACACAAGGGGCAAGAAATAAAATCGCAAGTGCTTCTTCATCTGTTGTAGATAAGATTGAAAGTAAAGCCTCTGATAATCCTATGGTCGAAATGATAAGGAAAAATTTCGGACAATCCCTTATTCAAGCTGGATATACGATTCCACAACTAACACAAATGCTCGATGGAGATGCTGACGGGACCATTGCAGAATCTGAAATAATGCTCCTCATTGTCAAAATGACTGGTACACCCCCTCCTCCGTGGGTTGTCAAAACAATCTTTGAGATCTTAGATGCAAACCAAGATGGTGTAGTCACCGTTGAAGAATGGTGGGCGTTCTTAGAAGAAATGGGCTTCGAAAATAATGTCGTTACACCAGAACCCTCTCTGCCGGAAGCACCTGCTGTCACAGTAGTAGAACAAAAACCTGATATTGATGAGACAATTGACGTAATTGACATCATGGAGGAAGAAATACCTCAACAGCAAGTAGTTGAAAGTCCAATGCCAGTTCCTGAAACAATCGTTATTGAAGAACCTTCCAGCATAATTTTAGATGAAAATGTAAATACCATTAATGAAAAACTTATTGAAGAATTGTATTCATCTAGATTGTCATCTGAAGAAAGGGCAATTATTGCAAAAGCCAGTAGTAGCCTTTGTACCATTAAAGTTGAAAGGATTGAAAGAACTTTGATGGTAACCGACCACTATCGTGGAGGATATTCGATTCTAGGAATACTTGATGGAGGTCCATACAAGGTGACAATAATGATCCCTAAGAGTGAAAATGATGTAGTTACAACATTCATCAAAGGAGATGCCGTTGTTGCTGATGCGAAAATCGTATCTTGGTCGAGCGGTTTGAAAATCGCAAAGTTGGCCGGAACCGATGCAAGAAAAGTATGATTCAAAGTAATGCACGGGCTATTACAATACGTTGTACTTCTTGTGTTCCTTCGTATATTTGAGTGATTTTAGCATCTCTAAAGAATCTTTCAACTGGGAATTCTTTGGTATATCCATATCCTCCTAAAACTTGAATTGCTCGTTCACTGACCCACATTGCTGTATCGCCAGCGAATAGTTTTGCCATGCTCGCTTCCTTAGAATGTCTTGGACCACCATTTTCGTAGTGCTGTTGTTTAGCCCAACTTGCTTTGTACACTAATAATCGTGAAGCATCTATCCTGGTGGCCATATCCGACAAATACGCCATTATCATTTGATGATGGGCAATCGGTTTGCCAAATGCTTCTCTTTCATGGGCATACTTTAGTGCGGATTCGAATGCACCTTGAGAAATCCCTAATGCCTGTGCTGCAATACCAATTCGGCTATTGTCCAATGCGTTCATAGCAATAGGGAAACCTTGTCCAACTTGCTTGATCACATTTTCAATAGGAACTTTACAATCTTGTAAAATGAGAGTACAGGTATCCGAACTTCTGATCCCTAACTTGTCCTCCTTCTTTCCAACGGAAAAACCGTCAAAACTTGACTCTACAATAAATGCGGTAGTTCCACCATGCCGTTTTACGCCGTAATCAGAATGGCCAACGTCTTTTGCAAACAATACAATGATTTTTGCTTGGACTCCATTTGTCACCCACATTTTCTCTCCATTTAAGATATAATGAGTGCCATCATCACTCAACTTTGCTTTACATGTCATTGCTGCTGCATCTGTACCAGCACCCGCTTCGCTCAATGAATATGCTCCAACTTCACCTTCGGCTAATCGTGTTAGATACTTCTTCTTCTGTTGTTCATTACCATGAAGTGCAATTGTTTTACAGCATAAACCTACATGAACACAGTACATAACTGCAAAAGAAGGATCGACTCTAGCCAATTCTTCAATAATTATTGATTCAGATACATCGTCGATTGGTGAACCTCCATACTCCTCTGGAACGGCTACACCTTGGAGGCCGTACTCTAGGAACTGTTTCCACTCTTCGCTAGGGGCTACTTGGTTTTGGTCTCGCTCTCCAACCGTTGGCGCCAATACAGTCTCCGCAAAGTCGCGAACTAAGTCCCTAATCATCTCCTGTTCATCGGTTTGTGCGAAATCCATGACCCTACCCGTCTATGCCAAAGGGCTTGCTTTCTTAATCCGTTGCACGACTACTTGTAAATACGATTCATCAATGTATTGATATAGGACAATTTGTGCGGCGTTTTAAGGAGAATTGCAGAATGGATGACGATATCGTTGAATTTAGCGTTGCGCATAATAGGAAATACTCTACCAACCACCTTTGGTATCAAGAGAAAGACGACAGATTGATGATCGGTGTCAGCGAATATTTGGCTGTTGAACACGGTGAAGTTTTGCGAGTAGTATTGCCACAAACCGGACTGGAAGTAGAAGAGTTTGGATCAGATATGTTCTCAATTTGGACCACCGATGAAAAACTTTCATTCCCATCACCGTTCTCTGGACAAATCGCCGAAGTGAATGGTGAAGTAGAAATCAACCCAGATATTGTTAATGAATCTGCATATGACCAAGGATGGATTATCCTACTTGACCCTCATGAAATTGATTTAGAAACACTATTGGAACCAGAAGAATACATTGAATATATTTCTGAACTTTGAGACAAAGGTGATACCCTACCATCAGTGGGCATTCAATATGGCGGATGCAATGCAACGACTCCGAAGCAGTTTGCAGAATGCTCCAGTTATTTGGAAAGGTGATTACCCATATTTCATTCACCCACTTACAGATGGAGTTCCTAGACTGGACCCGAAAGTCCTATCTGCTGTTACAGATTTATGCTTGGAAGCAATAGATTGGAGTCATGTTGATTTGATTATTGGAATCGAAGCTATGGGTTTACCCCTTACCGCTCCATTGAGTATCAGTTCAGGCAAACCATTAGTGGTGGTAAGGAAAAGGCAATACGGTCTTGAAGGAGAAGTAGTAATAGATCAATCAACTGGATATTCAAAGGGTGAAATGTACCTAAATGATGTCAAGTCAGGGGAGAGAGTTGTCATTGTCGATGATGTGCTATCAACCGGAGGGACTCTTCGGGCGATTATCAAAGGAATTGAAAAAACTGGCGCTGAAATAATGCACATCATAACCGTTGTAGAAAAGGGCCCTGGTTTGAAATTACTTCAAACCGATTATCCGAACATCAAAATTGAATCTTTAGTTCGTCTTGAAATGGACGGGTCAAATATCGTTATTCTTGACTGAATTAACAGTTTCAAAAAAGCATCCTTTGATGAAGGTGGTTATTACCCCCTGCAAATAGGGAACATCATGGACTTAGACCATCACAATTTCGAACTGACTGAGTTAATGGAAAGAATCCGTACCAGTGATCACCGATTAATTGCTCTTCAACTTCCGGAAGGATTGAAAATGCAAGCCTTAGAAATGATGGATGAAATTGAAACTGAAACAAGTGCAAAAGTAGTACTTGCAGCAGACCCATGTTACGGTGCCTGTGACCTTGTTCATGACAAGATGAAGAATATGGGTGTCGAGATGGTAGCGCATATGGGTCATAGCCAAATGAATATTGAATCTGGTATGCCAACATTATTTATTAATGTCACATATGATGGAGACCCTGAGTTAACTCCAGTGATACCGTTCCTAGAAAATCACCTAGCAATGGCAAAGAATCGTATTTTAGACCAACAAAAAACTAATGAACTCAGTACAGAAGATGCTCAAGAGAAGTTTTTGGATGCAGTTGGCCGCTTATCACCCCTAACAGGTACAAAATTGGGATTGGTTGGTGCAATTCAACACTTGCATTTATTACCAGAGTTCCAGGTCCGTTTAGAGAAAGCAGGTTATGATGTAGTAATTCCATTAGGTGGAGGCACGCCTATCCTTCCCAGGGCAGGTTCTAGGGTGTAATTATTCAGGTGACCAAGATGATATTGGACATTACTTATTCCTAGGCAGCGGTGATTTCCATCCGATCGGATTAGTATTACACACTGGAAAACCTCTTGCAATGTTAGACCCATATAGTGGGGAGGCAAAAGAAATGTCTCTTCTAAGTGTTGAGAGAATACTAAGACAACGCTTTGGACTAATTATGGCCTGTGATAACGCACAAGTATTTGGGATCCTAATAGGAGAGAAGCCTGGGCAAATGCGTCGCACTCTTGCCCTAAGGATGAAAAGAATGCTAGAGAAGCATGGTAAGAAAGGTTACTTGATGGCATTGGAACATGTCAGCCCAGAATTGATAGACTTCTACCCAGTTGATGCATTTGTTAATACTGCATGCCCAAGAATCGCCATAGATGATGCAGTACGCTACAAAAAGCCATTACTAACTCCGTTTGAGTTAGAGGTCGTACTTGGTGAAAAGCAATGGGAACTCGGTTACCAATTTGACGAAATTCCTTGATTTGAAAAAAATAGAACTCAAAGCAATTTGCTTTTTCCCTTGCTTCAACTGCCCCTATGTTCAATAACGGTTGACGAGAGCCTTCCCTTGTTATGAGTAACTACCTTGACCGAATTGGAGCGGGTTTCGTCCTAGCCAATCCAGAGGGTCTAGATTTTGATTACATGCCAGATGAATTAGTCGGCAGAGATGATATTCAGAAGCAATTAGCGAGTAAATTTTCAACATTATCGCATCCAGATGGAGCTGGTCGCGCAGTGATTACTGGCCCTGTAGGTAGTGGTAAAACAGTTTTAGCAGGAACATTTTGTAGAGATATTCAACGACATTTAGCAAATAAAAGGCAAATAAAGTCTGTTCAAATAAATTGCAGGAACGCATCCACTAGCATGCGAGTAGTCCAACGTATCCTTCACAAATTAGACCCTGGCCACCCGGATAGAGGTCTTTCTATGGGGGAATTATTGATTAGCCTACGAAAATTGGTTCGAAGGGATTCTGCTCACTTAATCGTTGTACTAGATGAGGTTGACCACATGTTAAGACGCTCTGGTGACGACCTTCTTTACCAACTTCTAAGAATTGATGAGGACCAATCTGGAAAGGGCACATTGTCTTTGATAATAATCAGTCAAGAGCAGGTTCTAGACCTATTAGAAACCGCTGTTATCTCCAGAATGGGTAGTACAAATCATATCATGATCCCGCCATATACAGTTGATGGAATTGAGCAGATAATCAACCAGCGAGCACAATACTCTCTAGTAGGTGGAACATTTTCGCCTAAAATTATTCGATTAATTGCAGAAAAGGCCGCTCCAAGCGGTGATGCTAGAAGAGGAATTGAACTACTTTCTGCTGCTGTCGAACGCTGTGAATTTAGGCAGGATGCGCAAAGTGCAAGAGAGATATTGGTTGAAGATATTCATGAACCTAACGATGGGGTCGCATTACAAATCGGAATCAAGTTAGAAATTGTCGATGACCTGTCGGCTCACCAAATGTTAGTCCTCCTGGCATTGTGCAGGAGATTGAAAACTGAAGAGACTATGTCGATGGGAGATGTTGAATCTCTCTATGCAGTAGTCTGTGAAGAATACGAACAGAAACAAAAGAGTCATACAACGATTTGGAAATATATAAAGTACCTAGAACAGCAACAGTTGATTGATTCTAAGGTTTCAAACGTTAGTGATGGAAGGGGTCGGACGACCCATTTGAGCATGCCACATCATCTACCAGCGGACCTCTCAAGTCGCCTTGAATTACTACTTCCTAAGCGACTACGACGCTAAATGTACTGCCATGCCTATGCGGTTAGCCTAAATATGGGTCTCTTGTCGGCGAGTTATTCTAAGTGGTGTGAATATGGCAATTGGACAACAAGGAGAATTCGTCGCCGTCGTCAATGATACAGATCCTGCTAACAGTGGCAGATCTTATTCATTGAAAATTAGTGGAAATAATCATGCTCAATTATTGGGCAGAAAAATTGGAGATACAGTTGACGGTATTTTCGTTGGAGAGGGAGAAAAAACTCTTTCCGGTTTCAAGTTACAAATCACTGGTGGCTCTGATAAAACTGGAACTCCTCTTCGCCGTGACCTTGAAGGCGGTGCTCGCCAATCAATTCTCGTTACTGCATCTACTGGATTCAAGGGTCACTCTCTCGTTTTCAAGAGCAAGGGTGGAGAAAAGAAGCGTTTCCGCTACAAGTTAGACGGGCTACG
Organism: uncultured Candidatus Poseidoniales archaeon; assembly: GCA_905182185.1. GTDB lineage: Archaea > Thermoplasmatota > Poseidoniia > Poseidoniales > Poseidoniaceae > MGIIa-L1. The sequence goes on along the minus strand of CAJJAP010000001.1, from coordinate 163,374 downwards.
CAAGCGTAGAAACTTCCGTGGCAACACTATCACTCAGGACACTCGTCAAATCAATTTGAAAGTAACTGAAGCAGGCAATAAGAGCCTTGCTGACATAACTTCTTCTGGAAGCGAAGAAGCAGCGGAGTGAAACCCGAGAGGGATTTCGTAAATTGAGGAGTAGGGAAGAATGGCAAGAACGCTTCCCTCCCAACCTGAAATCAACATTGGCCTTGTAGGTCACGTTGATCCATGGGAAAACGACTCTAACTCAAGCTCTTTCCGGAATTTGGACCGATACCCATTCAGAAGAAAGAAAGCGCGGTATTTCAATTAAATTGGGATATGCCGACACTGCATTCTACAAAACCAAAGAAGGTCAATACTACGCAACAGGTCGAAGACCTGATGGCGGAGATGATATTGCAAATGAACTGCAAAGAGTTGTTTCATTCGTGGATGCACCTGGTCACGAGACTTTGATGGCAATAATGATCACTGGCGCATCTATTATGGATGGGGCAATGTTGATGGTTGCTGCTAATGAAACATGTCCGCAGCCTCAAACTAGAGAACATCTGATGGCTTTGGAAATAGCAGGAATTAAGAATATTGTCATAGTTCAAAATAAAATTGATTTGGTAAGTAAAGAACGTGCTTTAGAATCTTACCAAGAAGTTAAGAACTTTTTGAAAGGAACTATCGCTGAAAATGCTCCGGTAATTCCTGTATCAGCGCATCACGATGTCAATCTTGATATTCTAATAGATGCCATTGAACAGACAATTCCAACTCCTGACCGTTCAAAGGACAAGCGTTCTATCATGCATGTAGCACGCTCTTTTGATATCAACCGCCCTGGAACACGCCCGAGCAAACTACGAGGCGGAGTTATTGGAGGAAGTATTGTAGAAGGTGAATTCAATGACGGTGATGAAGTAATAATTGGCCCTGGACGTAAAATTGAAAAGGGTAATAAATCTGTATGGGAACCTATTGAAGCGGTTGTTAGCAGTATGCAAGGCGGTGGATTGAATTTGAAAAAGATGCACGCTGGTGGTCTCTGTGGTATGGCAACTAAACTTGATCCAAGTATCACAACCGCTGATAACCTGAGCGGCCAAGTCGTTGCCAAAAAGGGAGATTTACCTGAAGTACGCTCAAAACTCGAGATTTCTGTAAATCTAATGGATACAATGGTGGCTGGAGAAGGCGAAAAACCTGAGAAAATACAACCACTTCGCAATAACGAAATGTTGATGCTAAATGTCGCTACTGCAACATCGGTTGGAGTGACCAAGAACGCTGAGAAAAAGCGTACTGGTCTTGAATTAAGGCTTCCAATTTGTGCTGATGTAGGTCAAAGAGTTTCTTTATCACGCCGCGTCGGTTCACGCTGGAGACTAATTGGCTACGGAACGATACAATAACTGTGTCAACAAACGCACATTTCATCAAAGATTGCTGTTCAGCAGTGAAATGTGCAGAGAATTATTGTAGATGCATGCGGCTGGGTTGCCGTTATTGATGCTGGCATCAATATTGATGGGGCCTTGATGCAGTTAGTGGGACCAAGCCAACTCCTATTATTGCCTGATGTTGGCAAGGAATTAGAAAAAGTTAATTCTCAACGCTCAAAGAAAAAGTCACTTTTGCTGCCATTGTTGAAAGCGAAAACGATAATTATCGATGCGCCAGAAGATTCGGGAAATCACCCTGATGACCAAATATTCTCATTCGCAAAAAATGAAGGTATTCCTGTTTTAACTGTTGACAAAGAATTGAAACGTCGACTTTTTGAATCCAGCATTCCAGTAATAGAAGTCGCAAAAAATAAGAGATTAAATCTAATCTAGTTGTCTGTAGAACTAAATTAAAACTTGAAATCATGTACATCCGAGAATTGTCGGTAATCAGTTGATATATGAAGATAATCGCGTGCTGGTCATGGAGGAATCTTACAGTTGGATGGATACAAAAGGAAATAGTTCATCCGAGCCTTTTCAAAAACTACTTTCCATCATGGTTCATCTAGGTATTCAAAGTCATACTGCCAAGTGTTTGATATGCCTGCATCTGCATGGACCTTCATCATCAATAGCACTACAAAAAAATTGCAATATTAGGCAGCCCGATGTCAGTGTTGCAATCGCTGAATTAAGACGCTTAGAAGTTGTTAAATCGGATTCCTCGGCTTCCTCCGGCCGTGGAAGGCCATCGCATATTTACCAACTTACAGGTACGCTTGAAGAATGCATCATTCCATTTATCGCAGAAGCCAAGAATAAGGTTTCAACTATTGTTTCAGCGATCGCAACGCTTGAAAGTCTAGCTCAAAAGGATAAGATTTGAGTGTTAAGGCAGGGTGAATAAGACATCATCGCCATGCCCATCTAGTAATCTTAATTTTACGGCTGCGTCTATCCAAGCATGAGCGTAATTTATTGCTCCAAACGCTCTTACTCTATCGCCAATCTTCAAAAAATGATGCGCATCTGAGGAATAATCATCTGCCATCCTCATCATTATCGCTAATTGTACGGACTGGTCACTACCTTCTGAATGGAGAGGTGTTGCTTTTTGTCTTGCTCTTTTTGTAACATCGAGATAATGCAATACCCTTTCTTCTGTCAGTTCAATAAGTTCATCACTCATTCGCCACCCTCCTTTTGTCTTTGTAAGAGGCGACGAACATCTTCTTTACGACCAAGAGCACCATACAATTCCACTGCTATCGATAATTTTCCTTCATCTTCCGCATTTTGGGCTCGGAGGAATAAATCTTTTCTTTCCTCCCAGTTTCTTGCCATTGCAGCCTCTGCTGCAGCTTCAAATCGCCCTTTGCGTTCGGACTGTGCTAGATGCGGTGCAGACCATTTACGAATCAATCCTGAACGTGTTGCCGTAACCATTGAATCTGGTGTCAGACCAACGAGTATATCTCCCAAATCCATAGACTCTCCAAGTGTTTCAACATCTTCTTTCAATGTCCTAGAAAGATGATAAAGACGTCCCTCAATACCCAATACCCACCAGCCATCAGCACTATTTATTCCTTCCATGGCTTCGATCGAGTCTTGTTCAAGTCGGATCAAATCATCCCATCCAAATGGATGAGGAATACCTTGCCATAAACTGCCATCACTCGATTGTAATATGATTCTACCATTTACTAATTCGCTTGACCAACTCCAAATTCTATCTTCAAGACACCTTTTCTTGTCCGAACCGGTCAATCGACCGCACCAAATTCTTCCATCGCTGGCCTGCCACATCAAATGCTCTCTATCCAGCCAGCCCAGTAATCTTCTGACCATTCCACTGTCCATACGACGAATTCCTCTTCCTTCCTGTGAGAAAAGATGCATGTTTCCATCTCTACCAGATAAGACCCAGCCACCGCCTGGTCTCGCTTTGATACCAGTAAATCCTCCTGGGCTACTTCTGCCTTCGTGAAGTAATGAACCATCCCTCGTCGACATAACATAGAATCCATGGGCAGCTAATACTCCAAGAAGACCTTGACCACTATCTATTGCATGCACTTTGAATGGCATATCAACAGACCATCTTTCACTGCCATCATGCTCATAGAAAGATAAGTTTAGACCGCTACTAACAACCAATCCACCTTCGCTTGCTGCGATGGTCGAAATAATGCTTGGTGTTTGTTTGGACCAAGTTATTTCCCAAGCCATTAGGACTCACCCCCCATCAGATTCCATGCACTCAATTGGGCTCTTGCAGATTGAGTTAATGTGAACAGTCGGCTTTTCCCAACTTTTCGAGCATTGAGTATTCCACCCTTATGTAAGCGATTACTTATTTGCGACAGTCTAGCCCTTTTTATGTTTAATTCTTGTAATAACTCTTGGTCTGATGGAGAATACTTTCTTTCATTTGCTGTTGCGACAACAACTGCTTCATGGGGTGATAAATCCGATAATAGGCTCGGATTTAGTGGATGGGAAATTCGCTCCCCCGACTTTGGTTGCCTCAAACTTGTAAGAGCATCGATCAACCTCCTTCGGTCAATTGTCCCATCTTGTTTTTGCGGTACCAGTAAAGCAGTTTGAAGTGCATTGACTAGATTTGAGAACGTCTTCATGTCGTCTTTTGAGGCAAAGCCAGAATTAAATTCCATATTCCCTGTATCTTGATAATTACTTTCATCACTCGAAAAACTAGTTTCATCTTCGATAGTAACTTCTAAATCGCCATCCATGAAACCTGTTTCGTCATGCAGCATCGCAGTACCATCCCCTTCTAATTCCTCATCGCTTGATTCATCGAGCAGATTAGACTCTTTGGCAACCCACAATTCTGCCCCATCTTCAGCATCTGATTTTTCATAATCATCAGGGTTTTGAATTGATCTAGCGGGAGCTCCTTTGGTTCTTCCAAGCAATGACCCGAACATCCCTACCGCTTCCATAGAAATTGGCTTAGTTGTTTCATTATTGATCTCATCACTATCCAAAACATCAAATGGTGTTCCCTTTAGAGGGGCGTCTTTATCCTTTGAACTAACTAAATCATCTAAATTCAAATCGAATCCGGAAAGTGAACCGCCTGGGCCTTGTATTTCTTGGAAATCATCATCTTGCATTGTTTCGCTATTCGGTTCATCATTTTGAGGCCTAGATTGCCAATCGATAGAAGCGTCCATGATCTCTACATCATCATCTTTTGAAAATCCTATTGGTTTTTCGTCTCCTGTGAGGTATTCGTCACCTAATTCAGTCAGTGGTACATCAAAAACCTCGCTTTGGTGATTATCTGCCATAGGGGCGTCTAATTTCGCATCATCACTGTTTTCCTCAATACTTGACTCGGATGTCAAAGCATTAGCAGATAGGTCATGTGTGGAGGTGAAAATTCCCGTTGTAGATGCGTCGGGCTGTTGCGTAGGCAATATCGCACTCGTATCGAATCCCTTTCGATCTTGAGAAATGTAATTCACACTACTCTGAGCTCCTCGGTTTTGTGCCATTCGATTGTTATCCACAGCATCCCTCATCACCCTGATAATCGATGCAGGAAGGCCGTCAGTTGTAGCCAGTAGGTGCTCAGCATCCTCTTTTAGCAACGAATATGGGGTTTTGCAAACCGAACGTATTCTTAAATTAACCAGTTCTTGAACTGATTCAACACTTAACGAATTCAGAGTATTGACAATCTCAAACCTCTTCGACACCTCTTCGGGCAAATGCACTTTTTGCTTATGGTCCAATACCACCACCATCAATACTTGCAGTCTTTCTATTACCGGCAAAGTATCTCTTAGTGCCACATTCAGAACTGCAGAATCAATCGTAGGTACATCGATTACCACCAGTGGAAGCTTGTCTGTGAAAGATTTACTCGTTTCAACCATTTCTGAAACTATCGCCGAATAATGTGGGGGGATATTCGGGCCAACTAATCCACGATATAATGATTCCAACAGGCTTTTAGCAGGAGTAGATGCATGAATATGGTCTAAGTGCAGCGAAAGTGGCGCCTCATTACCTAAGCACCTCAACAATGAAGTTCGACCAGAACCAACACTACCCACCATCAAAATACGCCTAGTTGAGCGGAAATTGATATGTTGGGCTAGGCCATTAAATACCTCATTACGCCCCACTAACAGGCTTTTTTGGCCTCCTTCCAGTGGTGCTGTAGAAAATGGATTCTGCAATAGGTGGGGCAGTTCAATCTCTTTACCTTCTATCCGCATATCCCAAGCAACCCCCAATGGGTATTTATTGTTTGACCTAATCAAGAGGCCACTAAGACGTGTTAAGACACGCTAATCAAATCACCATAGTACCAATGGAGTATCTTTGAAGACCCAATTAACGCACCATTAACACACGGTTAACGCGTTAGGCCAAGCGTTAGACCCGTTAAGAAATGAACAATCTAAGAATTGCAAAAACAATACATCCAAATCTAATCAAGCGATGTCTTGATGTGATTGAGATTAGTGGCTTAGCACAGAGGAAGTAATATGTCAGTTGAAAATAGTCGCCTCAGTGGTTTTTTCCGATTAACTGTTGCTGAGCGTAGGCAAATCGTAGCCGAAGCAGCAGAACTCAGCCAAGAGCAAATCGATGCATTGGCAGCCCATGGCGAGTTATCTGAAGATGCTGCCAACAATATGATCGAGAATGTAATTGGGACTATGTCCTTACCAGTTGGAGTAGCAACAAACTTTGTCATTGATGGAAAACACTACCTAATACCATTCTGTTTAGAGGAGTCTAGTGTTGTTGCCGCAGCATCCAATATGGCTAAGCGTTGCCTTTCTAGGGGCGGTTTTCGGACAAATAATGACGGCCCAATGATGATTGGGCAATTACAGATTCTAGATTTATCCGATATTCCTGCTGCGATTTCTAGTATTGAAAATTCCAAAGAGGAATTGATGAAAATATGCAATGACCGGCCAAGTATGATGATCAAACTGGGTGGTGGCTGTAAAGAAATAGAATTGAGAGTGATTGAGAGCCTATCCGGTCCAATGCTAATATTGCACATTTTGGTTGATACAAGAGATGCTATGGGTGCAAATGCAGTCAATACAATGGCCGAACTAATTGCCCCTGAAGTTGAAAGACTAACCGGTGGAAGAGTCCATTTGAAGATATTATCCAACCTCGCAGCACACCGATTAGCAAGAGTTGAGGCCACTTTTACTGCAGAGGAGTTATCCGATGATGGAACTCGTGAAAATGGACTACAAATAATCACAGGCATATTAGAAGCATATCATTTCGCTATCGCAGACCCCTTTAGAGCCGTCACACATAACAAAGGAGTGATGAATGCCATCAGTAGCGTCTCAATAGCCTGTGGGCAGGATTGGAGAGCAATAGAAGCAGGATGCCATGCTTGGGCTTCGCATCAATCAGGAATATACTCATCGATGACACAATGGGTGCAGGATGAGAATGGCGACCTTGTGGGCTCTATTGAGACTCCAATGGCCGTAGGGATTGTCGGGGGAGCGAGTAAGGTTCACCCTGTTGCCAGGGCTAATTTGGCTATCCTCGGTGTCGATTCCGCTCAAGAATTAGCAGGTGTCATCGTTGCATCTGGATTGGCACAGAATCTAGGAGCTCTAAGAGCACTATCAACCAGCGGAATTCAAGCTGGTCATATGAAACTACATTCTCGCAATATGGCGGTTAGCGCAGGCGCTTCAGACGACGAAGTCGGAATCATCGCACAGCGATTACAGGCTTTCAGCGGCCCTAAAACTCAAACTAAAGTCCAAGAGTTACTCGAACAACTAAGAAATGAATAATTTCATTCTTCTGCTTGTTCTAAAATGGGTAAAGTTGATTGTACTGTCAAGTCGATATCTTCTTCTTCCAGAAGTGTTTCAGCACCGACCATCCCATCCAGCATACCAGATGATTGTACTTGCTCTCTAAACCATGCCTTGACCTTCTTTCTTTCAGTAAATGGGCAACCGAAGGATTCCGAAAATCTTCGAGTGGTAATCAATCTGCGGGTATTTCCATCTTTTCTCCGGTCAACCATTCCCAATTGCGCCAGTTCTCGGACGTAATCATATGCTTTTTGCCCCAATAACTCAACTAATCTTGATTGTGCCATAGGTTGGTGGTATGCGATTAGAGCAGCGGCTTTGAGTAACTTTTGAGGGATTTCAGTTCTTGCCTCTTTAGGTAGATGATCTGCAATTTGTGGTTTGACTTCAATAGCCCAACGGTCACCAATTTCCGCTATTTGTAGAGCGCCGCCTCTGCGGCGTTTCAAGGTGGCTCTAAGTGAATGAAGAGAATCTATCGTCTCTTCGGCATCATAGCCTAATGACTCCGATAATTCAGAAATTGTCATTGAACGACCTGCTCCGAACAATGTTGCTTCAAGTAATGATTCCAATGGCAACTCACTCATGTAAATAACTCCTTACTCCACCAACCATTCATGGTTATCTAATGATTCCTCTACATGTTCTGGGTTGCTTCGATCTGCTTCAAAGGCGTCCTCTTGAGTGGTAATATGCTGTACTTGTTCTGGACCCAATGAGATTTCAACGGCCTCTTCTGTTTGCGATAATTCAATAGCCTTTTTCAGCGATTTTTCTTCCTTTTGTTTAGCCTTATTAGCCCGAACTAACAAATTGTCTGTGTGACGTTGTGAGCCTGTAACTTGTTCTTGGATGCGGATAGATTCTTGCTCCTGCTCCGATTTTATCATTTCAATAATTTCAGCAAAATTATTGTTTGGCCTTATATCTTCAAGATAGATTATCCCATCAGGGACAGTATCTTGATAAATACTAGCAATTCCACGATGTGTCAAGAATAAACCTGCGATAAATGAAGATACTTTGGCTTCATCTTGATATCCCTCTGGCACTGAACCATATGTTTGTTCCAGGATTAGTTTCAATTCTTCCATCACATCTGCTACTGGAACCTTATTGGCCCCTGCTTTGAGACATGTTTGTCTCAATGCTCGCCAGCAGCGTTCGATATCACCTTCTAGGTCTTCATTGTGCATTCTGCCACCAATGTCGGATAAGTATTCAGATAATTCTTTTTCGTGTGCAATTCTATTTGCCTCTCTCAATTTCAATTCTTCTGCATCATCTGCAGCATCTTTGAATGCAGATAATAATTCACCGAGAGTCACTGGTCGACCTTCAGCCCTACGTACTCTCTCGTCAAATAATGAAGGTAAAACAGAGTCTGCACCACCTTCAAGGACTGCATTGGTAAAGAAAAATGCTTCATCATCATATTCTGCTTCCCAGCCAAATTCCATGTCATCATCCCAATCATCTTCTTCATCAGCACGTTGAACCCTTTCAAACAATATTGCTGCTTGATGATTCAACACCTCCCACGAAAGCCGGATTAATCGGCCACAGGCAGGTAAATCCAACCCGGATGCTTGTGATTTTACCCTTGTAGTAAATACTTTCAAGAATGCCGATAAATCAATATTCCAGGCATCTAACCCTTCTTCTCTAACCAATGATAGAACTAATGCTACAGAACGGTCGAAAGGATCTTCTAGACTTTGATGTTCAGCTTCTTCAGTTTTTGCGATAGCAATAATACGGTCACTAAAGGACTGAGCTTCACGATTTTCTTCACCCGACTCCAGTAATTGATCTATGATGTCCTGCCTGAGGAACCATTTATCCAAAACAGCCTGATGTTCTGCCATTATTCTCACTCCAATGTTTCCTCTTCGCCAACAACTTGTGTTTGCTCAACTTCAGACTCGTCATCTTCTTCATCTTCTTCCGCTAATATTGCTTTAGAAATTTCTACCCTCTCCTCAATATCTTCAGTCATATCGGCAGTGCGTTCGCTCAAAGAAGCTAGTGTGTTTGATTCCGCACCACTTTCTGTGAATTTATCATTCAAAAGTGACAAAATACCTCCTAGTGAACTAGGGGTTTCCAATGAATCAGGAACCAATGGCATCTCAATTGAGGCCGCTGCTGCTTCATCGATACGTGATTGGTTTTGTTCAGATGCCGCATTGGCTTCTTTCAAAGCCTTAGCACCCAATTCCAATGCTCTTTCCTTATCGAAATCAACAATACGACGACTACATCCATCGCCACCGTGAGTAATCCCGATGTGATGGTCGGCTAAGCGCAATGAAACCTTGCGCAGTGTCACCATGATGAATTGCGCTCTCTTTGAACGCTCACTGCACATTTTAGCAATTCTTTCAGCGTTATACCCATCAAGATTTTGGTCGACTTCATCAAAGTAGTAGAATGGGCTAGGGTCATAATCCTGAATTGCGAAAATCAGAGCAAGTGCTGCCATTGATTGTTCTCCACCCGATAGTTGGTGTCGTGTCACCTTAGCAGATTTACCACGTGGTTGTGCCCAAAGTTCCAGACCACCCTTGAATGGTTCTTTTGGATTTTCGAGGAATAATTCACCACGCCCTCCATCGCTTAGAGCATTATATGCGACCTTGAAATTCTCATTTACCTTCTCGAGAACATTTAACAGGCGTTCCTTTCGTTGTAATTCTAATTGCTCTGTAACATCCAATAAATGCTTACGGCGGCTCTGTAATGTTTTGAAATCGTCTCTCATTTCGTCAAGTCTTTCTTGACAATGATCGTATTGCTCAATCGCTAGCATATTGACAGGGCCATATCCTTCAAGACGACGCTCAAGACCTCTAACTTTCTTTTCTGCATCCCCAACACTAGGCAGGGTCACATCGATTTGCGCTGGCTCAATATCAGAATCTGACATTTCAGACAATAAATCACTCAGTGTTTCTTCCTTCAAGGTCAGTGAGCGGCCTATTTCTTCGGCCATTTGGTTGCGAGAGGTTGCGTCATTTGCTTTCTGAGTTAAATCTGCTCTTAGCGAAGCCCTTTCCTCAACTAATTGAACACGCTCATTCTCCAATCCTTGATTTTCTTCAAGGAATTCTGAACGCTCAATCTCCTTAGCAGCCAGCTCTATAGAATCAGTTGCTATGGCTGCTTGCATTAAGTCTATCTTTTCACTACGAGATACAATAGCACTATCAATTGAAGAGATTCTCCCATCCAATTCAATAACTCTGCTATCCAATAAATCTCTATGATCTGAACCACTAGCAAGTGCATCTTGGGCCCTATTCCTCAAACCTTGAGCTTCTAATCGCTTGACTTCAGCCTTGTGTAAACGTTCCTTAAGATGTGCTGGGCTGGCATTTTCCAGACTTGCTTGTGCCACGGTTCTATCACTCTCTGATTGCTCAAATTGTTTTTGAGCAACATCTAATGCAGCGAGTGTTTGACTCGCTTGGCTTTGCAAAGTACTTAATTTTCCTTCGATAACAGCAACTGCTCCCAACGATTTGTTGTGATTTGTCCTGGCCTGTCTTAGTTCAGCACGCCATTCTTGTTGCTTTGAAGCATGTTCTCCATCAGTGAGTGTATTGATTTTAGCCCTTACTTCAGATTGAACCTTTCTAGCATCTATGAGTGCTCCATTTACAGTTTCTGACATTAATCTTAGCCTTTCTACTTCCGCAGTTAGTGATTCAACTTCGTTTGCACCTTGTACTCTGCCACCGAATGAAACTGACATTTTACGCTTAGAACCGCCTATCATTGCACCACCTGTTTCGGTAACATCGCCACGCAGTGTTACTAATCTCACACCGCCCATATTTGCTCGGGCGGTAGACATTGAATCTACAATTAGAGTATTTCTCAAAGCAAAACGAACTGCGATATCGATTCTAGGGTCATAATCGAGCAACTCGTATGCAAATCCAACAACACCGGGTTTTCTTGCTACCATTACAGCCTTACCGGCTGCTCTAGTATTTGCTAGTCGATTTAGAGGTAGGAATGTTGCTCTTCCAGCCCTTTTCTCTGAAAGCCATTTGATGGCATTTGCTGCAACTTCATCGTTTTCAACAACAACTGAGGTCATTCCACCGCCAATTGCGGCCGATAGTGCATCTTCATGAGAATTGTCTTTAGGAGCACATAATTCTGCTATTGTTCCAATGATACCGCGTAATTCACCTCTATCTCTTGCTGCAATTACAGCTGCTGAACCGCCTGCTAATCCCTTAGCACCCGTTCTGGATTCCATTTCATTTCTTGCACTAATCAATTTACGTTCAGTTTCACGAAGCCGATTCTCGACAAGTTGTGATTCTTCGGATAATTTTGATTCTGCGTTTTGAGATGTATGCAATTCAGTTGCAAGTTTCGCCCTATCCTTTTCTGGGTTCTCGCCGCCAAATTCCTCACCTTTTAATTCAAGTTCCTCAAAGGCCATTCGTGCTTCCTCGGCGGCATCTTGGGCAGCGACTAATTGCTCCTCGATCACTTCTGCTTGAGCCGCAGTACGGTCAACCTCACTTTGAGCATCCGCCATTGCTTTTCGGCAAAGTTCAACCTTCTCGGTTGCCTTTGATAAATTGCGTGATAATTGGGCTGTTGATTCACCAGATGATTCTAACAGTGCGCTTACATCTGCTTCTTCTTGTTCGGCTTCTTGAAATGCTATTTTTGCAATTTCCAAATCACCTCTAGCTGAAGAAAGGCTCTCCGCAAACGCTGTCAGGGATTGTTTTGCTTCTTGAAGGCTGTCGAATAACTCTTGTAATTCGATTTTATCTTCTACATCTTTTTCTTCAGCATCCCGTATCAGATCTCCGTTGGTGGCAATGGTGACTTGAAGATTCTGAATCTGTTGCTGCAATCCATTGGTATCCCCACCCATCAGAGCATCGATTTCTTTTTGTAATTCCCCGATTTGGTCCTCTAGTCCAAGGAGTATCTTGCTCCCTTGCCTGACTTCTTCTTTAAGGTCGTTTGATTCTGTAAGATATCTGCTCTGTTCATTAACTTGGTAAGCGATTTCTGATTTTTGTGATGCGTATTTTGACTGATAGGAAATGATTCTTGACTCGGTTAGTTCCGTTACCAAATCTCTTACTTTAATCGCAAGGTCTTTCTCTTTCTTCAAATCCTTAAGGCGGCCTTTTTGCTCCTCTTCAAGCATACCGATTCTTTCAATATATCCTTCGACTTGGTCTCTTTGCTTATCCGCCTTTCTTATCTCGTCATCATATGAAGTGACGCCAGCAACACCATCTAGCACCTTACGGCGCTCTTTAGAGGTCATTTTCGCGAGATTAGTGACATCGCCTTGTAGGACAATATTGTACCCATCTGGGCGAGCATTTGCAGCACCTAGAAGTCGATGAAATGACTTTTGAGTACTCTCAACGCCATCTAGGAGATATTGAGTCACAACATTATTTGCTTTGGTCAAACGAACAGTACGAGATAAGCGGACTTCTTCTAAATCGATTGGAAGGCGTCTACGTCCGTTGGATAATGTAGGATTGGCAAATACTAATGTGACTGAACATGAGCGTGCTGGTTTGTTGTTTTTACCGCCATTGAAAATCAAATCTTTTGAATTCTGAGCACGGATAACCTTGTTTGAACGGGGACCTAGTACGAATTGAATCGCATCACCGCAATTTGATTTACCAGAACCATTAGGCCCGGTTATCGCAGTGAAACCCCTGTCTAAAGGAACTGTTACTTCGCCTTTAAACGATTTAAAATTACATACTTCAAGTGCTTTAAGATACATCCCTATCCCTCATTGCCGAGAATTTCGCCCCGACCTTAATCCCCTCACCACTCGCGACAGGTCTTAAACAATGGCTTTGTCAACGGACCAGTAGAGCGCTTTTGAATACTAAAGAGGAAAAGCCATATGCAGTCATTCGAAATCTAATTATTGAACTTATTAGTTCTTAAAAAGATTCACAGTGTACCTTTGTTGGCACACTTTTTGCATCCAATTCCTGCGCAATATGGGCACGTTGCAAATACTTTAACACCATAACTTGACTTTCGCATTGATAAATTTTGATCCCTTTTCAACAAATTGGAAGTTCTTGAGACAGCAAGACTATCGGCACCAACAGCGCTGGCTTGAGGCGTGAAAGTAGAACGGAATTTATCGGCAACCACCCTTCTCTGTTCAATTGAAGTCTGAGTTGATTGTTGTACTTCAGAATCCCAGTATTTCGGCCCTCTTAGCAAAATCGCACCTAGTATTGCGATTCCTATCTGTATCATCCAAGGCGATACATCGATAGGCATTAGTTCTGCTAAACCAGTTGAATTAGCTGGAGTCGGGAGCAATTGCAGCCTGTCTAGAATCGCGAGTGAGAATAGAACTCCACCGGCTACCATGGCTAATTTTCTGGACCTTGCCACCCATCCAGCACCTTTAGGTAATTTGAAGCGCCCAGCCAAGACCATTACCAACCCTTCTAGGAGCATGATGAAATCTGCACCGCCCCAATCACCAGTAGAACCCAAACAATAACTCTGGCCACTACTTTCCAAACTACTTGAAATCTCATCGAAGGAGCATTGTGGCTCGGTCAGTTTCAATACATCAAGGGTAGAATTAGGAGCTCCATCTATTGCAATCGGGGCAATGATGCCGAGTTGAACATTGGATATCACAAATGCGATTATCGTGATGCCCAATAGGGTTGCAATCTTCTTCTTCAACCCCGCCATGTACCTCTTTATCCACACCCATTTGATAGTGCTATCGCAACCGATGCCGTGAATAAGTGCGGTGTTGTGGCAATACTGATGAGGACGAGTGACGCTTCTCAAATCGTCATCATAGGCAGTGGAATCGCTGGATTATTTTGTGCAATCCGTCTTGCAAATGCTGGACATTTTGTCAAAGTAATTACCAAACAGAGACCCATTGATTCATCGACTAATTGGGCTCAAGGAGGCATTGCTGCAATTCTTGATAAAACAGATGGAATTGGCCTTACATCACACATTGAAGACACTCTAAAAAGTGGAGATGGACAGTGCGATATTTCAGTCGTAAATAGTGTAATCAATGAAGCGAGTGATAGAATACAGGATTTACTAGACATTGGTGTTGATTTCGAAAAAGATGTTGATGGTAGATTTCATTTGGCCAAAGAAGGTGGCCATTCGAGTAGGCGTATTTTGCACTCCAAGGATGCTACAGGAAAGGAAATTGAAAGAGCCCTTACCCAAACTGCTGAGATGCACGATAAAATAGAATTAATGCCCAACCATCTGGCGATTGACCTCATTCAGTACGAACATGGAAACCCTAATGCAGGCATATCTGGAGTTTGGTGTTTGGACCAAACAACTCAAACGGTATTAACCATCCATTCGGACACCCTTATCTTAGCAACAGGAGGCTTTGGCCAATTGTGGTCGCAAACAACCAATCCAAGTGTTGCCACAGGTGATGGTTTGGCAATGGCGTTTAGAGCTGGTGCAACAGTTAAAAATCTCGCATATATCCAATTCCACCCTACGGCATTAGCAGTGAAAAGTGATAGACCGTTCTTAATCACAGAAGCGATGCGAGGAGAAGGCGGTGTAATACTTGATGAAGATGGATTAAACAAATGGCAAATCAAGTGTAAAGAAGATGATAGAATCGTATCACCTGAGCCATATTCGTTTACTTTGAAATATTCAAAAATGGGTTCTATGGCGACACGCGACATTGTTGCTAGAGCCATTGATAGACAAATGAAAATTACAGGTAAATCACATGTATTCCTAGTAACTTCACACCTAGATGAGGATCTTCTTAACTCGCATTTCCCAACTATTAGTTCTAGATTGAAAAGACATGGTTTGAAACTTGGACATGACCCTCTGCCAATTTCTCCCGCTGCTCATTATGCGGTTGGGGGCCTACTAGTAGACGATATAGGGCGCCCTTTTGTCAAAGATAATGGTCAAGTATTTCCACGATTGTTTGCAATCGGTGAAGTCGCATGTACTGGAATGCACGGTGCAAATCGTTTAGCCTCAAACAGTTTGCTAGAAGCGGTAGTATATGCTGCAAGAGCAGCTGAACATATCATCTCAAACCCTCCGACTAAACATCAAAATGAACTGCCAGATTGGAGAGCCGATGGACTCGAGAATCTATCCGAGCACACTCCTGTAGTCCATGATAGGGATGCATTGAGGCAAACCATGACGCAAGAAGTTGGAATCGTAAGACGTTTTAGCAGATTAAATCGGGCTGCAAGGCGACTAGAGCTATTAGGGCAAGAAGTTGATAGATTATGGAGAGGATCAATACCAACCCGTTCAATTGTTGAACTGAGAAATCTAATATTAGTGGGCCAACTTGTCACTGAAGATGCCATAGCAAGAAAAGAAAACTGCGGACTCCATTTTAATCAAGACCTGGTCAAGGAGTGATCAGTTCAATTATTGAAGCAAGCATATTGTTCAATGGAGTACTAATGCCAAGTTTTTCTCCCCGATTCACTATTTCCCGATTTAAAACTGAAATTTCAGTGGTCGCTCCTGCCTTCACATCTTCGAGCATACTACATGAATTTGAAGATGTTGAAAGTAATACTTGCCGCAGATTATGTTCTAATTGCTGATTTGTACCAACGTCTATTTGTTCTGCCCTAGCAACATTGGCTCCTTCTATCATAGTAAATACTGCATTAGCAAACATTTCCGCCCCTAATAATTCCCCATTTTCCACCCCTGCCATAGCTGCGAGGGGATTGATTGCGATGTTTATCAAAACTTTATTCCAAATTAAACTGCGGCCATCTTCAACTATTTCACAATTTATTCCACTGCCGATGAGACTTTCATTGAAATCATTTAATTTTTCATTCTGAGACATTACATTATTTGCAAGATGTAATCGACCCTTACCTGCCCAGCGAACTTGTGAAGGAGATGCAATGTTTGCTCCGTGGGTTGTTGAAGCATATACGACCCTATGCATACCCAATTGATGGCAAAGTCTCTCAACGTTGCCTAATCCATTGGTAATAGCGAATGCAATGCCATCTGCTTTGAGTAATTTGGAGGCTAAGTCGCATAAGTTATCAAGAGAACGAGATTTCCCTGCAATTATAACCACATCAGCACTATTCTCAAAATGATTAGGAATTCCAACTTCATCAAAAGTTAACTCAAATCTTTGGCTTTCGACAGAAAAGGATTCCTCACCGGTTACACAAATCCCATTTTTTGTAATCATGGCCATATGTTCGCCGCGTCCGTGAAGATGAATCTCATGCTCAGTGCGCGACAAAAGTGCTGCAAATAATGTTCCAATGGAACCTACACCTAGAACAGAAACTCTCATTCTCACACCTCAGATATAACTGCCTAGGTGGATTACTACTCCGCCATCTTGATGACTAATCCACATAGTAGAAAATGTACTATTTGATGGCATAAAACTGAATTCGTTGATACCTTGTTCAAGTGATGTTGAACTATTCATCATTTGCCACGGAGTTCCACTACCCTCATTCTCAACCCGAACTGGAATAGAAGTGTTTGAAGGATTATAAAATGAGAATGTGGACATATTATCTGAAGAGATGAGGGTCCCATTGGTTGCAGCAGCCCAAATATTACTCCAAAGCCGATAACTAAGATTTGAACGAACTAAGATTAATTCTGGTCCTTGTTCTACTGCAAAGGATATTTGTGGAGTCGGATTTAATTGATTTTGACACAAACTAATATTCACGCCCTCTTCCATTATCAAGGTCAAATTTGTTTCATTTACAATCGCTGGGATTTGGCCTTCTTTTCTAACACTCATATCCCAGATCCAATCGCCCTCAGATGGGCTTGGAGGGGTGCTAATATGAGAGTCAATAGGGCATTGGTCCCCTTGTGCAAGTAGCCCGCCAGTAGCAAATTCGGCTCCATATCCTTGGACATCTTCAGCGAAGATATTCCAACCTTCTAGAGGCACTATGGCCTTCAGGGGCTTTGCCGGCATTGTGCCCTCGAAAATGACACCATTCAACGAAATTTGATTCAAGTCCCATGCTCTCAAGATTATTGGGTCTAGCCCGATTACGCAAATTTCATCAGGTATTTCACTCAAATTTGCATCCATATCAGTTTGCCCTTCAATCCAATATAGTCTTGTTTCAGTGGTAAAAGCAGTGTTAGCATTAGGGAAACTGACTAGTAAAGAATCTTCAGTCACTAGATCCCCATTTAATCTAATACAACGCTTTACTTTGCCATTATCCTCTATAAGATTCCAATCTGATGTTGGATAAAACTCGAGTGCTGGGAAAACTTGTAGAGATTGTAATTGGTAACCTTCTTCGGTCAACATTATCAAAGAGAAATTTTCACCCATTGGAGAAGATAGGGGTTTGTTCCAACTAATAGACAAGACAAAGGTTGCATATTTTCCAGGCATTAAATCTTCACCGCATCCTAAACCATTGATACTGAGAGAATCTTCACCTTTACAATCCCATTCGTAATCCCATTCACCAATAGATTGTCCACCATCCCTAACTACATCAATGGCGTAAGAGTGTTGAACAAATGATGGATTAATAATTTCAATTGTTAAGTTGGTCATCCAGACACCATCATCGCCTCTGGATGCAGCCTCTATTTCGCCAAACTCAAATATCAATGGAGATTGCCATTCATCATGTAATAAGATTGGAGATTGGCTCGGTAATGACAACATAAAAAATAAGAAAAAGAAAATACCGAGCCTCTTTTCCGTTTTAAGACTCAACCCCGCAGGCTCATCCAAGACTATTGGTATTCTAGGCTCGCCACCCATATAATACAAGAATGGTAAGATCAATACCAGTACAAGGGTCCAAACTGAAAATCCGTCAAAGGCTTTGAATAACCAAGCAAAGATTAGAATTACGAAGAATAATCTAACTTGAGTACCAGAATTTCGGGCCAGCACTGAACCTAGACGAGAAACCATCAATCTGCCACCAGGGAATGTTGGAATCGGAAGCAGTGAAACCCAACCAAAGAATGTCAAAACTGAACCGGCTTTGGCTAATGGATGTGCCCAAGCAAGCCTAATTGGGAGGTCGTCATAAAAGAAAAATGCCAACAAATTAATCAACAACGGCGGCTCTATAGAACGAGGCGCTGATACTAGAGTTATCAATTCAGGAGTCAAGAAGAGTCCTATCATCCATAAAATAAATCCACTGCAGATCATTATCCCTGGTGCAATGATAGAGATATTACCTAATTGACTACGATTATCCCATGGCCGGGAACTCATCCGAGGTAATGATGAAATTAGCAATAGGCCGAAAGGCCATATTAGTGATGATGGTGAAAATAATCCTACTGACCAGAATGCAATTGAAATATCTGGAATTGGAGCGATATGTCCTATCCTGAGGCCTTGTTTTGCAGCAGCCCTTACCTGTATTAGCGATGCCAAAAAGAGTGTTGCTAATATCGGCAGGGTAAAGCCAATGAAGGAATCGATGAAGTGGCCATAGCCAAACCAACCGCCATCCGGCGATGTGTTTTCTATCCATAAAGAACCTGCTAAAGTTGCGGTTAATGCGGTCATGGACCATAAAAACAAATGCATTTTTATTGGTGGGAATTGCCTATCCGGCATAGGTAGTATTGTTACTAACCAAGGGTCATCAACCGATAACCTTGCCATCCATCCAAGTTTAGCGATATGTGAATTAATCTTTTTCAAACAGTCATGAACATCTCTATCTTGTTTGACATCTATAATCCAACTTGGCCATCGGCCTCCAATTTGTTCAATCAGATGAAATTCCCGACTTAGGATATTTGCTAAAAGTGCGTGCTGGTCCCATGCTTTCTTGTGGGCAGTCATCTGTTCAAGGACGACTGTGGAATTGTTATCGTCACCCATGCAACATCCACCTCAAGAAACGCTCAGCACCACTCCGTCTTCAATCAATCCCTCACCCAGCCTCAACTGAAGTGAAGATAATAGTGAAATATGGTTCACTTATTCTTGAATCTCTTCAAGCGGAAAGTTTCTTCTCTTTCCATTTCTTCAAGACGAAGTTGGATGAAAACTCTAGCACTCTCTAGTTCTGGAATAACTTTGAATTCAAGTGCATTGACTCTCCTCTTAGTTGCTTCAATCTCTGCAAGTAATCTTTTTAATGTACCTTCCATTTCTGCAGCACGAACAATCTTCTCAATCAAATTACCAAAAGAATCGCTAGCCTCGTCAATATATGGTGAAGAACCGATATATCCGACACCTCTTTCCGAGAATGTTGATTTTAAATTACTTCCACTGACGCTTGGCACTACTACACCCATGATATTTCGCCTTTCAACTTCAACTTGCGGAGTTGCCGTGTTTGCTATTGCAGCAGCACGAACAGCCAAACCGCCTTCAATCGCATTAGCTAAGTCAATACGTTGCTTTGCTAGACGGTATGTGTCGGTAAGATCTCGCTTGGCTTCAATCATTTCAGATAATAACTTACGGAATTCATGGAAAAGACCATCACGCTTCATCTTGAGAAGTTTATACCCATTTTTGGTTTGCTTGATGCGCCCCTTGAGTTTGATAAGTTCACTTCGTGTTGGTTTAATATCGAGTGCCATAACTTTCACCTCCTCTCCTTATTCTATGGAAAAATTCACTTCCGGTTTTCAGGATGATACTTGTCAATCCACTTTTGGTCTAGACGTACTAGATACTTAGTGTCGATACGAGCCATCAAAGTCCAACATAGATCGAGCGTTTCTTCGATACTGCGATTCTCATCACGTGATTGGCGAAGGAACTTGTCCTCGAAAACACCGGAGAATTCTAGAAGTTGCTTATCACGTTCGTTCAATGCATCTTCACCTACAATTGCAACAAGACCTCGTAATTCACGGCCTTGTGCGTATGCAGCATACATTTGGTCAGAAACAGACTTGTGGTCTTCACGAGTTGTTTTCTCTCCAATACATGAACCCATCAAACGGGACAATGAAGGTAGTACGTTGATCGGAGGATAGATACCTTGTTGGTGTAATTCACGAGAAATAACAATTTGACCCTCGGTAATATAACCGGATAAATCCGGAATAGGGTGGGTAATATCGTCACCAGGCATTGTCAGAATAGGGAATTGGGTGATTGAACCCTTCTTTCCTTTAACCAATCCAGCACGCTCGTAGAGCATTGCTAAGTCAGTGTACATGTAACCGGGATATCCACGGCGTCCTGGAACTTCTTCACGAGCAGCACCGATTTGACGTAGTGCATCACAGTAGTTTGTCATATCCGTATAGATGACCAGTACGTGGTAATCCTTTTCGAATGCAAGATATTCTGCAGCAGTTAATGCAAGGCGAGGTGTAATAATACGCTCAACTGCAGGGTCATCCGCTAAGTTAACGAATAAAACTGCATTTTCAAGCGCACCTGTTCTCTCTAAATCAGCACGGAAGAAATTGTATTCTTCAGCGGTAATACCCATAGCACAGAATACTACGATAAACTCTTCATCTGAACCTGTTAACTTTGCTTGACGTGCAATTTGCAATGCAATATCATTGTGCGGTAGACCTGATGCTGAGAAAATCGGCAACTTTTGTCCACGAACCAAAGAAGTACAACAGTCAATAGCGGAGATTCCGGTTTGAATGAAATCGTGTGGGCTACGGCGGCTGTACGGATTGATAGCTGCACCAATAATGTCAGCCTTCTCATCTGCAACGATATCTGGTCCACCATCTCGTGGTCTTCCAGCACCATCTAGAATACGTCCTATCAAATCGGTTGAAACTGGGAGTTTGAAAACATCTCCCATGAAAGTTACTCCTGCTTCTCTATCGATTTTAGCTGTTCCTTCGAAACACTTGTACGATAACTAAATCATTGGATGTATCGAGAACTTGTCCATTCTTAATCGTTCCATTGGTCAATCGTAATGATACGATCTCACCAAAAGCAACAGGTTCTGTCTTATTCAAGAAAACTAGAGGTCCCTTGACGTCTGTTATTGTTCTATATTCCTTTCCAGTCATGATAATTCCCCCTCAGTTCTCCTCCACGGTAGCAGCTATTTCGGCGAGCATGGTTTTGACCATGTCATCGATGGTATCGATATATCCTTTGTTTAAACGACCACGCATTAGGTCTGAACGTGAAGGGACGTTTACTACATCCCCTAGTTGTGATCCAGATGCCATTGCAGACTTAGCAGATTCTTGGAATGCGAGAATAGCCTTTGCCATCTTATATTGCAAGTTAATATCACAATATGCATCCACTTCGTGGAATCCATTTTGTTGTAGGAAATATTCACGAATCATTCGAGCTACTTCAAGTGTCAATTGTTGGTCAACAGGAAGTGCATCGGAACCGACTAGTTGTACGATTTCTTGCAATTCGGACTCTATTTGTAATAATCCAGAAAGTTCGGTACGGATTTCAGGGAAATCTTGTGCGATGTTATCTCTAAACCATTGGTCAAGACTTTGCGGGTAGAGTGAATAGGAATTCAACCAATTAATCGCTGGGAAGTGACGTTGACGAGCAAGACCAGCATCCAGACCCCAGAATACCTTCACAATACGAAGTGTTCCTTGTGATACAGGTTCTGAAATATCTCCACCAGGTGGTGAAACAGCTCCAATAACGGTAATTGAACCGTCTTCCCCATTCAAGGTCTCAACACGGCCAGCACGTTCGTAGAACTCGGCAATACGAGTTGATAGGTAAGCAGGATATCCTTCTTCACCAGGCATTTCTTCAAGACGAGAAGAAATTTCACGCATTGCTTCAGCCCAACGAGATGTAGAATCTGCCATCAGAGCAACGTCGTAACCCATGTCACGATAGTACTCAGCAATTGTAATTCCTGTGTAAACTGATGCTTCACGAGCTGCTACAGGCATATTGGATGTATTTGCAATCATTACAGTTCTTTCCATCAATGGTTTTCCAGTGTTTGGATCAATCAAGTGAGGGAATTCGTCCAATACTTCAGTCATCTCATTTCCTCGCTCTCCACAACCGATGTAAACAACAAGTTGTGCGTCAGAGTACTTTGCTAGAGATTGTTGTGTAACGGTCTTACCAGATCCGAATGGACCTGGAATACCTGCTGCACCACCCTTTGCCAATGGGAAAAGGAAATCAAGAATACGCATTCCAGTAATAAGAGGGATTACTGGTGGATACTTTTGTTGATAAGGGCGTGGTGTTCTAACCGGCCACTTCTGCATCATCTGCATATCACTTCCATCTTCGAAAGTACAGATAGTTTGTGTGACATTGAAATCTCCAGATTCGATAGACTTGACTACACCGCCAGCTCCTGGGACAGCCATAATCTTGTGAACGATTGTGTCAGTTTCTTGTACGTGTCCAACAACTTGCCCTCCGACAATAGTATCTCCGACTGAGACTTGTGGTTCAAAGGTCCAGATCTTCTCTAGGTCAAATGCATCTGCATCGACACCACGAGTAAGGAAAACTCCCATTTCTTTTTCAAGTGTAGGAAGAGGTCTTTGAATTCCATCATAGATTTGAGTTAACAAACCAGGTCCAAGTGAAACTGAAAGAGTCTCACCTGTATTAATTACGATTTCGCCAGGGCGAATTCCGGATGTATCCTCGTAAACTTGGATAACTGCCTTATCACCGTGCAATTCAATTACTTCGCCCATTAGTCCTTCCGTTCCAACACGGACAACATCGTACATTGCCGCTTTCATATCAATAGCAGTAACCACTGGGCCTGAAATACGGTAAATTAATCCTTCATTTTTCATCTATTATTCCTCCATTATTTTTTGGAAATCATTTCCATAAGTCGACTCCGATTGCCTTACGAATTGTATCTCGCAAGGTGGTGTCCTCCTCAATACCGATACCAAGAACGGTTGGGGAGACGGATGCTGAAAGTCTTGCGCGAAGACGATCTGGCAATATGGCTTGGGTTGCGGAGTCAATTACGACAACCCCCACATTTTTGTTATTTAGCAATCCACTCAATGTTGAGGCCATAGCCTCATCATCTTCTGGATTGTAGAGTGTAGAAATTCCAGCAAGCTGAAATCCAAGTGTGAATTCTGGTGTCCCGACTATTGCGATTTCCATATTTTCACCTCAGAGTATGTGTGCCTCTAACACTTCGGCCGGCAGTCCTGCTAGACGCCCACGTACGATTAAACGCAAATCTGCAACTTCCTGTACCTTCATTGCAACATAATTGACAACCGGTAAGGCTGAAACAGGGTATAGGTAGCTCATGCGCTGTAATAATGCGTGTTCTCTAGCATTAAACCAAGTAATTACTGGATCGAGACTGTTAACGGATTTGGATTCTGCCAATACGCCTTCAAATGCTTGCATATCAAATCGATTAGCACCTCTTAGAATGTCAAGAGCTGCATCTTTACCACCTGCTGCGATAGAAGAAAATGCCCTCTCTGGAATCAGTCTTCCGCCAGGGATTAGCATTGCTACGATATCATCGCTGTCAATACCGACCGCTTCCGCCTCAATAATATTGATAATGTTGCGGTGGTCGATTTCAGATTTCAATAAATCTTTCAACAATCTTACACCTTTACCATTAAGGCTAAGTGATGCTAATGACTTCTTGAAATAGTGTCTATCAAGTGCATTTTCATAATCTGCTAACTTTGCATCTTCTTGTAATGACATAAGGTCTGAACCGAATGGCATTCTGCGCATTTGAGTTGCTGCTGACCTTAGGTCGTCCGCGTTTTCTATCATTTTCAACCAAGGTGTATTGATATCGTTCAATGCTGGCAAAATATTGTTTGAAACTTTATCTTGGTCCACATCGTTAATCACTGCACGTAGAACGACCTTAGCGTTTTGATATTCAAAACGAAGAGTGTATATTTCCACCATTGCGCGGATTACACCATTACACATCCCTACAATTTCTTTTAACTCGTGTTCTAAGTTATGCGTAAGGGCTGCCTCAACTAAATCTCCACCAGAATATTTTCCAGCGTATAGGTCCATTTCTGCTCGGTAACCCATGTCCCCGACAGCAATGGTCATTTGTTCAGGTGATTGGTTGATTAACTGACGTAGACGTGCACGATCTGCTAGTTTTTGCCTACGCGATTTAGCGCGGGCGGCCACATATGGAGTATTACCGAGCATTGCCATCATAATCCCTCAATTGAAAAGTGTTGCATTTATTGAAGTACGCTTGTCAGACCAAACTTGGTCGAGAAGTGTATCAAATCTCATGTCGAAAGAAACTGAGCCATCTGTTGCTTCAAGGATGAAGCCGCCTAAGCCCTCAACATCTTCGCCAATGACCCTAGAGCCGGCAATTCCAGATAGGGCGGCACGGTCAATCGCAACTGGGCGAACAGTAAAGTCGCCAACCGCTAGTTCATCTGCTTGAGCCATCAATCCTTTGAGAATTGAAGCCCTTCCAGATAATGCTGGGTCTGCTAGTTGTCCTTTTGCCTCTTCGAATGTGGCATCCAACACTACACGACGTGCTACTAGCACATCTTTTTGGTTGGATTGTCGAGCACTAGCAACGATTTCCCTTGCTAGTTGTTCTGCCTCACGTGAAGCACGACTACCCGCTTTGTCACGGATAATTGCGGCCTTTGCTTCTGCTTCCGCAATAATCTCCTTGGCTGAAGCATTTGCCTCTTTCAAGATGGCGTTTGCCTCAGTTTGCGCAGATGATGCGATGTCTTTTGCTAATGTTTCAAGTGTCATGATATTTCCTCCGATTTTATTCACAAGACTGGGCGAACCCAATCAGTTGTGCCATCATAAAAATAATGGCAAAGCACCTAGAATCACAATGGATTCAGGCAATGCTGTGAAGATAATTGCTATACCGAATTTGGAACTGTCTTCAGCAAGCATACCAACAGCTGCGCTGCCGATTGCTGCTTGAGAGAAGCCCGCACCGATTGCGGCAAGGCCTAGTGAGAGGCCGACTCCGACATCTCCGGTCATTCCAGATGTTGCATCAGTAGTTTCTTCTGCAGCTGCTACACCTTGTGCTACAAGGGTTAGTGCTAGCATTACAATCAGTGTGCGTAGGCTCATTTTTAGGGTATTTGCGTTCATTCTTGCTACCTCCTTATTGTCCAGTGGACTGTGATTCACGCTCAGCGTGCAGGGTCCGGCCGCCCAGTGGATTAAAGATCACACCAGATCCGTCGTAAAACTTGCTCATCCATTCCACAAAGTGGAGACGGATAGCGTGAATACTCGGCGAGAGTATTCCTAGAGCCAAAGCAAATATTTGTATGAAGATGAACAATATTAGTCCGACGATGAAACTGAGGACGCCTCCGCTCCACATCATTTCCCACCCCATAGAGATGGAAATTTCAGCGATCTTAACTCCTGCCACACCAACTGCCATGATACGCAAGTATGAGAGTGTATTTGCTAGAAGACCGAATGTCTCAATCGGCCCCATGATTATTCCTCCGACCCATCCGAATTTCTCAAATATTGCAAGACCGATTACTAGGCTGACAATTCCAATAAATAATAATGCGGTCCAAATTTGGAAATCGAACAAATCATTGTACCCGCTAACCATATTCCTGCATTGCATGAAACCGCCGATGAGAATCATCATCCAAGAACCTTTTTCGAAGAATGCTGCCGGTAGCCCATGTGCTCTGTAGACATTAACAAATCCAATAATGAATCCAGATAAAAGATGTAATACACCAATATAGATTGATAAAAGAACATATTCTTGCAATCCATACCCATCCGATGCTCTATGGAATGGCATGTGTAAGCCAGTCAACCCCGTCAAGGTGGCAACTGTTTCTGGAACATGGAATGTAGTATATGTCCAACTATAGAAATCTTTAATGAACCAAATTGTAGGCCCTGATGCACCATCTTTGCCATCCCAAATGAAACCAAACCCTTCAGCGAAAATTATTCCCCAGATGATACACCAAACACCCATCCACGTTAGAATCGTGATTCCGTTCTTGGCAATTGGGTCTACTGCGAACGGTTTGCTTCCAAGCCATTTCGCTAGCAGCAATATAATGAGACCATATCCCCAATCTCCCAAAATCATTCCATAGATAAGAGGGAATGTCATCATCAGCATTAGTGTCGGGTCGAATGTGCCATACTTTGGACGACCCACTAAATCAACAAGTAGTTCAAACGGTTCTGAAACAACCCCATTTTCTAATGCGATAGGTGGGCTTGCATGATGCTCACCCTCAGCGTGGTGATGGTCGTCCACATGCTCTTCAACTTCAACGTGAGAAGCCAACGAAGAAAGTGCACTCTTGACATCTGATGCATTTTCAGTAGGCACCCATGCGTCAATTGCAAATGCTTGCTTAGATACTGCGCAAAGTGTTGGTGCTGTAAAAATTGCATCTTCTCTTGTCAAATATTCTTCCATGATGACGAGATCTCTGCCATGATTTGCGACCCAGGAGTCCCCGAGTGCGATATTCTTTTTTACCGTTATCACTAGTTTAGCGATTTCTTTTTCAAGAGATGAAATAACTTCGCTTGGCGAACCAACTCCGCTCGGAACTTGAATCGCTCTTGCGTTCTTGCTACTGAGTATTAGTTGAACATCTGTAGCGTGTTTAGAAAGACATGCAATCGCTATTACATTTGATTCAGCATGAACTTCTACATCCTTGCCCATTTCTTGGACAAGTGTGTTGTAAATTGTTTTTGACTTTGAAGATTCAGAAACATAGACTTCTAAATATTCTGTGCTTGTAAGCAGATCTAGCGGAATGTTAAGTGGTTCAATTCTCTTCAATATTGCGAGTTGTTCGCCCTTGGATTCAATCTCTGCTTCAGCATCTCTTACCACATCTGCAAATGCCAAACCTTGGTCTACGATTTCTTCAAACCCTGAATTAATCATTTTTTGAACTTCGGAGACGGATTTAGGACCTTTGAGATTATTAGGAGAATAGTGTGCATTGACCCCGCGTACTTTGGTTAGTAGATTGCTCACTGAATTTGCACTATGAGTGTCAATTGCCTGCCCGATACCAATTCCATCTTCGAAGTTACCATATTCTTCAATATGTACGCAACTCATCTCCGCGCAAATACGGAGAATCTGTTCCATTTTATCAACAGGGGCAGCCACTGTCAAACGGGACATATCAACAGTTACAAACATTGAATCACCTTTATTGTGGCATTAGAGAATCTATGATTAATTGTACTGCATCACCTTTACGGCCATTTGCAGCGGAACCGATTGATTCGATTCCTTTTGCACCTTCGGATTTTACTTTATCAGCATCTTTGTTTGCTGAATCACGAGCTTTGTCCATAGTAGATTTAGTATTGTTCACCGAATCATCGGTTGCTTCAGCGATTAAATCAGATGCATTTCTTCGTGCATCAGCCATTATTTTTGAGGATTCATCTTGTGCGTCAGACAAGCGCTTTTCAGCAGCCTGTTCAGCATTTTTGATGCTTCTAAGAACTTCAGCCATACCCATAGCAATCACCGGTAGCCTTGGCGAGATGAAAGGGGTTTATGAGAGTAGTGGGGCTTGAAGATGGTAATCCAGCCCCAAAAACATGACAATTGCAGTGATTTTGACTTTAAAGATGAGAAAATAATCTCATTGTGGTTTTCTACCACGGAATCTACTGGCCATTCCAAACGGTAGAAGTAAGCGCCCTTGTACGTCATTGTAGCCTACTTCTTTCATCATTTTACGATAATATCCATTGCTACCATAATGAGTGTAAGTTCGGGCTAACCCTTTCCAAGGGTGGTTTTTATCCTTGGTGACAAAACGCGCCATCCATTGAACGACTGTCGCCATCCAAATCGCTCCAAAAAAACCATGTAACCAATTTGCTTTGCCGGCATCACAAATCACTAGTTGGCCACCTGGTTTTAGAACTCTATATATCTCAGCCAATCCCTGCTTTTTATCCTTAAAATCTCTAAATGAAAACAAACAGAAAACCATGTCGAATGTGTCATCTGGCAAAGGAATGTTTTCAGCGATCGCTTCCACATAATTAGCAGGGGATTCCTCACGAGAGTTACGCGCTGCATCGACACGCTCTTTAGCAAATTTCAACATCAGCGCTGATGGGTCAAGGCATGTGACTTCAAGGCCCACTAAATCTTCCGCAAAAGAACCTGGACCACATCCAACTTCTAGAACATTCATACCTTCTGTAGCATGATTACGAACATTCCTGCGCCATCTTTTGTCTTGTCCAAAAGTCATTAATTTGTTGACTTTGTCATAATTGGGAATTGTTGCTTCAAGTTGCAACTCTAAATCGTTCCATGCTTCTTCATCAATGCCCGAGGGGTCAAAACCACCAGTTGCATCACGTGTAGCCATATCTTTCGCGGGCTAGGGCCTGCCTTTTGAGTTGTCGCATAGATGCGATTGCAGCAACCAGTGGATTACAATCGATACTCAAGAAATACGTTCTACTGTTTCTGGAGTAATACCTTCCGCAGGAGTTACTCTGAAAACTAGAATTTTCAAATTTTCTGGAGCGTTACGGAATTTTGAAACGATCATAGATGTTTCAAAATCTGTTCCAATGGTTCTAACTTTGAATGAAAGCACCATATCGGCAATAGATGACAATTCTTGCTTGATAGTAGGATTTAATCCTTCGTTGGAGATATTGATCAACACTAGCCCACGCATCATTTGTGCATGCGCTTGTAACATTCTCACCATAGCTACAACTTTGGTATTATCTTCTCTCTGTAAGAAGAAATCTAAATTATCAATTACTACTCTAAAGTATGGCCCGAGTGACATGATTTCATTCGTTACCTCTGTTAGGTAATCATGGTGCTTTTCATCTACGAACCTTGTTTGTGCTAAGCGTTGAATATCTTCTAATCTAAAGCCCTCAAGTCGAAACCGACTTGCCAGAAGTTCCTTTTCCAATACTTCACTATTATATTCTTCACCAATGGTTCTAACATTGATATCTAAAGGCCATCCATACTTAGTAAAAACACGGATTATTTCTTGACGCCCTTCATTGGTGGAAACATATAGTGTATTTTCTGATTCTTCTGCTGGAGATGTGAATTGCTTGCCAAATAATTCTGAACCTGAACCGGTATCAGTAAAACTGACCATTGTGAATCCTCGCGGAACTCCACCATGCATTTCTAAATCGAATTTTGGAACTCCGAAGGAACCTACTCCTCCAAAGAACTCTTCGTCTTCTTCCTTGAATGTATATTGCTTATTCATAACAATCATCTCAATGAATTACGACTTGCCCTCTGTCTATTAGGTCTGTGCAGTATAAATCAAGATTTGATAATACCAGCGGAGGAGTTTGGTCGGGAACATTCAATATTACTGAAAGAACTTCTCTTTGCCTAAAAGTGTTAATAAATGTATGAAGATACTCTGCGAGCATTCGATCATCATTGTATATCGCTAATGCATTCACACTATCCAATATTACGAAATTGCGTTCAAGGGTTGTGGTCCTCAATAGGTAGAGTGATCTAAGTAATATCGACTCCAGCATAATTGGCGAATCTACATAATGGATATTCTTTCTGGTTGTATTTGTACCCCCTAGTACGCCAGAGGACACTAAATCAATAAATTGTATATTGGATACATCTATTCCAATGGTCTCAAATGCGTCAATCATTTCCATTGCACTTCTGCTTCCAGAAATATAAACCCCACCCATTTCAAACATTTGCATCAATGGAACCATAGTACTAGCAGTTACCATAAATGCATTTGAGTTACCACAGCGAACTTGAACTGAACTGCTTAGAGCAACTTCCGTGAGTTGTTCTGCGATTCTTTGGTCGAGTTCGAACATTATTAAGCACCCCATCTGCTTTTTGTATCGCCTTGAGCGCCCCATTTGAGCATTGGAGTTAGCATCACACCAATCGGGGTTAATTCAATTGCATGCTTTGCCCTAGAGTGTGAAGTTCCACGCATCTTTACCACTTGTAAAAACCTTAGAAGATGCCCCATTCGTTCAACATCCCCCATAACGACAATTCCATCAGCAATTGCTTCTTCAACACCGAAAGACGACCAATGAGCATTCTCTGTAGCGGAAGTAATTTCAGAAATTAGTATAGTAGTACAACCTAAAGTTGATAATTTCTTTCCCAATGTGAAAAGGAAATCTCTGATTAGTTGTTCGGATTTAATCTTGTAACAAAGTGTTGTAACTGAATCAATTACTAAACGAGTGACACCAATTGTATTGACAATATCTACAATCGCTTTGATTAGAGCGTGAACATCATCCAAATCGAAAGATGATTTTTCCAAACCCAACCAAGAATATAATACATCCATATCAAAAACATTGATCAATCCGGTATCGACCATATTCATGTCAAAGAATTCAAATTGGCGGATGTTTTCTAACAACTTTACAGATGGCTCGGTAGCAGTGAAATGCGCACATGCCTCGCCTGCAATTGCCCCTCTAACCAAAAATTCCATCGCCAACGTAGTCTTTCCAGAACCACAAGTGCCAGATGCTAGTACAGTTGAACCATATGGTATCCCGCCGCGGAGGATTTCATCTAATCCATGGATGCCTGTTATGCATCTATCACGGGTGTAAACTGCTGCAGGTTGCATGGGAACAAATACGACGAAGGGCTTTGGGTTGATGAACTGTGCGCCCAAAAATGTTGAGTTAGTGGCTCATTTGAATGTGAAATATTCAAACATTAATTTCCTGGAGTTGGTTCATCTGAAATTGACCATGAAGTAGAATCAAACATTGAGGTACCATCCCAAACAATTGATTGACCGTTTATCAAAAACAATCCTGTGTCCCCACCCCATTTAATTCGCTGGATGTCCACTGGACGTGATTCGAATATTTGTGTGTACTTTAGAGCCAATTGCCCATTACCATTTGCTAAAATATCAATTGAGCCGACACCGAGGAAACCGTCAACCCCCAAATCAATCACTTCGCTTGCATTTCCAGCGGCTTGACTAGAGGGGTCGCCTGTAAATATTGCAGTTGCCTTACCTGTAATTATACCATCTTTAAGAAGTAAATTTGAAACTGAAGAACCAGCGGTATGAGTAAGTGACCACCCATACAAAGATACTGCGAAGTCATTTGGGTTGTATATTTCAATCCATTCAGGACCGAACTGCGTTGGACGTGGATGGATTTCTGTGATTTGCAATTGATTCTCCTTACGCCCCCCATCATGCACTTCGAGGATTACTTGGATCGTTTCGTCATTTTGATAGAAATAGCGATAAGAAGTCGATGATGAACGAGTACCTTGTTTTTCTGTACCCCCATCAAATAATACTTGGCCCATTCGTAGGACATCGTTACTTTCAGTAATTACAATATTGAGGTGGAAACTGTAGCCCTCATCCAATCCGATTCCGATGGCAAAACCATCTTCGCTTAAATTATGCAAAGCATTGATTTTTGTTTCATTTATTTTGCCATCCACTATCAATCCCGCTTGGACTCTCCCCGAATCCAATTGTTTGGCTGAAAATGAATGCCAGTTCGCAGTTGAATTGTCATAATCAAATACTTCATTTTGAATAGGAACGAACCATCCTTCGCCCGAACTAATACGGTCCATGCCAAGAACTGCGGCACCATCTAGTCGGTCCAAGGAAGGGTCATTTGAGCCCATTTCTAATTGTGCCAGGGAAAGAAATGCAGTCAAGATCATCAAGAATAATACAAAGGCTGTAAGGAATTCAATTACCGCAGTAATCGCGCCATCTTCTCTCTCTGAGTGAGAGTAAACGGTTCCCTGCATATTACGGGGTGTTGTTTGACGATTCAAGAGGTTGCCGCATATTTCAACATCGTTGGCTATGTTAATTCAAATTTTTAAATCGACCAAGGTTATTTCGGCTAATAGCAAAAGTGCATTTATCGCCACTACATACACCTTCGTGGGCGATGACTCTTTGAATCCCCCTTGTAAGCCATTGGATGATGTCGCAGCGGGAGTCATATCAATACGGGGCCAAAGGTAGCAGTTTGTTCCTTGTGTTTTTGCTTCTTCTTTCTTCCCTGGGAGGCCTCACCGCTCTACCTGGCGTTAGTGCTTCGGAAACAGGTGACCTCGCTATTACCGATGGAATTTCACCCCCTCAAGACATCTGGGCTTCATCATTCGATACATTTACATTCACTACTCAAATAAAAAATCAGGGCTTGAGTTCTGCTGGATTAGATAGATTAATGCGTTGGCATGTTTGCTTAGGAGATTTAGATGGGCCGATCTGTAAATCAAACTATGATTCAAGAGGACTGTTCACCCTGACAAATATCCCTCAAGGACAATACTCCAATATCACATCTGTAAATACTTGGAACCCACCATCTGGATCAGAAGGAATTGTAACCGTGGTATATTCCTTTGATGTATCTGACCAAGTAACTAGTAATGATGTATTGAAATATAATTTTAACATATCACAATCATTTGTTGATTTGAGCGTGGATGAATCATGGAGACCATATGATGACATTGAAGGTCTTGCAATCTATGATGGCCAAAAAATACTAAATTCAAACACAAATTATACTCTAAAGGCTAAAACGGCTGTCAATAGTTGTGGTTCATGTAACTTCAATGCCACCATTGGATGGCAACTATGGGACCAGGGTGAAACTGTTATGCTCGATGAGTCATACTCATACAAATCCGGATTGAACTCATGGGGCGTAGTTATGGATTTTGGCTACCAAATGCCTGTGTTTAACTATCCATTTGCGGGAACATATATTCTAAAATGGGGCTTGTACAACAGTACTGGAACTCCTTATAGCGATCTAAATGATTTCAACGATATTACTTCGACACCTATTATTATTGATGATACTATTGATGCTGCAGTTATTTTTATGTATCCGGCACATGACTCGAGTTCGGAAAACTATTATTTCGGAAATGAAATGGTTTATTCTGAGGTAAGAAATGTAGGTAATAAAACGATTGAAAACTTCTTTGTAGCGTTTGAAGTGTTTGACCTAGGTAGTGAATTAAAAATGGAAGAACAGTGTCTAGTGACATCACTAATACCAACTCAAAGTCAGGTTTGTAAGTTCAATATTACGGTGACTGGGGATAATCGAATCCTAAAGATTTCTGCACCTAATAACTTCCTTGATGGCCAGGACGCTAAAACTTCAGATAATATTATCAGTGAACAGGCTGACATTCTTGCAGGCGACATTAAAGCAGAAATACAGCAACAGAGTTTCAATGGAAACTACGATACTGGTGATGCTATTGAGATGGTAGCTAAGACTGGAACTACTGCTGCTGGGCCTCTAAATTATTCGTGGTGGGTCTCTGGAATTATTAACTTGGGATATGGTCAAGTTCTAAACATCAGTGGAAGTACTTTGGGATTAGGTGACCATACGGTTACACTTAGAGTAATAGATGATTTCGGAACAGTTGATTCCGTGCATGAAGAAATAACAATATTCGATCACATTGACATCAGTAATGAACCATATTACACTGGGAATGCCATCACACGTTCGGAAGCATATCTAGAAACAGAAACAATTCTGCCTAAACTTGGTGTTAATTATGGAGTTGGTTCTGGCCAAGAACCATTGATGTTGATGTCTTTTGACATATTGTCACAAGCAGATGGTTCTGCTGATGTTGGAATGGAATCAATGGAGTTTACACTCAACATGAATGCCCTATTACCATCTAACATCAATCTCTCAACTGTTGATGTTCGCCAAATAGATTCCATTAATGATAATGTTTGGTCCTTCATTGAATCTCCTAATGAATTAACAAATAATCAAGATGGCACATTTACAGTTAGCATGGTTTCCAACGGGGCGATTCTAATCGTAGGAGTTTTACCCGAAGCAAATGTTTCTTTGGGAGATGTGGACAATACTCTCCTCAAAGACGGCCAGATTGAATTGAATTGGTCAGTTTCAGGAGATTTATCAAATCCATATTTGGGCGGTTGGCAGATATACAAAATTGTTGGCGCCGAATCCAGTTCAACTTACTTCCCAGACCCTGACAGTGGAATAAATCCTCTCGTATGGGAAGAATTAACTCTTCAAACAAAGGTTGCCACTGTCACAACCAATACAAATAATTGGATTGACCCTGTTCATTTGCAAACTGGCGACTGTGCCTCATACGCAATAATGCCGTCTGATAGAACTGGAAACCCGGACTACGAGAAAGCCAGTATTACAACCAATGTAAACGGTATTCCTGGAATGATTTGTGGTGATGCCATTCCCCCAGCTGTCACAATTTCTAATTTCGTTTCAAATTATGATTTCACCAACTCAAGTGATTGTTATGATATTTCGAGAGAATGGAATATGTGCTATGAAGTAAGTTTGACTTGGATATGGCCTGAAGATGAATTGAGTGGACCAATTTCTTGGAACCTATACAGAGTTGAGTCACGGCCGGTCGATATAGACTTGAGATTCATTACACCAATTTCTAGCGCCATCCAATCAACTCCTGGTGAAACTGGATACTTCAATCAAAGCGGAACCGAAATCGATGGAATAAGACCTTACAGAACATACTATTACATCCTTGCACCTATTGATTGGGTCGGAAATGAAAACACTTTGACATCCTATCCATCTAGTAATGTAAATAGGGTCCATATCGAAGACCTATGGTGGGTCTATAACCAACATATCATCCCAGTACCACCTACACCAGAAGAACCCCCTCTTGGAGTACAATGGTTAGGAGATTTACAGGATTCAATGCAAGATGAGATCTTCCTCTATTCGGGTGGGACCCTCATTACGATTCTAATGTTAAGTATTATTTTGATTCCACTCATACTGAAGAAAAGAAAGAGATTGAAGCGGGTAATTTCTGCTAGGAACCGTCGTAAGTCAACAATTAGTGACGATGAATTTGAAAATTTCTTTGACTGAACTAAAAGAAAATGGCGCGATGAGGGAGATTTGAACTCCCGAGGGACGAGCCCACTGGATTAGCAATCCAGCGCAATGGCCAGGCTATGCGATCACCGCTTGTAGTTGCGGCCACCGGTGAACCCGTCATCAAGATGACGGTTCAACATCATCCAATTAACAATGAGCGATATGCTTGCAGTGCAACGCTTTCAGGCCAATGGCCCGAGAGAGCCTAACCACGCGGGAGGGATGGCGCAAACCACTACTAGAACTAGGAACATCCAACCCAAATAATACAATGAACGGAAGAATGATTTTGCTGCTTTGGGCATCCGGCCATTTTCATCAAAGCCTTCCAGCGGATCTATGCTCCAAACTGATTTTGCATACCATAAGGTAAGGCCTGTAGCGAAAATCGACCATAGTAATGGAAGACCTGATTCGGGCCAAAATAGTGGCACAGCACCTAATAAAAGCAATAATACGCAGTACACTTTAGACTCTGAAACTGTACGTTTTGGACCTTTTACTTCATTCAGCATCGGAACATTTGCTTTGGCATACTCACCTGAACGGTAAAGTGCTAAAGCCCAAAAATGAGGGGGAGTCCACAAGAATATCAACATGAATAGCATCCATGGAATTGGTGAACCCAAATCAAAAGGATTGCTTGAACCTATTGAATCCGCAGCTGCTGCAGCCCAACCAATAACTGGAGGTGTTGCTCCTGCAGCACCGCCAATAACGATGTTTTGCGGAGTTCTACGTTTTAGTAACATTGAATAAATGAATACATAAAAGGCAACAGAGAAAAAGGACCAAAAGGCTGCTTTCCAATGAACTAAGAAGAATAGTGATGAACCTAAAACAGCAATTGTGATTCCAAAGATTAGCGCACCTCTTGCAGAGATGTGCCCTAGCGGAACTGGCCGATTTTGAGTTCTTTTCATCTTGGGGTCGATATCTGCATCATACCACATATTGATCGAATTAGAACCACCAGCAGAGAGAGTTCCTGCGACAACAGTAATGATAATTGTTTGAACTGTATCCATCCAGGTTCGATCTATGTTCAATAAATCGTGGCGAGCCAATAGGTCGTGAACCAATATTGAACAGACTGCTGTCACCTGTAGTAAGACAATTACTCTCAATTTCATCAATTGAAGAAAAACATTGAACATGCCTGGATGAGGGATTGATTGACTGATTTCCTCGCTGATAGTTATTCCTCCGATGAATCAATTGAAACTTGTTTACTAAAGCGAACCAAGATACTTGCGCAAATTGCGATTAAAACGCTAACTACCCCAACCACTAAATGCACTAGTGAAAGCCATTCAGGGAACTCTTCTAACTTTGCTAAAATGATATATGAAGCACCAACCAAGAGATTTAAACCCCAGAACCCAGTTGTGATGGATGCGAATATTTTGAACCCAGATGCGTTCTTATCTTGCCTAACGCTTTCTGTGATTTTTGCAGTGGATAATATCAGTAAGATTCCAACTACTAATGCCCCAATGCGGTGAATCATTTGAATCATTACCCCTGGCCCATCTATCGAGGGTAAAACATTACCATTACATTTTGGCCATCCGGTAGGGAATCCTACCGAACATCCCTGATTGTATTGGCCACCTGCAGTACTTGCAACCCAAGCACCAAGGATTAGAAGAACAAATATTGCTGCTGCCATTGAATCAATTCTTTTTGCATGTGCGTGGAAAAAGTCTTGTGAAGTCTTCAATAATGACCAGTCAGCCCCTTCACAAATCCTCATCCATAAATATTGATACAACAATGTGGATGCCCAAATACATGCCAATGAGAGATGTAACGCTACTGACCAATCAACATTATCGAAAACAACAGTCACCGCCCCTACTAACGCTTGCGCAATGAGCAAGACACCTGCCAGAAGGGATACTTTCACCGTTCTATCACCGTATTCTTGTTTTAATTTATTAGCCATTAAAAAATTCAATAATATCGGTACTGCCACTACTGCGACGAGCAAACGGTGAAACCATTCAGTGAAAATTTGGAATGTTGTATAGCGCTGGTCAGGTCCACGTGAATCCTCGTGTTCGGGGTTATCTTCCCAGAATTGTTGTTGATCTTGTTCGGAAACATCGAAAGTCCAAGTGTCGAAACATTTTGGCCAATCAGGGCATGATTCTCCGGCATCATTAATCCGGATTGTACCCCCTACTACGATTATCAGTAATGAAATTACCAACAATGCCAATGGAAAGGCGCTAGGGCGGGCCCACCAAACTCGGTCCATGCTTGAAGCCTGTTGCAGACCCCTTTTGAACACATTCCCACAGCGCTTGTTAATGGCCGATAGTAGGGGGCGTGTTTTGTTGTGGATTGCAATATTCCTATTGCTTCCCATCACTACAGTAAATACATCTTCAGAAAATGAGGAACTTATAGAGGATGGTGATATTATTGCGGTTCAATATATTGATTATTCATGCTATCAACAATCACTACAATGTCAAGCGACTGAAAGCGAACATATAGTGGAATATTTCGGTGCTGATTGGTGTGAACCTTGTCAAACCGTTGAAGAGAATTTAGCGATGATGAATCGAACTGATACAGTTATTCTTCAGCATCATGCCTCGGATAAAGATTTTACCTACCTCAATTATTCATATTTGAGATACGATGCTAAATTTAGATTGTTATTTATTCCAAGTTTAGTAATTGATGGCAATGGATTACTTACCGGTTCAAGTCAATCTTTTGACTTGAATTATTCACTCAATAACAATACGGGATTGATAAATAAGACCCTAAGTGATGTGGTATTGGAAAATGGCACTATTAGTTGGAATCATTCCACTGGTCAAAAATTAACTATTTGGAGATTAGATCCTACACAACATGAAAACAGGAATTCAACCCACCAATACCTAGCAACTGATTCTGTTACTATTGATTTAAACGATTCAAATATCTCCAACAATGATGGAGTTAATATCACCGGCTTGCTGCAGAATTGGAGTGGTCGGCTAATTTTCATATTGGAAAACAATGGTTCTCCGCAATTGCGCTCATATAGTGATCAAACTGCGACCAATATGGAATTTAATGATGATGTAAATTATGCTAAAAATCAAGTAGAAAAATCTAATTCAGCCCACTATGCAGCGATATGGTTTGTAATAATGCTGACATTAATCACTCCTGCAATAATACTCTGGGTAAAGGAACTAAAGCGTCCTAAACAATCAATTCTTGAGCAAGAATGAATCATTATTGAAGCATCCTTCGGGGGTAGGTTCAAAAAGAGAAGGCATTAGCCCACGAATGCGAGTTCGCTCGTAGGTGTCATTAAAATGGTAAAACCAGCACGAAAACATACACGTTTTGAACGCGCTAGAATCATTGGTGCTCGGGCACTACAAATTGGAATGGGTGCCCCGCTATTCGCTTCCGAAGATGTTCTTCGTGATGCTTTTCGCGCTGAACTAGTTACTCTTTATGGATTGGAAGAAGCTTCAGTTCGTTTCGTATTAGATCCTCTAAAGATTGCTCTATATGAGTACGAACACGAATTAATCCCAATCGATATTGATCCCTCACTTAGATTGATTATCAATAATTATTGCTCAAGACTGAGCAAAGCCGTAGAATTCTGAGTTCTTTACATCCGGCAGAGCATCTCGCTTTACCAATAATGTCCGAACCGACCAAAGATCAACAAAGATTCTGTATTTCAGAGTAGCATCGAGATAATCAACACCACTTGAACCACCTGTTCCCATTCTTCTTCCAATCATTCTTTCTACCATTCTTGCATGATGAGAACGGAACAATAGCATTGATTGTTCTAATTCTACTACAGAGTCAATTAATTTCCTCGGCCATGCAAGCAGAGGCAATTCTCGATATGATTCAATGAATAGCAAACCTGCTCTGCTTCTATTTATTTCTCCATTAGGCATTAAGAACGAACGAGCACCATCAATTCCAGCCTCTATCCTTGCCCTAACGGGCTCTTCTTCACCATGACCAATTTCAACTATGTGAGATATTACTGATTCTCCATGTTCTGTCATCGCTTCAATATGGCCTTCTACAAATTGTGAAATCGTTTCAGCATCAGCAGTATCGGAAGAAATTGAACCGTTTATCGGTGTCCGTCCTAACCAATCGGTCAATACATCATTCAGTGATGGACGAGAAGAGACCTCCTCAAAGTTATCAAATACTTCTTGACTGACTTTACCTTCACCAACTAATTTCTTCATGTGTGCCAATGGGTCCATTCCACCCATACGTTGAGAATTATCAAGACCTAGAATTACCTCCAATTCCCTCATCTGCCAAGATTCAAATCCTGATGAAGTCCCTAGTTTATCACGGAATGCTAGAAATTCTTGAGGATCAAGAGTTTGCATTACATCCCATTGATGAGACATCAAATTCATTATGGTAGTAACTCTATCGAAATGATGAACAATTTGCGGGATTGATTGTTCATCAACGCTACTTACTGAAAGTAATTGATATGCTTCTTTCAACTCCCTTAGCACCAATTTAAACCATAGCTCAAATGATTGGTGAACTATAATAAAATGCAATTCGTTATTGCATGGGGCCGGTGAATATCCTTGTGGTCCACCTTGTAATTTCAATAGGTCCTCTATCCGAAGATATCCGCCGTAGGTCATCCTAGATGCTGGTTTGTCCTGTGCCATGGTTGGCGATTGGTATCAAGCCTTTGAATTGTTCACCCAATTAATTTGATTAATGACTATTGGAAAATAATTTTTCCCAACGCAAAGACTGAAAAACAGTTGCGGGGATAATGGATATCTCTCATTATTACTTTTGCACATTTATTTGGGATAACGCATATAGGGGGAATACTAAACCCCTCAACATGGGCGTAGATTCCAATACACTGGCTACATGGCTGGCCGATTATGACCCGAGTCAAATCACAATTGGAGTGGTTGCTTCTCATTCTTCATTACAAATTCTTCATGGAGCTCGTCTTGAGGGTTTCAAGACATTAGGAATTGCCGTTGGCGAGAACAGACGCCGTTATTACAAGGCATTCCCTGGTGCAGAACCTGATGAATGGTTAATGCTTGAAGATTACAGAGAAATGCTGGATTATGCTGAATGGTTTCGCAACAGAAATGTTGTGATAATACCTCATGGCTCACTTGTTGAATATCTTGGTTCGACTAATTTTAGATCTTTACAGGTTCCAACATTTGGTAATAGAGGTATATTACATTGGGAAAGTAGCCGTGAAAGGCAGCGCCAATGGCTAGAAGCAGGCGGCTGTACAATGCCAAAGGTCTACACTGACCCTCACGACATTGACGGTCCTGTTATCGTTAAATACGCCGGAGCAAAGGGTGGAAGAGGATACTTTATCGCAAGAGATTACAGAGATTTCCGCAGGAATGCCGATTTAGAAGACGAGTTTACAATTCAAGAGTATGCATTGGGCTGCCGATACTATCTTCACTTCTTCTTTGACCCAACCGCAACTGATGGATTCCAAGTTCAGGGACGAGGAAGTCACGCTGGACAAAACCTTGGCCGTCTTGAATTACTGAGCATGGATAGAAGAGACGAAGCAAATGTTGATGAATTTTACAAGTTAGGATCTCTTAGAGATTTGAGAGAAAAGGGAATAGAGCCTTCATTCGTTGTAACCGGTAACCAACCTGTTGTAATTCGTGAATCATTACTTCCACGTGCTTTTGAAATGGCTGAGGGGACAGTTTCTGCATCATTTGAACTAGAAGAAGGGGCAAAGGGGATGATCGGACCATTTTGTCTTGAAACAATTGTTACAGACCAACTTGAATTCAAAGTCTTTGAAATCAGTGCAAGAATAGTGGCAGGTTCAAATCCATTCATTGGAGGGTCACCATATTCGGATATAAATGAACCATTCATGTCTACAGGTAGAAGAATCGCTCGCTCCATCAAGAAGTCTATCGCCGATGGAACATTACTCGACATTTTGTCTTGAGAGTTTCCACTAAAGTGAATTATTAGATTCAGGTTTGGAATTAATTCCAATCACTATTGATTACTTCCTTTTTACGAAGAATGCTTTACCAATCAATTACTTGAGGACGGCATAAACGGAATAAGCTTACTAGCGAGGCTTTCAACATTACGAGTTTGAATCCAAACACTACCTTGTC
Source organism: uncultured Candidatus Poseidoniales archaeon (assembly GCA_905182185.1). Taxonomy (GTDB): domain Archaea; phylum Thermoplasmatota; class Poseidoniia; order Poseidoniales; family Poseidoniaceae; genus MGIIa-L1. Next base: position 121,934 of record CAJJAP010000001.1, on the reverse strand, counting down.
CTGTGAAGTTCATTACAAGACCTTCTCCACCAACGAGGAACGACTTCATGCCACCGACTTTATTGACGGTGTATTGAACGGTGTCTTCGAAAGCAACAACATGACCAGTATCAACGGTGATAGTTTGTCCAGGCTGAACTGGTATTTGCTTGAGAGCTCCAAAGGAGTTGTACCAGACTCGGCCGACGGACCCGTCTTCGGTTGAGGCTTGGATAAAGAACATAGATTCGCCACTGAAGAAGCCTTTTCCACCTTGGAATTTAGTATCGGTTTGAATATTAACGCTCGAGGATAGGTAAGACCCGCCTTGAATATACAACTTACGACCAGGTTGGACGGTGAAGCCTTGGATGTCACCAGGGGAACCCGGTGCAACACTGACCCAGCCGCCGGTTGCGCCTGCTGTGAAGGTGTTGAGGAAAAAGGACTCTCCACCAATAGCCATCTTCTTGAGGGCCTTGAATATTCCACCGCTGCTCTTACGAGTTTGCATTTCTACGCCCCCCATTGCCACCATAGCACCAGGTTCTACATTTATCGACTCACCTGGGGCGAGGGTATAGGTCAGGAGTGCGTATGCAGGGTTAAACTCGATAGTTTCTTCCATGTTTATTGGTAGAGCCATCCACATATCATTCTACCCCCTATTCGCTTAGGCGATTAGTGAATCTCAAGTAGGCTCAAGTTAATCCAATTACCAATTAAATTGTCTTTGAATGAACTCTTTAGCGGCATCATTGGTTTGAGCAAAGTCTGAAATTGGATATCTTATTGACAACTATCACATCATGAAAGTTATTTCCATAACCAACTATACAATATAGCCAATGCCATCAAAACTACATTCACTCCCAAGAATAAGGTGGGTAGATGATCAAGATTTTGCGAGACCGCTAATGCTAAGATCAAAATTGATTGTGCACCGTACCCAAGTGTGGAAGAAATTGATAACTCAAAAGATAAATTTTCTGAACCCTTTCCTGTTAATTTAGAAATGATGAGGTCTTGCCAACTGAAAAAGCAGAGGTATATGAAATGAAAGAAGTTAACATTTTTTTGTCTTTCCCAAGGGTAAGCAATGGGCTGAATACGCTCATCAATTCGACTAGTCAGGTCCCCAGAGCCTAATACTCTCATCATAATTGAAAAATGATTAAACAATGAATACTGAAATAAGATGGCCAAAATAATTGTAAATGTGAAAGTAAGTTCCCAATTCAAAAGTATTCCAAAGGCATACATTACTGCAAACAATCCCACTGTGTCTGCAATCGTGTCCCAATATCTTCCTACATGCGATGGCCTTTGACGTATACGGGCTAATTCACCATCGACTGCGTCAATAACTCCTTTCACGACCAATAAAGAGCAGGCTTCAATTGTGTACCCTTCTAATATCAACCAAGCACCGAATAAGGAAAGCAACAAATGAAAGTTTGTAACTTGTATGACCGACACGGGCTTCTTCTCAAGATATTTTGCAATAACTCGGGCAATTGGCCTTCCCCAATCAGAAAAATCTATGACTTTACTCTTGCCGTATTTCCTAACCATCACAGACACCCCTAATACAATCCTAGAGTACTTCACAAATATGCCTTGAGTATGAATTGATTGCCTAATGAGCCAAGTCTAGTAATTCACTTTAGGTTTGGTGAGCGCACTAGAGCCATGTGTAAGGCGACTCCTACTGGCATCAACATCACTCCAAAGAACACGGTTGTTGCAGTGACCCAGCGCGGGCTACCTTGCTCAAGACATCGTTTCCACATCCACCTAGTGACGAAAATGTCTCCTGCGACCATGTGCGCCCAAGCGGCTGAAGCACCCGGTTTTGAACCCATGATAGCTGCAAGTCCATCAAGAATTCCTGCTGGGTTTAGAAAATCTTTACCTAGATCAATTAGTCCTTGTGGAGCGGCGATGGTTACAGCCCACCAGATTAGGATTGGACCAAGGAAGAACCAAGGTCCTTGCATAATTTTCTTAGTTAACTCGTGTTCTGGAATAACAAGCATGGCAAACCAAAACGGGCCAACCCACATTGTAGATAAAAAAAATGAGTAATCATATACATCCATACAATATTTTTTGAATGCTGTCTTTTAGTATATCGTTTTTAAGAGTCAAACGATTCTTAAAAAAGTCTGGGATTAAACGAACTTTGTTTCAATCTTTTAACTCTTCAGATAACGAATCCAAATCGGGCATGCTAGGAACTTCTTCAATCTCTAGAATCCGATTCTTCAACACCTGTTTCGAGATTCATTTACTGATTCTAACTGCTCTTCCAATTCTCTTTTCTTAGCGGCCCTTTCTTCAGGGGTTGCGACCTTGAATTCACAAACTAACTTGATTGGGTCTCCGTGAGTCAATGTACCATTATATTCCATAAGTTCGCCTCCATTTGAAGTAATAATTTGGAACTTTGTTGGATCTCTTGTGCGGCGTTTTGCATGTTTCTTGTAATGATGAACATAGACTTGGTATACTCCGGCTGGTGCTTTACCTTCAGGCCAAACAACATTTTCAACCGGTTTCTTGGTCTCAGCCCTTACATTTGCATCAACATCTAGTTCTCCACCACAATTAGAATTTTTATTTCCTCCATGTATACGCTCTCCACTAGGACAAACGATGTGCAAATCTAGGTCATTGTAATTATTCCACATTAATGAAACTTGTACATCTGAAGAACGAGCTCCTTCACGTGCCAATCTCGCTTGTAATTCCGACATTGCTCGCTTTGCTGCTTCGCGTGATTCTAGTTCTTGTTGCTTTGCAGCCTTCTTGATTTCTTTTAATCTCAGTTTTTCTGCATCAGCCATTTCCTGTTGACGCAGGATTTCTCTTTCTGCTGCTAAACGTGCTTCTTCTTCTTCACGTGCGATTCTATCTGCTTCTTCTTGTTCTAAGCGAAGACGTTCTGCCTCTTCTTGTTCTGAACTAAGTCGTTCTGCTTCCATTACAGCAGCAATTCTCTCACGTTCTGCATTTTCTCTTTCCTCAGCCAACTTTTTAGCAATTCGTTCTGATTCTTCATTAGCCAAACGCTCATTCTCATCTATTGACAAACGGCTTTCTATTGCTTCACGTCTTCTACGACGTTCTTCGACCAAAGCAAGTTTGCGGTCGAATTCATTTTTGGCTCGTCCAAAACCAGGAGTGTTATTGGCATTACGCAATCCTTCAGCACTCATTCCTTGACTAACATTAACAGATGCTCCCTTGCGAAGAAATATAGCCCAAATACCGATGAAAAATGCACCACCTAAAATTAGGGTCATGCCCATAGCGCCGGGTTCCATAGTCTACCCTCTAAAAGTGGTAACTATTGAAACATTCCACTGAACAGAATCAATTTAATGACTAGAATAACATTTAGAAACCAATAAGATTAACCTACAAAGACCTATATCCATATTGGTAATTCACAAAATGATGGATAATAACTGAAAATCATCTATCATTAATAGCAACCACCGGTTCGGCGAACTATGAGAGAAGCCCATATATCGTGGCATGCAGATAGCATTGCCAAATCAGAATATGCTTCTATTGCCAAGGTAGCCCATAAATTAGAAGTTGTTGCCCATTTAGACATAGGTGAAAAGGGTATTCGCCAACTAATAATTCCAACATTTAAAGAAGGAATGGGCCCTGAGGATTTGAATGATATCCCATTTTTAACATTTGAAGCATCATTTTTAGAAGAGAATAGCGCAGGCCATCTTGTAGTTTGGAATTCACACCCTCTCTCTTTAGCAGCTATTGGTTTTCAAAACATTCATATTATCCCCCCCTACATATTTGGAGGTGATGGAATAGAGATTACTGTTAGAGGCGTTCCTAGTGGAATCTCAGATTTCTTAAAAGCCTGTAAATTATTTTTACCACCGGATCGAGTGAAAATTGTAGAGATGGCTAATGATGAAGAAAAATTAGAACAATTACTCACCAAGAAGCAAATTGAATGTGTTATTGCTGCTTGCTCGGTAGGATACTACCAAACACCAAAAAATACTAGTTTGAGACTACTTTCCGAACAGATGAATATTCCCCGCTCAACACTGCAAGAACATCTCAGTCGAGCAGAAGCGAATCTTATGAATTGGGCTGCCGAATCATTGAGAAAGAACTAATTCCGAAAATCTTGAATTATTTCCTATCAAGAATCACCCAAAACCTTGACTCTATGGTGCTCATGGGAGTGGCATGGATAGGTCAGCACGCCTTGAGAAACTATTGCCGAATGGCAGAGGAGTATGGATTCCAATCGACCATGGTGCGTCTGATTTCCCAGTAGAGGGATTGGTTGATACTGAAAGCACAATAAAGGCACTAATCTCTGCCGGTGTTGATGTTATCCTCGCCCAAAAAGGTGTAGTTAGTCACTATTCTCATCTTTGCCAAGGTACGAAAACAAATATGGTAGTCCATTTATCTGTTTCAACTAGGCATGCTGGTCCGGATTGCGCAAACAAAGTACTTGTTGGCCATCCGGATGAAGTAATTTCAAGAGGAGGGCTTGGTGTGTCCTGCCAAGTAAATATTGGTAGTGCTAATGAAGCCGAAATGATCGAAAGAATGGGTGAGGTCAGCCGTCAAAGTCATAAATTGCAATTACCTATGTTTGGAATGATATATGCTAGGGGTGAATTTTTGAACATAATGGAAGGCGATTCTACTCTTGGAAATGCTCATGCTGCTCGACTAGCATTTGAACTGGGGTGTGATGCTGCAAAGACTGTATGGACCGGTGATGCTGAGAGCTTCTCAGAAACATGTCAAGCCGTTCCAATCCCATTATTAGTTGCCGGTGGACCTTCTACTGGCGATTCATTCGCTATCTTAGAGATGGTTAGAACTGCACTAGATTGCGGTGCTAGTGGGGTTTGCATGGGAAGGCAAGTATTTTCTCACCCTGAAGTTGAGCAAATAGCAAAAGCGATTGTGTTGTTAGTTCATCAGAATTATTCTGTTAAAGATGCAATGGCATCGTGTGGCCTTTGAGGTGATATTATGGAAGTGTGGCTAGATAATCGCGATAACCTCGCCGAATTATCTGCTTATAATATTGATTGTATTGATCATGTTATTCAATCTATAGAAGATGTCGCTAAAACAGATTTACCAACAATACTTATTGATGGAAAAAGTATTATTCAATCCGGGAAAGTCGTCGGGGAAATAATAAAAATTGATGGTTCAGAAGGTCAAAGTAAGGCTCTTTCTTTGATTGGAAGTGTAAGTTGGCTATTACTAGAGTTTGAAAATTGGTCAATGATTCCGATTGAGAACATCATTGCCGCTTGTGCTGGTAGCCCAACCAAAGTAGCAGCATTACTACGCTTTCCAGCCGAAGCACAAGGGGCTGCATTTGCGCTTGAAATCGGTGTTGACGCTTTGGTGGTAATTCCACAGCAACAGATGATAGATTCAGCAGCAATCGCCAAATCACAACGTGGAGAAGTGGCTGAAAAGACTAATGTTGTTCCGGATAATGAAGAGATTAAATTACAACCATTGTTGATCACTAATATTGAATCTGGGGGATTATCGGACAGATATTGCATTGATCTAACAAGTCTCTTAGAAATTGGAGAGGGGATGCTAATTGGTTCAAGTTCCTCATGTATGGCATTAGTTCATGGTGAGACTCTTAATTCCGATTATGTGCCACCACGGCCATTTAGAGTAAATGCAGGACCACCTCATGCCTACATTGTAATGGCAAATAGAGATACAAAATATTTGAGTGAACTAAAAGCAGGTGATGAAATATTAATTGTTTCTAGTTCCGAATACTGCAAAACTGCCACTGTCGGTAGATTGAAAATTGAACGGAGGCCAATGTTATTATTCTCACTCAAGAATACAAATGATAAAGTGTCGCAAATATTTACCCAACAAGCAGAGACTGTCCGTCTGGTCGGTACCGAAAAAGAAAATATAACCGTAACTGATTTAACCATCGGCCAATATATTCTCGGATGGAGCGACCCCGATGCCCGACATATCGGTGTTGCTGTGCCAAGCGAAGTAGTTGAGAGGTGAAATGAAATGGCAGTAATTGGAAAGGGGCAAGCACATGGCGCTTGTAGTCTTCTTCATGCTGCTGGCTTGGGATACGGGTGCAGCATGGCACTCGACTTGCCAGTTGCAGTACGTCTTTTAGATAAAGAAAGCAAGAGAACTTTATCAGACCCTGATGGATTGCTTGAGGCAGTAATTGATATTTGGATTGCCAATGGACACTCATTACCAAATGGATTAGAAAAAGGCGATTTGCATTGGGCTGTCGCTTCAAAAATCCCACCTCGGCAGGGTTTGAAATCATCTGCAGCGGTTTCTGTCGCTGCTATCCGTGCATTAATTAGCTCAACGAAAATGCAATTAGAAGACAAAGATATCGTCTTGATGTCAGCACAAGCACAATTAGAAGCAGGTGTATCCATCACCGGTTCCATCGATGATTCGTGGGCTTGCGCAACTAATGGTTGGAAATTAATTGATGTTAATGCTGAAACTATTGAAGAAGGCGTACTACTGGAAGGCTCCGGTCCTGTTGCTGAGGATTGGCATGTGATGATCTTGTCGAGAGGTGAAAGAGTTTCAAGACCTGACCCAGAGGCTTTCGCTGCGCATCAGCAAAATTTTATTCAAGCATTAAATGCAATTCAAGAAGGGCAAGAACTTGTTGCATTGACTTGGAATGGACGGGCAATGGTTGCTATCACTTCAGATTCAATTGCCAGAAAAATGACCAATGATGCATTTGTTAATGGGGCAAGGTCATCGGGTATATCCGGTTCAGGTTCTGCGATTATGGTAATTACTCCTTCTGTCAGTAAACCATCATCTGAACGATTAATTAAATTATTCTCTACAAGGTATACTGGTGTTGAGATAATTGAAACAATATTTCTTAACACTGAAGTAGTCCTAGATGATACTGAATGAGTAATAAACACATTCTTCAAACAGTGTTTGCTGGCTTGGATGAGTCAAGTATGCAAATGAGCATCGGCCAAGCCATACGTTTGACCCTGTTTGGCACCAGCCATGGTCTTGAAGTTGGTGCGATCATTGAAGGGATGCCTTCAGGCATTAGCATTGATGAAGTTGCAATTCAACAAGCGATGGATAAGCGCAAACCTGGTGGAAAGTATTCCAGCAAAAGAAAGGAAAGCGATAATGTAGAAATCTTGAGTGGTGTAGAAGATGGAATTACAAATGGTGAGCCGTGTAAAATTAGAATCGCCAATAATGATGCTAGATCAAGTGATTATTCATTCCTGCCGCATCACCCAAGACCTGGTCATCAAGACCTCTTAATGCATATTAAAACGGATGGAAAGGCTGATTTGAGGGGTGGAGGCACATCAAGTGCGAGATTGACTGCACCAATCGTCGCTGTTGCGGCGATATTGTCGCCTTTACTCAAAGAGATTGGCGTGAAAATAGAAGGGCATGTTTCCTCCATTGGCAATATTACTGCCCGTGATATTCAATTATGCCCTGATGATTGGAATGATGAAAATTGTATAAACATGAGATGCAAAGATCCTGTTGCTGCAAAATCAATGGCCCAGTATCTAACCACTCTAAGAACTAAATTAGATTCTGTTGGGAGTAAAGTAGAACTTTGCATCACCGGATTACCTATCGGTTTGGGAGAACCTTGGTTTGATGGAGTCGAGCCTGCTCTTGCAAGGGCAATGATGTCTATTCCTGCCGCTAGAGGTGTCGAATTCGGAAGAGGCTTCAATGCAGTACAGATGCTCGGTTCACAACATAATGACGCTTGGGGTGGAACTGCGGCAGATCCTAAACTGAAAGGAGAATCTCCTGACGGTGCAATCGCTGGATTAGCCAGTGGAGCACCTTTGAAAATTAACGTCGCTTTCAAACCGCCGTCCAGTATAGCAAAACCACAATTAACTTTGAATTTAGAAACAGGTGAAGAGGAAAATCTTGTGATAAAAGGGAGGCATGACCCCGTTATAGGCCCACGGGCAGTAGCAGTTGTTGAGGCAATGGCGACTTTTATTTTAACTGATTTAGCACTAAGAGGAGGTTATTTCGATGAATAAGGAATTGATTACAGTTCACAAATTTGGAGGTTCTTGCCTACGTGATTCTTCTGACCTTGAACGGATTTCACAGGTCATTCAACAAACTGATGGACAAGCAATTATTGTTGTTTCCGCCTTATGGGGAACTACAGATAGATTGATCAGAGCCTCGTATGAACCTCGCTATGCAGGTCGACTAGTCAATGATTTAGAAGAACAGCATCTTCGTTTTGCTCCTGGTTTAGCAGACTCAAAGGTAGGCCATTTGTTCAATTTAGTACTGGCAGGAATTGAAACTTCGTTGGTTGAACTTGCGGTGAGTCCGCAAGATAATATCGCAAAAAACCGCTTATTGGCGGCTGGTGAGAGGTTGAGTGCCCTAGTAGTTTCGCATTTCCTAAACATGAAGGGAATAGATTCCCACCCAGTTGGGGCAGAGGATATCGGATTAAGATTAAACGGGATAGGAAAAGCACCTACTGTCGATTTACAATCATCAAAGTTGAATCTTGACCTCTCTGCTTTGCAAGGAACACCTGTAATCACTGGCTGGTTCGGACAAGGAGATGATGGTGAGTTGGCATTATTGAGTCGCGGAGGTAGCGATCATACCGCTACTGCAATTGCAAATCTTGTTGATGCAACAAAAGTGATTCTGTGGAAAGATGTTGCTGGAGTATTGCCTATTAATCCACGTTGGGGAATAGAGACTACTGCGATTCATTATCTTGGATATGGAGAAGCGATGGAACTCTCCAGATTGGATACCCCAGTCTTACACCCAGCGACTGTTGAGCCCTTGTCATCGGTAGGAATCCCTTTGAAAATAATGCACCTCTACCAAGAAAAAGAATTTTCACAAACAACCATTGGACCTGATATTTATGATGAATACAGAATAAAGGGAATTGGTTGCCTTGCAAGTGTGGCTAGTTTATCGATAAAGACACTCTCTCTAGAAGAGCAAAGTAAAAATTTAGGTCGGTTGTTGGTTGATTTCTCAAATGAGAATATCTCTTGTTGGCATTTGCACTCACAGCCTGGTGAATTGAGAATTATAATATCTCAGCATGACCTAATTAAATCTCAAGAATTTGTAGCAAAACATTTCCAAACCCCTAAAGTTGAAACATATTCAGCAATGATTTCATTGATTGGAAATGGTACTGAACAAGAGCAAAGGACATTGTTCGAAGAAATTAGTAATAAATGGCAATTCGAATTACTCAGCCAATCTCCTCACTCAGTGAGATTACTGGCTAAAGTTGATGATGTCAAAGCAATACTAGTAGATATGAATCAATCTTATAACTTGTGCAATACTCTTCACCAATGAAGAGAAATTGTTCACTCTGCTTTATTCTCTCGGTAATTCTGCAAGTGAGTCGGAAGGTTCAAAGCAAACAATCCACCTACTAATAAGAAGACAAATAGTGTTCCAAGTGCAACACCATATACTGAAATCAATTCAACCGATTCTTCCATGCGCAGTGCAACATCTTCGGAGAAGATGCCAACGATGAACGGGAGAATGTTATTTGCGTTTAATACAATCAATGCTAGAACAGTTGCAAGTATCGGATTCAAAATGAGTGAACGGTGGTATTTTCCAACGATCTTCTTTGGGTTCATCACATATACTTCATTTGTGCGAATACTTGTATCGAGCATTGAGTATCGGATTACTCCATTTGACAATTCGAAATACATCACCAGTAGAACTGCATATACAACCACTAAAACTGATAGCATTGCAGGGTTCTCTGATAATCCAAACACATCATTGGACAATGTGACCTTTGATGAAGCGAAACGCAATATTGCGAGGATGAAAAGAAGATTGCTCGCAATGGAAAAGCGAGCGTCTCTTTGGAAAGTTCCCCAGAAACCAAGTACTGTTGCTGAAGTGATTACCGTCATTTGCATAATAAAAGCAAATCCAAGGCTTCCAGACATCAAATACCAAAGAGAACCTTCTTCCGGTGAAACAATGAATGTAAGAAGTGCGAGAGCGATAAGCACTCCATAAACTCCAATCTGAAGGTTTTGAACCATCTTATCAGGTGGTAAAAATTTCATTTTTGGAACTAGTGGTCCACCTAATAGACTCTCGATGAATGACGGGATTTCAACTGTTGGAATCGCATCCTTTGGTATTTCAGAACCAATATTCATCTGACCTGCTGCTTTCTTCCTCGAAGGAGCTGCTGAACGTACAGTCTTTCCATCATACAAGTGAGAAGTATCTCCTACTGGTCTATTAATAGTCATAAAATCACCTCAGAATCCTCTTGCTCCCGCAAGTGCAGTAGATAGTAACATATCTGGTTCCCAATCCATAATATTGACCCCAAGACTGCTTAATTCACTGATTAATACATCTCTTTCAGTCTTCATTACTTCATATCCTGTTCGGTCAAGACGCTTGGCATCAAACTCAAATTCAAGAGAAGATGGTGATAGAACTGTTACATCGAAGTTCCTTGCTCTAAAGTCACGTAATGCATTAACAATTGTTGGATCATCTTCAAGATTTGACAAGAAAATGATTGGGCTACCTTTGTTGATATGCGGCATTATTCTGTTCACTACTACTTGTAGCGGAATATTACCACCGGCAACTGCACCTGATAACTTGGTTAAGATAACGTATAGTTGCTTCTTTCCAGTATCTCTATCGACGCTGACAACTTCATTTCCATATGTAATTACACCAACAGAGTCACGACGGCTCAAGAAAAACTTGGCCAACGATGCTGCTGCTCTTGTTGAATAAACTAAGGCATTTCTAGAGACAGGACCAGTTTCAGAAACTGCTCTTGCATCCACAATGATAATGATATCAGATACAGCATCACGTTCACGCTCATTGACCATCAGGCGACCTGTACGGGCATATGCTGCCCAATTGATCGCTCTGAATGAATCTCCTTGGAAGTATTCACGCAGTGAATAGAATTCCGAACCTGGACCAGGTTGCCTGATATTTACCGCACCGGTGAAAATCTTTGGAACACGAGACTTGACGAATGTATCGCTAAGGTCTTCCATCTTAGGGAACACAAGGAAATCATTGTAGACATGCAATTCTTTTTCCTTGTGAAATAATCCGAAAGCGTCTTGGATCCTGACAGCCACAGGACCTAGACTATAGAAGCCACGTAGTGGACATTCAACAGTGTATTCAATCATAGTTTCACGGCGTGGACCAAGTTCCATCAAGATGTAATTTGAACCTTTCTTGATTCGCATTACTTCAGGAACTCTATCTTTTACCTCTAAAATCTTGGCTAATGAAGAGTGGTTTTGCATTCGCAGCGTTACATCTAGTTCCCCGTCTTCGAAAATACGAGCGCTAGATAATTTACGCATTGCAGAGACATTGCCTAATGCCACCCCTTCTTCTCCTTTCCATTCCTCTGCGCGACGCCCAGTACTTGAGACATCAGCATGACCACCGAAAAGGGCAGCCCAGGTAAGGAAAACAAAGATGACTACGGCAATTGTAACAAGTTGTGTATTCCGTAAGGTTAGTCCAAGTAAATACATGGACACTGCCAAACTTCCCAACATTGCTGATTTACGACTCCACATCTAAAACACCTCTTCAATAATTATAGCGTTTAAATTCAAACAGTAGGCACAGGTACTTCGCGCAAAATTCCTTGAATTATTTCACCAGATTCAAGACCCTTAATTTGATGTTCAGGCTTGAGAATAAGACGATGAGCAAGTGCAAGTTCTGCAACACCCTTGATATCATCTGGTGTAACGAAGTCACGGCCACGAAGGGCAGCTGCTGCACGAGAAGTCTTCAGAAGAGCTTGGCTACCACGAGGGGAAGAACCGACTAGAACACGAGGATCTTCACGAGTTCTTGCTACGACTTCTACCATGTACATACGAAGTGCTGGGTCAACATAGACATCTTCACAAGCTTGTTGCATTGCAATAACTCGTTGTGGGTCAGTAATTACATCAACATCGACTGCGTCCTTTCCACGGCTAATACGGCGGGAAAGAATTTCGTCTTCATCTGCACGGTCAGGATATCCGACGGACATCTTGAACATGAAACGGTCAAGTTGAGCTTCTGGAAGAGGGTAAGTACCTTCTTGCTCTACAGGGTTTTGAGTTGCCATTACAATAAATGGTGCTGGCAACTTGTGAGTCACTGTACCGATGGTAACTTGCTTCTCTTGCATAGCCTCAAGCAAAGCTGCTTGAGTCTTTGGAGGAGCACGGTTAATCTCATCCGCTAGTAGAAGGTTACAGAACAATGGTCCTGGCTTGAAAGTAAACTCTCCCTTCTTAGCATCATAGATGTTGGTACCGGTGATGTCAGCAGGTAGCAAATCCGGTGTAAATTGTACACGCTTGAAATCGCAACCGAGTGCATCGGCGAATGTATTTGTCATCAAAGTCTTAGCCAAACCTGGATAATCTTCGAACAGAAGGTTACCGTCGGAGAGGATGTTCACTAATACGTTATCAATAACGTGAGCCTTACCGATAATTACCTTTTGAACTTCCGCTGCGATCGCTGCTGCGATTGCTCCGACTGCTTGTAGGCGTTCACGGACCTCAGGTGTGCTCTGATGTCTTGGTTGGGCTGTCGCTGCTGGCATTGGGGCTGGTGCTGCTGGCGCTGCTGGTGCTACTGCTGGCATTGGTGCCGGGGCAGGAGCAGGCATAGGCGCTGCAGGGGCCACAGGTGCTGCTGGTGCAGGAACTGCTGGGGCTGCTGGTGGTGCTGGTGGTTGCATGTCAATTTCCTCCTATTTATTTCCCCCAACGTCGAATTTGCGGGATTACTTCCCTTAGTTCTTCGTTGGAGTATGCACGGTTGCTGCTGATCAATTCAACCAATCGTGGGTCGCGGACTAATTGCATTATTTCCGCTGGGCTTTTGAGCGCAAATTCATCACGCGTCAAATCGCTTGCTTGCCGCACCTTAGAGAGTAATGCCTCTCTAGTGCGCATGTGGTATTGCGAAGCGTCTACTTTCTTAGGACGTTCGCGGAAGCGTGTCAAATCGAAGACGTGTCTCCAATTCTCTTTCTCTGGTACAACCATGATTGCGATGGATAGTAGTGCAAAGAGATTGAGAATAATCAACCACTTCAATACTACATCGCTGGTCAGTAATACGATTGCTCCCATCGCTTCGGTGAAAGGCATGCTCAAAGCACTGGAAACGTGCCTGCTCTCATCGAAGACCAAATTGAATTGGTCTGGGTGACTAGTGATGGTCGTTGACATCTCATCGTTATCAAATTCCATCATATCATAAATCAATGCTGAGAAATATTGTGAATTACCATTCCATTGAGTCTCACCTTGTGCAGAGGAGAGTCCATCGCTTGAAGTACTCCAGCATTTGTGATTATTATCGACATAAAGTGTTGAAGTGCATTGTTGCTTTCCGGTTTCACCTGCAAGGTCAATATCCCATAGATGGTTTGCGAATACAGAGTGGTCTGAGACGAATACTATACTTCCGGTTACCGAAACTTTACCAACATCATTGTTAGGTCTTTTATCGATGATGTCACCACTGTTTACTGGATAGTCAATACGAACGATAAGTCCGGTTTTACCTTCACCGAGAGTAGGATTGTTGGCATCATTAACATCCATGGAATTACGAGCGATGAATGCAGGGGTTGAGGCGTGGGCTAGTACACTGATTGTACGGCCGCTGTCAGCTTGTTCATCCAATACCTGGATTGCTGTTGGACGGTGAAATAGTACTGGCATTCTACAATTGCTGATTTGTGTGTTATCAATCATAGTTTGGCTACAAGGGATTCTAGATTCATCCCCCATCTCAGTTACATCTCTGTCAATACTTGCAACAGACCAAAGTCTTCTTTGATCTGGTACCATGCGTTCACCTTTTTCATCCGCAACCTCATAGTATTGGTAAGGGTCTACAACTGGTGCATCGAAATATTTGACACCGAACTCTTCAGCAACCAATTGTGCATTGGTACTATTTGCTGCAAGAATAACTTTACCGCCTTTATTCGCTACAAAGTCGTACATTGCTGATGCTTCTGCTGAATCAAAGGGTTTCTCAGGCGCAACGATGACCAGTAAGGTGCGGTGAGGTTCTTTCCAATCATTGACAAGCATTGGAGTAGACATTGTATTAGCAATATTGTAGCCAAATCCTCCTTCGCCCCCTCCTAAATCTTCTCGCATCACAGTGAGTTGTTGATCGGAATGTTCTGAACTATTATCGTATGGAGAGAACACAGTATCTTTGTTAGAAGAAACTAATGCAATCACTACAGTCGATAGTAAAAGAGAGGTAATTAAACCTGCCATCAACCATGTTTCAAGACTGAAACGGGAACCTTCGCTCTCTGACATTTCATAATCTCCATAGGTATTCGCATGAGCAAAACTCAATACAAGCATTCGTCGGAACTTCGCTCCACTCATAATAGTTTTCCATCACTGCGCAGTCTCAAAATTTATCGCACTTCCTGTTTCCAATTAAATCGGTGCCAAATATGCCGGAATGCGGAAAAAAACAAACCATTAAGTACTGACTAAAAATGATAATTTATTGTCACTTAATGACAGAATTTCCGATGGAAAAGCCTCTTATTGCTTCAGACGGCGGAAATATATTGTAAATATAAGAATTAAAAACAACTCATAAAAACCAATCCACGCCAAATCGCTAGAATTTTCACTCAAACCATCACCATCTGATGAGCCACCGTTGGATGACTGGTCATCTACAACAATGTCAGCAGCTGAGACTTGGAGGTCAAAGGTTACTGAACGTACTCTTTCATCGCCTTCAGAAATTACTGAAAATGTAACTTCGCAAGTTCTATCTGGATGGCTAGCAGAAGCAACGAATTTGACATCGAAACCTTTTGCAACATTATTATCCAAATCAGTAGGTTGAATAATTAAATTGCTAAACTGATCTAATCCTTCCGCTTTAAGATTAGGGCAACTTCTTATCTCAACATCAGCACTAGTTATCGCATCCCCATTATTGCCCCAGTTTGAAACTAGAACTTCAACCTCAATCCAGGTATCTGAATACATTGATTGATCATCAACACTATTTGGTTGTAGATTGAATATCTCAGGCAGTTCAACTCTAGCATCAATATCTTGAGAGGATACCGTTTGTTCAGAAACTACTTGTTCAGCAATTAATGTTAGGACATAAGTTTCAGATGGACTGAAACTGCGAATGTCGAGTTCACTGTCTTCTGTCAAGGTGAAGGTGAAGGTTTCATTCGCCCCTCCTGCAATAGAAGCAGTCTCTGGCCCATCAACAATAAATGGAATATCCGAATCCCATTCCAAATCGAAATCAATAGTTATCTCACCTTGGCCTGTGTTATCTATGTAAATCACCAACTCGCCATTAATATCCCAATCATCCTCCATCTCGACTTCATAATTACCATCAACATCGGTGACCCATCCCAATTCCCAACTTCCTCCGAATTGGGCTGATGAGTTAATTGTAATCGGCATCACCAGCAAGATGAAAATTGCCATAATTGTTTTACCTCTTGATTAATCATATAACCGCCCTCATTGTAAAAAACCTTCAATCGCTCGCTTAGCCAGTACACGAACCATCTTTCTCCTATATCTCGGAGTGAGCGTAGTATTGTTAACTGGCTTAATTGACTTTTGAATCGCCACCGATAATGATTTCACACTGTCTGCACCGTTCCAACCATCGGTTAATGCCTCCGAGACTTGTTCATCGTGCATCTTTGGGATTGATTCTAACGCAGTGGACGCTATGAGCAGTGACTTTTCATCACCTGCAATCCATGATGCGGCAACTCCTGCCTCTGGGAAATCCCATGTATCGCGAACACGTAACTTTTGATAGCAGCCAGTTCTTTGTTGTGACTGTTCAGGAAAAGTTACTTTGAGCAAAAACTCACCTGCTTCAAGGACATTCTTTTTCTTACCATCCAATTGATAAAATTCAGCAATAGGAACTTGTCTTTGCCCTGAAGGACCAACAATGTGCACTACTGCCTCAAGAACCATCAAATTAGGAGCAAGGTCACCTTGGTAAGTCGCAACACAAAGTGTATTTTGATTAGGAATCACCCTGCAATCAGCGCCTGAACCGCAATCTGCTTTATGGCACCAATCGATACTACGTCGCCAATCTTCACCTTGATTATACCAAAAACAACGTGTATCCAGGCAAAGATTTCCACCCATTGTTGCATTCTTTCTAATTAGAGATGAAGCAACTTTAGAAGCAGCTTCAGCGATCAATGGATGTGCGCCATTGGCTATTGTCAAATCCGACAATCTAGCCATACAACCAATTTCTGTAGCAGAAATCACATTTGTACCTTCTATTTTTGCAAGAGATATCACATGCGGCTTAGTATTAATGTGCCACTTGTAATTAGGAATCAAATCAGTTCCACCAGCAACCCAATCGAATTGTTGGCCATCTTCGATCAATTGCTTCGCAATCTCACATGCTTGTTCAACATTTGATGGATGGTGTAGTGTAAAAGGAGGCATTAACATCAATTATCACCTTCCAGTTCACGTTGTTCTTTTTTGAGCCAAGCCTTTCCAGCAAATCCAAGTTCTGCTAATTGGTCAGGGAGAGGTTCTGTTGCTGACCTCCAACCCTCCACTTGATCTTCCAGAGGAATATTAGGGTCAAATCCAAACAATACTCCGTTAACGTATGCCGAGGTATCGTCACTTCGTTGCCTTGCAACATCTCTTACCTTGTGCTGAGCCGCTCTTTCAACAACAACTTGTTGCATAGCTGAATGAATTAATCTCGGACTTTCTAATTCCAATGGATCGTCAACAGACTGTGCCTTCATTTTCTTTTCAATGGCAAAATATACTGTATCTGGAGTTAGTGGCAAATCATTGATTCTAATTCCTATTGCGTCGTATACTGAATTTACAACCGCTGGCAATATTGGTAGAAGTGGTCCTTCACCTGCTTCTTTAGCACCAAATGGCCCTTCCGGGTCACATGACTCTACAATTATCGGTACAACATTCGGCATTTCATGAACAGATGGAATCTTGTATTCTAACAAATTAGCATTCTGTAAATGTCCTGTTCGGCCATAGACCATTTCTTCAGAGATAACTTGTCCAAGCCCCATATGGCAAGAACCGATTATCTGCCCTTTAACAGCCAAAGGGTTCAGTGCTCTACCACAATCATGAGCTGCCCAAACATTTGTGCATTTTATCTTGCCCGTTTCAATGTCAACATCGGTTTCTGCAACATATGCTGAGAAGGAATATGCGGGGGCTAATCCTGCTGCTGCCCCTTTGTGAATCCCACCCATAGGAGGAGAACGATAGGCTCCGCTAGAAATTAGTGCTCCTTTGTCCTCTTGGGCCTTGTGCAATGCTTTGAGATATGAAACACCAATCGAAGGGTCATGCTTGTAGTAGATTCTTCTATCGTTTAGAACCAGTAGGTCTGGATGATATCCAATCATTTCCCAAGCAGCATTCAGTAACTTATCTCTAATCTCAATCGCTGCACGGATTGCAGCGTTTGCATTCATGAAAGTAACACGGCTGGAATATGAACCAAGGTCAACTGGACTGGTATCACTTTCATGTGAACGAACATGAATCATTTCAATTGGTAATGCCAAAACTTCAGCAACCACTTGTGCTATTGCAGTCGTGGAACCTTGACCAATATCTGCTGCACCGGAATGAACTGTAACACCGCCATCCATATCGACTTGAATATGTACTGTTGCATGCGGGAACTTGTTCGGGTCCCAATGAATCGGTAGCCCAGAACCACTAATGAAAAATCCACAACCAATTCCGATTCCTTTACCCAGTGGCAATTGTCTAAACTTATTGTCCCAATCAGAACCTTCTCTTACCCTTTCAAGCGCCTCACGCATACCATTACTGGTAATCCTGAATCCACTGATTGTCCTGCTATGTGGTGGCAAAAGATTGGCCAACCTCAAATCGATTGGGTCAATTGATAAATCCTCAGCCATTTGGTCGAGTCCAACTTCTACCGCACATCTTGTATTGACGGCACCATGGCCTCTCATTGCACCACTTGCTGGTTTATTTGTCCAAACTCTTGCACCGGTATAATGGAATGAACCTAATTCATATGGAGCAGTTGCTAAAACCCCATTGTAGTATGAAGTGACGTGACCAAAACTAGCGAATCCTCCGCCATCGATTAGAGCATCAATATCAAAACCAGTGATTCTTGCTTCTTTATCCGCACTCATTTTAACTTCAATATGGCTTGGATGTCGCCCTCTATTGATCATATAGACTTCTTCTCGGTCAAATGTAATTCTGACTGGGCGGCCACATTTTCGTGACAATAATGCCGCACACATCTCGTGAGGGAATGGGTCTGATTTGCCACCGAATCCACCGCCTACAAAGGTTCTAATGACATTTATTTGATGCATTGGAACTGCTAGAACGGTTGAAAGTGCTCGATGTGTATAGTGTGGCACTTGACTTGGCGTGTACAATTGCAAACGACCATTTGGATCCCAATGTGCGACAACTGCGTGGGGTTCTGTGAAGCCGTGATGTACTCCTTTCATGGTCCATTTGTTATGATTGCTGGCTGAAGGTTTGTCAATTAAACTTCGGTCGCCGAATTCTTGGAATACTCGCTTTTGGACATTGGTCTTAGCAAGATGGTATTTTCCTCTCCAATGAATCGGTTCGTCGGCATCTTCCAAACCTTTCTTTGGATCAAATACTGGTTCAAGTTCTTCATATTCTACTTCAAACAAAGAAAGTGCATGTAGCGCTGTGGCCTCATCAACCGCTGCCACACAGGCCACTAAATCTCCAACGTGTCTAACTTTATCAACCGCCATTGCGTGTTCATCTTTTGTTACTGGTAGAACACCGAAACTGGTTGTAGAATCCTGTCCTGTCGCTACAGCCAATACACCTGGTAAAGCCTCAACTTTACTAGTATCAATAGAGATTACTTTGGCGTAGTGATGTGGTGAGCGTAATATTTTTGCAACGCATTCATTTGGTAATCTTACATCATCACCATACCATGCTTGGCCCGTTACTTTGGCATTGGAATCTACTAATTTCATTGATTTACCAACGGTTGTCCCTGTTCGAATTCTATCGTGTACATGGGCTCCTGCTGGTTGTTTTTCACGACCGCCGACCATCTCTGGAATAAATTGTAAGTCCCGTTCTGCCATTTGTGGTCGTGAACCTCCGGAACCAGGAGGTGGGAACGATTGCTTTCCCGCAACGCGCTTACCATCTTTACGAGTGATGTTACCTCCACCACCTGGTTGTTGTTTGTATCCACCTGACATGAAATTCACCTAGCGTGGCCCGGAGGCATTTGTGGTTCTTCAGGACCGGATGGATGTGGATCTGGATGAGGTGAACTCGCTGGCGCCTCAGCTTCTACTTCGCCTCTGTGAATAGCCGCTGCTGCCTGAATCGATTCTACAATTTGTTGATATCCGGTGCATCTGCATAGATTCCCTTCGATTGCAGTTTTTACCTCTTCATCTGTTGGGGAAGTATTTGTATTGAGTAAGGATTGTGCTGAAATAAGGAATCCCGGAGTACAAAAGCCACATTGTGAACCGCCATACTTTGCAAAGCAATTCTGAATTGGAGCAAGGTGTGCGCCATCTGCAAGACCTTCTACGGTGATGATTTCACATTGTGAAACTTGTCCCGCGAAAGTAAGACAGGAAAGTTGTGGTTGGCCATCGACCATTACCGTGCAACAGCCACAAGTACCCAAGTCGCAACCCCTTTTTACTCCTAAAGTGCCTACTTTATCTCGTAGCACATCTAGTAGTGTTGCATTAGATGTTGTAAGTACTTCAACGTCCTCTCCATTGACCTTTGCTGACCAAATTTCCTTAGCCCCAACCGGTAGCATATCAACATGTTCTGTCCCTACCATGATAGTCGCCCATGGCGACCTAATGGCGCCCACTAATGATGCTATTGGAAAAGTAATCTCAACTGCTTTAGCGATAACTTACCGCAGAAAAATCATCCATTCCAGTTTGAGGTTCAACCCAATCAGGGTCTCCGGGCAATACTAATCCGTCTCCTAATTGAGTAAGTTGTTGTGCAATAGACTGTTGGTTTTGCTGTAATGAGTCCCAGTCAATTTCGTCATCAGACCAGCGGGACCATCTCTTCAAACTACGATGACTACGAACCAAATGCCCATATAGTTTCAAATGTAACTTGGCTGAGTTTGGCCACCAATACATGAAAATTAGGAAAACGAAGAAGAATGGCAAATGTGTTAACTTTTCTAATAGGTAATGCATAGACAATAATTCATTGACTGGACTAGCCTCAGCCAATAGCGCCCAAGTAACCATTAAAGATGCAGTAACCCACCAAATTGGGAACGTTATTACGGCTGCAAGAACTTTGTAAGTACCCAAAACAGATTTATCAACTGCATCTGATTTCTTAGCAAAATGCATTAAAAGATAATTGGCTTGATATGCAGGCATATTCCCTATTACTGCACTCCAAGTGATTAATCCAAACATCCAAACGGCAGCCCACGACCATTTTACCATTAGGATGAAACCGGCAGATGTGCTCATTCGTTCTGGCTTACTGTCAACATCTAACGGACTGATTCCTCTATCATCTAAATTTGCAAAATGTGCGGTACAATTTTCAACAATTTTTGCAGTCTTTTTTGGTTCATTTTGAGCCATGAACTCCCATCCAGCACGAATCCTTCTAGCGCCTAATACCGATTGATAATAAGTGGGTTTTTTGAAAGACTCGCCCATTTGTCGAGCCCTCTCAGCATGGACTACTCCTTTCCCTCTCCAAATTAATTCCCTTTCTTCCCAAGAGGTTTTGGATAATGATGCGCGTTTTAATTCAGCATCAATGGATTTTGTTACCGAAGTAACCCATTCTCTATCGAGTTTATCTTGCACTTCAAAATCATCAATTATCTCAGGTAATTGTGGCAAAGTCATCGGCCTTTCAATAACTACTGCACAGCGTTCTCTGAAAGTAGTTGCATCAGAATAGTGCAATCCGATTGGAACCAATTGGGGTCTTGGTTTACCCAACTCTTCCGCTTCTCTAATCGCTGCTTGAATTATTCTTGCTGCACCTGAGCGAGCCTGTTTGGAACTTGCCTCTGTATGAGTTGTTCCTTCGGGGAAAATAATCAACCGACCCCCATTTGCAACAGCGCTTGAAACTGCTGATAATTGATTTTTATTCCTATTACTTGCAGCTTCTCTGTCATTACTGTCTTGAGAACGTTCTATTGGCAAAGCCCCTGCTGCTTTGATAAATCTGCCTAAAACTGGTATTTTGAATAGTGTATGTTTAGCGATCATCGATTGTTTACCTGGTAGAGATGCATGCATTAGCATGGGGTCGATAAGTCCGGATGGATGCCATGCAATGAATAGAAGTCCCCCCTCAGTGGGCAGATTATCTGAATCAATAAGATCAATTTCTCTGAACCAAACAGATACTAAAGCACGTGTAAACCTGCGAGTAAGGCGATAAATGAATCCAACTTTAGGATGGTTATCTCCGACCGGGTCTTTTAGCCACTTCATAGCCGACCCTAGTTCTAATAGTAATTGAAATAATCACCGGACACGACAAAATTAGAGGGTGTTCTGATGCAATTAAAATCATCAATCCTCAAGTTTTGCATCCGCTATAGATTCAATATCGCCATCGATTGATTCAGCATATTGTTTATCTGAAATATCAACTGATGCTAAACTTCCTTCTTCCTTATCAGTGACTAATCCTGCGATTAGAATTACTAATAAGAACACTATTGCGAAAGCACCTATTGCCAGAGCAATGCTAGAAACACCATCCCCATCACCACTTGATGATGAAATTTCTTTGCTCGGATTCATTAACATAATATCTGCAGTAATAATCGCTGTTGAATAAGAATCTGTACCTTCATTACCAATTCCACGAATAGAAATGGTGTGGTTTCCTTCTAATGAAATACCAGGTAAGTGTTCTAAATTATGAATCATGTCAATGGCTGAAATCGTAAACTTTTCATCTCCATAATCAAAGGAATGAAGATTGGTCCAATCATCTCTAAGATGATTACTTCTCCATTGGACTGTATCAACTGTTTGCGAAATATTGAATTGTATTTTATCTGAACTCTCTAAATGAATACGGTTATCCATGCCGACTTCTGTATTGAGATTGATTGTAATGTTATTGTTGAAGTCATAATCTTGTTGTGCTGCTTCCATTACAGAATCCAATGCTCTTACTTCACCATGACCGTATACATTGTTTTGGCGATTCTTAGGGGCAAGATCCTCGATACAAGGTTCATTCTTGAGCATATAATGACACTGTCTGTATTCCGCAGTTTCTTGCATAATATTTCTGATATCAAATGGAGATAAATCTGGATTCGCTTGGTACATTAATGCTGCAACTCCTGCAGCACCTGGTGTCGCCATTGAAGTCCCTGACATGTCGGTATATCCAGTACCACTATTTGCTTCAACAGACATTACATTAGAACCGACAAAAGCAACATTTGGCTTTATTCTTCCTTCTTCGGATGGCCCTTGACTGGAATATATTGCGATTCCAGAATCCTTGTCCAATGCTCCAACTGTGATTACATCTTCAGCGGAACCTGGAGTTCCGATTGAACCTGATGTGGCACTGTTTCCTGCTGCGATAAATAATGCGATTCCAGAACGAACCATTTCGTTTGCATAGCGATTAACACTGTCTTCTTCAGAGGATGTCCATTCGATCGGACCTGGTCCTCCAAGACTCATGGATGCTGCGCGTATATTGAATTCAAAGCGGTGGTCAACGGTCCACTGCATCCCTGCCATAACAGTTGCAAATGAACCTGAACCGGCACTATCTAGAACCTTGACACCAACTAAAAAAGCCTGGGGTGCCATTCCAATATGTTCGTAATTAGGCGCTCCTGTACCAGCGGTTGTACCAGCACAATGCGAACCGTGACCCTGATCATCGTAAGGGAATATTTCAGTTCCATTAGTCGCTCCTGGATTATTTACTGCATCATAAAACCCAATCACTTTCGGGTCATAGGTTGAGTTATCATCATCTAAATCATCAAGGCTTGCGTGTGGCTCCATCAATTCCTGTATCGATGATGGCAACAGTAGAACCGGCACCATCATATCCAGTATTTTGCCAAACTTGGTCTACACCATGTAAAACAGCGGCATCGGCATTATTTATTGTCAAAATACTATCCAATTCAACCATAACGACCCCTGGTAGTGAAATTGTGTTCAATATAGATCCTACCGGAACTCTTCCTGCAAGTGCATCAATGTGCTTCAATGTCCATTGGTGTTGATAATTTACTTCTCTTACCAATAGGTCAATTTCTTCTTGGCCCGGCGTGTGGTCGAAATCAATGATTAGTGGCAGTGTCTCAAATTCATCTAAGAATATTGGATTGTCCTTGTGTAACTCGACCATATCTCCAATCTTGTTTTGATTGCGGTCAACAGTTGTTTCAACCCACCAACCATCCTCAGATGGTTCGTTGCTTGTTTCGGCGCTAACTGGAGCTCCCATCATCAAGGTTGGCAACAAAAATATAGTCAAGCAGAAGAATGTTATTGCGTTACGGAGTGTGTTCATTGCTTGCACCTTCAATACATCCACAAGCGTTTATCGTTTCAAGATAGTGCTTGATAGTTTAAACAATAATTTGTATTTTTAGTGTTTAAAGATGGAATATCGGATTGATGGCAGTTTTTGCCCTTATCCCCTTATTGACGGGTCAAAAGTTATAGTGAGTATCAATAATCATCGTTGGATTACTATGGCAGCACCAACCCGAAATGCACCACAAAGAGTTTCAAACCACGGATTGTTATCACGTGCAAATGACCCAGGTGCAATCTATTCAACATCAGATAATGCTACTAGTGCACCCCCAATGGTCATTAGTCAACCAGGCAAAGTTAGAACACAGGGCGATGTTGATTTAGAAAAATTCGCACAACTGATAATGTATGTTGTTGCATTAATTGCCATATGGGGCGGGATTTTTAGTATCGCTTTCGATGACAATGCAACCAATTCAAATTTCCTTCTACTATTCATTGGCGGATTAGTTTCTGCTGCAATGGCCATCGCTTGGATTGAAATGCAATCCAAGAGAAATGCATATCAATTGATGGAAGTGCAAAATTACATGCTTGGACTAGGTTTCTTCTTTGCAACGGTCGGTACACTATGGGGTGCTCGATACCTAATGGGCTTCGCCACAGGTACACTTGAGCTTGACATTTTTGGAGACTCAGATGCTTACGGAACTGGAGCGAATTGGCAACCTAATGCAAATGGAATATATATGCAAGTAATAGCAGTTATTGCCCTATTGTATGGAGAAATAAAACTTCTCAAGCGATACAAGGGTGCGACTACGTTTGGCTGGGGTGTTGCTATTTATGGACCACTGGCATTGATGATTACCGGCATAGGACCTTGGATTGAGTGGTCCAATAATGAAGTATCTTACGAGTTAGGACTTGCCATAATCATACTCTCTTTCGTCAGTATGGAAGCAGCCTTACGCTCAAATAAATCAATGCACTTTTTCGTTGCTGCAATCGTTTCTGGCTTAGTTCCGATCTTGTATGAACTGTTCAACACCAATGCTCCTGCTGGAGGCGAAGGTGGCGCATTATCGTTATTGATATTCATTATTGCGATTCAAGGCTATTATGCATCAAAGCAAGAATTACGCTCTGATTTGATGCAGAAAGCAAGTGTGCTATTGGTTGGTGAAGTTTTAGTTGCAATGTTTATTGCTGGGAGTGAAGGATTACAACTTAATTATCGGCCCACTAAATGACTGAAAATCTTGGACTCTTAGGGGACCATTTGACCCTACCCGTGATGTTGTGGATTGCTGTCCTGATCGCATATTTCCCTGCAGTGATGCAACGCAGAGTGCCATGGATGCCTATTGGCCTGGCGTTCTCCTTGTTCTTTTTGCCCACAGAGTCCAATATGATTCCCTGGATCATCACATTGGCAATGATTCCTTACATGTTATTCATCAACAAAAATGCAAGGAAATGGGTTGCTGATTTAACTGTCGCCATGTTAGCAGTGTCCTTTTTCATGACCGATTCAATAGCTCGAGTAAATGAAATCGCTTACGCTGATATGTTTTCAATTCCTTATACCCATTATCTGATTCCGATAGCTCTAGTGGCTATTGCTGAAGCCGGATTTAGACAAAAGAAAATCTCCTCATGGGCTCACCTATCCGTCGTATCAGGAGTCACATTATCCCGAGCAATATTAGGGGCTGAAGAATGGTTCTTACCTTGGGTATTCGTTGCATATATCCTGTATATCGCAAGTACCAGCCTGAAGATGGCCACTAAATCCGGCATATTCAACGACAGAAAGGAAGCGACTCAAACAGTAATAATTGCCCTTGGTGCAACACTTCTTTTGGCAATATTTGGAAAATTGAATCTGCCTGAAACATCTCTTGATGAATTGTTATCCGGTTTCAATATCTCTTTGATGATATTAGGAATTGGATCTTATTTCCTGTTACGCATTGGACGAGAAATTGAATTTGACATGGGGATGCTGCTGAATTGGCAAACAATCAAAAGGGCATCAACTACCTTTGACGCAAAATTGAATGCTTGGATTGAAGTTGATAACCAAAATGATCAATACCTCATTGAATTTGAACAAAATTGGCTATCAAAGTCATGGAGTTCTTTAGCGAGAATCAGTGTGATTATCCCTTTGATACTGATGACTATTGCAATAACTGAAGTAGAAATCGAGCCTTTCGCTCAAAATCCAATTTGGGTAATATTGTTGGCAATCCCG
The DNA here is from genome assembly GCA_905182185.1 of uncultured Candidatus Poseidoniales archaeon. Lineage (GTDB taxonomy): Archaea > Thermoplasmatota > Poseidoniia > Poseidoniales > Poseidoniaceae > MGIIa-L1. Next base: position 95,937 of record CAJJAP010000001.1, on the reverse strand, counting down.
GTTGGAATCTTAGTTTCGGAGATACTTGCACTTGACAAAATAAGTTCCTTTACTAGGTCTGCGGGTGTGTGGATGCTGGTCTTAATGGCTGTTCCGATGGTACATTAGGATGCAATTAGCAAGAGCTGGTACAACTGAAAGTCAAGTAGCTAATTTGGGCGAATTGATACCTTCTGCTATTGTTCTAGATTTGATTTTAATCGCTGCTCCATTCATTGTCAATTCTCAAATAAATAAGCGTGGAATAGATGATGAAGTATTATCCAAGAATGCGGATGTTGCTGCATTGGCTGGACTTCTTGTGCTGGCAATGATGGATAGTTCAGGAGGTTTACTTCTCATCAGTATGTTTGTATTGGCCACCTTTAGGGCGATTAAGCATAGACACAATATGCTGTTAATGGCATCTCCAATTATTTTCGCATTTATTGGAACTACTTGGGTTAAAGAAATCGGATTGGCTAATACAATTCTAGAAGCAATTGGATTTGAATGTCGAGTATGGATTCTTCACCATTGCAAACATCAGCGGGTGGATAATTGCAATCCAAATGGGAATCGTTTGGATAATGGCAACTCGAGAAATGGAGGGTGAAAGAGAAACTCAATTGCCATGGTGGGGCTCAATGGCTTGGTTTGCAGTAGGCTTGATCGCTGCACTGCCCGATGCATCCTGGCTTCCAACGATATTCACAATCATGTTGACTGGGAGCGCTATTTACAGAGGTAAGATTTCATTCATACCCGCTAATGCCAATCATCTTCTTCTTCTCACTGCTCTTGGGGAATGGCTAATGACTGCTAGTTTCTCCGAATTAAACGACGGTGAAATCTTTGGTTGGACCGCCATTACAACTGCATTATTCACACTATCTCTTTCAGTGATGGAGATGACTAATTGGTTATATTCAAAGTGTGAGGAGATGACTGGCATTCATCAACCGGAGCAAGTTATTTCAATAACTACTCAAGAAGGAAGAACACAAATTTCGGATGCGCTGAGAATCATGGGCATTGCTGCATTTTTGTTGTCGTTTGATGTCGCAGTAGGGATCGGCCCTGTTATTGCTTCTGTTTGGGTAACTTATATCGCAATACGCAAAGGCAGTACAAATGGACTGTTACTTGCAATGCCATTACTGCATGGAATCTCAATAGCAAATAGTTTGAATGAAGCAGATATTGCTTCCGAAGAGATTAGACAGATCATCGTAGGATTGTTGATGGCAATAGAAGGAGGAGTCCTAATCTACTTCTCAACCCAAAATGATACAGTTTACGAATGGGAGACTTTCAAATGGGATGATGATGATGAGTTCTTAGATTTCATGGACTACTTGGGAATGGGTGGTTTGCTATCGGCGATTTCAGGTACATGGTATGCATTTGCAAATACAAATCTTGACTCGTTTTCTTGGCTGATAATGACTATTCTCTTCACATTGGTCGCTATTCAAGGATTTTCTAAGGAAAATGATGCACGGTGGAGAAGAGGTTTCGGAGGTTTTGGTTCGCTTATTACAGCATTCATTTTCGCCAATACATTAGATTCTGATATTTTCACAGCACTCGGATATGTATTCCTGGGAATACTTGGATTCGGTTATGGTGCAATGTTCAGCCAAAGAATTGGTGATGAAGGTGAAATTTATGTAGCGGATGAACAAGTTCAAAGCGGCCTTCTTCAAGTCACTAAGGAAATAATAATTCAACAACAAACACAACCAAAACTCGTTGCAAAGGAAATGCCGAACAAGCAAGAAACACAACCAAAACTCGTTGAAGAGGAAATTATTGTCCATAAAGCACCGACTGTTACCAAGCCAATACCTGAAGCAGCGATAGTAGAAACTCCAGTAATTCACGATGGATTGATTGAGACTATGGATGGATTTGCAATTAGATTACCTGGCGACGTTGTACAAAACATTTTGAATTCGATTAATAATACCCCACATCAAGGATTTAAGCCAGTACTGGGATTCTCTCCTTCTGGACAAGTTATGTTGAATTTCGAGAATGAATGATTAGGTTCAATCACGAGTGGTTGCGCCTTCATCCCCTGCGGCTGTTCTGGGTGTAACTATTAGGTTTTGAATACTAGGATAAGCGCCCCAATATGCTTCCCTCGCTTGTTGGTTTATTTGCATACAAAGAACAATGTCTGAGGCTCTAGATGGCATTTCTTGACTGCCATTTAGATGTTTAATTATTGGTTCAATATTACTCAAATTCATCAAACCCCAACCAGTTTGAGTGCAAGGTGCTATCGGAGAAATTGGCATTGTACCACTGGTCGGGTCCCAATCCAAATCAGGATACCAAGCGCTCAAGTTTATCGCTTCACGGACATCATAATTCTTAATCTGAACCTGATTGCCTTCAGCGTCAGTTCCATTGACTAAATTTCCAGATCTATTGGAAGGGGAAGCGCCGCTACCATCATCAGAAAATTGGTCTCTCAATTCCTCTAATACAAAGGAAATGATTCCAGCAGTTCTTGGGGTGGCAAATGAAGTACCAGAAGTCTCATGATAACCATCAATATCTTGGTGATTGGGTAATACCTGAGTCCAGTCCGCAGAAATATCTGGATATGAACCGGACATTATTTCTTTTTGGTCATCGCCTTCCTCAGCATAACCTGCAATACCAATACTCCATGGCGGTCCTGCTGTTGCATCCTGTACAGCAGGAGATGGTGAATTGTCAGCTGCACCAGCATGAAGTTTCATTTGAGACACCACTGCTTCTTTGGTACCTAATTCAATCCCAGGAACTGGAAGAGAACCAGGTGCTCCGAATGAAGTTGTTATGACATCAACAAGTGGTTGGTTGGCCGCTGCAAGTACTGCTTCGGTACTGAATCCTTCTACGAAGAAAATGATTACATTTGGATTTGCATTTACTACTGCACCGGTAACGGCTGAGCCATGCCCATCATCTGGGTCATCCAAGATTGGAGTTCCATCGCCTTCAGTCCAATCAGGTGATTGGCCGAAAATTCTAGTACCTGCAAAGTAAACAACATCATCGGAACCAATTAGGTCCCAACAACTCTCTCTATCGGCATCGACCATCTCTTGGTATGAACCTTCAAAGGTTAGATTACAGGTGATTGTAACACCGAGTTGTTGCCCTAGCCATGCTGGTAGAGTTTCATTATTACGGAAATGTTCGTGGTAGACGTTGATTCCGGTATCGATTGGTGCCACTACTGAAAATGCCCGCCATTGATCTTGTTCGGCCCCCTCTCCACTTGCCCCATTATCCACATCGGGATTGGTATTCATTGCAAACCCTAGCACAATCGATGACAGAAGTATTGTCGATAACAATGCACCAAGCATTTTCTTGCTAGGGCTTGGACCAATTACGATTATCGCGTCAGCAATATCAACTATGCTATCATCGGACATGCTTATGCCTCAAATGTGTCCTTCTTCAACACTACGCCTAATTGAAAGGGTCAAGCCTCATGGCTTCAGCATGGACGAAAGGTCACAACGTATGGTATGGATAGACCTAGAAATGACTGGATTGGACATCGAATCTGAGTCCATCATTGAAATTGCGACCGTAATAACCGATAGTGAATTGAATATTCTCGCCCAAGGACCAAATTTAGCAATCTCTGTCAATGAGGAATTATTAGCAAATATGGATGAATGGAATACCAGCCACCATAACCAAAGCGGGTTAGTGGAGAGAGTTCGTAATAATTCTGTTTCGCTTGAGGAAGCAGAAAGGCAAACGCTACAATTCATCTCAAAATGGGTCGATCAAGGTGTTGCACCATTATGTGGTAATTCAATTTGGAATGACCGTAAATTCATGGAAAAGGAGATGAAGCAATTAGTAAAATATTTACACTATAGAATGATAGATGTTTCCACCATTAAAGAATTATCAAGACGATGGTATCCGCAAATTGAAGGTTTCCAAAAGAAAGGTTGCCATCTGGCTCTTGACGACATTCTAGAGTCGATTGAGGAATTAAAATACTTTAGAAATGAATTATTCAAGGTTTCACAATAGGTGATAAACAGAAATAATGAAGCATATTAATTCACTTATTCTAAATCCAATAGATTTTCCTTTGCTTCAAACAAGAGATTTATCCTGAGGAGGTGAATACGACCATAATTTGGTAGTGATTAAAGCCATAATCAATATCTTTCCGAAATCCCAAATAAGGAATGGTTCAACACCCCACTCAAAGGCCTGAGCAAAATCAACTCCGTATGATTTAGCAAGCCACAATGTTCCAAAAATGTATACTGGGAGCATTGCAGATACCCAGCAAATCATCTGCGCTTTAAGGTCAGCAATCCCTGCTTTTCTTGAACGGTCCAATCCCTCTGCAACCAACGCTGATGCGATTGGGAATGCAATCAAATATCCACCCGAAGCGATTAATTTACCACCATCAAACAAATGGTCTCCATTAGCAGCAAATACTGGGGCACCCAATGCACCAACTAACACATAAAGACAACCTGAGGCAAATGCATCATTTCTTCTAAGGTACACTCCAGTCGCTAATACTGCAAATGTTTGGAATGTGTATGGCACCGGAGTCCATGGGGCAGAAAATACAATTTGTGCACAGAGGGCAGTAAGTCCTGAAAAAAATACAATTGTAATTATTCTCTCTAAAGTCGTCATTTTGTTGGAACTAAAATCTAGATGCCATTGTTGGGGTTTTCTCCATGCCACTTCACTGAACATGCCTTTGTCCTAAAAAGAAGGCATTTAAGGATTGCATTCTTTATCGATGCTTGGCATCCAATTTGAGAAGTTAAAGGAGTTTCTCATTCAACGATTATTCTTCTTCTTTCAACTGCTTAACTTTGCTGATAATGACCTTTTTAGGCATCATCCGATAAGCAAATATGGATGCAGTCAAAGCTATAACTCCTGCAATAAGAGATGATGCTTGCATTCCTTCAATAAATGCAAGACGTGCATTTTCAATCAATATATCTCCCGCGGGATTACCTTCCATCTTGAGTTTCTGGCCAATCCTTATCGCCGTTGGGAAGGAATTATTGATCTCACTAGAAAAGTGGCCTAATCCGTCAGGAATAACTATGCTTCTTTGATACAATTCATTCAGCGCACTACCACCAATGGCGATTCCCAATGCACCTCCAACTTCTCGGCTAGCATCATTAGTAGCACTACCAACTCCAGCCTTGTCTTCCGGTATTGCATCCATGACTACCGTTGTTGATGGTGCCATTGTCAATCCCATACCTAATCCAAGGAACCAAAACATTAGTGCCAAAATTATGTATGGCGTATCGATTGAAACCTGCGAGAATATTGCTAATGCGAGTGTGACCAATAATAATCCAGTTCCTACAACACGGTTGACACCGAATTTTGAAACTAATTTGTCGCTATTAGCTGCGGCAGGCATCAAACCGAATGGTAGAGGAAAGAAGCGTATGGCTGCTTCAAGTGGTGAATATCCTCTTACCAATTGGAAATGTAACATCTGCATAAACATGAATGAAAACATTACAAAAAATGCAAGACTGATAGCCACAAGACCTACAGTATATCCTCTGTTTGAGAAAAAGGACATTGGTAAAATTGGATATGGAGTTTTATTTTCCCATTTGATGAACACTATTAACGAAATAATTCCTATTCCAAAAGCACCGAGTACTTCGTAACTATTCCAACCCAGATTTGGACCTTCTATTATTCCAAAAAGAATTGAACTTAGAGCAACTATCGATAAGATTGAACCAACCCAATCGAGTGGTGTAGTAGTGGTTTCTTTTGATTGAGGGACATATTTCGCTCCAATAATAAGAGCTAAGAAAATAATTGGCACATTGATTAAGAAAATATCCTGCCATTGGTAGTGCTCCATAATATAACCTCCAACGAGCAATCCAATTGGAGCGCCGATTCCTGCCATTGCTGCCCAAATCCCGATTGCCTTACCGCGCTCATTCTTTGGGAAAACCACAATCACAATGGAGAGAGTTGCTGGCATTACCAAAGCCGCTCCAAGGCCCATTATCGCTCTAGCAGCGATTACTTGGTTTGCTGTATCAGCGTAAAATGCGGCCCAGCCAGCTGAACTGGCTAAAATAACCATACCAAATTGTAAAGCATTTTTGCGACCAAATCTATCTCCAAGAGAACCCATTACCAAAAGTGTACCTCCGAAAATCAATGCATATGCATCTACGATCCATTGCATTTGGGAGTTATCGGCACCCAAATCAATTGCCAATTTTGGTAATGCCACATTTAGAGTGACATTGTTGAGCATTACAATAACAAGACTGAGACTCATTATTGCTAAAATAATCCACCGATTCTCATGATGTGAATGAAGGTTTTCCATATTCTCGTCGAAAAAGCGATACCATATCAATTACTTACATTCAAGGGAAAGGCGCTCTTATTGTGAAAAATGCGTCATTTATGATCTCTCCAAGAAGGCAGGGAATGGTCAACACCTTTGTGTGCGGCAAGGATTTGTGCAATTACAGCTACTGAGATTTCTTCAGGAGTTTCAGCACCAATATTCAATCCAATTGGGCATTGAATCTCATCTAATGTCTTTTGAGTAATACCCATATTCAAGCATTCAGATTCAAAGGCTTGCCATTTACTTCTGCTACCAATGACCCCAATTCTTGGTTTGGTGTTGGAATCAATTTCACCTTCGGATTCAAGAATGGTTAGCAAACTAATCAACCTCTCTTGATCTTCAGCCCAATCATGGCCAAGTAACAAAATATCACTAAAGCGAGAGAGAGATTGCTTGGTCTCTGCCTCTTTGTGTTCATCACCATAAAAGAATGATTTAACCGAACTGCAATGTGATTCTTTTGAATTCGCAAATTCATCCGAACTAACGAATTCAGTTCTAGTATCATGAATTGAATAATTCCAATCCAAGGATTCGAAGACATTGACCAATGCCTTGGCGCAATGTCCAGCACCCATCAATAATACATGTGGCATAGCAATAATCACCTCAATGGCGAGAGTGACTTGGCCCCCGCATAACGAATCAAGAGGTGTTACTTGATAGCCCTTCGCACCCTTGTGCAAACCATAAGTAAGCACTTCCCCACTTGGCTTTGATGATTGCTTTAGTAACTCTCTACAGCGCTGCAAAACCTTCATTTCAAGACCTGCACCGCCAACAGTGCCCACCCATTGCTCATGCTCATCAAATCCAGAAAGTGCCAATTTAGCACCCACTTTACCAGGAACGCTACCCGCTGTGCTGATCACACTGGCTAAGACTACGGAATGACCTCGGTCAAGACGTGATAATGTCCATGCCAAAACCGCTGCGGTCATAACCACTCCTTGAGGGGTTCACACATACACTTTGCGACTGAAAAAGTTCAGTCTTTTTTCAGAAGTGTTTGCTCGTGTTCCAATAACAACTGTAAATCTTGTTCGGTGTCAATATTCAATGATATCAATTGGTAATCTACCTGAACCGAATCAAATGAAATAATATCTCTCAATGCCTCATCTGGATAAGAGGCCAATACCTCTTCAATATCTCCATCGGCAAGGATTACTGGATGACCGCTTCTGTTGCCACTTACTGGCTTACAAGAGTTGTTAGATTCCATTAACTGTTTAACCATGGACACATTCCATCCCGGTCTATCCACTGGCGCAATTAGCACTCTTCTAGGAGTTCTCCCATGATCGCCACATAATGACATTAAACCGCATTGAATGCTTCCAGTTCTGCCATCTTGAGGTGCTTTATTGATTACGATTGTAGCCCCTGGAACGGAAGTCAAACAATCAAATGCTAATTCAGATGATGTTACTACAACAATGGGAGAGCAACCAGCATTTTGTAGACGGCGATGGGCCAAGCCAACTAAATTGGTATCTCCAATGCTGACAAGCGCCTTTGCTTGGCCAAGGCGAGACGATGCTCCCGCTGCCAAAATAATCGCCGGAATACCCTTGGCCATGATGTTGCCATAACAGAGTTATTCTTTGAGTAATCGGCTATTATTTTTGAGAATCCAGTCAATAACGCTGTGGAACAACTTCGCGTCTTGAAATACCCTAGTTATTCTCAGCACCCATGGAACAATCTGAGGGCGACATATCGGGACCTTATCACAGGTCGATGCAGTTGTTATTCGATACTGTAGAAAGTAACGATTCACTTGAGTGGGATGATAATGAATATGGAAAAGTTGAGATTTTTGTCAAAGGGATGTCAAGACGCTGGTACAAAATTAATGCCTCCCAAATTAAATCGCAAAATATAGATAAACCGATTAAAGACCCAAAACATTGGACCAGTTCTTGGGCGATTATAGTAAAGGGTGCTGCATGGAAATCAGACTTTAACAACAATTCAATGGTTGTTGACCTATGCATCCACACGAGAAGAAGTGGAGGACAGTTCCCGATAGGAGACAGTTTAGTTAGCCTATGCTTATCCTTGGCCAATGACAAAACTACTGCACTTGACATTCCATTACTCGCTCAATTCATCATCTGTCCGAGAAAGCGACTTTCAACGATTGAAATATTCCAAGAGGAAGGAATCGTTACATCAGAAATGTTGAATCAAGGACAAGATATTTTTGATGAATGGGAAGACGAGTGGGAAGAAGAGCAGGAAGAGATACGGCAAAATGATTTGCCATTTGCCAATTCTACATTTGATGTACTTGCAAACCTATTAATCCATACCGCAGCATCGGCTGAAAAGGAAAGTATCGATCTTGTACATCAATTAGAACAACAAGAGATGAGAGAAAACCATATTGAAAAGATAATTTATGACTGGGATAGAGAAGCCGATAAAGTTCGTGGATTACGATGAAATTAGAAGTTTTTAGTAATTTCACGCCCAATAATCATTCTCTGAACTTGTGATGATCCTTCATAAATTTGCATAACTTTTGCACCTCTCATAAGACGCGCAACTGGGTATTCTTCTGAATATCCATAGCCCCCGAAAATTTGTACTGCATCGGTAGTAATCTGCATTGCTGCATCTGCTGAAAATCTCTTAGCATGTGCAGCAGACTCAGTATTACGAATCCCATTATCAGATTCATAAGCGCTTTTCCAAGTCAATAATCTACTAGCCTCGATTTTAGTTTTCATATCTGCAAGCAAGAATTGTATCGCTTGGTGCTTATGTAAAGGCTTACCAAATGAATGGCGCTCGTTTGAATATTGCAATGCATGCTCATAGGCTGCTCTTGCCAAACCTGTGGCATGGGCGGCAATATTCGGTCGACTCACATCAAAGGCATTCATTGCATTCATCCAACCGCCAGATTCAGAACCACCGATTAGATTCTCAACGGGGACTCTTACATTGTCAAATGTAATTGCACGTGTATCAGAACATCTCTGACCCATATTGGTTTCTTTCTTGCCCAGTGTGAAGCCCTCAGTACCTGCTTCAACAATAAATCCAGACATTCCTTTGTAACCGGCATCTGGGTCTGTTTTTGCTAGAATGAAGAAGAAGTCTGCATATCCTGCTCCTGTGATAAACATCTTTGAGCCATTGATGACATATTCATCTCCATCACGGATTGCTGTTGTTTTACAAGCTGCTAAATCAGAACCTGCTCCTGGTTCTGTCACACCATATGATGCCAAAGCACCATCTTCTGAAACTTTTCTCAACCATTTTTGCTTCTGTTCTTCGGTTGCACCGGTGATGATAGGGGCGCAGGCCAAGGAAGTAGCGTAGGCTGCTGTAGCAAACCCAGGATCACCCCAAGCAAGTTCTTCATTGACCAAAACTTCCTCAAATGTACCTAATCCTGGGCCACCATAATCTTCAGGAATATGCAAGTTTAGCAGTCCCATCTCATGTGCAGCCTGTATGGCCTCCTTAGGATATTGAGAATTAGCATCCCAATGCTCAGCATTAGGACGAATCTCGTCGACTGCAAAATCGTGAGCAAGCTCACGCAACATCTCCTGCATCTCATCGAGTTGGAAGTTGACCATAACAGTCCCAACAAGAACCCCCTTATGAGGCTTGAAACAAAAATAACATCGGAATTAGGAAATATTACTGGTTCTCAATAAACCGGTGAATACTTTTATTCTATTGAAAGGATAGATAGTTTAGATGTTCTGCCGCTAGAATTGATAAGAAAGCCACGTAAAATAAGACCAATACTAAACCTTCCCAGCGCTTAAATTCATATTGGGTCCACATCATGAAAATTGCAAGCGTGGAACCGATAATGGTTGTTGGAATGATGAAGTGGAGTAGTTCTGGTGCCTCGGCACTAGTTATCGCTAATGGACTGATTAGCGCGGCAATTCCAATAGACAATAATGGATCTGTGATATTGGAGCCAATCAGAGTACCTATCGCCACACCTTCACTTCTTCTTGCAGCCATCAAGGCAATAGTCAATTCAGGAAGCGAAGTCCCTAATCCCGAAATAGTTGAGCCGATTGTAGAATGTGGAAGATTCATCGATGCTGACAACTTGTCTGCGACCTCTACTAGATATTGAGCAGCAAAAACTGCAAAAGAAAGCCCCAATATAATCATAACGATATATGCCGCAGTAGTCCAATTGGAACCTGTAGCCTCAACCTCGAGTGATTTGTCTTTCATTTCATCCGCTTTAATCTCTTTACGATTTAGCAGTAACCAATACACGTATGCGACATAGAGTAGAACTAAAATCAATCCTTCAATGCGATTTAACTCGCTCCCTGTATAGATAAAGAAACTTAGTAATAATAATGAAAAAAGCATTATTAGACCATCTCTTTTCAGCCATGAAGGGCGTATTTTCATACCTCTAAACAAAACTACGACTCCAAGAATTAGAGTTATTTGAACCAAAATAGAGCCGAATATTCCACTGATTGCAAAGTTGGCAAGGCCCGGTTCTTTTACGGAATCCATTGCAGAGATTGAAGTTAATACAATTTCTGGTAACGAAGTGCCAATAGAAACGACGGTGAGACCGATAACAACTTCTGGTATCTCTGCTCTTCGGGCTAACCCTTTAGCACCTTTAATGAAAAAATCTGCAGATGTCACCAATAGGGCTAATGCTAATGCTAAAACAAGTAATGTTAGAGGAAGATTATCCCAACCAATCTTTTCGCCTCCAAACTTGAAGGCGATTATTCCAATGAATAACGAACCTGTAACTGCAAGAGTATTGTAATGGATTAATTCTGGTATACCCATTACCTTAGTGTCCTCTGCCATGTTCAACCGTCATCTGCATTCCTTCTTGACATTTATGTGAGAATATTATCAATTGGTTCGTTTAGGAAAACCACATAATACTCCAATTATGCGGACAAGATATGTGGAAACGCGCGGGAGCCGAATTTACCGGTACCGCATTGATGGTTGCAGTAGGATGCGGAAGTATCGCTTATGGAGCATCAGCACCGATTATTTGTTTGTCATTTGCAGTTGCAGTCACAACTGCAATACTAATTTTTGGACCAATCTCAGGTGCTCATATCAATCCAGCGGTGAGCATTGCTTTTTACAGACATGGTGATTTAGAAAAAGATGCGCTTATCCCATACGTTTCTGCACAAGTCATTGGTGGATTGCTCGCTGCAATTGCTATTTCTTCCGCTGGTGCTGGCACTGGACCAACAACGATCGCAATCAACCATAATTACCTAAGTGCATTCTTTATCGAAGTATTCATCACTTTTGTTTTGATGGCAAATATCTTGTGGATTATCAGCAATAGTAAAAATAGAATAATTATTGCTTCTTGGATTGGTGGATGTGTAGGAATATTGGCGTTTTTGTTTGGACCTGCTACTGGTGCGAGCATGAATCCTGCACGAACAATTGGTCCTAACTTAGTTTCTGAAATCTATAGCAGCATGCCACTCTATATTATTTCAACGATAATTGGAGCATGGCTGGCCGTTGAATTATTTTTGAGAATTAGTCCCAAAAAAGAAAGCGCTGAATGATTTAAGAACAGGTGGTTCGCAACACTTCAATAACGTGTTCAAGAGAAGGAATTGTATGATCTTCCAGAGGTGGAGAAAATGGTACTGGGGTATCCAAGGCACCAATCACAATAGGTGCAGATTCCATATTGTAAAAACAAGATTCTAAAATTCTCGATTGTATTGTATGACCAAGTCCACCACTCCATTGACCTTCTTGTAAGATGACTAGCCTACCAGTCCGAGTCACCGATTCAATACATGTTTGGGCATCGAATGGTATTAGAGTTCGTAAATCAATTATCTCAACTTCAATATTTTCTTGAGCCAATTGTTGTGCTGCTTTTAGTGCAACGTGAAGCATTGATCCCCAAGTTACCAGAGTTACATCCCTGCCACCGCGGATTACCGCAGCTTTACCAATTTTGAAGGGTTCGTTATTTTCAATCGATTGTTTGACCGATTCAGTATCAACTATCTGATTAATATTTTGACCCCACCCAGTTAGACCACCCCTCAATCCATACAATCCAATGTGTTCAAGCATCAATACTGGGTCATTCAATTCTGCAGCCTCCATCAGGAGGTCGTAGGCATCTTGTGGCGTTGCTGGTGCTAGGACAACTAATCCAGGGTCATTAGCAAACCACGCTTCAATCATGTTAGCATGGAAAGGTCCTGAACGAGTTTTTCCTCCGAGTGGTATCCGAATAGTCATTGGACACTCTGCTCCCCATCTCCAACGAAGCATTGCAGCATTATTGATGAGTGCATTATAGCCAAGAGCTGCAAATCCTCCAAATTGAATTTCGATCATTGGCCTCATACCTGATAATGCAGCGCCTACGCCAGTATGGACGATGACCGCTTCACAAAGTGGCATGTCTATCAATTTATCAGAATGGCCTGCATTTTTCAATGCCATATTCATTCCAAAGGCACCGGCAACTTCCATATCTTCTCCGATGAAGACACAGTTCTCTTGATGACGTGTCGCAATATCAGCCATCGCTTGTTGTATAGCACGTGCATATGTCCAACCACCACTTTCAGAATATTGTAAAATGCATTGTCCAACTTCAAGAGGGGAATCGTGCAACTGTATTTCCTCAGTTCCATTAATTCTTGACAGATGGTCTTGGTGAGTATCTGCATCATTGAGGGAAGTAATTCCTTTGGTCACGGTCTCAGGACTTGGCCATTCCATATCCTCAAGGTCTCCTCGAGCATCCTCAACGAGTTGTTGTTCTTCACTAGAAATCGCGAGCAATACTTCCTCCTCTACTCCAAGTTCAACAAGAAGTTGACGATGTGTTGGAATTGGGTCTTTCGCTTCCCAGTAAGCGAGTAAGTCTTTGTCTACATAGCCTGGTGGAGTTCCTGTCTCGCTTCCAAGATAGAGATCGTCGTGGTGATGAGCATGGCCACAACCACGCATTGTTTCAACATGAATCATTGTAGGCCCACCACCCTCTACAGTGAACTCACGTGCAACTGCGGTACTAGCGTGCCAAGATGCTGGGTCTGAACCATCGATTGTCCAAGACGGGAATCCCATCGCTACTGCTTTATCAGCCCAAACCTCTACTCCTGATTGTTTTGCAGGAGGGGTGTCCAAAGCAATTTGGTTATTTTGTAAGATATAGCAAATTGGTAAACCTCTAGCACCTGCTAAATTGAGTGCCTCCCAATATTCTCCCGAAGATGAAGCACCTTCGCCAATACAAGCAATATGGAATCTTGGCAAATTCTGCCTCCATGCTGCAAATGCCAGTCCCGTCATCGTAACACTAGCAATAGGCAATGGCGCAGTAGGAGGTAAAACGCCTACATGCCATGCGCCAACGTGTAAATCTCTTCCACCAGCATTCTCCCAGCCCCCATTTTGATTAGAACCGGCTTTCCCAATATTTGCTGCCATCACATCTAGAGGAGTATCACCCATTGCCAATCCAAGACCGATATCTCTAATCATTGGTGCAACTAAATCGCCATCATAACCATTTCCCGGAGTGGAGCCGCGTGGTGCATCAATTTGACGGTTTAAGGCGGTAGCAACTGCTACAACACCTTCTTGCCAGGTAGAACGGAAACCTTTACCTCCAAATTTACTGCCGTCTGGAGTTTCAATCCCTTCTGTGAAAATAATTTTCAATTGGTCGTCCAAATATCGAGTCCTTTCCATTAATCTTTGCCACTCAAGACGGTTTTCTATCGTTACAGACATGTAATGAGCTAAGCGTCTTAAGGTCAAACGCATATCAATAATAAAATGTGTATTTCTTCTTTCCAGAAATTCATCTAAAGTTCTTCGTGGAATCACTTCCACATCTCCTTGGTCTTTCATCTTCGAATTTATTTGCGCTTTCATTGCTTTATCCAATGCAACCAAAAAGCGACTGCTAAAAGTATGCCATGAAGGGCCCTCAAATTGTTTTGGCTCATTCCCAATCATGTGATCCCAAACGGTAGCAACGAGGAATAAATGGCCATCGTGGCGCTGTGTTACAAAGCGTAGCACTTCACTCCTAGCGGTATCTGCATGAAGTTGTTGAATGAATTCAAGAGGGGTTTGTGGGCGCCAATCAGCGCCGTGAATTAGTGGTAAGTCACCTTGTTCCATGTCACAGCCTCATGTTGGCGCAGAAGGAAGTCTCCTTCAAGTCTATCCATCATTTGCAACAAAGTACAGGAAACATTGATATCCAATAAGTCTCAAAAAAAAAGATATGGACCCTACAGCAGAATTCGCTGAAATGATTGCTGTATCTGCCGCGGATGCTGTCAATTTGGAAAAAATGGAAAGGAAATGGTGGTGGAAACCACTAACAAAATTCTTGTTTTTCTCCCCATTCCTTGTATTGTTGATTTATTATTTTAGTTGATTAAACAATAAATATTACTCTGACTCAAGACGAGTACTCATTTCCGAATTATAGCACTCAGTGAGCAAATCTTGGTTTCTATATGTCATCACAAAACCAATCAATGCTGGTACAGCTAGAAGGCCGAGTGAAAGTGGCCATGAATGAGAAAGGTCATACATTGGTCCAACGATTAGTGGTCCAACTATTGTTCCTGCTGCCCATGCAGTACCAAATGCTCCAAAGGCCAATCCAGGGTTACCGGAACCATAGGCTTGGTTAGCAGCAGCATCTATCATAGTCAGCATTGGTATTTGAGTTGCCGCAATAGCGAATTGGTATATTCCGAGCATTAAGATCATAGCAAAAATTGCTTCTTTGCCCGAAAGTTGGAACCCCAAGATTCCGACCAACGCCAAAGAGATAGTAACCACCATCCAACCCATCAGCATATATCTGGTAGGACCATTCTTGTCGACTAATTTACCCCAAAACAATGAACCGATACCTTGAGTGAATACCATTACCAATAGTACCCCTCCAATCGCTGCTGGTCCTAAACCCAATTTATCATGAAGGAATAACGGACCTCCGGCTTCCAATGCTCCTGTTGCTAACGTGGTTATTGCGATCAAGATTCCAACTCTTAACAAGACTGGGTTAGTGATGAATACCTTCAGTGAAACATTACCTTGCGTAGGCTCTTGCGCACTACCGATAACCGAAGAGCAATACCAGACTATAGGAACTGCAAGAAGGGTTGCAAGTGATAATACGATGAAAGCTGCTGAGCCAAAGTATTCGAATAAAACTCCACCGAGAACTGGCCCCAGTAGACCTCCAACCGCTGCCATTGCGATTAGTTTTCCAGCCTGCTCTCCGAATTTATTAGGCCATAATTGTGATGCTGATGCCAGACAAGCCGTCATTATTGCCGCACCTGATGCGCCATGTAACAATCTGGCTCCTGCGAGAATTAAGAATGGGCGTGGTAGTAACTCTTGGGTTGCTACAAGATACATCAGTGAAGAAGCCGATAATAGAACTAAAGAGATTAGAATGATCTTACCGCAACCAATTTTATCGGTCAAGCGACCCGTTAGTGGGCCCAATAGAAACATCGGAACCGCCCAGATTGAAATCAATAATGTCGCTTGAGTTGCATTGAAGCCGAATTGATTTTGCCACGCCGGCAATATCGGCACGATGAATGCATAACCGAGATAATTAACGAATAGAGCCATGATTAAGGCAGGAAAAACAAATACCATCTTTCTTTCTTGGCTATTCATTCCTCTTCCTCCAATTCGGGCAAGGAATCGAGAACTTCCTTGGTTAATTTCGCAGCATCTTCAATTTGCGTCATCAATGTCAAATCTGAAACTGCACCTGGTCGGCCAAGACTCCACATCAAATCATGTATAATCTCGGTTGTTAATTTTGTCATTTTCAGAACCTGAGGGTCGATTTTAACCATAAACTCATCTTCATGAATCGCAATTAAATCAGGTTCTTCTTCGAGAATTGAATCCATTATTTCAATTATTTCATCTTCAATATTATCTGCTTGATTTTGAAGAATATCTTCCATTGAAGAACTCAGTTTGATATTTTTAGATGAATTTGCTCCACCGCCCAGTGTGTTTTTGCCTTTGCTCATTTGTTTGAATGAAGGTATTGAAGATTTATTTGTTTGTGATTCTATCGCATCACTTCCATCGACATTGTTCAATTCATTTTGAGCTGAGACTTCACTCGCCTCCTCTACCAATCTATTCAAGGCTATTCGCAGCATAGAAGACATCAATGACAAATCTATTGACTCATCAACTTCGATTCCTTCCTCACCTAGTTGTTGCATTATTTCATCGATGAAAATCAGTACGTTAATTTTTTCAGGACTAATCAAACCTTTCAGCATTGGAAGGGCCCATTTACCATCACCCATCATCATTCCAACATCAAAAGAACCTCCGCCCCCAGTCCCACTATCGACATCAGCAGGTGGAGGAACAAATTGTTTACGAGTATGCTTGCCAACTTGTTCAATCAATGAAGGCATATCAATCGGTTTTGACATTACTTCTGAAATTCCTGCTTTGGCAGCAGTTAACAAAAAATCATCAGTTATATTTCGCGATAATACCACGATGCGGCACTTGAATGCGAATTCGGGGTCACTCATTAAGCGCTGACTAGCATCTATTACATCGCCAGTACTCCAATCACCTTCTAACAATACAACTTCCGGCATTGTTGCTAGCGCTGTGCCTTCTGCTTGGCGAAGAGTACTAGCCCGAGTAATATCAAAGCCTTCTCTTTCTAGTGAAGATGCGAGGAGATTGCGCCTACCTTCATTCTCATCTGCAACGATTACCTTTGCCATGCAATCACCTCTTCAACCCCATAGGGGTTGGCCATCAGCCTTCAAACTCTCCCCTTCAAATGCAATTTTTAGGCTGTTTTTTAAAGGGCTTCGATAAAGTCAATTAACGGCGTGAGATTTTTCCACCATTAGATGCATATGCTCGAAATCCACCGCGCATATTGACCAACCGGTCTGAACGAATCAAAGCCAGACTGTTTTAGAAGCATTATTGCTATTTGCGATCTCATTCCAGATTTACAATGGACCAAAACATCTCTATCCGCTGGTAAATCATTCATTATTGACTGGACTCTACCATGTTCTATCTGAAGGTCTACTGTAGCAATTCTTGCTTGGTCATATTCCATTTCAGAACGTACATCTAAAATAAACGGTGACCATCCATTGTCTCTCTTTTGAATTACTTCTTCAATGGTAATTTCAGCAATCATTATGTTCTCTTGGTTGGCCTTTCCTTTTTTAATCTCTTGTTCATTATCAATTTCAAAATGATTGGAGTCGGTCGAGCACCATTGGCTAGAATCAAACATTTTAGTCACTTCCTCCAAGTCAGAAACTGGCACTCTGCCATCACTTTTTGAAAACTTTAAGATATTGAATTTCATTCCTTCTGCATCATAAATTAAAAGACGACCCGACAAAGATTCTCCGACCTCCCAGTATTATCTTAATCGCCTCCGTAGCCTGAATTGAACCAATAACTCCAGGCAAAACTCCTAGGACACCACCTTCTTCGCAATTAGGAACTGCGCCTGTAGGTGGTGCTTCAGGAAATAAATCACGGTAACATGGTCCATCTTTATGATTGAACACAGTAACTTGCCCTTCAAAACGATGAATTGATCCATATATCCAAGGGATTCCTAGTATTGAACATGCATCATCTATCAAATATCGAGTAGGAATATTATCGGTTCCATCTATCAATACATCCCAGCCCTGCTGCAATATAGCAATTGCATTATCTGGAGTAAGCCTTTCTTCTATAGAAACTACTTGGATTGCTGGGTCAAGTGAATTAATACTTTCCTTTGCAGATTGAGACTTAGGTTTGTCAACATTATTTGTGCTATGAATGATTTGCCTCTGCAAATTAGAAATATCTACTGTATCATCATCGATGATCCCTAATCTTCCAATGCCTGCTGCTGCCAAGTAAAGTAATGCAGGACTTCCCAATCCTCCCGCACCTACAACAAGAACATTAGCATCTGACAATTTTTGTTGACCCTTCATGCCAACTTGTGGCAATGAAATATGCCGCGCATGACGAGACAGGTCGACCATAGACTGGCCAGCGGCATCATAGCAATGAATCCGCCGGATAAGTGAAAAAGTCTCACTCAACGTTATCTTCTAGCCACTTTTCAACATCCATTGCAGCCTGACATCCCATTCCAGCAGCAGTAATAGCCTGTTTGTAACGAGTATCAACTACATCTCCAGCCGCAAATACGCCATCGACCGAAGTCATAGTGTGTTTCTTGTGTAGAATGTATCCTTCTCCATCTGTTTCTACTTGCCCATCTAGGAATGCAGTAATTGGAGTATGGCCAATCGCAATGAATGCTCCTGTTGCCGCTATTGTCGATGTTGAACCATCTCGTGGGTCTTCAAGAACCGCTCCGGTCAATCCTTTTTCATCACTTAGCCATTCCTTAACTTGTCTAAAGGTTTGGATTTCTATCTTGTCGTGATTAAGTACTCTTTCATACATGATTGTTGAAGCTTTGAAGACATCTCTACGATGAATAAGTGTTACCTTACTTGCAAAGCGAGTCAAGAATGTTGCTTCTTCACAAGCAGAATCTCCTCCTCCGACAACCAATACTTCCTCATCTTTGAAGAAAGCACCATCGCATGTAGCACAAGTTGAAATTCCACGTCCTTTCTGCTCTTCTTCACCCTTAACGCCGAGCCAAATTGATTCTGCACCGGTTGAAACGATTATTGCATGAGTCAAATAGGTCTCACCTTCAACTACCACTTTGTATGGTTTTTCAGAAAGATCTACCGATTCAACATTTCTATCCTCGACCTTCAGTCCAAAGCGCTCTGCTTGTTCTCTCAATTGCACCATCATCTCAGGACCGCCAATACCTTGTGGGTAGCCAGGGAAGTTTTCAACATCACTTGTCAGCATTAATTGCCCCCCAGACATGTATCCGGCAAACATTAGAGGTTCTAACATAGCACGTGCGGCATAAAGTCCAGCAGTGTACCCTGCAGGTCCACTTCCGATGATTATTACATTGTGTATTTTGTCGTCCATATCCTTTGCGGCGTGAGTATAATCCTTGAACATTGTCCATCAACATTCAAGAACAAAACAATGCCGCCCTAGAGACATGGATGTCATTTCACACTGGCTATGGGGGAGTGGTACTAACCAGAGGCAAGATGTCGTGGAAAGTTAGTGGCCCGATGGGAGTCCTCCCCGATTTAGTCGCATTCATACCTTCGACCATTTATGGTTTAATCTATAGCATAAAGCCGGTTCAAATAGATGATAATACGGTCACTTCGGACCTACCAATCGCATGGAGTATCTATCAATGGTCCCATTCTTTTACAATTGTAGTAATCTTATTTCTGGTAGCCTGGTATATTCTAAAGGCAAAGAATCATGAAAATCCGAAATATATGGCATGGGTATTTGTCATACCTTGGTTTTTCCACATCTTATTGGATATTCCTGGCCATACGATTAGTTTCTTCCCAACCCCATTCCTATATCCGTTCAGCGATTTCATGATAGATGGAGCCAGATGGAGTGAATGGTGGTTCTTCTGGCCACAAGCGATTATTCTTGGCGCTGTATGGTGGTATATTTTGAAGAAAGAAAAAACTCACAGCATCGAAGAAATTGCAGATATTGCGGCTCTAGCATGAGGCTCAATACGCGGCTCAATGTGTTCCGGCTTTGCACCTGGTCCGATAATCCCTAAACCGATTGGTTTGTCGTGCTTCAATTGTAGATCTACTATTGCTTTAGTGACTGCTTGGCCCATTGCTAAACCATGTTTTGTTTGTCCTTTTTCAATGATTCCCAAGCATGCGGCCGCATCGATTTCGTCTTTACGTAATTGTCTTTCAAGAGCCAGCGGGATTTCCATTGCACCTGGAACCCACACCACTTCAGCAATAGACAACCCTAATGTTTCCGCTTCTTGTTGGGCGAATTCTAGCATTCTGGTGATTTGTTCCTTATGGTACGATCCGCAAATAATAGAAATTTTAGCCATGATATCACTTTCCTGAGAGTATTCGCTCTACTGTAGATACGATTGTTTGGGTGTTTGAATCTATCTCAATATTCACTGCATCACCTTCCAGTTTTGAACCCAAAGTAGTCATGCGGAGGGTTTCAGGGATGATGTGTAGTGCGAAAATATTTGATTCGACAACTCCAACGGTTAATGAAATTCCATCTATTGCGATAAATCCTTTCTCAATGATGTATTTTTGTAATGAAGGTGGCGCAATTATGGAGAACTCTTTACCTTCACCATTTTCTGTGATCGAATGAATTAACCCAGCCGACATAATGTGTCCAGACAATAGATGACCGCCCAACTCATCTCCAAAACGAAGTGCTCGTTCAAAATTAACTTGACTGCCTATTTCTAAATCGGAGAGTGTTGTTCTGTGCAATGTTTCCGTAATAACATCAAAATTGACATTTAAGCCATCTATTGAAGTCACGGTCAAACAAACTCCATCGATACTAACGCTCGCACCAATTTGTAGATTTTCAGTTGCTGGTAAGGTGATTGACAATGTCATAACAGACTCACCTTGTGAAGTATCATTGATAGTTGCAATACCTTGGACGATTCCAGTGAACATTCACTCACCCCCCTTTGAATCATCGAATTGTTTTCTCTCTGAAGCCAATTCTAATATTCTGGCAATAATCTTACGGGTACCATCTAAATCATCACTAAGACCTTCAACTCTGGTCACCTCTATTGAATTAAGACCTAATTCCGACAATTTGGATTTTATTTTCTCAACCGCATGTATTTGGTCATAACCAAGTGCAATGATATCTGGGTTGACAATCGGCAAGATGTCAAAAATAGGGACGTTTGGTGGATTGCCAATTATTGAATCATCTACTGGTTTTAATCCTTCGACCATTCTACAACGAAGGTCTTGTCCGGTTACGGGTTCATGCTTTCGCTTTCGCACCGTATCATCATGTGCAACAACTACTGTGAGGTGGTCTCCCAATGCTTTGGCTTGCTCTAAGTAATGCAAATGGCCTGCGTGGAGTAAGTCAAAAACTCCAACTGCCATCACTCTCTTCATCGTCTCACCTTATCACTTGCAACAGGTTGCTATTCTTGTTAATATCGGTTGCTAATTACAAATTTAGAGCAGCGGTTAGTTGTGCCCCTTCTAGGAATGGAATGTCTCTCTGCAGGGCCCATGCGCGTGCATCCTCTACTGACAATGCTCCGTCACCATCTGGCTGTAGCATCTCTGCGCCGATGACCACAGGAGTCATTCCCGCAAGACGCGCCAATCCTACCGCTAGTTCAGTATGTCCTTGGCGCCGAGATAATCCACCTTCTGACTCTCTGCAAACCGGAATGTGCCCTGGAGTTCTGAACTCGTTGCCAAGTGCTTTTCTTGCATCTTCTCCGCTAAGTCCAGCCTGTTGGCATTCTTCGGACAATTCTGCAAAGCGTCGTGTTGTCAAAGCTCTGTCGTGATCTGTAATTCCAGTATATGTTCCTCGGTGATTCAATGATAGCGTAAATGCTGAACGTGAATCATAGCGTAAATCATTGGTGACTAATTCCTTTAGCACTAAATTATCTGCAACCAATGCTGGATGAGTGTGCAGGTCTTGTAAAAACGGTAGAGAAAACAATTCCCCTATGTCGTGCCCTATTGCCAAAAAGAGTAATCCTCCGCAATCCTTTCTCAATTGACGCATAGTGGCCGGCTGGGCGAATTGTCCAGGGAATAATAAATCGGTTTCTCCTTCCCTGTTTTCCGAGTCAAAAAGGCAAATCGGATTTCCGCTTTTGAAAGCTTCAATAGCCCTAGATATCGTCTCGTCCATGGCCACTCGTTGTGTCTCTACTTCATAGATAGTCGTATGTCGCATTATAGTGAAATGGGAAGAAAAAGAATAGATTTGGCAAACAGTCAACAGAAAGGGGTTAAGGAGAGACGACCATTGGATTGGTTCTGCGGGGAGGTCATGCTATGCCAATCAAGTTAGGTCCAGCCGGAATTCCATTGTCCTGTAAAGGAAGGACAATTGTTGAAGGAATGGACGATATAATTTCACTCGGATTGGAAACAATGGAAGTTCAAACCGTTCGTATGGTTGCTCCAAATCACTTTGAGCAATATTGGCAAGCCGGTGTACTTTCAAATAAAACCGAGTTTGAAATGAACATTCATGGGCCATATTATTCAGAATTATTGGGTAACAGAGTTGAGAGAGGTCAGAAGTTTAACCAAGATTGAATCTACTTTACAAGCGGCCCGTACAATTAATGCCCGTCATATCACTTTACACGCTGGCCATTATGGTGGCATGAGTCGTGGAACTGCTGCTAACGAGCAAGTTGCTAATGTATTCGCAGGAATTGTCGACCGTGTCGCCGATATCTGGCATGATGATGAAGACGAATTCCCTGTATTCCCTTGGATAAAAGATGGCACTCCTTCTAAAATCGGAGTTGAAACATCAGGAAGACAAGAGTTATGGGGTAGTTTAGAAGAAGTTCTAGAAGTTGTCAATCACGTTGAAGGTACAATACCTGTCCTCAATATCGCACATATTCACGCCCGAGGGCATGGACGAATGAGAACCTCTGAAGATTATGGAGAATTATTTGACCAAGTTAGAGAATCGATTGGTACAAAAGAATTCTATTGTCACTTCTCTGGAGTTGACCACCGCGGTGGAAATGCAATGCATTATACTCAAATCAAGAAGTCTGACTTGAACTTTGAGCCACTAGCTGATTTTATCGTTGAAGATGGTGGATGGTTAGACATCACATTGATCTCGGATTCACCATTGCTAGAACACGATGCAATGTATATGCTACAAAATATCGAAAAGTCTCGTCATAGACAACTTGAGCGTAAGGCCCGTGAGGATCGAAGAAGAGCACTCACCCTTCAAGGTGGAAGTTCTGAAAATGCAATCGCTGCTCGCAAAGCACAACAACAAATGCACCTTGAGGAAGTTGCAGAATCCCTTGAGATAAATGAAACTGATGCAGTTGAACAAACACCTGCTGCCAAAGAATCCAAAAAAGATGGCAAAGAAGCAATTAATTTAGATGATGCTGACGACGATCTTTTCTGATTTGGCATTATCAAATGAGTTGTAAAACTTAACTGTACCATTCTCTTACAGTGGTAAGCGACTTAAGCAAAGGGTGCAGGGTGACCATTGGTTGACATGGTATCCATTGGAATTTTAGGCCTCGGTAATTGGGGAAGCGCTATCGCTAAAATGTGGCTTGATGATGGTCATAAGGTCAAAGGATGGACTATTGAATCAGAAGTATATGAGTCCATAACAATGGAAAATATCAATCATAAGTATCTCCCAAAACTATCTCTCAAAGGCATGGATGTATCAATGCACATTGCAGACACCCTCGATGGGGTTGAAGTTGTGGTTCTTGCCGTACCTTCCTCTGTGATTTTGGATGTCGTAGACCAAGTGATTCCACACCTGCGACCAAGACATGTCATTATCGATTTAGCAAAGGGGTTAGCCCCTGACAATCAAATGATTTCACATGCGATTCAGGAGAAGTTGACTGCTGCTGGTATGGCTAATCCTTTGGCGGTTGTCACAGGTCCAACAATCGCACCAGAAGCCGCCGCGGGAGTAATGACTACTGCATTGGTTGCAAGCGAAGATATCTCTGTTGCTAAAAAACTAGCAAAGACGTTAACGACTCAAACTTTCATCTTACATCCTGCATCCGACCCCGTCGGTGCTGAACTTTGGGGTGCTTTCAAAAATGTAGTTGCACTTGCATGTGGATTGGTTGATGGATTGAAACAAGTTGGTACATTGGGTGGCGATAATCTCAAGGCTGCGATTTTTATGGCCGGATTCAAAGAAGGTTGCTTATTGCTACCCCAACTAGGCGCAAGAGCAGAAGTTGCATTCGGCCCTGCTGGATTGGGTGACCTGTACGTTACTGCGACTTCACCACATGGAAGAAACCGTACTCTAGGTGAAAAACTGGGAACTGGATTAACACTTGATGAGGCATTGGAAGAGATGCACATGGTTGCTGAAGGAGTAAGAGCAACAAGGATGTTTATTGATAGAGCAGAGGATGATAATATCCAAATTCCATTCACCAAGGCATTGAATACATTGCTTAATGGGGATATCAATGCTGAAGAATGCTGTAGAAGAATGGTCACCCTCAGTTGAGTTGAATCTTTGTAAAACCACTTATTCTGCGGTGCTGTTTTGAATGGTAGCGTTATGGCAATACTATGGCGGCGGAATTGACAGAGTTAGAAGCTAGATTATTTGAGTGGCTACGTCAATCAGATTTCCATCTTACTCCGTGGTCAACAGAGGATGCTGCACAAGTTTTTGAAGTTGAAGATGATGCTGTTTACGAAGCGATTGCTTCCTTGACAAAGAAAGTCCCTGATCGTATTCAAGTCTTTTACAAAAATGGTTCACTTCACATCGCTGTCGAATAAAAATTGGCAGAAATGTATTACCATCATTTTTCTGAAAGTACAACATTCAACCATGTTGGACGACGGACATCCCCTTCATCGTTAACAAAAGAGCGAACCATCATTGAAAGTAAGTCAATGATTACAACGACTACAAATATCAAAATGAGAAGTGCAAAGACTTTCTCATATTGGAGGAATTTGAGATAAGTGCTAATGTAATAACCAATTCCACCGGCACCAACAATTCCAATTACTGTTCCATGGCGGACATTATATTCAAACATGAACATTAATTGGCTCAATAGATGATTACTATTTTCAGGGATAACTACATTCAGCAAAATGCTACTCCGTGGAAGGCCCATTGCCCGACTGGCTTCAAGAGAATCATTGGCCATTCCTTCAAATGTTTCATACTGCAATTTACCAAGATACCCAACGGTGTAGAAAGTCATAGCCAAAACACCTGAAAGAGGACCAAAACCAATCACAATCACAAATAGAATCGCCCAAATTAGACTTGGCAAACTTCGAATCGCAGAGAGTAAAATTCGTACGGGGATTGCTACATAGAGAGGGACAAGATTGCGTGCTGCGAGAGATGAGAAAAACAAGGCTCCTATAAATCCCAGAATTGTTGCAACAAAGGCGATTTTTATTGTTTCCATCATGCCGAGATAACCAACTGAACAGAAGAATTCAATTTCAGATTCACACACGGGATACGGGCGTGCTTCTATGACACTCCAATTTGGAGGCCACATACTTTCAGAAAAAAATACTGAGAGATTTCCAAGTCCGCCCTCAAGTCGGCCCCAATCACCTTCAATTAATCCATCGAGAGTTTGCCAAGCAAGTAACAACAAAATGGAAATAATTCCAAAGAGACGGTATTTCACTCCTCTTCACCCCCAGTCTTTCGGTTTTTCCACTCTTTGATTGAAATATCTGCGATTTTGCCGTCCTGGATTTCCCATATTCGTGTAGCGAATAATTGAGCGTTATCATCATGGTGTTCAATCATGATTACAGCGGTACCATCATCGACCAAATTCTGAACTGCTTCGAATACAATTTCAACATTTGAATGATCTAGTTCGCCAAGGAATTCATCTGCCAGCATCAATTGAGGCCTCTGAGCTAAAGTTCTGGCTGTTGCAACACGGCGCTGCTGCCCACCAGATAATCGCCGAACAGGTTCATTAGATTTGTCAGCAATCCCGAGCATACGTAATGCGTCCATTGTTCTTTGAGAACGCTCCTTCCACATGTTTAGTGAAAAACCAACTCTTGTCCGGGCGCCAAGAGAGACATTGTGCGCAACTGTTGCGTGTCGTACCAATCCTAAGCGTTGAGGGATATATCCTAATCCACCTCGCCTCTCAACATTCAAGTCAAAGGATCCGGAAAGGGGTCTAATAAGCCCTGCAATCGTACGAACCAATGTTGTTTTTCCTATTCCAGAAGGACCTAGAATGGTTATGACTTCCCCTGGAAAGACTTCCAAGTTGATGTTGGATATCAACGGTTCATCGTAACCAACACTCAAGTTCTTGAGTTCAAGTACTGCTTCCACCATAGAGACCCCTCAAGCAGTCCTGCTGCCTTTACTTTTTGAAACGGTTGGGTATAGCAAAAAAGGATTTAAGTTTCTTTTCATTTATATCACTCCAAAGGTCAGTGAAATAGCCCCCATAATTGGAATAGAGAAAGGGGCTATTTCAGCGACGATGTATTTCAAAGGTTATCTCCAGCAATTCATTCAGTAATTTCAAATTTGGAATCAAAGTAAGATGAAATCCCTGGAATCGCACTGATAAGACTACTGTAACTTCCAAGATGTTCTTGGGTGTTTGCTTCAACAAGCCCTGGAGTATTGAGAACATTCAGCAGAATTTGATCACCACACTGATTTTGTGGAGAGGTGCTGTCAACCATGTGAGTTGTCATGCTGTAACATCCAGTGTATTCTTGCCCTTGCATGGAGTAATTTTCGACATACATCTCTCCGTTCAATGAAAGCAGTGCATTGAGAATTGCAGTGCGTGTTTGAACGTCAAGTTTAGCAGGGTTGTACATGACTGGGTGAGATGGTGCTGATCCGTATGAAGGGAGCAAGACGTAATCTGATTCAGGTAGACACCACTCTTCATTCAGGCTTGCATTGTCGGAACCACAGTACTTTGCGACTGTGGAGTCCTTGGCAAATGCAACATCCCCTACGCCTTCGGAGAGGCATTTTATGGCTCCGTTGTAAGAATAATAAGGTGTTCCGGAGTCTGGGATACTTGCGTTTTCGTTAAAGAAAGCGTGGATGGTATCTCGGAGTGACTCAATATCATCTTGTGGGCCGACAACTGGTGCATAGCCTTGGGAAATCAAGTGACCCATTGGGAGCAACATACCGGCTGATTTTAGCCAACCTGTGTGGCAAGAAGTCTTGCCTTCCATCATTGCAAATGGATCGGTTGATGTATCGTTATCAAGATAAGCCTCTGCAATATCTGAACCGTTCAATACGACTGCATGAGCGTTGTAATATGTTCTTCCATCATCTTTCTGGTCAGCAGCCATTGTAGCAAGGCCATATTCTTTCCAGCCAACCCAAGCGGCTCCGCCATCCATAAAGGCGATGTCAACATTGCCAAAACGAAGAGCTTCGATGATAGCGCCTTCTGATGAAACAGGATACAAAGTTACAGTTACTCCAGTTTGTTCAGCAATGTAATCGGCAAGGATTTGCGGGTTTTCATCAGTATTGGTGTAGTCATCTTTCAGTTCAAACGCGATTCTAATGTTTGAAACTGTAGGAGCGACAGTATCGTTAATGGTGAATTTAGTACTATAGTATGCCGAGATTCCAGGGACATCTTCAATGAGGTTTCCATATGATCCAAGGTGGTCAAGTGCATTTGTAGCCGAGATTGCTGGAGTGTTGAGGACATCAGAAAGAATAGATGATCCTTCTGTTGAATCCTTCATAGCAACCAGTGCATTTTGAACTAGAGTAATCCTGTCAGATGACATAAAGTCAGGATTGTACATCACTGGGTGTGATGGAGCATTTCCGTACGAAGGAAGCAAGATATAATCTGATTCTGGAAGACACCATTCAAGGTTTTCAGAAACATTTGTATTTCCACAATAGGAAGCAACTGTAGAATCTTTTACGAAGGCAACGTCACCTACGCCTTCGGAAAGACACTTGACTGCTCCAGAATAGGAATAGTAAGGAGTTCCGGAGTCCGGAATACTTGAATCTTCACTGAAAAAGTGAGTAATAGTGTTACGAAGTGATTCTACATCACTGGAATCGCCAATGACATTAGCGTATCCATTTCCAATTAGGAATCCCATAGGTAGCAACATTCCAGCAGATTTTAGCCACCCTGTGTGGCACGAAGTCTTACCTGCTAAAAGTGAAAATGGGTCCGTATTTGGGTCCGAATCGAGGTAGGCAGCTGCCATATCAGAATCCTTGAGAACAATGGCATGAGCGCTGTAATAAGTTCGGCCATCGGATTTTTGATCTGCTGCAAGCGCCTCTAGACCGTATTGTTGCCAACCGACCCAAGCAGCACCGCCATCCATGAAAGCCATGTCTACATTTCCAAAGCGAAGTGCTTCAAGAGCAGCCCCTTCGGAATCAATTGGATACAGTGTTACATCCATATTAAGTTCTTCACTCAAATAATCAGCTAATCGCTGAGGATTCTCATCAACGTTGGTGTAATCGTCTTTGACACTGTATGCAATTACGAACTCTTCTGAGTCTGAGGTTTCTTTTTCATCTTTACTACCTAAGCAGCCCGCTATTGAGGCTGTGGCAATTAAAAATACGAGCAATGTTGATTTTAGCGTTTGTGGCTTCATGATATGACACTCCGGTTTAGGCCGCCCTAAAACACCCCCCTATATGAAAGTTTAGGGCGCCCTAAACCGCACTCTATGGCGGCATTACTGCTGAATTTTACCGTATGAGGACATTTCACGCAGAAAGCCAATCTAATACTAATTCCTCAGCATACCGATCGGTTGTAAGATCTGGGTGCCCCAGAGGTCTAATGATTACCAAAACCTGTAATTCACCACCCCAGGTAGAAGTCGCTGCACAAAGCACCTCGCCGACTTTGACTCCATCTTCATTAGACCCTATTGATAATGAACGCAGTTCATATTGACGAATCACAATATTTTCATCAATTCCAAGTGTAGTACTAACATAGCGATGAGTCTCTTGATTCGGTATGAGAGTGAGTGCCATTTCTTCAGGGTTTAATCTAACAAATGATAATTCATCATCTAATAATTCAATGGCTTGGTGTAATCTAGATTGCTCCAATCCCATCAATGATGCCAAATTTAAACTTGAACCCGCTGCACCATAGACGCCTAATTGATGGGGTGTTCTAATCGAAATAGATTGAATTATTTCTAAATCCAATTCACCAGCAGATGGTGTCATAAGCCACGTATATTGCTGACTAGCTGGCCAAATGGGTGCATTTGGATTTTCAGTTAACAGCGGATTGCCCCAAGAATCAGGAGATTTAGGTTGAGCTACAGGGGCTAAACTTCCAAGCATTATCATGCTGATTAAGAAAGCACAAACCATTGTTCTAGGAACTTTTGTTTGCGACCATGTTATTCGGCCAGCAGGTGACAATACTGACAATATCAAACCAATTGGTGCAATCACCAAAACACCGTAAGGTACTATCCAAATCAGAACTAGAGATAAGATGAGAAATTCTAGACCCATCGGCCCAAATACTTCTTTGTAATTGAAAATGTTTGAAGTGTCTCCTTCGACAACTGCTTGTTGCTTAACGAATGTTCTATACTGCAAATATATGACAACAATAATCGCAACAACAAGGCCCGCAGAATAAATTATACCCCCTAGCATTGCTGTTCCCGTAAATGGATTGGATACCTTTCAGTGATGATACTTTTGCTTTGAGCGACTATGAAACGGTAGAATATCAAGTGATTGCGATTTAGGCGTACACATGGCGGAGGTCGTTTTACAACTTGTTGGCGCATCTTGCCGCCACTATATTAGCGCCCCAACGCTAACAAAACCATGGAAGAAAATTCGTGGACCCGGCATTCCTAAAATCGACTTAGCCTTGTACAGAGGTACAATACTGGGCCTGGTTGGCCCAAATGGTGCTGGAAAAACGACCTTGTTACGAATGTTGGCAGGTGTCTTACCTTTGCAAAAAGGGACTGCTGTTTTTACCTCTTTAAAGGGTGACCAAACCATTGAAAGAGAATTGTCAACCAGCGTAGAATTGAGAAAAGTTATTGGACATATGCCGGAGCAAGTTCGCTGGCAAGGCAAGAAATCAGTTCACGATGCAATAACTGAAATTGCTGCGATGAGAGGCTCTTCAGAACATCGTATTCTTGGATTGATTAAACTGGTAGGTTTGAACTCACGAATCGATTCCCCCTTAGATGAATTGAGTCAAGGTATGCGACAACGTCTAACTTTGGCTACTGCTTTACTAGGCTCCCCAGATATTCTACTTCTAGACGAACCATTCAATGGATTAGACCCTGTTGCAGCACAAGCATTTACCCAACTATTGCAACAATTGAGTGAAAAGGGAGTTTCTATCGTGATATCATCTCACCAGGTATCAGGGTTAATTGGGATAATAGATAGAATCGCATTACTTCACCGTGGCCAACTACTGATCGAAGGTGAAATAAAATCGGTCGAAAAAGATTTAGAATTGAGCGATAGGTTTGACCTAACAGGAACTTCACAGCCACCATCATCTAAGTTGGTTAAAAAATTGGGAATGGAACTGCTTAAATCTGAAACTGATCAAAACTCTTGGCAAATGCAACTGAAGGGGAATCCAGATGGTGTACTGAAAAAACTCATCAGTGAAGGGATTGAAGTAGAGTCTTGGCAACCGCATGCACCCGATTTGGTAGAGATGTTATGTTCTTCAACAGGTCTTAGGGTGGAAGATGTGGGCTTAGAAATTACTTCATCGGCATTCCTACCATTGATTAATAGGGGGGTGGAAGAAGAATGAGCGGAAAGGTATCATACCGAAAAGTAACCTCTCTAATTATCAAAGAGAAAATATTCTCGACAAGAATGTTATTGATGTTCCCAATACTACTATTGTTTATTCCAGGAATGGCTTGGGGATTTTCAGACCCTAGCATCATTCTCCCAGGTGGTCACCGCCCTGAAACCCCTATGGAAGTGTTGTTTTATTCCAGTCTTGGTATTGTTTTCGGTGGTACTATGTGTGCGGTTTTAATGGCATTTGATGGTGTAAGCAAAGAAAGAGCAAGTGGAGTGCTAGAAGTAAAATTGGCTCAACCTATGTCTCGATTAAGTCAAACACTTGCCCTAGTGCATGGTACTTCTGTCGCTGTAATTATTCCTGTAACCATTTTGTTGCTAATCTCAGTATTTATTATTCGTTATAGAATGGGTGCTTGGCCAGAATTAATGGATATCATCATCCATATTATCGCAACTGGATTGATCTTAACATGGTATACATTATTCACATTAATCGCTTCTTCAAAAGCGAGAGAGCAAGGGACTGCGATGGCTTTTGGAGTCGGGATTTGGTTTTTCTTCACATTCTTGTGGGCATTGGTAACAAGTATGGTTGCCCTTGCTTCTGGAATTGCCATCGGCCAAGATAATGATTCATCTTGGATTGCATTAGAAGGAGCTCTTGATTTATTTTCACCAAATGGTGTATATCACCACATACTAGAAACACGATTGTCGGGTGTTCAACGGGGTGTTTCTGGTTGGCAGATTTGGCTAATGACAATCGCTTGGACTGTTTTGCCACTTTGGATACTTGCAAAACGAATGGAAGATTTAGTTCCTTGAAATAAGTAAAATACT
The DNA here is from genome assembly GCA_905182185.1 of uncultured Candidatus Poseidoniales archaeon. Classification (GTDB taxonomy): domain Archaea; phylum Thermoplasmatota; class Poseidoniia; order Poseidoniales; family Poseidoniaceae; genus MGIIa-L1. The sequence goes on along the minus strand of CAJJAP010000001.1, from coordinate 64,133 downwards.
GCCCCTAAAGGGGCAAGTGTATTAGATGACACCTAGTATCAATTGATATGGCAGATGGTAACACTAGGTTGAAAATTTCTTCATTGATTCTCAGCGCGATATTGCTGATGATGACATTTTCACCGACACAAATTCAAGATAATAGTTTTGAAGAGAACATTGTTCCCAATGTTGAAGCAAGAGAAGATGATGTAGGACAAGTTAACTGTAGCGGTTTGACTTTTGAAGATTTATTTGATTATGATTTTGCAAGTTTTAGCATCAATATCCTTGATGATTGGGCTACCGCAGATTATTATGCAAACGCTTGGGTAAACGGTTCAAATGCAGCGACTGTTAGAGAAAATCTTGATGAGCTAATAGGTTCTCAAGATGTACCAGGCGGCGGTAACGGATGGTTAAGTACTGATGAAAGAGATGCTGTCAGAGCGATTGGACCTGATTGTATCGCCGACATGGATACAAGAATTGGGTTGAAAGAAGGAGTGGCACATCGCACTGGTGTGGATTGGAATAATTGGAGTTTCATTCAGGATGGAATTCAACTTGATGAAGTAAATCTAGTTCCATCTGATCATGAAGAAAAAAGAAATTGTCAAAATTTGTTAGCATCTAATGGTTGCTACGAAATTCCTGTTTCAGCAACTGATGATTTAGAGATCAGTATGTTCGTTGCCGATGAAGAGACATATAATGCTGAATTTAACCAATTACCTAACAAAGGTGTATCAAATTTCACTCTCGCATTAAATGTGACCAATGTCACCGATGCATCCTTTGTATTGACATTCCCTCAAACTCAAGGTTTGAGAATGTTAGAATTCTCAACAATGGATGATGGTATTCAGAATGATGCACTTGAAATTCCAGTAGTAGAAAACCTTCCAAACGGGAGAATGAGAGTTACAATTGACGTTGAATATCCTGATTCCAACTACCCGGCAATTCGTGAAATATACGTTGACTTTACGACTCAAGAAGTTGAAGATAATGACATACCAATCTGGAGCAGTAGTGCACCTGATGAAGGCAAGATAATCCCTTTATCTGATGATGGTACCGTTGTAGTAGTGAATGGAGACATTACTGAAAATTGGGCAAGTGATAACCATGGTTGGACATTAGATTGTAACTTTGTTGAAGATGGCTGGTCAAGTCAAATGGATGAGGATGGGGCATTTATCATCACATCAGTTGGCACTGGTTCTTCACAAGCAACATGTAACCTCGTCGACCCATATGGGGAAACTTCAGAACTATCTAGAACTTGGACATTTGGTCAACTATTTACGGCAAGCGCTGCGATGAATGAACAAAGTGAGGAATTAGAATTTACCATCACACCAACTGGATTGGTTGGAGAAATGACAATCATAGCTCATGCCCACCAATCGAATAATATGGCTGATGCAAAAACAATCACTGTTGCAACAAATGAATTAACAACTGGTTTATCACTCAAAAAATTAAGACCAGGTCTGGTAATGGTAATGGGAACTGCTGATGCGACTAATATGTTGACATATTCCTTTATGCTAAACTTTGGTCTTGAAAAATCAAGTTCTCCACCTGTTATAGAATTGATTACTGGAATTAGTCAAGAAAATGCTACATGGGATGATAGTGGATTGAAATTTACTTTGAAAGGTATAGTAATTGACCCTGATGGCGAAGAAGTGACCCTAATGCTATCACTTTGCAGTGGTTCAACAACTGATTTCACCCAAGTTGGAACTAATTGGGAAATCGATGTTTCAATCGCTTCTTGCATGAGCCAAGGAATAACTGAATATGATGTAATCATTTCTGCTACTGATGAATCCGGAGTTATCGGAACCTTATCTGTGTTCATTACCGATCCTTATGCTGAGGACGATAGCGATACCGTAATCGTTGATGGAGAACCTTCTGAAGAAGGTGGACTTCCTTCGCTATCTATGCTTTCAACGCTGATAATCACATTATTAGCAATGGCATTTTGGCAAAGAAAACAATATTTGTGAATACCGACCCCCTTAAAGGAGGAGGGCTTCCGCATTGTGTTTAGGGAATACCATGTTTACTGGTACTATTGAGTCGTTGAGCCACGAAGGTGGATTACTCGTCAAATTTACAGGTTCGTCACCTGCGCTTGAATCTATAATCACTGATGCTGCCACTGGCGATTACATTGGCAAGGTAGATTCGGTATTAGGAAACACTAATTCTCCATTAGTTCATGTTGCACATATTGAAAGAAAACTCGACTTAGAATCCTTAGTTGGAAAGGAAGTTGGTGTGAGATCTAAAAAACCTCGCGTAGAACGCCAAAATGAGCGTGACCAACGCCGCGACCAACGCACTGAAAGAAGTGGAGACCGTGATGGATATCGTGGAACTCGTGACGAAAGAAGGCAGGATAAAAGTCACCAACCAAGTGAAGATTGGGATTGCCCTCAATGTCAAAATAATAATTATTCATTCCGTCAAAACTGTAACCGCTGTGAAGCGCCTCGACCAAGTTCAGGTCGTTCAAGCTCTCGTCGCGATGAAAGATACGGCGGTAGGGATGAGCGAAGAGGTGGGCGTGATGAAAACAGAGGTCGTGATGACCGTCGTGGAAGTCGTGACGGTGGACGTGACTCTAATCGTTCCAATGGACAACGAGATGGTCCAGATAACAGCAATGATTGGGAATGTCCTAAATGTCAAAACAGTAATTTCTCATTCCGTTCAGAATGTAACCGATGTGGTCTTGAAAAGGAAGGCGGAGCACCTAGCCCTTCTCGCCAAAGAAGTGACAGAAGCGGTGGAAGAGATGGTGGAAACAGAGACCGCAGAGATAGTGGAAGAGATAGATTCAGTGGATCCGATAACCGTAGCGGTGGTAATGAAAACCGCATGGACGGAGATTGGGAATGTCCTAAATGCCATAACAATAACTTCGCAAGAAGAGATGAGTGCAATCGATGTGGTCTGGCTCGTTCAGGCGGCGCTGGAAGAGATTCTGGACGCAGCGGCGGTGGCGGCTATGGCGGCGGCGGCGGAAGAGATTCCGGACGTCAGCGGCGGTGGCGGCTATGGCTGGCGGCGGCTGGAAGAGATTCCGGACGCAGCGGCGGTGGCGGCTATGGTGGCGGCGGTGGAAGAGATTCCGGACGTAGCGGCGGTGGTGGCTATGGCGGCGGCGGCGGAAGAGATTCCGGACGTAGCGGCGGTGGCGGCTATGGTGGCGGCGGCGGAAGAGATTCCGGACGCAGCGGCGGTGGGGTGGCTATGGGGCGGTCGAGACGGTGGAAGAGATTCTGGACGTAGCAGCGGTGGCGGTGGCTACAGATGGCGGCGGTCGAGACGGCGGAAGAGATTCTGGACGTAGCGGCGGTGGCGGTGGCTATGGTGGCGGTCGAGACGGTGGAAGAGATTCTGGACGTAGCGGCGGTGGCGGTGGCTATGGTGGCGGTCGAGACGGTGGAAGAGATTCCGGACGCAGCGGCGGTGGCGGTGGCTATGGTGGCGGTCGAGACGGTGGAAGAGATTCCGGACGTAGCGGCGGTGGCGGTGGCTATGGTGGCGGTCGAGACGGTGGAAGAGATTCTGGACGTGGAAGAAGAGACGATTCAGCTCCAAGAGGAAAGCCAGAAGCGTCTGAGTTTAGAAGATCTAAAGGAAAGAAAGATGGGCATGCTCATAACCGTGCCCCTAGTGATATCCGGCCCCGAAATTACGATAAAACTCAAGATTAGGTGTGATTAGAATGGGTGCAGAACACCATTATTTAGATGCGGTTGAAGCATTTGATAAAGGCGATTTTGAATTAGCCTTCGATCAAGCAAAAGCTGCTACAAAACTAGATCCTGAACATGTTGATGCATGGGTACTATATTCCGATTCTGCACTCGCAGGTGAAACGAAAAACCCAACTCTCGCACAGGCGGCTAAATCTCTCAATGGATGTCGTAAAGCCATACAATTAGACCCAATGCTACTGCAAATGTGGGTTAGAGGTGGACAACTCCTTTCAGATAATCTTGGATTACTTGATGATTCATTGCAATGGTGGCAAGACTGTAGACATCATGCCCCAGATGAAGTTACACCCATTGTAGAACAAGCAACGATTCTAACCGATATGGGATTATATGGTGAAGCAGACACTAGGTTGAAATCAATTGTTGAAAACAATATGGAGATTGCAACATCTCAAACTGGAAAATTATACTATTTGATGAACTTGGTAAAGGCTGCTGCGGAAGGTACCTCGGGAACTTATTTTTATCCGTGGGAAAAAAATCATGACGGCTGGGGTGCAATCACCAGTAAAATGAGAAAACCCCCTGTTTCTGAAACATTTATCTTCATGATGGCTACCATGCCATTTCTTTTGCTTGAAGTTGTATTAAGCGACAAAATATTTGGTGAGGGATGGGGTGGATTTTGTTTAACATCACTAGTGATATTTATGACTGTATTAGTTGGAATGAGGCTGGCAAAACGATGGACTGGGTTGTTAAATAAGCCCGCTTATAATTTGTTAAGGGCTATGAATTTTGAAGCTTCAACTGGATTAACTATAATCGATGAAGATATACGATTATCCGTTCTTTACCTATACATTATGCAAAGAAAACCAATTGCATGGCAAGAGAGAATGATAAAAATCATTGATTCTGGAAAGGAATTACCCCAAGGTTGGAAACCTCAATTACCAGACTTTGATTCTCATCTAGATGAGATGGGTTACATTGATGAAGAATACGAAGATGAACAATTAGAACAGTTTGAGGAAGAGTGATTTCTCAAATCCATTCGATATAGTTCATTCACAGTATACTCTAATAAAAACATAATGTTCTTTCTTATTTTCAGTGAATCTAGTAGAAGTTCATCAACACGTACTCGATATCTTCAAGTTCAAGTCCTTCAAACTTATCTTCTAACATCTGTTTTATTTCTTCTATATTGAGATTATTAATATGATCTGAATCTAAGCCAATAGCATCCATGATTCGTGAAAAGAACAAATCCTTCGTTTCATACCAGCCACCGAAATTAAGAAATGATACATGGACCATGTCATCAATAACTAAACCATCACTCCAGGTCACCTTTTTCAACCCTAAACCAACGCCAATAATACCAACGCTCTGAGTCCAGATATCAACATCAATCCCATAAGAGGCGTCGGGAACAATGCAGCAATGTTCAGCAATAGCCGAAACCTCTGGAGGATTCTGAATCCTCCGATAGAATTCCACATATGCTTTGAAATCCAAGAAGGTATTACCCACCACTCTTTGTATCATAATCACTTCGTAATCCTCATAACTTTTTGAGCTAAATAAAAGCGTAGGATCCACGAACATGTTTACATGATTTCTTTTGTAATCGTATAAGTCTTGTAAAACACTTATGCCCAATTTGTCCACACCTTCGAAGAACCGCCCTTCCGGGAGATTCTCTATGAACCATGAAGGATCAAAATCAATCCATTGCCTGTTTTCTATTGTAGAGGTTCGCTTGGGTTTTCCATCTTCTCCAAGTTTCCACCCCATGTAGTAAAGATGTACACCACAACTGATAAACTCATTCAGCAGCAATCAAAATTCCATTGAATGCAAGGGTTTGAATGGATGTTTTGACGAAACCAGAGTAATAGAGTAACTCTTCAGTGCTGAAAGGTTAGAGAACCCTCAATATTTTTCTTTACAGTTCAATGTGTAACATTTGAACGTATACGTTTCAGAAGGGGTCTCTTTCGAATCACTTAGTTGTGATAGGATTGCCGTTTCCGTCTTTGTAACTGCCAGTGACGAGCATGATAAGATCGATGAGCCACCAAAGTCCAAGTCCGCCAAAAGTGACAAGCTTGAGCACACCTAGAAGAATTGAACCAGAATAAAATCGGTCAATACCAAATGTGCCCACTAAGAAAGCTAAAACTAATGTAATTATCCAGTCTTTTTCAGAGCTTACTTGTTCCATTGCTTGTGCTTCCATGTAACTGGCATTGCATAGTGGTTAATAGTATTATACCGCTAAATTAATTTTTCGGATAAGTCGCAAGGGGTATCCGAAACCCCTTCAAGAACTTATGGAGGAGTACAATGGTAATTCAGACCCACTTACACTGTACACATACAATTGATGCCATATTCTGTTGGCCAAGTGATTGATTTTCTCGCAAATGTCTATCCGGCTATGAGCGGAAGAGACATCTTAGATTCATGTTCCTGCAGTGTAATCTGTTGCATACACAATTTGCTCTTGAGTTAATTCATCAATAGTGAATCCAAGGGTTGCAAGTTTGGTTGATGCAACATCTATGTCTTGCTGTTTGGATATATCATAAACAATTGGATCCATGTCCTTTGCTTCTGCCGCTAAGCGGCATAATGCTAGATATTGGTTAGCGAATGACATGTCCATTACTTCTGACGGATGTCCTTCAGCAGCTGCAAGATTTACTAAACGTCCTTCTGCAAGCAAGTATATCTTACGTCCATCCGCTAAGACGTACTCTTGATTCTCGCTTCTAATGGTTCTAACACTTTGTGAAAGACTATTCAAATCTTCAATATTTATTTCACAATCATAGTGGCCTGTGTTTGAAATAATTGCACCATCCTTCATTGAAGCAAAGTGTCTCTCAACTATAATGTCCTTCATTCCAGTAGCAGTACAGAAGATATCACCAATCGCTGCTGCATCGTCCATCTTCATTACTCTGAAACCATCCATCACTGCTCTAAGTGCTGCTAATGGGTCAATTTCTGTGATAACTACATTTGCACCCATTCCCTTTGCACGCATTGCTAGACCACTTCCACAGTGACCATAACCTGCGACAACGAATGTCTTTCCAGCAATCAATACGGATGTTGCTCTAAGAATTCCATCCAATGTGGATTGACCTGTTCCATAGACATTGTCAAAGTCCCACTTTGTGATTGCATCGTTTACTGCTAATACAGGGTAAAGCAAGTCTCCTGCCTCTCCCATTGCTCTTAGCCGGTGAACACCTGTGGTTGTTTCTTCAGTACCACCGATTACATCTACTGCATACTCTTTCTTCTCTCCATGAACACGGACGATTAAATCTGCTCCATCATCTAAAGTTAATGTTGGTCTGAATTCAAGAGTCTTGTCGATACACCAATAGAAATCTTCTACAGATTGTCCATGCCAAGCGTGAACTGAATATCCTTCAGTTGCAAGCCATGCTGCTACATCATCTTGGGTTGAGAGGGGATTACATCCTGACCAGGAAATCTCAGCACCTGCAGCTGCGATCGTTTCGATTAGTATTGCAGTTTCTTTGGTAACGTGAAGACATCCTGTCACACGCATTCCTGCTAGGGGTTTTGTCTTCAATGCCTCTTCGCGTAGCGCTTCCAATACTGGCATTCTAGCCCTTGCCCAATCGACTCTCAAAGCACCCTTTGGGGCTAAGGAAATATCCGCGACAGTATACTGCTCAGTCTTGTCCATGAGCAGTCCCCGTAGCCCATACTAATTGAATATAAGCACCCGATTATTCATCGCTTACGCTCAATACAGTGATCGGAATTTGCCCAAGGCAAAACTCAACCTTGTTGCTGTGCATATTGCAAAGCATACTGCTGTGCATATTGCGCTGCAGTAGCCTCATCATATCCTTGGCCCATGAATTGCTGTAGATATTGCTGGTAAACTGCTGGGTCAACTTGAGTTGCAGCAACTGGTGCAGCGGCAACTGGTGCTGCGGCAACTGGCGCTGCTGCTGCAGCACCTTCACCGATTCCAGCCTGAGCTGCATATTGTTGTGCATACTGACGTGCAGTTTCCTCAGGATATCCTTGTGCAACCAATTGTTGTACATATTGTTCAACAGGGTCTAACTGTGCTGCAGCAAATCCGCTAGCAGCAGCGTGGAAATCCTTGGAAGTGTCATCCATTGAATCCGAACTACCCTTGCGCATTATTACCATTGTTACAGCCAGGATAGCGATGATTACAGCCGCAATGATTCCTATTGTAGCCATATCCATTTCACCACTTGTTTCAGAACTGTCGCCGCCATCAGAAGGAGCCTTCCATTCACCATCCTCGAATGCCCAAGCACCATCCCATTGGCATTCACCATCAGCATCTAGAATCCACTCTCCGCCAGCCGCTTCTGCAGCGACGTCAGCTTCAGTTCCTTGACAGGCTGGTAAGTTGATTTCTATTTGCTTGTAAGAAATCCAACGTTGGTCATCTCCAATTCCTTCATAGATCTTGATGTAAATGAGGATTACTTGAGATTTGTTTGTATACATTCCATCCATTGATAATGTCAAGTCAAATGCTTCACCATTACCAAGTCCAGATGTGGTCTTGTTCCAAGTTCCTAGAATCTTCTTGTTGTACTGTTGTACGAATGATTCATTGAAGTCTGCAAGAACAAATGCTGTTTCGATATATACTTCATTTTGCTCACTACCACTTAGAACAGACCCAGAGATTGTAATTGTGTCTGTATCAACGCGAGAATTAGCATTTGGAGAGTCGAGTTGTACAACTGGCTCTTCATCGCCGAATCCGGCTGGAACGATAACGAAGAACATACGGAATTTCTCTGAAATCTTACCCGCCTTATCATAAGTCACTAATTCCATGCGGATGGTATTTTCATTTGCACCAGTTGAGTCAACTGTTTCATTCTTGAAATTATATGCCCATTCACCATCACTTGCGTCGCTTTGAACAAATGTATGACCTTCTAATGCAAAGTCGTCAACACCATATGGTGCATCAAACAAAACCTTCCATTGATAAGTCTCAATTCCGTTTCCTTCCAAAGCATCTTGATCGCTTGAATTACTTGCATCGAAATGGATTGTTGTTTCACCATCATCATCAAGAGTTATCCTGTAAATATCCCATTCGGTACTTGAAACCGTTTTGGTTCCAGTAAATTCAACTTGGTCTACATATTCAGGACGCATGTCGATCTCAGCATTTGCTGTTGGTCTGTATTCATCCGCATAGACATCGTTTGTTTCAACGGTGACATCGATGATACGTGAGTGACCTGCGTCATCGTGTAGCATCAACTTGACATTCCATTGTTCACCTTGTGCACATCCTGTTGCACTTGACAAATCATTCTTACAGAATTGCATTACTGGACTCATATCCGTAGTGTGTCCAACTCCACTTGCCATTGTTGAACCATCCCACGAGGTTGGTCCATCAACAATCCAATCTGTTGACAAAGTTGATGAAGTGCTGGTTGTAAATCCAAATGTAACCGTTGCATCACTCTTCATGTACTTTACAGCATACTTTCCAGTTGAAGGGTCGATATTTGGAGTATCTCCATTGATAGTCAATTCCAAACCGTTACCGAGTGTTCCAAATCCTTCAGGGTATGGACTTACTTGGTATGACAGCATGTTGCCCAAGAGAGGGAAGGTCATACTATCTGCACGGTCAGAGACAGTTGCAATATCCATTGTAGTAACGATTAGTCCACCATCATAGTAAGAACAAACTCCAAGAACTGTATCTTGGATATCTGAGGAGGAACGGATGACTCTTTGGAAGTATCCTCCATCCTCCATGTATCCATTACATGTAACTGGCACTTCATTCGCACTAACCGACTTGGTATTGAGCACTGCTTCTGCAACAGTGGATTCTGCATCAAACCCTTGGAATGCATTAGAATTGATATTTTCCATCAACGGGTGGTATGGGTCTGCTAGATCCATATCTGTGTATGTAATCTTACTCTCAGGAGTGTTTCTACTTTGGATATCCAAACCAAATGGTAGACGTCCAGATAACCCCTGGTCAGTACCATAAATTTGGCTTCCTTGAGGTCCAAGGTGAGCTTGAACAGTTCCACCCGCAGACATGAATCCTTCTAGGATTTGGCGATTAGAAGTACTTCCAATCTTTTGGAAGTATCCGCGTCCACCATTTTCTATATCCTTGGCTGCAAGTGTATCTTGCCACGGTAGAATAATCTTGTCATAATGAGTAAACCAACCTGCATCGAAATATGTCTCCCAGTCATTGATGCTGTATTGAGTATATGACATACCCAACAGATTCAAGTCTTGCTTTATCGCAGTAGTACGAGCAGATGTATCTCCCAGTATTGCTACATCGATATTACTTTCAAAGGTTGCAATGAAATAGCGGACATTACCTGACGGGTTACCATTAGCTAATTCTGCAGAGAAACTGATATTGTATTGGTGGCCATCTTGCCATCCATTCCATGGAGTGAACCCTACAGTGATACGCTGGTGTGCGGACAAACTTTGTTGTGGGCCAGCAGTAGTGGTGTGTGCAGTAGAACCTGCCGTAATATCTTCAATGTTCATGTTAAAGATATAATCTCCTCCAAGAACACCATTTGTGACTACAATATCCCATGAATGGGTTAAAGCACCATCAATTGGCATTACACACTCGAGTGCTTGGTCTGAAATACACGATAATGTTTCTGGTTTCCCAATAGTCACATCAACTGATTCAACGTTGAAAATAACTCTCTTCTTGTTATTAGCGACTGATATTTCGTCGTCATTAAACCAATTCTGACCCACTGTTGTATTGTCAAATATTGTTTCCACTTGCACCATATATACACCTGATGTGAATTCATGAGCAGCAATAATATCTGTGGATACATCTTCAGCGTCTACATTTGTACGAGACATTGTGTATGATGCTTCTTCCAAGAAGGTATACTCTTGAAGAGAAATATTGTTGAATGCAACACCCTTGAAGCCATCATTAATACCATTTCGTCCATCGTCATCGGATTGGAATTCGAAATTGATTTGTGCAGTAGAACCTGCTAAAGAGATACATTCATAATTCCAATTCTGATTGTTTGAATCAGATGTATTGAGGACATAGATGTGAGTCAAGTCAATATTAGCAGTCTTAACTAAATCATCAGTATTGAAGAAGAGAGCGTAATTAGCACCTGAACCATCAGTAGAACCTGAATCTCCAACGCCAAGAATTTCAACATTGTCAAAGGATTCTGAAGAATTGGTAAAACCATCGTTGTTATCGTCAACTCTACAAGATCCATCTTCGTTATAATCGTTCCATTGTCCCATTAATACTGCACTGAAGTTTCCAGCGCTATTGGTGTAATCTAAAGTGATTGCTGCATAGTCATTGACATCAACAATACTTGTACCATCAGAATCGATTCCAAAGAATGTATCAGCATAATATTCAAAGTTAAGTGAAACGAAATCACCAGACATACTGGTAAGGTCTACTTCTGGCAATGTCATTGTTTCATTTGCCCATGCATCTCCGTATCCTTTAGTAGCGGTCTCACATGGATGTCCAAACCAATATGCGTTATTATTGAAAATCTTGTCATTACAACTTGCTTCATTGTATACAGCTCCTCGAGGATTATTACTTTCAATATATCGATATCCTTCCGAACCGCCTTCGAATGATTCTTTACAAATCTCTGAAGGAACTCCACAGTAAATATCTGAAGGAGTTGCGGTGAATACCTTTGCTTCAACATCAAAATCAACCAAGGTATTACCCCAATTATTTGTCGTCACTCCAATGTCGAAGATTCCTTCTGCATACAAACCACCAGGTTTGAAGTAATCAATTCCTTCAACCGCTGGGTCGTAAAGATTGAATGGAGTCAAATATCCAACGATTTCATCATTAAGTGATTGCTCATCCCAAGCATTGCTTGACAATGACGCACTAACTCTGTATGTAGTGTCATTGAGAACATTCACTGACAAAGAGGTCGTATATTCTTCACCAGGTCCAAGATTTGTTAATGAAATTTGACTTTGTTGTGTTTGTGGGTTACCTAAGAATGCAGTAGTTTGTTTCCAAATTGTGATATTGTCGACTGCATATCCGTCAAGTCCAGACCACCTGCTTTCATTGCTATCAGCAATACTTCCATCAAATCCAGTTCTAAATCTAAATCGAATGTCAACTGTTTCTCCAGCCCAACTACTTAGGTCAAATGCACCAACTCCATCTTCTGTGAAATTGTTCCAACCGTAGTGAGTTCCGCTATAGTATACTCCATAATTGTAGACTACCTTCAGCAACTCCTCCTAATCCCTGCTTGGTTAAGCGGTCATTGTCATAACCACCCCATATTGATGAACCTGAAGAACAGGCTGCGTTGATCAAAGCCTCTTGTGGACAGTTGATCGTTGCCCAACCGGTTTCGATGCTCCCAACCTCAATAATCGCTAAGTCATCCCAGACATCGCCAATAATCCAGCCATTTGCATCAGCGCCTCCAAGTGCACCATAAGATAAGGATTGGAATACTTCAATTCCCATGAATGCGCGGTCAGACCCTGTTAGGTCTACTGCGTTTAGCGTCATAGCATCGTCCCAGTTACGCCCGTATCCGGTCCAAGTGTCGCCACTTGCATTTGTATCATAGATACCAGCCCACATGAAATCTGTAGGATTGTTTTGGTTGGCTGCGAAGTTTTCACTACCACTCTCAAACTCAGAGTGATTCACTTCTTCGTGCCAGCGAGTTGATTGGTCGATATACTCTTCATAAGTCCAAGCACATCCAGTTCCACAGCCTGCTTTATTCTCTGCTGTGTCCCAATCCATTGCATATACTGTAGTATTGGTTGAATTGGCTTCATCAACTATCTTTAATTCGACATCCAAAGTAGCAGTTTGTCCGTTCAAAGTATCCATTCCAGTATTGATGACCGTAACATTGAGGTCGCGTGTTCCTTCACCAACGATTCCAAAGAACCTGTCGACTGGTGAAATCTCTAAATCGGTGACAGATAGATCTTGATTATCCATTTCAATAACCGAGATTGAATCGTATTGCCCTTCCCATCCTAAGTTGTCAATCCAATTTCCAAAGTCGTAAGATGTGTGTCCAACTACAATATCTGGAGCTGAACCTGATGCGCCTGCAAGTTGGCCTACCTCAGCCATGCTAGGTCTGCGGCCTGCCTCGTATGATAGAGGACTTACGTGGCCTCCGGCACCATTTGACAGTGTAACTTGTACAGTTGTTGGGAAGTTAAGCCAGAAATTAGAGGTTGTTCCTCCAGCAGAGTCGCTAGTGTTTTGTTGATATGCAACGGTAGGGTTGACGAAATCTGGTTCATTGTCACCATTCAAATCTGCAACTGAGACTGCATACGAAATATACGGCCCGAAATACGCAAGTGATGGCGTGGACCAAGTTCCTACTGCGGATGATGTCACATAGGTCACATTTTCTACATTACCATCGTTCAAAACGATTGTATCAGTCACTAAGTCGCCGTCCATATCACCGATATCAAAACCACTAGAAAATGTAGTTGCCATGTTAATTGTATTTGTATTAACTTGACTTGAGCCATATGAATAAGTCGTCGGATATATGTTTGTCAAACAGTCGAATTGCACGATTGACACGTTATCATCGTTACCAGGATTAGTTGTTTGGCCAGTGCTGTAATCAACACCTGAAGACCTCAGGAGAAATATGTCGTCATCGGTACATGCGCCGGATAAGCCGGTCTGTGATTCCCCCCAATCTCCAACTTCCATAGAACGGTAAGAATTAGCTTTAGCCGATCCGAGTGAAGTGACCATTGCAGGAGTTGAGGAGGTTATTGGTCCTCTATAGGTGACGACTCTTTGCGTGTCTATATCGGTCAGCAAATCAAGCACGTAAACATCATCGTCACCATCTTGGTCTGCATCACCAACTGCTAAATCCCATGCCCAAAAGTGAGTGAATCTAGCACCGATGGCCCAGTCGTGATTATTACAGCCTTGGTTTTCGATGATTGTAACGTTACCTGGTTCACCTGCTGGTGCATTATTGTCATCTGTTTTGAATGGATTATTTCTTTGGAAAATTACGATGTCAAGGGCGTTGTCGCCTGTAAACTCTCCAACTTCTATGAATTGCACATTAGAAAATTCATCCCACTCAGCATCTCGTGATACATTCTTTGAAATCCAAATGTCTTGGCGCTCTGAAAAATCACCATTTCCATCATTCCACAGGATAGTTATCGTGTGAGCTCCATCAGTAGCCATGGCAATATCATTTGCTCCATCACAATTGAAATCTCCGATTGCAACATCTTGGGGGTCCCGTCCGGTTGTATAACTTCGGCTCATTGAAGCGCTCGAAGTTGTGGCTAAAGCGGCAGTGGTTGAAAGTAGCATTATCAGCACTAGGAAAGTGCTGCGAACTTGGGCCTTCAGTTGCTCTGTTTTGATTGACATCATCATCACTGCTTACCGCGAGCGTCGCTTCCACTTTAATGGTGTTGCCTTTAAGATTCGTAATTAAAACCCCAAATTGGCCTCCAGTGGCCCATTTGGACAAACCCCCCCCGCCACAGTGCCCCAATAATAAGCGTTGAGTTTTTGTTAAAAAATCCGCCTAAATTTAAGATTATGACCAATGGATATCTTGTTAATCGAGAAAAGTAGTAAAACATTACTATTTTTATCAGATACGCCCATTTAACCATCTCGGAGAAGGGCCCCATCCGACAGCGTCACCGCCATGTATTTTGACCAACTTTCCTGCTGAGAAAAGAGACTGCAACCAGACTTCAAGTTCGACTCCTTGGCGATTCCCGAGTTTTGAACTCGCAACCTCTTCAATGTCTTCGGTCCTTAGAGCAGTTCCACCATTTTCTCTAACAACTATTTCCATCAGTTCTCTTAACCAAGCTTCTGCCATTGGGTCAACGCTCATTTTCCCTTGAGCCGGCATAGGCTCATCGGTATCATCAAGCATCTCCATTAATTCAATCGGATCTGGTTTTCTAGCGCCTTCTACTCCGATCTTATCTATCTCTTTTTGAAGGTTTAATTCACCGATTGGCCTGCGAACAACTGGGATGCGGCTAGGGTCTGGCGTTGGACCCATATCCAGCGGTTTATCGCCTAAAGGAGTGTCGTCAATGACAACTTTTTGACGTCCGTCTGACTTTTTTGAATTACTTTTAGAAACTTGCGAGAGATTGACCGCTTTCACCGCTTCACCGACCGGCATAGTCCATCCTACACCCTCTAATCCGAGTTCCCCTACTCTTTCAGCGACCCATTCAGCTTCGCCTTCTAGGGAAACCTGAACCTCATGGTCATCCGACCTGAATCGATACCTTACTTGACCGCTTAGCTCTGCCATCAACCAAAGGTGAATCGCCAACATCCTTGAAGGTAGTGCTTTGTAAATCATTACAATTTGTAGCGGGCTCATTGTTTAGCAAGTTGCCTTAATACAGTGTGCAAGATGCCACCGTTACGATAATATTCAACTTCTACAGGTGTGTCCAATCTAACTTGTGCATCGAAATCAATTTGAGTACCATCCAGTTTTGTTGCAGTGATTTTCATTACCTCTAAAGGCTTAACAGAATCTGTAACTGGAATATTGAAAAATTCAGAACCATCAAGACCCAATGAGTCGTGTGATTGCCCTTCCACAAAGGTCATCGGCAAAACGCCCATCCCTACTAAGTTAGAACGGTGAATCCGTTCAAAAGAGGTCGCTATCACCGCTTTAATCCCCAACAGATATGTCCCTTTAGCAGCCCAATCTCTACTTGAACCAGTCCCATATTCCGAACCTGCTAATACGACCTTTGGACCTGCTGTTTGTGCTGCCTCATAGACTGAAGTTATCTCACCTGTTTCATGGTTGAGAGCGTATCCACCTTCCGTACCAGGAGCCATTTGATTTCTAATTCTAACATTGGCGAATGTTCCTCGCATCATTACTTCATGATTACCTCGCCTTGAACCAAATGAGTTGAAATCTCCTGCCTCAATACCGCGTTCAACCAACCATTTTCCAGCCGCACCATCGGCTGGGAATGAGCCTGCCGGAGAGATGTGATCTGTGGTGATAGAGTCGCCAAGTTTTAGCAGTACACGCGCATTTTCAATCGATTGTATTGGAGATGGTTCGGAATCTAATCCACTGAAGAATGTTGGAAGTCGGATATATGTTGAATCGGCTTGCCAAGGATATAGTGGGCTTGCTTCGGAAGGTATGCCATCCCATCTTGGTTCATTCATTGCATCAGCATATCGTTGACGGAACATTTCAGGAGTGATAACAGAAAGCGATTCTGCTATTTCTTCATCGCTTGGCCAAATATCAGAAAGCATCACTGGCTCCCCATCACTAGAATATCCAAGTGGCTCTGTAGACATATCAATTTCGAGAGTACCAGCGATTGCATAAGCGACAACAAGCGGAGGACTTGCCAAATATGAAGCCTTTACTTTACCATGAACTCGGCCTTCAAAATTTCTATTTCCTGAGATTACAGAACCCACTATTAGCCCTGCTTCATCAATTGCACTTTCAATAGGTGGAGCGAGTGGACCGGAGTTTCCGATACAGGTGGTACAGCCATATCCGACAACATTGAACCCCATGGCATTGAGGTCTTCTTGCAAACCTGCTGCTTGATAGTATTCTGTAACAACTCTTGAACCCGGAGCGAGTGAAGTCTTGACCCATGGCTTAACTGTAAGTCCTTTTTGTCGAGCCTTCTTAGCAAGTAAGCCCGCAGCCAACATCACACCAGGGTTTGATGTGTTGGTACAAGAGGTAATAGCCGCGATTACAACGTCGCCATGGTTCAAATCAAATCGTTCCCCATCCAAATCAACCATTGCTCCATTTGACAACTCCTCAGTTTCCAAACCGTGACCATGATGGCCTAATTCGTTGGTTAATGAATGCTCAAAGTGTTGCTTCATAGCGCTCAAATCAACTCTATCTTGAGGCCTTTTTGGACCTGCAAGTGCTGGCTGAATGGTAGTCAAGTCCAATTCCACTGTTGAAGTATATGATTTCTCAGGATCTGTAGATGAATACCAAAGTCCCTGCGCCTTAGAATACGCTTCAACGCCTTCTATTGCACTCTCTTCTCTTCCGGTCAAACGCAAATATTCCAATGTTCTTTCATCTACAGGGAAGAAACCACAGGTTGCACCATATTCTGGAGCCATATTAGCGATTGTGGCTCTATCTGCAAGAGATAATGCGGTCATACCTTGGCCAAAGAATTCAACAAATTTTCCAACAACGCCTTTCTTTCTAAGAATTTCTACGATTCTAAGAGTCATATCGGTAGCGGTAACACCTGGATTTAGTTTACCGGTTAAACGAACTCCGACAACGTCTGGTGCTAGCATGTAAATTGGTTGACCAAGCATTACAGCTTCAGCCTCAATTCCGCCAACACCCCAACCAAGAACTCCTAATCCATTGATCATTGTTGTATGAGAATCGGTTCCTACGAGTGTATCTGCCAACCAAAGTCCATTTTCTTGTCTAGCAACGCTTGCCAAATACTCTAAATTCACTTGGTGAACAATTCCTCTTGAGGGTGGTACTGCTTGGAAATCTGCTAAGGATTGTTGACCCCATTTTAGGAATGTGTATCTTTCCATATTTCTGTGATATTCAATATCTAAATTCATTTCCAATGCATTACTATGAGCACCTGAAACATCAACTTGAACTGAATGGTCGATAACAAGGTCAACTGGAACTTGTGGATTGACTTTTTCAGGGTCTCCGCCCATCTCAACCATTGCATCTCTTAGTGCAGCCAAATCAACCACTGCTGGAACTCCAGTAAAATCTTGAAGAATTACTCTTGATGGCCTAAACGGTATTTCTCCTCGCTCGCCATTTGCAGTCCAAGCAGCAATATTTCTAATGTCATCTTCGCTGATCAAGAAGCCATCATTACCACGCAATGCCCCTTCTAATAGAATACGAATAGAGTATGGTAATGCGCTGGTATCGACACCATTTTCATCGAGTCCAGATAGAGAGTAATATTCTCCGCCAACCGAAAGATTTCGTCGGGCATTGAAGGTGTCAATCATAGCCATATTGCATCCGATTAGGAACACATCTATGAATACACCCATCAAAGGTGCTCAACAAATCAATTGATTACTCTCAGAAGTATGTACGGTACCAAGGAATATTTTCAGTCGAATCGGTAGTTACACTAACCAATGTTACAGCATTGGTTGGTACGTCTTGAGCCCAGTAGGACTGTTAGAAATTGAGTCTATATGTTCCAAGCCATCTGTAACGTAGCCAAATACAGTGTGTACTCCATTTAGATGAGAAGCACCACCATCACTCGGTACGATGAAGAATTGAGAACCACCGGTATTATCAGCACTTGTTTTCGCCATTGAAAGTGCTCCTGCTGTATGCTTCAAACCATTTGATGCTTCGTCTGGGATGGTCCAACTTGTCTCCGCACACATCGAAGAACTCGCTTGCGCTTGTCCATTACAATAACCAAACCACTTAGCAGCATGACCACCGGTTCCGTCACCATTGGTGAAATCGCCACCTTGAATCATGAAATTATCAATAACTCTGTGGAAATTGGTTCCATCGTAATCCCCATTGTCCGCATTTAGAACAAAGTTCTCAACATGGATAGGTGCTGAATCAGGATTTAATTTAATTGTAATCACTTCATTATTAAACAAGCCTGAAGAATCAGTCCATGTCACATTTAGATATGCTTCTGTTGCGGTTACCGTTCGCTCAGTATTTGCAACTGTTATTCCGGCGAGAACCAAAACCAATGCCATGCCCATTGCCACCATTCCTGCTAATGTTGGAGTTCCATCATTAAGTAGACGAGGCATTGATGTTTCCGAATAGCCTAAATCTTGCATTTCATTCAATAATTCGTTATAAGATGCATTCGCTCTCTTATCCTTTGGTGCATTCTTAACCGACTCTTTCAACAATGATGCTGCCTTGCGGTACCCGCCTTTATTGCGAGCGCTTTTTGCTATTGCCCAAGTTGCCTCACCGGCAATACGCAGAGTTGTTGGATGGGTTCCGTTAACATCGATTTCACGCAGTTCCAGAAGAGCGCCTTCGGCTTTCCCTTTGATGATCAATTTCTCTGCTTTTTGCCATGATTCCGACATATTGTCTTCGGCCATGTTCAATCCCAGATACTAATCGGTTTTGAGTATCACCCCTAAACCGTCAGCATTACCACATACAACAGAAACCTAAAGAGACTTAAAAAATCACATTATGACAGAATTCTTTATTGGTAATAGTATGTTCAAATAGCACTCAAAATGTGAGCGCGCCTCCAACATGTTCAAAGGGTGTATGCGGACCCCAAATGTCAAGAGGAGTGAGTTTCATCGCCACTAAACTCTCAGGGGACAACCCACAATGGCAACTATTGCAAACGATTTCACGATAAATATCGCTACAGCAAATGGAACAGGTTCTCAAAGTGCGAACCTAATTCTACTTCAATCATTATTTGAAATGGGAATTCCTGTTTCTGGGAAAAATATGTTCCCATCAAATATTTCTGGGCTACCAACTTGGTATATCGTAAGACTTTCTGACTTGGGATATCAAGCACCAGGCGACAGAACTCACATCCAAGTATTGGTCAACCCCGCAACATGGGATGAAGACTTGGAATCTCTTGAAACCGGCTCAGTAGTAATTTGGAATTCAGATGCAAAGAAAGAGATGAACAGAGAGGATGTTATCTCATATCCGGTCCCAATGTCTTCATTGGCACGCAAAATCAATCCAAAAATAGCTAAGTTAGTCACCAATATCATCTATGTAGGAATACTAGCAGAAATACTTGGCATCGACCAATCTGCACTAGAATCTGCATTGTCCAAGCAATTCAAAGGAAAGGAAAAAGCGATTGGACTGAATCTCACTGCACTCGGATTGGGTCGTGATTACTTCAAAGAAAATCTCTCTAAGGAAGACCCATATGTTGTTGAGGAGAGACAACAAGATACTGCAAAATTCTTCATCGATGGTAATGAAGCGACTGCTTTGGGTTGCCATTTCGGTGGAGTTCAAATGCTTGCTTGGTACCCAATCACCCCATCTTCAGGAATTGCAGAAGCAATTATCGAATATGTCCCTCAACTTCGAACAAATGATGAAGGTGAATCAACATGTGCTATTATTCAAGCTGAAGATGAATTGGCTGCTGCTGGTATGGTAATCGGTGCTGGATGGGCTGGCGGTCGTGGAATGACTGCAACCTCAGGACCTGGTATTTCTCTAATGCAGGAATTCATTGGACTGGCTTATTTTGCAGAAGTACCTTCTGTTTTCTGGGATGTTAATCGTGTTGGTCCATCTACTGGACTGCCGACTCGTACTCAACAATCTGATATTACAATGCTTTACGAAGGAAGTCATGGTGATACTCAACATATCGTTTTGATTCCAGGGACCGTTGAAGAATGTTTTGAGTTTGGCTGGAGAGCAATGGATTATTCTGAAAGATTCCAAACCCCTGTATTCGGATTATCAGACCTAGACTTAGGAATGAACCGCTGGGCCTGTGAAGGATTTACTTATCCTGAGCAAGATATGGACCGAGGAAAGGTAGTAAGAGATCGTGAGGTCTTTGAAGCGTTTGAAGACTTCGGGCGTTACCTTGATGTCGATGGAGATGGAATCCCATACCGTACTTTACCTGGCTCGGGAATGGACCCTGTCCTTTATCGAGGAACTGGACACAACACCAAGGGAGTTTATTCTGAAAAACCAAAGGACTACGTTGACCTTATGGCTAGATTAAAGATGAAGATAAACGGTGCAAGAGAACTTCTTCCTGCACCACTCCTGCGAGAAGAAATTGAATGTGAAGTTGGAATTATCTATATCGGAAGTATGGAAAATACGATCCAAGAAATTGACGATATGCTTGAAGCGACTGGCCTAAAGGTCAGTCAATGTCGAATTCGCGCACTACCAATATCAAACCAAGTTGGAGAGTTCATTAGACGTCACGAAACTATTATTGTTCTTGAAATCAATAGAGATGGGCAACTGTGGGGAATTCTAAGAAAGGAGTTGCCAAATGATTTGGTCACAAAGGTTCATTCTGTTGCTTATTCTGATGGTCAACCACCTCGAGCAAGAGTCTATTCAGACTTAATTATGGCAAAACTTGAGGAGGTGAAACAATGAGTGAAGTACCAACAAGACCTGCAAAGGTAATAAAATTGAATATGATTAACGAACCGAAGGATTCCTACACCGGTGGACCTTCTTCTCTGTGTCCTGGTTGTGGTCACGATCAAATCTCAAATGTCATTATTGCAGCCGCGTGGGAAAATGGAATTGAACCTCACCGTATTGCTAAAATGTCTGGTATTGGTTGCTCTTCCAAGACCCCTGCATATTATCTTGGACAATCACATGGATTCAACACTGTTCATGGAAGAATGCCATCTGTAACCACAGGTGCATATGCTGTCAACAAAGACTTGCTTTACTTAGGAGTTTCAGGAGACGGTGATTCTGCATCTATCGGAATTGGACAATTAATTCATGCAATTAGACGAAATGTGGATATGGTATACATCTTAGAAAACAATGGAGTTTATGGATTGACCAAGGGCCAATATTCTGCTACTGCAGACATCGGTTCTAAGAAAAAGAAGGGTACTCCGAATCAGACGCAGCCTATTGATTTGTGCGCACTTGCAATCAATCTTGGATGTTCATTCGTAGCCCGTTCCTTTTCAGGTTCAAAGAAGCAACTTAATTCATTGATAAAAGCAGCAATGTCACACAAAGGATTTGCATTGATAGATATTATTTCCCCATGCGTTACATTCAACAATAACGATGAATCTTTGAAGTCTTATGGCTATGTTAAAGATAACAATGTAACCTTGCACATTGCCGATTATATCCCAAACCGTGAACCGATGAAGGAAGTTGAAGTTCCCGAAGGACATTTCCGTGACATTACTCTTCACGATGGCTCTGTAATTCGTTTGGAAACAATCTCTGAAGAGCACGACCCGACAAATGCTGTTGCCGCCCTAAGTGCGCTGCACGCTGCTGATACTGAATCAAAGCACGTCACTGGATTACTCTACTTCGATGGAAGCAAACCTTCACTCATAGAAGACTTAGACCTTGTTGAAACTGCTCTAATAGATGTTCCTGATAGCGAATTGCGACCAAGTCGAGAAATATTGGATAAATTAAATGCTGCATTCTTATCTTGAGGCTGGATTACCCGGTTATTTTACCTAAAGTAGCCAAATCTCCAATAAAGGAGTAGTGTACAATACTGGTTATGGAGGGCATAGTCATAGCGGGCGGAATTGCCCTAATACTAATCTCATCACTGGTATTACGTTCCATTTACATGAGAATCAAAAGAAAACATCAAAGATTAGCTGATCTCGCTCATCATCAAAAATATGGCGGTTTCGAATCAATTGAATCTGTTGAAAGAGATGGACTAATGGTATTGCGTTCAAGGCAAACCACAGAGTTATCAGAAGATGAATATTCAGACTATTTAGAAAGAGATTCTCACAGAGATCAAAATTTCGTGGATTTAAGATTAATTCTGTCCGACATAATTGAAGACATAAATGATGAACAAGAAACCGATGATGAACAGCGCCGAATAATGGAATTAGATGGCCGCGGTGAATGGATTGAAGAGAATCAAGAAGGATTGGAACAACATTCAGTACTAGTTGCGGAAGAGGAGATTGGAAGTGGTATTACTATCGCTGAGGCTCCGATAGATGATGACATGGATGAGCGCCTGATGAGAGAAGGTGGCAAATCGGGTGCTGTTCAAGTGACTCTTTCTTGGGACGATTATAACGATTTAGATCTACATTTATTTTGCCCTGATGGCGAGCGCATATATTTCAACAACAAAATAAGTGAGTGTGGTGGTATATTGGATGTTGATATGAACGTTAAGCCGGTCAGTAATAATCCCGTTGAGAATATTGTGTGGGAGAATATCCCCCCCCTGGGAAGTACAAGGTTGGTGTTCATTTTTACAAACATTATCGTAAGAAAAGGTCAAAGAAAACCTGTAAATTCAGATTGCGTGTTGTTGTAGATGATAATAGCAGAGAGTATCAGGGTAGCATCACATACGGCCAAGCCATCCAAATGGTTACGACATTCACAATTCTTCCAAGAGCGATAAAAGAATAGGCAGAATAAAAAAATCTAATATCTACACCGTTTAATTGAAGAAGTGATGGCTAATCGGAAGGAGCATAGTCCCCTAGTGTAGTGGTCCATCATGGTGGGTTCTGATCCCGCCGACCTCGGTTCAAATCCGAGGGGGGCTATCTGTTATCAATCAATTCAAGGCATTAGTTCCACACCTTCGCGTGAACAGTCATATTGCTACAATTTGTTCAGTTCACGCTAGACCTGCGAATGAATCGCTTGATGCTGGTCATTCTTAAGGTCCGAGGGGGGCTATCTGTTATCAATCAATTCAAGGCATTAGTTCCACACCTTCGCGTGAACAGTCATATTGCTACAATTTGTTCAGTTCACGCTAGACCTGCGAATGAATCGCTTGATGCTGGTCATTCTTAAGGTCCGAGGGGGGCTACCATTTAACTAGACGTTTATGAATCTAAATAATATTTTTGAAACCCAACTCAGCATCATTATTACCATAAAAGAAGCGATTGCATATTTTGCCCAAGGCCTCTGTGGCTTGGACTTTGGCCATGGGTCAATACCCATTCTTTCAGCCTCATCTACAACTCTTGCAAGAAGGGCTAGTTCCTCCTCTATTGTATCCGCCATAACAAGCCCAAGCGTTACTCTCACTTCAAATTGGCTTTGAGGCCATTAATGGAAATCATTGAAGGACGGCGTGCTTTGCTTTGACCATGAGCGAAGTTCCTAAGGGTGTCAAGATGGATTCTGTCTCACGTAAAATTAGACCTTCTGCAACTATGATGATCACCCGTGATGGTTCCAATGGAGTTGAGGTCTTACTCGGTAGAAGGGCCGAGTCGATGCCTGCTTTTCCGGGTTATTGGGCGTTTCCTGGTGGTGGGTTATCTCGCGTTGATAAGTTGGCAGTTGAGGAACTGGAACAATTAGATGGACCAAATGCTGCTGCTTTTGCTGCTATTATGCGAGAGATTGTTGAGGAACTAGGCTTCGCCTGTGTTGATGGAAAAATTATCGTGGTCGATGATGCTGCGAGAAGCCTCGTTGTTGCAGATAAGGCGAACTGGCTGCCACAGGTAAAACAAGGGAATATTCCATGTGATACAAGTGGGATACGTCATATTTCATCACGTACCACCCCTCCATTCGGGCCTGTGTTATTTGAGAATACTTTCCTCCACATTCATGGCGGAAGTTCACAAGAAGTTCCGCAACCAAGTATAGTAGGACAAACTGAATTTGTCGAATTCACTTGGCAAAGCGCTGATCAGTTGTTGCTAAAATGGAAGGCGCACGAAATGAAAATTGCTCCACCAGTTGTCACTCTGATGATGCAATTGAAACGCACTCTGGCGCAATTTGGTGGTGATATGGACTCATCTGCTGAGGAAATGGAAAAACGACAGATAGGTCGCCGTTCAATCTTATTTGCGTATGGAGTCGAAGTCGTTCCTGTAAAAACAGCAACATTACCACCTGCAGATCACACTAACTCCTACCTTATCGGTGACCCAGAAGGTGACTTCGTATTAGTTGACCCTGCTGCCAGAATGCGAGAGGGAATGGAGGATTTAGCAGTTGCTGTTGAACGGCATAATGGTAATTTACTAGCCATTGTATTTACCCACCCTCATAGTGATCATTTAGGTGACTTTGATTTGTTAAGAGAAGCATTTGATGTACCAATTTGGGGTAGTCAACAAACATCAGAACAGATTCCATGCCAACGCATATTGCATGATGGAGAAATGTTGCAACTCGGGGAACAAAAATGGCAGGTGTTGCAAACACCAGGTCATCACCCTGGTCACATATGCTTGCTCGGAGATGCTGGTTTAGTCGCTGGCGACATGGTAGCGGGTATTGGCACCATCCTGATACCTCCAAGTGAAGGAGATATGGACCAATATTTACAGCAATTACAACGCCTTATTGATTTGAAACCACATTTGATTTTTCCAAGTCATGGACCAGTAATTCCACTACCAGAAAAGAAACTGAAATATTACCTTCAACATAGGGCTGCTCGCCATCAAAGAGTGCTTGATGCTGTAGCTGCTGGAAATAATAAACTTGCTCAAATCTCTGTAGTTGCATACCAAGATAGCCCAGATGCACATCCTCTTCTAGCCCAAGACCAAACCCTGTCACATCTGCTCTCTCACCAAAGAGATGGAAAGGTAGTTGAGGAAGATCACAATTGGAAAATTGTTTGAAAATAGACTATTGAAAATAATTTAATCAAGGCATGACGGTGTTATTCAACCAATATTTTGCGACCTATACTGATAATGATGGGCTGAGAGTTCAAGACCCCTAGCCACCTAGCGAAGTATGGAGGCGGGAGCATGAAGGAGGCGATGAGCGGTTTTGACCTATTTGCAATGGCCAACGAATTGAACAAATGCACTAATGCATATGTCAAGAAGGCGTACATGCCTCATTATGAGCAAATAGTCCTTCGAATCAATCCTAAAGAAATGGACCAATTCGATTTAGTCTTTGTTAGAGGTTCACGAATTTACACTTCAAACCGCGACCGCCCTATGCCAATGACGCCACCACCATTCGCTATGTTACTGCGAAAGCACCTCAAAAATTCACGCTTCACCGGAGTAAGACAACTTGGCTTTGACCGTGTATTATCATTTGATTTTGAGACTAAATTTGGTACGAGACACATTTACGTAGAAGTTTTTAGAGATGGAAATATCATTTTGGTTGATCAAGAAGGAATTATTATTCAGCCCCTTACTCATGCGGCTTATGCAGGAAGAACTCTCAAAAAGGGTTTTGAATATACCCCCCCTCCCGCTGCGATAAATCCATTTTCACTCGATGAACAAGGGTTAACTGAATTATTTAAGGACACGGATAGAGATCTAGTTTCAACCCTTGGAGGCAAATTAAACCTCGGTGGAACTCATGCCAATGCTATTTGCCAACTTGCAGGTCATCAACCAAACATGGAGGCAGAAGATGCCGATATTGGTAAGGTTCATTCTGCATTACACGAGTTGCTAAACGACCTATCAAATAGCAATTCAGGGTTCTTAATTCTGAAGCCAAGTGATGAAGTTCCTGTTGAGGAATTACAGGCTGTAGCAGATAAACAGATTATGGGCGTTATCCGTGATAGATTCCTAGAGTTACATGCAGAGGAAGCAACGCCGATTTTACTACCGTCTCATGCTGATAGGGTATCGGTTCGTTTTGACACTCTTGGGGCTGCTGTCGATGCTTGGAGAGGTTCTCACGACTCGGCAGCGTTAGCAAGGCGAGAGGCTGAAAAAATGGATATTGCTGCTCCGGGAAGAGGTCATTCAACCGATGTTGAGAGATTGCAAAGAAGGCTTGTTCAACAAGAGAGTTCTATGATTTCTTTTTCAGAAAAAATAGACAAACAACAGGCTCTTGGCCATATGATTCAAGAAAATTGGACTCATATTGAATCATTATTATCACAAGTTGATGAGGCTGTTGAGGTTCAAGGTTGGAAAGCGACAAAAAAGGCAATAAAAGAAATTGCTTGGATTGTTTCTGTGAATGCTGCTGAGAGGACTTTTGTCACTATACTCCCTGATGAAGATGGTCATCCAAATGGCCCACAAGCAACATTATCACTTGATGAAACAGTACATCAAAACTCTCAACGACATTTTGCATCTGCAAGAAAACAGAAGAATAAGAATAAGGGTGCAGTCGATGCACTCAAAGAAACTGTTACCAGATTAAAAACAGCTCAGAAAAAAGAAACCAAAGCGGAAGCAACTGGGAAGTTAAACCGAATTAAACGTAGCAAGAGGTTTTGGTTTGAAACACATCGCTGGTCAATGATTTCCGGTGGCCATTTACTAGTTGGAGGCAAGGATGCCAAAGGTAATGATTCCGTTGTCAAAAGACACCTGTCAGTAAATGACCTGTACTTACATGCAGACATACATGGTGCTCCTTCGTGCAGTTTACGTTCAGCTCAAGGATTTATTGTTGACCAACAAAAACCTGCACATATTCCAGATGACATCCCTGCTTTTCGCGTTGCAGATAAATTAGAGGATTCTGCTCTTGATGATGATAAATTACTTGAGGCTGCTACAATGGCACTTTGTTGGAGTCGTGCATGGGCAGGAGGAGGGGCACATGGAACTGTTTATTCGGTTAAGCCTGCTCAAGTTTCAAAGACTGCTAACACTGGGGAATTCGTTGGTAAAGGAGCATTTATTGTTAGAGGGCAGCGCACATGGTTCAAGGATTTAGATGTTCGAATCGGCATTGGAATTGTCGCAATCAATGGAGTTCCATTATTGATGGGTGCAACACCTGCTACTATCAAAAATATCTGTAAAAGGTATGCAATTCTTTCACCAGGATTAACTAAAAAAGAACAACTTGCTAATCAGATTTACAAGAATACAGGATTGATGACCGATGATATTCTTGGTATTCTGCCAGGTTCTGGTCAAATTATTGAAGACCATGGAATCTTTTCACCACCCAAGCAAATTGAACAAGAGGAGGAGTGAAAATGACTGACGATAAAATCAAAAGCGGTGGAGAAATGTGGGATGAGCGCTTTTCTTCAGATGAATATGCATATGGCAAAGAAGCAAATATTTGGTTGAGTGAACGTGTTTCTCAAATCGACCCACCCCCTAATAATCGTGCACTATTCCCTGCTGATGGCGAGGGTCGAAATGCAGTTTGGGCTGCGAGAATTGGTTGGAATAGCGAAGTGTTTGACCTATCGGTTGTCGGCAAACAAAAATGCCACCTATTAGCACAAGAACATGCAGTTACTGTCGATTATGAAGTTGATGATTTAGCTTTGAGAGTATTTCCACAACAGTCGTATGATCTAATCGCTTGTTCATGGTTTCATACACCCAGTGAGATAAGAAAAGTCCACATGCCGAGAATGTTGCATTCACTGAAAAGTGGTGGCCATTTCGTTATGGAAGGTTATCATACAAGCCAAATGCCTTTGCATAGTGGTGGTCCGAAATCACTTGATTTATTATTCGACTTGGATGAAGTATTAGGCGAATTAGTTGGTGAAAAAGCACCCCAAATGAACATTATTCATACTGCGATTACAAGCACTGTTCTCGATGAATCAGCGCTACACAAGGGACAAGCAAGAGTTGTTAGAATCCACTTACAAAGAGATTGATTCAATCATCTTTTTGTGCATGCTTGTTACGCTTACTAGCAACTTTCCCACCACGACCGCCTTCGCGTGTGTGCTCTGGTCTGTTGCGTAATTGATCACGAGTGAGTGGTCTTCTCCCACCTAAGAATCCCTTCTTTTCAGAATGTGTTGGAGTGTAAGTTCTACCTTTTGCTTCTCCACGATAGCCACTACTGCTTGATTCCTTGTTGGAACTAGACTTATCCTGTTTTGCTTTAGCAGGCTCTCTATTATCCTGTTTAGGTGCTCTATCACCTTGATTGGAATTGGATCTATCATTTTGGTTTCCGCCTCTGTCTCCACCACGGCCAGAATCTCTGTCTCCACCACGGCCAGAATCTCTGCCACTGTCACGACCTTGGTATGAATTTCTGTCACCACCACGGTATCCTCCATTGCCAGAATCTCTTCCACCGTCTCGACCGCCGCCATTGTACGTCCGAATCTCTTCCTCCGCCGCCGCCTTGTAGCCCCGCCGCCGCTGCGTCCTGAATCTCTTCCACCGCCGCCGCCTCTGTAGCCACCGCCGCCGCCACCGTACCACCGCCACCGCCGCTACGTCCAGAATCTCTTCCGCCGTCTCGACCGCCGCCATTGTAGCCACCGCCACCGCTGCTGCGTCCTGAATCTCTTCCGCCGTCACGCCGCCACCATAGCCAGCCACCGCCGCTGCGTCCAGAATCTCTTCCACCGCCGCCGCCTCTGTAGCCACCGCCGCCGCCACGTCCAGAATCTCTTCCGCCGCCGCCGCCTCTGTAGCCACCGCCGCCGCGTCCAGAATCTCTTCCGCCACCGCCGCCTCTGTAGCCACCTCGGTTTCCACCTCGGTCGTTATTGCTGCGGTTATGCCTTCCACCGTTATCATTTCTAGAATTAGAACCTTGACGTCCATATGATTTTGCCTTTGGTGCGATAAACTCTACTTCGAATTCAGGAATATCAGAAAACTCTGGAGGATCGAAATTACATCTAATTCCAACTTGTTGTTGAATTCGGACATAAGACCTCTTCTGAGGTTTTTGAACGAGAGAGACTACAACTCCAGATGTACCAGCACGAGCAGTTCTTCCACTTCGGTGCTTGTAGGCCTTACCATTTTCTGGTGGGTCATAATGAATTACACAATTTACGCCGGCAACATCGATACCTCTAGCAGCTACATCTGTCGCCACTAGAGCCATTGTTTCTCCGTGCTGGAATCGTTCCATGGCTCTATCTCTGTTATGTTGGCTTAATCCACCATGTAATGTTTCAACTGAAACACCATCGTACTCCAATTCATCTCCAACTCTATCAACACCTGCACGAGTTCGGCAGAATACAATAGCGCGACCAGTTTTTCGAATTAATTCAGCACTCACTGGCCCTTTCTTTGCACCTGGCATCATCCAAAAGAGATGTTGCATTGATTCCATTGAAACTTCCTTTGGTCCAACTTCAATTGTTACAGGATCTGTTTGGTAATCTCTAACCAAGTCTGCAACTTCTTCATCCAAGGTTGCACTGAAAAGGATGGTTTGCCTATCCTTTTTACACATATTAAGAATCTTACAAACTGGTTCCATGAATCCCATGTCAGCCATTCTGTCCGCTTCGTCAAGAACGACACAATTGACATCTTGAAGTGATACATTTCCTCTATCAATCAAATCCAATAATCGACCTGGGCACGCTACCAAAACATCGACACCACGGTCGAGTGCTTTGAATTGCTTGGTGTACGACACACCACCATAAACTGCAAGTACGTACAATTTGAGTTCCCATGCAAGAGGTTCTAATACATTGTAAATTTGTTCTGCAAGTTCACGAGTTGGAGTTAGAATCAGAGAAGTTGGACAGAATGGTTTTGATTCGGTCGTCTTTGACAATAGCGGAAGTCCGAATGCAAGAGTCTTACCAGACCCTGTTGGAGCACGACAACAAATGTCCCTTCCAGCCATTCCATCTGGTATAGCTGCAAGTTGTACTTCAAAGGGAGAAAGGATGCCCTGGGACTGTAAAACACGTACGACCTTTGGGTCCACGCCGAGGTCAGCGAATGTAACATTTTCAGTGTCCATGTCTGTGCCCGCCTGCCTACCCTATTTAGCACCATCAGTTAAAAAGGGGCAATAATGAAACATTATATAGTTGATTATTCCTTGTAAACGAGCATTGCAACTGCATTTCCGCCGCCCAAGCACAGGGTTACAATTCCTGATTTGCCACCGGTTCTGCGCATGACTCCAAGCATTGTGATCAAACATCTTGTTCCGCTTGAACCTAATGGGTGTCCTAAGGCAACTGCGCCACCATGGAGATTGAATCTATCATCAGGGATTCCGACTTCTTTGGCAACTGCGCATGAAGCACTTGCAAAGGCTTCATTATGTTCATAAATATCTACATCCAAAACCTCTAAATTATTTCTTTTCAAGAGGTCTTTTACTGCTGGAATCGGCGCACTCATGACCCGGGATGGTTCAACACCAGATGTCACATAATCTTCAACATAAGCGATTATTTCCCAGCCTTGTTGCTTAGCAAAATCAGCATTGGCCAACAAGATTGCACTTGCTCCATCATTAATTGTACTTGCATTACCTGCTGTTACTTGCCCTTCTTTGTTGAATACTGGCTTTAGATTTGCTAATGATTCTGCAGTGGTGCCAGCGCGAACCCCTTCATCTTGTGAAAATTGTATTGGAACACCCTTTCTTTGCGGGATTTCGATGCTAAAGGTTTCCCAATCAAACCATCCGTTTTCCCATGCAGTTGCTGCTTTTTGTTGAGACCTTACTGCGAAGTTGTCAGAATCTTGACGAGAGATTGAACTTTCTTGTGCTACTGTCTCCCCAGTATTGCCCATGTGAACATTGTCATAAACATCCCAAAGTCCATCATGAACCATTGAATCTATGAGTTTGGAATTTCCCATTTTCTTACCAGACCTCTGACCCATTAACAACTGAGGTGCATTGGTCATGCTCTCCATCCCTCCAGCAATAATCACATTATACTCGCCAGCACGAATACTATTTGCTGCCGTCATTGCTGCTTTTAGGGATGAGCCACACACTTTGTTCAAAGTCATACAAGGAGTTGAAACAGGTAATCCCGCTCCTAAAGCGACTTGCCGCGCAGGGTTTTGACCTGCACCTGCCTGCAAAACTTGCCCAAAAATTAACTCGTCAACGATTCCTGATGCGGCGTCAATTTGCATCCTGTCGCATAATTCTTTGACACTGAGAATTCCTAACTCAACCGCTGAAAAAGTGGATAGAGTTCCCATGAACTTACCAATCGGTGTACGGGCGACTGCACATATGGCAACACGAGGTAGGGGCATAACCATCCGAGTAAAAGCATACCTTTCAATGTGATGTTAAACAATAATTACCATGAGAAGCCTTGATGAAGCAAACCGACTCGCCTCGGCATGAGCAAATTCAAGACCGGTTTTGAACCGACTCGGGCAAAAGACGAAATGAGACATGTTGAAGTAGAGATAGATTTCACACCAAATGCACTTGCATCAATTCTTTACAGGCAAGGGGACACCGTAATACTAGTATGTGTCACAAAAGAATCAAGGCTACCTGGTTGGTTTCCGAGAGATTCTTCAAAGGGCTGGGTTCATGCTGAATATTCACTTCTACCTGGTTCAACCGATTCTCGCTTCCGCCGTGAAAGAAGAGGTGCAAAAGGCAGAACTCAAGAAATTGAACGTCTTATTGCTCGTTCACTACGTGCCGCTGTTGATTTAGAGGCTCTAGGTCCAATCGCACTCAATGTTGATTGTGATGTTCTAAATGCTGATGGAGGGACTCGATGTGCTTCGATCACTGCAGCAAACCTTGCATTAAGATTAGCGGTTAGAAGACTTATTGCCAAGGGAATTTGTCTTCCAAAGGATCTTCGACCAACCTTTGAACAACAAAAGGAAGGCAATTGGGTTGCCCCGAAATTATCTGAGATTGAGGCCACAAACCACGAAAACACAGTAATTCCACATGATTTGGCTGCGATATCTGTTGGATTAATTGACCATGAAGTTTGGCTAGACCTAGACTATTTACTAGATTCTAATGCTGATGTTGACATGAATGTCGTCAAAACAGCTGATGGAAAATATGTTGAAATTCAAGGGACTGGAGAAGAAGCAACATTCTCTGGCGATGAGTTGACGTCACTGCTCGGACGTGCTGATGGCGGATTAGAGGTCCTATTTGATGCTCAAAAACTGATTCTTGAAGGTATTGAGTAAATCTTTGACCTTGAGAGAAGCAAAGCACTGCAACAAAAGCCTTGATATGGCGAGGGGAACCGCCAATGTGTAAGGGTAAGTAGCTTAGTTGGGAGAGCGCGGCACTGAAGATGCCGAGGTCGCTGGTTCAAGTCCGGCCTTACCCACCAACTGTTCAAATGTTCGCGATTCGCATTAATTGTTTTTCTTTCAAGAACAATTTTTTGTAGATTTCAAGAGTATACTTCATGTGCTAATGCTTTTCTTCCGATAATATGGGGAAGTCGGTGAGCGGGGGAGACATGCCTAAAGAGAGCCTTGACCCCGAGACAAAAATCCGCGATAAAACCGCAAAAGAACTTGGCACGATTCGCCGAAGAAGAACTAATGATAACAAATCATTTTTGAGTAGTAAAGAAGATTTGGTTCTTTTTGGAGGAATAGTATACGCTGGTGTTTTCGCCCTCCTCCTATTTGCAATGTCTTCCGGAATGGTGGGCAATACAACCTCAATCGACCACAAAGCATCTACTACATTCTTGGATATTGGCGACGAATGTGAAGAGATTACCGATGAACCTTGGTTGCATATTTTCCCAGATACTGACCGCGAACTATTTTCAATCGCAGGGCATAACCTCCCGCTGGGAATTGCAGTACTGAATTATACAATACTAGAGATACATGCCGAGAGTGAAAATGTTGTTTCATCCGAAGAAACTACGAGAGCCGTTGCCGGAGAAGGTGAAACTGCTGCTGGTAGAGCCTCCCATAGAGCATCTTATGTAGAACTTGAAACTGGTAATTATGAAATCATATTACGCGTAACTGTGTATAATGATACAGATCTTCAAAATGCAACTATAGTTGAAGGTGGAGAACAAATAAGTAAAAAAATACTTTTTGAAATAGAGGACAAAGAGAAGGCTTTTGACTTCCTCCCATTCGTCTCAAGTGGAACTATTAGAGATATTAGAATAACTGACCAAGGTGCTAGATCGTGTTGGGGCGTACAGGATTTAGGAGATTGGGGCTATCTCTTGATGGGAGCTGAATTGGGTGGCGGCAGAGAAACTGCAATGCTAACTGGTGGTTCTGCTGGCATCCCCGCTTGGTGGATGGCTTTTGTTTCGCTTTCACTTTCAGTTATTTCATTGATGGTCTTGTACCCAATTACATACAAGGTATACCATCAAGAAGCTGACGATATGCTGTCTCGCTCCCATATTACGAGACTGGTTGAAGATACCATTACAAATACTGCTACTAGATTACAAATCGATATAGATTGGGAATTATATAAAATTGAACCCAGAGAATTGTCGATTGATATTATGGTCCCCTACAAGAATACAGATGGGACATTTTCAGATAATAGAGATGTCCGTGCGGAAGTATTGAAAGAAATCCTTGATGAATTTGCAATTTTCAGAGTATTCAAGCCAGTTCAACTAACTGTTAGAACAATAGGCACCGGACATGTTGTTGACTTTGATTCTGGAGTCGGCGTCGGTTCTGCAGGAAAGGATTCTGACCAATCAGAGCAAGATTACACTTCATTCTTCAAGGAATTACATACATTATCCGTAGTTGAAGATGAAGTAAGAGATTCTCTAGACCTTTTCTTCACACGTCGTTCGGATGTCAATTTGGAAGGCGCTGTTGTCACAAGTGATGACAAAGTGATATTCGTATCAGTGATTTATTACCCTACACAGAGATTTGCTTTCTTTAGATTTAAGAAAACCTCAGACCAAATCCATGATGAATTATATGAATATATATCTCAACGTAACTCAGACTTACTCGGTAGTCAAGAATTGATAATAAAAACTAGAAATCAAGTTTCAACTCTCGCAGATAGATCTGGTGCTGGAAGAATAGAAAAGAGTGGCTCGGATGATGAAAGAGTTGTTGCTATTGCAAAGCAAGATGGTTTAGGTGGAAAAATGCTGCAAACAAAATTCATTGGCAACGCTTTATCCACTGTCGAATATATGGCAAATGAAAAACGTGATTTTATTAATCGCTGGGGATTTTGGGGCCTAATCGCTTTCGTTTGGATTCCATTTATGGCATCAGGTGTATTGGTTGGGGCAATGTTAGGGCTATTATCAAGAATGAACTTTACCAGAGTATTGTTAGCGACTGGACTTGGCGGTGTTGCTGCTTCAGTCACATGGGCATATACTGCAGAAGGTATTGTCAAGGTCATGCATCATTACAAATTAGAAGCAGTGATCCCATTGGTAATTACCGTATTTATTCTACTAGCGGTATTCCACATGCGTTCAACAAAAATGCGTAGGCAAACCGAGTTATTTGAGGACACTTTACTCGATAATTTTCACGCTGATGTTCAAGCAAAATATGGCGAAAATTGAGGTTTTGCATTGCAGTCAATAACCGTCATTGAAGGAAGAGATAACCACGTTGGTGAGTTGGCCAATATTGGCATCATCACTACCAGTGATAGAGCCAGTGCAGGCCAATATGTAGATCAAGGGGGGCCAGCGATTTTAGGATTTTTTGAAGAGGCGATAAAAAGCCCGATTAATGTCCATTATAGGTGCGTTAGTGATGATCAACAAATAATTGAACAATCAATAAAGGAATTGGTCGATGAAATCGGTTGCTGTGTTGTCGTAACCACTGGAGGGACTGGGCCTGCCAAGCGTGATGTTACGCCAGAGGCCACTGCTGCTGTTTGTGACAGAATTTTGGATGGTTTTGGCGAGCAGATGAGGGCTATCTCATTGTCATTTGTTCCTACTGCAATTCTTTCAAGGCAAATCGGTGGAACTCGGGGCTCTTGTCTAATATTCAATTTGCCAGGTAGGCCGAAGGCGATAAGAGAGACTATCGATGAAATATGGAGAGCGGTCCCCTATTGTATTGATTTAATGAAGGGACCATTTATTGATATGAATCTGGAAATTTGTAACGCCTTTAGGCCCAAATCGAAATGAGATACCACCCCCCCCACTAGGCGATTAGTTGATGGGCTAGAGTCATCGCCATACAGTTGAGGGAAGGTTATGCTAAGACAGGGTAATGCATTGATTTGTGGAGCAACAATGGTGACTCCAAGTCAAACCGCAATTGGAGATTTGAGAATTAGTGAAGGAATTATCTCTGAAATTCTCGTAGGTGGTGGATTATTGCCAAATGATGATGAATTGCTAATAGATGGTACTGGACTTCATTTACTTCCAGGCGCAATAGACCCTCAATGCCACTTTAGAGACCCTGGCCAGTCAGATAAAGAAGACTTAGCAAGTGGTAGTGCTGCTGCAGTTAGTGGTGGAATTACTTCTTTTCTAGATATGCCAAATAACAATCCATCGATAACGACGATGGAGGGTATGCAAGGAAAGTTGGATACTGCCGCTGCAAAGTGTGTTAACAACTATGGATTTTTCATCGGAGCAACTCCTAAAAATGTTGAACAATTACAATTAGCAGTTGGTAAACCAAAACAAGCAATTTCAATTCCGGGTATTTGTGGCATCAAGGTATTCATGGGGTCATCTACAGGAAACTTGCTTGTCAATGAACGCGAGGCTTTGAAAACTATTTTTGATAATACTGCTGGATTAATTTCAGTTCATGCAGAAGATGAAGAACGGTTGGTAGAGCGTTTTGAAAGTTACAAAAATAGAACTGACATGGCTGCTCATGCAGAGTGGAGAGACGATATTACCGCATTACTCGCCACCCAACTAGCTGTTGAATTAGCAGAGAATAGTGGTCATCGACTACATATCCTGCATCTAACAAGTGGTTTGGAAGCAAACTGGCTGGCTGGTAGGACTCGACTTCCTTCTCAAAGAGGAGAAGGTGCTATTATCACAACAGAAACTTTACCTCAACACCTCACATTTACCGAATCTGATGTGGAAAAAGAAGGTACTAGGCTAAAGATGAATCCACCAATTCGCTATCAACAAGATAAAGAAATTTTATGGCAACGTATTCACGATGGTACCATTCAATGTATTGCTACAGACCATGCACCTCATACCTTAAGTTCAAAATCCGAGGGTTTTCCAAAGGCTCCGAGTGGAATGCCGGGTGTTGGCACCTCACTGGCAGTAATGCTTACACATGCTAAGAATGGAATGTGTACTGTTGAAGATGTTGTAAATTGGATGTCAACTAATGTTGCTGATTGCTACAACATGTCTGGAAAAGGTAAATTGATAGAAGGCGCAGATGGTGACGTCGTACTAGTTGACTTAGAAAATGAAGTTGAAGTTATTGATGAAAATACCTGGACACGTGTCGGTTGGAGTCCATTTAGAGGACGGAGATTGGTCGGCTGGCCTCAAATTACTATCGTAGCAGGTATTCCTGTATTCAAACGCGATAAGAGTACAGGACAGAAAGGTAAATTATTGGTTGAAAGGGGTCAAGTTGGCTCTCCAATAGTGATGGCCCCTTGGCAATGAAGAAATTCATCCTCTCATAATTAACGCTATTATGACCTCATTTAGCGCAGAATATTATAAGTAAAACCGATAAGACATAATTGAGGGAAACAACATGAATACACTTAAGGAAAATTTAGGAGATGGATACCAACAAGTAATAATTGGGTTTATCACCTTTCTAGTTGGAGCGATATGGGGTGGCATGAATGCTGGAACTGATATGATTGCAGCAGATGTTTATTGGCCTGCTGTGATTATGTTATCTGGTGCTATGATCACGTTGCTGGGAACAACATTTGGAACAAACTATGAAGATGATCGGTCCAATGATTTACAACAAGCCTTGAATGAATTAGCCGCAAAAATGGATTCATTAATCGATTCACACAAGACTGAAGAGGAATAATTTCAATATCAGTTCTCATCTAGAGAATATAGTTCACCATATTTGCTCTCTATGTATCTGATGAAAGCATCTGGGCTTGGAGGTTTTCCTGTTGCAGATTCTATCAATTGTGCAGGTGTCATAACCGAGCCTTGATGATGAATGCGAGGACGTAGCCATTGCAATAGTGAAGACCAGTCTCCCTTTGCTATTATTTGGTCGATATCTCCTAAATCATCACTCATAGACTCTAGTAATTGGGCTGCATACAAGTTTCCAAGTGTATATGTTGGGAAATATCCGAATGCTGCCATCGACCAATGAATGTCTTGTAGACATCCTTCTGAATCTGTAGGGACTTTGTTTCCAAACCATTCCTCAAACATATTATTCCAAGTCTCTGGAAGTTCCTTTACAGTTAAGTCTCCATTGAATAATTTCTTTTCAATTTCATAGCGTAGCATAACGTGTAAATTATAAGTCACTTCATCTGCTTCTACACGAATAAAACCTGTTGATACTGTATTAGCTATTTTGTTCAATGTTTTTGCATCCCATTGAGGTGAATCGGGGAATAGTTCCCTGAACCATGGGTTTGCAACTTTCCAAAATGCTTCAGTGCGGCCAATTTGGTTTTCCCAAAGACGACTTTGAGATTCATGAACTCCTAGAGAAACCGCTTGGCCTCTTGGGGTGAATGAAAAATCACGTGCTAATCCTTGTTCATACAACGCATGTCCTGTTTCATGCATAACTGCATATAAACATGAAAATGGGTCTTTTTCATCAAACCTTGTTGTGAAGCGAGTATCTCCAGGCCACAAACCTGCGGAAAATGGATGAGTTGATGCATCCATTCTTCCCGCTTCAAAATCAAACCCCATATTGGTTGATACTTTCTCGCAGAATTCTGTTTGTGCGGCTATTGAAAATGTTAGGCCCTCGGGTAGTTTAGGAACTGGATTGGTTTTTTGTGAGTGCAATATTTTTTGTAAAAGAGGTACTAACTTTTCCTTTAATCCAGCGAATAATGGGTCATAGTCTTCTACGGTCATACCAACTTCAAATTCATCAAGAAGGACGTCATATGCCGTAGTTGTAATACCAAAATAGTCTATTTTCTGTTTGGTCATATCAACCAACTTTTGTAATTGGGCCTCGAAGGCAGAAAAATCAGAATCTGCTCTGGCTTTTTGCCAGCCAAGTAATGCTTCAGAACGTGCTTTAGCAAACTCTGAAACGAATTCACTTGGAAGTTTTATTGATTTGTCGTAAACTCTTCTCATTTCTCTGACATTGGCAGATTGGTCGCTATCAAGAACAGTTTCTGCTTCTACCTTGGTCAGTAATTCCCCTAGGTTGGAATCTGTAATGCGTAAATGTCTTTCTTTGGCCAACCATGCCAATATTTCACCACGTACTTCTGCGCCTTTAGGAGGCATTATTGTTTCTTGATCCCACCCCAAGTGCCCTTGTAATGCACCCAGTCGATAGATGTCTTTTACCAATTCAATGAATTCACCATATGCGCTCATAATTTGAGCGAAGAGGTCTTTCTTCATCAACTATTCACTGTTATAGTATCAACAATACTGGCACA
The DNA here is from genome assembly GCA_905182185.1 of uncultured Candidatus Poseidoniales archaeon. Classification (GTDB taxonomy): domain Archaea; phylum Thermoplasmatota; class Poseidoniia; order Poseidoniales; family Poseidoniaceae; genus MGIIa-L1. Next base: position 25,294 of record CAJJAP010000001.1, on the reverse strand, counting down.
CATTGAAGGGTTCAAGCGGATTGGACTGTGCATGGTGAAACCATTCCGACGAAAAGGCGGAAAAGAACCCTCGCCAATCGCCGATGACAATGAATTAATCGAAGTCATTGGAGAAATAGATGACAAAACTTCTGAAATTGTCTTGAATAATGAGAAACCAGAATCAGATAGTAATGGTAGTAATGACGAAAAGATAGAAGATGATATTCCATCTTTGTTAAAAAAGAGTTCACAAACTGTTATTCGAACTTGCCTAGATATTCGCCGAGCAGATAATGTATTGATTGTGTGTGATCCAACCACAGGAGAGATAGGCCAGTCACTACATGAGGCCGCTATTGAAAGAACAGACCGTGTTTTACTGATAGTCATGCCCAAAGGACGTCATCATGGCGATGAACCTCCTACCCCAGTTGCAAATTTAATGCGCCAGCAATCTGTAATTATTGCTCCAACCAGGTATTCTTTAACCCACACTAAAGCAATACGTCAGGCACTAAAAGATGGTGCAAGAGTGGCAACAATGCCCGGAATGAATGTTGAAATGTTCACCAAAGGCGGTATTTCTGCTGATTTCACAGAAATCAAGCGCAAGATAAGTGAACTATCGCCCGTATTGAGGCGTAGAAGAATTGTTAATGTCAAATCAAAGAGTGGGACTGATGTTACTTTTGAAGTTAATTGGAGAGAATGGAAAATGGATGATAATGGCATCTGCAACCGTCCGAAAATGCTGACTAATTTACCTGCTGGCAAAGTATTCGTATTGCCAAGAGAGAATAGTATGAATGGGACAATCGTAATCGATGGTTCATGGGAATCTAACTTGATTGATGAACCTGTTACTTTCATCATTGAAGAAGGGTTGGTAGTAGATGTGAAAGGTGGTGCAATCGCTGCTTCTATCCGCCAAGAGTTTGGAGAAGCGGCTAGAAGGCAAAATGTCAAACAAAGAGAAAATGTTTGGACTGTTGCGGAATTCGGATTCGGAATGAACCCGATGGCAAGGCTACTTGGCAACGTTCTTGAAGATGAAAAAAGATTGGGCACTTGTTATTTCGCAATTGGCGATAATACTTCCCTCGGTGGCTCGGCTGCAGTTGGAATACACATTCCTGGTGTATTGAAAAAAGCAAGTGTATGGCTTGATGATAACCAAATTATCGAAGATGGGAATTTTTTGATTTAATCAGTAACCTGCATTTGCAGAGCCACATATCGGGCAATGCTTCCAATTTGGATCTAATCCAATTCCACATCCACGGCACATAACACCAGAACGAATTGTTGGTTGAACTGCTGTTTGTGGTTGATTCCAACCTTGTTGTTGCTGCTGGTTCCATTGTTGCTGTTGCTGTTGCTGTTGTTGCTGGTTCCATTGTTGCTGTTGCTGTTGCTGTTGCTGTTGTTGCTGCAGTTGTTGCTGCTGTTGATCCCATTGTTGCTGTTGTTGTTGCTGTTGCTGCAGTTGTTGCTGCTGTTGGTTCCATTCTTGCTGCTGTTGCTGATTGGATTGAATCGGTCGAGGTTGAGGAGTGGGGGTTGTTCCTTGTTCCACCTTTGGTTGTACATTATCGTTCAAAGGCTTGCGTACCGGGGCAACAGGCTTTGGCAATGAAGCGGCTTTTTCACCAGCTGCGGAGGACATGAATTCTGAAAGTGATACAGAACCATCTCCATCTGTATCTGCTTGGGCATGAAGTGCTGTGGCTTCTTCTATTGTAGAATCAGTCGCTTCCGCTAATTCCTCAATTGATAATTGGCCACTACCATCGGAATCTGCAGCAATAAAATGTTCTGCTGCACTTACAAATTTATCTTGTTGTGGCTTATTCTCTTCTGATTTAGTTACAATTAATTGCTCAACTTGTACAACTTCTGGTTGTATTTCTTCGACAACTTCTTGTGGAACTACTACCGGTACTAGTTCTTCTTCAACCACTGGTGCTGTTTCTTCTTCAATCACTGGTGCTGTTTCTTCTTCAACACCAATATTGAATGCGCCAGCAAATGCGTCTTGAGTGGCTTTTGCGACTTCTTTTAGATTCTCATTATTTACCGGTGCTTGTTCAATCTCAGCCGCCATTACCGGCACTGGTACTGGAATAGGCACAGCTACAGGCACAGAAACGTTACTTTCTGCAGAAGGTAAAGGGATTGTTCCTTCGCTTGGTAGCGGGATGCTTTCATGTGCTGGAGTTTGAAGTGGCACTACTCCTTGTTTTGTTTGTACTGTTGGTTTTGCAGTTTCAGCAGGAATTGCAACTGCAGCAGACGCTGCTTTACCACTTGCTAGAGTCGGAATCGGAAGTGCATGCCCGGCAACATCCAATGAAATAATTAATTCATTGCTGATTGATAAAAGTGCACTTTCATTTGCCCCTGGATTGGATATTAAGGCCTCAAAGCCATTGAAATAACGGGTAACTTCTCCTTTTCCACCCGTTGTATATGCGATCGCTAATAGTTTGAGAATCTTCATAGGGTCTGATAATTCTTTGAGTGAATCATAATCTGCACCTGTTGCTTCCCTCTGACAATTCCCCGCACCTTGACCAAGTGAGTTTTCAAGACCAAGATAATTCAATAGTGGGTCTGTAACATTCAATAATGACAAATGACCTGCAACCAAAAAGTAAATTTCTCCACCTTCACATTGCATTCTTTCACTTGCGGCTTCAAAATCAAATTCTCCAGCGGTTAAAACTATGTCCGATAATTGAGCAAAGAAATTTTCCATCGCTTCAAATCGGTTCATTGCCATCAACTGATGAACTGCATCGGATGTTTCAACAACACCGAAGTATGCAGCAGCCTCATCGACTTCTATGCCCTCCGGCATAACTGCTCCTTCTTGTACTGCATCAGACATATTCAATCCCCTCAATTGTTACCGTACTTAGTCCCCTTCTTATGGCTGATGCCAAAGGATACTCCTTTCAGAAATATTTGTGACACTTCATCGACTCCGTCCTAAATCAAAAATAGCCCTAGATTGTTCGGCCGTCCACCCTGTTTCCTGCAATTGCATCATGATGTTTCTTTGCTCTTCACCATCGGATAAGGCTTGTTTTACCCAATTCGCAGCAGATTCTCTATCGGCGGTTTGGTGTCTTTCGAAAATGCTCAAATCAACTTTCATCGTCGCCTTTCTCTTAGTTTTCTTTGCGCCTTGTTCTTCCTCATCATCTGCTTGAGGTTCGGCAACTTCAGTGCTGGAAGTTGGTTTTGCTTTGCCCGCAGTTGAGCCTGGAGGACCTCTACTCGGAGAAGAGTTTCCTGGGGGGCCCCTACTTGGAAGCGACTTGCCAGGAGGGCCTCTACTCGAAGGAGTGGTTGAACTTCTGTCATTACCTCTGCTTGGAGGTGTTTTCGCTGAACTACTCTTTGGACTGCTTCTCAATGAAGCCATGAAATCGTCTTCATCATCCCAATCCTCATCATCATCATCATCAACATCATAGTCGTCATCTCCACGAACTAATCTCAATACTATAGCAATGACAACCAATAATGTAATTGTACCACCAATTATAGCTATTAAGGTCATCTTAGAAAATCCAAGAATTGTTGATGATTCTGTATCGGTTGTTTTGAGTTTGGGGCAGCCATCGGAATACCCATCAACACCTTTGGGCTCATCAATACAAATATCATAGAAGTCAACCACACCATCATTGTCACTATCCCAGTTCTGAGAATCGCAACCATATTCATTTACTTCTTTCTTAAAGTTTATATGAGTCTCTGGGCAAAGGTCTGGGTTTATTCCTGAAGCATTATCTCCATATCCATCTAAGTCATAATCCTCCCATTGAGTTGCATCACCACGTAGAGATTCAGGTTCAAATAAATCTCTCCAACCGTCACCATCGTCGTAACAACCGAGGAAATCTTCGAAGGATAACCCATGCTCATCGGGACATTGGTCTCCATTATTCCCGTTCAAATTGTCACCATAGCCATCACCATCTTTGTCATGCCATTGTGTTGCCTCTAGAGGGAATGCGTCGCCACTTTGGTTTTCTCTCAGTCCAGTGGTGGAATTTAATGTAAAGGAATAATTTCCTTTCCAACCATCGCCATCAAGATCTGTATCCAATGCAGTTTCATCAATACAACCATCAGAACTTACTGGGAATCCTACTGCGGTATCAGGACATAGGTCAAGGTCATTATTGACTCCATCTAAATCATCGTCTTTTTGTGATTCTCCACAACCATTTTCATCGGCAGTTTCTTCATTTGCAGTTAATGGACATAGGTCTACCGGATCATATACGCCATCACCATCAGTGTCTGTCGTTTGTTGAGTTTGACTGCAACCATCTGCATCAACAGTATCGCCAAATTCAGTATCTGGGCATTGATCAACATCATTGGTTACCCCATCTTGATCTGAATCTAATTGATTTTGAGCACAACCATTAGCATCGACCTCTAAATCAAATCCGGTATTAGGGCATTGGTCAAATTCATCGTATACCGAATCAAGGTCATCGTCTTCGGAATTGATTAGTGGACAACCCATTCCTTCTGTGCCGTTGATGACACCTGAAACTATAGGACAGACATCCGCTTCAAAGCCATCTGCTTCATCTCCAAAACCATCGCCATCACTATCTAACCACTGGGTCTTTTCCAGTGGGAAATCATCTTGTGAATCCATCCACCCATCACCATCTAGATCTGAACATCCAGGATATGGCTTTGTTGAATTACCCCACGTATCGGGGCATCCATCAAGTGATAAACCGTTATTATTGGTTCCGTTATAATAAGAAGTCCATGCATCGGGGTAACCATCAAAATCTAAATCATTGGCTGCGGCTATATTATTAGGGAAATAATCGGGATTTACCGCACCTTCTGTGCTATTATCGCCATATCCATCCCCATCTGAATCAACCCATTGAGTCGAGTCGTTTTCCCAAGCATCAGCGCCATGTGATGCATTGTATTCTAGAAATTCACCTATTGCTGAAGGATTACTTGCACCATCACCATCGGAATCAAGGCAGCCAAATCTGTCACGCCAAGAAGACCCCCATTCGTAAGGACATTTATCGCCAGCAATAGGGTCTGAATCGTTATCCCCCCATCCATCGCCATCATAATCTTGGTATTGACTTGGATTGAAAGGGAACAAATCTCCTGCTGAAGCACTAGGCTCTAGCCATGTTGAACAACAATCAGGGCCTGAATTATCCCCATAACCGTCACCGTCGGTATCCTTAGATTGTTTCCAATTAGTTGAAAATTCGTCTCCGGAATAATAGCTGCCGTCATTATCAGACCAACCATCTTGGTCTACATCAATACATCCCTGCCGGTCTATCCATGAAGTTCCTCCAACGTCTGAACAGTCATCTATTGAATCCGAATAACCATCGCTATCATAATCTATACAGCCCATTTCAAAGAATGATGAAGGGCCTGCTGTTGTAGGGCAACTATCAAATGATGGTCCAAGATTATTGTCTCCATAATTATCACCGTCGCTATCATTCCATTGATTTCCAAGTGTTGGGAAAGAATCCAATAAATCAAAAATCAAATCTCTATCTTGGTCGTAATATAATCTCAATAGGTCTACGTCATTGTTGACCGAATCCCAAATTGATAGCATTACTGTTCCATTTGAATCTATATCTGCATCGATGTGATTACCTGCTCTAATATCTCCGAAAGTCATGCTCATCCAAGGTGCTGGTGCACCGTTGATTTGATTTTTGGATAAAGAATTCCATGTTAGTAAGTTACTGGTTGGTTCACTGGTCAATAGAATATAATGGTCATCTAATTCTACTAGATCCCATACTCCGCTTGCGGTTGAAGATGGCTGTGTAGCAATAGTTGTCCAATTGCCATCATCATCTTCAACGTAGATGACGTCACTATTTCCATTTCCTCTAATAGCCAAAGTTGCAGTGGTTATAACCTCTAAATCTACTTGATAATCATTAATTCCGCCTTGCGGTTGGGGTACGGTAGGATTTGTCCAGTTGCTATCATTCCACATACTCTTGAATACTGATAGCGTTCCAGAATTTGTCAATGCAGTAATGTACAAATAACCATCAACAGATAATTCGATTTCAATATCAGTGGCTAAATCAGTTTCTGACTGAAGAACTGTAGAGGAAATTGCGGTTCCATTCCAAATCCATTGACTCAAATTGGAAGTGGTGCCATCAGATTCTATCAGAGCGATTGCGAATGAACCATTTGGTAGTAATACTGCTGGATGATCCAGGCTTACCGCACTACCAACATCACCCATATCTGTCAATGACCATGAACTAAACTTTGTAGCCAACTCGAGACTATCATCGGATGAATCTCTATAAATTAAATTGGTATTATTATTGGAATCTACAATAACTGAGATCTCAGCATCTAAGACAATTGAAGCTCTAACCAATTCATGAGTCCATGAAGATTCGCCTTCAATACTAGCAAATATTTGATTTCCTGAGCCGGAAGTATATGCGAGGTGCTGGCGACCTGAATCATCTATTGTGCTGCCAAGATATTGACCCATTGTGCCAAGGGTTGCCAGTTGATTTTCAACTGCAGTAAATGCTGATGCAGTATGATATACAATACCATTTACTGCATCACTTGTTAGAATAATTGGCCTACCTGCATTTGAAACTGCATATTCAACTGTAGTATTATTTTGATTAGATAAAGTAATTTCTTGATCTAGCCAAATGCCGAGAGGACTGCCATCGTTAGCATGTTCTAATTTGTGTAATTGTGTAGTATTATCCACTACAAGTGTCAACATCATACTCGATTCACCCGATGCTGATGTCGCCAAATTGAGAGATTGTAAATCTCCTTGGTAAGTGAAATCAGTTGCTTCCCAATCTCTTTCAGATAAAATATGATACTCTAATCCATAGGAGGTTCCGAGATTTTCATTTCTTTTACTGATTATTAATTCATTTAACCCATCGCCATCCAAATCGGCATTAGTAGCAATCGAGGTACCGAACTTTTCTTGGCTATCGCCTTGGACAATGGTTTGTACATCACTTCTCAAGCCTGATGCTGAACCTAAGAATAATTTGACTACACCGTTCTTTAATGCCCCATCTTGAACAATGAACATATCTCCGTATCCATCCTCGTTTACATCGCCAGCGCTACGTAATGCGTAGCCCATTCTATCATTTGGAGAATCGCCGACTATAGTGTAATCTGGTTCTCCGCCAATTCCATTAGCGGAACCATGGTACATCCTCACCTTGCCCGCTTGGTAAGATGATGTGCCATTGAATATTTCAGAGAATGCTAATTCGTCAAAACCGTCACCATTTATATCCGAAATAATTTCAATTTGCCAACCCATCAAACGACCTTGGACAATAGATTGTATCGTTGCATCGGGTGTGCCATTATATCCTGATAAGGAACCATAGAAAACTTCGATTGAAGAATAACCTGTAGGGTTTAATTCTGAATCGGTATTAGAGATTGCCAAATCAGCAAAACCATCACCATTGAGGTCTCCCCCGCTTGCTAATGCTCTTCCGAATAAATTACCTTCCATGCTTTGGCTAATGTTTCTATTAAAGATTAATGATGATGAACTCCCTAAGAAAATACTAACTTTACCCGTATTATTTTTAACTTCTGTAACTACTTCCGACCAATTCTTTGAAACTGCTGCCAATTCAAAGTCGCCATCAAAGTCACAATCGTTAATGGATTCTAATTTCCAACCCAATGCATCACCAGCAGCACCGCTTTGGTTCCACCAAGTGGTATTGCTGAGGCCATTGGAATCTCCAAGATAAATCTCTATTCTGCCATGCCCATCGCTACTATTATCTGGTGCATCGAATCCAGGAGAACCCAATGCTAAATCATCATAACCATCGCCGTTATAATCACCAACTGCAATGCCTGATGACAGCCGATCACCTGAAGATGTTCCATTGATAATGATGTCTGCTTGAGTGGTATTTGGACCTGTAGGAGCGCCGAAATATATGGTCGCTTGACCGTTTTCAATCAGTCCATCGGTATTAGCGGAAGGGTTATTGTAAGCAAAATCATCAAATCCATCATCATTGAAATCACCTATCAATAACTCTCCTTCAGTAGCATCATTGGCTCCAGATAGAACCCAACTTGCTTGTGTGTCTATCCGGCCATCATCCTGTCCCGAAAGGGAACGAAGAAGTTGGACTGTAGTATTGTCGCCATCGACAATCGAAGTCGCTATTTGTTCGTATAAGTTTGAATCTAATCCCATTCCAATCATTTGGCCAAGATTACTATCACGAGCTAAGACACGATTGTCCTGGACACCGTTTTCAATTCTAATAAGGCGCACTTCGCCATCGGACGGCAATGTGTACAAAATATGTATAATATCATCTGAATCAATGGATAATTCAAAATCTTCACCTACAGGGCCATTGTCCATCAGAGTTGTATGCCATCTTGTGCCAGTGTAACTTATCTGCCATAATTGCCCATCCGTATTTCTAAATAAGCCCCATTCTAAGTCGTTCAGGGTATTTGAGAGTTCTAAATGAGTTACATTAGAATCTTCAATTATTGTTCTCGTATGCCACGTCTTGTGCGGTATAAACTGGAGATTCGTAGGCGATTCTTGCCATTTTGAGATCATTACCGTCTACATATAATAACTGATATCGGCCATTATTTGTCACCGAAATCGCACAATCAACTAATGTGGATTGATTTGTTACAGGTGCCACTGTATCGACTAAGGATCCATCCCAATTACCATTTAAATAGCGCCCAGCAACACGAATATTACCTTCAAGAGTTGACCAACAGAAGTTCAATTTCTCTCGCCCAGTGACAACTATATCTGGTGTTCCTGGTGTTTCATTGACCATATTGGCCCATAGCGGTTGAGAATACAGTACTTCACTTCTCCAAACATCCAATGCGGATTCACTTCTAACTTCAGCACCCTGAAGTCCATCAAAATCAATTACAGTGTCAGCAAAGTCATGACTATAACCATTAGAAAATGGAACCAGAGAAGTACCCATTACGATCTCTTCAGGCTGCAAGGTTTCTTGGTCTACAGCCATACTTGAGAGAATTGGAGTCAGTATTTGGGCAACAAAAAAGAACGCAAGAAGCATCGATTTTATTGGCAAAGTCTTGCCACCCGCATCCGACATAGTATCATGACGACAGCGTTACTTCTAAACGCTTCTCGCTAAATGATTAGTTTGACCCCCATAGGGGGTCATGTCAACTAATCGCAAAATCGTACTATTTTATGCTTAATTATTGATGCGGTGTATTTGAAAATAAAGAGAGATTGGGCTATTTTATGCAGGCTAAGAATGTCCTCATCGCGGCCAATGGTACATGGCCTAATCAAGCGATTTGGAAGCCGTTAGTTGATTGTTCTGACATCATAATCGCTTGTGATGGAGCAGTAGTGCAATTATTACAAAATGACATAATACCCAACTTCATTGTTGGTGACTTAGATTCTATTCCGCAACAAATGTTTGGCTCGCAAATTGAACAATTAGGCATTACTGTGATTCCAATGCCAAATCAAGACTCGAATGATTTGGCAAAAGCCCTACAATATTGCAAACACCTAGATGCCACAAACATTGATGTCATAGGAGTAGAAGGAGGACGGTTAGACCATCAAATCGGTGCTTATTTCTCTCTTTGTGAGCAGGGATCAAATGCAATTCTCCACCTCGATAACTGGACTGCTAGATTAGTCCCCAGTGAAGGCTTAGCCTTTAATTCTATAGAAAAAGGAAAGAACATTTCATTATTCGCAATTGGCACTGTCAATGGAGTTAAACTCAGTGGAGTAAAGTGGCCATTAAACAATCAACGATTATTACCTGGAACCAATGGATTACACAACGAATCTAACGGACAACAAATACAAATCTCTCACCTTGGAGGCCACCTGCTATTATTGCTAGAACGTTGAAATAATTATGGCAAATGTTCTCTAAGCATTTCAGAATATGTTCCTTCTCCATCCCATTTTTGAGCAATTAAGTCTATTCTGGATACCTCTATCGTTTGATCAAAACCGCCCCAATCCTCAATCAATCCGAGTTTGAAGGCGGCCCTTGGAGTATATCCTGGAAGTAAATTTCTCCAAGTAAATGGTATTCTACCGGGCGTCACTTTGTTGACTAGACTGACTATTGAAGTATTACAAGTTGTGAGTAATGAATGATAAAATTCTGGCTCTTCAACTAACTTGTTTAGCTTCTTTGCAAGACCGAAGAGCATTTGTTTATCTTTTCCTGGTGGAGTAATCGCTCTAAACATGTAATCTTTATTCTTACTAACATTAGTGCGAAGCCCCATTATATCGCTCTCTAGCCCAACTAGTAAATACAATTCATAGGCACGCCATAATCCATCCCATGGATGATACCTTTGGCCAACAACCCTCCTTGCTTCAAATGAAAATGAGAGACAAACACCGTCATTAAATTCAATGGTTACCAAAGTATGAGCCAAACCTTTGATTGAATGGAACTGGTCTACTACGAACCATATATCCTTGATTTCCTCGGAATCTACTGTTATTTCATCTATCCAATTGCCATCAAAATCTTTTGTGGTGCGCCAGAAGAAATCTCTGACATTTTTAAATGTAATTTTTGTGCCATCGATTATTGCTTGGCCATGAAACTCACAATCTGAGCGCCAATTGGCCTCTAGTTTAGGTTTTAGAGGCCATATCTTTGTCGTCCAAATGAAAATCATCAACAGTATTGTAATCGCTACTACCAATGCAATGGCGCATAGGCCTAATAGAATCGGGTCATCAAATAATTGCTCTATCAAATGTTCACCACCTATGCCAAACTCGCATTTCTTGGTCCCACCAATCCATCGCTCCATCTGCGTTTTGCCTCCACAAAACGCCATCATCGTCTGTCGTTGTTGGCAACCCTTCTGAATCTGGAGAACCATCTGCTAATATTTGCGGTTCAGGGCCAAGATTAGGAAGTTCTCGCATCTCTGGTCCGTCTTGGACGCGTACCAGAATTATGTATACCAATACACTGACGATCAGTCCCAGGGCCCCTATTGAAAACCAACCTACTGATTCTGTAGGCGTTTCTCACCCTTAGAACGAGATGGTAGAGATTTTTCTTGTTCCGCAGATAAATCAGCACCAGGTAATCGCACTAAATTGATTCCTTCAATAGTTGAAATCTTTTCATTATTTATTACTTCGAGGGAAACCAAATGAACTCCAGCGGGCAGTACTGAACAATCAAATTCACTCCCATTTGCTTGTGGAATTATTGAACCTTGGATTCTCCAAACCTTTTCGAACTCATCGAAATCCACAACAACCATATTGGCTACCATAATGACTTTACAAGGAATATCTGTTGAATTATAGTTTCCATTTACTTCTAAAGAAAAACTAGGCGCTTCTTTATTGTGAATCGTCAAGTTGAGCCATGATTCTGCAGTTTGTCCCAACCCATTCCTATATGACTCCCTTAATTGATAATCTCCAGCAGGCCAATGTGAACAATCTAGAGTTTGTTGGTCGTCTAATACTGAAAATGGCGCACCTGAAAAAGTTCTCGTCCCTATCGCATCATAACGAGGACCTGTTTCATCCGAAAAATTCCTCTCTATGAGGCATTCATCACCTGTTTCTATCCATGCCGGTGCGCTCAGTTGTAGGTTAATTCTAGGAGTCTTTAATGCTGGAATTAATGAATATGTTGCTAGTTGGTAAGTTGTGATAACGTTGCCATCTGCATTAACAAATTGTAACGAAAGGCTATGTTCGCCACTAGACCACGCGTCATACATGATGCTAGCATTGGTTTGTCCTGTGAAGGATAAGGTGACACTTTCAATCACTTGTTTTCCTTTGTAATCGCCTAATACTCTTAATTCCATGTCTATCCATTCTCTGCTTGTATTGACCATTACTACAACACGAATAGCATCTGTTTCACCATCTTGATTAAGATCTAATGTGTCATTTCTTAATGCCACCAATGTGATACCTTCATCCAATAACATTTGTTCTTGTGAAGTGGTTGTAGATTCTTCAGCGCTTACGATACCACTATTTTGCGGTGATAAGCAGAGTTATGAATAATATGGTAATTATCATCAATGAAAACTTTGAATCACGCATCGTTTTCACCTCCTAAACTTGGCATAGGTAAATCTGATAATGTTCCATCGGCGTTGAGTGGTGGCAATGGTGGCAATTCCGATAATGGAATCATTCCATCTAATGAATCTAAACCTTCACCGGTTATTTGTTCACCTTGTGAGATTAATAAAACCTCTTCGTCAGATACTTTAGCATTGAATAAGGCTTCTTCCTCTCCCAGTTTATCCCTACTAATACGCACGGTAAGAGCTGCTGCTGCACCGAGAATAAATCCTAATCCGATGACCAAATAGGTCATCCAAGATGCTGCAGGGTCTTCGCCCATTATTGCTATAGCCGCTGCATATTCTCCATATTCATTCGACCAACCATCCCGATTGTTATCTGGACAGCCTTGTACATCTTTCTTTGACAAACCATGTACATCTGGGCAATCATCACGTAGTGCGCCTAATGGAACATCACCAAAGCCATCACCATCGCTATCTTTCCATTGTAGTGCTTCGGTAGGGAATGCATCTGCTTGACCAAATGGATGCGCTTTCCAATTATCGGTAGGATCGCTCCATCCATCACCATCGGTATCTCGGCAACCTAGCCGGTCGAGTAGAGAGGTTCCTCTAGTATCTGGGCAAGCATCACCACGATTTCCAAATTGTTCATCACCATATCCATCACCATCAGAATCTCTCCATTGAGTTGGTTCGTGAATGAAAGCATCGCCTAAATCGGACCAACCATCGCCGTCTGTGTCAGGGCAACCCCATCTATCTCCACCTGTGGCTGGGCCTAGCGAAGTTCCTGCAGAATCAACACAGGCATCTGCGGTTGTTCCAAGTGGATTATCACCTCTATTATCGCCATCGATATCATGCCACTGCGTATCATCATGTGGCCAAGAATCTGCACTTCCCCCTGGACTTGCTAACCAATGAACAGTCGGATCGGACCAGCCATCTCCATCATAATCGGGACAGCCCCATCTATCCATTGTTGAGGAACCTTCCGTTGTGGGGCAAGAATCTCCTCTAAACGCTTCTCTCCACGACTGGCCATCAAAGTACTCTAAGTTATCACCAAACTCGTCATCATCACTATCAAACCATTGAGAACGGTCATCTGGAAAAGCATCGGCAAATCCTGCTGGATGGGATATCCAATCGTTGGAAGGGTCGGAATAGCCGTCCATGTCAGAATCCTTACAACCACGTCGGTCAAAGTGTGAAATCCAACCTGATTCTACTTCTTCAGCGGTGGAATAAACGCAGACATCCCCCTCAAAGCCAGTGAAATTATCACCGTAGCCATCACCATCTGTATCCCTATATTGTGAGTTTACGAATGGAAAATCGTCTATTTGAGTGGCTCCGTATGTCCTGTTATCTCCCCACCCATCTTCATCGGTGTCACGCCATTGGGTTGGGTTATCTGAAAAATCATCAACTTGTTTTGCACCTTCGGAATGATTATCTCCCCATCCGTCAAAATCTCTATCACTCCATTGAGTGGGCTCATCAACAAATGCATCTGAGCCATTCATTATTGTCCAATTTTCATCACCATTAGACCAGCCATCAGCATCGTCATCCGGACATCCATAGCGGTCTTGGTTTGATTCTCCTGTAATGAAAGGACAAGCGTCTGGAGTGGTTGTGTTGAACAACCATTGACCAATACCCCATTGTGCTCGAGATTGATTCCATGATTCATCATGCCAATTATCTCCAAAGCCATCCTCATCGGTATCATTCCACTGTGAATTATCGTAAGTAAAAGCATCTGCCGAACCTAGAGGATGGGCATGCCAAGCACTGAGTCCATTCAATGCTCCGGGGTCTTCATTAGAAAATCCGTCGCCATCTGAATCTAGACAGCCGAATCGGTCTAGATTTGAATAACCTCGGCTGTAAGGACAATGATCTCCTTCATTTCCTTCAAAATTATCCCCATAGCCATCATTATCTGTATCTAACCATTGTGTTGGGTCAATAGCAAAAGCATCTGCACCATTTTGTACACCCCATCCGGAATCTGAATCTGACCACCCATCTCCATCTGTGTCAGTGCACCCGTTACGGTCATTGGTTGAAGTGCCGACCAAATCATCGCAATCATCTTCATTATCGATAAATCCATCCTCATCAGTATCTCTATTTGCTTTCTCAACAGATGGATTTAAGGTATAATCTACTCCATCATTGCACCAACTATCTGTGCCTTTAATTTTGACATAAACCATTCCTGCAGTTGGCATAGTTGTGGTAAGAGAAGCCGATGAACCAGTATCGCTCATCGCTTGGCTAGCGATTTGTGATCCCGATGAATCATGTAAGGAGAAATCGGCTTCCCAACCATCATTTATGCATAACCAGTTACCATTATTCATTGAACCAGTAAATCCAATTTGGACTATATCTCCTTTGAAAGCATTAATCTTCCACCAATCGATTTCATCATTGGGTGAACAGCCATCATCAAAGCAAACATATCCATTTGTTGAAACCCCATCTGAAAGGGGAGAAGCAGCCTGTAATGTGTCATCTGCAGTGACCGTTGGAAAAAGACTGAGTAATATCGCGGCCAAGCCGAGAGCCATTACTCGTCTTGCCAGCATGCCCCTCCATAGGAGGGGACACCTATCAATTCCACCCCCTACACTTACAGAAATAATAAATAAAACACAATTATCTCAAAATTGATAATTGTTTGAATTTGTTTTTAGAAATGATAGGGCCTTAGCAGCATGTGTTTTTACCGCAAATTGTGAATCAAAAATATAACGGATGACGCCCATTTCGTCGGTGATGAATGTTACTCTTTTTGGAATTCTTCCAAGTGTTTTTCCTAATTCCATATTGTGCCGCAATGTTGACTTCTTGTCAATAAGTAAGGAGTAAGGTAAATTAGAGTTACATTGGAACTGTTTATGAGACTCTTGAGTTCCGGATGAGATTCCAATTACTTGGCAATTGAATGCAACAAATGCATCATGATATTTCGCAAAGGTCATCGCTTGAATGGTACAACCTGGTGTTTCATCTTTCGGATAGAAAAAGATTACGCTCCAGTTTCCAATAAGAGAAGTGCTGGATACCTGTTGCCCATCTTCATTAGACATTTGAAATTCTGGAAATTGCTGGTTAAGCCAGAGTTTTTCAATTCTGCTCAAATTAACACCTCAGCACAAATCAGGCCTAACACTAGCAATAATCTCACAGGGATTCAAAAATGGCATTTCAAGATTATCAGATTCGGAATTGGATATGACGCTATGGCTAGCAGACATATCTCCTCGAACGAATTTGATGTAGCGCTGTTCTTCGTTTTCTTCAAATGGATGAAGTCCTACATTTTCTTGGTATGCAATACCCACCCAAGAACCATCTGGTGACATTACTGTCTCAAAGAAGTCGTGTAAAGCGTGTGTATCACCGCTACTTTCCTCATAGGCAGTTACGGTGTGAAGTGGAGTAGGATCGACGATTCTGAAATCCCATACATCGCCTTCTTGCGGTTCTTTCAAAGCACCTGCATAGAGGAACCAATCTTTTCCAGCAACATAGCCATCTTCACTATTATTTTGGTCAAAATCAAGACCATAGAAAGCAAGACTTACCACTTGATCTTCGGTGATTGAAACGAAAGGATACATGTTTATTCCTCGGTCAAATGCTGTGGCGTTCCATGATGACCAATTAGTTCCGTTATCGTATGAAACTGCTACACGCATTTCCCAAGGACCTGTGTTTCCATTTGGACAATCAGCCCAAGTAACAACAACCATGCCGCCTTCATTGTTATTGACTACAGGATAACCTTCCGGACAATTCCCTTCTCTCGGACCGACATCTAAGTGGTGCTGCCCATGAACCATCACTTGGACCTGGTCCTGTTCCTCTACCATAGTCATCGCTCACTCTAATATGTACTGTTCCTGTATCTGAATCTGCATTTTCTTGGGCTACAAAGACATAGGGGCCGTTGTTTTGGCTCGAAAGTGTTGACCAGCCACCTGGCATAGAATAGCATTGTGAAAATGGAGCACGTCCTGTCTCTGAATGGTAATACCAATATCTCCCGGAATCTCCAGTACATTCGGGAGGAGAAGCTCCTGAATTTCCAAGATAATGGATAATACCGTCTCCTTGTGCAGCAACCCAAGGTCGGTCATCTGCGGCCATTGTATTCATTCGTTCACAAACGCTTGGAGAGATGTAGGTGTTGCCGCCATCTTCGAACATATGCCACCAATTGTCTTCTAAGAGTGGTGTCAAGATAGTACACAACATCGTTTGCATCAACAGCAATATCGCCTTCATCGCCAAGACATTCTGAGCCTGCGCCAGTAAATGTGCCAGCTACTGAATTTGCTAAGTTACCAGGAGTTGGATCAAAACTGTCACCATGATCCCATGTTTCACCATTATCATTTGATATCCAAAACCATGAAGCCCAGTAATCCCAAGAAGTCATTTGACCATCTTGACACGCATACCATGAATCGACAGGGCTACCGAGTACAGGACCAAATGGCGTTCCTTCGCCACCCCAGCGTAAATCTTTGTGCGCAGTCACGAATAAATTTCCTTGACTATCGATTGAAAGACTTGGTTCATATCCGATCCCATAGCCTTCGTAACCAGCATCTTGACCGTTATCAGGGTCTATACATTCTTCATGACGAGGCATGTATTCTGGCTCATTCCAAGTGAAGTAGACTTGTTCTCCCTGTAATTGTGAACTATCAGCATTAGCTGAATTGTCTCCTGTCGTTAAAGCAGGGCCTAATACTGCCGCGAGTAATAAAAATATGAATGAAATTGCAATTGTAGAACCCAATGCAATATTCAACTCATTGCTTGAACTTTCCGTTTCTGGATTGAGAGACCCAACCAGTACAGCATCTATGCCCTGTTCTGACATGAATGGCGCTCGCGCCGCTTACCTTTGATTCTATGCTTAGGATTTTTGTTCTGGTAAATCGCCCTTTGAAGAATCTGGATTTGAATCTCTACCACCCCATGGTGTTAGTGTCCTGTTTATTCCTAAACGGCGAGCGAATAAAAATTTGAAATTTTTCCACCCATCACCCCATGTGTGGATTTCCGCATCCCCAACTCTAGGCCGATAAGGCACTGAGATCTCAATGGCCTTTTGTTTACCGAGATATTTGCGAGCAAGGATTTTGATTTCCTCCGATAATGGCATACCATCATTGGTTGGCCTCATTCTGTCGTCATTGAAAATGGACTTTCGGAATACCCACATTCCGGTTTGTGAATCCTTTAGACCATATCCGAATAACATGCGGGCTGTGAAAGATAATCCCCAATTTCCAAAGCCATGTAGTCCTGACATTGAACCATCTTCTGCTAGGCTCAATCGATCACATGTAATGAAATCTAACTCATCATCAAGTAATCTCTTTACCAATTGTGGTATAACTTCTGCTGGATAGGTACAATCTGCATCCATTGTGACAATGATTTCGTTAGAAGCTATATCAAAACCAGTTCTGTAGGCTCGGCCATATCCTTTTCTGTCTTCCAAATGAACTCTAATTCCTTTTTCTAAACCAATTTCTCTGGTTCTATCAGTTGAATTACCATCGACTATCATTATTTCCAAATCTTTGCACCAACCCCTTGGGATTGCGTCAACAGTTGGACCCAGTGCCTCTTCTTCATTGCGGGTAGGAAGAATAACAGTTACGGTCACTGGAAGAACTTCGCTCATATACTGCCCACAATAGTAAACCCCTTGAAGGCATTGGAGGGATAATATGCTACATATGCAATTTTGGATAGGTGATATTGAAACGCTAAACAATTGTGGAAGGGTTGATGCACATAGCGATGATATCAGGTGAATACCCTCCCAGATGGGGAGGTATTGGCTCTGTAGTATTCCATCTCGCTGGACATTTAGCATCATTAGGGCATCAAATTACAATCATTACAAGAAAACATAGTGGTATTGCACCCGCTCAGCAAGGAGTAGCAATAATTGAAGTGCCTTGGTTAAAGTTACCAATGGCATTTACTCGTTCTTATGGAAAGCACGCACTAAAAGCATTAACTCGTTTAAACAAAATAGAGAAGGTCGATATTGTACACACATTGCTTCCACTTGTCTCTTGGACAAGAAAAGAATACCGATTTGTTGAAGACAATATTGCACCAGTAGTTTCTGCATTAAATGGTTCCTGGATCGGTGAAAAGGAAGGAATGAAACTTGCAGCAAAGCATCGCGAGGCGGCTACTTGGAAGAATCCAAACGACTTGGCAATTCTGACCACTGGCTCTTGGTATGCGAGATATGAAAAAGCAGGAATCCTTGAATCTTCAGTATCTGTTGCAATAAGTAATTCGACTAAACAAGAATTTCAGCGCTGGTATAATCCTCAACAGAATTGGCGTTGTGAAACAATTCTTTATGGTGTTGATCACCTTGTGTTTAGGCCACTAAACCATGATGATGAAGATGAGCAATTAGCCCATGAAAAATTACGCCATGAATACGATGCAGCGGACGAAGACTCTCTGTCCGGAAGACCGAGTAATACCACTCCACTATTATTGGCAGTAGGCCGCCTAGTTGCCCGAAAAGGGCATCTTACATTATTGCGCTCAATGCCAGAAATACTTGCAAAACACCCAGGTGCGAGACTGTGTATTATCGGAAGAGGACATATGAGAAAAACACTGCTTAAGCAAGCCAAAAAACTAGGTGTTGGTCATGCTGTTTTCATCAAAGGGGGAATGTCATTTGAGAACCTTGCACAACATTTCAGAAGTGCTGATTTAGTTGTTTATCCAAGTTATTATGAAGGTCAGGGATTGATTCCTCTTGAATCATTGGCCAGTGGAACACCTGTTGTGACCGTTAACCAAGCACCGCTAACTGAGATGATCGATGAAACTGTAGGGAGATTATTTGAATGCGGCAATCCAAGTGATTTAGCACGGGCTGTTAATGCTTCCTTAGATGATCCTGAAGGCCGAGTTAAGCAGGCAGAACTTGGACGAGAGCGTGTTTTATCCAAATACACATATGAACATAATGCGGCCGATTATGAGATGATTTATCGCTCACTATTGTGAGTTCGTATTCTGTACATTTGTACTCATCAAATAGTAAAAGTGGCTCAAGCACATGATACTGTCCCCTGTTTGGAGCTATTTGGTTACAGGAACTCGTTTGCTTCTCACTCTGGCCTATGAGTTGATGCGCAGTGGGGTCAATCATCTGCAAAGGAACTTGGTTGAATATTCTTCAAACACGAATATATATAGTGAATCTCTCAGCACGGTTCATGAAAAATCCTTTTACATGGATGAGTCAAACCAGTGTTGAATATCCAAAAAGAGCATTTGCAGTCATCATGATGATTGTCGTCTGTTTTTCGAGTGGAGCAATGCATCTTCAATTTGACAATAGTGAGGATGGTTTTTTTCCAGACGATGAGAATGTACAACTCTTGAACCAATTGGAATCTGAATATCAAGCATCAGTGGATTTTGTTCGTACCATCAAAGATGTTGAGCAAGGAGATTTACTTCAAAATACAACGTGGACCGAACTTGCTGAAATTGAAGCCATGATGCTGGAAAATGAAGACTTCAAACCCCATCATTACCCATTGTTCGGAACACAAGCCAACAGTGGTATGGCAAGTTCTGCCATTCAGTGGCAACTTTGGCAAGATGAAGCACACGCTGGATGGATCGACGAGGTTCAGTCAGCATTAACCGGTGTTGAGACTGCCAATTCATCTCAACTGCAGGCTGCCTTGAGCAATGTTTCCACAGCCTCATCTTCAATTCCAGAGGTTTCAGCTGTCACTCCTGCAGACCTTCGTGCATGGTCACCTGATGACCCAAGTGAATGGCTCGCTCGAATGGACTCGGGTCAGAACCTCTCTTCCCGATTGGGTTCTTTACTCGGGCAAATTGAAGTGCTAACTGTCGGAAGAGATGCTGGTGAAGTCGGTCAAATAATGGCCGTCACAGGTTCTTTGAATGGACAATTAATACCTCTTACCGTTCTTCAAAATATTGACTATCGTGCATCAATATTGAGTTGTATGCCGGTCGAAAGCCGTAATGATCCATGGAATCTCTCGGGCCCAATTCTAACGACTTTGGTCATTAGCAGTGAGCCTTCTGATTATGGCCATGAGGTTCTGGATGACGTCCAAACCGATATTGATGCTTGGTCCTCCTCAATGCTAGGAAACATGACCAACACAACAGGCAATGAACAAGTTCGAACCTTTTCTTTCTCACAACTTGCCATCGGTGCAAATGGTAACCTTGGAAAAGAAATTGGCATGCTTACCAGTGCTGCAATGTTGCTTCTCGCAGGAATTCTTTGGTTGAATTTCCGCAGTGTCCGTGATACTGCCTACGTCACTTTCCTAACGATCATTTCCATCGCCGCCACCTATGGTGTAGCAGGATGGTTACAATTCATGGGAGTCAATATGGTGTTCAATGCGGCCATGAATTCAATTCCTGTATTATTGCTTGCTATCGGGGTCGATTATGGCCTTCACGTGGTGCTCAGAATCCGAGAAGAGATGCAAAATATTGACAGTCAAGATTCTATAGAAAGAAAGACCTTGAAGGACTTCTCTTATGAGGCGAGAAAAATCGCAGTAACGAGGGGGACAGTATTGACATCGATTGCTTTGGTCATTGCGATTTTCACGGACATGGTTGGTTTTCTCTCATTCCGATTCTCAGCCCTTTCCTTTTTGCAAGTCTTTGGAACGGTCATCGCTATTGGATTGTTTGTAGTTTACTTACTGAGTATCACGGCTTTACCGGCATTGATGTTAATGTTCCCACCGAAACGTCTCGCACTCTCTAAAGCAAGTAATCTTTCTATTGGCCGAGTATCATCTGCTATCGGTCGATTGTCGACTCAGCCAATCAAGGTAGGCGTTATCGCAGTATTGTTGTTAACCCCGATGTACTTCGGATTCCAACAATTAGAAGTTGGTTTTGATCAACGTGATCAATTAGATCAGGATATCCCCGTTGTCGGAGATTTCTTGATGCTTTCAGATGACTTCCAAAGCAGTCGTTCACCGTTGTATCTGGTCGTTGATGCAGATGTCATCTCTCATGAAGGTAGAATGACTTGGAATGCTGCTGAAGCGATGCTCTTGCAAAGTGAAGATGTCAATGGTGTACCGAATGGTTTGTGGAATTTACTTGGTGAAGCCCAAGGGCGCGACCCCGTGCTCAATACCCTCATGACCGATTTGGATGAATCAACCCCTGCCTCTTACCAATCACTTTCGGACTATCTTCTTGAAAACTCTACAGGTCGCCAGTTAACCTCGGCTGTCCTGTCTTCTGACGGTCAACAAACCGTTCTCTCGTTCCAAGCAGAGACGCTCGATTGGCAAGCCACCATCGACCTTTATGACCGTTTGACACTTGCATTACAGGATACTGAGGATTCTTTGGACAGCGATGCTACACTTCGCATAGGTGGCCGTAGCCTCATTGTCGCTCAAACAAGTGCAGATGTAGCAGAGTCTGCCGTCATTTCCACTTCAGTTGTTGCCTTGGTGATTTTAGGTATGCTCGTGGGAATTCATACGACTCGTCAGAAGAACTTCAAGCAGGGTCTCGCACGTGGTTTTGTCTCCTGGATTCCATTGATGATGGTGGTCGGTTGGGTGTACGGAATAATGGGCTTCACAGGGTATCAAATCAATGCCCAGACAGTCACTATAGGTGCATTGTCACTTGGACTCGGTGTTGATTATGCGGTTCACTTTTCAGTTCGTTTAGAAGAAGAGGTCGAACGTAATCCTCTGGCATCCCAAGAGATGTGGGTTACCAATGCATCTGCTACAACGGGTCGAGCGATGTTCGCTGCTGCTCTTACTACAGCAGGTGGATTTTCAGTTCTCAATTTGTCTGCATTGCTTCCACTACGACTGTTCGGGCAAGCCTTCGTCGTTGCTATTATTCTGGCCTTACTGTCCAGTTTGATTCTACTTCCGGCCTTCTATACCCCGTTCCTCAAACATGATGCGGAAAAGTTCGCATTAACTCACAAGGAGGCTGAATAATGGATACTCTCGCTGTGACCATGTTTTGGGTTTCTTCGGTGCTGATTCTACCGTTTTGGATTATGTTGTGGTTCATGCCAAAGCACGAACTAACCAAACGATTTGTGGGGGATATCCGTTGTTCTATACTCCCTCTCCTTATTCCATATGCGATTCTGGCACTTCCAAATGCTCCAGAGGTTATTTTGACCTTTGCAAGCCAAATGCCAACCCCCGAAATAGTGGTTGATCTGTTTGCAAATGACCGCATAGTCGCTTTGGCATGGCTCCATATGCTTGCTCTTGATTTATTTGTTGGGCGCTATGTTTGGCTTCGAATGTTGGCTGCAGACCGACCCATGTATGTTTCAACTCCAGTTCTCTTCTTGTGCATGATGATGGGGCCGCTTGGTTTCTTGGCTGGAATACTTTCGACCTGGTCGGTGACTGATTTGGAATCAATTGCTTCAAACTCGGAACCGGTTGAAACAATCACGGTTTAGAGGATGTATTCAAGTCACTGCAGTTGTTGCAAGAACCATGGCAGCGACTCACAACTTGGATTGTAGCCATATTCCGTTTCCAATGCCCGAACGTAAGTGGGTTTTGCATCAGAATTGGATTCATTTAACTTTCATGCATTGGAAAGTCGATGCTGCCTTGTTGCAACGCTATATCCCTGAAGGATTAGAAATAGACTTCCATAATGGAAATACCTACATCGGTGTCATTCCATTCACAATGGAAAAAGTTCGTCCAAGAGGTTTGCCTTGGCTTCCGCTTGTCTCGACGTTTGGTGAATTTAATATCCGTGCATATGTCACGAAAGATGGGGTGCCTGGGGTTTTGTTTCTCACCCTCGATGCACAAAGTCGGGTCACATGCTTCCATGCCCCCCGTTCATATGGCCTCCCATATCGTTATGCAAAAGCAAAAGTTCACGTCGAAAAGGATGGACGATATTCATGGTCATCTCGGCGTAAAGTTGGTGGCGAATCCCTGATTGGTACTGCTGAAAGTACTGGTCCAATCAAGCAAGCAGTGCAAGATTCACTCGAATATTTTCTCTTTGAGCGCTACAGTTTGTATACATGGCATAAAGGCGTATTGCATCGAGCATATACCCATCATCAGCCTTGGGAGTATAGTGTTGCAAAGGTGAATGTGGAAACCAATACCTTGTTGCAATCATACAACCTTGGGGTTGACCGTCCACTCCATCCTGAACATATTCACATGAGTTCAGGTGTTAAAGTGCGGACATGGAATGTGGAACCAATCGAGGTGAAGAAATGACCGAGAAAGATATTGTCTTGATGGATGGTGATTGTGGGCTCTGTACCCATACAGCAGTGTTCCTCAGCCCTCGATTAAAACAACAAAACTCGATTCGATTCATTGCAATAGAAAGCAAAGAAGGTCAAGAATTAATTTCGACTTTTTCTGAAAAATTTCAGAATGCTGATAGCGTTTACCTTATTCGGGATGGTAAAGCATACATGCGCTCAGGTGCAGGTATTCGTTGTCTTCTTTACCTGAAATGGTATTATTCAATGTGGTTTCCATTCCTTTGGTTGATTCCTCTGCCACTTCGTGATTTCGCATACCGAATTGTTTCTCGAAATCGTCACCGTGTATTTAGGCGGCCGGCAACCTGTGTGTTTCCGAGATGAGCATAGTAATGCTAAATGTTGCCCTCATGCTCGTACCGGCCTTCGTACTTCCCTTTGATTTTGATGATTTTATCGGCCCAGTGCTCAGGTTCAAACATTATCCCAATCAAGTTCAACCTTTGGTTTTGGTTCCTGTTCAAGCATGGCTTCTTCAATGTCTGGAATTGCTGCAGATTCTGCTTCAACTTCATCCGCACTATCAGTTAATCCGCTTTCCAATTCAGTTACTGCTTTTCCAGCATCAGATTGTGTAGAAGTGGTTTTCTTATTTTTGCCAAAGGCATCCCATGATTCGATCATGTCCAATTCTGCAATCTTCTTACGACGTGAACTCACTATGAAGCCAATTAATCCAAAGACAGCTAACAAAGAGGTTGCTGCTATTACAAATGCCATCACTCTATCATCTTCTTGTCCTTCATTGACTACTAGAGTTTTAGAGACTACATCAACCGCCGCATTCACGCTATCACCATCGGTGGCAATTATCTTCAAATTAGGCCTACCGACCTCATTTGCTGTAAGTTCAACTGTACCAATCCAGATATTATCAGCTCCAGAATATGACATATTGATATCCCAAAATTGTATTCCATGAGTCAATGTTGCTCTGACATTATCAGTTGTTCCGTCTTCATCTAACATTACGATTGAAATACTAAATTGGGTTTTAACTCCAGCCGTTAATGATGCAGGCGTTATTATCAAAGAATTAGCATCTAATTTTGGCAAACTGGACTGTATGGTGACATTTACGTGTATCTCATCCCATCCGCCTCTAGAATCTTCAACATAGAGTGATAGATGATACTCTCCCGGTGGTAGGGAATAAGTGTCTAATGAATTGGTGGAAATTACCTCTGGCCAAGTTGCACCAGGAGCCCAATATCTCCATTCACGAGTGACCATATCATCATCTGCATCGGTTGATTCTTCCTCTAATAAAATTGAATCACCTGCAGCGATTGACAATCTATTTTCAGGGCTAATCAGTACGGCTTGTGGGTCTGATTGATTTACCGTCAAAGTGATAAAATCAGTTCTTACTTTATTGGTGGAATCGGTTAATGTAATCTCTATCGTATGAGTTCCAAATGGAAGCATGGTCGTGAATGAGTTACAAATGGATCTACATCTTCTAGAATCGGGTCATCAAGCAAATTACTGCGAACCGACATGACGAACTCATCTCCATCATAATCTACTGATTGTTTAGCATCCCAATTGACAACTTGAGATGACTTTAGCATATCTCCATCACTTGGAGTGACCAAGCCTAGTACAGGTGCTGATTGGGTGACTTCAACAACTATTGTCATTAGTTGTGGAGAATGTATTCCATCATCTATGCTCAAGGTAATATTGTGCGTTGCTGCACTTAATCGTCCATCAAATATC